>WGMO01000026.1 GCA_016125075.1 Terrimonas sp.
AGTGGAACTGCGGACTGCTGCGGTGTTTCTGCAAAAACTGGAATATATCCATTGGAACCCGGTGCGGGCTGGTGTATGTTCGTTACCGGAAGAATATAAATATTCGTCTGCGGCTTTTTATGAAACAGGAAAGGACAGGTTGGGGTTTTTAACACATTATCGTGATTAGCTATTATCTTGTTGGTGCTCCCTTATATTTTTTATGTTTGCAGACGTACTTAGATAGCGGGAAACACCAACAAAGGCGAAGGCAGGTACGCGCTGCAAACATATGACCAGTATTGCCAACGGGTATTGTTTTCAGCATCAACCAGAAGAGAAATAAATTAGTTCCCGGGTCATGCCCGGGCGATCTTTTGATGAGAGAGTTCGATGACGAAATCAAGGGGAGGACAGAAATCCTTAACTTTCAGTCCAAAAACAAGATGAACGAACTTGAACAGCTAATCGAAGAAGTAGTGCGTTTCAGAAATGAAAGAGACTGGGAACAATTTCATAATGCAAAGGATCTGGCTCTGGCACTTTCAATTGAAGCTAGCGAGTTGAATGAAATTTTCTTATGGAAAGATGCGGCGGATGCTGATAAAGAACAGGTAAAAGATGAGTTGGCTGATATCCTAAATTATGCCATACTCCTGGCCAATAAGTTTCAACTGAATATAATTGAAATAGTCCACGAGAAATTGAAGAAAAACGGCGTGAAGTACCCAGTCAATAAGGCAAAAGGAAATGCAACAAAATATGATAAGTTATAGTTACTACGCATGATCGTTTATCAAGCCACGAAGTCTGGTTTTGCTGAGGATGTTTTAAGTGACAGAATTGAACATCGCATTCTGGAGTTTTTCAAAAAAAACCTCAACAGAAGTACTTCGCCAAGGGAAATAGAAGCATGGAAAAATTCCATGTTATATATGGATCGTGCATTGAACGATCCCGAGATACCGGATGATTGCGGAGTCGCAATTGAATATCAATTACCTCAATCTGGGAAGCGGCTTGATTTTCTGTTAACCGGCTTAGGGGCAGAGAAACAGGAGTATGCCATAATCATTGAACTGAAACAATGGTCTGAAGCAACCCTTTCTTAAAAGGATGGTCTGGTTAATTCCTTTGTAGGCAAAAATATCCGGGAACTTACACATCCCTCTTACCAGGCATGGTCGTACGCAATGCTTCTGCAAAACTTCAATGAAACAGTTGCGAACGAAAATATCAATCTTCAACCTTGTGCATATTTACATAATTACCAGCCCGATGAGATTATCAGGCATGAGCACTACAAGGAGTATATAGAAAAGGCACCGGTATTTTTAAGAGGAGAGACTGTTTTACTTCGGGAATTCATTAAAAAATTTGTGCGTTTTGGCGACTGGACCAAAATATTGTACCGAATTGAAAAGGGTAAGATTCGACCCTCCAAAATGTTAGCCGATACAGTTGCTGGCATGTTGAAAGGAAATCCGGAATTCACAATGATCGATGATCAGAAGATTGTTTTTGAAACCGGTTTGGCCTTAGCACGAAAATCCGGGAATAAAAACAAAAAAGTATTAATTGTAAAAGGAGGTCCCGGTACAGGGAAATCAGTGGTGGCTATTAATCTGCTGGCTGCATTACTTAAAACCGGTTTATATGCACAATTCGTATCTAAAAATGCAGCGCCGAGGGCTGTATACCTTAGTAAACTTACAGGGAGTTTCAAGAAAACGTATATAGAAAACCTGTTTAAAGGCTCTGGAGGGTATTTTGGAGTAAAGAAAAATACATTTGATACTTTGATTATTGACGAAGCCCACCGGCTTAATGAAAAATCCGGATTATACGGGAACTTGGGCGACAACCAGGTTAAGGAACTGATCAATGCTGCCCGTTTCAGTATTTTTTTTATAGATGAGGATCAGCGTGTAACCCTCAATGATATCGGTACTATCGGGGAAATAAAAAAGTGGGCGGGTCGTGAAAATGCAGAAGTTTATGAAACGGAGCTCAGTTCACAGTTCCGATGTAATGGTTCGGACGGTTACCTGGCCTGGCTGGATCATGTATTACAGATCAGGGAAACGGCCAACCCAAGACTTGATCAATTTGAATATGACTTTAAGGTATTTGACAATCCGAATGAGCTTCGGAATGCTATATTAGAAAAAAACAGGATCAATAATAAATCAAGGATGGTGGCCGGCTATTGCTGGGAATGGCCCAGTAAAACGAAAAAGGAAGCTTATGATGTCATCTTGCCGGAGTATAACTTCAAGATGAAATGGAATTTGACGACAGATGGAAGTTTGTGGATAGTAAGCCCTGATTCGATCAATGAGATAGGGTGCATCCATACCTGCCAGGGACTGGAAGTCGATTATATTGGAGTAATTGTAGGCCTTGACATGGTATTCAAAGATGGACGGGTACTGACCCAGCCGGCAGCCCGTGCAAAATCAGACCGGTCGGTAAGAGGGTATAAAAAGTTATTGGAAAAGGACCCGGAAAGCGCTAAAGAAACCTTAAGAGCAATTATCAAAAACACCTATCGTACTTTATTTACAAGAGGTATGAAAGGTTGTTATGTTTATTTTGAGGATAAAGAGCTTGCTAATTATTTTAAAATGGCTTTATGATTATATTTTTTATGTTTTCAGAAGCTCAGACTCCTAGTCTCGCCTCCGGAGTTTTTTTGGATATAGCGTTTGTGGGCGAAACTCCTGGCGGACAGAAACATGGAAGATCCAAAACAGTTCAATACAATGATATTACGAAAGCAGGCACCCGATGTAAACTTATGACCGGCATCGCCAACGGGTATTAGTTTTCAGCACCAGCCGGGATAAATAAAAGTAGCTTTTCCTCTTTGTGTCTCTGTGCCTCTGTGGTTAAAACAATTAACCAACGACCCTCGATTAACAGTCAGCTGCTCTAACCCTTCACACAAGGGGCTGAAAAAGTGTTTTTTAAGTTTGAAAGATCATGCAATGACAAAGGACCGTTGTAATTACCGACCTTTTTTAAGCCCCCTGTCCCGATATGAATCGGGATGACCCACTAACTAAAGTCGGGATGATTTAACCCTTCGCAAAGGAGATAGTATGAAATTATTTTGGGATGAAAAGTTATAAAATGACAAAAGGCCAGCATCACTGCCGGCCTTTTTCTGGCTCCCCCTGCTGGACTTGAACCAACGAGAAATTCTGTTGAAATACATTGTGTTATGTTGAACTGAAATCATTTAGTTACCGTTTTAGAAACCTTGAAATGATATTCTTACCTGAAAATAAACATACTTTGTTATTAAGCCATAAAATTAAAGATGGTCATATAATGCAGAAAAACTTCCTGCTCCCTGCACACATTTTGAAGTATCATAGAGAACATTTAAAGCCTCCCTGTTGCTCTCATTCAAAAAGGCAATACAGATAGCATCCTGATACCATTTCTGAAGCTATGAACATACCAGCCATTCCCAATATCAATAACCACAGTGCCGTTCCTGTACCTGTATTTAGCCCTTCTCCTTAGATGCTTGCTATAAACATAACGGGGAATTACAGGCAATGGATAATTATCCCGACTCCATTGCTCAATAGCAATCTGTGAGCCTCTGGGAAGTCTCAACGTCTTTTTCATGGTAAACATTTTAAAAGAAAAACAGAAAAAAGAAAGCAAGGGAATAGCACCGGGGTTGTAGGTGACACATAAATGATGGCCTTGTGTGTGTAGGGGCTGTGTTTATGGTGTGCAGCTTGGCCTTGTGCCGGTGCTATCTTGGCTGCACTTTTTTTGTTTCCTTTACCCCCTATCTGACATAGTCCTCACATATCTCGAGTAGACTTCTTGAAAAACCTAACTCGTCAATGGGAAAGCCTAACTGTTCATAATTTCTATACAGGGTTAGCAAAAAGAAAAGTGAAGCAAAATAAATTTTTCTTTTACCAGCCAGCAGAAAAGAAATATGGGAGCTATGAATAATATTGTTTATGGTTTTCGAATTGGGAACTTCATGTCTTTGGATTGCTATATTAATATTATCCATAAATAATTTTGAACTGCCAAGCTTTTGCATCAGTGAAACGGCTTCCTTCTGGCCATACAAATCCATATACTGAGTTAGCTTTAGCTGAATCATTTCATTGGTCATGGCATGTACAATTTTTTCTACAAAGGTGTTAGAAAGCAGGTCATGGTTCATCGGTATATAGCACAATGGCTTTTGTGTACCAAGTATCAATTCTTGATGACCCTTTGTATTCAGTTGTTGTAGGTGGAAGAGTCCCTTGCCCGTTTCTTTCTGCCCATTCACTATATTTCCCCCATGCAAAATAGACGTTGGTTTCAGGGTTCTTGTCAACTGTCCTCACCCTTACGAGAATAATATCATTTGGCTTATACAAGCCAATATTATCAGGTACTTTAATGGTGGTCTGTCCATCAATGGAAACCTCAATGAGTTTATCCTTTATTTTGGTGTGACAGGAAAAGAAGAAAATCGAGGGTATTAATAATAGGTACTTCATAAGCAATTAAAGTGAAGCTAATTTAAGGAGAATTATCCCTATGTGCAATTCTCCTTAAAATTTCCCTTTGTTGGGTGAAAAAACAGTCCAAAAGGGTTTATTACAGGGATGATGCCTTTCTCCGGAAGATAGGAGAAAAGGTAAGGGAACTACGTTTGGCAAAGAACATGACACAAATGGACTTGGCCTTTAAGTGCCATGATAAAGACTATTCTCAAATTAACCGGGTTGAATTGGGCAAGGTGAATTTTTCCGTTTCCTATCTTACTCTAATAGCAGAGGCATTAGGTGTAACACCTCACGACCTATTGCCGAAAAAATAATGTTTCGTTTTCAGGGGTTTTGTTTCAAGGGAAAACCAATCTCAAAAGAAACCTGACAGCCAAAGATGGTGGATATGAATGTCAGAAAACAAAATACAGCATAAACCCTCCACGTATCAGGAACGTGGTAAAACTTATCGGGAATCATCTTCCTGCTTTGTATCTGGATGTAGCATTTTGTTCCGGTATTCCTCAATAGTGTTGAGTAGGTCAAAGAGGTCATTCAGAGCAATAAGGAAACGGTCAAAGTGAACGTGAAACCCCTTGTTCACTTCATGAACCATGAAGGAAAACAACACTCGTCTTAATGAATTGCTGAATTGTTGGGGAGCATGTGTTTCGATAAACGAAATGAACTGCTGCCGGAGTTGCTTAGGTATCTTGGTCTCCATAATAGTTTGTTTGCTGGTGAAATGATTGCCGTAAGAGCTTGTATCTAATAGGGGGTAACCGGTCTTCTATCAACGATGAGCCGGGGTAAATCCGGGACTGAGTTTTGTTCCCCGATACACATCAGGAGCTATATAAGTTTTTAGAAATGAGGGAGAAAGGGGTGTTTTGGCATCAAAATTGCTACATTAGAGTGGTGGTTTTGAGAGGCTCTAAGGAACTGGTAGTGAAGGAATTAACCCCACAAGTTTATCTCTCCTTTTCGTTGGTACTCTCCCCAAATTTTTGTATATTATAATATCCCTTCCCAAAGGGTAATACAGGGCTAATAGCCTTATCGAAAGCCCCGATTGACATGATGTTGTCGGGCAATATTAGAGTGTGTGTTTGTGGCTTCTGAGGCTATGTGATTATTCCATACGTTTCGTGGTAAGAACCGGGAAGCCGTTTAAAGAAATTTAAACAGGCTGTGCTATGTTTAAACGTGAGTATTTGCATGTCCCTATTGAGCTAATCCAGTTTGCCCATAAGAATAAGATGCACCGGGCATTGGGATTGTATTTGCTTTTAAAAGCATCATGTGATGGGCACATCCTTCTGACAACGGAACATAAGTCCCGGCTGATGTTGTTACTTGGTATAAGGGACAACAGGTCTTTTAGAAAGCATCTGCAAAAACTCATTACCGAAAACTGGATTGGTCACAATGCTACAATGGGGGTGTATTACATACGAGGATGTAAAAGCTTGAGGAAACGGTATGGATTCCGGCATAATACTGCTGCTGTATTTTATATAGCCAACGATGCCCGGAACATAACTGCTTTTGTTCATGGGGCTATTATCAACAACGAAATAAGAAGGAGAACAAAAGCCCGAAATGCCAGAGTTAAGAAACTTGCAGGAAGTTCAGCATTATTAAAAGAGAGTGCACTTCACGAACTTGCTGGCAAGGGATTAATTTCTGAGTATATCGGGCTTTCTCTTTCTGTTATTGGGAAAATCTTGGGGGTTAGCCAGTCTCAGGCTGATAGAATTAAGGTAAACCTGAAATCACTTGGCTATGTTAAACTGAAAGTAAAGCACAAAGTAATTTGTGAATTGGATGAACCTGATTTTACTCTGATAAAGTTCATGCCTCCCAATAGACGATATTCCGTTGTTAAGAAAATCAAGAAGAAGAAAGTAGTCTATGAGTTTCGGGAACGTTCATTCGATGAGATAGTTTCACGTATGGAATTTAAGAACCAGAGGGCAGTTGTTAGGAAGTTGGGGCTTGGGGCTGCTGGTGGGGGTAGTAAATAGCTCTCTCCCTTACTATCCCTCTTTTATATTATTCCCACTTTTTGCAGCATACTGGAAAGGGTAAGATGCCTGATATATCCAGACACCTTACCTGTATAAATCATTTTGCCTTTCTCAGTGCCGATTTATTTTGCAAAGCTTCACTAAGCTGTGCCATATCCTGCCCGATTTTATGGTCTGTAACTACTGCATACTGTGCAGTGATTTTCGTGCTGGTGTGGCCTAAAATCTTGCTTATTGTTTCCAGCCCGATACCATTTGCCAGTGCAATAGTAGTGGCAAAGGTTCTTCTTCCCACATGGCTGGTGAGGTTCTTATTTATGCCACATACATCAGCTATTTCATGCAGGTAAGAGTTGAACTTCTGGATAGCATAACAGGGAAGTAACGGTCTGTTGCTATTGCTGCCTCCTTCATCATATTTGGTAATTATTTCCTGTGCCTTTGGCAGTAGTGGTATGGCTGCTCTCACATCTGTTTTCTTCCGTCTTGTAATAATCCATTTGTTTCCGTCTATGCCCGGAGAAATATTGCCGGTAGTCAGCTTGGCCATATCAGAATAGGCAAGCCCGGTATAGCATTGGAACAAAAAAAGGTCTTTTACCAACTGCAACCGTTCCAGTTTAAAATCCTTTTCCTCTAAGGTTGTAAGTTCGGGCTGGGTTAAATATATCCTATCCACGTCCTTATAAGTAGCCTTATATCCTTCAAATGGATTTTCATCAATCCAACCGTTTACTACTCCCACGTTCAAAATCTTCTTCAGGTTCTTCAGGTATTTGGTTGTCGTGTTGTGTTCGTTACCGTCATGGCTTTTTAGGTAGAAATCGAAATCAGCCATAAATACATGACCCAAATCTTTCAGCCTAACGTCTTTCTTCTTGTACTTGTGCAAAATGAATGTTGCCAGTTTCCGGTTTAGTATATCATACTTCTCGAAAGTGGAGAAAGTATAATCAGTTCCTATCCGGGATTTAAAATCGTTGTTATGATATTGCACCAGTTCCATCAGGGTCATGTTATCTGCATCCCTGCCAAAAAACCTGTCCATCAATATATCAAGGTTAATATCCCGTTCTTTCAGCATTTCGTTAAACAACTCCATCAACTTTGCTTTGGTCTGAGAAATGTAAGCATTGACCTGTATTGCTTCGTCTTTAATCCCCTTCACCATGCTTCTGTTACTGTCCCACCTTGCCGGGGCAATGTTAAATCCGGTTGATATATTCTTTCTCTCTTTGTTGTAAGTAATCCGTAAGTAAATAGGGGCTTCCCCTTGCTTGTTTAGTTTCGACTTATACAGCCAAAATAATATGTTGAGATTGTTAGTTGCCATCGAGGTATCATTTTAAAAAGAAACCTTTTAATTGGGTTGAAGGCCGTGTCCAAATGAAGTGGTAAAGTGGAAATGCCCGTCAGGAGTGCATTTCAGGAGGGAAAAAGGTTACCTCCTGTGAAGGGGTATAGTTACCTTTTTGGTTACCGTTTGGACGAAAAAGTGAAGGGATTACGGAGGTCTTGGAAATAAAAAAGCCCTTAGAACCAATGCTCTAAGGACTAACCTGCTCCCCCTGCTGGACTTGAACCAGCGACCCTCTGATTAACAGTCAGATGCTCTAACCAACTGAGCTAAGGAGGAGTATATCGCTTCTGTATACTCTTTATGTTCAATCACGTTCTAACCATCCCGCTAAGGCGGGACCACCTCGTTTCTCCTGTTTGTATCAGTCCTGGTTTTCACCGGTGGACTGAGCTAAGGAGGAATAAATCCCTGCGGGATAAATTTCAAAATCCAAATTTCAAATGAAATCTCTTGGAAGTGAAACCCAATCACCCCTAAGGGGTTGCAAAAATAGGGGATTTTAGGTTTTTAACAACCTGTCCACAATCATTTTTACCGGAAAATATCCCAAAAACCCCCTGTCGCTTCTATCCCGATATACACTCCGTCTTCCCTGATTTCCACCGGCCAGTTTTTGAGGTAATATCCCTCCCCGCTCACATTGCGGCCGTTTTGTAAACTGAACTTATACCGGTGTACCGGGCATACAATATTGCCCAGGGCATCGATATGCCCTTCGGCCAGTATACCCCCCGCATGCGGGCATTTATAGGCACAGGCATATAACGTATCCTGGCTTTTCGCCAGGCAGACCTTCTTATCTTTGAGTTCGACCACCGCCAGCTTATTGGCTGCGAAATCGATCTCGCCGATATCATCGGCAATCCTGACCCAGTTGATTTTTTTCTCCGTCATCAATACAGGAATTCTGTTTTATAAGGATACCGCACCCGGTACAGCTCCCGCACTTTGTCGAGAATGGATTTGCGGAGCATATCGATATTCTGGCGCTCAGTGGCGGAAACAAAAACTGCATGACCCTCCGTTTCCCGCTGCCATCTTTCCTCGAGATCGCGGAGGATCTCTTTTTTCGTGCTTTCTTCCAGCCATTCATCAAAAGTATGGTCGGCATAGAGGTCCATCTTATTAAAAATGGTGATGATGGGTTTATCAAAGGCACCGATCTCCTGCAGGGTCTTATTAACCGTGCCCATCTGGTCCTCATGATTCGGGTGCGAAATATCGACCACATGCAGTAAGATATCGGCTTCCCTTACCTCATCCAGGGTGCTCTTAAAGCTTTCTACCAGGTGGTGGGGCAGCTTACGGATGAAACCCACCGTATCACTCAGCAGGAAGGGCGTGGTTTCAAAAACGATCTTGCGGGTGGTCGTATCCAGCGTGGCAAACAATTTATTTTCTGCAAATACATCGCTCTTGCTCAGCATATTCATCAGCGTGGATTTGCCCACATTGGTGTACCCGACCAGGGCCACCCTGATAAATTCACCCCGGTCCTTTCGCTGGGTGAATGCCTGTTTATCGATCTCGGCCAGTTTTTTTCTTAGCAGGGAGATTTTATTTCTAACAATACGGCGGTCTGTTTCAATCTCTGTTTCACCCGGCCCCCGGGTACCGATACCGCCTCCCAGCCTTTCCAGGTGTTTCCACATCCCCCTAAGCCGGGGCAGGATATACTGGTATTGCGCCAGCTCCACCTGGGCCTTGGCCTGTGCTGTCTTGGCTCGGTGGGCGAAAATATCCAGTATCAGGTCGCTGCGGTCGATCGTCTTGATATCGAGTTCTTTTTCAATATTGTTGATCTGGGCGCCGCTCAACTCATCATCAAAAATGACCACGCTGATATTTTTACCGGAACAGTATTTTTTTATCTCTTCCAGTTTGCCCTTGCCGATAAAGGTCTTGCTGTCGGGGTGGGCCAGTTTTTGCGTGAAACGTTTTATGGTTTTGGCGCCGGCCGTTTCGGCCAGGAAGGCCAGCTCATCCAGGTATTCCTTTACCTGCTGTTCTGTCTGGTCCTTGTGGATCAGGCCCACCAGCACGGTCTTTTCTTCTTCCTGTATCTTTTTCTTTTTATCGAGCATTGAATTGGAACGGGTGTTTTGATAAGGGTGGCAAAGGTAAAAAATAAAAAAGCGGACAAGTCCTGTCCGCTTTATATAATTGGAAAGTCTTTTATAAACCACTCAGGGTAAGTCCGATGGAGTAAGGTTTGATCGATGGCCCCAGTCCTTCCTTGATCAGGGGACCTAACTGGTAGGACCCATAAAGCGTAAAATTACCTTTTCCTATCCGCGCCGTAGCGGAAAGCCGGTTTTTATTGAAATAATCTTTCTTTTTTTCTTTTTCACTGTAATTGTTCAGGGTGGAACCTGATTTGGTTACCCATTCTTTTCCCTTGGTATGGATATCGAGCAGGGTACCCACTTTAAGGCCAAGGGCAAACTTGAAACTTTTTTTATTGTCAAGCGGGTTGGACGAAAACCGCAGTTCAACGGGTGCTTCCAGAAAAGCCGATACCAGTTTGTATTTTTTGAAATGGTTGGTATCCGAGAGGTCCTGGAAACGGAGGGTGCTGGTCTGGTCCTTAACACCGATATAGGTATTTTCAAACTTGATATTATCCGTACCGATGCCCGGGCCAATGGCTACGCTGAAACGGGGATCGGTTTTGAAGGGGAAATCCAGCATGAAATACACATTAAAGCTCTTGGAAAATCCCTTGATATTGATGCTGTCCGGGGCACCCGACCAGCCGGCATAGCCGAGCTGCAGCATAAAATGATCGTTGGGTCTTCCGGCAAGGCTTACCTTACTCCAGTCTTTTTTTGTTTTGGTATCCAGACTATCAACGGCCTGTGCAAAAACAGTACTGATAAAGCCTATAAACAATACCGTTGTAATTATTTTCTTCATAAGTTTTCTTGAGTAGCGCAAATGTATTTAGCCGGGGGTTAATAAAAGGTTAAACAACCGGTGTGATAAAAATGCCCACAGCAATGCCATGGGCGAACAAAGTGGACCCTGTTGGGATCGAACCAACGACCCCCTGATTATGAGTCAGGTGCTCTAACCATCTGAGCTAAGGGTCCAAACCCGCATTGGCGGGGTAAAAATGTATAAAAGAACTGGTTTCAATACCCGGATACTATCCGGATTAAGGCGGCAAAAATAGAAAAATAAAATCATTCCTTTGAACAGTTCATTAATAAATAACTACATTTATATCGCTTATCTGCTTGCTGATGCCTGAGAATAATAAAATAAAGCTCCTGCTTTCGGAGATTGCTTTGTATAACAACCAGGCATCTTATAAGGAATTGTTCATCCTGATGCACAGCCGCCTCAGTGCCTTTGCCTACTCAATCTTAAAATCTAAGTATGACGCCGAAGAGGTGGTCTCCGATGTTTTTATCAAGATCTGGGAAAAAAGGGCTAAGCTGGTGGATATCGAATCCCCGGTCTTTTATCTTTTTGCAGCCGTAAAGAACCAGAGTATCAATAAACTGGCCAGCCAGAAAAAACAGCGGCAAATAGCTTCGGAACACTGGGTTGCCCAGCTGAACAGTGTATATTTTGATCCGGAAAAGCTGATGATGACAGCGGAAATGATTCGTCATATCAGCCAGGTTATCAATACATTACCTCCAAAATGCCGCATGGTCTTCAAACTCATCAAGGAAGACGGGCTCAAATACCGGGAAGCAGCAGAATTACTTCAGATATCGGTCAAAACAGTGGAAGCCCAGATGGCTATCGCCCTGCGAAGGATCGGCAAATGCATGCATTTGGATGTGTCCGGCCAGGCATCCACCCAATCCGTAAAAAAATAGTTTACACGGCTTTAGGGGTATCGGTCCTTCCTGACTGTCTTACTATTTTACTGTAAACGATACCACGGTTCATGAGTCAGGAAAAATTCTGGATTTTATTCTCCAAAAAACTATCTAAAGAGGCTTCCGCTGAGGAATTGCTTGAATTGGAGGAACTGATTCATCAGCATCCGGAATGGCAGTATGCTATCCAGAACCTGGAAGACTTATGGAGTCTGGACCCTGTGAAGGATATGCATGAAGAAGAAGATGCCTACCTTCTGCATTTACAAAGAATGAATGATGCTTCATTCTTTGAAGACCAGCCCGAAAACCTGCCGGTCAGCGACTATTTCCCGGACGAAAACAGGGGCAGGCGAATAAGGTTGAAATGGATCATGGCGGCAGCCGTTTTCATAGGGTTGATCATTACCGGTTTTTCCATTTTTCATAATAAGGTGAATGCAAAAGGTGCAACGGATGTAAAGCAGGGCGATATCAGCGAGATCTCCACCCGGCTGGGCTCCAAGTCAAAAGTGCAATTACCCGATGGGTCGGTGGTTTGGCTGAATGCCGGCAGTAAGCTGACCTATGACAAAGAGTTTGGCCAGGCCATCCGGGAGGTCTCTCTTACAGGAGAGGGCTTTTTTGATGTGGCCAAAAACAAGGAGAAACCCTTTATCATCCATACCCGTGCCATCGATATTAAAGTATTGGGAACGGCTTTTAATGTAAAAGCCTACCCGGAAGATAAGACCACCGAAACCAGCCTCATCAGGGGCAGTATCGAGGTTTCGGTCAGGAACAGGCCCAATGAAAAAATCATTCTTTCGCCCAACGAGAAACTGGTGGTCAGGAACAGGGATATCGTGGCGCCAAGGATCAAAGAAGAGAAAGTGGACCTGAAACCTGAAATTTCCATCAACCAGCTCCGGAGAAGCCCCATCGACAGTACGATTGCAGAAACACAGTGGGTCGAAAACAGGCTGGTATTCCGGGATGAATCTTTCAAAGACCTGGCCGTGAGTTTTGAAAGGTGGTACAATATTAAAATCACCATCAGCGACAGTGAACTGGAGGAGGCCCGTTTTTCCGGGACCTTTAGTAATGAGACCATCGAACAGGCCTTACAGGCGCTGATGATCACCAAGAGTTTCCGGTATGAAATCAATAGCGATCAAATAATCATTTACAAATAAGCTTATGCCATATGCCTGCCAACAACACTTCCTGAACTAAAGGGTAAAAAAAAGCAGGATTCCGCTGCAACGGAACCCTGCCAGGTTAACACGCGTTACCAGAGATCAAACAAAATCTGGATTTATATTAACCCTTCAACTGTAAAATATGAAAAAATATGAGAATGTAGACGCTCACCCTTCCGGAACCCTGTTTCTAAAAACCGTCCGAATTATGAAATTGATGCTTGCCTTACTGACTGTTTTCTGTCTGCATGTTTCTGCCAGGACCTTTTCGCAGGAAAAGATCACCCTGAAGATGAATGCGGCGGAAATCAAAAAAGTATTATTTGCCATTGAAAAGAAGACCAATTACCGGTTCCTTTTCAGTGAGGACATCATCAAGAATAAACCCAGGGTCAACGTCAATGTGGCCGATGCCTATGTAACGGAAGTTATGGACGAGGTATTGGGAAATATCGGGATCGGGTATAAGATCATCAACAATAACCTGGTGGTGCTGAAAGCCGGGGTTACTTCCGATGAGATTGTGGTGGTTGAGAAAACCGTGTCCGGGAAGGTAACCACCGCAGCCGGTGACCCGCTCGTAGGGGTATCGGTTACCATAAAAGGTTCCAGGATCGGAACCACGACCGACGTAAACGGTAACTATTCCCTTACGGTACCGGATGATGCCGTCCTGGTATTCAGCTATGTGGGGTATGAAGATTATGAAGTGTCTGTGGCCGGCAAAACCAATATCAGTGTAACGCTTTCCTTATCGGTCAAGATACAGGATGCGGTTGTGGTGATCGGTTATGGTACGGCGAATAAAAGAGACCTGACCGGTTCAATTGTAAAGATTGCCGGAAAGGACATCGCAGACAAACCCAATACCAACCCTGTGGCTTCTTTGCAGGGTAAGGTAGCCGGTCTTTATATCGTGAACAATGGCACACCCGGACAGGCCCCGGATATCCGTATCCGTGGTACTACCAGTATCGGCCAGGTACACCCGCTCTACGTAGTGGATGGGATCCTGAATGACAATATCGATTACCTGAACCCCAATGATATCGAATCCATGGAGATCCTGAAAGATCCTTCTTCGCTGGCGATCTTCGGGGTAAGGGGTGCCACCGGTGTTATTGCCATCACCACCAAAAGGGCGAAGTCAGGACAGACCATCATCAACTTCAATACTACCTATGGTTATAAGACCCTGGTGGATAAGATCAAGATGTCCAATGCCACCGAGTTCAATACCCTGTTTGCCGAGGAGAATGCAAACAATGGCGTGGCCACGCCCGATTATTCTGCGCTTACGGCCAACACCGACTGGATCGACGCCGTAACAAGAACCGGCAAGTTCAACAATAATAACCTGACCATTTCCGGTAGCAGCGATAATAACCGCTTCAACTTCGGGTTGGGCTATATTTCCGATGAAGGCATGATCAAAAGGGAAAAGCTGGAAAAGATGCTGATCTCTTTCAATGATGAGTTCAAGGTGAACAAGAATGTAAAGCTGGGGATCAACTTCAATGCATCCCGCCAGCACAACCCTTATAATGCTACCTGGGTATTGGATGCCGCCCGCAAGGTAATGCCGCATGTATCTGCCGGTACTATGCCTTACCGGTTAAAGGATCCTTACAGCGCCGACAGTATCAACCTGAACCTGTATTCCGGCCTGGATGTGGCCCTGCAGAATTCCGGTGTGGTGAATCCCCTGTTACAGGTGGAGAATGAGTGGAACAAGACGATTAGTTATGAATACCGCTATGTGGGCAGTGCTTATGTGGATATCAATTTCCTGAAGCATTTTAATTTCCGTCCCACCTGGTATGCCGACATCAGCAATGTCAACTCAAGGTCATACAGCCCCCTGTATTATGCCTATGACCCGCTGACAGGCGACCCTTACCTGTATAATACCAAGACCAGTGTTTCGGAGGGCGATTATGATTATAAGAAGTTTCAGCAGGATTATATCCTCACGTATAAGAATTCCTTTGGCGATCATAATGTAACCGCAACAGCTGGTTTTACCACTTACTATTTCGGAACCTTCCAGCGTTTTGCAACCTCCAAACAGGGAACCGGTGTGGCCGACCTGCCGATCCCCGATAATAAACGTTTCTGGTATGTAAGCAACGGGTTTGGTTATGTGAACCAGGGTGATGCTTCCTCTTACCAGAGCGAATACACCACGGTTTCTGCACTGGGAAGGATCTTATATAATTACAAGAACAAATATTACCTGAATGCATCCTTCCGGGATGATGCTTCTTCAAGGATCCCCGAAAAGAATCGCCATCAGCAGTTCTGGGCATTGGGTGCTGCCTGGGAAATCAGCCGCGAAGACTTCATGAAGAACCAGGACATCATCAATTTCCTGAAACTGAAAGGATCTATCGGGGTATTGGGTAACCAGAGTACTTATGGTAGTGTGGGTGATTATCCTTTCTATCCCGGTTTGAGGGGTGGAACAGAAGTGCCTTTCGGTTCCAATATCATTACCGGGGCCTTACCGGCTTACCGGGTTAACCCTGACCTGCGCTGGGAAACCGTAGATGCTTCCGAGATTGGAGTTGAAGTGAATGCTTTTGATAACCGTCTTCATTTTGAAGCCAACTATTTCAACAAGGTAACCAAGGACATGATGACTTATGTGGCCCTTGGTTCACTGGGTCTGGACGACCAGTTGGAAAACGGCGGTAAGATCAAAAACTGGGGAGAAGAGTTTTCTGCTACCTGGACACAGGAATTACAAAAAGACCTTACCATCAATATTGGCGGTAATATCACCTTTATGAAGAACAAAGTAGTGAGTGTCGCCAATGACCTTCCCGGAGGGATCATCATTGATGCCCGGGCCAACAACGGATCGGCTGAAGCCAGGACCTTACCGGGCAACCCGATCGGCTCCTTCTTCGGTTATGTGGTAGAAGGATTGTACCAGAGTAACCTGGATATCCTTTCCTCACCTCCTGCTTCAGCACTGGGTTCATATCGTCCCGGAGATTTCAAATTCAAGGATATTAATGGAGATGGTGTGATTGACGCCAAAGACAGGACCGTGATCGGTAACCCTTCCCCTGATTTCATTTACGGTGGCTCTATCAATGTCAATTACAAGCGGTTTAACCTGGGTATCGACGTTGGCGGTGTTTATGGTAATGAAGTATTCAGGATATGGGGATCACTGGAATCACCTTTCCAGCGGGTTAATTATCCTTCCCTTAAAAATGACAGGTGGCATGGTGCCGGTACTTCCAACTGGGAACCGATCATCAGCCAGGCAGACCGTTTCAATTATAACGGATCAACCTATAATATTGAAGATGGAAGTTATTTCAGGATCAGGAATTTACAATTGGGCTACGACATCGATCCAAAAGTCCTGGCAAAAGCCAAGATCAGGAACCTCCGGCTTTTTGCCAATATTCAGAACCTGAAAACATGGAAACATAATAATGGTTATACGGCAGAGTTTGGTGGTAGCGCTACAGGATTTGGTTTTGACAATGCAGGCGGTGCTATTCCAAGGATTACCACTTTTGGTCTAAATGTAACTTTCTAATCATTAACAATAAGAATCTATTGATATGAGACAACATAAAAAAATATTCTGGGGACTGATACTGGCAGCTTTTCTGACCACAGTCAATACCGGTTGTAAGAAGTTCCTCGACAGAAAGCCCCTTTCCTCCACACTGGATGATTATGGCAGTGTGCTGGACGGACAGGCCGTAGGGATGTATTCCATCTTTAATACCTGGGCCGGCTTCAATACATTGCCCTGGCTCGACTTTAACAGTATCCGGGATGATGATGCACAAAAGGGAAGCAGCGCTACCGATGGTGCTGAGATCAATGCCGAGTTCGAAACCTTTCAATATACCAAGGATGACTGGGCGACGAACACTTACTGGAATGACCATTATTATATGATTAATAAGGCGAACCAGTTATTATATTATGCCGATTCGCTCCAGGTGTCTGATGCGGCTTCTCTCAGGAACGTAGGCGAGGCCCATTTCTTCAGGGCTTATTCCTATTTTGAATTGCTGAAAGCTTACGGAGAAGTTCCTAAAATTGATTTTTATTATACCAATGCCGCCGAAGGGGTAAGGCCAAAATCTCCGATAACGGAAATTTATGCCCTGATCGATGATGACCTTGATTTGGCCACCCAGTTATTGCCAACCACCTGGTTCAACTCAACTACAGGTTCCAATGCATTTCCCGGAAGGCTGACCAGCGGTGCCGCACATACTTTATGGGCGCAAACCTACCTGTTCAGGCAAAACTGGGCACAGGTGCTGGCGCATTGTAATATCGTGATAGGGTCCGGTCAATATGCACTGGCCACTAAATTCACCGATGTATGGAAAGAAGGTTTGAATGGTGCCGGTAAAAATGGCCCCGAATCAATCCTGGAGATGCAGGCTTATATCGGTGCCGGCGGATCACCGGATAAAGGAGTTGCTTTTGGTACTTCTCAGAATGTACGCCAGGGTGGAGCCAGTTCTCAATGGAACCTGGGATGGGGATGGAATACCCCCACTGATGTGCTGGAAACAGCCTGGGACCCCACTGATCCGAGAAAAGCTGCCACGATCTTGTATTCAGGACAGTATGATGGTGGCGCTGCCACCGGTGGATTTGGTGCTACCTTACCACCCTATAACCCGGGTACGGCATTGGATCAGAAATACTGGAATAAAAAAGTATATAGCGATCCGGCAGTTCGCCAGATCACCGGGCATACCACCGATGGGAACGCCGGCTGGATCAATCACAGGATTCTGCGCTATGCCGATGTGCTCTTGATGAAGGCAGAAGCAGCGAATGAAACAAACGATGGCGCTACGGCAGAAACCCTGCTGGAAATGGTAAGGGCCAGGGCCAGGGGTGGCAATGCAGGGGTATTACCGCATATTGCTTTTGCCAACCAGGCACAGATGCGCACCGCTATCAAGAATGAAAGAAGATGGGAATTTGCCATGGAAGGTTACCGGTTCTACGACCTCGTGCGCTGGGGCGATGCCCTGAGTACCCTCGGTACACTGGGATATACCGACCGTTGTCAATATTATCCCATCCCGCAGAAAGCTATCGATCTTTCGGGTGGCGTACTCATCCAGAATCCGCAGTGGTAAAATATATAAAAATTAAAACGCGATACTATGACATATAAAAATAGATTATTCAGACTGCTCCTCTTTATCGTTCCCTTTTTGGGCGTTATCGGTTGCCAGAAAATGAACAGGCCTGCCCTGGGCGATTATCCCGAAGATCACCTGGCTACACCCACGACGGAGCTTCGTTTCTTTGCGAATTTTGATTCCACTTCCGAAGCGGCCAAACAGATCAATATCCGTTTTGGGGATTCGATATCGGGTTATCCCAGTTTCTTCCCGGATAAATCCATCACCTATGGTCCCGGTCCTCATGGAACAGCATTTGTCAATTCCAAGGAAGTCGGTTTGCAGTACCTGAATGCCAATGATTTTGCAGCAGCCTCCAGTTTTTCTGTGGCTTTCTGGGAAAAAATTAACGGGGTTCCCCAGTCGGCAGACGGGGCGCAGTTCGTCATGTCATTACCCGATAAGGACTATTGGCATAACAGCGGCATGTTCCTGCTATTCGATCATACCGGTGCCGGATCAACAGCCGATTCTGCCGCCGTTACTTTTGCCGTGAAGGATAACTGGTTCACTTATCATGATCATGACCGTATACCCCATATTTATGATAAGCAATGGCACCATATGGCCTTTGTGTATGATGCCAATACCTCGAAACTGGCTACCTATGTGGATGGCGCAGCTTTGACAGGATTATCGGCTGCTGCTACACAACAGGGAGGCTTAACAGGCCCCTTGAATTTTAATGTGAGCAGTGTTTCAGGACTTGTTTTGGGTGGCTGGAATAAAAGCGTTGGTTTAGCAGGCCCAACCGACAGCTGGGTACGTTCCTTTAAAGGTTCATTAGATCAGTTCAGGCTATATAATAAAGCCTTATCTGCTGCAGAAGTACTGGCTTTGTATAATAATAAATTATAAATTTTCGTAAGCAGCATAAGCAGTGAGTAAGGGCTGAACATATTTATATGTCAGCCCTTTTTATTCCGGTACCGAACAAAATGCATGGCTAAATAGTGACAGGAAGTAAACGATACAAACGATCTTCACTGATCATTTTAATGATGACCTTCGCGGTTTTTTTGCTCACCCGTTGCATGGATGGTGAAAAGGCAGCATCAGCACCGCTTACAAAAACCAGTTTTTCAGATTTTGCCGGATCCGCATCATGTATCAGCTGTCATAAGGATATTTATGACCAGCATATCCGGACCGCACATTTTAACAGCTCCTCTCCCGCATCCGCCAGCAGTATCAAAGGCAGTTTTGCAGAAGGCAGCAACAGCTTCTTCTTCAACCCGCATGTAAAAATGCTGATGGAAAAAAGAGACAGCGGTTTTTACCAGGTCGAATACTTTGACAACCAGGAAAGGAAAGCCCGGCGCTTTGATGTGACCGTGGGTTCCGCAACCCGTGGGCAGACTTATTTATACTGGTGGGGGGATACCCTCTTCCAGTTGCCCATTACGTATTTCACGGCCCTGCAGGAATGGACCAATAGCCCCGGTTATGCGAACCGGGTGACATTTGGAAGACCTGTTACCGCAAGATGCCTGGAATGTCATACCACTTTTGTTCAAACCCTGTCAGCCCCCGGGGTAGCCGTGGATGAATTTGATAAGCACAAAATTATTTATGGCATTGATTGTGAAAAATGCCACGGGCCGGCAGCCGGGCATGTTCAGTATCATACTGCGCACCCCGAAGAAAAAACAGCCCGGTTTATTGTTAACCCGGCCGATTTTTCACGCCGGCAAAGCCTCGACCTTTGTGCATTGTGTCATGGCGGTAGATTGCAGAAAACTGCAGCTTCCTTTTCCTTTCAGCCGGGCGATAGCCTGGGTGATTTTTTTGCGACCGCTCAGCAAAACAGGAATGTGGCCGGTATGGATGTACATGGCAACCAGTTTGGTTTATTGCAGGCCAGTAAATGTTTTACCTTAAGCCAGATGACCTGTCTGACCTGCCATGATGCGCATGCCAATGAGAAAGGACAGCTGGCGGTATATTCTCAGCGCTGTATTGGTTGTCATAATGAGAAGGATCAGCATGAATGCAAGTTGAAAAATAAGATAGGTCCTGCTATTACCCAAAACTGCATTGATTGCCATATGCCCGAGCAGGCATCCGGGGCCATTGTTGTTTTGCGCGAGGGCGCCAGTATACCAACGGCCGCCAATATGCGGACGCATTATATCAGGGTGTACCCGGAACTGACAAAAACTGTTCTGGATACCATCCGGAAGATGGCCGTATTGAATTAATAACCCTATGGGAAGCAAGAGGCCCCTGCGCTTGTTTCTCATGCAAATAATAACCAGCGATGAAACATCTCAAACGGAAACCAGTACTCGCATTTGTCATCCTGTTCTCCCTGCTGTTCAGCTCCTGTCAGCAGAAAGAAAAACAGTTTACGAGTATGACCGCTTCTGAAACGGGTATCCATTTCACCAACCAGCTGGTGAAAAAACATCTTTTCAGTATTCTTTATTACCTGTATTATTATAACGGAGGGGGTGTGGCCATCGGGGATATCAATGGGGATGGCCTGCCTGATATTTATTTTACGGCCAATTCAAAAGGGGGGAATAAACTCTATCTTAACAAAGGGGGATTTAAATTTGAGGATATCACAGAAAAAGCCGGGGTGCAGGGAAGCGCTGACTGGTGTACCGGTGCAACTATGGCCGATGTCAATGGAGACGGGCTCCTGGATATCTATGTCTCTACCGTGAGTAATAAATATGGTCTGCAGGGTCATAATGAACTGTTCATCAATAAAGGCAATGAAACATTCACCGAAGCATCGGCAGCATATGGATTAAATACTTCCTGTTTTACCACTCAATCTGTTTTTTTTGATTATGACCATGATGGCGACCTGGATTGTTTCATCCTCAACCAGTCGCATCACCCCAATGCCAATATTGTTGATACCAGTCACCGGAACAAGTATGATGCCTTATCCGGCGACCGTCTTTACCGGAACGATGTGAGCACTACCGGGAAATTCACCGATGTATCCAGGGAAGCCGGAATTTCACAGAGTAACCTGGGCTATGGCCTGGGGATCAGCGTTGCCGATTTTAATAATGATGGCTGGGAAGATATCTATATCGGGAACGATTTTCATGAAAATGATTATTATTATATCAACCGGGGCGACGGAACCTTTAAGGATGAAGGGGCCAGCCATTTTGGCCATTACAGCCGTTTCAGTATGGGTAATGATGCCGCCGATTTCAATAATGACGGCATGATCGATATCATGACCACTGATATGCTCCCCCCGGATGAAAAGACCATGAAGACCTATGGAAGCGATGAACATTTTGATATTTACAACCAGAAGATCACCCGTAATGGTTACCAGCAACAGGTTTCCCGTAATTGCCTGCAGCGGAATGACGGGGATGGAAAAGTGTACAGTGATATCGCGCTGATGGCAGGTGTGTCAGCAACCGACTGGAGCTGGTGCCCCCTCTTTGCCGATTTTGATAATGATGGCAACAAAGACCTGTTTGTTTCCAGCGGTATCGTGAAAAGACCCGTTGACCTCGATTATATCGTGTATGCCTCCGACCTGAAAAATAAAGGGATGGATGCCACTGATCAGTTTGATGACCAGGCCATCGAAGCCATGCCGGACGGGTCCTCCCATCCTTTCTTATTCCGGGGGGACGGCCAATACCAGTTCCGGGACGTCAGCGACGAATGGGGAACCGGTGCTTTCAAAGGATATTATAACGGAGCTGCCTATGCGGACCTTGATAATGACGGCGACCTTGACCTCGTGATCAACAGCCTCAATGCCCCGGCCGTCATCCTGAAAAATAATACAGCCGGGAAAAACTACTTAACGGTTACCCTTAATGGTACGGGGCTCAACACCTCAGGCATCGGGGCCAAAGTGTATTTGTTCACGAAGGGGGGGATGCAATACCAGCAACTTATGCTGACCAGGGGTTTTGAATCATCCTGTGAAAACAGGCTCCATTTTGGACTCGATTCGATCCGGGTGATCGATAGCCTGCTTGTCGTATGGCCCAACCAGCAATATGAACTCCTGAAAGATATCCCGGTCAACCAGCAACTGGCCATCGTTCAAAAAGGTACCGGGCAGCCATTTGATATTGCAAAATTCTTCCCGCCCCAAAACAGCCCCCTCGTGGATATTACCCGCGAGAAAGGGATCGACTGGTCCCATCATGAAAATAATTTTGTCGACTTTAATTTTCAGTACCTGATTCCCCATGAGGAAAGTACAAGGGGCCCCAGGATTGCAGTGGGGGATGTAAACGCAGATGGGCTGGATGATTTCTATACCTGTGGCGCAAAAGGTCAGCCGGGTTCACTGATGATCCAGCAAAAGGACGGGCATTTTCAGCCGGCGGATACGGCCTTGTTTAACCGCTTTGCGGTTTGTGAGGATGTTGATGCCCTATTCTTTGATGCTAACGGCGACGGGAACCTGGACTTATGGGTGGTGAGTGGGGGCAATGAAATGCCTGTGAATGATATTGCTTCCGCCGATCGTTTATTTATCAACGATGGAAAAGGGAATTTCTCGATAACCCTGAGTGCGATACCGCAACTGTATGAAAATAAATCCTGCGTAACGGTAGCGGATATCGATAAGGATGGCGACAGTGATGTGTTTGTCGGGTTTCTTTCCGATCCCAGGAAATACGGGATCCCGCAAAGCTCTTACCTCTACCTGAACGATGGCAAGGGTAAATTCACCATTGCCCCCAAAGCCACGATGAACCTGCTCAACATCGGTTTGGTGACCGCTGCCGCTTTTAACGACCTTAACAATGACGGCTGGCCCGATCTGGTGGTAACTGGAGAATGGATGCCGCTCAAGATCTTTATGAATAATAAAGGGGGATTTACCGAAACAGACCTGCCGCATTCATCGGGTCTCTGGCAAACCATTTATATGGCAGATGTGAACGGGGATGGTAAGCAGGATATCCTGGCCGGTAACTGGGGTCATAATTCCAAACTCTGGGCGGGGAAAGACGGTCCGCTCAAATTATATGTAAAGGATTTTGACAATAATGGTTCATTTGAACAGGTAATGTGCTATACCCTGAAAGGAAAGCAATATACTTTCCTGGCAAAAGATGAGCTGGAAAAAGCACTTCCGGTTTTAAAGAAAGCCTATCTCAGCTACCAGGAAGTGGCCGGAAAGGATGTGAAATATATTTTTTATGACCTTTTCAAGGACTATACGGAACTGACGGCGGAGACCCTTTCTTCTTCCTGTTTTATCAATGATGGGAAAGGGGGATTCCGGCGGCTGGACCTGCCGGATGAATTACAGTTATCCCCCCTGATGGCCTTTACCCGGGATGCCTATAAGGGAGCAGGTTCCTTTATAGCCGGGGGTAATTTCTTTGGGGTATTACCCTATGAGGGGCGGTATGACGCCCTGCTGCCGACGGGCTTTTCTTATGATAAGCAGACAAATAGTTTCACCCATATTCATTCCCTTGCGGATATCCATGGTGAGATCCGGGATTTCAAATGGGTCCGTCAACCGGACAATAAAAACATGCTGGTGCTGGCAAGAAACAATGAGCAACTAATTTTATTAACCGATAAAAATTGAAATCGCATTGAAACAACCTTATGTTTTCTCAAAAACCTTATTGATACTGTTCTTTGCCGGTGGTTTGCTTTCCATCCACGCCAATTGTAAAAAAGAAAAGAATGGCCCGGGAGGAAACGGCACAGCCGGATTTACAGCAGCGTCCTGGCTGACGAAGGGCGACCGGTCGGCTTTACTGGAGAAACAGGCCGGGGGTCTTGTTTTTGCTGATCAGCATAACAGTAACCCGGATATCACCATAGACAGTACCCAGGTCTTTCAGACCATTGATGGCTTTGGATTTTCATTGACAGGTGGAAGTGCCACCCTGATCCACCAGCTTCCCGCAGCTACGCAAACAAGTTTGCTGCAGGAATTATTTGGAAATACAGGAAATGCCATTGGGGTCAGTTATCTCCGTATCAGTATCGGGGCTTCCGACCTGAATGAATCCGTTTTCAGTTATGATGATATGCCCGCCGGACAGACGGATACTTCTCTTGCCAATTTTTCCCTGTCTAAGGATACGGTTGATGTCATACCCGTACTCGGGGAAATATTAGCGATCAATCCCGATATCAAACTGATGGGTTCTCCCTGGAGCCCTCCGGTGTGGATGAAAGACAATGGTAATTCAGTGGGGGGAAGTCTACTGCCGCAGTACTATTCTGTATATGCCAAATATTTTGTGAAATATATCCAGGCCATGCAGGCAAAGGGGATTAGCGTGGATGCCATCACGATACAAAACGAACCTCAATACGGGGGGAACAATCCCAGCATGGTGATGAGCGCGAATCAGCAGGCGGATTTTATCAAGAACCATTTGGGGCCGGCTTTCCAGCTGGCAGGTATACATACCAGGATCATCATCTGGGACCATAACTGCGATAACCCCAATTACCCGATTTCCATTTTGAATGATCCCGCCGCCAAACCCTATATCGACGGTTCTGCCTTTCATCTGTACGGGGGGGATATTTCAGCCTTATCGACCGTCTATAATGCTCACCCGGATAAGAACCTCTACTTTACCGAACAATGGACGGGCGCCAACCAGTCGTTTGACGGCAACCTGAAATGGCATGTGAAGAATGTGATCATCGGTTCTGTCCGCAACCATAGCAGGGTAGCCCTCGAATGGAACCTGGCCAGTGACCCTTCCTATAACCCGCATACCCCGGGGGGCTGCACGGAGTGCAAGGGCGCCATAACGGTGACCACTACCTCTTTTAGCCGGAACGAGAGTTATTATATTGTGGCACATGCATCAAAATTTGTTCCACCGGGTTCGGTTAGGATCGCCAGCAATAATGCGGGCGGGATCTATACGGCGGCTTTTATCACCCCGGCAGGGAAAAAGGTCCTGATCGCCGTCAATGACATGAATACAGCCACTGCATTTAATATTATATTCAGGAATAAAATTGCAGCGGCTTCCCTGCCCGGCGGGGCCGTAGCCACTTATACCTGGGATTAAAAAACAGCAATATGAAAAAATCAGTCATTCTTCTCGGTTATGTCTTCCTGTTATCCTGTAATGAAAACCGGGATCAGCCGGAATCGGTAAGCCCATCGGCTGGAAAATATGCGCGGGTCTATACCACTGCCGACAGCAGCCAGTTACGGCTGACCTTAACGGATACCCTGGTGTTCAGGGCCATGCCACAACCCCTCGAAACACAGGTCTGCGTTTTTGTGGATCCTTCCAAAACCTTCCAGTCTTACTTTGGTATTGGAGGCGCCCTGACGGATGCAGCAGCCGAAACATTTTATAAATTACCCGCCTCCAGCCAGGAAGAATTACTTCACGCCTATTTTGACAAGGAGAAAGGTATCGGGTATACAGTGGGCAGGACCAATATCAACAGTTGCGATTTCAGCAGTGATACCTACACCTATGTCAGTGATGATGACAAATCCCTGTCTTCATTTAATATCGGCCATGACCGGAAATACAAGATCCCCTTTATCAAAGCGGCCATCAAAGTAGCGGGGGGTAAACTGAATCTTTTCGCGAGCCCCTGGAGCCCGCCCGCCTGGATGAAAGATAATAATGATATGCTGCATGGCGGGAAACTGAAGCCGGACTTTTACAGTAGCTGGGCCAACTATTATACCCGTTTTATCCGGGCCTATGAAAAAGAAGGGATCCCGGTTTGGGGCATCACGATTCAGAATGAACCCATGGCCACCCAACGCTGGGAGTCCTGTATCTATACCGGTGAGGAAGAAAGAGATTTTCTGAAAAATTATCTTGGCCCTGCTATGCAGCAAGAAGGGTTGGGCGATATAAAGATCATCGGGTGGGATCATAACCGCGACCTGTTATACCAACGGGCCAGCACCCTCCTGAACGATCCCGATGCGGCCAAATACCTCTGGGGTATCGGGTTTCACTGGTATGAACCCTGGAGTGGCGGGGACCCCATGTATGATAATGTACAAAGGGTGCACGAAGCCTTCCCCGATAAAAACCTGTTTTTTACCGAAGGTTGTAAAGAGGCTTTTGACCTGCAAAAAGTGAAAGACTGGAGCCTGGGCGAGAAATACGGAGCCAATATGATCCACGATTTTAACAACGGCATGACCGGTTTTACTGACTGGAATATCCTTTTGGATGAAACCGGTGGCCCCAACCATGTCGGTAATTTTTGTTTTGCACCCATACATGGCAACACCAAAACCGGTGAATTGATCTATACCAACGAATATTATTACATCGGCCATTTCTCTAAATTCATTCAGCCGGGTGCCAGGCGGATGGTGAGCAGTGCCAGCCGCAGCCAGCTGCTGACCACTGCTTTCAAAAATGAAAATGGAGAAAGGGTCATTATTGTCATGAATCCCACGGCGAATGCAATACCTTATTATATATGGATGGATGGCCAGGCGGCTCCTGTTAATGCTTTACCGCATTCCATCGCAACGATTGTATGGTAATGAATAAAAAGGGTTTGATACATATTATTTCGCTGAAAAGCGGTATGGCCTGCCTCCTGCTGGTATGCCTGCTTTCGGGTTGCAAGAAGAATGATAACAGCCCAACGCCCCCGCCGGTACCAAAGGCTCCGGTGCTGAAAAAAATCCAGGTCGGTACTCTTACGGCTTCCAATCTGGTTAATTATAACGTTGATGTGCAGCCTGTGATCAGGTTCAGTTTTACGGAACCCCTCAAACCTTTCACAGTAACGGCGGCCATCTCCCTGACGGATATCAGCGGCAACCCAGTCGCTTTCCAGGCCAGTTTGCAGCAGAACGATTCTGTGGTCCAGGTGCAAACCGCTGCCCCACTGGAGTACCTGAAGCGTTATGTTTGCAGGGTGGGGGTATCCCTGCAGTCTGCATCGGGGGGAAACCTCAATGTCCCGGCTTCCGTTGATTTTGTCACCAAAATTGATTCCACCCGCAAATTCCCATTAATCACCGACGATTCCCTGCTCACCTTGATAGAGCGGCAGACCTTTCGCTATTTCTGGGATTTTGGCCACCCCGTCAGCGGACTGGCCCGGGAAAGGAATACCTCCGGTGATGTAGTCACTTCGGGGGGCTCTGGTTTTGGTATCATGACAATACCGGTAGCGATTAACCGAAATTTTATCACCCGGGCAGAAGGATTGGCCAGGATGGAGAAAATCGTCGGGTTTTTAAAAAATACAGCGGTTAAGGTGAAAGGGGCCTTCCCGCATTGGCTCAACGGGGCTACCGGGGCGATCATTCCTTTCAGTACCAACGATAATGGTGCTGACCTGGTAGAGACATCCTACCTCATGATGGGTTTGCTCACGGCCCGCCAGTATTTCAACGGTTCCGGTACAGCGGAAACCAGTTTAAGAAATGATATCAACGCTTTATATGAAAATGTGGAATGGGACTGGTTTCGCAATGGGGGGCAGGATGTATTGTACTGGCATTACAGCACCGATAAGGGTTGGATCATGAACATGCCAGTTCGCGGATGGAATGAGTGCCTGATCACGTATATTCTTGCGGCTTCCTCACCCACCCACGGCATACCGGTTTCCGTGTATCAAAACGGCTGGGCCGGCAATGGCAATAACGGGTTTGTGAACGGTAACAGTTACCAGGGGATTGTATTACCACTGGGCCCTGATTACGGAGGGCCATTATTCTTTGAACACTATTCATTCATGGGAATGAATCCCAACGGCCTGAATGATGCCTATGCCAGCTATGCTACTCAAACCCGGAATCACAGTCTCATCAATTATAATTATTGTACAGCCAATCCAAAAGGATGGTATGGATATAGCGACAGTTGCTGGGGTTTAACCGCCAGCGATATTCCCAGCGGGTATACGGCCAGTTCGCCCACCAATGATATCGGTGTGCTGACGCCAACGGCTGCCATCTCATCCCTGCCGTATACGCCGGCAGAATCTTTAAAGGCCATCCGGTTTTATTATTACGTGCTGGGCGACAAGCTCTGGAAAGAATATGGTTTTGTCGATGCATTTTCATTAAAAGAACAATGGTTTGCATCCTCCTTCCTGGCCATCGACCAGGGGCCCGAACTGGTGATGATCGAGAATTACCGGTCGGGCTTATTATGGAATTTATTTAATAGTTGTCCGGAAATAAAAGCAGGTATGTTATCGCTGGGATTTTCGGCGCCTTATCTGTAAATAGATATGAAACGACTTTACAATATTTGCTTTCTCGCTATCATTTGTGTGGCGAATGCCTGTTTCCTTCCTTCCGGAAAAGGGGAGAAGAGGAGCGATGGCCCGTCAACCGTGATAACGCCTGCTGATACCAGCTTATTCAGGATGGTACAGCAGCGGACATTTGATTATTTTCTAGAAGGAGCAGAACCCGTTAGCGGATTAGCCCGGGAAAGATTCCATGCTGATGATATATACCCGCAGCATGATAAGAGTACGGTGACGAGTGGTGGTACGGGGTTTGGCGTGATGGCCTTGCTGGTGGGTATGGAGAGAGGTTTTATTTCCCGGGATACCGGAAGGCTGAGGCTGGAAAAGATCATACGCTTCCTTGAAAATTCACCCCGTTTTCACGGCGCCTGGCCCCATTGGTGGAATGGTGAAACGGGGGAAGTGAAACCCTTCAGTAAATATGATGATGGCGGCGACCTGGTGGAAACTTCTTTTTTGATCCAGGGCCTGCTTTGTGTACGGCAGTATTTTCAAAAAGGAAATGAGGAAGAAAAGGAACTGGCTAAAAGAATAGATGCCTTATGGAAAACGATAGAATTTGACTGGTACCGGCATGGCCAGGATGTCTTGTACTGGCACTGGAGCCCCCGGTATGATTGGAAAATGAATTTTGCGGTACATGGCTATAATGAATGCCTGATCATGTATGTGCTGGCGGCTTCATCACCCACACACCCTGTACCGGCATCCGTCTATCATGCGGGTTGGGCAGAGCATGGCAGGATTAACGCTAATCCTCCTGCCTATGGAAAACGCTCTTTGCAAATGCACCATCAGGGTGATGCTGTTCATGGCGGTCCGTTATTCTGGGCCCATTATTCTTACCTCGGGCTGGATCCGCATGGATTAAAAGATACTTATGCAGACTACTGGAAGGAGAACAGGACCCAGGCCCTGATCAATTATCAATGGTGTGTAGAAAATCCCAAACACTACAAGGGATATGGTCCATCCAGTTGGGGACTTACTTCCAGCTATTCCGTAAAAGGGTATGCGGGGCATGCACCTTCCCTGCAAAATGACCTGGGGGTTATCGCGCCAACGGCTGCACTGGCTTCCTTTCCCTATACACCGGAGGAATCGATGGCGGCTATGCGTCACTGGTATAATGACCTGAATGATCAATTATGGGGCCCGTTTGGATTCTACGATGCTTTTAGTGAAACGGAACAATGGTTTCCAAAGCGTTACCTGGCCATCGACCAGGGGCCCATTGTGGTGATGATGGAAAACTACCGTACAGGTTTGTTGTGGAAGCTGTTTATGAGTTGCCCCGAAATACAGGAGGGTTTAAAAAAACTGGGTTTTGAAAGCCCCTATTTAATAAAATGACAGGAATATGAAACAATATGATTGGCGGATGCGGCCATGGCAACAGGCAGGAATTGTATTCGTAAGAATGTCGGCAGGTATTTTTTTATTGTATCATGGTTTTGAAATATTCAACCCCGAAAAAATGAGTGGATACCTGCAGTGGGAAATATTCAGTGATCCCGTATATGGTAAATGGCTGGTTTATGGCGGTAAGGTTGCCGAATTACTGGGTGGGCTGTCTTTTTTACTGGGGATGTTTATGAAAATGGGTGCTGTGGTGGTCATGATCATTATGGCCTATATCAGTTTTTTTGTGGGTAAGGGTAAGATATGGTACGAAGACCAGCATCCATTCTTATTTGTATTGCTGGCCTTTATGTTTTTCATCATTGGACCCGGCCACTACAGTGTTGACTATCTAATCAGGCATAAAACTTTAGATAAAATAAATGCTGATGCAAAAGAATAAAATAAAAAGCGGCTGTCATCTTTATTTCCTCATCTTACTCCCTTTCCTTCTTTTCGCGGGAGTACAGCAACTCGAGGCACAGCAAAAAACCTATTGTAATCCTGTCAATGTGGATTATGGATATACGCCCTTTCCCGATTTTACCGCCTGGGGCAAACACCGGGCCACGGCCGATCCGGTCATCGTCAATTATAAAGGCGATTATTACCTGTTCAGTACCAACCAATGGGGATATTGGTACAGCAGCGATATGCTGAACTGGACCTTCAATGCCAGGAAATTCCTGCGCCCCTGGAATCACACTTTAGATGAATTGTGCGCACCGGCCGTAGGCATCATCGGCGACACCATGCTCGTGTTTGGCAGCACCTATACCCGCAATTTCACACTCTGGATGAGTACGAACCCCAAGGCCAATGAATGGAAGCCACTTGTGGATTCATTTGAAATTGGCGGATGGGACCCGGCATTTTTTACAGATGATGACGGCAGGTTGTATATGTATAACGGGAGCAGCAACAATTACCCGGTATACGGAGTGGAACTGGACCGGAAAACTTTTCAACCCAGGGGTACCCGCACCCCCATGTACCTGTTGCAGGATTGGCGTTACGGATGGCAAAGGTTCGGGGAACATATGGACAATACTTTCCTCGACCCCTTCATTGAAGGTGCCTGGATGACAAAACACAAAGGGAAATATTACTTTCAATATGGTGCGCCGGGAACAGAAATGAGCGGATATGCCGATGGGGTGGTGGTGGGAAGCCAGCCGCTGTTTGATGGCATCCAGGCGATACCACAGCCGGATCCCTTAAGTTTCAAACCGGGTGGTTTTTCCAGAGGAGCAGGGCATGGATCCACCTTCATGGATAATAACAACCGGTACTGGCATATTTCCACCAGTATCATTTGCGTGAAGAACACCTGGGAAAGAAGGATGGGTATCTGGCCGGCCGGTTTTGATAAGGATGATGTGATGTACTGCAATACAGCCCTGGGTGATTACCCGCTTTATCTTCCCGGAGCCGGTAAGCAGGATGCTGCAGGCCCGGGATGGATGCTGCTGAATTATAAAAAACCAGTGAGGGTATCCTCCACGCTGGCCGGTTTCCACGCCAACAATGCTGTTGATGAAAGTATCAAGACCTATTGGAGTGCAGCCACAGCAGATAAAGGGGAATGGATCGAGAGCGACCTCGGGGATGTTGCTACCATTCAGTCCATCCAGATCAATTATGCTGACCAGGATGCCACATTTTTAGGGAAGCAAACGGGGATCTTTCATCAATACCGGATCTATTATTCCATTGATGGAAAAAAATGGAAACTGCTGGTCGATAAAAGTCAGAACAAAACCGATGTGCCGCACGATTATGTGGAACTGCCTGCACCGGTGCAGGCACGGTTTGTGAAACTGGAAAATATCCATATGCCCACGGGGAAATTTGCCATCAGTGGTCTGCGTGTTTTTGGAAACGGAAACGGATCCAAACCCGACCCGGTGAAGACCCTGGTCGTATTGCGTACGGAGAAGGATAAACGCAGTGCCTATATCAAATGGAGCCCGGTGGATAATGCCTATGCCTATAACCTGTATTATGGAACAGCGCCTGATAAACTGTACAGCTGTATCATGGTGTATGATTACAATGAATACTGGTTAAAGACCATGGATAGCCAACGGCCCTATTATTTTTCCATCGAAGCCCTCAATGAAAACGGTACGAGTGAAAGGTATCCTATCCTAAAAGTTCAATGACCCGTAAAATATCGGCTATGAAATATTATACCCGGATTTTGTTTTTTTTCCTGTTCATCCTGCCGGCTGCCCTTACAGATGCACAGCCATTTGCCGGGGAGATTGAAGCTTTTAAAAAACTGGATGCGGAACATTCCCCCCCGGAACATGCCATTTTGTTTGTCGGTAGTTCCTCGTTCAGGATGTGGAAAGATGTGAATGCCTATTTTGAAGGATATACGATCATCAACCGGGGCTTTGGCGGGTCTTCGCTTCCGGACCTCATCCGCTATGAAAATGATATCATATTTCCTTATGCGCCCCGCCAGATCGTGATTTATTGTGGTGAAAATGATTTTGGCGCTTCGGATACAGTAACGGCCGGACTGGTATTCCAGCGATTCAGGCAGTTATTCACCGATATCCGGCAGCATTTACCGGCTGTTCCCATCGTTTTTGTTTCCATTAAACCCAGCCCTTCACGCTGGCAATGGAAAGACAGGATGATAGAAGCGAATACACTGATCAGGAAATTCCTGAAGAAAAAGCGTCGTACTTCCTTTGTCAATGTTTGGAACAGTATGCTGGGGCCCGATGGAAAGCCCGATCCTTCCATTTTCATTGGCGACAACCTGCATATGAACGCAAAGGGCTATGCCATCTGGAAAAAACAGATCCAACCCCATTTATTAAAATAAAAAGTTAGAGAATCAATGAAACTGTTAACTGGTTTTTTACTGGTCACCTCCCTGTTCTGCTCCTGTTCTGCACCCGTTCAGCAAAAGGGGGATGAAAAAATGGATGCATTTATCAGCGGGCTTATGAAAAAAATGACGGTGGAAGAAAAGATCGGGCAGTTGAATTTGCCCGGTGCGGGGGATGTGGTAACCGGGCAGGCTGCCAATTCTGATATCGCCAAAAAGATTGAGAAAGGACAGGTCGGCGGATTGCTGAATCTTAAATCCGTCGCCAAGATCCGTGAAATACAGCAGCTGGCTGTCGAGAAGAGCCGATTGCACATCCCTTTGCTGTTTGGTCTGGATGTGATACACGGGTATGAGACCATCTTCCCGATCCCGCTGGGACTCAGTTGTACCTGGGATCTGAAGGCGATCGAACGCAGTGCCAGGATCGCTGCCACGGAAGCCAGCGCCGACGGCATCTGCTGGACATTTTCCCCGATGGTGGATATTGCCCGCGATCCCCGGTGGGGGCGCATCGCGGAAACCAGTGGCGAAGATGCCTTTCTCGGTTCTGCTATCGCCAAAGCTATGATCAGGGGTTACCAGGGCGACTTTTCAAAGAACTCTAATATAATGGCCTGTGTAAAACACTATGCCTTATATGGGGCAGCCGAGGCCGGACGGGATTATAACACCGTTGATATGAGCAAAGTGAGGATGTACAATGATTACCTGCCACCTTATCATGCAGGAGTAGAGGCCGGCGCCGGCAGTTTCATGGCTTCTTTCAATGAAGTGGATGGCATACCGGCCACCGGCAATAAATGGCTGATGACCGACGTGTTGCGCAACCAATGGGGTTTTAAAGGCTTCGTGGTTACCGATTATACGGGTATCAATGAAATGATTGCCCATGGTATGGGAGATCTTCAAACCGTTTCTGCACTGGCCCTCCATGCGGGTATTGACATGGACATGGTGGGGGAGGGATTTTTACTCACCTTAAAGAAGTCGCTGGATGAAGGGAAAGTGACAATAGCACAGATCGATAATGCCTGCCGGCTGATCCTCGAGGCAAAATATAAATTGGGGTTGTTTGAGAACCCGTACAAATATTGTGATGAGAAGAGAGCGGCCACAGAAATCTTTACTGCATCCAACCGGAGCGAGGCAAGGGCCATTGCCGCACAGAGTTTTGTCTTATTGAAAAATGAAGGCAATATCCTGCCCCTGAAAAAAAGCGGTACCATCGCCCTGATTGGCCCATTGGCCGATAATAAAGAAAACATGCCCGGAACCTGGAGTGTGGCGGCTGATTTTTCAAAAGCCACTTCCGTGCTGGCCGGTTTAAAGGAACTGGTGGGGGATAAGGTAAATATCCTCTATGCCAAAGGTTCCAACCTTGATGCCGACCCTGCCTTTGAAGCCAGGGCCGGAATGTTTGGCAAATCGCTGGGGAGGGATAACCGCCCCGCTGCCGACATTATCCGGGAGGCCTTACAGGTGGCGAGCAAGGCAGATGTAATTGTTGCGGCTGTGGGTGAGAGTGCGGAGATGAGCGGGGAAAGCAGCAGCCGTACGAATATCTCCATTCCACAGGTGCAAAAAGATCTGATCCGGGCCTTGTTAAAAACCGGGAAACCCGTCGTGATGCTTTTGTTCACCGGAAGGCCATTGGCCATCCCGGAAGAAAATGATCAGGTGCCGGCGATCCTGAACGTTTGGTTTGGGGGTAGCGAGGCGGGTTATGCCATTACCGACGTTTTATTCGGGGATGTCAACCCCTCCGGTAAACTCAGTACGACCTGGCCGCAGAATGTGGGCCAGGTGCCCTTGTTTTATAACCATAAGAATACCGGTCGCCCCCTGGGGGAAGGGAAATGGTTCGAAAAATTCCGCTCGGATTACCTTGATGTTTCCAATGACCCGGTATATCCTTTTGGGTATGGCCTGAGTTATTCCGACTTTCACTACAGCGATATCCGCTTAAGTGATACTGTATTGAAAGGTAACCAGGTTTTAACGGCATCTGTAACGGTGAAGAATAACAGTAAATACGACGGAGCAGAAGTGGTGCAGTTATATATCCACGACCTTGTAGGCAGTATTACCAGACCGGTAAAAGAATTAAAAGGGTTTCAGAAAATTTTTATAAAGGCGGGAGAATTGAAAGAAGTGAGTTTTGAAATCAAACCAGAAGAGCTGAAATTTTATAATGCATCCCTGCAATATGACTGGGAACCCGGGCAGTTTGAAATCATGATCGGGGGTAATTCAAGAGACCTGAAAAAAGGATTGATCAACTGGATGAAATAAAAGGGAGTTCATGACGCTTCTTTGTCTATGGGGGATACCCAAAAAGCTGACAAACCGTATCGGAACAATAATCAATCATGCTAAAAAGAATATGTTTATCCCTGTTTTCATTTTATCACTTCCTGATGATTTGCCCTGCTCAGCAAAAGACAATCGATCAGAAAGTGGATTCCGTGATGCAATTAATGACACTCGAAGAAAAGATCGGCCAGATGAACCAGTATAACGGAGATTGGGATGCCACGGGTCCAATCACAAAAGACGGGGAAAAGCAAAACCAGATTAAAAAAGGATATGTAGGCGCAATGTTAAATGTGTCTGGTGCAGGCCATACCCGTGCATTACAGGAAATAGCCATGCAATCCAGAATGAAGATCCCGTTATTGTTTGGACAGGATGTGATACATGGTTACAGAACCATTTTTCCCATTCCCCTTGCTGAAGCAGCAAGCTGGGATATGGAGGCAATACAAAAGTCTGCAAGAATAGGGGCCCTGGAAGCCGCTGCAGCAGGTATTCACTGGACTTTTGCCCCCATGGTAGACATAGCCCGGGATCCACGCTGGGGCAGGGTGATGGAAGGCGCCGGTGAAGACCCCTTTTTGGGTTCGCTGATTGCGGCAGCGAGGGTAAAAGGGTTCCAGGGAAAAGGACTGGGGAATACGGATGCAGTGATGGCTTGTGCCAAACATTTTGCCGGATATGGCGCTGCTGTTGGCGGGCGTGACTATAACAGCGTGGACATGAGCCTGTGGCAACTGCATGAAATTTATTTACCACCTTTTAAAGCAGCAGCAGCAGCGGGCGCGGCTACATTTATGAACGCGTTCAACGACCTGAATGGTATTCCTGCTGCGGGAAATAAGTATTTACAAACTGATATATTAAAAGGACGATGGGATTTTAAAGGATTTATCGTCAGCGACTGGGGTGGTGTGGGAGAAATGATCAACCATGGATATGCGAAAAACAGTGAGGAAGCGGCCAGGTTAGCCGTTAATGCGGGTTGTGATATGGATATGGAAAGCCGTAGTTATATCAATCATCTTGCAAATCTGGTGAAAGCAGGCAAGGTTGGCATGCAGGTCATCGATGAATCGGTATCAAGGATATTAAGAAAGAAATTTGAGATGGGGCTATTTGATGATCCATTTCGATTTAGTGATACCAACCGGGAAAAAGAACAATGGGATAACCAGGCAAACCTGGTGGCGGCTAAAGAGATGGCGAAAAAAAGTATCGTACTCCTCAAAAACGATCATTTGCCGGGACAATCTACTCCCGTTTTACCAATTGACAGGTCGGTGAAAAAGATAGCCCTGATCGGTCCGCTGGTAAAGGCAAAAAGCGAAAATCTTGGTTTCTGGAGTTTTGACTGGCCAGATGATGAAAACAGGATCGTCTCTCTCTGGGAAGGGGTACAAAAGAAACTGGGAAAGGGCGCAACGATGTTGTACGCACAGGGGTGTGATATCACTGATACGTCCCGGTTGGGTTTTGCCGCAGCTGTTGCAACGGCCATGTTAGCCGATATCGTAATTGTTAGCGTGGGGGAAAGAAGGGACATGACCGGAGAGGCAAAAAGCAGGAGTGATCTGCATTTACCGGGGGTACAGGAAAAACTGATCCAGGCTTTGCAGGCAACGGGTAAACCCCTGGTGGTGATGATCAGTGCCGGTCGTCCGCTTATTTTCAACTGGACAGCGGAACATGTGCCAGCCATTTTATATACCTGGTGGCTGGGAACAAAAGCCGGAGATGCCATGGCTGATGTTTTATTCGGCGATTATAACCCTTCCGGTAAACTACCGATGAGTTTCCCGCTTGCCGAAGGTCAGCTGCCCGTTTATTATAACCACTTTAATACAGGCCGGCAGGCTAAAGACGATAATGACAGGATGTATCGCTCGGCCTATACCGATCTTTCTATATATCCGGCTTTTCCATTTGGTTTTGGGTTAAGTTATACGCATTTCAGTTACAGCGATATTCAGCTAAGCCGTTCTTCAATCAGACCTGTTGATTCACTCAGGGCTTCAGTAACGGTTACCAATAATGGAAAATTCGATGGAAAAGAAACCGTTCAGTTATATATTCATGATTTATTTGCTTCTGTAGTACGGCCTGTAAAAGAGCTCAAAGGTTTTAAGCAGGTGGCATTAAAGGCAGGAGAAAAAATAAGAGTCGAATTTATGATCACTGCTGCTGACCTTCGTTTCTATAACGATCAATTACAGTATATTTATGAGCCGGGTGCATTTGAAGTCTTTATCGGCACCAACTCCAGGGATGTATTGAAAACGGCGTTCCAACTGGTTGAATAACGCTGCATTTAAAAATATTATGATGAAGTATCGATCGCATATTGCCCTTTTTTTAGTTGCCATGTTTCTCGCTCCGGGCTTCCTGGTCGCCCAAAAGAACAGGAAGCCGATGAACATCATATTTATTTTATCGGATGACCACCGATATGATTATATGGGGTTTATGCATACCGTTCAGGGCCTGGAAACGCCGGCCATGGACCGGATGGCGAAAGAGGGGGCGCACCTGGAAAATGCATTTGTGACGACTTCGCTTTGCTCCCCCAGCCGTGCCTCTATTTTGACCGGGCAGTATGCCCATACCCATACTGTGGTGGATAATTCGGCCCCCTTACCGGATAACCTTACTTTTTTTCCGCAGTACCTGCAAAAGAAAGGGTATAAAACGGCTTTTATGGGGAAATGGCATATGGGTAATACGGGCGATGACCCTCAACCGGGATTTGATGAATGGGTGAGTTTCTCGGGCCAGGGACAGTATTATGGTAATACCCTGAATGTAAATGGAAAGCGGGAACAGGAATCAAAAGACGTTTATATAACCGATGACCTGACGGACAGGGCGGTGAATTGGATGAACAGCGTGAAAGACAAACCCTTTTGCCTCTATCTTTCGCATAAAGGGGTACATGCCGAATTCAAACCGGCCAAACGGCATATCGGAAAATATAAAGACCTGCCGATTGTATGCCCGCCATCCATGTACCTGACGGCCAACGACAGCAGTAAACAATATGGCATCATTACAGCCCCCCGGACCACGGTTAATTATAAGGATATTCCTGCATGGGTCAGGAAACAGCGGTACAGCTGGCATGGCGTGGATTTTATGTACCACGGACAGATCCCCTTTGATGAATTTTATCATCTTTACCTCGAAACCCTGCAGTCGGTCGATGAAAGTATACAGCAGGTAATGGATTGGGTGGTCAATAACGGGTTGGCAGATAATACCATGATCGTTTATATGGGCGATAATGGATTCCAGTTCGGGGAACATGGCCTCATTGATAAAAGGACGGCTTATGAAGCCAGTATGCGGGTACCCTTATTGGTATGGGCACCCGGACTGGTAAGGGCCGGAACAGTAATCCCCCAAATGATTGTCAATATCGATCTGGCGCCCACCTTTCTCGATATCGCAGGGATCAGTAAACCCCCTCAAATGCAGGGCAGTTCCTTTCTGCCCTTGCTCAAAGGCGAATCGATTGCCTGGAGAGACAAAGTGTTCTATGAATATTACTGGGAACAATCTTTTCCGCAAACACACACCACTTTCGCAGTACGGACTGACCGGTACAAATACATTGCCTATAAAGGCATCTGGGATCTTAACGAACTATATGACCTGGAAAAAGATCCTTATGAGATGAATAACCTGATCAGGGATAAAAGCCTGGATTCAATCGGATTGCAGTTACGCCGGGATATGTACGACTGGCTGGAAAAAACAAATGGTTTGCAGATCCCCCTGAAAAAGCAAATGGGAAATAATACCAATAACCCCTACCGGACGCCTTATTGATCGCTTAATTCCGGAGCCACTGAATAGGATACCCGGCCCGGTTACCGGCCGGTATTATTTGATATCTTCAAAATCAATGTATTCCCCCACTTTCTGCGAGGGTTCTGTGGATCCTTTCCCGGCACCCTTGTTTTGTGGTGGCGGGTTCTGTTCATTTGCTTTCTGCTGCAGGTCCCTGAACTGCTCTTTCACTTTTACGGTGGTTTTATACACGGGTATGATAAAATTGAAGATCAGTCGCAGCAGGAAATAAATTAGTATGCCGTATAGTAGGTATCTCATCCGGGTCGCTTTAATAAACAAATGCAGGTACAAATTTAATTTATTATAAAAGTTGAATCCGTTAAAAGTTTACAGGAGAACAAATTTGGATGATAACAGGTATTTCCATTAACTTTGCCTCGGCAAATGACAAAAAGAAGGGAACGGATTCGTTCCCTTCTTCTTTTCCCTACGGTATGAATAATGACGAACAGATAAGGAAACTGGAGCAATTGGTAAATGGTCTTCTTGCAGGCGAAGAGGGGCTCTTCCTGGTTTCCATCAGGATCAAGCCCACCAACAATATCCGGGTTTATGTGGATGGCGACCAGGGGGTGGGTATTGGCAGGCTGGCAACGATTAACAGGTCTTTGTATAAAAAAATGGAGGAGGAGGGGATGTATCCCGACGGTAATTTTTCACTGGAAGTATCCTCCCCCGGTTTAGAAGAGCCCCTGAAACTGCACCGGCAATACCTCAAAAACATCGGGCGAAAAGTGGAGGTGACCTTACTGGACGATGCGAAAATTGAGGGCAGGCTGCTGAGCGCCGATCAGATCGGCATCGTGGTGGAAGAGGAAAAAGGGAAAGGCAAAAAGAAAGAACTGATACAACACAACATATTATTTCCGGATATTAAAACAACAAAAATTCAAATTTCATTTTAAACAATCAGTAATTTGTAAATCGTACTTTGTATGGCAAGTATAAATCTTATCGAGGCATTCCAGGAATTCAAAGATGCAGAAAACATTGACCGCCCCACCATGATGAAAGTGGTAGAAGACGTTTTCAAGACATTGCTTCGTAAAAAATATGGCAGCGACGAAAATTTTGATGTGATCGTGAATGCAGAACAGGGTGACCTTGAAATCATGCGCCGCCGCACGATCGTGGAAGACGGACAGGTGGAAGACCCCCTGGCCCAGATCGCTTATGCCGAAGCCGTGAAGATTGAACCTGATTTTGAAGTCGGTGAAGAATTATACGAGGAAATCGACTTATATGATTTTGGCCGGAGGGCCATCCTGGCTGCCAAGCAGACCCTGGCCAGCCGGATCAGTGACCTGAAGAAAAATGCACTGGCCAAAAAATACAGCGAACGTATCGGCGATATCATCAGTGCTGAAGTATACCAGGTTTGGAAAAAGGAGATCCTGATGCTGGATGAAGAGGGAAATGAACTGATTCTTCCCAAAAGCGAACAGATCCCGCAGGATTATTTCAAGAAAGGCGAAAATACCCGCGCAGTGGTGAAGAAGGTGGACATGAAAAATAACAGCCCCGTCATCATCCTTTCGAGAACTTCTCCTGAATTTCTCGCCAAATTGCTGGAAATTGAAGTGCCGGAAATCTTTGACGGACTGATCGTGATTAAAAAGATCGTTCGCGATCCCGGTGAAAGGGCTAAAGTGGCAGTGGAATCCTATGACGACAGGATCGACCCGGTGGGTGCCTGTGTGGGTATGAAGGGTAGCCGCATACATGGAATCGTTAGAGAACTGAAAAATGAAAATATTGATGTGATCAACTGGACCAGTAATATCCAGTTACTGATTCAGCGTTCACTCACACCGGCCAAGATCACCAGCATGGAACTTGACCAGGAAAATAAACATGCCAATGTGTATTTGAAACCCGACCAGGTTTCCCTGGCCATTGGCCGCCGCGGTGTGAATATCAAACTGGCCTGTGAACTGACAGGCTACGAAATTGATGTTTATCGCGATAATGAAGGAGAAGTGGAAGAGTTCGATATCGATCTTGAAGAATTCAGTGATGAGATTGAAACCTGGGTGATTGATGAATTCAAAAGGGTAGGTTGTGATACGGCACGCAGTGTGCTGGACCTGACCATGGAAGAGTTGGAAAGAAGAACCGATCTTGAAAAAGAAACGATCGAAGAGGTGAGAAAGGTACTAAAAGAAGAATTTGAGAAAGAATAATAAGCGCTGCCCCTAAAAGCGCTTATGATCATCAAGGAATAAAAATAAAAAACTCCGCCCAGGCGGGTTTAGGGAAAAGACTTTATGGCAGAAACAACAACACCAAGGTTAATGGCAGCGGCCAAAGAGTTCAACATCGGTAAGGATACACTGGTGGACTTTTTGGTGGGCAAAGGATTTAGTAAGAATGACCTGAAACCTACGGCAAAGCTTTCGGAAGAAATGTACCGTTCTTTACAGCAGGAATTCCAAAGCGATAAGGTCGCTAAACTCAAAAGCGACCAGATCGACCTGCCCAAAGGCGGGCCGGCAGAAGCCAGGAAGAAAAAAGAAGATGAGGAAGTCCTGTTCAAGAAAGAAGATACCAAGCCTGCAAAAGAGAAGAAAGCAGAACCCGTAGAAGAAGTCAGGGAAGAAAAAGCGGTCGAAAAACCAACAGAAGAAAAAGAAGTCGTGAAGATCGAAGCGGGGCCAATAGAAGGCCCGAAAGTGCTGGATAAAATTGATCTTTCCAATATCGACTCTTCTACCCGACCCAAGAAATCCGCCAAAAAGAAAGAGACCAAAGAAGAAAAAGCCAAAGAGGAAAAAGAAGAAGAAAAGAAACCGGCTGCTAAAAAGAAAACGAAAAAAGAAGAAAAACCGGTTGAAGAAGAAACGCCGGCAGCGGAAGTAAAAGAGGAACCTGCAGAAGAACTGCCCCCGGTTGTGGAGAATATCAAGGCTAAAAAGATCGAAGGTCCTAAGGTTTTAGGGAAAATTGATCTCCCGGTTGACAGCGATACCAGGCCTAAAAAAGACGAAAAACGCAAACGGAAACGTATCCCCATTGAGAAGAAGGATGAAAAAGGCCCTAAAAAGGATGATGGGTTTAAGAAAGACGGACGATTTAGCCGTGGCCCCGGTGACAGGCGCCCGGGACAACCCCAAACATCCGGACCTGGTGGCAGAAGGGACCGTCGCAGGGATGTAAAAGAGATTGACGAAAAAGAGATCCAGGAAAAAATCAAGGAAACCCAGGCCAAACTGGCGGGAGCCGGCGGCAGGGGCAAAAGCCTCAAAGCTAAATACCGCAAGGCAAAAAGAGACGAGATGGCCGAGGCCATGGGAGGAGAATCGGAAGAAGATACAAAACTGCAACTCACCGAATTCATCAGTGTCAGTGAATTGGCCAACCTGATGGATGTAAGCTTTGCCGATGTGATCAGCAAATGTATGGGTCTCGGAATCATGGTATCGATTAACCAGCGCCTTGACGCCGAAGTGATAGAACTGGTGGCCAGCGAATTTGGCCATGACGTCGAGTTTATCGATATGGAAAAGCAGATGGAGATGGAAGAGATTGATGAAGGGGATGAAGAGGAAGAACTCCAATTCCGCTCACCGATCGTTACGATCATGGGTCACGTTGACCATGGTAAGACCTCCCTGCTTGACTATATCAGAAGCGCCAACGTAGTAGCCGGTGAAGCCGGGGGAATTACCCAGCATATCGGCGCCTACCAGGTTACCCTGCCCAATGGCAAGGTGATCACTTTCCTCGATACGCCCGGTCACGAAGCCTTTACAGCCATGCGGGCAAGGGGTGCCAAAGTAACCGATATTGCCGTTATTGTAGTAGCGGCCGATGATGCCGTGATGCCGCAAACCAGGGAGGCGATCAGCCACGCCCAGGCTGCCGGTGTACCGATGATCTTTGCGGTCAATAAAATCGATAAAGATGGGGCCAATCCCCAGAAAATATATGAGCAACTGTCGGGGATGAACATCCTGGTGGAAGAATGGGGCGGTAAGTTCCAAAGCCAGGAATTGTCGGCCAAACAGGGGCTCAATGTGGACCTTTTACTGGAAAAAATATTGCTTGAAGCCGAACTCCTCGACCTGAAAGCCAACCCCGACCGGGAAGGTTCCGGTACGATCATCGAAGCTTCACTCGATAAAGGCCGTGGCTATGTGGCAACCCTGCTCGTGCAGAACGGTACGCTGAGAGTCGGCGACCTCGTGGTTTCCGGCCAGTATTATGGTCGTGTGAAAGCCATGTTCAATGAAAGGAACAAAAAGATTGATGAAGCCGGGCCTTCGGCACCGGCACTGATACTGGGATTAAACGGAGCCCCCCAGGCCGGTGAAAAATTCAAGGTCTATGAAGACGAGGCAGAGGCCAAGGATATTGCCAACCGGCGTGCCCAGATCCTGCGTGAGCAGGGAATGCGGACCAAGAAACATATTACGCTGGATGAGATCGGAAGAAGGCTGGCCCTTGGTAATTTCAAGGAACTGAATGTGATCATCAAAGGTGATGTGGATGGTTCTGTTGAGGCCCTGAGTGATAGTTTACAGAAACTGAGTACCGAAGAGATTGTTGTAAAAGTGATCCATAAGGCGGTAGGCCAGATCAATGAAACGGATGTGACCCTGGCCAATGCATCGGATGCCATCATCCTTGGATTCAATGTACGTCCTTCCCTGCAGGCCGCCCGACTGGCCGACCAGGAAGCGATTGAGATCAAGACCTATTCCGTTATCTATAATGCCATCGAAGAGATCAAGAGTGCGATGGAAGGAATGCTGGAGCCTACGGTCAAAGAAAAGATCGTTGCGAATGTGGAAGTGAGGGAAGTATTCAGGTTTGACAAGGCCATTGTGGCGGGTTGTTATGTGAGGGACGGAAAGATGAAACGTGATTCGAAAGTCCGCCTGATCCGCGATGGTATCGTAGTATACCCCACGGGAGAAGGCGCCAGCGCAGAATTGGCTTCCTTAAAACGATTTAAAGATGATGTGAAAGAAGTGCAATCGGGTATGGAATGTGGTTTGACGATCAAAAATTATCAGGACCTGAAAGTGGGTGATGTGGTGGAGGCTTATGAAGAAGAAGAAGTGAAACGTACACTTTAAACCTTACCGGGTCTAATTCTTTGTTAAATACTCCTCTTCGCACTGCATAAAACAGGTGTGATTAATACTTTTGAAAACTGGTAAGTGACAACTTATCGCTTTTTTAAATTTCTATACATGAAAAGGACGGCATTATTTCTTTGTTTTTTATTGATTACACTCTTTTCTTTTGCACAGCAATATAAAGTTGTGGCCGATAAAATCCTGGGCGTGGTGGGTGACAGGGTAATCCTTTTTTCTGACATCAAGAATACCATTGATGATGCTAAAAGACAGGGCAGGGAAATTCCCGAAGGGGCAGAATGTTCGATCATGGAACAGGCCCTGGTTTCAAAAGTACTGATGCTCCAGGCAGAAAAGGATTCATTACCGGTCAGCGATGAGGATGTGGAAGCCGACCTGGATCAGCGGGTAAGGATGTTCATCAGGCAATACGGGTCGCAACAGGTACTGGAAGAGATTGCAGGGAAAACCATTTACCAGATCAAGGACGAGGCCAGGGAATCGGTTCGGGAAAACAAACTGGCAGAAGCGATGCAGCGCAAGATCGTGGAAAACGTGCATATTACTCCCAATGAAGTGAAAGCCTATTATGAAAAGATCCCCAAGGACAGCCTGCCTTTCTTTGAATCGGAACTGGAGATCTGCCAGATCATCATGTATCCCAAAGCCAACCGGGACCTTGAAAAATATATTGTAGACGAACTCAATAACTATAAACGGCAGGTTGAATTGAAGATTACGAGTTTTGATCAGCTCGCCAAACGCTACTCTGAAGATCCCGGGAGTAAGGACCGGGGCGGGGAATACCAGTTGAACAGAAACGAAAAAGGGACCTGGGACCCGGCCTTCCTGGCAATGGCCTTTCGTTTGAAACCCGGAGAGATATCTGCTCCTTTCAAATCAAAATTCGGTTACCATATTATGCAATTGGTGGAGCGTAATGGTGATGATGCTATCGTAAGGCATATCTTAAGGATACCTGTTCCCACTGACGGGGAAATCCAGGAGACCGTCAATAAACTGGATACGGTCCGGTCAAAAATCATTGCCGGTAACACTGCATTTGCCGAAGCGGCTTCTAAATATTCTGAAGATGAGGCAGCCAAGTTCCAGGGCCCCTGTGTGCTGGGAAGAGATGGCTCAACCTATGTCACCATCGACCAATTGGATAAAGACCTTGTACTGATGCTGGACAAAATGAAAGTGGGGGAATATTCACAACCCGTGGTCTATGATGATAATGGTAAGAAAGCGGTCAGGATCGTTTATTACAAATCCCGCAGCGAACCCCACCGGCTTAATTTACAGGACGACTACAACAAGATTGCACAGGCCGCCCTTGAAGAAAAGAAACAGCAGGAAGTGGAAAACTGGCTCATGAAAAAGATCCCTTCCTATTATATCATGCTGGCCGATGAGATACAATCCTGCGAACAGATCAGGAAATGGGCCGATGCCTCTTCGCAAAAGTCATTCTAAGCTGTCATAACATGCACAAAATCATTAACCCTTCGATTGAAGGGTTTTTTATTTTCATGATTAAAGACAGCGTGCCGGTTCAAAGAACTAAATTTTCCCATTTTAACCCTACCTTTGCGGCTTCTCTACAAGGGGTTATAATACATGAGTGATCCAATAAAGCACGAATGCGGCCTGGCATTCATCCGGTTACGTAAATCCTTTTCATACTACAAACAAAAGTATGGCACCGTAATGTGGGGCCTGAACAAGCTTTACCTGCTCATGGAGAAGCAGCATAACCGTGGCCAGGATGGCGCAGGTATTGCAACTGTGAAACTGAATACAGAGCCCGGATACCCCTTTCTTCACCGAATACGGAGTAATGCCAACCAGCCCATTGCCGATATATTCCAGCAGATCGGCGAAGAAATAAGGGAACTGGAGCGATACCATCCCGATATCCGGAACCATGCAGGCCTGATGAAGGGGCATGTAAGGTTCCTCGGGGAGATCATGCTGGGCCACCTGCGCTATGGCACCCAGGGTAAGAATAAACTGGAATATTGTCATCCCTTCATCAACCGCGATACGATCCCAACCCGCAACCTGGCCCTGGCCGGGAATTTTAATCTTGTGAATACCGATGAGCTATTCGCATTGATCGGAAAGGAACCCAATGAAAATGAAAGATTCAGCGATCTCGCTGCCATGATCGAAGTGATGTACACCTTCCTGTGCAGGACAGATGAAGAATCACCAGCCCGTCTTGATATCAAAAAAGTGTTGAAAAAAGCCCTGCCCCTGTTTGACGGCGGTTTTCATGTAGGCGGTATGACCGGCGACGGTACGGGATTTGTTTTTCGCGATGCACACGGTATCCGTCCCTCTTATTATTATATCAATGATGAAGTGGTGGTGGCCGCCTCGGAAAGGGCAGCCATCAGGACCGCCTTTAATGTCGGTGAAAATGAAGTGAAGGAACTGATGCCCGGACGGGCACTGATCGTGAATGAAATGGGCGAGATCGAGATCGCACAGATCCTTGAACCAAAAGAAAGAAAGGCCTGTAGTTTTGAAAGAATCTATTTTTCCAGGGGCAGTGATGAAAAGATCTATAAAGAACGAATTGCCCTGGGGTACCACCTGAGCGAACAGGTACTGAATGCCATCAACCACGACCTCAAGCATACCATCTTCTCCTTTATCCCGAATACAGCCGAAACTGCATTCCTGGGTCTTCAAAAGGGGCTGGAGGATTATATGAATAATATCAAGATCGAAAGGATTATGTCCTGGGGAAAGGATTATGATGAGGAAAAACTGTCGGAAATGATCAACCGGAAGGTGAGGGTGGAAAAGATCGCCATCAAAGACGTTAAGATGCGCACTTTTATCACTGAAGATGCCAACCGGAGCGAAATGGTACAGCACGTATATGATATCACATATGGCACGGTGCGCAAAGGGGTGGATACACTGGTGGTGATCGATGACTCCATTGTCAGGGGCACCACGCTCAGGGAAAGTATCATTCGTATGCTCTCCCGCCTCGAACCTAAAAAGATCATTGTCGTCTCCTCCTGCCCGCAGATCCGTTACCCGGATTGCTATGGAATTGATATGAGCAAGATGGGTGATTTTGTCGCCTTCCAGGCCATCGTATCCCTGCTGAAGGAAAAAGGCAAAGAAGTGTACCTGGATGAAGCCTACAGGGAGTGTAAGGAACTGTTACGCAGCAACCGCCTCCACGAAAAAAATGTGGTGAAGCAAATTTATAAGGCATTCACGATAGAAGAGATCACCAATAAGATCGCACAACTCATCACCCCGCCCGATCTTTCCATTCCCGTACAGGTCATTTACCAGACCATCGAGTCCTTACATGCTTCCTGCCCCGGAAATTTAGGGGATTGGTATTTCACCGGCGATTACCCCACACCCGGTGGGAACAAGGTGGTGAACAAAGCATTCATGAACTATTATGAGGGCAAGAACGTCAGGGGTTACTAAACAAATCAACATACCTTGAATCGGAAAGAAGTTTATTGCAGCAGGATTTTGTAATTTTATTCAAACGCTGCGATTGAAAACCCTTTTGTTGATACGGCACGCCAAGAGTGACTGGCAGGATGCTTCCCTCTCTGATTTTGAACGGCCCCTCAATGAACGGGGAAGGAAAGATGCACCGGCCATGGCGGAACGTTTAAAAGAAAGGGATATCAGGGTCGATGTCCTGATCTCCAGCCCGGCAAAACGTGCCCGGAAAACGGCCGAACAATTTTCCCGCACGCTGAAAATAAACGGGGAAGGACTGATCCTGAAAACCGAGCTCTATCTTGCTCCTGCTGATGAATTTTTTACCGTATTGGAGAGCCTGGGTGACCAGTTGGAATCTGTAGCTGTTTTTGCGCATAATCCCGGTATTACAGATTTTGCCAACGCTTTGACAGATGCCAGGGTCGATAATATCCCAACCTGCGGGATCTTTGCCGTATCGGTACAAACAAAGAAATGGTCCTCTTTCAGAAAAGCAAAAAAGGAGTTCCTCTTTTTTGATTACCCGAAAGCTAAATTGCTTTGAGGGTGTTTGATGGTTTCCAGTAATCCATCGAGGGCATCACTCAATAAATGGTTGACAGATGTTTCGTCAAAACGGTAGGGAAATTTACCCGCTTCTTCAAGACTTTTTTCAATTGAAAACCCATTCTGCGCGGTGGTAAAGGCAAATTTTTTTGCAAAGAGGTATTTCGCGAGGTAAACCTGTTCGGACTGGCCGGGTGTGGGCACCAGTATGGATTTTTTTTGAAGGATGGAAAGATCCATGATCGTGCTGTATCCGCTCCGGCTGATGATCCACGCTGCTTTTTCAATCTCTGTTTTGAGTTCGGGCGTGGGCAGATGGTTATAAAAGGTCAGGTTTCCGGTAGAAGGTATTAAGGTCGGGCTTCCCGGCACTCCCCGCACAACCGTGGCAGATCCCCGGTGATGGGATAATGATTCGATGATTATTTTTTCAAAGATGCTTCGTTGGGGCTCGGGCCCTGAAAGAAGTATCAATAGGCGATTCTTTTCTTCCTGGTTCAGGCTACTGGTAAACCTGCTGAGGGGGCCAACATAATGGGTAGGGCAACCGGGCATCTTTTTGGGATGAGAGAGTTTGCCCGCGAGGTTATGCTGACCGGGAAAATCAGGAATCCAGCAGGCAGAGAATTTTTCGATATGCCGGTAATTCATAGCCCGGATAAAGGGTGCTATCGCCTGACCAAAAGGGGTTTGGATACTAAGTTGATGGGTCAGGAACACAGAGGGGATGGCGGGATGATGCAGACCGAACCGGTTGTCGGAGATCACCGCATCCAGCTTTTCTTCGATGACTATCTTTTTAAGCCAGTCATTTTCCTGCCTGATCGCCCGTTTTATGGCCGGGATTTGCCGGATTAGCGCCAAAATGGTCTTGCTGCCATTGGATCCATACTTTATGTTATACCCGGGTAAATCAATGAATTGTAAACCCGGAAATTCAGATTTGAGTAAAACTACCTGTGTTTGAGTCCCTGCAACAATTACCCTGCATCCTTTTTGGCATAATTCTTTGATAATAGGTATACAACGGGTTGTATGGCCAAGACCCCAGTCAAGCGGCGCCACCAGGATGCTTTTTGCAGGGGGTTGATTTATGTTAATTTTTTCGGCCATTTCTTTGAAACATAATAAATTGACTCGAAATTAGTTTAAATTGAAAACCCATTTATGATGCGAAAGAACAAAATATGGCTGGTATTGTTATTGACAGGTATGATTCTTGCTGCTGGTTGCCAGCGAAATTATTATACCACAAAAGCCAAGGGAAATGATTGTGGTTGCCCCGCAAAAAAAGGAATGGTAGGTTATTAAATTAATCTTTGATGGAAAACCTGAACAGAGATTTGCTTGTCTTACTAAGAACCGAGTTCATGAACCCCGATGAACTGGAGCAGGAAGTCTCCTGTATCAACGATATCCTGCACTATGCAGAATCCCCCGAAAACTTTTGTACCGCGCATGAACTGGTGGTACGCACAAAGATTACCCAAAAACCCCGCAAAATTTTAAAAGCCATCCGGCAGGTTGAATTAGCCCCATTTTATTTCCTGATCAATAAAAACTAATACCTCAGGATAGTTTTTTTAGGGCACTACCCAGCTTTTCGATCATCATTCCGATCTCTTCTTTTTTACAGGTTCCCACACTCAAACGGTACCAGGGCGATTTTTTATCAGCTCCGAATGCATGAAAGGGAACCACGGCGAGCCCGGCCTCATTCAGCAGGTAAGCGGTGACATCAGTTTGTGATGCCAGCATTTTTCCTTCCGTTGTTTTTTTACCGGTTGCATCAACTTTTATGGTCAGGTAGATGGCGGCTTCAGGGGCAATCGCATCCACCGGAAGGTTTTCTTCCTTTAACTGTATAAAACCCCTGTAGATGCCGTTTAATCTTTCCAGGATTTCATGCTTAAAATTGGAAAGGAATGCATCGATCGCTTCGGTTTGGTATAAAAATTTTGCCACGGCTTTTTGTTCAGCCATGGGTGCCCAGGCACCGACATGGGTAAGGATCGAGCGCATTTTTTTCAACACTGGCTCCGGTCCCATACTCCAGCCCACCCTGACCCCTGTGGCGGCAAAGACCTTGCTGATGGCATCAATAAACAGGGTGTAATCCCGCATGGCCGGTCTTAGGCTGACGGGATCAAAATGCCTGATATCACCATAAGTGAGGTGCCAGTACATCTGGTCATAGAGGAGGTATAATTTTTTTTCATTTTCTTTCCGGGATGCGTTTTCTTCCAGCACCATATCACAGATAGCTTCCAGTTCTGCTCTCCGGAAAGTGGTACCGGTAGGATTTTGCGGGGAACAGAGCGCAATCAGGCTGGCATTTTTTAAATGCGGTTTCAAATGACGGGCCGTCGGCATAAAATTATCCGAAGCCACTGTTTCAATCACCGTATGTTCTCCCTCTACAAAATGCGTGTAGTGGTTATTGTTCCAGGAAGGTACCGGGTAAATCACTTTTTCCCCTTTATCACAGATAGCCCGGTAAGCTGCATAGATCAGGGGGCGGCCACCGCCGGAAACCAGTATCTCCCCGGGGGCATAATCCAGCCCCTGCCTTTCTTTAATAAAACGGGCAATCGATTCCCGCAGGTCAAGATTGCCATCAGCGGCAGGATAATTTGTAAAATGATTCCGGTAGGCATCCACAATTGCATCTTCCAGTTCGCGGGGTATCGGGAAGATGGAAGGATCAAAATCGCCGACCGTAAAATTATAGATAGGTGTTCCCTGTTTTATTTTTTCCCTTATTTCTCCTCCGAGTTTTACAATTTCAGAACCAATCAGCGTTTCTGCCAGGTGCGACAATTTCATTTTTTCAATTTTAGTTTCTGTTTGCAAAATTAGCTGTAAAGCATAAAACCCCCGCTCCTGCGGAGGCTTATTCTGCCGGTAAATTCCACCAATGATCAGAGCGGCTGTAACTGCTTAAACAGGTCAATTTTCGTTGATTCAACCTGTTGCTGGTAAGCTTTCCAGGGTCCGCTGAAAAAAGTATTGAGTTGCCCTGCCAGGTTGCCGACCGCCTGCTCGGCATTTTTCACCAGTTCCTCTTCGTGCGTTCCCGGGGCAACATCTTTTGCCAGTATATACTGCCTGGGCATTCTCAGCATATTCATGATCGTTAGGTCGGTTGAACGGGTCAGCCCCTGCCGGTTATCGGGTTTGCCAAATATCATTTCCCGGAAGGAAGTCAGTTCTTTCTGCATGGCAGTTGTTGATTTCCGGAGCGAATCGATATCTTTTCCCTTAAGGTCTTTTAACTGCGCCGTCATCTTGTTACAAATTTCTTCGGCATCATTCAACCGGTCAATGATATCGGTAAGCTTTTCGGCTGTTGGTTGTAAGCGATCCAGCATTTTACGTTGCGCCATTTTAACCGCATACTGTTCGCCGATCCTGGGGTCTGCCTTGATCGTTACCTGAACAGAATCACTATCCCCGCCGTAATGCAAAACCAGTTTATAGGTTCCCGGAAGAACCGTATAGCCGCCGGGTTCTGGTGAACCGGGACTGGGTTTTGGCGAACCGGGTTGTCGTTCCCCTTTTTCTTCCATGCCCCAGTACATCCTGTTGAAACCACTGTCTGCCATCCATTGCAGGTTCCTGATCAGTTCATTTTTGTCGTTATAGATTTTCACCTTTACACTGTCGCCTCTGTTCGCATTCCTGCCATTATTGCCCTGGCCGCCGAACTGTCCCCGGCCCCCACCTCTAGGTGCAACTGCCGCGGGCCTGTTATTACCGGGGGCTTCATTACTGGCTGTCATATTTCTTTTTGGCTTTTGGACGGGGTTCAGGAAAAAACTGACCGGCGCACCTCTTCTCCTGTTTTCTGCATCCCAAAGTCCGTTAACGCTCCATTCATAACCGGTTGCGGCCCTGTACTGGGCCTGGTAGGTATCGGGAGTTGCAAAGACAGTGATCGGGCTATCGATATCATTTCCATTGGCAGCTGCAATGGCCCTTAAGGGGCGGATATCATCCAGTACCCAAAGTGATCTTCCAAAAGTGGCTATTACAAGGTCGGCTTCCCTTTCCTGTATGGCCAGATCATATGTGGACACAGAAGGATAGCCGTTCTTCCATTGCTGGAAACTAGACCCGTTGTCAAAACTGATCCAGAGACCGTGCTCTGTTCCTACAAAAAGCAGGTTCTTTTCTACCGGGTCCTGCAGGGCACACAAAGCATACCCCTTTACTTTATTTTCATCGACAATGCGGCTCCATGTTTTACCATAATCGGTAGAACGGAAAATATAGGGTTTGAAATCTCCCCTGCGGTAATCGTTGGCAATTACCAGCACTTCACCGGCATTATATTTTGAGGCCCGGATCTGTGGTATCCAGGCACCTACGGGCAGGCCCGGAATTTTTCCCCTGAAATTGATCCAGTTTTTCCCCCCGTCTTTTGTCAGTTGAAGGTTCCCGTCATCGGTTCCCACCCAGATCAAACCTTTTTCCAGCGGAGAGGGTTCAATACAGAGGATGGTATTATAATTTTCTGCGCCTGTAATATCAAGGGTTAGCCCTCCATTTTCATCCTGCTTCTGTTGCTCCTTGTTGTTGGTGCTGAGGTCCGGGGAGATGATTTCCCAGTCGGCGCCCTTGTCGGTGCTTTTATGAACAAACTGGCTGCCGAAATAGATGGTCTGGTGGTCAAACGGGTCCTGGGCGATAGCGGCATTCCAGTTAAAACGCAACCTGATGGAAGTATCAGCAGTAAAAGGCCGGATATACCAGCTTTCTCCCGTTTTCCAGTTTCTTCTTCCCACATTTCCCTGTTGGCTCATACTGTACACCCAACTGGCATCATCCGGATCGGGCATTACATCAAAACCGTCGCCGCCCCCAATATTGTCCCAGTAATAATTCCTGATCCCCCCGTTGATCCAGGTATAAGCAGGGCCATGCCAGCTTCCGTTATCCTGCATACCCCCCATTACATGATAGGGGAGTTCATTGTCGGTATTGATATGGTAGAACTGGCCCACGGGGATCTTTTCGTCAAAGACCCAGTTCATGCCGCGGTCTCTTGAAATGCCTATGCCGCCGTCATTTCCTTCAATGATAAAATTCGGGTCCTCCGGGTTGATCCACCAGGCATGGTGGTCGGGATGTATTCCGCTATAAGGGATCAGGGTATTGAAGGATTTGCCGCCATCCTCACTCATGGTTACTGTGGAGTGGATATCATAGATGCGGTTTTCATTTTTGGGGTCTACATATATTTCCTGGAAGTAGAAAGGCCGGTCGGTAACCTGGGAGGGGTTACTGTTTACCAGTTGCCAGGTAAAGCCCCCGTCATCACTCCGGTAAAAACCATTTTTTGAAGCTTCCACTTTTGCATACACCCTACCGGCCAGGCTGCGGGCAAAGGCAATGCCGATCCTTCCCAATTCACCTTTGGGCATCCCTTCTTTTTCTGTCAATTTTTTCCAGGTCTTACCACCATCCACGGTGATATATAAACCGCTGCCGGGGCCCCCGCTTTTTGAACTGTAGGGGGTGCGGTAAAACTGCCACATATTCGCGATCAGTTTATTCGGGTTGAAGGGGTCCATCACGAGGTCTGCACAACCGGTCGTATCATTGGTTTTCAAAATTTGTTTCCAGGTATCACCGCCATCCGTTGTTTTCCATACCCCTTTTTCCGGGTGGGGCGCATAGGGATTACCGATAGCACCTGCATACACGATATCCGGGTTTACAGGATCGATAACAATACGGTGGATACATATTGTTTTCTCGAGTCCCATTGCTTTCCAGGTTTTACCCCCATCCAGTGATTTGAAGATTCCACCACCGAGGTTCATTGAATTGCGGGGATTCCCTTCCCCTGTTCCCACCCATATAACATCGGTATTGCTTTGCTGAATGGCCACGGAGCCAATATTCAATAAGGACTGTTCGTCGAATACCGGTGTCCAGTTGGCGCCGGCATTGGTTGTTTTCCAAACTCCCCCGGAGGCAGCCCCCAGATAGATGGTTTTTGGATCCCGGATAACTGCATCGATGGCAGTAATACGCCCGCTCATTCCTGCTGGTCCGATATTCCTGGGTTTCCAGTTTTTCAGGTCATCCAGGCTGAACTTTTGGGCCATGGCCATAGCGGCGGAAAACAGGAGTACTGAAGCGGTAGAAATATATTTTCTCATTACAGTGATTTTGTGCGATAAACTTAGTCAAAAACCATCTGCCGGAAAAATGTAATCGATGAGCGGTTGGTGCAGGCGGGATGATAAAAAAACGCTTCCGGGAGTGGAAGCGTTTTTTTATCAATATACTTTTAGTTTGTCGGCTTATTGCCGGCTCTTATTGTAATCTTCTTCGGCCTTTTTTGCCTTTGCGAAATCAAGCACGACGCCATTGATACAATACCGGAGGCCGGTTGGGGGAGGGCCATCTTCAAATACATGTCCCAGGTGTGATTTGCACCGGCCACATTGTACTTCCGTCCTGTTCATGCCATGCGAATGGTCGGGGGTATAAATAATACTTTCCTTGCTGATGGGCTCATAGAAACTGGGCCAGCCACAGCCGCTTTCAAATTTCGTATCACTTTTGAACAAAGGGTTTCCGCATACGGCACAATAATAAGTACCCACTTCATTGAATTTTTCAAACTTACTGCTCCAGGGTCTTTCTGTGCCTTTCAGACGGGCCACCTGGTAAACATCGCTGGGTAATATCTTTTGCCATTCTGTATCGCTGATATCAACTTTCGAGGTATCGGTATTGGAATAAACAGGCGATTTTTTCTCAGTACTGTCCATATTTGCGGGTTTTGAATGATTGGATTGGGAATAACTGCATTGTTGTAACAAGGTTGCCATCAGCACAATAATCATATTGATTCTAAGCATTTTCATTGTATTCTTTAACAAATTTACGAAGTGTTGGTTGGCTTGGTTTGTCCTTATGCTGACAGGGCCATTCTATTAACATTTCATTATCAACTATCTTGCTGGCTAACAACTGTTAATACCTGTTCAGCCCCTCCAATGAATTTCAACCAAAACTTTCATTTATCATATCATCTTTACGTTTGGAACATTATATTTGTCGTTCACGCAACAGACAACCGCTTATGTTTAATTTGGTATTATTTGGCCCTCCGGGTAGTGGAAAAGGAACGCAATCAGAGAGGCTGGTTGAAAAATATGGTTTTTTTCATCTTTCCACGGGCAACCTGCTCCGGGAAGAGATCGCCAATAAGACGCCTTTAGGTATTGAAGCTAAAAAATTCATGGACCATGGACAACTGGTTCCTGATGAAGTGGTGATTGGCATGGTGGATTCATTTTTTGATAAACATAAGGATGCCCCGGGTTTCCTGTTTGATGGTTTTCCCAGGACGGTGGCCCAGGCCCAGGCGCTTGACCGTTTGCTGGATCTCCGGAAAACCGAGATCAGGGTGGTGCTGGCCCTGGATGTCAGCGAGGAAGAATTGGTATCCCGCCTTCTGAACAGGGGAAAGACATCTGGCCGGAGTGATGATACCAATGAAGAAGTGATCCGGAAAAGATTTTTGGTGTACAGCAACGATACGGCTCCCGTGGCGGAATATTATAAGAAAGCGAAAAAATTCAAATCGATTGAAGGGGAAGGTTCGGTGGATGAAATATTTGCAGCACTTCGCCAGGCGATTGATAAGACCATGGCGGAGGTATAAAGCTTATTCAGGCTAACTGTTTCATATCCCGTACAAACGGGATTTTTTTTTGGCTGTATATTTAGATAATTTCAGAAAGAATTAAAACGAATGACGGAAGAAAAGATACAATTCCTGCAAAATGATTATCTCGGCCTGGTCAGGAAGATTGATCCTGCTGTAACAGCGCTATGGGGTAAAATGAATGCCCAGCAGATGGTTGAACATGTGACTGCTTTCTTTAAGATTTCAAGTGGCAGGCTGGTATTCCCCCTGGTAACCCCTTCCGATCAGCTTGCCCGGTACAGGGAATTCCTGATGAGCGAGAAACCTTTTCGGGAAAATACCAGGGCGCCTGCCAGCATTTTACCGGATGAACCGCTTCCCTTACGGAATGCCAGTATGGAAGCGGCGATACAGGGGCTTGACAAGTCCGTAGCAGAATTCTTTGCCTGTTTCAAAGAGGATGCAGGAAAGAAAACCCTGCATCCCGTTTTTGGTGAACTCAATTTTTTAGAATGGGTTCAACTGCATCACAAACATGTGACCCATCATTTAAGACAGTTTGCGGTGCCGGTTTTATAAAAACCCTATTGCTTCAAAATTTCTTTGGCCCTTTCAATACTGCTTAAAACGTTCTCTTTCATTTTTTCAGCTTTCCTTTTCTCTGATTCCAGGTATTGAATCCTTAAGTCGGGGTTTTCGCTGGCAGAGTCCGGAACAAATTCTGACATCCATTTGTCCATCGCCATGGCGGCATACTGCAGGGATTCCAGCAGGCTGTCGAGGGTTGTTTTGAGCGCAACGCTTCCCTGCCGGGCTGCGGCAGGAAGTTTTGCCAGGGAATCCAGTTGTAGCTGGACAAGGGATTGATACCCCTTCAGTTTACCCATTTTAGGCATGGCGATATTATGGGCTTCCATAACATCACGGTACAGGGAATCTTCTTTTGTTTTCGGGCCTTCCGTGGCCGGGTTCTGCGGTTGCTGTGTGCTGTTGTTGCAGGCAGCTATAATAAATGAAAAAAGGATTGCTGAAATAAATAATTTGTACATCACTATTATTTTTTAAGTTATAAAATTACATCATAAGCGCTTTAAAAGGCATAACTAACATGTGCCATCGTTTTAAGAGTTGATCTTGTCTGGCCATCTGCAAAGTTTTGTGTAAGCGGTAACCGGACGTTGCAACCAACTGATATCTTTCCGAATCCGAATTCTGCTCCCAGTGAAGCCATTAGGAGTGAGCCTCCTGTTAAATCAATTTTTGCTCCTGTAAGCTCGCTTTTTCGGGATTGTTCGTAAGTGATGCCCAGGTTAGGGCTTGTAATGATTTTCTTTGACTGTAAACTATAGTAAACAAAACTGTTGGCCGTAAATTTGTTTCCAAAATGGTATTCCTCTCTGTTTGTTGAATTGATTTTATAACCTGCCGTCGTATTGATTCCCCAATTCCCGACGGTGATATGGTGCATAAGGTTTAACAATATGTCTGTACTACCCGAGCCTCTTTGGGTATTGGCAACCGCTGCTATATCCGGATCGCCCTCTTCAATGGCAAATGACCCGGTTGCGAGTTTTAAACCCACACCTGCATACAATTGCTGGGTAAAACGGGGGGATGATTGGCTAAACAACTGATAGTTGACCAATACAGCCAAATCGCCTATACCCTGAAGGTCAGTAACACCTGCATCAGAAACCTGGTGATTAAAAGTATAGGGAAGAATGGCAAGGACCTGGAATTTTCTGGATAGGTTCCATCCCGCCCAAAGCTCAAGGGTTTCATACCGGTCATTGCTAAATTCATTTGGATCATCCTTAAGCCGCGTATTAAACGACCCATACTGATAACGCAATCCAATAAAGTGATGTTTAAAATGCGGTAATAGTCCGATATAATAATTTCCTAAACTGCATCCGCATATTTCGCAGGCATTGACAGTAGCAGGAACAGCAAAAGAAATGAGCAGCACACTCAAAATTTTTTTCATCTTGAATAAGTATTACTTTTTAGAAATTGAAATACACGACGACCTCTTACAGATTTGTAAAAGGTCAAAAATGATATCTCAAACCAGCGGGGGATGAAAAATAAAAGTAGGCTGATCGAATGTACGGGTATCTGAGAAGGTAAAGTATTCTGTTTTTTCAATTCCCGGTAAAAATTCGGGGAGGAGGAAATAAGTCCTTGCTGAAATAACCTCTGTTTTGTTTGCCAGCTTCAAAGCAGGGGATTTCTGCTCTTTATTCTCCTGTTGCTGGATCTTTTTCATCAGCTGACACTGGCCATTACAATGCAACTGGGGCTTGTACTTATTGATACAGTTCCTGGCATAGGCCGCTGTATTGATACGGTAATCCAATACCAGTATCGCCTGGTAAAAACTGCTGGCCATGAAACTGACCAGTAAAATAAAAGCCGCAATTTTTTTTCCTGTCTCCATCCGGATGTTAGGCAAAGCTAGTCCAAAATGAAAAAAAAGAAGTTGATGGAAATCATATCCATGAAAATTGGTTTTTTCAAAATCATATAACATGAACAATTGTTAGCTTTGAAAAAATAAAATGCGGTAATGAATAAACTGGAAAATTATGTGGCGGGAAAATGGATAACCGGCGATGGGGATGGCCAGGTCTTATACAATGCGGTTAATGGTGAACCCATCATTGCAGCCACATCAAAAGGGCTGGACTTTAAGGGGATGACCGAATATGCCCGAACGGTGGGTAACCCAAATCTCCGGAAAATGACATTTCATGAACGGGGCAGGATGTTGAAGGCCCTGGCTTTTTATTTGCAGGACCATCTCCCGGAACTATATGCTATCTCCTACAAAACGGGTGCTACAAAGGCCGACAGCTGGGTGGATATTGAGGGTGGTATCGGGAACCTTTTTGCCAATTCCTCTTTGCGCAGGAAATTTCCCGATGAGATATTCTGTATCGATGGGGAACCGCATATGCTGGGGAAGAACAATAGCTTCATGGGAACACATATCCTGGTCCCCCGGGAAGGGGTGGCCATCCATATCAATGCTTTTAATTTCCCGGTATGGGGGATGCTGGAAAAATGCGCCGTGAACTGGCTGGCCGGTATGCCGGCTATTGTGAAACCGGCTACCATTACTTCCTACCTGACAGAAGCCGTGGTTAAAAAGATCATTGCTTCCGGTATCCTGCCCGAAGGGGCTTTACAACTGATCTGTGGTGCCGCCGGCGATTTATTGGACCATGTTACTTCACAGGATGTGGTCAGTTTTACAGGGTCGGCCACAACAGGTCTGATGCTGAAACAAACAAAAGCCATTTTCGAAAATAATGTTCCCTTCAATATGGAAGCGGATTCCCTGAACTGTATTGTGCTGGGTGCTGATGTAGAGCCCGGTATGCCGGAATGGGAGGTCTTTATCAAAGAGGTAAGGAGGGAGATGACCCTGAAGGCAGGACAGCGCTGTACGGGTATCCGCAGAATTTTTGTACCCAACAACAAACTGGAGGGAGTGATTCAGGCGCTGACGAAATCATTGTTGCAAACCACTATCGGCAACCCCCTGAATGAAAAAGTCAGGATGGGTTCGTTGGCTGGACATAGCCAGAAGTCCGAAGTGAAAAGCCAGGTGCAGAAATTACTGGCTTCCTCCAAGATTGTGTACGGCAGTCTTGACAGTGTGGAACTGATCGATGCGGATGCAGAAAAAGGGGCTTTCCTTTCGCCGCTTTTACTGATGAATGAAAAACCCTTCGACGCCCGGGAAGCGCATGAAGTGGAGGCTTTTGGGCCGGTCAGTACGGTCATGCCCTATACCACGCAGGAAGAAGCTATCCTGCTGAGTAAATTAGGAAAGGGTTCGCTGGTAACGACCGTGGTAACTGCCGATGAAGCCATTGCCAGGGACTATGTACTGGGAACTGCTACACACCATGGCAGGATCCTGGTGTTGAACAATGAATGTGCCCGCGAAAATACCGGTCATGGTTCCCCGTTACCCATGCTGGTGCATGGCGGACCCGGCCGCGCAGGCGGGGGAGAAGAGATGGGAGGGGTAAGGGGGGTAAAGCACTACCTGCAGCGTACGGCGATACAGGGATCCCCTTCCATGATAACGGCCATCACCCATGTATTTCAGCCCTATGCAAAAGGAAAGGCTCCGGAGGTGCATCCCTTTAAAAAATATTTCGAGGAATTACAGATCGGTGACCAGATCCTTACCGAAAAAAGGCTGATTACATCAGCAGACATTGATAAATTTGCCGACCTGAGCGGGGATCATTTCTATGCCCATATCAAAACGACCGATTTTACCGGCACCATGTTTGAACAACAGGTGGCCCATGGTTATTTGATCATGAGCATTGCCGCGGGTTTGTTTGTGGACAGCTATGAAAAGAACCCGGTCCTGCTGAACTATGGGATCGATGAATTGCGTTTCACCAAACCGGTTTATCCCGGAGCCGAAATATACATCAGGTTTACCTGTAAGGAAAAACTTCCCAACGACAAACGGGTGGTCATGCACCCGGAAGATGCGAAGCGGGGAGACGATATCGCAAAAGGCATCGTTAAATGGTTGGTGGAAATACTCGACACCAGCGAGGATCCGGTGGTAGGAGTGGCCACGATCCTGACCATGGTTAAAATGAAATCACAATAATAAATGGAATTATGGAAAAGATCATTGAAGGGGGTTATGTAAAATCAGAATTTCACAATGGCATCACCAGTATTGAATTTTTTCATCCCCAGCGTAATTCATTGCCCGGAAAGATATTGGATGAAATGGCACAGACAATTCATCGCGCAGGAAATGATGAATATACCCGTGTTATCATTCTGCGTTCGGCAGGTGACCATGCTTTTTGTGCGGGTGCCAGTTTTGATGAACTGCTGGCCATCAAAAATGAGGAGGAAGGTTTGCACTTCTTCAGTGGATTTGCGCATGTGATCAATGCTATGCGTACAGCGCCCAAATTCGTCATCGCCAGGATACAGGGCCGTTGTGTGGGCGGGGGCGTAGGGATCGCTGCCGCAGCCGATTATGCTATTGCGATGGATACGGCAGAAATAAAACTCAGTGAACTTGCCGTGGGGATCGGGCCCTTTGTGGTTGGCCCTGCTGTAGAACGTAAGATCGGTGTTTCCGCTTTTTCCCAACTGGCGATGGACGCCACTTTATGGAGGAGCGCCGATTGGGCACAAAAAAGGGGTTTGTATGCAGAAGTGTATTCACAGACCGACCACCTCGATGAATCGGTGAGAAGGATGACGGACACGCTGTTACATTCTAACCCCGCTGCGATGGCCGCTATGAAAAAAATTTTTTGGAAGGGCACGGAAAATTGGGATCAGTTGCTGATCGAAAGGGCAAAGATCAGTGGCAAACTCGTCCTGAGCGAGTTTACCCGGGAGGCCATCCTGAAGTTTAAAAAGAAATAAAGCATGCATGCATTAGGGATACTGATCAGTGACTGGTTAAAAAGGTTACAGGATACAGAGACCCCCTACCCGGGGGTAGTGGCCTACCATTTCGGGTTGCTCGACGGGGAGGACAATTTTTATCTATTCCTGATTGGTTCCAAGGAGTATGATGAAGATGACAATGACTGGGTTTTTGTGATTGACTATGAGCCGGAGGAGAAATATCTCGCCATTCCACCCGCATTGACAAAAGGGCTGATCCTGGAAGAAATGATGGACCAGGTTGCCGCCCACCTTGAAAAAATCCTGTCCTTGCCGGAATGGGCAGATTTATTTATCAACAAGGCCGATCATATTACCGTAGGATTTGATAAGACCGACCTTATAAAAATTAAATGAGCACCGCACCGCATCGTTTTACCAACGATTCCTTTTATACCTATTGTGATCAACTGGCCAAAAGGGACCCTGATCTCCGGGCCATCATCAGTCAATATGGTTACCCGCCGCTTTGGACAAGGCCCAATACCTTTCAAACCCTGGTACTGACGATCCTCGAACAACAGGTGTCGCTGGCTTCGGCTTATGCGGCCTTTAAAAAACTGAAACAGAAAACGGGATATGTGACTCCTTCCAAGATCCTGGCGCTCACCGACCCCGAATTAAGGTCCAGCTATTTCAGCCGCCAGAAAATCATCTATGTACGGGAACTGGCCCTGGCAGTATCGGAAAAGCGGATCCGTTTAAAAAAAATGGTCCATCAGACAGACGATGAAATACGGTCATCCCTGAAGGCCATCAAGGGAATTGGCGACTGGACCGTCGATGTATACCTGATGCATGCCCTGCAAAGGACGGATCTTTTTCCATTGGGCGATATTGCCCTTGTAAACAGTTTGAAAAAAGTTAAGGGTCTCCACCCGCATATAAGCCGGGAGGAAATGATCAGCATCGCCGAACCCTGGCGTCCCTTTCGAACCATTGCCGCCATGATCTTATGGCATGATTATATCAAAAAGCGGGGAATGACTGTACAATCCTGATTTTTTTCATCTCCCGAACCTATCAATTTTTAGATATTCAATCCTCCGCAAACACTGATGGTCTGCCCGGTGATGTATGCTCCCATTTCAGAAGCCAGGAATAAAGTGACATTCGCAATATCTTCTGCCGTGGCAAATCTTCCCAGGGGAATCCCTGCTTTGTACTTATCAGCAGCTTCTCCTTCTTTCAGGTAACTGGTCATATCGGTTTCAACAAAACCAGGGGCAATGGCATTACAGCGAATATTCCGGCTGCCTAATTCTTTGGCCACACTTTTGGTAAATCCAATGATGCCCGCCTTGCTGGCGGCATAACTGCTTTGGCCGGCATTGCCCATTTCGCCGATCACCGAACTCATATTGATGATAGCGCCGGTTTTTGCCTTCATCATCGGGCGGATCACCTGTTTGGTCATGTTGAAAACACTTTTCAGGTTGACCTGCATCACTTCATCCCATTGCTCCGGTGTCATGCGCAGCAGGAGGTTATCTTTTGAAATACCGGCATTGTTGACACAGATATCGATTTGGCCGAATTCTTTCAAAACATCATTCACCAGAAACTCACACTGAGCAAAATCACCGGCATTGCTTTGATAGGCTTTTGCCCGTACGCCCATGGCGATTATTTTGGCTTCCAGGGCTTTTGCCTTTTCCGCACTGCTATCGCTGACATAGCTAAACGCCACATCGGCGCCCTGTTCTGCAAATTTCAGTACAATCGCTTCCCCGATTCCACGGGCAGCTCCCGTTACAATGGCTACTTTCTTTTCTAATAATTTCATGTTAAGGTTGTATTGATGAGCAAATCTGTTGTCTTTAGGTTGATGGTTATTCTGTGACGGGCGCCGTCTGGTTGTTGAGGGCCATGATCTCTTCCAGCAAGGTACGGTCATTGCTTAACCTTGGCACTTTATGCTGCCCCCCCAGTTTTTCTTTTTGTTTCAGCCAGGTCGTAAAGATACCTTTCCTTACTGCATGTATAACAGGGAGGCTCAGGGCAATATCCTTATACCTTTTTGCTTCGTAATCACTGTTGATTTGTTGCAGGGCCCCATCCAGTTCACGCGCAAATTCCTGCAGATCGGCAGGTTCCTTTTCAAATTCGATCAGCCATTCGTGTGAACCGTTATGGCTGTCTGAAAAATATACCGGCGCTGCTGTATAATCATTGATCACAGCTCCTGTATGCTGGCAGGCGGTGGCGATGGCCTGGTCGGTATTGTCTACAATCACTTCTTCCCCGAAGGCATTGATAAAGTGTTTTAAACGGCCCGTCACTTTTACCCGGAAGGGGAACAGGGATGTAAACTGGATCGTATCCCCTAACAGGTAACGCCAGACCCCTCCATTGGTACTGATCACCGGGGCATAGTTCTTTCCGGTTTCAACCTTATCGAGACCCAGGGTCCTGGGATTGTCTTTGCCGTATTCACTCACCGGCATAAACTCATAAAATATTCCATGATCCAGGAACAGTAACATGCCTTCTTCCCCCGGCAGGTCCTGGGCCGCAAAAAAACCTTCACTCGCATTGTACATTTCGAGATAATGGATGTCCTTTCCAATGATTTTTCGGAATTGCTCTTTGTAGGGTACAAATGAAACACCACCGTGCATGTACAGCTCCAAATGCGGCCACACCTCACTGATGGTTTGTTTCCCGGTGATCTCAAGAATTCTTTTAAACAGCACGAGGGTCCAGGTAGGGACACCCGATATCGAAGTAACGATTTCATTGATCGTGAGCTGGGCCAGGGTTTCAATCTTGCTTTCCCATTCATGCATCAGCGCAACACTCAGGTCGGGCGTCCGGAGCCAATGGCCCCAAAAAGGAGAGTTTTGCAGGAGCACGGCACTCAGGTCACCATACTGGGCCTCATGGTTCATGGGGTCAATGGTATGGCTGCCCCCGATCACCAGTCCTTTGCCGGTCAGTAATTCAGAATCCGGGTTCGAATTATAATATAAGGTGAGTACATCTTTTGCGGCTTTGTAATGACAATCATTAAGGCTTTCATCACTGACCGGGATGAACTTGCTTTTATCGCTGGTTGTACCGCTGCTTTTGGCAAACCAGTACACCGGGGTGTCCCATAAAACATTCTGTTCGCCATCGATCATGCGTTGTATATAGGGCTTCAGGTCATTGTATTCATGAATGGGCACGGTTTGCTTGAAATCGGAGATGGTAAAGAGTTGGGGGAAATTGTATTTCCGGCCGAATTCGGTGTACTGCGCTTCTGTAACAAGGCTTTGTAATACATCCCGTTGGGCATTGAGTGGATTTTTCATCCAGGCTTCAATGCGCCACATCCGCATACGGGCAAGCGATGATATAGCAGGGCTTAATAACTTCATGTCAGGGGCAAGATAAAGTTATTTGTAAAAATAAGCACTCAGAATTGTTCTTCTTCTGGTTTGCTTAAATCGTCATAGAGGTAATCCTTTCTTTTCAGTTCAAAATTCCTGCCCAGGTACAATCTTCTTACCTGCTCATCCGCTGCCAGTTCTTCGGCGGTACCGTGTTTGAATATTTTTCCTTCTATGAGCAAATAGGCCCTGTCGCAGATGGACAGGGTTTCGGTCACGTTGTGATCGGTAATGAGGATGCCGATATTCTTGTATTTCAGTTTGGCCACAATGGACTGGATATCCTCAACGGCGATCGGGTCAATACCGGCAAAGGGCTCATCGAGTAAAATGAATTTTGGGTCAACGGCCAATGCACGGGCTATTTCCGTCCTTCTTCTTTCCCCCCCGCTCAGCACATCACCGTTGTTTTTTCTGACTTTCTGCAGGTGAAATTCATTTAAGAGGGTTTCCAGTTTTTCTTTTTGCTCTTTTTTGGGAAGGTTGGTCATTTCAAGGATCGCGGCAATATTGTCTTCCACACTCAGTTTCCTGAAAACGGAGGCCTCTTGCGGTAAATAGCCGATACCCATTTTCGCCCTTTTGTACATGGGGAGGCGGGTGATATTGACATCATTTAGGTAGACCTCCCCTTCATCGGGCTGGATCAGGCCCACCACCTGGTAAAATGTCGTAGTCTTGCCGGCTCCGTTGGGGCCCAGCAAACCAACAATTTCCCCCTGTTTTACCTGGATGGAGACGTGATCGACAACCGTGCGGCTGCGATATCGTTTTACGAGCTCATTGGTAGTGATTGTGATACTCAATTCGGCGGTTTTGGCAAAAATAAGTTACCCGCTTTAAAGAGGGGTATAAACTTAAATTTTAACCAGAGTTTGACTAATCGGCCTGCATGATTAGTTTTGCATCAATTTTAAAGGACAATGAAAGTTACCGAGCATATCAAACAGGCAAAAGGAACAGTGGTTTCATTTGAAGTGTTGCCGCCGCTTAAAGGAAAGGGAATACAGGCACTTTATGATCATCTCGACCCCTTAATGGAGTTCAAACCCCCATTTATCAATGTCACCTACCATCGGAGTGAAAGCATGTTTAAGAAGAAACCGGATGGTACATTTGAGCAGGTGGAGATCCGGAAAAGACCCGGAACGGTCGGTATCTGTGCGGCAATCATGAACCGATACAAGGTGGATGCAGTTGCCCACCTGATTTGCGGGGGCTTCAGCCGGCAGGAAACGGAAGATGCACTGATTGACCTTAACTTCCTGGGGGTTGATAATGTATTGGTATTGCGTGGCGATGCCCCGAAGAATATCAGTTATTTTGAGCCGGATCCCCATGGCCATAAATATGCCATTGACCTTCTGCGGCAGGTGATGAATATGAACAAAGGGCTTTACCTGGAAGAGGACCTGAAAAGTGCCGTGTTCACCAAATTTTGCCCGGGTGTTGCCGGCTATCCGGAAAAGCACTTTGAATCGCCCAACCTGGATGCCGATCTTCGTTTCCTGAAGGCAAAGGTGGATGCAGGAGCCGAATATATTGTGACCCAGATGTTTTTTGACAATAAGAAGTATTTCGATTTTGTTGACCGTTGCAGGGCTGCCGGAATCGATGTGCCGATCATACCAGGGTTAAAAGCCATAACTTCTAAAAAACACCTGACCATTTTACCCAAGACCTTTCATGTCGATATTCCTGATGACCTTTCCAATGCGGTGGCGGACTGTAAAAAGGATGAAGATGTATCCAGGGTCGGTGTTGAGTGGCTGATAAAGCAATCCAGGGAATTAATGCAATATGGCGTGCCGGTACTGCACTACTATACCCTCGGAAAATCGCAGGTGATCGTAGACGTGGTAAAGGGCGTTTTATAAATTTTTCCTCTCTGTAAAATATTGAAAGCCTCTCCCGGAGGCTTTTTTCATTTCTCTCAGTTATTAAAGGTGGTGGTCAGGGTAGCGGTAAACCCGCTTGTAGCCGGTACTGAACGACATACGCCGCCCACGCAGAACAGACCAGCCCGCTGGCGGCCATAACCGAGGCTGAACCTTGATCCTGATTTTGTGAATACAGCACCCAGGTTGGGATAATGGATATCCGTTTCACCGTAATTGTAAAGGTCGGTCAGGTAAAAAATCCATTGAGAGGCAAAGGAAAACTCCGTGACGGCTGCAGCCCAGTTGCCATGGTCCTGGCGGGTGGAAAGATGCTGCAGTTCAAAACGGAAAGATTTTTCTTTTGCAAACTGGTACGTGGTATTGAGTACCACCATGGCAGCTTTTACATTGTCATAGCTGCCTCCCTCCACCACGGATTTATTATAAAAGATTGAATGTAAAGAAAGCGTCGAATTCCATTGATCATTCCATTTCTTTTTCCATTCCAGGCTCATATCCTGGAAGTATTTCTCACCCGCAAAACCTACCAGGCTGCTATCGCTGTTCAATCCCCGGTATTGGGAAAAATTAAAGGCTATTTTAGAACCTTGTTTCCCGCCTAATGCCGTCCCTTCTTTAAAATTGTAAAATAATTCGAACTGCCCCCCTGTTTCACCCATTGATTGCGCATTGTAAACGTAAATATTGGTAGTAAGATAATCATGCTGCTTGGTAAGCGCCGGGATAAAGTTCACGGGCAGTTTTGAACCCATGGCATCCCGTTCTCCCCTGAAATCCATATTCTTCATACCCCGGAAGATCAGGTTCACACCAAGATTATTTTTTGCATAACTGCTGTTGAGCAAGAGGGCATTGCCATTACTGTAAGTATAACCGTTGATATCATGGGGGTCGCTTCCCTTGTGCACATATTCTAAGGAAATTGCGCCTGCAGTTCCTGCTATATCTAACCGCAGGGCGCTGGCTTTGACCGTAGCGGGAAAATCTGTAACCGGGCCTGTATATTCCTGGTATCTTGTAACATAACTGCCCCCCAGGGCAACCCTGGTATGGGATTCGGTTTCTTTTTTATTTCCGGTTAATGCAATTTCGGCATCTACACCTCTTACATTCGAATTGGCATGCTCAAATAGTTTTCGTTGTCTTCCATATACTGCCTTTATTTTCACAAAACGCAGAGGCTGTATAAAAATATTGGCGCCTTCCAGGGCATTATTGATACCGATTTGCCGGTTTTCCCAGGACCGAAAAACAAGGCCACTGCCAAACTGCTCATAAAAGTCGCCCGCCTGAACAGAGAAATTCTTCGTGGCATACCGGAAATATTTGTTGACGAGTTTGCTCTCATTCAAGATCGTAAACTGGTCAAAGAACTGGGGAATGGACGGGAGATAGGATTCAAACTGGATACCAGCTGAAAATTGTTTATATCCATAGTCCAACTTCAGAAAATTATTTGATCCGATCCTGTCGGCAGGCAGGGTGGCATTGATTTTTGTATCTTCCTGGTACCATTGCGTATAGCTTTCAAAGCTACCACTGAGTTGTCCGGTGATATTGTCTTTTTGTTCGTCATTGAGATGCAAAAACAGTTCGTCTTCACTACCGGGTGTATATCCGCTTCGCTGATATATAACCTTACCCTTCCTGATCACCAGGACATGGGGAATGTCGTTGATGTTGAAGGCACGCTTCAGTTCATTATTGGGGTCAAGGAATATTTCGAAAGGCCAGCCTTTACCGGCAACAAATGGTTTTACCCTTGCCGAGGTTCTTGCATCATCTACCGAAATGGCAATGAACCGGAAAGTTTGGTTTTGCTGTAACTGGTCATATTTTGCCTGAATAGCTTCCAGTTCCTGGATACAGGGGACACACCAGGTAGCCCAGAAACTCACAATAACCGGCTGGTCCGATTGACCCGCCAGGGTCCTGAAATCGATGGTTTCACCCGCTAAGGTTTTAATTTTTGCCGTAGAAAGGTCTCCCTGGCAAAATACCACACATTGGCTTAAAAGACAAATACTTGCAAGGATATTCTTTATCATGTCATTGGAATATATCTGCAATTATCGGCATTAGAATCTGAAATGAATAAAGAAAAATGATATTTTCGGGTTCGTTAAAAACCAGCTCATGAGAAAATTGAACCTTTTGCCTGTATTATTCCTGCTGGCCACAGGCTTCGTACTTCAATCCTGTTCCAAGGGAAGTTCCGGTGGAGGGGGAACGACTCCCACCCCAACACCCAATGATAAAAAACTGACGGTAACCCTGAGTTCCAACCAGATCAATGCCGATGGATTTGATGAAGCCAAGGTCACCGTGAAAGATGAAAACGGGAATGATGTTACCGCCAACTGCAGCATCTTTGTCAATAACCTGGGCAGGCAGGTCCCTTCATTCTGGACGGAAAATGCCGGCACTTACAAGGTTAAAGCGCAGAAAGGGTCCCTTCTTTCACCGGAAGTTACGTTAACCGCTGTGGCACCCGGGCCTTCGCCTTTTACCCAAAAATTACTGGTAGAAGATTTTACGGGTACATGGTGCCAGTATTGTCCCCGGGTAGGATTAGCCCTGGAAAATTATTCCTCCGCACATCCCAACTGTATCGTGGTGGCTAACCATGGGGGTAATGGAACCGCAGATCCCTATCTTTTCCAATACCATTCAACAATGGCTAATTATTTCCAGATACAGGGCTATCCTTCAGCCGTGGTCAACAGAAACGGTATCTGGGATGAAGGTTATGCTTCCCTGAACGGACAATTACTGTTGAGGGCACCCGTCGGGTTGTCTGTCAACACATCCATCAGCGGCAGTACGATCAATGTGGATGCCAAGGTCAAATTTGATGTAACCACCGGTATTGACCTGCGATTGGCGGTTTACCTGGTGGAGGACAGTTTGGTATATCCCCAGGTAAATTCTCCAGCCAACGGTAACGGTCTTTCCAATCCGATTTCAAATTATGTGCATAATGCCGTTTTAAGAAAAACGGCTTCCGATATTTATGGTGACCTGATCGATAAGACCTCACAGCAAAAGGGCAGTACGTATCAAAAGAATTTTTCCTTTAATGTATCTGGGTTAAACTATAATATGAATAATTTAAGGGTTATTGCTTTTGTGGCATATGGTACCGGTAATTATCTCAGCAAGAAAGGTACCGCCAATGTGCAAAGCGTGAAAGCCGGACAGAATAAGGATTTTGACTGATCAATCACCCAACAGGTTTGCAGCCCCCTCAACAGGGGGCTTTTATTTTGTAATTGATTTAAGAACATCCCTGTTGATGGTGACAGGGTATTTCTTTTTCAGGGAAGCTATCCAGTTTGCATCGAGTTCGTTCTGATAGTCATTGATGACCGCTCCCTTTGCATCGGAGAATGATTTTTGTTCATCAGGGGCAAACACCTTTTTGATATAGGAAAAAGAGGCGCTTTCATCGGCCCCGTTCTTTTCCACACCCGTGACGATGCCGGAATGAATGATTTCATTGGCCGCTTTTGGTATTTGGGAAAATTCAAACCTCCCGGTTTCAGCGGTGATCTTGTCGCCATATTTTTTTATGATATTTTCCCAGTCGCCGGGATTATTTTTTATTTCAGCTGCTGCAGCAAGGGCGGTCTTCTCATCAGCGCAATAAAAAATCACACCGCCGGCACTTTGTTTCCAGGTATACTTCTTTTTATTCGCGGTATAATAGGCAAGTTGTCCTGCTGTATCGGTCTGGGCCTTTGTCCAGATTTTTTGCATCATGATCTCAAAGAACAGGTTACCATCCTTAAATTCATTCATCTGCGACCGGAATCCTTCGTTAAAGGATTCAAGGTTATCGCGATAATATTGCATGGCAACGTATTTCCGGAATTCTTTCATTACCGCATCAAATGGTTTGATACCGGAGCCATTCCGGTTATAGCGGTTGGTTTGGGCAAAACCGATCCAATCCAGCGCCGTAATGGTTTTATCGCCCAGTTTAAACAGGGGAGTGTCGCCGGTAACCGATAGCTGTTTCCCGGAGTATTTACTATCCAGCAGGCTGTCGGTATACAGCCGGAGGTCGGTGGGGTCATATTTGTTTTCCTTGAACCCCGAGGTTTTTACGATCCGGTCATACAGAAGGTCTTTGGCATATTCGATCCTTCCATCATTTTGAACCCGGTATTTCAGGTTGTCTGCATAGGTTTTGTCATCCAGGGAATTGGCAACAGCAGCTTTGGAAATCCTTTTTATAATATGATATCCATAGCTGGTCAGGACCGGCTTGCTGATATCACCATCTTTTTTCAGGCTGAATGCGGTGGCTTCAAAAACCGGGTCATAAGTGCCCAATCCAAATTCAGCCATCAGGCCTCCGGTAGGGGCAGATAAATAATCATTGCTGTATTGTTTGGCCAGGCTGCTGAAATCATCGCCCAGTAATAAGCGTTTGTAAATTGAATCGGCAAGCCGGGTAATCTTCATTTTCGTCAGGCTGTCAGCACCGGGCGGGAAGGCCAGCAGGATCTGGGCTGTTCTCATGCGACCCACTGCTTTTCGCGCTCCTAAATTTTTAAAGATATGGTAACCCGATTTTGAGGTATAGGGTAATGAGAATTTTCCAACCGGGGTTTGGTAAATAATATTTTCAAACTCGTAAGGAAGGGAAAATGCGGAAACAAAACCAATATCACCCCCGGAGGCAGCCGAGGCAGGATCTTCAGAATATTGTTTTGCCACCGTGGCAAATGCCGTTCCCTTTTGCAGCAACTTCAGGGCTTCATTGATCTTTTTCCATCCGGGATCATTGGCCTTTGTTCCGTCACCGGCTGCTACATAAATATGGGCCAGGTGAATATCTTTTTGACTTCTTTCAAAAGCCTCCTGCATGAGTTTATGGAAACTTTGGCTGTCGGTAAGATAATTTTCAATGATTTGGTTGCGTAAATTAGCGAGTTCGTCCCGGAATTGTGCGGCGGTATCCAGTTTCATATCATACGCCTCGGCAATTTTTAGCTTCGAATTGATATAAAGGTCAAGATAATTTTGGATGGATTGCGCTTTGTCCTTTACTGGGTCGGTGTTGTTCTTGGTATAAGCTTTGAGAAATTCCTTTGCATCCACTTTGTTATTCCCGTAGGTGAAGAGGGTTTGACCTTTTGCCTGGATAAGCATGAAAATGAGCAGGAGGGACACGATGGCCTTTTTCATAGTGAAACCGGTTTTAAGCTGTTAAGTTACTGACCTTTTATTTTAAACTCAAGTACTTCGTCAATTTGTTCAAAAGGTATTTTTTTTGCAATGATCCTTTTTTCGCTGTCGAGCAGGTAAAGCGTAGGAACCGTTGTGATATCGTATAATTGTGAATACCCGGGGATACCGGATTTCACCCTTTCGCTTTCTTCTTCTTTCGAATAATATACATGCGTCCAGCCTTCGAGATGGTGGCCGGCGATGAATTTTTTCCATTCCGGTTTCCCCGCCTCGCTTTCTTTTGCGACGGCAAAGATCTTTACATTTTCATTCTTCCATTTTGCGCGGTAAATGGAATCGATCCGGGGTAAGGTTTCCTTACAATGCCCGCAGGTAGGGTCCCAAAAGCACACAACGGTAAAGGGACTGCTCATCCCGTAAAGCGTTTGCGTTTTACCGTTCGAGTCGGGAAGTTCGATATCAGAAGCCGGGTTGCCCAGCAGGTTAGCCATCAGGCTGTAAGCACGGTCAAAGACCGTTTTCTTCCCTTTTTCAGTCATCCAGCTGTAATCCTTCTGGGAGAAATATTTTTCAAAAAGGTGAACAAAGACCTTGTCCTCCCACATATACTTTTGGTTCAGGTACCGGTTCACGAATTTTACCAGTAGGAATTTTTCCATTTCAGGGCTGGCGCTGGCATATCCCAGCATCCAGTCAAGTTCCCTGATCACCGAATCAGGGTTGGGGTATACCACCTGGTCGAAATATTTATCAAGCTTGGGTTCAAAAACAGGTGTCCTAACCAGTCTTTCGTCAAAAAAATATACATCGTCCCAGTAATGTTTTTTGTAATACTGGTAGGCGTAGGTAGAATCATATTTCCCGCCGGGTTGCTGGTCGGCAGGGGGGATAGCGGGTTCCTTCATGGCATTTAACAATACCGTTAGGGTAGCCTTGGGATGCGCTTTCACAAAATCGAGCCGGTACTGGTGTATGGCCTCGTTTTCTTTGTTGATGATGGCGGTGAATGCGGCGGAGTCTTTTGCGTTTTTTGCTTCCGCCAGTTGCTTTTTCGCCTTTTCAATTGCATTGCCTTTTTTAGCGGTGAATTGCTGGTAGGCATTAAAAAGCACATTGTCTTCCGAATTTTCAAACCGGATGCTGTTCAGGATGTCTGCGGAATCGGCTGTGATGGAGAATTGCTGTTGTTTATCGATAAAGACCTCAAAATAATTGCTTTTATCCGGGTACCCTATCAGGTATAAACCTCCTTCCAGTTTCCGGTTGCCTTTAAAAACGCCGTAGCTGTTATCATCCAGGAGTACAGAATCAATGATCGGTTTTTGTTTGCCATAATAATACCCCAGGTAGATATACTGGTTCTTGAATGGTTTGAAAGTAATCTTAATCTCAAAAGGATTTTCCTGTGCAGAAAGATCAGTGATAAGCGTAAACAGGAAAAAAGATAATATGATACTTTTCATCAGGTATGACTTGTAAACGGGTAAAGTTATTTAAAAACCGATATTTAGCAGTTAAAAAGATGATAAATGCCCGGTTTTAGTTGTATGGTCATGGGCCGAAAGGCTTAGTTTTGCGGCGTGAGAAAAAAAAGGGATATCGTTCTGGAAAAAGTCTTGGTGGAAGACTATGCTGCTGAGGGTAAATCAATTGCAAGAGTGGAAGGGAAGGTGATATTCATTGAAAGAGTCGTACCCGGGGATCTGGTAGATATCAGGCTGGGTAAAAATAAAAAGGACTGGGCTGAAGCCTATCCCATCAGGTTCCATGCACTATCTCCCGAAAGAGTTGAGCCTTTTTGTAATCATTTTGGTACCTGTGGGGGTTGCCAGTGGCAGATGTTGCCCTACGAAAAACAACTATTCTATAAGCAGAAACAGGTAGGAGAGGCGCTTCAACGAATCGGTAAGATCAATTTCCCTCCCTTATTACCCATACGGGGAGCAAAAGAAACGCAGTACTACCGCAATAAACTTGAATATACTTTTTGTACAAAACAATATATCCCTGCTGACCAATTTGACAAAGAGAACGCAAGTGCTGGCGCTGTTGGAGCCGCCGGTTTCCATGCCCGTGGTTTTTTTGACAAGGTGGTACAGATTGACCAATGCTACCTGCAGGCGGAACCTACCAACCTGATCAGGAAGTCGTTGGCCGATTTTGCAGCCCTGCATGATCTTGCATTTTATGATTTCAAGCAGCACACGGGGTTTTTGCGAAATGTGCAGGTTCGCATTTGTGAAACAGGGGAGATCATGGTCAATGTGATCGTTGGTTATGATGATGCGGCCATGATCAAACCATTATTGGAAGCCTTGCTGGAACGGGTACCCACGATCAGCACCTTGTTGTATACCGTGAACACAAAGTTCAACGATAGTATCTATGACCTGCAACCGGTTATTTTTTCCGGCAGGGGTTATATCACAGAAAAACTGGAGGATTATTATTTCAAGATCGGCCCCAAATCTTTTTTTCAGACCAATACCCGGCAGGCCGAGCAGTTATACTCGATCACCAGGGAATTTGCCGAACTTTCAGGTTCAGAGATCGTTTATGATTTGTATTGTGGTACTGGTAGTATCGGCATTTTTTTAAGTAAGCGGGCTAAAAAAATAATCGGGGTAGAACTGATTCCGGAGGCCATTCAGGATGCCCGGGAAAATGCCTTGTTGAATCAAATCGGCAATGCCGAGTTTTATGCCGGGGATGTGATAAGGATCTGTGATGATGCTTTTTTTGCGACTCATGGCAGGCCCGACGTAATCATTACCGATCCGCCGAGAGCGGGTATGCCTGAAAAGCTGGTGAAGAAGATTTTGGAAATAGAAGCCCCGGTTGTGGTGTATGTCAGCTGTAACCCGGCTACACAGGCCAGGGACTTGTCGCTGCTGGATGAAAAATATGTGATCACAAAATTGCAGCCGGTGGATATGTTTCCGCATACCCATCATATTGAAAATGTTGCACAGTTAAAATTAAGAAAGTAAAATATCAGTGATGAGTACAGTACGATTTACCAGACCGGATAATTTTCCTCCTGTTGTAAAAAACCTGCTGATCATAAACGGGTTGGTATTTGTGGCACAGTTGATATTCCTGGGGAAAAATATCGACCTGGCAGATTATGGCGGTCTTTACAACTGGCGGTTCAGTTCAGATGACCTTGCCGGTTTAGGGAAAATCGGGTTCAAACCCTACCAGTTTGTAACGCACATGTTCATGCATGCCAGTTTTAGCCATATTCTTTTTAATATGTTTGGCTTATGGATGTTTGGCCGGATCCTGGAATCCCGTTTGGGATCAAAAAAGTTTTTGATTTTATATTTTGTTGCGGGGTTAGGGGCGGCATTCCTTCAGGAGATTATGGGAGGATTCGGTATTGCTATTGGTGCCTCCGGGGCCATCATGGGCATATTTGCCGCATTCGGGTACCTTTTCCCCAACACAGAGCTGATGCTTATTTTTTTACCGATACCTGTAAAAGCCAAGTATTTTATACCGGCCCTGATTGCCCTGGATCTCTTTGGGGGTATCTACAAGGCGCCCGGGGACAATATTGCGCACTGGGCGCACCTTGGCGGCGCAATAGCCGGGTTTTTATTGGTGATTTACTGGAACAAAACAGACAGAAATTCGTTCTATTAACAGGAGGAAAGGGCTGAAAGAAGGTTCAAATTTCTACCTTCCTATAAATTTGTATATCAAGAAAAAGGCATGAACTATTACGATCAAAGAAGCCGCAGCAGGTTTACATCGGTGCTCGATAACAATGCACTTGTGATGCTTATCGCCATTCACCTGGTTGTTTTTGTCTTATTCAGTTTTATCAACGTATTTTATTTTTTCTCCTTCGAAAAGGAAATCGCAAGGGTCCATTTTTACCAGGATATCTATACCAATCTTGCTATTCCGGCCGGTTTCCGTGAATTTTTACACAAACCCTGGACATTGCTGACGCATATGTTCTATCATTTTGAGGTGTGGCACCTGATCAGCAATATGATCTGGTTATGGATGTTCGGGTATATCCTACATGATCTGACCGGAAACAACAAGATCATTCCCATTTTTCTGTATGGAGGATTGGGAGGCGCTGTTGCCTTTATGCTGGTCTATAACCTGATCCCTGCATTGCATGCAGACATCGAGGGGGTTAATGCCGTTGGTGGTTCTGCCGGAGTGATGGCCGTTGCCATCGCCACCACCATGATCGCGCCCGGATTCCGTTTGTTTCCCTTTATTAATGGGGGTATTCCGTTATGGGTCCTGACCATGATATTTGTGATCATTGACCTGGCCGCCCTGCCCATCAACAACCACGGTGGTCATATTGCCCATATCGGTGGCGCCCTTACGGGTTATCTTTTTATCGTCCTGTACCGGCGAGGGTATGATGGCAGTGAGTGGATGAATAATTTTTATGACTGGTTCACCAATATTTTTAACCCGGACAAGCCTAAGAAGAAAAATACGATCAAAGACCATCTCTTTTACAAATCCCGGAGGGCTCCCTACGAAAAAACAATGAACCTGACCCAGCAGCGGATTGATGAAATCCTTGATAAGATCAACCAGAAAGGATATGGCTCCCTGACCAGTGAAGAAAAAGAATTATTAAAGCGTGCCAGCAAAGAAGATTTGTAAATTTACAGAATGGTCATCAGCATCAGGAAAACGGGAAAAAAGGTTTTGTTTTTCTGCAACATCATCATAGTTGTGGCATTCCTGCTTTCCTGCCTTGCCCCAGTCTTAAATCCCTCCAAATGGTGGCTAATCGCTTTTTTAGGCCTGGGGTTCCCCTTCCTTTTCATGCTGGTGGCTGCCTTTGCCCTGTTCTGGGCTTTCTTAAGGAAACGGATAGCCTGGATATCGGTTCTTGCCCTGCTGATGGCCTGGAAAAACATTACTGTATCCTTTGCATTTCATAAACAGCACCCGTTTTCCGCCATAAAAAATGATGGCGATATCAGGGTGGTCAGCTGGAATGTGGCTCGTTTTATTGAATGGAAAAAGAACAACAATAAAGGGAGCCAGCAACGATTAAAGATACTTGAACAGATAAAACAGCTGGGTGGTGATATTCTTTGCCTGCAGGAATTCTTTCATTCTCCCGATTCAACTTATTACAATAATATTGATAAGATCCAGGCCATGGGTTACCCCTATTATTATTTTTCTTATGACCCCGACGGTTGGCATCAGTATATCGGTTCCATCATATTTTCCAGGTTTCCCATCATCGATACCGGTATGGTGAGGTATTTCCGGCCTTCGATGCCGGAGGCGTTGATATATGCCGATATACGCTGTGGAAATGATACGGTGAGGGTCTTTACCACCCATCTTCAGTCCGTTCAGTTCAGGAAGAACGATTATAATGCAATGGAAAAGGTGAAACAGGTAGAAGACAGTTTTTTTGTAAAGACCAAAACCGTATTGGGTAAAGTGAAAAAGGCCCTCAAATACAGGAGTACCCAGTCGCAGGTGGTAAGGGATATCCTGGATAACAGCCCCTATCCGTCCATCCTGTGCGGGGATTTTAATGATATCCCTAATTCCTATACCTATTTCACCATTCGGGGTGACATGCAGGATGCATTTCTTCAAAAAGGGTTTGGGATCGGCAGGACATTTTCTTCGCTTTCACCGACCCTGAGAATTGATTATATATTTGCGGATGATCATTTCACGATAAAACAGTTCCAGCGTATCGCAAAACGGAATTCCGACCATTATATGCTGCGGGCTGATTTAAAAATCATACATTAATAGCTCAAAAAAATTACTCATCCAGTTGAAAAAAGCTTTCAATATTTTTCTTCATGCATGTTATGTTGTATTCTCCCTGCTCTATATTTCTTCTTTTTTTATAGGCTGGCTAGATCCCAGACAATGGTGGTTGATTTCATCCCTTGCTTATATATTTCCCTTTTTGTTTTTTGGAATGCTTCTCTTTTTAATTTATTGGGTGTTCCAGAAGAATAAAGTAAAAATCCTGGTCACTTTTGTTATTATTTTATGTTGCTGGAAAAACATTCAGGCGGTAATTTCAATAGGAGGAGGTGAAGGGAGCAAGGCAATGAAGCAAAAAAATACGGTTCGGGTACTGACATGGAATGTAATGCGGATGGGTGAAATAGATGCTTATACTGAGGAACGAAAACAGGTCCGATACAAGGCCATGAATGAAATAAGCTTACAGGATGCTGATATCCTTTGTTTGCAGGAATTCCATCATGCAACGGGCCCCAATTATTTTTCCAACATCCCATTTATAACCGATACTTTAGGCTTTCCTTATTTTTATTATTCAAGGGATTTCGAGGCATTTGGTGGTTTGTATATGCAAGGGACAATTATTTTTTCAAAATTTCCGATCGTTGATTCCGGTAAGATTCAATTCCAGGCGCCTACTTTCCCGGAAAGTTTAATTTATGCTGATATTAAAGTGGGGAAGGATACGGTCAGGGTATATACAACCCACCTGCAGTCTTTCAGTTTTGCACAGGAAGATTATCAGGAAATGCAAAGATTGAATGTGAGTAACGATTCAAATAGTAGTTCCCGAAAAAGATTATTTAATAAAATAAAACATGCTATCATCAACAGGTCGCTTCAGGCAGGTTGGGTTCGGCAAGCCACCGATAAAAGCCCCTACCCAAAAATTTTGTGTGGCGACTTCAATGATGTACCGGGTTCTTACACTTATTTTAAGATTAAAGGGGGTATGAAAGATGCCTTTTTGGAAAAAGGTTGGGGTTTAGGAAGGACCTTTTCCAGGATTTCTCCTACCCTCAGAATCGACTACTTATTTCATGACCCAGGAATCATTGTTAAACAGGTATATCGAATGAAACAGGAATTGTCTGATCATTTTGGGCTCGTTACAGATCTCCAGATTGGGAATTGACAAATTTTGTATCTTCACCCCATGAATCTTACCTCTACCAGGCGCTTCTCCTGCTGTTGTTGTTAATTTAGCAACTGTACTCCCGTTCCTTTTCTATTTTTGCAACTGATTTATTGACCTCATAAGTTTACAATGACTAACCTGAAAATATATAACTCCTATACCAGAAAGAAAGAAGTCTTTTCACCCATCACACCCGGGCATGTTGGCATGTATGTATGCGGACCCACAGTGAGCGGGGAAAGCCATATGGGGCATGCCAGGCCCTATATCACCTTTGATGTAGTAAACCGGTACCTGACCCATCTGGGCTATAAGGTGCGGTATGTTCGGAATATTACCGATGCCGGCCATTTTGAAGAGGAAGGCAGGGAAGCGGAAGACAAGATTTCAAAAAAAGCCGTGCTGGAAAAACTCGAACCCATGGAACTGGTGCAGAAATACACCAACCTCTTTCACTGGGCAATGAAACGGTTCAACAATATTGAACCGAGTATTGAACCAACGGCTACAGGACATATTGTAGAGCAGATTGAAATGATCAAAAAGATCATTGCGGCAGGATATGCGTATGAAGTGAATGGCTCGGTGTATTTTGATATCTCCAAATATGCTGAAGACCATGACTACGGCAAACTCAGCGGCCGGGTCATCGACGATTTGCTGGAAACAACCAGGGTGCTTGAAGGGCAGGATGAAAAAAGGAATAAGGCGGATTTTGCCTTATGGAAAAACGCTGCCCCGGAACACATCATGCGCTGGCAAAGCCCCTGGGGTGTCGGTTTTCCAGGATGGCATATTGAATGTTCTGCCATGGCTACCAAATACCTGGGGCCCGAGTTTGATATACATGGCGGGGGTATGGATCTGCAATTTCCACACCATGAAAGCGAAATAGCCCAGAGTACGATTTGCAACCATACCGCCCCGGTTCGTTACTGGATGCATAACAACATGATCACCATCAACGGGAAAAAGATGGGAAAGAGCTATAATAATGTCATCAAGCTCACAGAGTTATTCAGCGGCGATCACCCCGCCCTCGAAAAACCCTATCACCCCATGGTTGTCCGTTTTTTTATCCTCCAGACCCAGTACCGGAGTACCCTGGATTTCAGCAATGAGGCCCTGCAGGCGGCGGAAAAAGGATTGAAAAGATTATGGGAAGCCTACGAGAAGTTGCAGGCCATGGAATATGGAACCACTCCCGAAAAGCCGGATGAAGCACTGGAATCAAAAGTCAGCAGGACTTTGGCGGAACTGGATGAGTTTATGAACGATGACTTTAATACAGCCAAGGTGCTGGCAAACCTCTTTGAACTTGTGCCCGTTATCAATTCGATAAAAGACAAAACTATTCCCCTGGCCGCTTTATCCCGGACAGGGTTTGAGTTGCTGAAAAAGCAGTTCAGGGTATATATGGAAGATATCCTGGGTTTACAGGATGTATCGGGTGCGGATAACGAAAAACTGGAAAAAGTGCTGCAATTGCTGATTGAATTACGGAAAGAAGCCAAGAAAAATAAGGACTTTTTTACTTCCGATAAGATCCGGGACCAGCTATCTGCGGCAGGGATCATGCTCAAAGATGAAAAGGACGGTGGCATAAGCGTCAGCTATGAATAGCTTTTAACAACATCCAAAAAGCGGCATTTATGCCGCTTTTTTATTTCCGTTAAACAATTTCACGACCTCAAATCGACGTTTCGTCGCTAATATATACGGTTCACACCCAGTTGGGATACTTTCCTGTTCAGTCCCTGTTATAATACTTAAACAAAATATTTCAACTATGAACAGCAAAAAAATTATCCATGGAATCACCGGCTTAATGCTGGCGGGATTCCTTTTATTCATGACCAGTTGCAAAAAAGATAAAAATGACAACCCTGCCACTAATACCATTACGGATGTGGTAGTTGCTAACTCCAATTTCAGCCTGTTGAAGCAGGCCGTGGTAAAAGCAGGACTGGATGCTACACTGAACGGTGCCGGACCCTTTACCGTTTTCGCTCCCAATGATGCCGCTTTTGCCGCAGCGGGTATTGATGCTGCTGCGATTAACAGTTTATCATCCTCTGACCTTCAGGCGATCCTTTTGTATCATACCCTGGGATCTGAGGTAAAAGCTGCCAATGTACCTGCCGGACCCAATGCAAAAGTTGTTACCGCCGGTGGCGACTCTGTATTTGTTACCAAAAATGCCAATGGAGTATTTGTGAACGGGGTACAGGTGATCCAGGCAGATATCGCCGCTGATAATGGTGTTATACATGCTATCGGGAAAGTATTGTTACCCCCGTCCGGGAATATTGTAGAGACTGCAGTAGCAGCGGGCCTGGACTCCCTGGTGAAAGCTGTTTTAAGGGCTACCAATGCAGCTGGAGGCGATCCTAACCTGGCTTCCACTTTAAGTTCAGCTACTTTAACCGTTTTTGCTCCCACCAATGCCGCGTTTACACAGTTGTTAGGCGCTTTATCATTGAATGATATCAATGATATCCCGGTCGCAACTCTGCTGGCTGTACTCAGGTACCATGTAGTAGGGGGCAGGGCATTTTCCTCTGACCTCGCCAATGGTTCACTGGCCATGCTGGCAGGCGGCAATACTACCATTAACCTTTCAAATGGTACGGGCGGCGGTCCTTCCATCACCGGAAACGGGAATAGCGGAAGCCTGTCAAATATTGTTGCTACGAACATAGTGTGCCGGAATGGTGTTGTACATCTTATCGATAGGGTATTATTGCCTTAATTGGATCATCATATATGATAACCTTTGAAAAATCAATCAGTCCCGATGAATGTCGGGACTGATTTAATAGATATTCAATACGTTATGTTTACGCATCGTTACCGATATTTTTTCATAGGCCTCTTATCATTATATACTTTCATGAACACGGCGCTTTGCAATGTGTATCATTATTTTAGTATTGATATTGAGTGGTATTATGCCCTCCTGACGATCTTTCTCATCACTTTTGGTACCTGGGAGGCCAACCGTCTGGTGAACCCTTTTGTAAAAAAAAGAATTCCACCGGAAGAAAACAGGTTCCGCTATTTATTTACCTTTTTTGGAACCGGGCTGGTGATTTCTTTCATCCTCAGTTTTGGGATTGTAATGTTTATTGGTGCCGGATTGCATCATAATACCTGGAGCCAGAATCTAAACCCTTTAAAACTGAACCTGATATATGCGGGTTTGATCAATCTTTTCTTTCACCTACTGAATACGATTTTTTTCTTCTTTTCGGCTTACAAAAAGCAATGGGCAGAGGCAGAAGAATTAAGACGGATCAGTTCACAGGCTGAGATTCAATTGGTAAAAAGCCAGATCAATCCTCATTTTCTTTTTAACAACCTCAATGTTTTATCAAATATGGTGATGAAGGATAATCCGGAAGCCAATAAATTCATTGAAGAATTTTCAAAGGTGTACCGGTATATCCTCAATAACCACCAAAAGGAAGTGGTGGAACTCCGTTCTGAACTTGCTTTTATCCGCCCGTATATTTTTCTGCTGGAACAAAGATTTGCAGAGGGGTTAAAAGTGGATATTCAAATTCCGGAAAAATATAATACGTATTTTATCATTCCCGTTGCCCTGCAGATGCTGATCGAAAATGCGATCAAGCATAATATTGTATCCAGGAGCAAACCCCTGGTCATCGAATTACATGCCAATGGGAACCAGACCCTTGTGGTGAGGAATAACCTCCAACCCCGGGCACAGCAGGAATTTTCCAACCAGATTGGCTTAAAAAATATCATGAAGCGTTATGAACTTATCAGCGATAAGAATGTTAGTGTAAAAAAATCGGAGACTTTTTTTGAGGTAGAATTGCCGTTGCTTAACCTAAATTAATTCGGATGCAGGTTCTCATTGCCGAAGATGAATTGCCAGCCGTAGAGCGCCTGAAGCTCCTCATCGATGCTTACGATCCTGCCATAGAAGTGGTGGCGGTAACCGACAGTATTGCCGATACCGTCAACTATCTGTCGCAGCACCCGCACCCGGATTTGTTGTTGCTGGATATCCACCTTTCAGACGGGCATAGTTTTGAGATCTTTAAAAAAATCAATTTTAATAATCCTGTCATCTTTACCACGGCTTATGATCAGTATGCGCTGGAGGCATTTAAGGTGTTCAGTATTGATTATATCCTGAAGCCTGTTACAAAAGAGGCCCTGGCCTTGGCGATCAATAAATTTCGATCCCTTGCGGTCCAAAGAGTTCCGGTAGATTATCAACAGCTAATCAATGAAATTAAAAGACCCCAATATAAATCAAGGTTCCTGGCAAAAGGGGGGACAAAACTTTTTTTTATTGATGCGGAGGATATTGCATTTTTCCAGGCTGATAATAAGATCGTTTACCTGGTGGATAATAAGGGGAACCGGTATATCATTAACTATACGCTGGACAGGCTGGAATCCCTGCTGGACCCCAAGGAGTTTTTCAGACTCAACCGGAAATTCATTGTCAGGATGTCTGCAATCGAGCATATTCGACCCTATTATAATAGCCGGTTAAAGATTGCCGTGAAGGGGAGTAACGAAAAATCAGAAGACCTGGTTATCAGCCGTGAAAGGGTATCGGAATTCAAAGTTTGGGCAGAAAGCTAGAATTACAGTTCAGCCCTATTTTTCCGCTTTACACCCCTTATTTTACAGTGTTCATCCGTTATGAGAATCCATTACCATTCAAATAGTGTTTTTAAAGAAAAACTATTTGATTATGAAAAAAGTAATAACCAGCTTACGGTATGGAGGCATTTTCCTTTTTGTCTCCCTGATAATGATCAGTTGCCAAAGGGTCATGGATTTCATCCCCAATTCGGCAACCCAGAACAAATCGATTGCAAAGATCGTTAAGACAACCCCACAGTTCTCCCTGCTCGAAACAGCCCTGAACAGGGCAGGCCTGACATCCACTCTCGACGGAAATGGCAGTTTTACCGTTTTTGCCCCTACCAATGATGCTTTTCATGCTGCAGGCTTCAATTCAGTAGCAGATATTAATGCGGTTCCGGTTCAAACACTGACGGATATTCTTTTATATCATGTATTGGATGTAAAGATCCTTTCCAATGCCATCCCGGAAGCACCCAATACTGAAGTGGGGACACTGGATGCTGGTAAAAAGATTTTTGTAACCAAAATGAACGGTAAAATTTGCATCAATGGCGTGAATGTAGTTACTAAAGATATAAAAGCTAAAAACGGGGTGATCCATGCCATCGACCGGGTATTATTCCCCCCAGCCGGAACGATTGTAGATGCGGTAGCCGGTAATCCTGATTTTAGCCTCTTGCTGCAGGCCGTTCTGAGGGCAGGAACCACCGGAACAGATGTGGCGGCATTGTTATCTTCTGATGGACCTTTTACGGTGTTTGCACCTACCAATACGGCTTTCCAAAACCTCCTTGGTACATTGGGTGCCACCAGCCTGGATGATATCCCGGCTGCTACTTTACTCAATGTGCTTAGCTATCATGTTGTACCTGCAAGGGTGTTTTCCTGTAACCTGAGCAATGGCCAGGTAGCGGGTACCGCCTTACCCGGGTCTTCCATTACTTTTGACCTGACAAGTGGTGCAAAAGTAAAGGGAACTGGAAATACAACAGCTTCAAATATCATCAAAACAGACCTTGTCACTACCAATGGTGTGATCCACGTCATCGACCAGGTATTACTTCCATAGTTGTGTATATATCCTAAAAAGATCCCCGCGGGTAGCGGGGATCTTTTTGTTTTTATGAACAGGCTTATATCCTGGGTAGTTTATACCCGTTTTGGTAGGTCTTTGTAAAGTATTCTTTGTTTATCGAGTCCTCTTCAAATTTCCCGGCTTTCTGATCCCAGTTGAGTTTCTTGCCGCTACGGTAGGCGATATTTCCCATTTGTGCCACGGTGGCTACATGAGCCGCCGCTTCCACATTGCAGTGCAGTATTTCTCTTTTATCTGTTCGAATGGCCTCGATAAAATTCTGCCAGTGGTTCAGTACACCATTGTCAGTAGAAGGGGCAAAGGGTTTGCTGATTTTTTGCTTGCTTTGTCTTTCTTCGATCACTTCCCAGCCACCCCTGTTCAGTACCAGGGTGCCGTTATTACCGATAAAGGCGATCCCATGGTCTTTGCCATAGGAGCCATTGTCAATACCCATGGCAGCATCCCAGACCATATTGAACCCGTCAAATTCATAAAGTGTAGTGAGGGTATCGGGTGTTTCTTCATATAACTCAGGATATGCAAATTTTCCGCCCAATGCAGCAATGGATTTAGGCATATCGGCTTCCATGCCCAGCAACGCATAATCCAGCAGGTGAACACCCCAGTCCGTCATGAGGCCACCGGCATAATCCCAGAACCAACGGAAATGAAAATGAAAACGGCTGGCATTAAATGCACGGGTAGGAGCCGGCCCCAGCCAGGTTTTATAGTCGACTCCCTCCGGCGCCGGGCTATTGGGCACAACCGGTTGCGGGCGCATCCATCCCTGGTAACACCACACTTTTACAGTGCGGATCATGCCCAATTGTCCGCTGTGTACAAAATCGACCGCATCCCTGAAATGTTGCTGACTACGTTGCCACTGTCCAACCTGTACAACCCGGTTATATTTTTTTTGAGCGGCGATCATGGCCCTGCATTCACCAATGGAATTACCCATGGGTTTCTCTACATAAACATGTTTTCCCGCTTCGCAGGCATCGATCATCTGTAAGGCATGCCAGTGATCGGGGGTGCCGAGAATAACAATATCGATATCCTTATTGTCCAGCAGGGTCCGGTAGTCGCCGGTGGTACGCACCTTCGCTGCATCCACATTCATTTTTTCCAGTTCCTTGCGCCGTTTGTCAATAACATTTTTGTCAATATCACAAAGTGCAACGAGGCGGGTGCCCGGTATCTTTAAGGCAGCAGTAAGGTTGGCCCAACCCATTCCATTAATACCGATGGCGGCAATATTCAATTGGTCGCTGGCCGCAATTTTCCTTTGCAGGGAAGCCAGGTTTTTATTTTTTAAGGGGGAAAGGATTGCGCCGCCTGCGAGTAATACTGAGGATTGCTGTAAAAATTTTCTACGGGATGGCATGGGCATTAATTTTGGTTGCTTCCTATGAATATACACAAAATTTTGGGGCACGAAAATCCGTGAACACCCATCTCGTAAACCCGGCTCTTTCCCCGGCATCCATTTTCCGGGTGGGGTTATCAATTTTTATCGCTATTTTTTGATCCTTAATTTTTGTACATGGATTATGTTGCCCACCTTTCCCGGGACCCGAAAATGAAAGAACTGATACAGGAACACGGGGTATTGACACTCAAGAAAAAAAAGAACTTATGTCTTTATCTCTGTTATTCCATCATGAGTCAGCAGTTGTCAACCAAGGTGGCATCAGTAATCAAAAATCGTTTTCTTGCCTTGTATGACGGTAAGGAGCCTACCCCTCAGGAGATTGTAGATACCCCTTTTGAAAAACTGCGTAATATCGGAATGAGTAATGCAAAAGTGCAGTATGTTCAAAATGTTGCCCGCTTTGAAATAGAAAAGGGGATGGATGTAAAGCAGCTTTCCAGGATGAGCAATGAAGAAGTGATCGCCTATCTTATCAGCATCAAGGGTGTTGGCCGCTGGACCATCGAGATGCTATTGATGTTTGCCTTGTGCCGGGAAGACCTTTTTGCCATTGATGACCTCGGGTTGCGCAACGCAGTGATCGGATTGTACGATCTGAAACACCGGAAAAAGAAAACAATGGATGCCGGCATCCTAAAAATTACCCGGCAATGGAGCCCCTACCGAACCTATGCCTGTCTGTATTTATGGCGATGGAAGGATAATCTGCCTGTCAGCAATAACAGCCGGAAAAAGTAATTAACAACCTGGATGGGTTAGGATAATGGTAACCGGTATTGAGCTGGGTATGTCTTTTGCACAGGATACCGCCGCTAAACCGTTTTTATCGATCAGATAACGACTTTCTCCATTTTATTCAGCATTTCCGGTTCAATAGAAGCGCCCAGTCCCGGGGTATCCGGCACTTTCATCATCCCGTTTTCGTGATAGGTTAATCCCCCGCTGATAAAATCGACTGCGTGCATAAGGGGGGTATCAAAATCGCAATATTGTACCGCATGACTGCTGAGTGCCAGGTGGGCAAAAGCCGTCATGCCGAGCCTCGATTCCATAAAGGCACCAATCTGCACATCCATTTTTTCTTTTTCTGCCAGCCGCAGTATCTTCCTGGCGGTGATCAGGCTGCCAGCTTTCCCCATCTTGATATTAAACATATCACAGGCCTTCAGGCTGATTAATAGTTTGGCATCAAAATGATCACAGCAGCTTTCATCAGCCATAACGGGTATGGGAGATCGCTTTTTTACTTTCTGCAATTTTAAATAATTCCTTCTGGCGATCGGTTCTTCACAATATTGGATATGTTCCTGTTTCAGTTCCTCCAGCACTTCAATGGCTTCTTCGGGTGTCCAGCCCTGGTTAGCATCCAGCCGGAGGGGTATTTCTTTTCCAACACTTTCCCGGATGGCTTTCACCCTGGCAATATCCGTTTGTGCATGATCCCCCAGTTTTATCTTGATGGCGGGAAATCCCTCGTCTTTGATACGGATAGCATCATACACCATTTTATCAATCTCACCGATACTCACTGTATAATCCGTATAAAGGGCATGGTTTTTTTTGCCGCCGAGAAACTTGTATAAAGGCACCCCTGCAAACTGAGCTGCTATATCGTGTAATGCAATATCAAATGCACTTTTGATGCTATAATTGGCATAGATAACCCTGTTCAGGGACTGGATACATTCCTCCACATCCAATGCATTTTTGCCCTTAAGGGCCTTGCCAAAATACCCGGCTACCGTATAGGCTGTGTCTATGCTTTCCCCATTGATAGGCATAAAAGGGTTGCATTCGCCAAACCCGCTGATCCCCTTATCGGTCCTGATGACAATTATGATGTTTTCTGCATTTTCTTCCCTCCCCAGCGATGTGATAAAAGGGGCTTTTAAGGGAACAAGAAATTTGTAAACCTCGGTCTGGATGATGGTAGCGCTATGGGTCATGGTAAATGGATTCGGTGATGGAAAGCCGGATGCAATGATAAATAAAAAACAAACAGGCGCAACAATTCTGTTGCGCCTGTTTGTTTTTATTTGCGAGATCCGTTACCGTACAAGTTTTAATTCATTGATGATATTGGTGGCACCACCCAGTTTGTCGATACACCATAATACATACCGCACATCCACACAGATGGTCCTGTTCAGGTCCTTATCGAAGGCAATCTTATGACTCAGGGCCTCGTAATTGCCGTCAAAGGCCAGCCCGATCAGGTTGCCATTTCCGTCAATAACAGGGGAACCTGAATTGCCGCCGGTGATATCATTGGTCGTAATAAAATTAATGACCAGGTCCTTCCGGAGCTTGTCAGCATATTGACCAAAATCTTTTTTCTTCAGCAATTCGATCTGCCGGGCCGGCAGGTCAAATTCATAGTCACCTGCAATATATTTTTCAAGGATGCCTTTTGAAGTTGTTACATAGTCATAAAATACCGCATCCCTTGGGCGATATGATTTTACGTTGCCATAACTGACCCTCATGGTAAAAGTGGCATCCGGATACATCTTTTTGGCCTTGACCGGATCCATTTCCATGATCCCTTTGAGGTATAACCTTCCCAATTCATTATTGGCATTATTGAAGGCCCTGAATTTTGGGAGGTATTTACTGACATAATTATTGATAAAGGCCGAAGCCTGTGCGTAAGCCGGGTCGTTTTGCAGGGTATTGGCATCCGGCCGATCCACAAATGCTTTCCACTTGGCATCGTCCAGGATGATCGTATTGGCAAATACATCGGCAGCATATTTTTTAAAGGTCGCTTCATCATCCAGTTTTCCGTATTTGTCCTTAAGGCCATAATAAAAACCGGAAGGATGCTGGTCTTTATCAATATTATTATAATACATCATTGTAACAGCGGCCAGTATTTGCTCATCCGAGATCCTGTTCTCTTCTTTCAGGAAAGATGCTCTTTCTTCACTGGCAGCCTCAATCGCTTTTTTGACATCCGCCTGGGTTTTGCCGGGTTGTACCAATGCGGTCTCCACCTGTTGCAGGCTGGATGCAAATGCCAGTAAGGGAGAGCCAAAAATCCCTTCGTTCATATAGACCCGGTTTTTGGAATAAGGTCTCCAGGCTGCATAAGCCTTTTCCCAGTCACTCAGGATATTTTCATATTCAGGTTTGCCCATGGCCCATTTCTCAAACGCTTCTTCCGCCTTTTTCTTTTGCCCGTAAACATCATACTTGATCAGTTGTTTTGTTTCGCCGTCATAGAACTTCCAGTAATTGGCGATGCCGGCATAACTGGATGCGAGTTGTAATTTGATGGCGGGGTCCTTTTTCATCTGCTCAAACATATATTTTAACCTGACGTCGCGTAACTCCACAAGGGTGGGGTTATCGATTTCGATTTTCTGTTTGATGCCATAAGAGGTTTCATAGCGGTTGGTGCTGCCGGGGTATCCGTAAATCATGGCATAGTCGCCATCCTTATATCCTTTTAAAGACACCGGCAGGTACCATTTTGGTTTGAGCGGAACATTATCGGCGCTGAAACGGGCGGGCTTTCCATCCTTGCTCATGTATACGCGAAAAATAGAGTAGTCGCCTGTATGTCTTGGCCATTCCCAGTTATCGGTATCACCTCCGAATTTGCCGACGCTTTCTGGTGGCGCTCCCACCAACCTGACATCCCGGTAACGCTGGTACACAAATACCAGGAACTGGTTGCTCTTAAATAAAGGACTGATCCTGGCTTCAATATCGTTTTCAGGATCGGAGAATTTTTCATTCAGGCGGCTCAGCACCCTCGATTGTGCCTGGGCTCTTTCAGCACCTGTTAATCCTTTCAGCGAATCAAGCACCTGTGAAGTCACATCTTCAATCTTTAATAAAAACTGAACAGAGAGGTTGCCTCCGGGAATTTCCTCTCCCATGTTCCTGGCATAAAACCCGTCGCGCAGGTAATTATGGTCCAAAGTGCTGTTGCCGGCAATAACACTATAGCCGCAGTGGTGATTGGTAAAAACCAGACCCTGCGGACTGACAATCTCACCCGTACATCCACCGCCAAAAATGACGATCGCATCCTTGATAGATGCCTTATTGATGCTGTACAGTTGTTCCTTGGTCAGCTTTAAGCCTCTTTTCACCATATCATTATACACCTGCTGACCCAATAAAAGTGGCAGCCACATGCCCTCATCTGCAAATGATTTGAAGAAAAAGATAAATCCAAAAAACAGGGATAACATAATTTTTTTCATCTGTTTGTTATTTTGATGTTTCGGAAAGAAAATAATTGACAAAATATTCACCAGTTGGGTTGAACCGGAGTTTTTTTATCATGGAGCCCTCATGGGGCTTCTGTACAAACAAACCTACTACAAAACCAATGAAAAAGAGTCTAAAAAAATAACAAAAATGCCTGATTAAAATCAGTTGTTTTCATTCAGGGTATTCCACATCAGGTCTTTCAATTGCATCAGGCCTTTTCCCGCCACAGAGGAGATGAAAACGCAGGGTATATTTTCCGGTAATTCAGATTGTATGGCTTTCATCAGTTCTTCATCCAGCATATCGCTTTTGCTGATGGCGATGATGAATTTTTTTTGCAAAAGCTCAGGATTGAATTCTTTGAGCTCATGAAAAAGAATATTGAATTCTTCCAGGTGGTCCTTACTGTCCGCAGGTATCACAAAGAGCAGGATCGAATTCCTTTCAATATGCCTGAGAAACCGGTGACCCAGTCCCTTGCCTTCGGCAGCCCCTTCTATGATTCCCGGCAAATCGGCAACACAGAAGCTTTTTCCATCCCGGTATTCTACAATGCCCAATTGCGGATTGAGGGTGGTAAAAGCGTAATCGGCAATTTTCGGTTTGGCAGCGGTAATGACGGAAAGGAGGGTAGACTTTCCGGCATTCGGGAAACCCACAAGGCCCACATCGGCAAGCACCTTCAATTCTAAAACTTTCCATCCTTCCACTCCGGGCTCACCGGGTTGGGCATAATCCGGTGCCTGGTTAGTGGCGGTGGCAAAATTTGAATTCCCTAAACCTCCTTTTCCACCCCGTAACCAAATTATCTCTTGCCCTTCTTCCAGGATTTCCGCTTCTTTTTCTCCCGTTTCTTCATTAAAAACGATGGTACCCAGGGGTACTTCGATGATGATATCCTTTCCATCTTTCCCGGTCATATTATTCTTTTGCCCGTTGGCACCGTTTTCCGCCAGCACATTTTTATGATACCGGAGATGAAGCAATGTCCAGAGGTTTGAATTTCCTTTTAAGATGATATGTCCGCCTCGTCCGCCATCCCCACCGTCAGGCCCTGCTTTCGGGTTATATTTAGTACGGGCAAAGTGCTTACTGCCGGCACCGCCGTGCCCGCTTCTGCAGAAAACTCTTATCTGGTCGACAAAATTACTTTTCTCCACATTAATTTTTTTGCAACGAATGGCAAAGATAGATTGTCATATCTGTAAATAGTTGTGTATGAAGTTTATTTTATTCTTTTTCCTGACGGTTATGATGTCAGCCTCACAATGTAAAAAGGCTAAACCCGAAATGGTTCCTTCCTGTATTCAGCAAAGGATTGAATCCATTAAGGCCCAGCCCAAATGGAACCCGCCTGCTCAGGTGGACGAATATGAATACCAGGGGCAGAAAGTATACCTTTTTACCAGCGATTGTTGTGACCAGTATATCCAGGCTTTGGATGGCAGCTGCAACTATATCTGTTCACCTTCCGGTGGTATCACGGGCGGGGGTGATGGCAAATGCACTGATTTTTACAAGGAGGCAAAGCATATCCGCCTTATTTGGCGGGATGAGCGATAAAATAAACGCCGGCCTTACGGGGCCGGCGCTTTTACCCTGCAGTAAATAATCATTTATTGCACGATAAGCTTTTGTGTGAATACGGATAAGTTTTTCCGGTCTGTCACATTCACAAAATACACGCCGGCGGCCGTATTGGAAGCCAGGCTGAATTTTTCAGTCTGACCATTTCCGGCAATGCTGATCATTTTTCTTTGTATCAGTTTCCCGGTAATATCGGTTATTACCACCTGATAGTCACCAGTCTCCAATGTCCGGAGGTCCAGGATAAATGATTGATGGGTTACCGGATTGGGATAAATTGAAATGGAGGCCGGGGCAGCCTTTATTTCCTGAATGATTTCCATTGTATTGCTGCCCTTCCTGGTGTCAAGGTAATTGCTGTTTGCCAGGTCAGAACTCCTGACCACTCCTGATGAAGGTTTAAAAATAGAGGCCGACCAGTTAGCCGGATCAATCAAAGCCCAGGCATCTGCGTAAACTGCGCTTCCAAGGATGATCCTGCCCTCATCGTTTACAACTGCACCATTGGCGGTAAATCCTTCCGGTAATCCGCTGATACTTGCCAGGTGGGTAGCAGTTTTATGACGGATGTCCACTTTAAATACGTGGTTGCGGGCGGAAATGATATAAAGATGACCGTCGTTATCGGCAATCATATCTCCGCCAAAACTGCTGTTACGGTCATGGATAGAAAATGTGTTGCTGGCCGGATCGTCATTGATCGACCCCAGGTTTTCAATTTTGATATTCCTGGAAGTACTGAAGCGTATAAAGGTATTGCCATCATTACTCACAGCATATCCCTCTCCCGTTGGGGTGATTACCATCCTGGTGATGATTTTACTTTCATCATTCTGCATATTGCCCAATCCGGTGAGGGGTTTATCCGTAACATAAAACACCTGCATTGTTTTCAAATCAATATAACGGAGCTGGTCGATAAACATGGGTGTATACCAGATACGGTTATTCCGCTTGTCGTAGGCGGCAGCTGCTACACCGGTACTGAATGGCGCCTGGAGGTAATTACCATAGCGGGCATCCGCGATAGCTTTATAAGGTTTTTTTGTGGCAGCATCATAAGACAAAACACCCCAATCGCTGCCATTCAGCAACACTTCGCTGAATACGCCTGTCTTAGTATCCATCTTCCGCAAAGCATTCCAGCCGGCCCCGTCTTTTTGCATGTCGGTGATGGCATACAGGAAATGATCGGATTGTGATCGGCAGGGCAGGTAGGAAAAAATAGCAACACATAAAAAGGCAATGGGTAAATTTTTTCTCATAAAAGGGAGGTTTCAGGTTTGAACAATACAAAACAGTCCTTTTAAGTTACAAATATTTTCTGCAATGCCGTATTATTTTTGAAGGGCGGGCTTTCTTATTTTTCAAAGGGTTTATAGCTTGAAGCCGGTGGGTAATGATCCCCTTTCTCTTCCCGGAGCGGCTCACATTCTAACCAGCTATCAAACATATCTTTAGGAAGCTGCTGGTATAATTTCGTGCCTTCTGTTTTCCAGGCTATCATATCATCACTTACTGATTTGATTATTTTCCCCGGGTTACCGGCCACCAAACTACGGCCGGGGATCACTTCACCCTGTTTGATAAAACTAAGGGCTCCCACAATACATTCATCACCCAGTACCACATTGTCCATGATCACGGCATTCATACCCACCAGGCAATTCCTGCCGATCGTGGCGCCATGTATGATCGCTCCGTGCCCGATATGGGCTGACGCTTTTAATAAGACGGTGACACCGGGAAACATATGGATCGTACAGTTTTCCTGCACATTGCACCCGTCTTCGAGGATAATCCGGCCCCAGTCGCCCCGGAGGGCTGCCCCGGGGCCGACATAGCAGTCCTTCCCGATGATCACATTTCCGGTTACAGCTGCCTGTGGGTGTATGAATGATGATGCATCAATAACAGGTCTTTTCCCTTTGAAAGAATAAATCATAAGCTCCCAATTAACCTTCTTTTATTCCGGCGCAACTTCTGTTACCGGTTTTTTATACTTAGGCCCTCTTGTAATCCGGTTGATGACCAGGATGAAGCCAATTACTATACCAGCTGTTCCTAATAATGCCAGGGCGATGGCGGCCCCATCCGAACCGTTACAGGAAAGGGAACAGGCCAATGCGGCAACAAGGTATAGTAAACCCAATGCTGCGATAATGGCTAAAATAATCAGGCCCGCATTGGCAGCGGTATCTTTGTTACCGGTAAGTTTGGCTTTTGCATAGATCCCGAGCTGATGTTTGAATTCCTTTTTCAGGATTCTTTTTTCTGTTCTTGTCAGGGTGCTTTTATCACGGTGCTCCAGGGAAGCCAGGATCTCTTCTGCCGTAGGATGATCCTTTTTGGGTTTGAGACTGCTGGTATAGGCAGCATAGATCTTTGCGGAAAAACTGTTTTCGCCGGGTGAATAATTATTGCTGATGGCGGTCATCATCAGGAAACTGAGTAAGGCCAGCGAAAAATCCAGTCCTTTCCGCCACTGATAAAACTTGTTTTTTGAAATGGGCTGATGGCCTTTTGCAGGATAGATAAACGCGGTAACCCAAAACAATCCGACAAACAGGAATAATAAAGGTTCCGGGAAGATGACATCGATATCTGCCAGACCCGAACCAATATACCAGGCGAGAAGAAAAAGTGCCAGATGGCCGCCAATAATAATGACGCGTGATTTACATGGGTTTCTTTTAGCCCAGAAAGACAGCTTTCTCATGATGGTTAGTTTTAGTGGTGATTAATTGTCAACCAGGGTTTTCCCGGTCCGAAAACAGGTACCCTTAAACAAAGCTACAGTATGATCATGCTGATTGTAAATATTAATTTGGTAGAGCCCTGTGGACCGGCCATTGTGCAGTTCTTTTGCTTCGGCGGTGAGGATATCACCTATATGGACCGGTTTTATGAAATTGATGGCGGTGTCAAGTGCCACAGATAAGTTATTACGGTTGTTACAGGCGAAGGCGAAGGCGCTGTCAGCAAGGGAAAAGGCAATCCCTCCGTGAACGATCCCAAAACCATTGATCATTTCTTTTCTTACCGTCATCCTGATCTTGCTGTATCCTACCTTTATCTCCAGAACATCAATGCCCAGCCATTGCGAAAAAAGGTCATGCTCCATCATGTGGGATACCACTTTTTTGGCGGCTTCATCGTTCTGCATACTAATCTTTTTAAAGGTTGGTGCGAAAATACTCGGTCCCTGCTCCATATACAGGATCATTCTCCCTTGAAGCTCGGGATTCTTTTTTCCAAAAAAGCGGCTACTCCTTCTTTGAAATCGGCAGTCGCGGCAGCCCACTGCTGTAATTTGTCTTCATTGTGTAACTGCTCATAAATCGTGTGCGTACTGCTCCATTGCAGGGCCTTTTTTGTAAAGGCCAGCCCCATAGTGGGCATATTGGCCAGTTTGCGGGCCATTTCCTGCACGGTGACCTCAAACTGGTCATCATCGATGCACTGATAGATCATACCCATCCTCTCGGCTTCTGTGGCTGAAATTTTATCGCCCAGCATCATCAGGGCCGTCGCTTTTTGCCAGCCTATCAACCGGGGTAAAAAGAAAGTCCCGCCACTGTCTGGTATTAAACCAATTTTTGAAAAGGCCTGGATGAATACAGCCGACCTGGTAGCTACAATGATATCACAGCAAAGCGGTATGTTGGCACCGGCTCCGGCCGCAACCCCATTGATAGCTGCCACCACGGGTTTCTTCAGTTCCCTTATCTTGATGATGATCGGGTTAAAATGTTCGCTGAGGATGCGTCGCATACCCGGCCCTTCCGGGTCCACGACTTCAGCGAGGTCCTGTCCGGCAGAAAAAGCTTTTCCGTTACCGGTCAGAACAACACACCGTATTGATTTATCCTCTTTACACAGATCTAATTTTTCCTGCACCAACAGGGACATTTCCCTGTTGAAAGCATTCATTTTTTCGGGCCGGTTTAAAGTGATGATGGCTACACCTTCCTGTACGTCAAATAATACTACACTCATTGATGTTGCTATTTATTGCAAGTTAGAAATATTTTGTTACGCCGGGTTTTGCGACCGGATACCAGCCTTCATCATCCGGCAGGACGGGCGGCAAAGCGTTCCAGTCATATTTAGCCGGTGCAAGACTGATCCCGGAATTGATGACTTTCTCCCATTCCATCACCTGGCCGGAATAAGTCGCCATCCTTCCCATAACTGAGGTCATGGTGCTTTTGGCACCCCGTTCGGCGTCTGCAAACTTGAATTCCCCCTTTGCTACGGCAGCAAATAATTCATCATGCTCGGTTTGGTAAGGATTGTTTTCTTTTTCCTTATCGAACTGGAATAGAACCTTTCCATTATGATCTTTAATATGAGCGGCTCCACAGAATATTTTTCCTTTTGTGCCTACCAATAACTCATCCACTTTGCTCATGGTACCGGGTATATGCCGGCACTGGCTGTTTAAAACGGATCCATCAGCATAATGGAATTCTACAAAATGATGATCAAAGATCTCTCCGTTGTCTTTTCCTTTCCGCACCTCCCGGCCTCCCATGCCCTGTGCCTTTACCGGGTACATGCCCTTGAACCAGTTGATCACATCAATATTATGGATATGCTGTTCGTTGATATGGTCGCCGCAGAGCCAGTTAAAATAATACCAGTTGCGCATCTGGTATTCCATCTCCGTTTGGTTGTATTGTCTTTTTCTAACCCAAACCCCGTCGTTGTTCCACCAGGCCTGGGCAGAAACGATATCACCGATTAAATCCTTTTTTTCCAATAAAGCCCGATAGGAATTCTGGTAATGGCGCTGCAGACCCACCACCACATTCAGTTTTTTATTTTTAGCCATGACGGCGGCATCCAATACCCGCTTCACCCCGGCAGGGTCTACTGCCACGGGTTTTTCCATAAATACATGCTTACCCTGCGCTATGGCTTCTTCAAAATAAATGGGTCTGAACCCGGGAGGGGTGGCTAAAATCACCACATCTGCCAGCGGGATGGCTTTTTTATACGCATCAAAACCGGTGAATTTCCTTTCTTCGGGTACATCAATCCTGCTCTTCAGGTTGCCTTTGGCGCCTGACCAGTCTGAAATATCTTCGGCACTCAGGGTTTTCAGGCAATCATCCAGCCTGTCACGGAAGGCATCGGCAACCGCAACCAGTTTCACATTCTGTTTTGTCAGCAAGGCCTGCATCGTAGCGCCTGTGCCTCGTCCACCACAGCCGATCAATACAATTTTGATCGTATCATCTGCTCCGGAAAAAAAATTCATTTTTGAGATCAACGGGGTGGTCATGATGCTCCCGGCAAGCATTGAACTGTTTTTGACAAAATCCCTGCGGGATGATTGGTTTGTTTTTTCCATGATGGTATTTTTATTGGCCAAGGTATAAGTTAAAAAATCGTTCAATCTCTTCGCCGGAGGGTTGTTGCCAGGGCCTTATGATCCGGAAACCGGCAAAGGGGGCATCGGTCAGCCACCATGAGCTTTTAGGGATCTGCGGATCACGGCGGTTCCATTTTGGAAGGGAGGGTTTCCGGCTTGCGCATCGGAGATCGGTGGCAACATCCGTATATCCCCCGCCTTTCAGCAAACGCGGATTCCTCGATGTCGGTTCCAGTAATGGGTCTGAAGTCATATCCTTCATCTGTTCATAATATTTTTCATCGTACTGGTCCAATACCCATTCGGCCACATTTCCCAGCATATCATAAAAACCCCAGGCATTGGGTAATAACTGACCGGTTTTGTGATAGGCTTCCTGGCTGTTGTCCCTGAACCAGGCATATTTATCCAATGCATGGACATCGCCGCCAAAATAATAGGCATCCCGGGTACCTGCCCTGCAGGCATATTCCCATTCTGCTTCCGTGGGTAAGCGATAAAAGATACCGGTTTTCCTGTACAACCAACGGCAATACATGAGGGCAGTTTTTTGCTGCATGCTGTTGACAGGGTAACCCCCGCTTTTACCCATACCCCAACTCAGATCAACATATTGCGCACTGGGTCGGGTAATGGCATCCGTTTGCGAATTCTGGCTGACCGTGACATCGTTGTAAAAAACGTCGAATTCGTCATGTGTAACTTCATAAGCCCCCATCCAGAACGGTGAAATCGAAAATTTTCTTTGCGGGCCTTCATCGTTGTTGCGGCCTTTTTCATCATCAGGGCTTCCCATGGTAAACAGGCCTCCCTTTACGGCGATCATTTTATATTGTAAACCGGATCCCGGTATGGAAAGGGTATAGTCGATAAAACTGCTGTCTGGCTGACCGTATAATAGAATATTCAATAACAGGAATAGAATTGACAGCAGTGGTTTCATGACGACAAGTTAAAAAATATAATCCTTTATTGAACAATTCGTATCGATTAGCGGGGAGAAACCGTACATTTATTTTAGAAAAAAAACATATGGAAAGAAGAAAATTTATCCGTAACGGTTTCCTGACCGGGGCTTCCGTTATGACGGGCGCGGTTTCATTTTCCCGCAATAATTCAGGAGCGGCTCCTGCTGCATCCAATCCCTTTCACCTCAACTACGCCATCCATGACGGCATGTTCAAGCAACAAGCAGGGGATGATTTTCTGGACCAGATCCGCTGGGCATATGACCAGGGCTTTCGCAGTATTGAAGACAACGGAATGATGAGCCGGCCTGCAGCACAACAAAAAAAAATTGGTGATCTGCTGGCTGCATTAGGAATGCAGATGGGTGTATTTGTCATCACTTCGGACAGCTGGCATTGGAAAACTTCTTTGACCACCGGGAAAGAAGAATGGGTGGATAAAATGATAAGGGACTGCCAACAGGCGGTTGAAGTGGCGAAACGCTGTAATGCAAAATGGATGACGGTTGTACCGGGGAATTATGAAAGAAGCCTGCCCGCTGAAATCCAGACAGCGAATGTGATCACGGCCCTGCGCAAAGGGGCTGCTATTCTGGAACCGCATGGGCTGGTGATGGTGCTGGAAGCTTTGAGCGACAATGCTGATCTTTTTTTACGGCATACCGACCAGGCATATATGATCTGCAAAGCTGTAAACAGCCCTGCCTGTAAATTTTTATTTGATATGTATCATATGCAGCGCAACGAAGGGAATATCATCGCCAATATTGATAAAGTGTGGGAGGAAACGGGCTATTTCCAGATTGGCGATAATCCCGGCCGTAAAGAACCCGGAACCGGTGAAATGAATTACCGGAATATCTTTAAACATATTTATGAGAAAGGGTATAAGGGGATCCTGGGTATGGAACATGGAATTTCACAACCCGGTAAGGATGGTGAAATGGCATTGATCAATGCTTACCGCCAGGCCGATTCGTTTTTATAAGATGCCTAAAGCCTGATCAGCCTGAGATAATCAATCATGGCCGTGTTGGTTTCCAGGTTCATATTGTTATTCCATTCTTCAAAAACGAGCCTGAGTCTGTTGTTCCCTTTATGGAGATGAATCCGGTAACTATTTGAATAGCCCCAGTCCGACCATTCATCTTTTCCCCGTTGCGGAAAAACAACCGTCCCGGTATATTCCTCATTGGTATATAAACTGCGCAAGGCACATTTATTATCCGTATTCCAGGGGCCGCTGCCATTGGCATACCGGAAATCAATCCAATAATCACCGCTTTCTTCAACCGGTATGTTCATTTCGATTGAACGGTTCTTCTGCACAGTGATTTCACTGAAACCTTTTCCAGAAAAACTCACAAAAGGATGTTTAGCCATACCGGCAAAATTTTCCATTTCAATGATCTGCAGGGCTTCGGGGGGATAAAACAGGACAGGTTCACTGCTGAAAGAGGGGAAACCGTTCCTGTCAACGGCACTCACTTTGTAGGAGGCGACGGATAGGTCGGTTATCGTATAATCAACATTTTTTGTGGTCGTGAAGGAATCCCCGTTTTTATAAATAAGATATTCCTGGGCACCTGCTACCGGTTCCCAAGCCAGTTGCTGACCTTTTAGTTTAACCTGGGGGTCGGGTAGTGTGAAAGCGTTTTGAACAATGTTGACCGGCGATGAGGAAAAGGGCTGATTGTCCATTTCAATTTCGATGGTATGGCTTCCTTCCAGGTCAATCGGGATAAAGGCCTTATCGGATTTTTCACCATCTAACTTCACAGAAGCGATTGTATTACCGGTGCCGGTTACCGTTATAGTGAGTTGGGCATGCCTGTAATGAAAATTGCTCAATGTTTTTTTCCCGGTGTAGTTTTGAGGAATGGCAGGTGCGAAATGAATACCATCTGTTTCGAAATGCATACCCATGAACACACGATGCACCATGGCAAGATTGCCGGCCATACTCCATAACATGCGGTCGGAGTTGATTTCTGTTCCAAAGTAATCGCCTGTTTCAGCCACCATATTTTCATAGTTGGTTAGAAATAAAGCCCCGGCCCTGTATATAGCGGCCAATCCGTGGTTCAGCGCTTTCTCATTCCCGGCTTTAGCGGCTGCCAGGTTCCAGTACGATTGAACAAATGGCCAGATCGCATTATTGTGATAGGGAGGAATGCCGGGAATCTGTGGAAATACGCAGGTTGCTCCAAAGGCTGTCAGCGGCATCTTTTCAAGGATGCTGCCAGCCCTTTTTGCATCCGCGATATCAAATAAAACAGTTAGGGCTTCCCCCAGGGTTTCTGATTTGGGAGAGAGGGTTATTCCATTACGCCCATACAAGAACTGGCCATAATAGCCTTTTTCTGCTATCCAGAGATGTTCATTGATACCTTTCTTTATCGCTGCAGCCATGGAAGCAGAGGCGTCGACCGGTAATCCCAACTCCTTCGCCATTGCTGCTGCTATGATATGCGCCTGGTAATGGATGGCGTTGGTCCCTAAGTTTTCTGAAACATAAATATCCATATTCGACATCCATTTCGGATAGGTCTGTTCGCGCCAGTCGAGAAAGGAGGATTCTCCTTTATACAAATGGGTGGCGGGGTCATCAAGGACTTTTTCATCGTCTCTGAGGGTATTGCTGATGATTTCATATGCCTTCCGTAACCAATCCTTATCACCGGTTACCTTATAAATTTCCCACGCTGCCAGGGCCCAAACGGTCCTGTCGGAAGATACCGGCCAGGCACCGCCGGAACCGGTGTCCTGTATGATACGACCGTTCTTAACTTTTTTCAGGAGACTGATCATCGCTACCCCGGGTTCATGATAGGCAAATGCCAGGTAGATACTGTAACTGATATCCCTTGTCCAAACGCCACCCCATTTTGCACCGGTGCGGAAAGTGCTGTCGGATTCAATATTTTTCCGGGCTTCTTCGAGCGACAGGTTATATAAAGCATCAACAAGGGGCTGATCGGAATGATAAGCAGGTTTATTTGACAGATCCAGGCTGGGTTTCCATTCCTTATCCTTGTAGTCGTCGGGGTTATAGGGATTTAATTTTACAGTGATGGTAAAGATTGAATCAGCATCGGGATCTTCCAGTTTCAGTCCCTTTTCATCCAGGTTCACAAAATCCCAGGACAAAGGTTCGGCACCTCCTGCGATATAAATTCCTTTAAAGTCCACCTTTGCGATTTTCGTGCCGTCAAAACTTTGATAATACCCCTTTTCAGCAAATTGTTTCAGCACTTCAGACATGTCAACCCTTAACGTATAATTATAGTTTACCGGGAGATAGGTACCCGGGCTAACCGCAGGAGTTCTGGGCCCTTCTCCAAACTTCATGACGGGGCTTTGATGCTCATCGCCAATTATTAGCCAATGATCCGTACCGGCAGGCATTTCATTATCTTTTTCATTGATGCTGAATTTGAATTTGATCAGCCGGGAGAAGGTCGCGCTTCTGGTACTTTTATAATTGGAAATGATATGGGTTGGGGAGAGGATCCTTGCCACATTGTCTCCCTGCACTACTTTATCGGGGTAGATGGTGAACGCTTCGGAAGAATAAAGGGCTTTTTCTTTTGCCGGCTGGCAGGAGGCCAGCAAGGCAATACCTGCCAGGATGGAAAACTTTTTCATGACACAAAATTAAGTTTTGCCAGGTATCAAAATTGAGGAAATGAGCAGGCCGCCAGTAAGGTAATCGAGGTCAATGACATTTAAAATAATCAAAAGGCTCTTTACAGTCCTCGCATTGATAAAGGGCTTTGCAGGCGGTGGAGCCGAATTCGCTGATACGGCGGGTATGATAGGAGTCGCAATGCGGGCATTGTACCGATTCGTTGGGGGCAAACAGCTTGTTGTTACAAACCTGTTGCCGCGGGTTGGGGGGAGCGATCCCGTATGCTTTCAGTTTTCTTTTTCCTTCCTCCGTCATCCAGTCAGTGGTCCATGCAGGCGATAATACCGTGGTGACTTTAACTTTCCTGAACCCCAGGGTAGATAACATGACACGGATACTGGTACTGATCACATCCATGGCCGGGCAACCTGTATAAGTAGGGGTGATGATGACTTCCAACTCATCTTCCTTGTATTGAATGTCTTTAACGATACCCAGGTCAATGATACTCAATGCAGGCACCTCAGGATCCTTGATATTATCCAGGTAGGCATAGATCATTTTTTTGTCAATATCGTGTACGACGGTCATAATATGTTTCCATTACCACTGTGCATTCGGGTAAGCCCTTTGCAGGTATTGCAATTCGGCCAGTATATAACCCATCTGCTCGGTATGTTTGCCCATTTTACCCCCGGTGAGCATAAAAATATTTTCAGGAACGGGGAGCCCGGCTTCGCTAAAGACTTCCCCGGTTTTGTGCTGCCATTCATCTTTTATCGTAGCCAACGACACAGCAGTCCCATCCTGCACACAGGCAGTTTCGTAGGCGGCGGGTTCAAATAATTCGCCGGTATATCGCCAAAGGGTATCAATGGCCTTTAACATCCGTTCATGACTTTCCCGGGTTCCGTCTCCCAGCCGGATCACCCATTCGCTGCTCCAGCGCAAATGATAAGTGACCTCTTTCAATGATTTTTCTGCAATGGCTGCCAACTGCCGGTCCTTATGGGTCTGTAAAGCGGTATACAGCAGTTGCTGGAAATTGCTGATGAGAAACTGGCGTAAAAGGGTTTGACCCCAATCGCCATTGTGTTGTTCAACCAGTAAGCAATTCCTGAACTCCCTTTCTGTGCGCAGGTAGGCGAGCGTGTCTTCTGTTGCACCTTCCCCCAAAAGTGATGCGGCATACTGGTAGAAATTCCGGGCCTGGCCGATCAGGTCCAGTGAAATATTCGTCATCGCAATATCCTGTTCCAGCACGGGCCCATGTCCGCACCATTCAGCATTGCGCTGACCCAGTATCAGTGCATTGTCTGCCAGGTGTAAAATATAATTGATCAGTTCCTGTTTCATATGAGTTCCCGGTTCTGCCCGGTATTACATCTTATTGACTTCATCGGGTAGCTGGTAGAATGTCGGGTGACGATAAACCTTATCATTGGCGGGTTCGTATAAGCTCCCCGCCTCGTCGGGGTTGGAGGCGTGCACATATTTTGATTCCACCACCCAGATACTGACGCCTTCCATTCTTCTGGTATAAACGTCCCTTGCGTTTTCTATGGCCATGGCGGCATCGGCAGCATGCAGGCTGCCAACATGTTTATGATCTAAGCCCTGTTTGCTGCGGATAAAGACCTCCCAAAGCGGCCAGTCGCTTTTCCCTTCTTTTGTCACATACTGGCCACCCGATTGTTCTTCGGGAATATCGCCATAATAGAATTTCTTTAAAAAATTATTCATGTGCCTTTTTTAGCATGTTAAGCCGCTTTATTACCGGATTGCTTTTTCCTGGCATAGGCGGATGCTGCCTCCCTGACCCATTCACCATCTTCCCAGGCCTGTACCCTGGCTGCCAGTCTTTGTTTATTGCAGGGCCCGTTTCCTTTCACTACGTTCCAGAACTCTTCCCAGTTGATGGCACCGAAATCATAATGATTTCTTGCTTCATTCCATCGCAGTGCAGGATCGGGCAGATGCATGCCCAGTATTTTTACCTGTTCGGCACACATATCGATAAAATTTTGCCGTAGCTCATCATTGGTTTTTCTTTTGATCTTCCAGCGCATGCTTTGTTCGCTATGGGTCGATTCACTGTCTGAAGGGCCAAACATCATCAATGCCGGCCACCACCACCTGTTGATGGCATCCTGGCACATTTCTTTTTGTTCCGGCGTACCCCTGGACAATACCAGCAGGGATTCAAAACCCTGTCGCTGGTGAAAACTTTCTTCTTTACAGATCCGGACCATGGCCCTTGCATAAGGACCGTAAGAGGTCCTGGTCAGCATCACCTGGTTCATAATGGCAGCGCCGTCGACCAGCCATCCTATGGCACCAATATCTGCCCAGGTAAGTGTGGGATAGTTAAAAATCGAGGAATATTTGGCCTTTCCGCTGTGCAGATCATTGATCGTTTCTTCCCTGCTGACACCCAGTGTTTCAGTGGCAGCATAGAGGTATAGCCCATGACCGGCTTCATCCTGCACTTTTGCCAGCAGGATGGCTTTTCTTTTTAAAGAAGGTGCCCTGGTTATCCAGTTCCCTTCGGGTAACATGCCTACAACCTCGCTATGAGCGTGCTGGCTGATCTGCCGGATCAGTGTTTTACGATAGGCATCCGGCATCCAGTCCCTGGGCTCAATTTTGACTTCGGCGTCAATTTTCTGCTGAAATAACTGCTCTAAATCTTTTACAGGCATAATAATGCTATAATGAATTACAAATCTAACAAAAACTTACGGGTGTTAGTTGCTGATTATTGTCATTTTATATCAAAATCAATCACAACTTTTTCTGAGTCGGGATGACTCTGGCAGGTTAAGATAAAGCCATTTTCAAGTTCTTCTTCTTCCAGGCCCCAGTGGACATCCATGGTGACCTTGCCTTCCAGCAATTTAGCCTTACAGGTACAACACATTCCGCCTTTGCAGGCATAAGGGAGATCGGCCCCTTTTTTTAGAGCAGCATCGAGAATAGGGGTTTCGCTGTTGAGTGGAAGGCCAAATTCAAAACTTCTGCCGTCCAGCTGGATGGTAATCCTGGTTTCCGCCCCTTCCGGTCGGTCGGCCGATGCATTTCGGGTAATGGATTTTACAGGTCCCTGGGTAGAAAACAATTCAAAATGGATCTTTTTTTTGTCTATACCGTTCTTTTCAAGAAAATCTTTTGTGGTAAAAATCAAGGCTTCCGGCCCACAGATAAAAAAAGCATCGATACCACTAAAATCAATGATCCTGTTGAGCGCCTGTAATTTTTCCGGGTTGATCCTGCCGAAATTCAGGGGCGATGTTGTTCTTTCTCGGCTCAGGACATGGATCAGCGTAAAACGTTCCAGGTATTTGTTTTTAATGGCTTCCAACTCTTCAAAAAACATGACAGAAGACCGGGTCTTGTTGCCATATACCAGGGTAAACTGGCTGTTCAGTTCTGTTCGCAATGTTGTTTTGATGATGGATAAAATTGGGGTGATACCACTCCCGGCCGCAACAGCCAGGTAGTTTTTCTTTTGGGAAGGTTCCAGTTTAGTATAGAATTTTCCAACCGGTTCCATGACTTCCAGGGTATCGCCATTTTTTAATTGTTCGTTGGCATAGCAGGAGAAAAGACCACCTTCCACTTTTTTTACGGCCACTTTCCATTCCGGGTCCAGGGGTGAGCTGCAAAGGGAATATGTCCTTCTCACTTCCTCATTGTCCAGGAAGGTCCTTACGGTCAGGTTCTGACCCTGTTTATAGGAGAATTTTTTTTTTAAATCATCGGGAACCTCAAAAAGAATTGAGACGGCATCGGGCGTTTCTTTATGGATGGCTTTAACAGTAAGCTTGTGAAAGTGAATCGACATTTTTCTAATCAATGTTTTCTCAACCCATCTATCAATATGGTCACCATGTTGTTTTCCAGTTCCTGTGCAGTTATTTTGGCCTGGGAACGATGCCAGGACTCGATACCGCTTACGGCATGCAGTAATATAATGACGGCTGTAGGGGCATCTATTTTTTTGATTTCATTTTTAGCAATTCCTGCTTCAATGATAGAGGCGAAAATTTTCCGGTATTGCCTGCGCTGGTTACGGAAATTCGACAGGAAGGGTTCATCGAGATGCTTCCATTCACGGTCACTTACATACACTTCTTCATAGTTTTCGATCATCTCCTGGATGTGAAAACGCATCAGTCTTTCCAGTTTGGCGATCGAGGTTTTATCACTGGCTTCCACTTCTTCCAGATGGAGCATGAAACGGTTAGCCACATCAAAACAAATAGCTTCCAGTATTTCGTTTTTGGATTTGATATGATTATAAAGACTGGCCGCTTCGATGCCTACTCTCTCGGCAAGGTCGCGCATAGAGGTGGCCGCAAATCCTTTTTCCCGGAACATCTGGGCAGCTTTCGTCAATATGACTTCCTTTTTGGAAGACCGGCGTTTGGTCGTTGGCATATTTCAAAGATAACGCATGTTTATTAAACAAAATATAACATGCGTTTCCGGGCTTATCTTTTTTAACTTAGGTTTGCACCGGTTAAAAATTCAAAACAAAAACAACCCTATATGTCCCTTATTGTAGTCGGCTCGATGGCTTTTGATGCCATAGAAACCCCTTTCGGAAAAAGCGATAAGATTGTCGGTGGAGCAGCCACCTATATCGCCTGGAGTGCCTCAAACTTTACCCGGTCCATCAACCAGGTTTCAGTGGTGGGGGGTGATTTCCCCAAGGAGGAGTTGAAAATGCTGGAAGCGAGGGGGGTCAATATGGAGGGGGTGCAGATAAAGGAAAAGGAAAAATCATTTTTCTGGAGCGGGAAATATCATATGGACATGAATACAAGGGACACCCTTGATACCCAGCTAAATGTACTGGCAAATTTCAATCCCGTATTACCGGACAGCTACCAGGACTGCGAATTCCTGATGCTGGGCAACCTGGTGCCCGCCGTTCAGATGGCGGTCATTGATCAACTGAAAAAGCGGCCAAAACTGGTGGTGATGGATACCATGAATTTCTGGATGGAAACGGCCATGGATGACCTGGAAAAAGTACTGAAAAAAGTCGATGTGCTGATGATCAATGACAGTGAGGCCCGGCAATTAAGTGCCCAGTATTCGCTTGTAAAAGCCGCCAATACCATCATGAAAATGGGTCCCAAATTCCTGGTCATCAAAAAAGGCGAGCATGGCGCTCTGCTGTTCCATGAAGACGGCGTTTTCTATGCACCCGCCCTTCCGTTGGAAGATGTATTTGATCCCACCGGGGCGGGCGATACTTTTGCAGGCGGTTTTATTGGTCATATCGCCCGAACAAAAGATATCAGCTTTGCCAACATGAAAACCGGTATAATCGTCGGTTCTGCCCTGGCCAGTTTTTGCGTGGAAAAATTTGGTACCACCCGGCTCAAGGAACTTAAACACCGGGAACTGGAAGGAAGGATACAGCAGTTTAAGGAACTGGTCAATTTTGATATAGAGTTATTGTTAAATGATTCAAATGCTGAATGATCCCAACACCTGTTGGTTTATCCCAGTTTTCTGGCCAGTACCACCGATTGTTTGAATTTCTTTTTCTGGCCCTGAAGGTTGAATATTTCCGTGAGGATGATATAATTACCAATGGGTAATTGCTGGCCCTTTTCATCCAGGCCATCCCAATGCCAATTACCTTCCAGTCCCATGATATCATTCCTCACCAGGTTCCTGACAGTACGGCCAGCCGCATCATAAATCGTGATATTGGCAACATAGCCCGGTTCATCCACTGCATACCGGATGGTGGCAATATCATCCAACCCGTCATTATCCGGGCTGAATATTTTAGGGGAGATGGAAAGGATGGCTTCCCTGCTTGCCGCCCGGCTATATTGCGAATTTTCATAACCCGGCGTGCCATAACCGGCCGTCGAAGCTGCGGAGTGCCAGTTGAGGACTTCCTGGGTTTTGGTTTCGGGATCAATTCTTTCCAATGATACTCCCTCCGTGTTTTGAATAAGTTTAAAATGCCAGTCATCATAATAATGTAATTCATCAATGATATCGCCCTGATAATTGAGCAGCACCAGGATACCTTCATTGTCCGGGTAGGAGGGTAAAGAGGAAACCGGTATGACAGCACCCGGATCTTTCACCAGGTAGTCCAGTTGCAAGGCTGGCAGATCTTCTGTAATCACAAAATAATCTCCCGGAAAAATATAGGAGGGCCGGGCACTGACCAGTTGCTGGGAACTGATGGCTCCACTGCTGTTCCTGTTGGCGATATACAGCCGGGAAACATCGATGATCTTATTGCTCCGGTTAAAAAATTCTGCATAATCAGATCCGCCGGATCGGGGATTAAAAAGGATTTCATTGATGACCAGGTCGAGCTGGCCGGGTATTTCCGGGATCCCTACCCGGACGGTATGCTGTACACCAATCGTATTGCCGCTGCAGTCTTTTATATTCCTGGCAGTCAGTGTATATATTTTATTTTGTTCCAGCGCCGGGCTTACCCTTATCTCTACTTCGTTAAAAAGCGGTGGAACGGAACTGGCTGTTAAAACTGTAATGGAGCCATCCAGGGAAAAGTTGACAGGAAATGTTCCTGAAAGGCTGTCCAGGGGCTCGTTAAAAATAATTAGGATAGTTGTATCATTGGTCACCAGGGCCCTGAGTGCAGAAGGGCCCTCGTTGTCGGCATTGAAAGCATCGGCGGCGTTTTTTTTGCCGGGGGTTCCGCCTGTGGGGTCCGTACTGGCGGTCCAGTTGCCTGCTCCCGAGCAGGGATTTTGCGGATCGATCATTTCGAGGGTCCATCCTCCGTTTTCTTTAATGGCATTTCGGTACCAGCTAAGGTCATATTCAACCGCGTGTATAATTGTCCCCGATGGGGATTTCAGGGCCAGCTTATCACCGGCATTGTCCAGGGAAGGGAAACTTGTGACGCTGATGCAGGGTCCAAAAAGGGAAAGGTTGGCAATGGCATTTCCCGTACAAATGATCACAAAATTACCGGGAGACAGCAGGTAGGAAGGCATGGGTCCGCTTTGCCCGGAGGCATCTGTTAATCTCCAGCCAGCCAGGTCGATCGTGGCGGACGAAACATTTTTTAATTCGATCCATTCATGATTGGGAAGGCCGACCTGTGGGGTAGGGTCTGCCATGATCTCATCGATCAGTACATCATACCTGTTTTGACAAATCAGGAATACAGGTAGCAGGATGATAAGGTTTAATACGAACAATCGTTGTTTCATCAACGAATGATTGATAAGGGAAGTTATGATGATTTTTTTAAAAATAAATATTTTAAAAATTTGGCAATAAACAGAAACTGCCTTTACTTTTGCACCGCAATAATGAATAATATTAAACATACAAAACGCACAAAGAAACTTTCCTGAGGGAGGCTTCTGTGATTTGTATGTGTTGTCATAAAAATCTTGAAGACCTTCCAAAACGGAGGGTCTTTTTTTTAACAATCATGTTTAACTATTAAAACTTCTTCAAAAGAAGATTGGGAGGGGGAACAACAATGAAAGTTGCAGTCGTAGGTGCTACCGGTTTGGTGGGTACCAAAATGTTACAGGTGCTCGCAGAAAGAAATTTCCCGGTGACCGACCTGGTGCCGGTGGCTTCCGCTAAATCGGTAGGAAAGGAAGTGATGTTCAAGGGCAGGTCCTATAAAGTGGTGGGAATGGAAGATGCCATTGCTGCCCGGCCTGCAGTTGCCTTATTTTCCGCGGGCGGCGGAACCTCTACGGAATGGGCACCCCAATTTGCGGCAGCCGGGATTACTGTTATCGATAACTCTTCCGCCTGGCGAATGGATCCTTCCAAACCCCTGGTGGTACCGGAGATCAATGCGGATATTCTAACGGCAAAAGACAAGATCATTGCCAACCCGAATTGTTCCACCATCCAGATGGTGGTGGCCCTGAACCCGCTTCACCGGCAATACCGCATCAAAAGGATCGTGGTCAGTACCTACCAGAGTGTAACGGGTACAGGGGTTAAGGCGGTTGACCAGTTGTTGAATGAAAGGAAAGGCATCGTAGGGGAGATGGCCTACAAATACCCGATCGACCTGAATGTTATTCCACAGATTGATGTATTCCTGGACAATGGGTATACCAAGGAGGAGATGAAGATGGTCAATGAAACGAAAAAGATCATGCGCGATGAAAATATACAGGTAACGGCTACGACTGTCCGAATTCCGGTGATGGGTGGCCATAGCGAGTCGGTTAATGTTGAATTCGAAAAGGAGTTTGACCTGGATGAGGTCAGGCGTTTACTGGCAACGGCACCCGGCATGGTCGTGGTGGATGATCCGGGTACCCAGCAGTACCCGATGCCCAAAGATGCCCATGAAAAAGATGAAGTGTTTGTAGGCCGGTTAAGAAGGGACGAAACACAACCCCGGACCCTGAATATGTGGGTGGTGAGTGATAACCTGCGCAAGGGGGCCGCGACCAATGCCATACAGATCGCCGAATACCTTCAGCAAAAAGGACTGCTATAAAAAAAAGACCGGCAAGGCTGGTCTTTTTTTAATTTTTTTTATCTTCTTCTTTTATAAGGAAAATTCCTTCCGAAACTATCAGTGATGTTTTCGATGATCACATTGGAGGGGTTATTCCAGTCGGCATATCCTTTATATGAATTGTTCCAAAGCGTGATGCTGTTACTTACCACGCTGCAGTAAGCATAAATATCTTCCGTTTTGCCCATGCTCCGGGGGATCGGTAACTTATTGCTCAAAGGGGTTTCCCGGATCACATTCCGGGCCAGGGTAACACCATAGGAAGCATAATCGCTCATATATCTTTTTTTCGTGACCTGCATCCGCACCACGGCATCCACTCCTAACAGCTGGGTTAATTTTTTATCATCCATTTTCCAGGAATCGCGGATGGAGATGTTATTTTCACTGAGTTTGTTCAGGGTGGTGTTAATATCCTGTACGTTAACGAACATGTAGAAACGGCTGGTATTGGCATATTCCAGGATATTACTGTAAAGGGCCATCTGAAAGGATTTACTTTCATCTTCTTCCATCTTCGCGATGGTTTCAGCCGGTACATCTTTTGGCAATTTGCCGGTGAAGATCATTTCAGAAGGCAGTACGGCAATCAGGTGATGATTGACGGTTTGCTGGTCAAAAAAGGAGGTTGTATAATATTTTCTGTGGCAGGAACTGACCAGGAGAAAGCCCATCACAAGATAAAAGGGTAGAGATTTTTTCATAAGGTTTTATTTTAATACAAAATACAAACACCAACAGCTTTCATCAACCTGCTTAACGAATCATTTGGTTATTAAATTGTGAAAATGCCCTGTTGTTTGAGAGGAAAATAGGGGGTTAAATTATTCTAACCCTTTGTTAATGAAATCAATCAGGGGTTGGAGGGCTTCAAATGCCTGTACCGTTTTTATCACTAATTCTTTCGATTGTAATTCTTTGTCGCTGAAAGAGACCATGGCGATATAAGATTTCAGTTTCAGGTATTCGGCAGCCGGGTTTTCAGCTTCGTATCCTTTGGGTATGCGGGTCAGTGAAAATTCAGGGCTCTTGTCGAGTTGACCATAGGTTGACTTGAATTTTTTACTGCTGATAATTTTTTTAAAGTCGGCAAAATTATAATCGATTTCCTGCCGCAGTTGCTGTAATTCCCCGGGCATCGGCTGATAAATGCCCCCGCCGGCAAAAGCCCCTCCGGGTTCCAGGTGGAAATAATAACCTGCGGTCATTGCTTTTTTTCCACCCCTATTGATACTGGCTCCAAAATTTGTTTTATAGGGCGATTTGTCCTTTGAGAACCGGATATCCCTGTTGATACGGAACATACAGTTCTTTGCCATCAGCCCTGCCAGTGAGGGATCTTTCTGGCTGTGCCGGTCAATGATCGCCTGGATAAAGACCTCAAAATCTTTTTTGGCTGCTTCATACCGTTTCCTGTTTTCATCAAACCAGGCCTTGTGATTATTCTTTTTCAGTTCTTTTAGAAACCGGAGTGTGGAAGCTTGTATCATCTGGTGATCAGGTTTATTGTTCAAACAACTAAAATATAGAAAAGTTCTTTGTGCTTGAATGGTTCAGCCGGGCATTAGCAAATGGAATAAAAAACAAAAAAGGCAAACAGATTGGGTTTGCCCTGATACTAATCGGAGTTTCCGCAAAGCATTTTTTGCAGCATGCGGTATCAAAGAAAAAAAATGGCAGGGTTAAACCCTTGACCAGTTTTCCCCGCTTTTGATCCGGTAGATCGTCATTTCGCTGATACCATATTTTTCAGCGAGTTTCTTAATAGTAATGGTGCGCCTGGGGTTCTTCAGGGTGTCCTTTATTTTCTTGACCTGTGCAGCTTTTAACTTGAGACCGACCGTCCGGTTGGCCTGAACTTTTTTATAGGCAATTTTTGCCGGGCTTTTTTGCTGGTGACTGATCATTTCTTCCAGGGTAGCCCATTTCAGGTTTTTCTGGTTGTTGTCAAGTTTGTTGTGATTGATATGGATCACATATTTATACCGGGGAGAGGATTTTTTCAGGAACAACTTAGCCATTTCCCTGTGGATATACAAAGTGCCTTTGCTGTTAGGTCGGTGCAGGTTCAGGGTTCGATATCCTGTTGTAAACGATCCGCTGAGCAGTTTGCCGTCCTGTAAAATGTCTTTTTTGTAACTGGCAATGCGGCCCTGTGAGGAAAGGGCATACTTGTTTCTGAGTTGATTCCAACCTGAGAATTTTAATTGTTTCCAGGTCTCACCACTGTTTTTTTTAATCATAGCGCATCATGTTTTTATGTAAGGGATGCAGCTAATAACACGGGTACACGAAGGAGTTATCAGAGCTTGTCATATGAAAGGTAGCAAATATTTTAATCGTCCGCATATTATTTTTTACCGATTAATTGGAGGAATTCATCCTCGTTAATGATTTTTATGGAATTGATTTTTTTGGCTTTTTCCAGCTTACTCCCGGCATCCTCCCCCACCACCAGGTAGTTTAATTTGCTGCTAACACCACTGAGTAGCTTTCCCCCATGTTGTTCGATCAATTCCTCGGCCTCGCTTCTTTTTAGCCTGGGCAGGGTACCGGTCAAAAGGAAACTAAGTCCCTGTAAAGTTCCCCCCGTCGTATTTTCCTTTTTGATGTTTTTTAATTGTACACCCAGTTTTTCCAACTGGTGAAGCATTTTCAGGTTAGCGGGGTTCTGGAAGAAATGGTAAATGCTGCCAGCCACTTTTGGTCCTACGTCTTCAAGGGCCAGTAACTGCTCAGTACTGTAATTTTTGAAATCGAGTAAATGGCTAACGGCATGGGCCAGTGTTTTGGCGGTGGTTTCACCCACAAAGCGGATACCCAGGGCAAAGATAAGCCGGTGCAGGGGCTGTGATTTTGAATGTGCTATGGCGGCACTCAGGTTGTCGATCGATTTTTTACCAAACCCCTCCAGGCTGCCGATCTTATCAAAATCCAGGGTATAGATGCCCGGTATATCCCTGATGAGGCCCAGTTCATAAAATTTCCGGACATTGGCCTCACCCAGTCCGCGGATATCCATGGCATCCTTGCTTACAAAATGGATGATCCGCTCCACTACCTGCGCCGGGCATTCGATATTGATACAACGCCAAACCGCTTCCGAGGGTTCTTTGAAAAGCCTGGTCTTGCAAACCGGACATTGATGGGGGAAGATTATTTTCTTTTCCTTTCCTGTTCTTAAGGCGGATTGGGGTTTTACGATATAGGGTATCACGTCACCGGCCCGTTCTACTAAAACCGTGTCCCCGATCATCAGGTCTTTTTCCCGGATCACCTCTTCATTAAAAAGGGAGACCGATGATACCATCACTCCCCCGATCGGGGTAGCGGCGATCTTGGCCACCGGTGTAATGGAACCCGTTCTTCCCACCTGGAACTCTACCTGTAATAAGGTACTGGTACCCTGACGGGCCTTAAACTTATAAGCAATGGCCCAGCGGGGATGGTGACTGGTCATCCCCATCTTGTCCTGCAGGGCGAAACTGTTCACTTTCACGACCATGCCATCGATTTCATAAGGCAGGTCATCCCTTTGAGCTTCAAAATCATAACAGTAACGGACAACCTGTTCAATGCCCCTGAATTGCTTTTTTTCTTTTTCCGGACTTTTGAAGCCGAGTTCCCAAAGGAGTTTTAAGGCGCCGGCATGGGAACGGAGCAGTTCGGGCAGGGGTTTGCCTTCCTGTAAGGTGAAATCGCTGATATGGTAAACAAATGCTTCCAGGTTTCTTTTCGCCACTTCGGCGGGGTCTTTAATGCGTAAGGTCCCGGAGGCGGCATTCCGGGGGTTGGCCAAGGGGGCCAGTCCCTGCTCCATTAACTGTTCATTGAAATGCTTGAAATTATTTTTGTTGATCAGCACTTCGCCACGAATCTCGATTTGCTGAATACCATAAGAAGAGAACCTGGCGGATAAAGGGATACTTCTGATCTGTTTGATATTGGTGGTGATATCATCTCCTTCCACCCCGTCACCCCGGGTGGCGCCCCTTACCAGGAGATCATTTTCATAAATCAGGGATATTCCGGCACCATCAAATTTAGGTTCAATGCAATATTCTATCTGTTGTTCTCCCGTCAGTTCTTTCGCTTTCCGGTCAAAATCCACCAGGTCTTCGCTGTTATAGGAATTGTCCAGTGAAAGCATCGGTACCAGGTGTTGTACCGTGGGAAAATCTTTTGTTAACCCTTTTGCCACCCTTTGGGTGGGTGAATCCGGCGTGACCAGATCCGGATGTTCCCGTTCAATGCCCTCGAGCAACTTGAAAATTGTATCGTATTCAAAATCGGAAATCAACGGGTCATTTAATATATAATACCGGTATTCGTGAAAGCGCAGTACCGAACGCAGTGCATCCATTTCTGAAGGCCCTGCCTGTTTTGCCTGTAAAAATTTATCGGTCTTTTTTTGAAGGACCTGAGTTTGTTCCTTTGAATACATGTTCAATAGCTTTCTGGTATAAATAAAGGTAAATCATAAAAATATGGGAAGTATTTATCAGGAACAACAATTGAGAATCATCTATTTAAAAAAAATCAACACGATTTAATGTGTTATTAGTACATATTTGTAATTTAGTCCTTCATTTTATTAAATTGCCTGCATATGAAGAGAAAGATCCTTCTCCCCCTGCTATTCGTTTTCTTATTCCATTCCCTCCGGGCCCAACTGCTGTCCTGGAGTCCGCAGTTTGCGCAGGGAAATGGCAATATCACGATCCTGATGGATGCAACAAAGGGGAACCAGGCCTTGATGGGGTTCTCGGGTAATGTGTACGTTCATATAGGGGTCATCACCAATCTCAGTGCCAATTCCGGTGATTGGAAACACGTTCCTTATACCTGGGGAACAACCCCGGCTGCCGCACAGGCCTTACCGGCTGGTCCGCCCAACAGGTGGTTTTATACGATCAGCAATATCAATAGTTTTTTTAATCTCTCCGCTGGAGAAACGATTCTAAAAATTGCGATCCTGTTCCGCGACGGTACCGGGTCTACGGTACAGCGCAATGCAGATGGCAGCGACATGTTTGTGCCACTCTATGATAACAGCCTTTCTGTCCGGTTCAATGCTCCGCCTTTTGAACCGAAATATATTCCAGTGCTGGAGCCCATCAATAAACAGGTTGGCGAGTCCATTCCTGTAACCGCCGTTTCCAGTACATCATCCGATCTGAAATTATACCTGAATGGAAGCCTTATCCAAACCGCACTGGCGGATACCAGCATACAGGCAACGCCCGTACTGACAGTAGCCGGTAACCAGGAACTGGTGGTGGAAGCGACTGCAGGAGCGAATACCAAAAAAGATACCCTCCATTTTTTTGTGGCCTCGGCGCCAAATATTGCGGCATTACCTTCCGGTGTGCAGGATGGCATCAATTATGAGCCGGGGGATACTTCAATCATATTTGTCCTGTATGCTCCCGGAAAGAACCGGGTTTCCCTGATCGGTGAGTTTCCGGGCAGCAACTGGTCCGAGCAAACGCAATATGTACTGAATAAAACCCCCGATGGTAATCGTTGGTGGCGAAGGGTAACAGGACTGACACCCGGTACGGAATATGCTTTTCAATACCTGGTCGATGGCAACCTGAAGACCACCGACCCTTATTGTGAAAAGATTCTGGACCCCTGGAATGACGGATCGATACCTGCCGCCACCTACCCGGGTTTGAAACCTTATCCGGCAGCCGCTACTGGAATAGTGGGTGTGGTACAACCCGGAAAACCGGCCTATAACTGGCATGTGAACAATTTCAGCCGGCCGGATAAGCGTAACCTTATGATTTATGAAATGCTCATGAGAGATTTTACGGCTGCGCATGACTGGAAGACCATGACGGATACCCTGAACTACCTGAAGCATCTCGGCATCAATGCGGTTGAGGTGATGCCCCTTAATGAATTCGAAGGCAATAGCAGTTGGGGGTATAACCCGGATTTCTTCCTTGCCCCGGATAAATATTATGGGCCTGCAAATGATTTCAAGCGATTTATTGATTCCTGTCACAGCAAGGGCATCGCCGTCATCATGGACATTGCCCTAAACCATGCAACGGGTCTTTGCCCCCTTGCGGCCCTGTACTGGGATGGGGCGAATAACCGGCCCGCCGCCAATAACCCCTGGTTCAACCAGGTGGCCACCCATCCTTTCAGTGTTTTCAATGATTTTAACCATGAAAGCCAGCCAACAAAATATTTTTTTAAAAGGGTTACAGAACACTGGTTGCAACAGTATAAGATCGATGGGTTCCGGTTCGACCTGTCGAAAGGGTTTACGCAAACCAATTCCGGTAATGATGTGAATGCCTGGAGCAGCTATGACGCCAGCAGGGTCGCCATCTGGAAATCCTATTATGATACCCTGCAGTCAAGGGCTCCCGGTTCTTATGCCATATTGGAACATTTTGCCGTTAATGCCGAAGAACAGGAGCTTTCCAATTACGGGATGTTATTATGGGGGAATGCCAATTACAACTTTACAGCGGCTGCCAAGGGTGATTTACCCAATTCCAATTTTGAATATGCCCTGCATACGGTTAGGGGATGGAACAACCCTTACCTTGTTTCCTATATGGAAAGTCATGACGAGGAAAGGGTCATGTATAATACGTTGCAGTCCGGGCTTGGATCCGGTTCCTACAATACTAAGGACCTGAATACCGCCCTGAAACGGAGTGAAATGTGTGCCTCCTTCCTGACCATGATGCCGGGTCCGAAAATGATCTGGGAATTTGGGGAACAGGGCTATGATTATTCGATCAACTATTGTACCAATGGAACCATCAACAACAACTGCCGTCTCGATCCCAAACCCATTCGATGGGATTATCTGCAGGACGCCAGCCGCAAAGGCTTGCATGATGTGTATGGCAAACTGTTCAGTTTAAGGAACCACCCCCTTTATAAAAACGGGTTCCTTACCAATAGTGTTGACAAAAATCTTACCGGTGCCTTTAAATGGTTAAAGATTACCACCGATACTTCTAACCTGTTGGTAGTGGGTAATTTTGATGTGATACCACAGGCCGGTACCGTCACCTTTCAAAGTGCCGGCACCTGGTATGATTATCTGGACAACAGCACTGTTTCGGCAACGGGTACGGCGCAGACCCTGACCCTGCAGCCCGGCGAGTACCATGTTTATATCAACAGGAATATCAATAATGTTTCCACTACTGCAGTTTCAAATTTGTATTATAACGGGAACCCGCTGCAGGCAAAAATTTATCCCAACCCTTCATCGGGTACGACTATTTTTGCCAACCTGAATATCCCGGAAACCGGTAATGTGCTCATTGAGCTTTTACACATCAACGGGCAAAAGATAGAAACCCTTCAAAATAAATTCCTGGCAAAAGGGGAGTATATGGTTACGCTGGGATTAGGGAAACAACCGGTATCCGGAAACTATATCATCAGTGTGAAGACAAAGCATTACTCTAATTATATAAAATTTGTCGTTCAATAAATATCGATTATCAGCTATGAGTACGAATAAGGGGAAGTTATCTTTGAAGACCGCCGAGATAGAGAAAATAAGCCACCTGGATTATTTTAATATAGCGGTTTCAGTTGACTGTGTCATTTTCGGTTACGAGCAGAACGAATTCAAGGTATTGTTGATTGAATCGGACCTGGAAGAATTTAAAGGGAAACTGTCTCTGCTGGGAGACCTGGTCCGACCGGATGAAGACCTTGACAGCGCCTCCTACCGCATTCTCAAGGAAAGGACAGGTTTGGATGATGTATACCTCCAGCAGGTACATACATTTGGTGCCATCCAGCGCCACCCATCGGGAAGGGTTATCACGACCGCCTATTATTCCCTGGTCAATATCAATCACCACCAGTTAAAGATTTCTGACAACCAGGTTCACTGGCACAATGTAGCCGATATAAGGGCAATGGCATTTGACCATAAGCAGATCCTGGATACCTGTCATGAAATGCTCCGGTCCCATATCATGGAACACCCGGTAATCTTTAACCTGTTGCCTGAAAAGTTTTCACTCCGGCTGCTCCAGGACCTTTACGAGGCCATCCTCGGGGTTCAGCTGGACAGAAGAAATTTCCGGAAAAAAATTTCCCTAAAAGACTGGGTCCAGGACCTCGACGAAATGGAAACGGATGTGCCCCACCGGCCCGGTAAATTATATAAGGCTAAAGCCAAAATGAGCAATGGCACCATTACCGGGGTAATTTAAAATTTGTCTAAACAGTTGGGTATCAGTAGTCTATTTTTTTCAACAGAATTCATAATCTCCCATTTTTGTTAAGGGCATGATAAAAATCAAGTATAATTTTTTTGGAGGGTTAATATAATTATCTATTATTGTGTAAGAAATACACATTAAGTATTTCAAAACTTATTCATCTAACAGCTTAATGATTGCTTATGCGCCGCAGAAATTTAATGAAGACGTTGGTCTTTTCATTGTTGCTGATTACAGCACAATTTTCATTTTCACAGGACAGGGTCATTACGGGCAGGGTTACTGATTCGAAAGACGGGTCAGGCTTATCCGGTGTTACTGTCGCAGCAAAAGGCACAACCAGTGGTACGCAGACAAATGCCGAAGGCGTTTTTAGTTTGCAGGTAGCCCCTTCCGTAACCACATTGGTTTTTTCTTCTGTTGGATTTACCACACAGGAGATAAATATTGTAGGAAAGTCTACAGTTGATGTTTCTTTAGCCTTGAATACCGCTTCTCTGGGAGAGGTTGTCGTGATCGGTTATGGTACTTCCCGTAAGAAAGACCTCACCGGTTCAGTTGTCAGTATCTCTTCAAAGGATTTTAACAAGGGAACCATCACTACACCCGAACAATTAATTTCCGGAAAAGTAGCCGGTGTGGCGATCACCTCCAACAGTGGTCAGCCCGGCTCAGGCAGTACCATCCAAATTCGTGGCGGGGCCTCCCTGAATGCCAGTAATGATCCGTTGATCGTGATCGACGGGTTGCCGATTTCTAATGACGGTATTTCGGGTGCTTCCAATCCTTTGAGCCTGATCAACCCTGCAGATATCGAATCTTTCAGTATCCTGAAAGACGCTTCTGCGACTGCTATTTACGGTTCCAGGGCCTCCAACGGGGTGATCATGATCACCACCAAGAAAGGGAAAAGGGGTAAACCGGTATTTAATTTCAGCACCCAGTTATCCCTCGCTAATATTGCCAAGAAGGTAGATGTACTGTCAACCCAGCAGTTGCGCGATATTGTAACCACCAATGGTAATGCTTCCCTGGTGGGTTTGCTGGGATCGGCTAATACCGACTGGCAGGACAAGATTTACCAAACTGCATTGGGAAATGATAATAATCTCAGCATCTCTGGCGCCTTTCAGAAAATCCCTTACAGGGTCTCTCTTGGTTTTTTAAACCAGAATGGTATCCTGAAAACGGATAACCTGCAAAGAACATCGGTAGGGATCAACCTGAGCCCGATGCTGCTGGATAATCATCTGAAGATCGATCTCAATTTGAAAGGAGCTAATAGCAATACAAGGTTTGCCAACCAGGGTGCGATTGGGGCAGCGGTCAGTTTTGACCCTACCCAGGATGTCTATTCTAAAAGCAGCCGGTTTGGCGGCTACTGGGAATGGCTGGATCCAAATTCAACCACCGGGTTAAAAGCACTTTCACCCAAAAATCCTCTGGGTCAGTTGGAACAGCGTATCGATAAAAGCACGGTAAAGAGAAGTGTGGGGAATGTGCTGGTGGATTATAAAATGCATTTTTTACCCGACCTGCATGCCGTTTTGAATACGGGATATGATATCTCCGAAGGCACCGGTACGGTGGTGATCAATGACAGTGCAGCGATGAGTTATAATCGTTTCAAGGATGGTAGCGGTGTTTTTCATGGCGGACAGAACACTTATTATAAACAGACCAGGACCAATACCTATCTGAACTTCAATTTTAACTATTCAAAGGATATCCCTTCCATCGATAGCAGGATTGAAGCCCTGGCAGGTTATGAATACCAGGATTACCTGACCAAGAACTATAATTATCCTGACCTGACTTTTGACAAGACTGTTGTATCCACCCCCACCTTTCCGTTTGATAAACCGGAATACAGGCTGGTTTCCTTCCTGGGCCGTGTGGTATATAATTTTAAAAACAAGTATATCCTGACCGGTTCGGTGAGAAGGGATGGTTCCTCCAAATTCAACCCGGATAACCGTTGGGGAACATTTCCTTCCGGAGCATTTGCCTGGAAAATAAAAGAAGAATCTTTTGTCAAGAATTCCAAAATTGTATCAGACCTGAAACTTCGAATTGGGTATGGTGTGACCGGGCAACAGGATGGTATCGGGTATTATGATTATATCTCTTATTACAACCTGAGCACCCTGACTGCACAATACCAGTTTGATAATTCTTATTACCAGCTCTATCGTCCCGGTGGTTATTATTACAACAGGAAATGGGAACAAACTGCCACCACCAACGTGGCTGTTGATTATGGATTTTTGGATAACAGGATCACCGGTAGTGTCGAATTTTATTATAAAAAGACCACCGACCTGCTCAACCGGATCAATCAGCCGGCGGGTACCAATTTCTCCAATACGATTGTGGCCAATGTGGGAAGTATGGAAAATAAGGGAGTTGAGTTTACCGTGAACGTACAACCGATCAAAAACAAGGACCTTACCTGGGATGTAGCTTTCAATGCTACCTACAATGAAAACAAGATCACCAAACTGACCATCTCAGATGACCCTACATATGCAGGGGCAAGATTTGGTGGTATCTCCGGGGGTACGGGTAATACGATACTGATCCAGTCAGTGGGTTACAACAGGGGCGCTTTTTTTGTATACAAGCAAGTGTATGAAAAAGGTACGAACAAGCCCATCGATAACCTCTTTGCTGACCTGAACAGGGATGGTGTGATCAATGAAAAGGACCTTTACCAATACAAAGGGGTGGATCCAAAGGCATTCTTTGGTTTCAGTACCAACCTGAACTATAAGAACTGGAATGCAGGTTTGGTGATGCGTGCCAATGTTGGTAACTATATTTATAATAATGTGGCATCCAGTACCGGTACCATCAGAAATATCCTGAACCCGATCGGGTTCATCAATAACGGATCCACCGATGTGCTGAATACCAATTTCAGTGGTAACGGCACCAACTATTACTCTTCAGACTATTATGTTCAGAATGCTTCTTTCCTGCGGATGGATAATATCAACATAGGATATAACGCCGGTAATGTAATCAGTGACAAGACCAACCTTCGTATCAATGTCAATGTGCAGAATGTTTTTGTGATCACAAAATATAAAGGGCTGGATCCTGAGATCAATGGTGGGATCGATAATAATTTCTATCCAAGACCCAGGACGATTGCATTAGGCATCAACCTTGATTTTTAATCTTAATACAGGCTAACGATAAAAAAACGAATATGAAAAGAAATTTCTTTACAATAACATTGATCCTGTTGGTGGTTTCGGGCAGTATTATTTCCTGTACGAAGAAGCTGGACCTGGTGCCGACCAATGATATCACTTCGGCAACCGTATACAGCACCCCCACGGGTTACAAGCTGGCATTTGCCAAATTATATGGCAGTTTTGCCCTTACTGGTAACCAGGGACCTGCCGGGAACGGAGATGTGCAGGGAATTGACGAAGGCACCTCCGATTTTCTTCGTCTTTTCTGGAAAGCCCAGGAACTCAGTACGGATGAGGCGGTGGTATCATGGGGTGACCCTGGTATCCAGGATTTTCACAACATGAACTGGTCTGCCAGTAACCCGATGCTGACAGGGGTATATTATCGTTCTTATTACCAGATCACTTTGTGTAACGATTTTATCAATCAGTCAACCGATGCCAATCTTTCATCAAGAGGCATATCCGGTGCAGACGCAGATGCGATCAAGGTGTATCGGGAAGAAGCTAGATACCTCCGCGCTTTTCAATACTGGGTATTGATGGATCTTTTTGGCAATGTTCCTTTTGTTACGGAGAATGATGCTTTAGGTTCAGTATTGCCTTCGCAAATTAACCGAGCTGATCTTTTTATTTATATCGAAACAGAGTTGAAGGATTTGGAATCAAAACTGGTCGCGGCTCGTGGAAACGAATATGGAAGAGCTGACCAGGCAGCTGTTTGGGCTTTACTGGCCCGCCTTTACCTTAATGCCGGTGTTTATACAGGTACACCGCGATGGACGGATGCAGCAACCTATGCTGCCAAAGTGATTGGGGCGGGTTATACCCTGACCTCCGATTACCGGCAACTGATGCTGGCTGATAACCAGTTGAACAAAAATGAATTTATTTTCACGATCAATTATGATGGATTAAAAACACAGAATTGGGGAGGCACCACCTTCCTGGCGCATGCATCTGTGGGTGGAAACATGACTGCTTCAGTTTATGGACTTGATGGAGGCTGGGCCGGCATCCGGGCTACCAAGAACTTACCCTTACTTTTTCCTGATGTAAACGGAACCACCGATAAGCGGGCGCAATTCTTTACTTCGGGCCAGAATATGGAGATCAATGACCTTACTCAATTCACTGATGGGTATGCGGTCACCAAATACAGGAATGTAACCCGGTCCGGAGCGGCAGGCTCAAGTCTGACCTGGGTCGATATTGATTTTCCTGTTTTCAGGTTACCCGAAATGTACCTTATTTATGCTGAAGCGGTGGCCAGGGATAATGCAGCAGGCAGTATCGCAACGGCAACGGGATATATCAATGCCCTAAGGGGCCGCGCTTATGGCAACACCAGCGGTGATATTTCTTCTGCCCAGTTAACCCCCGATTTTGTTTTAAATGAAAGAGGCAGGGAATTGTATTGGGAAGGATTCAGGAGAACGGACCTGATACGGTTTAATAAATTTACAGAAGGTACCTATCTCTGGCCCTGGAAAGGCGGAGTCAAAAGCGGAACATCTGTAGCCGGGTTCAGAAAACTGTATCCGATCCCTTCTGCTGATATTTCATCCAATACCAACCTGGTGCAAAATCCAGGCTACTAATCATCTAAAACTAAATTAACGCTAATTAAAAGATAAATTATGAAAGCATTATTCCACAAGTTGTTTTTCATAAGTGCCCTTGCGGTTGCTTTGGGGTCCTGTAAAAAGGATGAGGCGAAAGATTTTTTTGAGGGAGGTACCAACCCGGTTCTGACTGCATCATTATCAGGAAGCATTCCTTTGTCATATGCTACGGAGGGAAACAATGCCATTGATTTAAACTGGACCAACCCTGATTACCGGTTTACCTCCGGTATCAGTTCACAGGATGTGAATTATACTTTAGAGATCGATACGGTGGGGGCCAATTTTACCAATCCCAATAAGGTTACGATCGTCATCAGTAAGGAATTAAGCAGGTCGTTTATCCAAAGCCAGTTCAATGACTACCTGCTGAATACCCTATTGCTGGTTCCCGGTATGCAGCACAATATTGAAATGCGGGTCAAGTCTGCTTTATCTGGTGATAATGCCGTCCTGATCTCCAATGTGCTTCAGTTCCAGGTAACGCCCTATGCGATTCCGCCGAAAGTGGCGCCACCTGCATCGGGTAATCTTTATATCACCGGAAGTGCAACCCCGGCCAGTTGGATGGGTGGTGGCGACCCCGAACTGGTCAGCCAGAAATTCAATAAGATCAGCACCACTTTATTTGAGCTGCCGAGTATCGCATTGACCGGTGGCGGCTCCTATCTTTTTGTTCCTGTTTATGGTGACTGGGGTAATAAGTATGGTTTTACAGGCGCCAATAATACCAACAATGTGAATGGTGATGATTTTAAAAAGGAAGGAGGTGATATGTTAGCACCTGCTGCCAGTGGTAATTATAAAATTACCGTTGATTTCCAGCGGGGAAAATTCACGGTTGTGAAACTGTAAACCATCATTGTAAAAAAATAAAAATATACAGATGAAAAATATATTTAAACTTCTTTCATTGGCCGGAGTGGCGATGCTGGTGATCACCGCCTGCCAGAAAAAGCAGGAACTGACTTATTATTCAGAAGGCACTCCGGTCACCCTGACTGCTTCCACCAACGGGGTGGTGGCGTCTTTCGGTGACTCTACGTCCCCTGTTGTTGATTTCAACTGGACGGATCCTAAATATGCGACCGATTCATCCTCCTATAAGTTTATCCTGGAGATGGATTCTGCCGGTAGGAATTTTGCAAAAAAAACCACTAAAGAGATTATCGGTAAATTAGGAACCTCCTTAACCGGAAGGGAGCTCAACGCCATTCTTTTGGGTTATGGGTTTGCGCCGGGTACTTCGCATACCATGGATTTCAGGGTAGTATCTTCCTATAGCAATAACAATGAAAGGTATATTTCCAATACAGTAAATGTAGCGGCCACTCCTTACCGGGATTCTTCAATTCTGACCACGGCCAATACTACGGTTACCTGTGCACTCAATACGGCCTCTCAAAGCTCGAATTCTTTTTCATGGACAGCTTCTTTCAAGGGTTTCTCCGGTGCTATCACCTATACCCTTCAATATGATTCTGCCGGTAAGAATTTCACGACACCGATGGAGATCGCCATTGGTAATGACCTCTACAGTAAAGCATTGAACCAGGGAGAAATGAATGAAACAGCCCTGAGTTCAGGAATTGCCGGGGGTACGACCGGGAAAGTTGAATACAGGATAAAAGCGGCTACGGCCCTGGGGGCAGTCGCCTATTCCAATACGGTTTTTGTGACTATTAACAGTTATATCCCACTGCTCAGGTTTTACCTGCCGGGCGGATACCAGGGTGCTACAGGAAATGGGAATGACTGGGATCCGGGTACTGCGCCCGAGTTTATCAGGGATCTCAGGTCCGGGTTGTTAAACAATATGTACTACCTGTATATTTATTTACCGGCCGGGGCTGAATTCAAAGTTACCCAGGGAAGAAGCTGGGATGTGAATTATGGGGGATCTGCCGGTACCCTTTCATCTGGAGGCGCAAACTTAAGCGTTGCGAATGCCGGTTTTTACAGGATCAGTATCAACAGGAGCACTATGCAATATGATATTCGCGCGGGCAGGATGGGATTTGTAGGGGGTGCAACCGGTGCCGGATGGAACCCGCCGAATGTATTTCCCAATTATGCATTAGGTGCAGCCGCTACCAATTTATTTGTGGGCCTGACCGATTTTACAACAGATGCCTGGAAACTGATTGACAGCGATACCTGGAACAATGGAAGCAATGCAGTAGATGAAACCAGAAGCTATGGATCTACCGGGGGAAGCGGGAGTGCTATGGAAATCAATGGAGCTAATTTCCCGAATATTACAACAGCCGGCCGCTACAGGGTGATCTGGGATGGACGGAATGTCGATGCTATCAAATATGAAATGTCTCCGGCCACTGAAATGCGTGTGGTAGGTGATGGTATACAGGGTGTCAATGCCTGGGATCCTGGAACCAGTCCGCAAATGAATTATTTAGGAAATGGCCAGTGGCAGCTTACTTTAGACCTGGTGGGTGGAAAAGACATCAAGTTCCTGGCAGGTAATGCATGGGGTGCGTTTGATTATGAAGACAACAGTGGTGGCATTACAGCTACCGGCGTTGCCAGGAAGATAAAATGGGAAGGGGGCGATAATTTCAAAACACCGGCTACCAGCGGAACCTATACCATCTTACTCGATGAAAATGCCCAAACGGTAACCATCAACTAAAACTTCCGAAAGAAGTATCATACGATCTTAGTATAACCGCCTTTTAGGCGGTTATTTTTGTGTCCGGCATCATCACAAATTATTTAAGAATAATAACAGCAGGATTTGATGTATTTCTCATGGAATCGCTTTTGTCCTGATGCATCTTTGACATGAAGAATAATTAGAAAGTAATGTTTAGTGAAAAATCCAACCGTCTTTCTTATGGAGAACTTTAGCCATTAAACCTGATCTTATGGAGCCACATTTTATGTGGTTTCATAGGATCATTTTTTAAGCCTCAAGTTATATCGAACCGAATTTTTACAAAGAGTTCCCTTCAACAAGTTTCGAAGGTAATATGAGTTCCCGGTAGAATTTTTTTCCCGACATATAATCACTGATCCTTTCAAAAGCAAGTTTGCCCAATTGATACCCGCTGGTTTCGATATAGGTAATTTCCGGTTCATAGAGGTGAGGGATAAAGTCGTCGTTTGAAATGGATATGATACCGGTATCGTTGGGGATATTGATTTTTAGCAGTTGCATGGCTTTCATCGTACCGGTAAGGATCTCATCACTCATACAGAATACCGCGTCGGGTTGTTGGGAGGCCAGGAAAGCTGTTTTTGTGATCTCAAAAGACTCCCGGCTGGAACCAGCATGGGCAATGATCAGCTTTGCCTGTTTATTCTTCTCCATCGCATTGATAAAGGCAAGTTTTCGTTTTTGTGTAATCGATATGTCCGGATGTCCGAAAATAGCCAGGATATGCTGCTTCCCCTTTTTCTGTAAGGCCGTGGCGGCCAGTACCGCGGCGTCTTCATCGGCGAGGCAAACCTTGTTGCAGGCATCCACATCAGGTACTTTATCAAAGAAAATAATGGGAACGCCGTTCTCTTCCAGTTTCTGGTAACGGCTCATATCTTTCGAACTAGCGGCAACGGATATCAGTACACCAGCCACCCGGTTCAGCCTGCAAAGCCTGATATTTTCCGCTTCCACCAGGGGGTCATTACCGGATTGCAGTATCAATAAGGAAAACCCGATTTTTTTGCTTTCTTCTTCAACGGCAGAAATAAAGGAATGATAGAAGAAATTTGATATTTCAGGTACTATAATGCCGAATATATTGCTTTTATTGGTGCGCAGGCTGATGGCATAAGTGTTTGGTTCATAGTCCATAAGGGCAGCCAGCCGCATTACTTTTTCCCGGGTTTCTTCAGAAATATCAGGATGACCTTTTAAAGCCCTTGAAACAGTTGAAATACTGATATTCAGGTTCCTGGAAATATCTTTCAGCGTAATTTTAGCACTCATTATTAATTAGTTACAGGCAATTTACCAGAAAAAGTAGAATATCGCAATCCTTTTCGCAATTTTTTTGCAGTGTTTTCAAGCGATGGTAGCGAAAGTGGTGGTATTAATGATCAATGTTAAAATTTCCGGGGTGGACAGGCAGGGAAAAGTTAAATTTTTGGGAAAAGTTTTCCCCCGCAAACGTTTTCGCAATCAATTTCGCAACGCTTTGATTTTTTTCGTATGCAGCAAATCGCCAATTTAAAGGTCATATAATTTATCTTACGGTTGTATTAGCACAAATTATAAGGTTGAAATTGATGTATTTATCGCTGAATATTTCACCGTAACATTTTTTTAAAAATAAAAAATTGTTAATATTGTGTTGCTGATACATTTTTCTGGGTTTAGAATCTAATTGTTTAAAATTTATCTAATGCTTATGCTTGTCAAAAAACTCCTTGGGGTAACCCTGCTTATTTCTTTCATGCTACTGTCGGTGGCCTTACAGGCCCAGGACAGGGTGGTTACAGGTAAAGTAACTGATTCCAAAAATGGCTCACCGGTTGTTGGTGCCAGTGTGGTGGCAAAAGGATCCACCACGGGTACTTCCACAAACACACAAGGTGATTTTACCATTACCGTAGGACCCAATGTTACAACCCTGGTGATCACTTCAGTAGGCTTTGCAGCTTATGAAGCAAACATTGCCGGAAAAAATTCGGTAACTGTTGCATTGGTATCAGCTGCCGGCGATCTGACCGAGATCGTTGTGGTCGGTTATGGTACGGCGCGTAAGAAAGACCTTACTGGCGCTGTTGCCTCTATCAAGGCAAAAGACTTTAACCAGGGTGTCATCAGTTCTCCCAACCAGTTGTTGCAGAACAAAGTGCCCGGTTTGGAGATCACCAACACAAGCGGACAGCCCGGTGTCGCTGCTACGATCCAGATCAGGGGTAGTTCATCTATCCGTTCCAGTAACAACCCTTTATATGTTGTAGACGGTGTTCCGCTGGATGGCAGAACAGCCCGCCCCAATACGGGAAACGTTTTTGGTAATACACCTAACTCAGATCCGCTGTTGCTGATCAACCCGGCCGATATCGCACAGATCGATGTATTGAAAGATGCATCAGCTGCCGCGATCTATGGTTCGAGGGGTGCAAACGGTGTAATTATCATTACCACCAAAAAGGGTGGCAGGGGCCCGATGCAGGTGGATGTAGGCGTTAATTATGGAGCTTTTGCCGGTTATATGAAACGTTTTGAGGTATTGGATGCTTCACAATACCGCGCTGCCCTTAAGAAATACGGACAATCCAATTCTTTGGATGGCGGAAAAAATGTTGATGCCTTAAAAGAAATAACACAAAACAAACTCTCCTCTAATTATAATCTTGCTTTAAGCGGGGGTAACGAGAACGGCCGTTTCAGGGCTTCCTTCCTGGGATCCAGCCAGAGGGGTTTCCTGAAGAAAACGTCTTTGGATAAATACCTCGGCACTTTCAATGGCGACTATGATTTCCTTGATAAGAAGCTGAACCTCGAATTTGGTTTGGTTGCCGGTAATTTCGGAGAAAACCTGACAAGTATTTCCAATACAGCCGGTTCCACTGGTAATATCATTTCAGCTGCCTTGAGCTGGAATCCAACGCAATCTTTGTTTAACAGCAACGGGACCTACTTCTTCCCTTCCAATGGTTCGGGTAACCCGTTAGCGAATAACGACGCATATTCTGATAAAACAAATGTCAATACCTTTTTAGGTCATATATCAGGTACTTACAAAATACTTGATAATTTAAGGTATAAATTCCTGTATGGTATCAATAGCGGTACCGGTAACAGGTTGTTTAATATTGATGGTTGGTTACAGGGCTTCCCCGGTTTATCAGGATTGGGTAATGCCGCCATCATCAACGCAAAACTGGTTTCTGAAACCTTTACCCACACCTTGAATTATACCACCGATCTTACCGATAACCTTTCCCTGGATGCCCTGGCAGGTTATGAATATTATAAGACCAATTTCTCCCGTACGGGTGTAACCGGTTCCGGTTTCAATACGAATCTCGATGAGACCAACAGGATCAGTATCCCTTATACCAGTATTTTCCAGAATGCCCAGACGCAGACCCCCTTTGGTGCTGCTGTTGACCCCACGGCCGAACTGCAGTCCTATTTTGCAAGGGCTACATTCAATATGATGGACAAATACTTATTGACCGCTACGATCAGAAGGGATGGTTCCAGTAAGTTTGGAGCCAATAACAAATACGGTAATTTTCCATCCGTAGGTGCAAGATGGGTGGTGAGTAAAGAATCATTCATGCAGAAAAGCAATATATTTTCTGATCTTTCTTTACGTGTTTCTTACGGTCTTACCGGTAACCAGGAATTCCCGGCAGGTTCTTCACTCGAGCAATTTGCTTTGACAGCTTATAATAATGCTCCCCAGGTAGTAAATGGTAACCCCAACCTCAAATGGGAATCTACCCGCTCTATCGATGCCGGTGTTGATTTTGCACTTGCAGGCGGTACCATCTTCGGATCTTTTGACTATTATCATAAGAACACTTCAGACATCCTGTTCCAGACCAACGCCATTCAGCCGGCTCCGAACTCAGTTTCATTCATCAACCTGAGCGATGCCAACCTGATCAACTCCGGTTTTGAAATCGGTTTGGGTGCCAATATCATCAGGAAGACAAATTTGAAATGGGATGTGAATGTTAACTACGCACATAACAAGAATATTGTAAAGAATTTCCTCGACCCCAATACGGGATTGCCATTACAGGTTAACACCGGTACCATCAACGGACAGGGTGTGTCCGGAACATTGGCACAGGTGCTCGCCAATAACCAGGTAGTGAATGTGTTTTACCTGAAACCCTTCCAGGGATTTGATGCCAGCGGTAACCAGATCATCGGACCCGATCCTTCCTTCGCCGGTAACCCCAATCCTACATCACTGGCTGGTTTCACCAGTAACCTGAGTTATAATAAATTCACCTTTACCTTGAATATGGGTGGTGCTTTCGGATTCCTTATTTATAATAACACAGCGACTTCTGTTACCAATATCGCCGGTATTGCCCAGGGCAGGAATATTGACCTGGCTGCTTACAATTCTGCGGAAGGTGTTGGTAGTGGTGTGGGTGCTTCTACCCGTTTCCTGGAAAAAGGAGATTATTTCAAACTAAGGAATGCGACGATACGTTATGATATCGGCAGCGTGGGTAAGTATGTAAAAGGGCTGAGTGCTTTTGTAACCGGTACCAACCTTTTCGTGATCACCAAGTTCACCGGATTTGACCCAGAGGTAAATATTGATAAGAGTTCCAATAACTATCCTTCAAGGTCCATCGAATATATCCCATATCCAACGCCAAGAACGATTGTATTTGGATTTAATTTCTCTTTATAAGAATATTAATTAAAAACATTGCTATGATACTACAGTATAAAAAATTAACCAAGTATGTAATCCCGATGGTCACGCTGTTCGCCCTGTCGGCTTGCACAAAACTCGATGAAAAACTGAATAGTACCCTTACGAATGCACAGGTTGCCTCAGCATTGGGGAGTGCCGGTACAGGATTATTGCTCAGTGCCGCTTATGCGGATATTGCGGGTCCATTCTTCAGCCAGGACCTGATCTTCTCTCTGCAGGAAAATGCCACGGACGAGTCATTAGTACCCACAAGAGGTGGTGACTGGGATGATAATGGCGTATGGAGGGTGATACATGCACATACCTGGAATGCAGACCACAGCCAGGTACTGAACGTATTTAATGCCTTGAACAAACTGAACTTTGATGCTACCAATGTGCTGGGATTCAACCCATCACCTGCCCAGGAAGCGGAAGCAAGGTTCCTGAGGGCGCTTGCACTGTTCAATCTCCTGGATTTATACGGGCAATACCCGATTCGTAACCCCGGTGATGACCTGTTGCTGGCGCCGGAAGTTAAATCCGGTACAGCCGGGGTTGACTTTATCATTTCTGAGCTGAACGCTATATTACCCAACCTTCCTACGGCCAATCCAGTTACCAAGGCTAACCCCGATGCAGCCAGGGTATTGCTGATGAAATGTTATCTCCAGAAAGGCGTATTTGCCAACAATACTGCCCCCACTTTTGATGCTGCGGATATGAACCAGGTGGTCACCCTGGGTACACAGATCATCAATAACCCCAAGTATGTGTACAGTTCCAATTTCTTTGACAATTTCAATGTTAGCAATGACCAGTCAAAAGAAATGATCTTTACCTATCCCAATACCAGCGGTTCTGGGGTAAATCATGGTGGTATCGAGTCGCGCTGGAACATGACACTCCATTACAACTCTTACACGCCTAATAATCCGAACGCAGGCTGGAACGGTTTCAGCACGATTAGTGATTTTTATAATACTTTCAATACAACCGCTAACCCCACCGTATTTGGTCCTTCAGATACTTTATTTGATCCAAGGCTGGGTGGAAGATATTATGCCGGTGCCACCAATATTTCCGGTTTAAGACCCGGGTTGCTGGTTGGACAGCAGTACAATGAAAATGGCGTTGCCCTGAAAGACCGTAAAGGAAACCCGCTGGCTTATGACCCGGTGATTGCTTCCAATATGATTGAAACAGGAGCTAACCTCGAAGTAACTGGTATCAGGGTAGTGAAGTTCCCACCTGATTATGCATACTATGGCGGCCCTGCCGGTAATGACCTTCCGATTTTCCGCTATGCAGATGTAGTGCTGATGGTGGCTGAAGCAAAGCTGAGGCTAAACCCCAGTGATGCAAGTGCATTGACCATGGTAAACGGGTTGAGGACTGCAAGAGGTGCTGCTCCGCTGGCCAGTATCACGTTAGTGAATACCAGTAACCTGCATGATCCCAATACCCTTTTATCTGAAAGAGGAAGGGAATTGTACTGGGAGAGTTATAGAAGGACAGACCTGATCAGGTTTGGTGTGTTCCTGAAACCCTGGCAGTATAAGCCCACAGATGATCCCAAGTACCTGTTGTACCCGATTCCAAGCCAGGCCCTGGCAGCGAACCCGAATCTTACACAGAATCCTGGTTACTAGAATTTGTTAGAGAAACAATAATTTTATTGATATATTAGCGAAAGGTCATTATTAATAATGACCTTTCTTTTTTTAACCGGATCTCAAAATTTATTGTATTGATTGTGATGAAGTATTGCAGTGGTTTCTTTTCGGTTTTACTGTTTTTTTTCTTCAGTGCCTGTAAAAATGATAAGCCAAAGGCAGATACCCTTTTTGAATCCATGGACGACACGGGTATCAATTTTAATAACGAGGTTGTAGATGGTCGGCTGGAAAACAGTTTCCTGTTCAGGAACTTTTATAACGGGGGTGGTGTAGCCATCGGTGATATCAATAATGATGGTCTAGCTGATATCTTCTTTACCTCCAACACGGCAGCCAATAAGCTTTACCTGAATCTCGGTAATATGAAATTCCGGGATATCTCTGATTCAGCCGGCATTCTCCACGATGATAAATGGAATACAGGCGTCACTTTTGCCGATGTCAATAATGATGGCTGGCTGGATATCTATGTCTGTTCTTCCGGCCATATGGGTACGGGTGAACGGAAAAACAAATTGTATATCAATAATCATGACCTGACTTTTACCGAAGCTGCGGATCAGTATGGCCTGGGTATATCTGCCTATACAACTCAGGTCTCTTTTTTTGATTATGACCTTGATGGTGACCTGGATTGTTTCATGATCAATAACAGTCCCATACCGATCAACCAGCTCAATTTTGCCAACAGGCGGGATTTGCCCGACAGTTTATGGAAGATCGCCGACTTCCTGAAAGGAGGAGGGGATCACCTGTACCGGAATGACAATGGACATTTTAAAGAGGTTACCAGGGAAGCAGGCATACATGGAGGGCTGATCAGTTTCGGTCTGGGGGTTTCAGTGGGTGATATCAATGAAGATGGATGGCCGGATGTTTTTGTTTCGAATGATTCTTATGAAAGAGACTATCTCTATATCAACCAGCATGACGGCACCTTCAGGGATGAACTGGAACATTGGTTCCAGCATACCAGTTTTTCTTCCATGGGAGCCGATATTGCAGATATCAATAACGATGGTTTTCCCGATCTGTTCACCACCGATATGCTCCCGGTCAATGATTACCGGCTGAAGACAACCGGTTCCTTTGACAATATCAGCATGTTTAACAGTAAGCTGAATTCAGGGTTTTATTACCAGTATACCAAGAATTGCCTGCAGCTCAATAACAGGGACGGCAAATTTGTCGATATCGCCCGTTACAGCGGCGTCGAAGCAACGGATTGGAGCTGGGGCGCCCTGATGTTTGATATGGATAATGACGGATGGAATGACCTTTATGTATGCAATGGTGTGAACCGGGATGTGACCAACCTTGATTTTATGGATTTCTTCGCCAATGATGTGATTCAGAAAATGGTCATGACCGGCAGGAAGGATGATGTTGACAGGGTATTAAAAGAGATCCCGCAAACGCCTATTCCCAACAAGGTCTATCATAACCAGCAAAACCTTCGGTTTACCGATATCGGTGCACAATGGGGCCTGGACCAACCTACTTTTTCCAATGGGGCAGCCTATGGTGATCTCGATAATGATGGCGACCTGGACCTGGTCATCAATAATGAGAACCAGCCAGCACTGATCTATAAGAACAAATCAAGGGAAATCAATAAGAACAATTATATCGGTGTTTCCCTGGTGGCCACAGGTAAAAATTCATTTGCCATAGGAAGCCGGGTAAAAGTGTTTGCTGCTAACGAAGTATTTACAAGGGAATTGGTGCCCAGCAGGGGTTTCCAGTCTTCCGTAGATTATAAATTGATTTTCGGGTTGGGGACAATCAGTAAGATCGATTCAATCGTCATATACTGGCCGGACAAAACGGTCACCACCATTTCTTCCCCCGCCGTAAACAAGGTGCATCTTATCCGCCAATCCGATACCGCTACCCGACCCATGCCGGCGGAGGAAGAAAAAAAGTTGGATCATGTCCTGTTCACAGCAGAAAAAACAGAATTTGAAAAACACACGGAGAATGATTTTATCGACTTTTATACCGAAAGGGGAATCCCCAGGGTCCTTTCCCGAGAAGGCCCCAAAACCGCCGTGGCTGATATCAACGGGGATGGGTTGGATGATATTTTTATTGGAGGGGGAAGGGGAGCGGCCGGCCAGGTTTACCTGCAAAACAAGAAAGGAGCATTTCAGCGAAAAGAAGAAAAGGACCTCGATGCTTACCTGGATTTTGAAGATGTAGCAGCCCTTTTCTTTGATGCTGATCATGATGGCGACAATGATCTTTTGGTCTGCCCGGGCGGCAATGACCTGCCTTCCAACAGCCGGGAAATGCAATTACGGTTATACAAAAATGACGGGCAGGGAAACTTCTCTATCGATGTCAAGGCCTTCCCTGTTACGGGAATGAATATTGCGGTGGCGACAGCCCAGGATTTTAACGGTGACGGGTATACGGACCTGTTTATCGGCGCCCGAAACACCACGGGACAGTATGGGGTTGACCCCGAAAGTTATTTGTTTGTAAATGATGGCACGGGCCATTTTACCGATATAGCTAAAAGTAAGAACCCTGATATCGCACATATCGGGATGGTTACCGGGGCGACATGGACCGATATCACCGGTGATGGCAAAAAGGAACTGGTGATCGTGGGGGAATGGATGACGCCCAGGATATTTTCTTTTGAACAGGACCATTTCAGGGAATTGACGACCAATCTCCGGGATCTGTATGGCTGGTGGCAGACGGTGGCTACCGCTGATGTCAACGGTGATGGGCGACAGGATCTCTTACTGGGTAATATCGGTGAGAACTTTTATCTCAAACCCGATCAGTCGCATCCCGTCAAACTCTGGTTCAATGATTACGACGGGAACAACAATATCAATAAGATCATTACCTATGATATCAAGGGGAAAGATCTTCCCGTATTCCTGAAACATGACCTCGAAGAACAACTGCCCATCATAAAGAAAAGCAACCTGAAGCATGACCAGTATGCGGAGCGTTCGATCCAGGAACTGTTTCCAAAGGATATGATTGAAAAATCGGTGGTAAAAACATTCAACTATCCTTCTTCCTGTATCGCCATCAACGAGGGCAACGGGAAATTCAGGATGGAACCATTGCCGGTTATGTCCCAGCTTTCCTGTATCAATGCTTTTTTGCCGATGGATATCAACCATGACGGATGGATCGACCTGGTAACTGGCGGTAACCAGTTTGGTTTCCTTCCGCAGTTTGAAAAACTGGATGCCAGTTTCGGGGATGTGCTTATCAATGATGGTAAAGGGAATTTTATCTGGCAGGAGGCCCGGAAGACCGGGTTGATGATCCGGGGAGAGGTGCGGGATATGGCATTGGTGAAAATCAATGGCGAACCCGCTGTGATCTTTACGCAGAACAACGATTACCCCCTGCTGTACAAGTTGAATAATAATAATCCGAAAGAAAAATGAAAACCTGGTGCCGATATTCCGGGAGAAAATGGCCTGTTCCATGGGTTTACAGTTGTGTGTTCATCCTTTTATCTTTTATTTCCTCCTGTAAGGATTGGCAAACGAAAGCGACCTTATTCGAGGAGATGGAGCACACCGGTATTGTATTCAATAACAGGGTTACTGATAATGACAGCATCAATATTATCAATTACAGGAATTTCTATAATGGCGGGGGAGTGGCCATCGGTGATATTAATAACGACGGACTTGCCGATGTCTTTTTCACCGCTAACCAGGGGAGTAATAAACTATTCCTGAACAAAGGTGACTGGCATTTTGAAGATATTTCCCTGCAAGCCGGATTTACGGATAAACAACAATTCAGTACCGGTGTAGTGATGGCTGATATCAACAGCGATGGCTGGCTTGATATCTTTGTCTGTAATGCCGGCAGCCTCAATAATGCTGGTTTGCGCAGCAACCAGCTATTCATCAATAACCATGACCTGAGTTTCACGGAAAGTGCGGCCAAATATGGCTTAAATGATTCGGGGTATACCACCCAGGTCAGTTTTTTTGATTATGATCTTGATGGTGACCTCGACTGTTTCAAGATCGATAACAGCCCCGTACCGGTCAATAGCCTGGGGTATCCGCATCAACGCGACATACCGGCCGAAAAATGGAAGGTCGCTGATTCCCTGAAGGGTGGAGGTGACCACTTATACCGGAATGACAATGGATTTTTTACTGAAGTGACACAAACGGCAGGCATACACGGCTCCCTCATGAGTTTTGGTCTTGGGGTTACCGTCGGGGATATCAATGGCGATCATTATCCCGACATATTTGTTTCCAACGACTTTTTTGAAAAGGATTATTTATATATCAATCAAAAGGACGGCACTTTTAAAGATAAGATGGAAGAATGCCTGCAGCACAACAGTTATGCTTCCATGGGTGCCGATCTTGGTGATATCAATAATGACGGTTTACCGGAGATATTCACCACCGATATGTTGCCCGCAGATGATTACCGCCTGAAAACAACCCTGCGGTTTGATAATATCGATTTTTACCGGCTGCGTTCGGAAAACGGTTTCTACCACCAGTTTCTTCAGAATACCCTGCAGTTGAACAATGGCGACGGAAGTTTTATGGACATTGCCAATTTCAGCGGGGTCAACGCTTCGGAATGGAGCTGGGGCGCCCTTATGTTTGATGCGGATAATGATGGTTTATCGGATATCTATGTCTGTAACGGAATTTACCGGGACCTGACCAACCAGGATTTCCTTGATTTTGAAGCCGACGGCATAAAAAGCAAAATGATTGCAACCGGTAAAAAAAACATTACCGAACTGGTTGATAAAATCCCCTCCATTGCTGTTCCCAATAAGATGTTCCGTAACAATGGTGATCTGAGGTTTACAGATATTGGGGTATCCTGGGGTTTTAATGAAAACTCTTTTTCCAATGGGGCGGCTTATGGTGATCTTGATAATGACGGTGACCTGGATCTTGTCGTGAATAATGTCAATGAACCGGCACTGATCTTCCGGAACAGGAGCCGCGAAATCAATAAGCATCATTTTATCGGTATTACGCTGAAGGGAAAGAAGGGGAACGATTTCGCCATCGGCGCCAGGATTATTGTCTATGCAGGGGATAAAATTTTAACCCGCGAAATCATACCAAGCCGGGGATTTCAATCCTCCGTTGATTATAAACAGGTGATTGGACTGGGAGCAACCGGTCAGCCCGACTCCTTACAAATTATCTGGCCCGACCTTTCGGTAACAAAACAATCCCATCCCCCTGTTGATCAATTCCTGGTATTTGATCAGTCAGCCGCTAACAGCAGCCTTCCTGCATTCCAGGCTTTAATCCCAAAACCCCTGTTTGCAGAACAAAGTCAGCCTTTTGACAAGCATGTGGATGATGGATATACCGATTTTTACCGGGAAAGAGCTATCCCCGAAATGCTCTCCCATGAAGGGCCAAAAGCTGCTGTCGCCGATGTAAACGGAGATGGCCTGGAGGATATCTATATCGGGGGCACGATTGCCAGACCGGGCCAGTTATACCTGCAGGATGCCGATGGAAGATTTTGGAAAAAAAAGAAAAGCGATTTGGATAAATATACAGGTTTCGTAGACGGAGCTGTCTTATTTTTTGATTGCGACGGTGATAAGGATCCCGACCTGCTGATCTGCTCTTCCGGGAACGTTGCATTGCCCGGGAGCAGGGAATTACAAAGCAGGTTATTTATAAACGATGGTAAAGGGGATTTTACTTTAAAACCCAATGCTTTCCCCTTGAATAAAGATAATATCGGTGTGGCTGCTGCTTATGATTTTGACGGCGACGGAGATCCCGACCTCTTTATGGGCGGACGGTCTGTTTCGGGGGTATATGGGTTAACCCCGCTGAGCCATATCTATGTGAATGATGGGAAAGGTCAGTTTACCGATATGCCGGCAGAAAAGATAAAAGGCATTGCCGATGCAGGAATGGTAACCGGTGCACAATGGGCCGATATGGATGGTGATAACAGGAAAGAACTGGTTTTGGCAGGGGAATGGATGGCCCCCCGGATTTTTAAATACCAGGACGGCGGATTTACAGCACTCAGCACCAATCTTGAAAACATGTATGGCTGGTGGCAAACACTGGCTGTTGCAGACCTGGATAATGATGGCAGGCAGGACCTGGTACTGGGTAATTTCGGAGAGAACTTTTACCTGCATCCTGACCAGGACCACCCTGTAAAAATGTGGCTCAGCGATTTTGATGAAAACGGGCAGATCGATAAAGTGATGACCAGGACAGTTGATGGAAAGGATAAACCTGTTTTTATGAAAAACGAAACAGAAAGTGAACTACCCGTGCTCAAGAAACAAAACCTGCACCATTCTGTTTATGCCAAAAAATCTGTTCAGGAGATCTTCACGGAAGAGCAAATGAAAAATACGATCGTAAAACAAGTCAACTATTCTTCATCCTGTATCGCCTATAACCAGGGCAATGGACAGTTTCTGGTGCAGAAATTACCGGTGAGGTTGCAACTCTCTTCTGTCAAATCCGTGTTTCCGTCAGATATCAATGGAGACGGGTATATCGACCTGGTGAGTGGCGGGAATGAGTATGGCTTCCAGCCCCAGTTTGGGCGGTTGGATGCCGATTTTGGCTCTGTGATGATCAATGATGGAAAAGGAGCTTTTTCATTAGTGTCACAGTACGCTTCCGGATTAGATCTCCATGGACAGGTTCGGGATATCGTCAAGTTCCACCGGAAGGAAAAGGATTACTTTCTTTTTCTGATGAATAACGAGTTCCCGGTATTATACGAATTGAATAAAGATTTTGATTTTAAAGCAAATCATTAAATGTCAGTGAACCTATCATTTTCAGCATTATACAGGTACCGGCTCTGGCTGGCTGTCCTGATCAGTTTTGCCGGATTTTCCTGCAATGAAAAAAGCAACCGGCAACAATTTGCCTTTGCCGCCCTGGGTGATGATGTCACCGGTTTGCATTTCAGCAATACGCTGACCGCCACAGAACAGTTAAATATGTTCAACTATATGTATTTCTATAATGGTTCGGGTGTTGGAGCGGGTGATTTTAATAATGATGGGCTGACCGATCTTTTTTTCGCAGCCAACCAGCAGGAGAACAAGCTTTACCTGAATGAAGGCGATATGCACTTCAGGGATATCACGGCGCAGGCAAAAATGGAAGGGCACCAGGGTTGGTCAACCGGGGTCTCTGTGGTGGATATCAATAATGACGGGCTGCTGGATATCTATATCTGTCAGGTAGGTAATTACCTGCAATTAAAAGGGCATAACCAGTTATGGGTTTGCCAGGGCATCAAAGACGGGGTTCCGTATTATCAGGATGAAGCCAAATCATATGGGTTGGATTTTTCAGGGTTTAGCACCCAGGCGGCGTTTTTTGATTATGATCTTGACGGGGACCTGGATCTGTTTTTACTGAATCACTCGGTACACCAGAACGGGACCTTTGCACCGAGGGAAAATTTCCTGGGGACCTACAATGATCTTTCCGGCGACAGGTTTTTCCGTAATGATGGCGGAAAATTCGTTGATGTGACGAAAGCATGTGGCATCAACAGTTCCGGAATCGGGTATGGGTTGGGTATTGCGGTTGCGGATATTAACCTGGACGGCTGGCCGGATCTCTATATCGGTAACGATTTCCACGAAAATGATTATCTCTATATCAATCAGAAAGATGGGCGTTTCCGGGATGAAAGCGAGAAGCAGCTGATGCACAGCAGCCAGTTTTCCATGGGTGTTGATGTGGCCGATATCAGTAATGACGGATATCCGGAAATCATTTCCATGGATATGCTTCCTGCCGATCCCTATATGCTGAAACGTTCCCTGGGTGAGGATGACTATGATATTTTCTATTATAAGATTGGGGCGGGCTACACCTATCAGTATACCCGTAATAATTTGCAAATGAACAGAAGGAACGGGATGTTCAGCGAGATCGGTTTATATGCCGGTGTGTATGCTACCGACTGGAGCTGGGCACCATTGTGGATGGATTTTGATAACGACGGACATAAAGACCTGTTTGTTTCCAATGGTATCCCCAAAAGAATGAATGACATGGATTATGTCAATTTCATTTATAACGATGATATCCAGCGGCAGCTCCGGGAAAATAAACTCGACAATAAGAATAAGGAAACGGTCAATAATTTTCCTGAAATAAAGATCCGGAACAAGTTTTACAGCAATTCAAAAGACCTTCAATTCCGTGATCTGGAAAAACAGATACAGAATGACCAGCCGGGTTTTTCCAACGGGGCCGTCTATGCCGACCTGGATAATGATGGTGATCTGGATATCGTCGTCAACAATATTAACGACCCCGTGGTGGTCTACCAGAATAAAACAAACGACCAGCAAAGAAAATCGTATGTTGAAATCCGGCTGACTGGGCCAAAAGATAATATCAACGCGATCGGATCCAGGGTGTTGCTGTTTGCCAACCAGGAAATACGTACCTATGAGAAAAACCCGGTAAAGGGATTTCTTTCCAGTATGGAGATCCCCCTGCATATAGGCCTGGATCAGACGAAAGTCGATTCGGCATTTATCATCTGGCCGGACAATACCTGCCAGCCGCTGTCATTGAATCAAAGGGATACAATTCTGAGCCTCCAATATGTTTCGGGTTTGCCCGGTTTTGATTATCATCATATCACCGACCGGTACCGACCTTCCACGAAGAAGATGCAGGATATCACTTCAACGGTGCATATGGAATATTGGCATCAGGAGAATACCTTCCCCGAGTTTAACCGGGAACCACTGATTCCCCATATGGTCTCCACGGAAGGGCCGGCACTTGCCATCGGTGATATCAACAATGATGGTTTGGAAGACGTTTTTATCGGGAGCTCCAAAAATTTTCAAAATGCCATATTTCTTCAAAAACCCGGTGGTGTTTTTGAGAAAACCCTGCAGCCCGCCATGATCAGGGACAGTGTGTATGAAGATGTTGATGCTGTATGGGCGGATATTAATCATGACGGATTTGCCGACCTTGTGGTAGCGTCGGGGGGCAATGAATACTATGGCAAAGACTGGCACCTGCTTCCACGCGTATATCTCAATGACGGAACAGGACATTTCTCAAGGCTTGAAAATGCTTTCAAGGACGAATTTGTCAATGCCGGCTCTGTGACAGCCTGTGATTTTAACGGGGATGGATACCTGGATTTGTTTTTAGGTGGCCGTTCTGTTCCCTGGGAATATGGCCAGGTACCCCAATCCTACCTGCTGCTCAATGATGGGAAGGGTGTATTTACTGATGTAACCGACCAGGATGCAAAGGGACTTTCTCATATCGGCATGGTGACCCAGTCCGTTTGGACAGATATCGATAAAGACGGGGACAAGGACCTTGTTGTATGTTGTGAATGGGGAGGTATCGATGTATTCATGAATACCGGCGGGAAGTTTACCCGGCAGGCCCTGACCAATAAGAAGGGATGGTGGAACTGTATAAGACCTGTGGATATCGACAATGACGGCGACATGGATTTCATCGCCGGTAACCTTGGGCTGAACAGCCGTTTGACAGCCTCTGAGACGGAACCTGTCAGACTGTATTATAATGATTTTGATAACAACGGCAAGTTTGAACAGGTGCTGACCTATTACCTGGCGGGGAGAGAACTCCCTTTCGCCAATAAGGATGAATTGGAAAGACAGATTCCGGTCCTGAAAAAAAAGTTCCTGTATGCCGAAGATTTTGCACGGGCCTCCCTGAAAGATATGCTGACGGAAGAAAAACTAAAACAGTCGCAGGTATTAAGTGCCAATTATTTTTCCAGCGCTATTTTAATCAATGACGGCTCCCAGCATTTTTCCCTGCAACCCTTACCCTGGCTGGCACAGCTCAGCCCTATCAAAGATGCCGTTGTAACGGATGCCAATGGCGATGGTTTGCCTGATATCCTTACCGGCGGGAACTATTATGACAATAATATCCAGATGGGACGTTATGATGCTGACTTTGGAACGGTGCTGATCAATAAAGGGCAGGACCGGTTGGAAGCCAATTCCATCAACGGGTTAACCATCAAAGGCGCTGTCAGGCATATTGGTACCATCAGGGTCAATAACAAAGAGGCCTATATCATAGCCAGGAACAATGACAGTACAATGGTAATTGGTTATGCAGGGTATTAACATCAGCCTGCTATTTTACGGGGTAGAAAATTCTTGTCACCCATTTGGCGGTATCAGTAACCTCCAGCCGGTTTGTGACCAGTGACTGGAAGGGAATGGCCATGGCAACCCGCTGGTGATCATCAGCATAATTTTTTATTTTCTGTAAAGCATCATTCACTGTGGCCGGTCCGCCTGTCACATCGGCCACCAGGATCTTTCCGCCCCCCATCATCCATTTATACGCTATATTGCCGGAAGGGCTTACTCTTTTATTGACCGGGATGGCCACCCTCGTGAGGAAATGGATACTGTCGGTGGTAGAGATATTGAGCATGGGGATGCCGGTCACTTGTGCAGACTCTCTATCGATATGTGCTTTGACCTCATCCAGCAGCCCATAGATAAATTGATTCGTAGGGTAGTTAGTGACGGTAGCAAAATTATACGCGAGGAGGGAGTCGGTCACTAAGTCCTCGTGGATCCTGTAACCATATACATTTTCTGTTTTTGAAAAATAGGCATGTATTTCCGCTAAGATCTTTGCGAAGTCATTGTCCAGTTTTTTTGACTGGCGGAACAGCGCTACTCTTTTTACAGGATTGTAAGAAGTTACAGAAGATTTGGCCCATTCCATTTTTACGGAGTCAGGATTTAACGGAAACAGGTTCAGGGAAGTTTTGGCACTGAAATCGCCCGAACTGTCACGGACGTCGATTAAGAAGGAGGAAATTTTTTTTTCGGTAATGGAATATTCAAATCCATGGTAGAAGAAACGGGGCTTTATACCATTTGCTGTTTCCAGTACTGTTCCCGGCCACCATTTTCCCCATTGGGTTTCTTGTACCAATGAACGGAAAAGCCCCTGTTGATTGACACGGACGTCGGTGTCACGGCTGGTGGTGACAATATTCGGAATCAATAAATAAATGAAGATGAAAGCTAATATAACAATGGAAAAAATGCCGAGTACGGGTAAACTTTTTTTCATAGCACTAAAAAAATTTATGCAATCAGGATGAATATTCGCAAATAGCTTTAAATTGAAAGACAAATTTATCAAACAATTGCCTGACATGAAACGCTTCTTTTTACTTTCTCTTTTATCCATGATGCTGCTGGCCGTCAGGCCACAGGACCCCTGGAAGATCCAGGCATCGGTCACCCCCGGTATGGAGTATTATGGCATTACAGTGGCCAATGGCATGCTTGGTATTGTTTCTTCTCCGGAACCCCTGAAAGTAAAAGATGTAGTGCTGGCAGGTGCTTATGATCTGTATGGTCGGGGCAGGGTTAGTAATTTCCTCCGGAGTTTCAACCTGCTGAACATGACCATGGATATCGATGGAAAAAGAGTGGATGCGCAATCAGTCAGCCATATGACCCAGGAATTGGATATGCGAAAAGCTGGTTTTACTTCCAGTTTTGACGTGGGGGACAAGGCTTCTGTGACCTGCACTTATTATTCTTTGCGGCAATTGCCCTATACGGTGCTAATGGATGTGTCCATCACGGCAAAAAAAGATATCACACTGGGGGCCGCCAGTGTGATGGAAGCCCCTGACGCCTTAAAGGATGTTCAGAATTATTATAACGAAATTGACCGGCCGCATGTGGTGATCAGCCTGCTCACTTCCACAGCAAAAAGTCCTACAGGGAAATTGCTCATGTGCGCTTCCAACACTTTTTTATTTTCGGAGGAACATGGCAGTGAGCCAAGGGTGATCCATGAAATGTGGGACAATAACATGCACCTGATGAAATTCGGGAAGAAGATCAGGAAAGGAGAGACCTACCGGTTTTCCATCGCCGGATCATCCATCACTTCGGCACACCATAACGATCCGTTGAATGAGGCTGAGCGCCTGACGATTTATGCAAAGCTGGAAGGTCGCGACCGTTTACTGATGTTTCATCAGAAGGCATGGGATGCATTATGGCAAAGCGATATCACGATCGAAGGGGATGCCCAGGCACAGCAGGATGTTCACAGCATGTTGTATCATTTGTATTCTTTTGTCCGGGAAGGAACGGCATTGTCGCCCTCTCCTATGGGGCTGAGCGGACTGGGGTATAACGGTCATGTTTTCTGGGATACGGAGCTTTGGATGTACCCGGCCGTGCTGGTGATGCACCCGGAACTGGCCAGGAGCATGATAGAATATCGCTTTGAACGGCTGGAGGCTGCCAAACGCAATGCATTTTCGAAAGGGTTCAAAGGCGCCATGTTTCCCTGGGAAAGTGCGGAGACCGGTGTTGAAGAAACACCGGTATGGGCATTAAGCGGACCTTTTGAACATCATATTACGGCGGATGTGGCTATTGCTGCCTGGAACTATTACTGTGTTACACAGGATCAGCAATGGTTAAGGGAAAAAGGATGGCCCATCCTTTCCGCTACTGCAGATTTTTGGTCCAGCAGGGTGGAAAGAAATGGCCCCGGTCATTTTGATATCAAGAATGTGGTTGCAGCAGATGAATGGGCCGAGAATGTAGATAATAATGCATTCACCAATGCTGCTGCAAAAGCGAATCTTCAATATGCCACTGCCGCAGCAAAAATTTTGGGGTTGGTGCCGGATCCTGATTGGATGCTGGTCTCCAACAACATTCCCATCCTGAAAATGGATAACGGGGTGACCAGAGAACATGCCGCTTATGCAGGAGAAGGTATCAAACAGGCAGATGTCAACCTGTTGGCCTATCCATTGCACGAGATCACGGATCCGCAACAGATATTAAAAGACCTTGAATATTATGGACAAAGGGTTCCGAATGAAGGTACTCCTGCGATGACACAGGCTGTGTTTACCACCCTATATGCACGTTTGGGTAAGGCGGATAAAGCATACGATTGGTTCAAGGATGCATATATACCCAATCTGAACCCTCCATTTAGGGTTGTTGCAGAAACCAAGGGTGGTACAAACCCCTACTTTGCAACCGGTGCCGGTGGTATCCTGCAAAGTGTGATCATGGGTTTTGGCGGTATTGAAATTACACCCGGTGGGATCATTCAGGTGAGATCAAAATTGCCTTCAAACTGGAAGAGACTGGTAATCAAAGGTGTTGGAGTTGAAAAAAAGACATTCTCTGTCAATTAAATCTTTGACAGATTGACAAAAAAATCTGTAATTTGTAGACTGCTTTGCTGATATTGAAAAAAATTGTTGCCATATTGTTTGTCTCTGTGCTGTGCTTCAACTGGTTAGGCTACCGGTATGTTTTTGATTACCTCGAAAAAAAGCATAACCAGCAACTGGAAGCCCGTCTTGATAAGGACAATTACAATGAAAATGAATTGATATCGATCAAGACTGCATTTCCAATTCCTTATTTTGTCAACTCTAATAAATTTGAACGCTGGAACGGTGAGATTGAGATCAACGGGGTACTCTATAAATATGTGAAAAGAAGGTTTTACAACGACTCCATAGAATTGCTGTGTATACCCAACCCCACCGCTACGGCCATCAAGACCGCCAGGCATGATTTTTTTCGTTTTGCCAACGATCTCCAGACCAATAACCAGCATAATAAACAGGAATCACTTCCCATATTCAAGAACCTCTTAAGTGAATTTTGCCAACCCGTTCCGGATTGGGATTTCAGCCGGATGGAAACCAAAAGGCAATATTGGAACCGTTATCTTTTCTTCATACCTGAAGTACATCCCGAAAGCAAGGGTCAGCCACCGGAATTCGTTTAGTCATATTCCATTATCTATCTCATAAAGGACAGGTGTTTCTTGCATCTGTTTCATCTGTTATTTCATTACATTTTAAAAATCATCAGGGATGAAAAGTATTATTGTATATATCTCTTTCAGTGTATTTATTTTTTCATGCAATACGAAAAGTGACTATAAGGAAAAAATACATGACCCGATTTTATTTTCCAATACGGTTCATGAATTGAACAAGGTGGTGATGGGCAACAACTTTTCTCCGATTGTTGCTTCCCGGAATTACCTCTATGCCAGTATTGCTGCTTATGAGGCCATTGCGGCAGGTTACCCCGACCAGTATTATTCTCTCGCGGGCCAGCTGCATGGTTTAGACAAAGTGCCACAGCCTGAAAAGGGTAAGGATATCGACTTCGAGCTGGCGGCATTACTGAGTTATTGCAAACTCGGGGAATCTGTTACTTTTCCCGCAGGGAGTATGAGCGAATATGTTGACAGTATCAAGGAAATGGCAAAGGACCATGGCATGCCGTCTTCGATGTATAAAAATACACTGCAATACGCTGATGCGTTGTCCGAAGCGATACTGGCCTGGAGCAAGAAAGATAAGTACGCTGAAACAAGAAGCTATCCCAAGTACAATGTAATGAATGATGTTCCGGGGCGCTGGGTGCCCACTCCCCCTGCCTATACAGAGGCGATGGAACCCAATTGGCGGGAAATCAGGCCGCTGGTGATCGACAGTGCCAACCAGTTTGTGCCGCCACCCCCGCCTGCTTTTAATATAACAGATAAGAACAGTAAGTATTATTATGAATTGATGCTGATTAAAAACGCCGTTGACAGTTTAACAGACGAGCAGAAACACATTGCAAACTTCTGGGATGATAACCCCTTTAAGTTAAATGTTTCCGGTCACGTGATGTTTGGCACCAAGAAGTTTTCACCGCCCGGACACTGGATGAGTATTGTCGGTATTGCCGCCAAAAAGGCGAATGCCGATTTTGCAAAGACCGTCTATGCTTATGCACTGACCGCTATTGCACAATTCGACTCATTCATTCATTGCTGGGATGAAAAATACAGGAGCAATTATGTCAGGCCTGAAACCGTGATCAACAAGTATTTCGACCCTGAATGGCATCCATTGCTTCAAACACCGCCCTTCCCGGAATATACCTGCGGCCATTCAACCGTATCGGCTTCGAATGCTGAGGCATTGACCCACGTGTTTGGAGACAACTTTGCCTATACGGATACCTCGGAACTGGAATTCGGTATTGACAGCCGTTCCTACAAATCATTCCGCGATGCTGCCGTTGAGAACAACTGGGCGAGGTTTTACGGTGGGATACATTTCCATAATTCCTGTATCGTCAGTACGGAATACGGGCGTAAAGTGGGGGATTATATAATCGACCATTTAAAGATGAAAAAATAAATTCAATTTTATTAAAACGAGTTTTATGAAACGCAAACCAACAGCTTTTTTATCTATTATATTTTTTGTTTTACTCATTGCAGGCAAGACAAATGCACAGGGATGTATTGCGGTGAGAAGCACCGGTGGTGTCTGTATGTTACAGCATCACGACAGCCTTCAGTCAGCAAAAGGCTGGCAGCTAACTTCCGCCTCCCGGTATTTCAGGTCCTATAAACACTTCAGGGGTACTCATGAAGAGAAGAACAGGGTGGAAGAAAACTCTGAGGTGATCAATAAACAATTTTCACTGGACCTGTCACTGGTCAGAACCTTTAACAGCCGCTGGTCATTAGGATTTAATATTCCCATCCTCTCCAATTCAAGGTCATCCAAATATGAACATTACGGGAATAACAGTACCGACCCGGCAGCCAGGCATGAAACACATTCATTTGGCATCGGCGATATCCGGGTAGCCGGTTATTACTGGTTACTGGATCCCGCCAGGGCGCATAAAGGTAATGTGCAGGCAGGGCTGGGATTAAAGCTACCCACCGGTGATTACCAGGTGATGGACCATTTCTATAAAAGTGATGGTTCCATTTTACTGGGGCCCGTTGACCAGTCCATCCAGTTGGGTGATGGCGGAACCGGGTTTACTGCCGAATTGAATGGGTTCTACAATCTGACCATGACCACCGGGCTTTACGGAAATTTTTATTACCTCGTCAATCCCAGGGACCATAATGGTGTATCAACCGCCAGGGGTGGCACTGCCAGCACGAGCTCCCTCCAAAACGGAAGCGATGTGATGAGTGTGCCGGATCAGTACCTCTTGAGGGCGGGTGCGAATTTTACCTTCCATAAACTGACGGCTTCTGTGGGTGCCAGGATGGAATGTATACCCGTTCATGATCTGATCGGTGAGAGCAATGGTTTCAGGAGACCTGGTTATATCATTTCTGCTGAACCGGGCATCTCCTACCAGTTTAACAGGCTGTCTGCATTTGTTTCAGTACCTGTTGCAATTGAAAGAAACAGGACACAGAGTGTACCGGACAAGATCAGGACCGCACAGACGGGTAATTTCACCCAGGGGGATGCTGCCTTTGCAGATTACCTGGTGAATGTGGGTTTCAATATCAGGTTCTGACCGTTATAGTCTGTGTTTGTATTCATTGACAAAACAGATTGATTTATGCAAAAGACATTTTTAATTAAAAAAGGAGTTTCTCCATTTCTCATACAGAAGATCACGCTATCGCAGCTCATTATCTGGTTTAACAGGATTGCCCTGGCTACCGTTTTCTGCTGGTTTGGATTTTTAAAGGTCATTCGCTATTCCCCGGCAGAGGAACTGGTAGCCCATTTGCACCGGGTGACCCTTGTGCATGTCATACCGATAGAGCAGTTCTTGTTGATGCTGGGCTTATTTGAATGTCTGGTCGGCGTTTTATGGCTGATTCCCAAAGCCACCAGGTTAGCATTCTGCCTGTTCATGTTGCAGATGATCACCACTTTCTTCCCCTTGATCTTTTTAAAGGGAGAGACCTGGCAAAATTCATTTGCATTGACCCTTACCGGGCAGTATATCATCAAGAATTTTGTTTTGGTGGCCAGCGCTTTGACCGTGCTGGGCAGCCGGTTCCCCAAAAAAACATGGGGGCTTCAGAACGCTTGATAAAGATCATATTTACTGTTACCCGCGTGTGCAAAACACGCGGGTAACAGCTATTGTATTTATTCATTCCTGAATGGGAACATAAAAAGAAATTATTATGAATTATCGCTATCCAATACCTGCACTCATTTTTTTATTGGTGATTCATGGCTCGGTGCAGGCGCAGGACCGGAATCCCCGTCGGGATACCCTGGAGATCCGGGACCTGGACAGTATCTGGGTGAAAGCCTACCGCTATCATTCCCTAACCCCTTTGCCGGAAGTGAAGGGGGTCTATATTTATTCCGGGAAGAAATCAAACCAGTTTTATCTTAATCCTGCCGCCATCAATCTTGCGGGGAATGTTAGCAGGAATGCCTTTGCACGCATTCCCGGCATCAATGTATGGGATATGGACGGGGGAGGCACCCAGTTTAATATTGGGACAAGGGGCACCAATGCCCACCGTTCCATTGAAATGAATGTGCGGCAAAACGGGTATAACACCAATTCAGATATGTTTGGGTACCCCGAAGACCATTACACGCCTCCGTTGCAGGGTATCCGGTATGTGGAATTAGTAAGGGGTTCGGCAGCGCTCCAGTTCGGGAGCCAGTTCGGGGGGATGCTGAACTTTGTTTTAAAGGATGCCGATAGCAGTAAGCCTTTTTCGGTGGAAAGTGAGCAGTCGGCCGGGTCTAATCATTTTTTTAATTCGTTTAATGCGATCGGCGGCACCAACGGCAAATGGAGCTATTATGGATATTTTGCTGCCAGGCAGGGTGACGGATGGAGAAAAAATGCGGCATTTCAGTATCATGCCGGCTATGCCAATATCCGTTACCACCTAAACGATCGCGGTAACATTTCTTTCCAGTTTTCCCGGATGGATTATGTGCAGCAAACTGCCGGAGGCCTGACGGATGAAAAATTCAAAGAGGATAACAGGCAATCTACCCGGTCGAGAAACTATTTTAGTCCCGCCATCAATATACCTGCGATCAAGTTCTTTTACCAGTTCAATCCCTCCACAAGGGTTGAAATCATCACACATGCACTTTTTGGTCAGCGTAACAGCGTGATGTTTATTGCGCCGGCCAATATAGCCGACACGGTCAATACTGCATTGGGAGATTATAATCCCAGGCAGGTAGACCGGGATTATTATCATTCCTTCACGACTGAGGCCAGGGTATTGCAGAGCTATCACCTGGGCAAGATGCAGGCCGTATTGTCGGGTGGTCTCCGTTACTATCAACAGATGACCAGGAGGAAGCAAAAAGGACCTGGCACCGCGGCCAGTGATTTTGATCTTTCCCTCACCGGCAATTATGCTACGGATCTTACCCTTCACTCCCAAAACGGCGCCATTTTTTTTGAGAACCTTTTTAAACTAACCGATAGGTTGTCCATGACGCCGGGATTCAGGTATGAGCATATTCAGACCAGGGTGGGAGGCAGTATTCAAAACAACAGTGTACCGGTTTCATTTTACGGCACCAGGGATTTTACATTATGGGGCATGGGTTTGCAATATCAGCTGGGGGCCCAGTCACAATTTTATGCGAACTGGTCACAGGCCTACCGGCCTTTCCTGTATGCTAATGTAACACCCGCAGACAGGATCGATAAGATCGATCCCGGGCTAAAAGACAGTAAAGGGTATGATATTGACCTGGGGTTCAGGGGGCATTATAGTAACAGGATCAATTATGATGTGAATGTCTTTAACCTTTATTATGGTAATCACGTGGGATTGTTGTCTAAAACGGATAATGCAGGAAACCCCTATCTCCTGACCACCAATGTTGGTAACTCTGTGGCCAGGGGGGTGGAATTGTTTTTTGATGTATCCCTGCTCAAATGGAACCCGGATCAACGCAGTGATATCGATCTGCGGGTCTATAATTCACTATCGTATACACATGCCCGGTATACCAGTGGCCTTTATAAAAACGGTTTGTCCAATATTTCATTGAAAGGAAACTATGTAGAAGGGACTCCCGAAATCATCAACCGTACCGGGGTCAGTTTCCTCCTGGGCGGTTTCGAAACCTCTCTCCAGGTGCATTATGTAGGGAAAAGCTACAGTGATGCCGGGAATACCGTGTACAGCCCCGGGGGTTCTGTTGGTGTAGTACCGGCGTATCATGTTTGGGACTGGAGCTGCCGCTATGTTTTTCTCAGCCATTACCATGTATCAGTGAATATCAACAATCTGCTGAACGAAAAATATTTTACCCGGCGGATAACCACTTATCCTGGTCCCGGTATATTACCGGCAGATGGCAGGACCTTCAACCTCTCACTGGGTTTGCAATTCTAAATGCACCGTCAGCAGGGGAAGGGAAACAGTCTTCCCTTCCCCTCTGACTGTGGTGTGGTATGGATTTTTTCAGGGGAATCAATATTATCCGGTCAGGATTAAAATTGATAACTTGCAGCTAATCACGATTGACTGATTGGCGATAAAAAATGGCACATGCAGCAAAGCACCCTGAAAGAACTTTCGGAAGTACTTGGTATCAGTATCTCTACAGTGTCGAGGGCATTGAAGGATCACCCGGATATTTCGGAGGCCACCAAGAAAAAGGTGAAGGAACTGGCCATCGCGCTGGAATATGAACCTAACAGTTATGCCGTAAACCTAAGGACCAAGCAAACGAATGTACTGGGCATACTGGTGCCCTCCATTGATAATTTCTTTTATGATTCTTTTATCGCAGCCGTGGAGGAAGAAGCCCGGTTGCATAATTACTCCGTACTGATCATGCAATCCCGGGATGAACTCGAGATAGAAACGGCCTGCCTGCATTTGTTCCGTAAGAAAATGGTCAGCGGTTTATTTGTTTCGATCTCCATCGAGATCCAGGATATGGCCCCTTTCCAAAAGCTCAAGGACAACGGGGTACCCGTTTTATTCTTTGACCGGGTGCCGGAGACCCGTGAGTATCATAAAGTGTGCCTTTCAGATGAAAAAGCGGCAACCCTGGCGGCCGATGCCATCATTGCCAGGGGGAAAAAGAAAGTATTGGGACTTTTTGGTCATCCCCAACTGAGTATTACTAAGGCCAGGTGTGCGGCCTTTAACAAAAGGATGCAGCACAATGCCCCTGACACAGTTGTAGAAATCTATTATCCCGAGCAGATCGAAACCTCCAGAAAACTGGTCCTTTCCCTGTTCGAAGCCGGCAAAAAATATGACGTGATCTTTGCCATGGGCGATATGATCCTGATGGGGGTGATGCAGGCCATCCATGAACTGGACCTGGCTGTACCCGGCGAAGTAGCGGTGATCAGCATCAGTAACGGCCTTATTCCCACCTTATTCAAACCCAGGGTTACCTATGTGGAAACCAGCGGTGGTAAATTAGGCAAGCTCGCTTTCTCCCAAATGCTAAGTTGTTTACAACATCAAACGATTGCAGAAGTGGTTTTTCTGGATTCCATGCTCGTAGAAGGGGGTTCTTTATAACAATATTTGTATATTCCTGTTGAAAACAACGATTGTATGTCAAACTTCAGGATTAAACTATCCCTGTTCCTCAATTATTTTGTTTTTGCCATCCTGCTGAACAGCGTGGGCATTGTGATCGCCAAATCGATCAAGGTATATGGCGTGGATGAAAAGCAGGCATCGATCCTGGAGGCGTTCAAAGATCTGCCAATTGCAATTGTATCTTTTCTGATCGCTTCATTCCTTCCAAGATTTGGCTATAAAAAAGCGATGCAAACGGCTTTAATAATTGTTTTTTTCGGATGCCTGGGAATGCGTTACGGAGATAGCTTTTGGTCGGCAAAACTGATGTTTCTTTCGGTGGGCGTTAGTTTCGCGCTTATCAAATTATCGGTGTACAGCCTCGTGGGAGTTGTTACGGAAACACCTCGGCAACACTCGGCACTGATGAGTTCGATTGAAGGGTTTTTTATGGTCGGTATTGCATCTGCTTATTTTTTATTTCCGGCATTTTATTCTGATACGGATCAGCGCGCCTGGTTGAATGTGTACTTATTATTGGCTGGCCTTGTATTCCTGTCATTTTTATTCCTGACTTTTTCGGGAATCCGTATACAATCTGAAACAGCCGGGTCCGACTGGAAGGATGATATGAAAGAATCGATACGGTTGGTGATTATTCCACTGGTACTGGTGTTTATATTCTCAGCATTTTTCTTTGTAATGATTGAACAGGGAATTATGACCTGGCTTCCCCGGTTTAATGAAAAAATATTTTCATTTTCTGAAAAACTCAGTGTGCAAATGGCATCTATTCTCGCCATTTCACTGGCGGTAGGGCGGTTTTTAGCCGGCTGGTTATCAAAAAAAATTTCCTGGTCAGTGATCGTTATCAGTTGTGCTTTATTGGCAGTGGTATTGTTACTGGCCATTTTACCACAGCTGAAACCCGGTGGTCAGGTTGTCGTGTTAAGTAGTTTATCGGAAGTACCAGTACTTGGTTTTGTATTACCCTTAATCGGCCTGTTCATTGCTCCGGTCTATCCGCTGCTTAATTCTACCGTGCTCAGTCATTTGCCGAAAAGCCTCCACTCGCCCATGTCGGGGTTGATCATTATTTTCTCCGCACTGGGAGGAACATTAGGGTCTAGAATAGTTGGAATACTTTTTAAGAATATTGGCGGCGAAAAGGCTTTTTATTTTTTAATCATACCGATTGTTTTACTGATTATTTCCGTAGTCATCATACAAAGGTTGATTAAAAAGGAGGAAGCAAAAAAAACGACCATTTCCGCATAACAGGGTTTATTCAGTAATGCTTAATTATGGTACAGGAATTCTTTACAGATTCACTTTTTACCGATGTTCAACTCAGCAGGATTTTTCCTGATGGTAAGACCTTTGTGGATTGTATTCCCAAAATATCTCCGGAAAAGATCAATCAAAAATATATACAGGAAAAGAAAAAGGAACAATTTGACCTGTCGGCATTTGTCAAAACCTATTTTGACCTTCCATCTGTTTTTGGAGATGGATTTAAGACCCTTCCTGGCAAACCGGTGGCACAGCATGTGGAAGACCTATGGGATATCCTCACCCGGAAACCTGACCCGCAAGATAATAGCACTTTGATATCCCTGCCCTACCCCTATATCGTTCCCGGCGGCCGGTTTGGCGAAATTTATTACTGGGACAGTTATTTCACCATGCTGGGTCTTGCTGTTTCGGGCAGATGGGAAATGATTGAGCACATGGTGAATAATTTTTCTTTCCTGATCGATACAGTGGGGTATATCCCGAATGGTAACCGGACTTATTATATCGGTCGTTCTCAACCGCCTTTTTTTTCTTTGATGGTTAAGTTATTAGCTGCCAGAAGTGGTGGTGATGTTTTGGTGCACTATATCCCCCAACTAAAAAAGGAACATGCCTTTTGGATGAATGACAATGCCAAGCCCACGGATGAGATCTTTCCCGGCAATCATCTTGTTCAAATGCCGGGAGGCGAATGGCTGAACCGTTATTGGGACGAACACAATACACCAAGACCTGAATCTTACCGGGAGGATATTGAGCTGGCCGACGAGGCAAAGAATAGTGAAGATATTTTCAGGAATCTAAGGGCCGGGGCCGAATCGGGTTGGGATTTCAGCAGCCGCTGGTTCCGCGATCCCCAGTCCTTTGCCACTATCCATACAACTGATATTATCCCTGTCGACCTGAATTGCCTCTTATACCATCTTGAACTGGTTATTGCCGAGGGATCAGAACTGGCCGGCGACAGCACCACGGCCGCTAATTTTCGCACTTTCGCCGACAAAAGAAAATCGGCCATTGACAACTATTGCTGGCATGAAGGCCTGCAGTGTTATACGGATTTTGATATCACAACAGGCCGGCAAACCGAGGCCATTACCCTGGCGGCCTGTTTCCCCTTATTTTTTCAGATAGCAGATGAAAAAAAAGCAGCCGCCGTAAAATCGATACTCGAAAAAAAATTACTCTTTGATGGCGGGCTGGTGACTACAATTCAAACGACCGGTCAGCAATGGGATGCGCCCAACGGTTGGGCACCGCTTCAATGGATCGCGATCCGGGGACTTGAGCATTATGGTTATCATGAGCTGGCAGCCCTGGTCGCACGGCGTTGGATACAGTTGAATGATGAAGTCTTTCAAAGGACCGGTAAGCTCATGGAAAAATACAATGTGGTGGACACGCATCTTGAAGCGGGTGGAGGAGAATACCAGGGCCAGGATGGATTTGGCTGGACAAACGGTGTCCTGCTCGCCCTCATTCAACAATATCGGAATCCCTGATCTCAGACCGGCTCCAGGAGCATAAAACCATAGGGCTCCAGGACCAGGTATTCATGATCGTAGCCAACTCCAATTTCCTTTTCCTCCCAATGTTCCCATAAGCGGAGGGGCGCGGGGCCATGCTCTTTAAAGGCAAACCAGGTCAGGTAGGCCGGCTGATCGGTGAAATTGAACAGGCAGTATAATTTTTTATCTTCAAAAGTTCTTAGGTAGCCGGCAATATGGATGTTATGGGGAGTCATCCAGGTGATATTTTTGTGATCCGCCACGGCCGTGATCCTGTTCCGGATGCTGATCAGTTTTTTTGTACCGGAAAAGATCCTGTTTTCGATCGTTCCCTTTTTGTTGATGTTCCCATTCTTTTTCCAGTCAATAACAGGCCGGTGCATCCATCGGTTATCATAGCTTTTGCCGGGATCCTTTAAATAAGAGTAGTCGTTGGTATAGCCAGCCTCATCACCATAAAATAACATCGGGACACCACCCAGAAAGAAAGCATGTGCCTGCATCATCAGGATTTTCCGGATAGAGATGTCGACAGCAGTGCTGTCATTGTCGGCCAGGGCTTTTTCCAGGCCGCATAAGGAGGCCAGTGACCCGCTGATCCTGGCATCATTTGTTTTTGGATTCACGGAAAACAGGGCCCCCATTGCCGGTGAATCATGACGGTTACCGGAATAATAATCTTTCAGGAACCGGCGATGTTCAAATGGATCAAACCCTGCATGCTGAATCATATAGTTATCATAACCGAGACCAATATCATCATGACAACGGGTATAATTGATCCAGGATGTACCAAAGGGCTTTTGTAAGATCTCATGTTGTGCAGCCAGCATCACCCTTGTATCGCCTGTGGCCAGGGCATCCCATTGCAGGGCCATATGGGTAGCGTTATATGCGAAGTCACATTCTTTGGCCGTATAGAGCCCGGTGCCAAAATATTTCATAATCTCTTTGGGAGCCACAATGGCCTCACCCAGCAATGCCATACCCGGTGCAGCAACCTGCACACATTGTTTAATCAGCCGGAGCAGGGTATGTGCCTGGGGCAGGTTCTGGCAGGTGGTGCCCGGTTCTTTCCATATAAATGCAGGCGCATCGATCCTTAAAATATCGATACCCAGGTTGGCATAATAAAAAATGTTTTCCAGCATTTCCATGAACACGGCCGGGTTCCTGTAATTCAGGTCCCATTGGTAGCGGTGAAAAACGGTCATGACCCATTTTTTTATCGCCTCGATATAGGTGAAATTACCGGGTGAGCTTTCCGGGAACACTTCCGGCATGGACCGGTCATACTGGTCCGGGAGGGCACGGTCATCAAACATGTAAAAATAGTCCTGGTACTTTTTATCACCCTTCTTGGCCTGAACCGCCCACTGGTGATGATGGGAAGTATGGTTCAAAACAATATCCAGCATCAGGTACATGTTTTCCTGCTGCATATGTTGTTGTAATTTCCCAAGGTCTTCATTGGTACCGAAACGCTTGTCGACCTGCCTGAAATCAGATACCGCATAACCACCGTCGCTTTCTCCTTCCGGGCTTTCGAAAACGGGCATCAGGTGTAAGAGGTTTACACCGAGTTGATTAAAATAAGTGAGCTTTTCAGAAAGGGCCGCCAGGCTTCCTGCAAAACGGTCTACATATAAACTCATACCGGCGATCTCATTACTCAGGAACCATACACCTTTGTTTTCTTTTTCCTTGTCCCTGTTTTTCAAGGCCACCGGCCGGCTGGTATAGGCATGGGAAATGACCCGGATCAGCTGGTCAAAATAATGCTGCTGTTCAGGATGCCGGCCATAAATTTCATTATACAATGCATCAATAGCCGTTGCATTGGCAATAAAGCGGGTAAAAAAAAGATTGTCGGTCCCGGCAATATCGATTTGCTGATCCTGGAGTTTACGGATAATCTGCTGATGTAAGGTATGGTTATACAAAGTGCAATTTTTTATTTGAAAATATCGCTGCTCAGGTTTTTAAAGGCTTCCATCGCGCCCAGGTATTCGCAGGTTCTTGCGCCAGCTTTATTGCCGTCGGTAATGATTTTTATCCAATCCTGTTCAGAAAGACCCATCATTTCATCATAGTTCCAATGACTGAGCTGGTAAAGGACTGCCCCAACAAAGGCATCGCCGGCCCCGGTCGTATCAACGGGTGTAACAGGAATACTGGGAATCGTAAAGGTTTTGTTCCCATAACCCAGCAGGGTGCCTTCCTTGCCCAGTGTGATGGCAAAAACAGCTTTTGTTTTTGCTAAGAGTATCCCGGCTGCCTCAAGGATGTTGGGTGCACCGGTCAACAGGAGGGCCTCTTCATCACTCAGTTTAAAAAAATGACAGGACTGCAGAAAATGCCATGACTGGTCAATAAATGCCTGCTGGTTGCCTGCAAACAGTAAATGCCGGTAGTTGGGATCAAAACTTATGAATATTTTTTTCTTTCCGGCCCTGGTCAATAAACCTGAGTAGGCTTCCCGGAGCGGCCCCGGAAGAAACCCGGTCGCCGATCCAAAGTGGATCACCGAAAATTCATCAAGGTCGATTGGGTCAGTATCCGAAAGACCCAATTGCCCATCAGCCCCCCGGTTAAAATAAAAATCCCGTTCCCCGTTTTCCATGAGGGAAACAAAGGCGAAAGTGGTAAAATGATCCGGGTCCTGCACCATCCATCTTGTGTCGACCCCAAAGGATTGCATCACCGCTATCAGGTGTTTGCCAAACGGGTCGGTGCCCACTTTTGCAGCCAGTTCCACCTGGCCGCCCAGTGCAGCGATGGCGGCAGCCACATTGGTGGGGGCCCCGCCGGGTTTTTTGAGGAAATGATCGCCGTCCGACAAGGACCTGCCCTTATCCGTACAGATCATGTCGATCAGGGCCTCACCGATACAAAGAATTTTTTTCATATTAATTTACCAGTTTAGCGTGTCCGTCAAAGTTGGATAATCACCGCCTCATAGGGTTGCAGTATTCCGGCGGGGATGGCATTGGAATAATTACTGATCAGCAGCTTTGCCTTGCTGAGATCCAGCCCGGTATCAAAGGTTGCGGGTTCGGCCTTGAAATTCAATAGCACCAATAATTTGTTCCCCTTCCATTCTCTCGTGTAAGCATATACGTTAGGGTTATTCCTGTCTATAAGCGTGTATTGCCCGTACACCAGCGTTTTGTTGGCTTTCCGCAGGGCCACCATTTTCCTGAAATAATTGAGGCAGCTTGCCGGGTCGTCCTCCTGTGCTCTTTCGTTGATCGTTGTATAATTGGGGTTTACGCTTATCCAGGGTGCTCCCGTGGTAAAACCCGCCTGGGCAGTGCTGTCCCATTGAAAAGGGGTACGGCCATTGTCCCGGCAACTGAATTGTATGTCCAGCATGAACTTTTGCAGATCACCGCCAATCGCCTTCTGGTGTTCATATTCATTCAAAGTGGGCATGTCCTTATAATCTTCGATCTTGTCAAATCCCGCATTGGTCATACCCAGCTCATCCCCGTTATACCAGTAAGGGGTTCCCCGCATACTGAGGATAAATGTGGTCAGCATTTTAGCAGATACCGCCCTGAATGCGGGACTGTCATTACCAAAACGACTAACCATCCTGGCCTGGTCGTGGTTGGCCAGGAAAACGGACAACCATCCATTTTTTGCGAACACACTGTCCCATTTACTGAATACCTCTTTAAAATGCAATACACTGTAGCCCTCCCTTTTAGCAATATCCACCCCTTCAAAAGCATAGGCCATATTCAGTTCATGCCGGTCTGCATCCACCAGGTTATGGGCATCTTCAAAAGTATTACCGGCACCTTCCGCCACACTCATCGCATTATATTTACTCAGCACTTCCCCGTTCATTTCTTGCAGGTAATCGTGCAGGTGGGGCCCCATGGCATAGTATTCGATAAAGTTCTTTTCAAAACCTTCGGGAAAAGCCGGGAAGCTGGTGTCTTTTGCTGCAAACTGGAAGGCATCCAGCCTGAAACCGTCAATACCCTTATCCAGCCAGAATTTCATGATATCATACACTTCTTTCCTTACCTGTGGGTTTTCCCAGTTCAGGTCAGGTTGTTTTCTTGAAAAATAATGCAGGTAATAGGCATTGGTTAACGAATCATATTTCCAGGCATCGTGGTTAATATCAAACAGGCTGTAGCGGTATGCGGGTTTTCCTCTTTCTGCATTCCACCAGTGATAGTAATCCCGGTAAGGATTGGTCCTGGAACTGCGGCTTTGTTTAAACCATTCGTGCTCATCGCTGCTATGGTTCACGACGAGATCCATCACCAGTTTCAATCCCCTGTCGTGCATTCCCTTCAGCATGTTGTCAAAGTCCTGCATCGTACCAAAGTCCTTCATAATGTTGCGGTAATCGCTCACATCATATCCATTGTCATCATTCGGGGAACTGTAGATGGGGTTCAGCCAGATCGCATCCACTCCCAGGCTTTTGATATAATCCAGTTTTGAGATGATGCCTTTCAGGTCGCCAATACCGTCTCCGTCGCTGTCCTTAAAACTTCGGGGATAGACCTGGTACACAACGGCTTCTTTCCACCATTCCTTTTTTCCGCCATCATCTTCTTTTTTGGATTGGCAGGAAAAAGCGATGAGGAAAACGAGCAATACAGAGAGGTATGGGAAAAAGTTTTTTTTCATATGATTCAATTAATGCCCTCCGCCAACCGGTAAGCTGATATTGTCTGCTGACATCTTACCTGATTTGATGAGGGTGGTGAAGAGGGAGGCAATGATGAGTAAAATACCCGCAAAAAGGATGGCTTTGCCGGAATCGTTATGCAGGAAATGCTTCAGGATGTACCCGAAACTGATGGTTTGTAAAAACATGGGGATCACGATCATCATATTAATGACACCCATATAAACGCCATACCTTTCTTTAGGGATCTGGCTCACCACCATCAGGTAGGGGATCCCCATCATGCTGGCCCAGCCGATCCCAAAACCGGTGATGGCCACAAACAATAGTGTTTTGTTGCCGATAAAAGGGAAGGCAATAAAACCAATACCGGCCAGCAGCAGGCACATAAAGTGTACCCATTTTGGGCTGTACCGCCTCGCAAAACCTACCAATGCGAATGCGGATAGAAAAGTGACGACATTATACCAGCCATTCACAAGACCGGCCAGGCTGACGGCTTTCTCATACACTTCCTTGTTTTCGGGGGTGGTATGGAAAATGGAAAGACCGATACTCTTGGAACTATTTTGCCAGTAACAGAACAGGGCATACCATTGAAACAGGTAAACCAGGGCGAGTTGCCACATCACTTTTGGCATTACAGCAATGGCTTCAATGATTTCGATATTCTGGGCGAAAATGATTTTCAGGGAACGATGTTCCTTGGTGAATTTTATCAGTTCCCGGATGATCCTTCCCCCCGAAAGCAGGGAGGGGATTAGCAGTATGATCAGGGTTAAATAGGCGACCACCGTAGTGATGATCGATAGAAAGAACTGGATAACAGGGTGGGGCATCCCTTCGTTCCTTTTCTGTATAATGGCCAATTCTTCATCCGTGGGGGGGATTTCCGGCGTGGTACGCATACTCCATACAACCGAACCGATCGAACAAACCGCACCGATAAAAAAAGAAGCAAATACCCAATTGGGTATTTTACCGGTATAGCCAATGATGATGGCCGGGAAAATAAACAGGGATACATTGGCCAGGGTCTGTCCAAAACCAGTAAAGAAACTCTGTGCCTGGAAACCGGTAGCCTGCTGTGAGGCATCCAGTTTATCAGCGATGAATGCCCGGTAAGGCTCCATGGCGGTATTATTCCCGGCATCCAGTATCCATAAAAGTCCGACGGCCATCCATAACTCAGAACTATAAGGGAAAAGGAAAAGGGCAATGCTGCATAAAACCGCACCGATAAAAAAGTAGGGTTTTCTTCTGCCGAATTTCGGGTGCCAGGTTTTATCACTTAAAGCACCGATAATGGGTTGAATGATCAGTCCCGTAAGAGGCCCGGCTAAATTTAGTAGGGGGATCTGGTCGGGGCTGGCACCCAGGAAATCATAAATGGGGGTAACGGCACTTTGCTGCAGCCCGAAACTGTATTGTATACCAAAGAAACCGACATTCATATTGATGATCTGCCAGAAACTCAACCGGGGTTTGGGGATGGTCATAAGCAATCGTTGAATATATTACTGAAATGTACAGCCTTTGCCGGTCTTTTCAGTTGAAAATCGCAGGGATTTGGCTGCAAACGATTGCAGCTACCGGTCATTGTACAGCCTGCTGGTGTTTGATGATAAACCCGATGATTTCTTCGAGGGAAGTATCGATCCTCGCAGCGGCATCCTGGATATCTTCGCGGCTGACATTGGCCGCAAAACTTTTCTCTTTCAGTCTTTTTTTCACCCCTTTCACATCCATTCCTGCATAGCCCCCCGGCCGCATGAGGCTGTAGGCATGAATGAGTCCGCTCAGTTCATCAAACATATAGATCATCTTATCCATATTGTTTTCCGGCTCGACGCCGAAATACCGGGGGCCATGGCTGGCAATACAGTGTATGATCTCCGGATCGAGATTCCTTCTTTCGAGTTCTTCGATGATGACCCGGCAATGTTCATCAGGATTTTTTTCCCAGTCAGCATCGTGCAGGAGCCCGGCCAGTTCCCATTTCAACGCTGTTTTTTCATCGGCGCCTTCTTTTTCAAGCGCCCAGGCTTTCATGACGGCGGCGACCTGTTTCATATGCAGGCGCAATTTTTCATTCGGCACCCATTCATTTAATAAGGCATGGGCTTCTTCCAATGGCATCAGGTTCCCCTTGTTGGCAGGGTTGCCAAAGACAGTCCTGCCCAGATGATGTGAAGTCATGTTTCAAATCGCTTTGTGTAAATATAGAAGCTAAAGCTTTTAATACCATCGACTGTTGCAACTAACCTGACAAGGGGCCGAAAGAAGTACATTTCAAGGGTAAAATGCCCGAAATCCATCAGGAATCATGAAGAGTATAAAAGTGCATCAAAAATTTTATTGATAATCAATAACTTACAAAGGTGTCTTTAAAAAATAGCCGTCAAATGTTTTGGAAATGAAAGGGGATTCAACCTATCTTTGCGCTCCCAAAAACAAACCTGCCGGGATGGCGGCGGGAAACAAAAAACAAACAAAATGAGCAAATTACATTTCACAACAAAACATGCAAATGCGGCTACCGTTACACGCAACTGGTATGTTGTAGACGGTACCAATCAAACCGTAGGACGTATGTGTGCCCGAATCGCTTCCATATTGCGTGGAAAGAACAAGGCATCCTATACTCCTCACGTAGACACCGGTGATTACGTTATCGTGATCAACGCCGACAAAGTAAAATTTTCCGGAAATAAGCTGGAAGACAAGATTTACCTCAATTTCTCCGGTTATCCGGGTGGTAAGAAAGAAGAAACCGCCGGTAACCTGTTGAAGCGCCGCCCGGAAGCGGTAATCGAAAGGGCCGTTAGGGGTATGCTTCCCAAGAACCGCCTGGGTCGTAAGATGATCAAAAAATTATTGGTGTATGCCGGTGCCGAACACCCGCATACCGCACAACAACCCAAGGAGTTAAAATTCTAAACTTAAAATAAGCAAGTAGCCCCGGGCTATGCGTTAAAAGCTAAATCAATGGAAAAGAAAATAAATGGAATTGGCCGTCGTAAAGAAGCCGTGACAAGGATCTTCCTCACCAAGGGAAGCGGCAAGATTACGGTCAACGATAAAGATTACAAAGCCTATTTTCCGCTGGTCTATTTACAGAACCAGGTGGAGATGCCGCTCAAAACAGCAGAAGCCACTGATAAATTTGATGTGGTGATCAATGCAACCGGCGGTGGCCTTAAAGGCCAGGCGGAAGCAGCCAAACTGGGTATTGCCCGTGCGTTGGTGGAACTGAATGCGGATTTAAGGCCTTCCTTAAAAGCGGCCGGTTTACTGAAACGTGATCCCCGTTCTGTTGAACGTAAGAAATTCGGTAAGAAGAAAGCCAGGAAGAGCTTCCAGTTCAGTAAACGTTAATCCCGTTTTGGGTCGATGGTGTTGGGTCTGCCTGCAGGGGATGCCCTTACCTGAAAACCAGCCATAAACAATAAACAAAAAACGATAAATATCATTTGATAATGGAAAATAACACTTCACTACAGCAACAGCTACTTGACGCAGGTGTACATTTTGGTCACCTGAAAAAGAAGTGGAATCCCAAGATGCTGCCTTACATCTTTGCTGAAAAGAAAGGTATTCATATCATCGACCTGAATAAGACAACCGAGTGCCTGCAGGAAACAGCTGCAGCCATGAAGCAGATCGCCCGCAGTGGCAAGAAGATCCTTTTTGTGGGGACCAAGAAACAGGCGAAAGATATCGTAACAGAATCTGCCCAGAAAGTGAACATGCCTTTTGTTACCGAGCGTTGGCTGGGTGGTATGCTTACCAACTTCAATACGGTTCGTAAGAGTGTAAAGAAAATGCAGAGCATTGAAAAAATGCTGGGGGATGGTTCTTTTGACAGCATCACCAAGAAAGAAAGGCTGACCCTGAGCCGTGATAAGGATAAGATGGAAAAAGTGCTCGGTGGTATTGCCCAGTTGGGCCGGGTACCGGCAGCTTTGTTCATTGTTGATATTGGCCATGAACATATTGCCCTGGCAGAGGCAAAGCGTTTGAATATCACCACCTTTGGGGTTGTCGATACGAACTGTGATCCTAACAAGGTCGACTATGCGATTCCCGCCAATGATGATGCGACCAAATCGATCGCCATTATCGTGAACTATATCACGGCCGCCATTGCAGAAGGTCTTGCCGAAAGACAGGCAGCCAAAGATGATGACAACGATGAGGTGAATGATGATGAAAAGGAAAAGAAAGCAGCCAAACTCCTGGCCGAAGCAGAAGCCGAAGGCGGACGCGGTAGCAGGGGACGGGGTGCTGCTGGTCCCGGCGGACAAAGACGCCGTACGACCGGTGGTGGAACACCCGGTGGCCGTGGCCCGGGTGGCGGCAGGAGATAATCAATTCCTGACCCCGATAGCAAAAAATTATTTGTATCTGTCCATACCCTTCAAAGGGTGGATGTAAACTTTATAATAATGAGTACAGTAACAATCAGTGCACAGGATATCAATAAACTTCGCCAGGCCACAGGGGCTGGTATGATGGACTGCCGTAAGGCGTTGACAGAAACCAACGGTGATTTTGAAGCAGCGATCGACTGGCTGCGCAAGCAGGGCCAGAAAGTGGCTGCAAAAAGAAGCGACCGCGAAGCGAAAGAAGGCGTAGTGATCGCCCAGACAACACCCGATCATAAAACCGGTATCGTGGTTTGTGTAAGTTGCGAAACTGATTTCGTTTCCAAGAATGCTGATTTCATCGCTTTTGCCCAGACCATTGCCGATGCTGCTATTGCGGCCAACGCTAAATCCCTGGAAGAACTGAACAATGCCAGTGCCGGATCCGCTAAAGTATCCGACCTGGTGAATGATAAACTGGCATCTATCGGAGAAAAGATCGGGGTGACCCGTTTTGAAAGGATCGATGCAGATTATGTGGCTTCCTATATCCATGGGGCTTACCGTATCGGGGTGCTGGTGGGTTTGAACAAAGAGGCGGCTGAAGCCGGTAAGGATGTGGCCATGCAGATCGCCGCCCTGAACCCGGTAGCCGTTGATGCGGCCAGTGTTCCGGCCGATGTGATTGCCCGGGAAAAAGATATCATCATGGACCTGATGAAACAGGATCCCAAGATGGCAGGTAAGCCCGAAGAGATGCTTTCTAAAATTGCAGAAGGAAAGATGAATGCCTTCTTCAAGGAGCAAACTCTCACGGCCCAGGCCTTTGTAAAAGACGGCAGCAAATCCGTTGCGGATTACCTGAAAGAGTCGGGCGATGTAAAAGTGACTTCCTTTAAGAGAGTGGCTTTAGGATAAAAAAAATTTACCATTATCATAGGATCCCGGGTTTGAGCCCGGGATTTTTTTTTAGATTAATGCGGTTTACTCTAATTTAATGGCATAAATAAGGAAGGTAGTACATGCCCCGCTGCTGGTTTTTACTTTCAGGTTTTTTAAACCTCTCTGCCCTTGCGCAGCCCATTGTTCCAGGATTTGAAACACTGGATGTGAACAATGGTCTTTCTCAAAACTCCGTTTATTCAATTTACCAGGATCAGGAAGGATTTATGTGGTTCGGTACCGCCGACGGGTTGAACCGCTATGACGGTGATGAAATAAAAGTATATAAGACAAAGACCAATCTTCGTATCAGGGGTAATTCAAATTTTATCAGGGGCCGGTTATGCGAGGACCAGCTTCACAATATCTGGTTCTGTACGGAAACAGGCATTTATTATTATGAAAGACAATCCGATCAGGTGAAGCCCGGGTTCATCTTTCCTGAGTTAAGATCGGGGGTAAATTATTATTTCCTGTTTACGATAGATAGTACACAGACACTCTGGTTAGGTTCACGTTATTTAGGGGTTTATTCATGGAATATCAAAACCATGACCTGGAATAGCTTCCCCCTGCATCCCGATACGAATACCAACAGGGTATTCACGGCTGAAAGGGAAATGATGGATCCTTCCGGTAACATCTGGTTCAGCTGGTATCAAAACGACGGTTTCATGCGGTTTGATATCAGGAAAAAAATATTTGAACACCTTTACGGGGGAAAGGATTACCAGGCCATCTGCTTTGGAAAAGGAAAGCATTTTTTGTCCAGTGAAAAATATGTGTACCGCTTTGATTCCATCACTTCAAAACTGGATTCGATTAAACTGGAGAAAGAATCCCGGCTTTCCACCACTTTCTCTTTAGATGTAGAGGATAGTTATGGCCGGCTTTGGGGAAGCAGGAGTGATGAGGGGCTCTATTATTATGATTTTGCTGCTGGGAAAATGTTCCGATTCCGTAAAAATTATATGAGTCAAAAGTCAATTTCCTCCGATATTATCAGGAGCCTTTTTGAAGACAGGTCGGGCAATCTTTGGGTCGGAACAGATGGGGGAGGTGTTGGCAGGCTTGATTTGAAACCACCCCTATTTAATATCTTCCCGTTGTTTGAAGGACAATACCCGGAACTAAAGGATTACTTTATTAAATCTTTATTCGAGGATAAAAAAGGGAGGATTTGGTTTGGTACCCTGAATGGTTTGCATATTTACGACCCGGCAGAGGGTACAGTGTTTAATTATACCCATCATATAGCTGACACTCATTCCCTCCCGGGTACTAGTGTCAGCGTAATTTATCAGGATAAAAAGGGAAATATTTGGATTGGGGACAACCGCGGGGTCGCTATTTTTAACGAACAGCAAGGGAAATTCATCCCTTTACCGGTCGACCTATCCTCAATTCGTCATTTTTCTGGTGCACAGGTTAATAAAATCCTGGAATTACAATCCGGCGACCTCCTTGTGGCTGCTGTAGGTCATCTTTTGCTGGTTAAGCAAGATAATAAAGGCAATTATTACAGTATCGATGCTGATACTCATAAAGTCATCCCACCAACCATCACCGATATTACAGAATTGGATAATGGGCATATTTGGTTTGTTTCACCATTGGGCGGGTTGTATGATTCATGGATGATAAACGGCAGTTTTAAGATCGGGGAAAGTTTTTTTCCCGGGATTGATTTTCGAAGTATCCACCGGGATGAAATAGATCATCATATTTTATGGATTGCTTCCGGAAAGGGATTGATACGCTTTGATACGGATACCCGGAAATATGCGTTATTCAATGAATCAAATGGAATGGCTAATAGTTTTATTTATGGTATCCTGGAAGATGAAAAAAATAATTTTTGGATGAGCACGAACGGGGGGCTGGTCTATTTTGACAGAAAATGGAATGCTTTTAAAAATTATACGGCCAACGAAGGCTTACAGAGTAATGAGTTCAATACCGGCGCTTTTTACAAAGGGGAATCAGGTCATTTTTACTTTGGAGGGGTAAAAGGGTTTAACTGGTTTGGCTCTTTTAATGTTTCCGAAAAAAAGAAAAAGCCGGGAATCGGGATCACTTCTGTTTTAGTCGAAAATGTACCTTATCAAAAGGACTCCTTATTTTTCAGGGATGCTCCGATCCGGCTGCATTATTATCAGAATGATTTAATATTCAGGTTGGCGGTGTTTGACTATACAAGGCCTGAAGCCAATAAAATCAAATATCGCCTTGAGGGACGGGATGATGACTGGGTGACCACCTATAATAAAGAGATAAGGTTTGGTAAACTCCTGCCTGGGAGCTATACGCTTTTGATCACAGCCGGAAATAATGCCGATGAATGGGGTGATGAGAAAAAGATTGCCATCATCATCCAGTCTCCATTCTGGCAGAAAACATGGTTCTATATTTTATGTTCAGCCCTATTAGTGGGACTGATCGTTTTCATTACCGTCAATTTATCAAAGCGTAAGATAAACGGGCGTATCCGTTTGCTGGAAAAACAACAGGCTATCGATGCAGAACGGGACCGGATCAGCAAGGATATGCATGATGAAGTGGGAAGCGGTTTAACGAGGATCGCACTAATGACTGAATTGATAAACTCCAATCAGGGATTAGACAGAAAAACCAGGACCGGTGTTGATGAAATTGCCGGTAGTGCAAGAAAACTGGTCGATACCATGAGTGAGATCATTTGGGCACTGAACCCTTATAATGATAAACTTGAAAACCTGCTGGCCTATTTGAGGGAACAGACCCGGCACTATTTTGAGCCTTTTCATGAAATTGATTACCAGATTCATTTTCCCGATCAAATTCCGGTAATCTCATTAAGCAATGAACAACGGCGAAATATTTTCCTGGTAACAAAAGAGGCGCTCAACAACGCCTTAAAACATGCTGGTGCCACTGTTATCAGTTTGAGCCTTTGCTTAAATGGAGATTGCTGTGACTTTTTGGTTAGTGATAATGGCAAAGGGATTGCTTCTCTGAAATCAAGGATGGGTTCCAATGGCCTGGTCAATATGCAGAAACGGATCACAGAGATAGGGGGAAAAATCGAATGGATGGAGCGGGATGGTGGGGGTACAACAGTGCATTACCGGATATGCTTTTGAAAGAATTACTACTTATTTCACATGTACCCCATGCCGCTAAACAATTAAATTTGGTCTATGACACCAATCGTGATAATAGAAGATGATGAGAAAATCAGAAATTATCTTGTGGCATTGATAACCGGGAGCGGGGAATTTGATCTAAAGGCTTCTTTTGCTACGGTAGAGGAAGCAGAAAGCTTTTTCAGGGAAGGAATGGGCGATGTAGTTGAATTGATTTTGACAGATATTCAATTGCCCGGAAAATCCGGTATTGATTTCATCAATTGGCTGAAACCCCAGCGACCGGATATACAGTTGATGGTTTTAAGTATTTATGATGACGCAGATAAGGTTTTCAAAGCTTTAAAGGCGGGGGCATCCGGTTATATATTAAAAAACACCCCTGCCCTCAAACTTATTGAGTCATTACATGAACTAAGAAAGGGGGGGAGCCCAATGAGTGGCCAGATCGCCCGTAAGGTGGTTGAGGCATTTCAACAGTCCATCCCGTATACAGACAATAAGGAAACATTATCTGCCCGTGAAAAAGAAGTCCTCGATTGGCTTTCTAAAGGTTACCGATACCAGGAAATTGCTGATAAACTTTTTATCTCTTTAGAAACGGTCCGTACGCATATCCGGAATATTTATGAAAAACTTCATGCTCATAACCGAAGTGAAGCTTTGAGGAAAGCGGGTCTTCGCTGAATGCTCTTCTCCGAATAGCTTTTACTAATATATTGTCACAAAAGCATTATTGATCCAGGTGCTTTCCTTATTATAAACACAAACCTTATAACTACCGGTAAGTTTGAAAACATAGGAAAAATAAACCCAGCTGAGGTTGGAGATAGCCAGGTTCAGTGTTTCATACACCTCATAATTTCCGCTGGCGTTTAATTTGAAAATATCTACGATCAGTTTTTCTGTTCCAAGGGACTGGGTAGCGTTGCTGACTTTGAAATAAACCCTGGATTCGTAATTACTGTTCCGGTAAAATGGCCCGTTGGCAGAATAGACAAACCCGGTATTGAGATCGATATTCGTTCCGGGAGTTACCGAAGAATTGTTATAATAGGATACGTTTTTATTGCCGGACGACGCGGTATTCTTGGCTTTTATGGATACATATTCTCTGGCCACTTCAATTGAATTTTTCAGTACCGTAATTTTATAGTCGCCCGGGGTGTTGAAAAAGTAATTCAGAACAGCCCAGCTTGAATAGCTGTTCACTGTTGGATATTTGGTATCGAAGGCCGTATAGATTGAAGAAGCGTTTAGTTTATCAATATAAAAGGTAAGGCTGTTCACATTTAGCGATAACCCGCCATTCTGGTAAAGAATGTAAATATTGCCACCTTCGGGACCTATATTCCATACCGTACCGGCACCAATAGGTTCTCCATAATCACTGTAATTACTGCAAAAATAAATTCGTTGCGAGAAGGTCATGCTTTGAAAGAGCAGTAAAACGACTGCAAAAATGAATATTTGCTTCATGATGTTAATTTTTTTATTATCCAGGAGGATTAATGCCCCGGAAGGACTATTAAATATAGTACTGCGCTGAGTGATGGAAGATGTGAAAAAAGTAGTAAAAAGGCTATCGGGTAACGGATCTTAAGGGACAGGGAATATTGTACCCAGGCCTGTGTAAGATTTTTTCAGAAAATGGGAAAATCTTCCTTCATAGGGTTTAGTATATAATAATTTAGGGAGCTAATTCACTACCTGTTTAAATTTATAACATGAAAGACTTTGGGCCTTACTTCGATGCCAACCGGTCGGTCTGGGACCAGCGGACTGCCATTCATAAGGATACCATACCGCCTTTTACGATGTACCGGGTTTCCGGGCCGGTAAAAATATGCTGACACCCATTGAGCGAAGCGAACTGGGTGATGTAAAAGGGAAATCACTCCTGCACCTGCAGTGTCATTTTGGGGTGGATAGCCTCTGCTGGTCGCGGATGGGAGCCCGGGTCACA
>WGMO01000032.1 GCA_016125075.1 Terrimonas sp.
GTCTCCTCCGTACTAAAATTTTTTTCAAACCAGGTACAGCAAGAGGGACTCGTCGCTACGAAGCAGCGTTTATTACAAGTGAAAGGTTTTTGTATTTTATAAATTGGGATAGAATGTATTTCTAAATCCGGCGACGAGTCCCTCCGGGTCGTTTTTGATCGATAGATTCGGCAATATGGAGGAGACTCGTCGGAGAAGTATGGAAGTGTTTTGATATATTGGTTCATGAGGATAAGAACCATTATTCTTCCCTGACGAGTCTCCTCCGTACTGAAATTTTTTTCAAACCAGGTACAGCAAGAGGGACTCGTCGCTACGAGACAGCGTTTTTTTGAAGAGCAAGGTTATTGTGTTTTGTAAATTGGGATAGAATGTATTTCTAAATCCGGCGACGTGTCCCTCCGGGTCGTTGTTGATCGATGGGGTTGGCAATATGGAGGAGACTCGTCGTAGAAGTATGGAAGTGTTTTTATATATTGGTTCATGAGGATAAGAACCATTATTCTTCCCTGACGAGTCTCCTCCGTACTAAAATTTTTTTCAAACCAGGTACAGCAAGAGGGACTCGTCGCTACGAAGCAGCGTTTATTACAAGTGAAAGGTTTTTGTATTTTATAAATTGGGATAGAATGTATTTCTAAATCCGGCGACGTGTCCCTCCGGGTCGTTTTTGATCGATGGGATTGGCAATAAGGAGGAGACTCGTCGGGGAAGTATGGATGTGTTTTGATATAGTGGTTCGTGAGGACAGGATCCATGGCGTAGGTATCTCAAAGTGAATGAAGAAATTGTTCGGCATGGCCCAAATGTGCTGCTTTTTTTTGGGCTGGCATCTTATCAAAACTCCTGACCAGCATGCCCAACCGCGGGTTTTGCAGAAAAAAATCCCGGTGGGTATGCATAAATCTCCAGAATAAACCATCCCAGATCTTTTGCCAGTCGCCCTTTTTATAATCACTCATTTTCATTAAATAATTACTCCCACTGATATAGGGCTTGGTGGCCATCACCCCCCCGTCGGCAAACTGGCTCATACCATAAACATTGGGCACCATTACCCAGTCATACGCATCGATAAACATCTCCATGAACCAACGATACACTTCATCGGGATCAAATTCACAGAGCAGCATAAAATTGCCCAAAACCATCAATCTTTCAATATGGTGACAATACCCGGTGGCCAGCACTTTTTTTATCGTATTGTCCACCGGCAAAATGCCGGTCGACCCCTCCCAGAATGAGGCCGGTATCTTTCGGGTAAACCCCCAGAAATTTTTTGTTCTTTCCTCGCCCCCTTTTAAGATATAAACGGCCCTGATAAATTCCCGCCAGCCCAGGATCTGGCGGATAAATCCCTCCAGTGAATTTAAAGGGATATCAATTTTGCCGGTTAATGACAACGCCGCTTCCAGCACCAACCCGGGGGTCAGCAAACCCACATTCATCATAGGCGTAAGCACACTGTGGTGTAATACGTTTTCATCATCCAGTATGGCGTCTTCAAATGCCCCGAATCCTGAAAACCTGGTTTCAAAAAAAGCAGCTAACCATTTTTTACTTTCAGCATGCGTTGTGGGGTAAACGAAGTCCTTATCCAGGTAGCCGTAATTATTGGGGAAGTATTTTTCAGTATAGGCCGCCGCCTCCTTAAAAACAGCTGTTGGTTTTATCCAATCCACCCGGGGCGGGGTTTGTCCCTTGGGGTATTTAAGGCGGTTCTCATCATCATAGGTCCATTTTCCACCGAGGGGTTGCTGCTGGGGGTCCAATAATATCTTTCGGGTCTGTCGCTGGTATTTATAGAAATCTGTTTGGAACATTTTTTTCTTTCCTGTAAAATAACGGGTGATGTCCGCGGGGGAATTCAAAAACAGGGGGCTGGGATGGCTATCGGCTTTTACATGATGCGCCTCGCAGGTTTTGCGGATCCTTTGCTCCAGCCAGTCGTCGGTGGTATCGATATAGGCAATCGAATCCACCTGCTTTGATTTTAAATGGGGGATCAGTTTCCTGATATCCGCTAATTCGTGGAAGGAATCAATATAAACAACTTTGATATTCCGCGACTGCAGCAGTTGTTCATACGACTTCATGCTGGCCCTGTGAAAAGCGATTTTCTGTTTATGAAAATGGTATTGCCGGAAATATAACCATTCCTCCACCAGGTAGATCGTATGGCATTTCCCGATAAGGATATTCTGCTCAAATAACTGGTGGGGGAAAAGGATACCTGTTGGGCTCATGTTAATCTATGTTTTTCCTGCAAAGCATCACAGGTATACTTCCTGTCCTGTTCTCTTTCCTTTTAATATTCCGGTGCTTTGGAGGGATTTGTTTTTTCATTTATTTTCGGGAGATGGTTTTGCATAGGGCAGCCGCCCAATGGGTTTTGATACAAAGTAGGCATCCAGCCCCTGGCTGATCAGTACATCGGCCCCGGCAAGGTTTACAAATCCATCTTCCCCTACCATTGCGTCATCACATTCTACCTGCATGATACTGCCGATAATCAGTACGGTTCCATTCAATGCAATCGGGATGCTGTCTTCATACCGCATCGCGATCTTCACTATTGCTTCCGATACAAATGGCGCTGTGCAGGATGGGTGATAGCGCTCATCAAAACCCACTTTCCCAAATTCGGAGACACCCTTTTCATACCGGGCGGAAGTTTGATGTGCTTTTTTATATTGGTTTGCCCGGACATAGTTCAGGGTATATTCCTTTGTATCCAGTATATTTTGCAGGGTATGCCTGGGTACGCTGTCGGGCCGGCTCATCAATCCCAGTAGGGCGGGGTTGGCGCCCAGGTGTATCAGTGAATTGAAAATGGCGAGGTTCGTTAAGCCTTCCGGTGAACGGGTGCCCACCAATACCGCCTGCCGGAAACCGGCCAGGGAATTGATGAATGCAGTTCGGTAACGTTGTTCCAATTGTTCTATACCATCTTTTTGAATGACCATCTTGTTATAGCTCGTTAAATCGCTTTATGAATGGGGCCGTTACAATATGGTCAGGGCCTTTGGAACATTTCCAATACCCGGACCTTTCCTACTCTCCTTTAATAACAGGATTAACGGTCTGTGCTTTAAATTGTTTATGGGTCCCGGCTATTTGTTGTGGGGAAGGATCCGCCTTTATGAAAAAACCAGTTAAGGCGGAGTGATACCCTGCGATATTTATTTCAATTGAAAATCCGGGTGCCCTGTTTGCCAGAGCGCAAATTTTATGATGTACAGTAACTCATTTTCATTACCGTGATGACCGCTTTCCCAATCAACCAGCAACAAGATGGGACGATCCCCTTTTTGAGCTTTTTGGAGCCTTGCAGTATAGCGTAATGCCGGATGGAGGGATAAAATATAATCCGTAGCGCCGTGGACAATCAACATGGCCGGCAATTTTTTATTTTCCGGGATCTGGTAGTAGGCGCTTAAACTATAACTGGAAAGAAACCCTTCTTTGGTGCCAATCGTGCCTACTGTTTTGGATTCCCTGGCAAATGCGGCATCCCGGTAGGTTACGATATCCGGAAGACCCGATAAAAAAAGACCGCCTGCAAATAAGTCAGGCCGCTGGTTGATACTCATGCCGACTAAAAAACTTCCGGCACTGCCACCCATTACCAGTTGTTTTGAAGGAGTTGTATAGTGGTTTTCCACAAAATATGCTGCTACATCCACCACGTCATTGATGGAATTCATCTTGTTAGGAAACTGTCCGTCCTGCATCCAGGATTCCCCCAGTTCGCCACCTCCCCGAACATGGGCGTAGGCATAGATGCCTCCATGTTTTATCCAGGGTATGCGGGTGGGGTCATAGGCCATATCGGTCGACATACCACTGTTACCATAGGCTTCAATCAGGACCGGGTTATTGTTTTGTAAATTCAGCGATCGTTGAAAGACCAGCGATACCGGTATCTTCTTTCCATCACGCGAGGGAACATAAATGGCTTTCGTACTCAGCTCATCCGCGGCATCATATACTTTGGCAGCAAAGGGCAGGGCTGCCAATTGATCGTTTTTGTTTTGATAATGCATGTATTGTATACTGCTGATGGCAGTGCCCGACGCAAAGACCAGGTCGTTTTCGCCGGATAAAGACAGGTCGGCCAGGATACTTTTATGGCGGATGGGTAAATAGGACATTTGTTTTGTTAGATAGTCCATTTTCAGGATCTGCATATCACCGATCCTTCTAATCAATACATACAAAACATCTTTTCCGGCAATGATCCCGGTATTATTACCGGCATCTGTAACCGCAATCACGTCTTCCTGTTGGTCGATTAAAGGCTCGGGTGTGGCTGCCGTTTCCATATTTATCCTCACTACCTGGTATTGCGGTCTTCCTTTGGTGGCGGCATAGAGGTATTTGTCATTGGCATCAAAGCCATCACCGAGGTTGATATAGCCCTTAAGTTTTTTCCAGGGGGTATGTTTCCCGTTGAGTTTTGAAAAGTGAACGGCAAATGCATAATTGTCTGCATCCGCCGAACGGATCCTGGCTATGATATAGGGTGAATTGGTAAAACTATATACATAGGGTGTTTCGTAGTCCTTGAGGGTAATATCCGGGTTAACGCCTGTCCCGAAAAGGACTTCATCCTGTTCCGGGTCTGTACCCGTTATATGCAGTTTTATTTTTCCATTATAATAGATCTCACTGCTGATTTCTGTGGGAGGAGCCTGTGTGTATAATAAACCCCTGTCATCAGGTAACCAGGTCATAGAAACCCCGCGGGAATCATTGAACATAACAGGGGCGATGCTATCCGGTAAAAATGCTTTGCGATCCAGGTCAAATATTCTTATCTGGGGGTTAGCATCCCCATTCTGCGTAAGCATCAATGCCAGGAGGGGTTTCTGGTGGGCATAGGCCCTTTTGCGGATGGCATATTTTTGGCCGTTGATCACAATTGCAGACAATATTTTTTCTTCCGGTGCATCCATCGTTTTCCTCCTGCAAAGCCAGGCACCCTCCATCGGAATTTCCCGTTGATAATAGTAAGCCTGCCCGACTGCATGTAAATTCCACAGTTCATCCCGCAGGTTGTCAAAAGCCTCATTCAAATCATTGCTGATGGATTCCGTGCCGGGGATGCTGTCGAGTACGGTTTGGGTGAGCATTCCCTGTTGTTTGCTGAACTCGAGCATTTCTTTGTGGTTTTCCGGCCTGCTCATCCAGAAATATTCGTCATGGATTTTTTTACCATAGATCACCGTATCAAATGGTTCGGTACGGGCAAAGGGGTATTTGAACTGGCCCGGGGATGCAATGCTAATGCAGGCAGCCAGGACCAGGAAAACCATGCGTGTTACCAGGGAAGGGCTACCAACCATACAATTGTGTTATTTAAGGTTATGTCCACTATGGATTTATGATTAATTAGCGTTAATACGGTCAACCGGGTAAATGATACCCATTATTGACTTTTGCCTGTTCCCCATGAACAGCAGCCAGCCTAATTCAATCTGAAGTTCTGGATTTTCTGAATACGGGTTGTAAAAAATTGTAGAATGCCTGGACCAACAATATTGAAGACCTGTCATCATAGTTGCCCGGATTTTCCATGTTTCCAAAGCCGGACGCTATTATACCTTGTTTTTTCCCGCTTTCATCAGTAACCAAATCGTAAAGGCCAGTTCCGCGATGATAGCCGGGATCGCCACCACAAAAAGTGATGCTGTTTTATTGGCGGTATAGGCCGGTGAAAGTATATTGCTAAAACTGTCGACCAGGTATCCGACACCGGCAATAATGAGTAAGATCCCCACCCATTTTGACATGAAACCCGAACGAAACATCAGGTACCCCATTAAAAAGAGGTGTACGCCAAAAAAGATGATCCCAAAATGAAAGCCATAGGTATAGGCATCCATGAAAAGCATCACCTGTCCCTGCATATATGCTGTATTGCCAACTGGATGGCCGATAATATGTAATACGGACACCAGGTTTGTGAGCGCCGCCCCAAACACAACGATGTACACGATGCGGAACAGTGCCACCAATAAGGAACCGCTCCTGCTCACAGGTTTGAACAGGTAAAAAAGCGCCCAGGCGATGATCGTATCACAGATAAGCACCACCAGCCAGCTCACAAGGCCCAACCGGAATACCGTGGTCTGTTCCATGATATTATTTGTGGTGGTTGCCGCATCACCTGTTATGATCAGTTTTTCAAATACTGAAAAATTAGTGATGAGACCCAGCACGAAAATCAGGATGTATCCTGTACCGGCTATGATTGCTGATTTACGTAATGATAGTTCCATATCACATGTTTGAGCTTGATGAAATCATGTTCCCTGGCCAACAGTAATGACGATATTCCCTTTTTTGCGTCCAAGATCACCATAACGGTTGGCTTCCACGATCTGTTCCAGCGGCCAGCTTTTATCGATAACAGGTTTTATGGCCCCCGTGGCAGCCAGGTCTTTTAACAGTTCCAGGTTTTCATTACTCACTTTTGCAAGCCCTTTGTTCACGGTGATATAGGTGGCGTCTGGCAACAGCAGTTTTCGTGCTTTACGATGGGATAATTTGCCCACGGCATCGAAAACGATATCATATTTCGTATCACCGGCGGCAATATCTTCTTTTTTATAATCAATGATGGTATCGGGACCGAGCGACCTTACCATCTCAACATTATCGGTGCTGCAGACCGCCGTAACCCCTGCCCCGAAATATTTGGCCAGTTGTACGGCCATGGTACCTGTGCTGCCGGAGGCGCCATAAATCAATATTTTCTGTCCTTCATGGATGCCGGCTTTCCTGAGGTAATAGAGAGCGGTGTTACCCCCAAAGGGGATGGCAGCTGCTGCCTCATGGCTGATGTTGCCGGGTTTCAGCACCAATAAAGGTTCCCGCACAGATTTGTATTCGGCCCAGGCCCCAAAACCAAAACCGGTTACCCCCAATACGGCATCGCCGGTTTTGAACCGGGTTACCTTGTTACCGGTGGCAGCCACCATACCGGAAAAGGTGAAACCCAATATTTTTTTCCCGGGGCGGAAAAGACCGAAGAAGAGGCGAATAAAAACAGGATCGGCCTTCCGCAAACGCAGGTCACCGGAATTAACGGTGGTGGCATGAATCCGGACCAATACCTCATCGTCTTTTGGCACAGGTTGTTCAACTTCTTTTAGATGTAATTCTTCCGGTGACCCATAACGGGTAAAAACAGCTGCTTTCATGTTTCCGGGATTTTTCTATTATTGATGACGGCCCACTCTGATGATGGGCGACTGGTATACCTGCACAGGTACCGTGCAAGACATAAAGATAATAAATATTAAAAAAAGGAAGCGGGTATAAAGATGTTTTATTTCAAACATGCTCATCACAAACATCCGGGCAGCAATTGTTTTCAGGATTTGGTATTTGAAATTTTTCTATGGGGAATCTTATGATAGATCTTCCATAAAAAAAATTGCGTTTTTATTCAGATCGTAAAATCCAAATTCATTCGTCTCCCAGGGTGTTTTTGTTTTAAAATCTTTTTCTGCAACAGTTCCTCTTTCCACAAATTCATTGAATAGGGGGCGAATATTTTTGACGTGAATTCTAATCACAGACCCACCCAATAAAGGGTCGTCAGTAGTATCGGCATGCCACTGCAAATGGATACATATATTCTCCCTGTAGAGCACGGCATACATATGATCGTAAAATAGCGTTCTTAACCCGACTTTCTCCGTATACCAGTCTATATCCCTTGCAATATCAGCGGATGGAAGGACGGGGTTAATTCCTATAAATTCTGTTTTCATATGTTATATGCATTTGGTAAAATATTGCAAGATGGCTGTCCGGAGCCCCTAATTTCGGACAGTTTCGACAACACAGGTTCCTGATAATATCTCGTAAATACTCCGGTTATTTTTGTTAAAGAGGATACAAAGAAAATATATAACAGCCAGTGCCTGTGCAAGGATCAGCCCCGTCAAAACCCAGTCTGGCGTATTTTTAGTAATGGGATCATTATAAAAAAGCCGGTAGATATAAAAATGGGCCATTTCCCAGGGAAGGAATTTAATACCGTTTCTAAGAAGCAATTGCCCGAAGCCCGCTTTTTTATGGAATGGGGTTACAACTTGTAACCCTAGTTTTCTTTTTCCGATGCTAGCTGCGTATTGGCCATTTTCAGATAGGGTGAAATAGAGCATTACCGGGAGAGTCAGGGTTAGAAATCCTGTTATTTCTCCGGTTATGGGATCTGCTATATTAAATTGTAAGTGAAAAAGGGAACCCGTTAGCAATGTGCCACATAATAATATTCCGATATAAAGAAGAATAAGTAAATAGTCTATGGCGAATGCTTTAAGTCTTTTTAATATGACGGGGTTTTTCATATTTTACAATTTTCATTCTTTGGATAAGATTCAAACTATTCATCCGGTTTTTACCGGGGTTGTTAGCTGTAAACAGCAACAGGATTATTGTAGGAAAGTATAGCCCTTTAATTCATAGGGTAAAACATCGATTCCGGATTTTAGAACTTCTGCACAGTGATCAGCTTTAGATCAATCGCAGGCTTCTGGAATCTGAAGGAACCTTGGATAGTTGATGCTGAGGTTCCATTAATCCTTAGGCTCCCATAACTGGATCTTATTCCCTTCCAGGTCAAGGATATGGACGAATTTTCCATAGTCAAACGATTCAATCTTGTCCAGGATCGTCACATTTTCTTTTTTTAATTCCTCTACCAGCGCTTCTAAATTCTCTACCCGGTAATTGATCATGAAATCTTTGGTGGAAGGCTCAAAGTATTTTGTGTTTTCCGGAAAACTGTTCCACTGGGTAAGCCCTTTCTTCGTGCTGTCTTCCAGTTCCCGCCATTCAAAGCTGGTCCCATAGGGGCTGGTATTAAACCCGAGGTGTTTTTTATACCATTCATTGATCGCTTTCGGGTCCTTGCATTTGAAGAATATGCCGCCGATTCCGGTTACTTTTTTCATCGTTGCTGGTTTTTGATGTTGATCCTTTAGAATGGTCTTCACTCCGAAGCCGGAAAGAAAAGATGCCAGTATCCATAAAGGTATCCAAAATTTATTTTTCATGGTTGCTGTTTTTATATGAATGATGCACGGCTACCCGGTAACGGTAGGGATCCATCCAAAGGGAATACCGGTGGTTTGCCCTGTCGTAATAAAGATAAATTTATTTCATCCAAAAGAGATTCTTCGGCACCTGGAGAAAATCGGAAAGATAAAATAGGCATCTCTATATTTAGGTGCTTATATTGAAACAAAAGGGAATGGAACCTGACCCTTCATATCGGCTTTGTGATCTGGAACACATTGCCTTCGGGGTCTATACCATCGCAAAATATATAGGGGAAGCCGGGAAATGTTTTGGTTGCACCCATCCTGGCACCGTTTGCCTGCAGCCGCTCCCGGAAAAGCGTGATGTCTTCATCGATCTCAAAGACCAGTTTTGTATTGGGTTCTCCGGAGGGATCCTCCGGGCTGTTGCGATAGGCTGCTCCAATCCTGTGAAAGGCGATTTCTACAGGTCCGGCATTCAGCACCGTCCATTCCTCGCTGGCCTTACCCATGATCTTCAATTTGAATTGGGCCTGGTAAAAGTTTACCAGTTTATTGACGTCGCTGCAAAAAATGATGATGCTTTTCAGGTGGGTGCTCATGGTAGATGTTGCTTTCTGTTTGGTGAATGTATGAACGATAGGGTTACAATTCTTTCCTTTTTGGTTGGAAGAGTGATCATGGACTTTTGGTTTCATCATCTTTTTTCCCTTCCCGGAAGGAGATACCCAATCCCGCCCCGATGGCGACGCCCAGACTGAGCCATAGCCCCAGGTTATGGGTGGCAACACCGATCGCCGTACCGATGGCAATTCCGATACTGAGGCCTTTGATAAAGGCTTTTTCCTTGGTCATGATTGTTTTATGTTTTGATTGCGCTCATTATACTGATTTTTCTGTTAATAGGGGAAATATTACGGTGCAAAGGTATAACGTAACAAAAATTATTTTTTGTATAGCTGTTTGATACCAATGGTTTACCCTGTTGTAAGAAAGAAAAATACTTTGTTTTGAAGCTGTGAAGAATGGGACCGTGTAGGAACCAGAACGAATACTGAAGTGTTTATCGTCCGTACAATATGGATCAATGCCTGTTGTCTGGTTTGGGTTGAATCAGGTCCCAAAGATTGCCATACAGGTCTTCGAAAACGGCAACCGTTCCGTAGGTTTCTTCTTTTGGCTCGCGGACAAAATGAACTCCGTTACCGGAAAGTCTTTTGTAGTCGGCCTGGAAATTGTCGGTATGGAGAAAAAATGCAACCCGCCCTCCGGCCTGGTTGCCCACTGAAGCGATTTGTTTTTCGTTAGCTGCTTTGGCGAGTAAAATCCGGCATCCCGGATCCCCCGGTGGCGATACCAGTACCCATCGCTTCTGATCCGTCAGTCTTGTGTCTTCCACCAATTGAAATGACAGTTTCTGCATAAAGAAATCCAGTGCTTCATCATAGTCTTTTACAACCAGGGTCACTATAGCCAGCTTTTGTGTCATGGTTAATGTGTATTGGGGGCGTTTTGATCTTTTTGTCGTTGTTTACAGTTTATCAATTTAAAAACAGGCTTATGTAATCCAAAAGCGCCTTCGTTTGCATCATAACGCTGACATGTCCCTGCGCGGGCAGGATGGCCAATTGTGATTTTGGCAGGGGGGCCATGTCCGCAGTAATACCCCCTCCCAGCAACTGGTAGGCCTTCATCAATTCAACTTTATCGAGGCCATCATTGTCGCCTGCAATCAGTAATACCGGTGACGAAATATGAGCAATATTGCTATCGCCTATGTCAAATGGCATGGCGGCAAAATCAATCATCTGTTGAATAAAGGCGCGCCATTTTGTTTTATCAGGCGCAACAGCATCATATCCTTCCTGTAAGGGCGTATGATCAAAAAATTCCGGCTTGAAATCATGGAAAGCGTTGTTGACAACGGGTAGCCAGCCACCGGATTTGTAAGTTGACGAAATGATGACTAATTTCTTTAAACGTTTTGGGCTTTGCACCGCAAACTGGTAGGCCACCGAGCCACCCATACTATAGCCCATTACATCAGCACTATCCACTTTTAAGTAATCCATCATTCCCTCAACATCTTTTGCCAGGGCGGCGATGCTTAATTTTCTTTCCGCATAGGGTGTGTGGCCATGTCCCTGGAATTCGATGGCAATTACTTTTCTTGTTTTTGATAATACAGGGAGGAGCGCCCCCCAGTTCATGTCGATGGTATAAAAAGCACCGTGCAATACAATAAGGGGCGGCCCTTCACCATATACTTCGTAATAAATGTTGATCCCATTTACGGGTGCATAACCGCTCTGCAGCGGCTGGTTTTTTTGCCCTGATGAAGGGAAAAATGAGCCGGCCGATACGGCAAGCGCTAACAGGAGATTACAGACGATTCGTTTCAAAATCACTTTTTTAAGGTAGGTAATAATTGCTCCAATTGGCTGATGGTCATGGTGAAGCCCTCTTTGAAACCCATTTCAATCATCTTCTCCATGCGGGCCAGGGACTCATTATAGATCGTAATGTTCACTTTCGTGATACCATTTTCTTCGCTGAAATGGTAATCCCACTCAGAACCTGGCAATTCAGGGTTTTCATCTTTGTCAGCAAATGCATTGTACATTTTGAAGTGGGTTTTTGGCGTAATGGACCTGTATTCCTGGATGGACCAGCGTTCAACTCCTTCGGGGCTGACCATAGCATAAAATCTTTTGCCGCCCACTTTAAAATCCATGTATTTTGTTTTTGCCCGCCAGGGCTTGGGGGCTGTCCATTGGTCAAGGATGTCAGCCCGGGTAAAGGCATCCCATACCAGGGACTGGTCAGCGTCAAATTCCCGGGTAATGAATACCATTTGTTTGGCTTTGTCTACAGTAAAGTCAAATAGCAGTTGAGGGTTCATTTTTTTTGTTTTTTCATGTTTATTAATAGTTTGTCCAACTGGTTGAATTGGGTTTCCCAAATCTTCCTGAACTGTTCAATCCATTGGTCGATTTCTTTCATTTTTTCAATTTCAAGGGAGTAATAAATTTCCCTCCCTTTTTGTTCCTGTTTGACCAGGTCGCATTCGGTCAAAATGCGTAAATGTTTTGACACAGCCTGCCTGGTAGTGTTGAAGTTATCGGCAATGGCATTGGGTGTCATGGCCTGTAAGGCTATTAAGACGAGGATGGCTCTCCGGGTGGGATCTGCTATGGCTTGAAAGATGTCTCTGCGCATTTGTGATGATGTTTTAATGCGAAACTAATCAGTTGCAAATATAAATGCAACCATTCAGTTTCACAAATTTTTTTTCAATCTTTTGGGAAAGGGTGGGAGCGGGGGAGGATTGATCGGGTGGGGAGGGGGAACAGGACCCGGATTTTTGGCCACTGTTGGGGTACTTTCAGAACCCATTACTAAGGTACATTCGGGTTGAAGGAAATCGGCAACAAAAGTGTAAATCCAAACAATCGGGGCTTACTGCAGGTTTGGGATGAGTAATCCGTCGGCATCCTGGCGCTAACTGAACAGCGAAAAATTACTGTTGCGAACAAGGTCAACCCACACTTGCAGCAAACCCCATATTGTAAATGACCGTTCTGCCGGTTTACTGCATCTTGTTAAACATATACCTGGCAATTTTCCACTGCCCACCGGCTTTATGCAGCACAAATAATTCCCGGTTTTCTTCCGGAACCCTTTGACCGGTGGCATGAATTAGGGTGGTGCCTTTTGAAGTCGTCCTTACAAAAGCATAATCTCCATTTACTACAATTTCGTCAATAAAAAATTCAATGTTTAGCTGAATGGCATTAAAAACAAATGCATAAGCATCTTTCACTTGTTCTTGCCCGATGGCTGTGGGTGCATTTGAAGGCATAAACACACCATCGTTGCTGTAAAGCGTTAATACTTTGCTTACGTCTGACGCATTTAAAGCATCCCGGTAGGAGAAAAGTGTTTTCTCAATTGCTGATTTTTCTGTGGTAACCATTTTTTCTTGTTTTAAATTGTTTACTTGACTGGCCACTTTGTTTTGAAAGGCAAAAATGGCGGCGATTAATATCCCTGTAATCCGAATTGTTTGCATTGTTCAAATTGATTGATTTAACAATACAAAGATCACGGTACAAACCGGGCTTAGCCAATAAACAAGGTTAAGAAATAGTCTTAATGTAGTGTAAGGGTCAACTGGGTTTACAGTTTTTCTGCTCTGATCTTACTTAAAAATTCAGGCGTTATGCCAATATAAGAAGCGATTTGCGTGTTGGGAAGCCTGTTTGCCAAATTTGGATACTGGTTTAAAAAAGTTGTATACCGTTCTTGTGCAGTTGAACTGATGTTTTGCAAAACCCGGCTTTGCAATTCAATAAATTTATTTTCAATGATCACCCGAAAGTTTCTGTCAAATTTCGGATACAGGTTGTAAAGATCCCATAGGTCTTGTTTGGCAATTTGAAGGATGAGGGATGGTTCGATCGCTTCTATATACAAATGGCTGGGTTTTTCCTTGTGAAGGCTTTCAATGTCTGCAATCCACTCATTTTCTGCTGCAAACTGAAGATTATGTTCGTAACCATTTTTGTCAACTGCGTACATTTTAAAACAACCCTCAACAACAAATGTAAAGTGTTTGCAGGTGTCATTTTCCTGTAATATGAATTGCCTGCGTTTGATCTTTCGTTCACGCAAGCGGTTTATCAGCTCCTCTTTTTCCGTCTCGTCAAGAGAAAGATAGCTGTCAAAGAATGATATGATTGCTGTTGTTTGCATGTTGAAAATTGGGTGTCCTGCGAAGAGGCTAAGCAGTCGGTGGGGGAGGGTGAAAAATGGTGCCCCGGCGACGGCAGTCCCCTTAAAAAATTTTGTTGAAGGTAAGCACTAAAGCTCAATCGATACCTGTTGGCTGGGGCAGGAGATGAAAAGCATTACTGCTGTTGCCGGTGTTAATTGCCCGGCTCTCTGGCGTACTTAATCGTAAGGTTCATCCGGGTTGACGGGAAACAACAACAACAGCGTAAAATGCATATGTTAGCTGGCGTAATTAATTGGTCAAGCAATGTTCAAACTGCACTTGACTAAGGGCACTGTTTATGTGATCTGCGACTTGTGGCACCTGATTGACAACTATCAAGTCTTGACCTATCTGGGTCAGAGCGATATTTTTGGTGCCGAATGATGACACTGCATTCCATAGGAGTCCGCGAAATAGCTCGTTCCCATCTGTACTGACTGAGACTGGAATTCCGCAGCACAACGGAATTTTTAGATTTGATAGCCTTTTGGCTGCTTCTCGTGTCAATCTTATCTTAAACGAGGTGACATAAATGAACCCTGGATAGATACAGCAAGAAGTATCGATTTTCTTTAAAATCGTGATTACGTCACCGCTATTTATGATAACGTCATTTGTAATAGTTGCCAAAGAAAGAAGGCTGTCCGCAGACCTTTCATTTGTTTGGGCTAATCTTGTTATTTCAACTTTGCAAGTTTTGACTTGAGCTTTAACCATCTTTGAGGGTGAACTCACCATAACTAATAAGATGACGAAGAGTGAGGTATAGTTCATTTCGAGCAAGGAGTATTTTTAAAACAAAAGCTGATGCTTAAATTGTCAAGCCCCAATATTGCCAAACCTGATGTTATGGGCATTTGTTCTTTCATCTTGTCCAATATAATTCTAATAATTCATTTGCTGTCTTGGCTATTTATTGATGCCGTTGGTGTTTCCCGTTTACTTATGAAAACGAACAAAATTACTGAAAGATAGGGAGCACCAACAACAATCTGTCTTTGATGCTTCGGTCTTTCTTACAGTTCCGTGATGTTATTCTCTCCGGGTGTGTGAAGATGGAGCATGGCGGGATTTGCGGTGGATCCGTGAGATACCAATCAACAGGTCTGCCTCATGAATGTCCGGAAACACGATAAAAGGATAAATAACTGCAACATGTGGGATTGTAGCCGGGATGAATAGCGGGTTGTTGGTGCTCCCTGGAGTGTTTAAGGAGAAGGGTCATCCGGGTTGACGGGAAACAACAATAACGGCGAAAAAACCTGTAAAATTAAAAAAGCCGCCTTGCGGGCAGCTTCTTAAAGTATAAAGGCTCAATAAATTTCAATTTAAAATTACCCTCAACACCGTACCACACAACCATTTATTGTAGCACGTATTCATAACAATTGCTGGATAATACAACGGCCGAGGAAACTGCATCTATTACCTGGAAATGAATATCAAAATCGGAACCTGATGGTAAGGATGATAAGTCACGCCAGAGCTTTTGATGCCCGTTGCCTTTGCTGTCGGTTAAAATAGTTTGTGGGGTTAAGCCCAAACCGAGTGTGAGCCATGCGGTACTGGTGCAATTACCATCTACTACATTGATGGGGTCAACGGCCCGTTGCAACAGGTATTCATGATTGGGTTGCAGGTGCTCTACATAAGTGTCGAGGGTAATAATTTTAGGTGCAGCAATATCCTGCCTGAATGCAATAAATCCACGGGTGGGGAATTTGCTGTTTCCTTCGAGGGTTACATCAAGGTTGAATTTGTCGTTTAGCGGTGTTTTTTTACAACTGGTAACTGTAAATGCAATCAAAATAAAGCTGGCCAACTTTATCATGAACTGTAAGTTTAATCTTTTCATTTTTTTAATTTTAATTGTCAATTAATATGGATTAACAATTAAAAATATTCAGCAATCGGTTTATTTTCTACTGCCACTGAGTAGTTGACATATTGAAGGGGTAGCTGGCAAAAAAACGGGCTTTAGAAAAATTTCAACAAAGAATCCTTGCGGCTGCGGGAAACATTTACTGCAGACTGATCGCTCATTACAAGATAGCCCCCCTCGCCTCTTACATATTTAACCACCTCATTTAAATTAACCATGTACGAATGATGCACCCGTACAAAAAATTTAAAATCCTGTATCTGCTCTTCCATTTCTTTTAAGGTGCGGCAGGCTATAATTTTACTTTTATGCTTCAAAAAAAGATGGGTGTAATTATCATTGGCTTCAAGGTACAGCACTTCATTGGCCGGAATTAATTCAAAGCCTTCGGCAGTAGGAACGGCAATTTTATTAAAACCGGTATTTATTCCATTCACTTTTTTAAGCAATAGCTGAAACTGTTCGGCCAGCGGTAAATAACGTTGCTCCCGTATTTTTTTGACTGCATTTTTTAACTCATCGGGATTAACAGGTTTTAGTAAATAATCCAGGGCGCTGCAATGAATGGCCTTAATGGCATATTGATCGTAACTTGTGGTAAAAATCACCGAAAAATTAATTTCATTCAATTGTTCCAGCATTTCAAAACCATTCATGTGTGGCATTTCAATATCCAGGAAAACAAGATCGGGCTTATACTTTTCAATGGCTGCCAAACCTGTTGCCGCATCATTGCATTTTTCCATTACCTGCACATCGGCACAGTATTCTTTCAATAACATATCCATCGTTTTCAGGCAATGGGTTTCATCATCAATACAAATAACTTTAATCATAACGAGCAGGTATTTTGATCTGCACTGCGGTACCCCCGGCACTGCCATCTGCAAGTGTGAGATCGGTTACTGAAATGGAATTTTCTTTTTCGTGTTGTTGTTGTAACATCAGCAGGCGATCCGTTGTAATGCGTATCCCCATTGATTTATGTTTGGCAGCAGATTTACTTTTTATTGCTGCAGCTTCTTTTCTGCCAATGCCATCGTCGGTTATTTCATAATATAGCATTTCGTCTTTTATATACAGCTCAATGGTTAAATGTCCTCTTTCATTTTTATGCATTAATCCATGCCAGATAGCATTTTCGGCATACGGCTGAATGATAAGAGGCGGTACTTTTAACATAGCGGTATCGAGCCCATCATCTAATATAATTTTGTATTCAAATCGCTTGTCGAACCGCAACAATTCAAGATCAAGGTATAGCTTCAATGCGGCTAATTCATTTTCCAAAGGAATAAAAGCCTCCTGCGAATTTTGAAGAATGAACCTGATTAGTTTTGAAAACTTGGAGAGATAGGCCGATGCCTGTAGCTTATCTTTTTCAAGAATGAACATGTTAATGGCATTGAGCGAATTGAAAATAAAATGCGGATTCATTTGAGCCCGTAATGCCTGCATTTCCAAATCAGATTTTTGCTGGTGTAATTGCATCACTTCTTTTTCCTGGTGTTGTTTTTCAACCAACAATTGCGATTCCGTAAATAAATGTTGCAATCTGTCTTGCTTTCTGCGTAATAAAATGCTCCGGATAATAATTGTCATCACCAACATCGTTATTAATATGGCTGAAATGAAGACATAAAGCTGCAACTTTTTATCTCTTGTTAATAAGCTAATAGCTGCTTTGTTTTTTGCCTCATTCATTTTAATTTGCGTTCTGTACTGTTTTTCTTCATCATTCATTTTACTGATAGCATCCCATGCATACATTTTTGCACTAAAATTATCTTTTTCAAGTACTGTATTTAATGCACTGTATTTTTTGAACCAATTATAGGCCCTACCTAATTGTTGCCTGCTTTCATAAATTTTCGCCAATAGCAAACTGGCATCCCGGGTAAAAGGCCTTGCTCCCACGTGTTGCGAATAGTTTAATAACTGGTTGGCAAAGTATAAAGACTTCGGATTATTTGCTTTATTAAAATACGCTGTAGCTATGTTTTTTAAACTGGACATAACCATGATACTATTACCGTTTCTTGTAAAATCTTTTAGATATTTAGCTCCAAAAAAGATTGCACTATCATAGTTTTTCAAGTCTAAATAGAGCGTACTTAAATTGAAGCAGTTTTCCATCAGGGTAACTTTCCTAAACAATGAATCTGTGTGCTTTGATTGTGATATTAAATCTGATTGATTCAGATACAACAGTGCTGAATCAAATTTTTTTTGTAACCTGTAAATCTGGAAGGTGGTTGTGTTCAGATAATCGGGTTTCAAATGTTGTTTATCTACATATTGGGCAGCAATGCGGTAATTTAAGATGGCATTGCTGGTATCGCCGGCAGCCAGGTAAATGTTGGCTTTATAAACAGGTGAGCGAAGGGTGCCATAGGTATCGTTAGGATATTTTTTTATTTTTAAATCCACTTCAAAGTAATTGAAAGCCATGTCTGAATAACCCTGTATATCGTACACTCTGCCGATCATTCTGTTGATCATTGCAATGTGTATCGTATCTTTTATTTGATTGTAATAAACTAATTCCTTTTTGAAAATTTCAATTGCTTCATCATAATTTCCCCGGTTGCATTTGCACCAGCCATAGTTAATGCGTGCCCGGTGAAATTCGTTCTGCATGTGTTGACTGTAAAGTATTGGGATGGCCCGGCCTGTATAAGTTTCGGATAAAATGTAGTTGCCATGCTGCTCATGCACCATGCCAATATTTTGATAGGCCTTACCTATTCCCGGGGCATAATTTAATTGCTGCGATTCGTTGAGTGCCTGGATTGTGTACAGTAGCGCCGTATCTGTCTGGATGTATTTTGATTCACTCCAATATGGATTTGAATACTCAAAGCCCAATTCATTCAGGCAATTAATTCTTGCGGTACCCCTTAGTTGCGGCAATACTTTTTTTAAACTATCAATTGTTGAAGTTTGTGCCGTTGTATTTAGTATGAAAAATGTAGAACAGATTAAGAAAATAAAACACAATAATTTGCCTGAAGAAAATAGTTGAAAGTAACAAACTCCCCATCGTACCGGCAAATTGAATCTCATATTTATTGATGTCAATTAAAATTGTTGTTGCATAAAACGAATTCTATAAATTATGGTATACGGCATCTTTTAGAAATTGTTCCTTAAAGTTAATATTTTTCTTTCCTGTTTTATGTGGAAATCTAATTCAACTTATTAGGAAATGACTCCGGTATTGAGTAAAATGCAGATTGGCCGGGTAACTTACAAAATGGATCAGAAAACGACCATTTTTAAGTCACAGGATTTACAGGTTTATGTGCGAATTGCTTTTGCTAACTGCACGCAGAAAGAATTTTGACAATGGCAGAATCAGGAATTATATTCTAAGTAAACCACGGATTCCGTCGCCCTGGAACAAAAGCTAAATAGATTTCCTGCAGCTCATTGTTATTCCGTCAAGCCAGCCTGCGGCCAAGCCGGGTGTTGTACGCCGGTTTACTCTTTTTTCGTGAATACTCTAGTTGCCGAGGTCTTAATTGAATACAGATATAAATATTGTTTTTCTTTCTCCTTTTTTATCTGAAGATAAAAGGGCTCAATTAATCTATGGTATTCTAAATAATTTGAAGGATTTAATGAATATAGTTCAGTGAAAATAATATTTGTACTAGGTTCTACTATGCTTTTGTCTGTGTATGATAAATACCACTTCCCAGCATAGTTTCTCTCTATGTAAGTATTTTCGGACTTAATTTCAAGATATTCTCTGTCTGTTACTAACCTTAATGAGTCGCTAGGAGAGTAATTTTGTCTATAAAGTTCCCAAACTCCGATAATATTTTTTTCTGTATTTATTCTCTCATCTGTTGTCGGAATGAGGTTGTTTGTTTTTGTGTTTGAGCAAGAAATGAGTAGTAGGAAAGACAAATAATATCTAAGTCTCATAAAATTTGTTTTAACTATACAAGGTATTAATTTCCTAAATACTGGCGTACAACGAGAGTTTGTGAAAATACTCCCGTTCATTCCCAAATATACACATTGAACAAGAGTTTATATAAAACTTTCCGGTGTCCCATGACCAGGCTGTTCAGTTCATGGGGCAGGGTAAATACTACATGATAATATTTTACCGGTAGCAGTTCCTGTGTCCGGGCTTCTATCCATTCTTGTTTTTTAA
>WGMO01000001.1 GCA_016125075.1 Terrimonas sp.
AAAAATCTTAACTTATTTAATCATAATTTCTGCATTTTTGGCTAAATTCATTACTGGAAAAGTTCTTTGAAACAAAGATCCAGTATGGGTTTTTACCTGACATCATTATTATCCGTTCGGGTTGACAATGGCGGGGATTAGTTCAAAGTGTTTTAACTTTGGAAGCCCTGAGAATAAATTTAAATACAACGCCAAAGAATTACAATCAAAAGAGTTCGCCGATGGTTCAGGTTTAGAAATATATGATTTTGGTGCAAGAAATTATGATCCACAAATAGGACGTTGGCATACGATTGACCCTAAGGCTGACCTGATGCGTAGATGGTCTCCTTATAATTATGCTTTTAATAATCCATTGCGATTTATAGACCCAGACGGAATGGCCCCATCTGATACCACAGCGCCTAAACAGCCTGTTGACAATTCAAAAGTTATAGACCAGCATTTAAAGAATGTTGAAATGGTTAATGATGAAGATAAATATAGTGACCAGGAAGTTGTGAAGGCAGGAGCACTTTATAATAGTAAAGAGGTGAAAAAAATATCTTCAACAACAACTATGAAGTTTACGACTGAAGAAGCTGTAGATAAGTTTAGAGAGACTTCTGCAAAAATTAATAAGACCACCGAAAATGTAATTGGAACTGCAGTTGGTATAGCAACAATACCATTAAAGCCATTGGTCGGGGTGGTCGCCGGTGCTGCAGCCGGTCAACTTGTTGATGCAGGAACTGGAATAAAAGTTCATAAGGGTACTTCTATTACTATTAGTTCCGATATGACATTAACTCTTTCCACTCTAAGTGATCAAGGGAACAAACTATCAGTAAATAATTCAATTGTTGTGACTAATGCTGATGGCAAGGTTACATATAACCTTACCTGGAACACAACCATGAATTTGTCTAATTCTTCATCTGTAGATATTACTTTAATGAAACAAATAATGAACTTCCCTGATAAATCTGTACAAACAATTACAAACCCTAATGCAAACCTTTTAATTAGAGAATGAGCAGGAAAGTCGCAAAATATGTATTTAACTTTTTGCTTTTTTATTGTGCTTTTGTGATATCATTATCATGGAAGAAGGGATATAATGATTTTATGGGAGTGCCTCTATACGTTTATATTATTCTTTTTTCCGCTTTAGTTTTAATCGGCGTAGTTCAATTTTTTGTAAAGAGAAGAAAACTTAAACATACCTCAGAGAGTTGATAAAAGAGGCTATGACTACAGTTTAATTGTGAAGCGAATTTATTATTATAACGAAGGGTTGCAGCCTGGCAATACTTTATTGGTAAAAATACAATCGTTCAAGAAGGATACTTTAGAGTGTATTGCATCTGCTTTTGATTATTCTTTTCCTATTAAACTTTTAAGAAGTAACACGAAGTAATAAGATGCCTAAACCTTTTATTATTTACGGTACGTCTCAGCTATCCGTAGTCTTCCAAAATAATTTTAATGGCTGTTAATGGCTGTCCGGAGTTTATAACTCCGGACATTTCAATTAATAGTAACCAACCATTTAAAGCACAGAAAAATACGACAGATCTTTGCAGATTTTCTATAGAGGTTTTATCAGCTGGCTAATAAATTTACCGGCCATGGGAGAAGGTGGTTATAAAATAAGGAACCCGGCAGAAGTGCATTTTATAACCTTTGCTGTTGTGGAATGGGTGGATGTATTTACAAGAAAGGATTACCGGGATATTATAGTAGAAAGCATCAGGTATTGCCAGGCAATAAGCGCGGAGAAGGAAGGAATAAGTGATGTATTAAGGGACTTTAAGAAATTCACGGCCAAACAGATCATAAAGGCAATAGAAGTTCATCCGGCTGAAAGCCGGAAAGACTGGATGCTGGCCATTTTCAGAAAAGCGGGATCGGCTAACAGCCGGAATAGCAGCTGCCAGTTCTGGCGACAGGACAACCAGCCAAAAGAACTATACAGCAACTGGTTTACGAACCAGAAATTGAACTATATTCATAATAATCCGGTGGAAGCCGGGATCGTTGATAAAGCAGAAGAATATCTGTACAGTAGTGCAAGAGATTATTATTATGGCAAACGTGTAGGGCTGCTGCAGATTGACTTTTTATGATTGTATATGTATATGGTCCGGAGTTGAAAACTCCGGACAACCTTATAAACCACCCGTGTTGTATTTAGTCTGTAAATCATCACCTTATCTGGAAGAAGAAAAATTAATGTTTGTAGAAATAGCGGAGTTGATGAAAGAAAAAATGCAAACGTTTATTTCTTTTGATAGTTCCCGTAATTTATTTTGGTTTAAATACGATGTGCAATAACTGTTATAAATCGCTTTAAGCTTTACATTTTTGATAAGGGCATCCAGGGTATAGAGGATATGCTTTTTGTCTTCATCAGGAAAGGAAGCAATATCATTGAGCCTTTTAAGCATGGCGGTATCTTTAAGTACTACATGTTCTCCGTCCGCCCGGGGTCTCCGCCAGTGTATACTGTCGAATTGGAGGAAACTGACAGCAGGACCCCGTGCGGACGGAGTTTTAGGAACCAGGGTCATACCCTACCCTGGTCAGCCTGCGGATCAGTTCCTGAACAGAGGGAAAAATCCTGCAAAGCTGCTCTCTTTCTCCCAGCTCAAAATCTGCAAAATCAAAACCGGGGGCTACCGTACATCCCACAAACGAAAAATCGGTGCCGGGTGCGCATTCGGCAGCAAACCAGCTGCCGGCTGCTACCATCACCTGGAAATCCTCTCCTTTTTCAGGTTGGCCTCCCAAAAGCCGCAACTGATAATCTCCGTTTTCACTTATGATATGGATCTGCAGGGTATCCCCTGCATAAAAATGCCAGATCTCATCGCTTTTTATCCGGTGAAAAGCAGAATAATCCCCTTCCTGCAGTAAAAAGTAAATGGCCGTGGAAATCCGCCTGTCTCCCTGGAAACTTCCGGGCAGGCAGGCCTGCTTTATATATGCAGGTGACTGATACGACTGCTGATAAAATCCCCCTTCGGGATGGGGCTGCAGACGATATTTTTTTATCAATTGGTCCGGGCGCATGGAACAAAAATAAAAAGTCCTGCCGGTCAGGCAGGACTTCCCATTGAAAAGTATAGGTTATGCCCTTTGTTTTGCCGGGCTTTTTCTTTTTGATTTTTTTATCGCGGCTTCAATTTCCTTGCTGAGGTTGGCAAAGGTGGGCTTCCCTTTTACCAGCTCGCCATTGACAAAAAAAGCAGGGATCTCTTTAATGCCTAAAACCCTACCCTCTTTCAGGTCATCCTGAACCTGCCATCCAAATTTTCCATTCACCAGGTGATCCAGGAATTTTTTATCGGTAACACCTGCTTCCCTGGAATGTAATTTCAGACTGGTCGTTCCCAGGTTTCGCCTGTTTTCAAAAAGCACATTATGCATTTCCCAAAACTTCCCTTCCTGGGCCGCTGCAACAGCAGCTTCTCCCGCTTTCAGGCTTCGCTGATGGATCAAGGTCTGGGGAAAATGCCGGAAATTAAACCTGATCTTTCCTTCATACTCATCCAATAACTGCTTTACAATTTCATTGGCTTTGGCACAAACCTCACTTTCATATTCTCCAAATTCCATCAAAGTGACCGGTGCGTCAGGGTTGCCTACAAAGATATCTTTAGGCTCAATAATTATTTCTTCTTCCTTTTTAAATGCCATTTTATTCTCCTTTTTGTTTACATCCCATAGCTGCTGGTAAGGCTAACGGATAAATTTATAACCATCAACAAGTGGTTTGGTTGGCTTTTTATTATGTTGAATGCCACCCCTTGCAGAGTGGCATGGGGCGGAAGATAGGATTTTTTAGGATGTTGTTGCCTACTAAAAAGGAAAAAACAAATATAAAATTTATAATCAATTGATAAACAGGTAGATAGATTTGTCACATCCTTTTCACAAATTTTCACTTTAAAAAAAAGGCCGTTTTAAGGATAATAAAGCCGCCGCTATAGGGGGTTTATTTAACTTTAATTGAAACAGATTTCATGGCCATGAAAGATAAATTCCGATTATTTCCCATTTTCCTCCTCTGCCTGATTCCGGCAGCCGGTCTATTGGCCAATATCCGTTTACCCCATATACTCGGGAATAATATGGTACTTCAGCAACAATCAAAAGCCTCCCTATGGGGATGGGGAGACCCCGGTGAAAAAATTATCGTGTCTGCAACCTGGAGTCAAAACCTGGATTCTACCATTACAGACAGCGACGGGAAATGGAAAATAAAGATCAACACCCCCACAGCCGGAGGGCCCTACTCCATAACACTCAAAGCATGGAATACCCTGCAACTGGAAAATATACTGATCGGTGAAGTCTGGGTTTGCAGCGGGCAATCCAATATGGAATGGAGTAGCTATAATGGCAACCAACAGATACTGGATGAAATGCCCAACTGCACCAATAATAAGATCAGGCTTTTTCATATACCCAGAACAACAGCTGATTATCCGCAGGATAATTGCGAAGGCCAATGGGAAACCTGCTCCCCGAATACTTTAAAAGGGTTTAGCGCCATAGGGTATTTTTTTGGTAAGAAATTGGAAAAAGAACTGGGGGTTCCTATCGGACTGATCATGACTGCATGGGGCGGCACACCGGTAGAAGTATGGACCCCAAAAACTGTAATTGAAAATCATGCAGTGATGAAGGAAGCTGCTCAACAACTCGCTCCAACTCCCTGGGGACCCGTTGAACCGGGACTGACTTTCAATGCCATGATCAGCCCTATCACCCATTTTGAAATTGCAGGGGCCATTTGGTACCAGGGTGAAAGCAATACAGGCACGGCCTATGCTTATCGTAAAACTTTTGGGGCCATGATACAATCCTGGCGGCAGATTTGGAAGAAAAACTTTCCGTTTTATTATGTACAGATTGCCCCCTACAATTATGGGAATAAAAATATCGGCGCTTTATTACGGGAACAACAAACACAAACCCTGGCTTTAGACAATACCGGTATCGTGGTCATCACCGACCTGGTTGATGATATCAATAATATCCATCCTGCCAATAAGATAGATGTTGCCGTAAGATTAGCCAACCTGGCACTTGGTAAAACCTATGGAAAAAACATTGCCGGGATCGAATCCCCGGCATTCAATCACTTTGAAATTAAAAACAACGAGTTACATCTATATTTTGACCATGCTCCTAATGGACTGTTCATAAAAGGAAAAGCAGCCTCTGAATTCTATATTGCCGGTGAAGACAGGGTCTTCCTCCCTGCTACCGTTAAGGTTTTGCAGGACAGAGTTATCCTGAAAAACAAAATGATCAGGAAACCAGTGGCAGCAAGATTTGGTTTTAGCAATACCGCCATGCCAAATCTATTTAGCAGGGAAGGCCTGCCTGTTTGTCCCTTCAGGACCGATGATTGGGAATTGGACACAGGGCCTGTTAACAACTAACTCCGAAAAATTCGAAACAACATCATTATTCCGCAAGCCCGTCATCGCGCCATTGTTTGAAAACAGCAATTTCTTCAGCTGATAATTTATCCCTTTTAAAAGGCATATACCCTTTTTCACCCGGGTTCAGTTCAACCCTGCGAATGATCTCATCTGCCATTTTTTTGGCTCCATCATAGTTGTCAAGAGGAGTTTTATTACCACCGGCTGAAGGTATATGACAGGGAGCACATTTGGCCTGTATCAGTTGTTTGACAACACTTGCATACCCCGTTACAACTTTTGCAGGGGCCACGGCAGTATCTGATTTCTTAGGCACTGATTTCTGAGAACAGGAAGCGATGATCAAAAATGCGGAAACAAATAACAAAACAGCAATTTTTTTCATATATCGTATGGTTTAAGAAATTAAAGCTATTGAATTCCATTGATTGTAAAAGTAATTTTTTAGTGACCCGGGCCCCTTGCAAAAAAGCTATATGACAAGGACTAACTAACGTTTTTTGTGATAAACAACATCCTGATTTTATATGTACTGCCTGGTTAAAAAACCATTCCGATGTAGATCCAGGATGAATGTTAAGCGCTTTATCATTAATACTTATTACAGGTATGTTCAATTGAAACTGCAAGGAGCCCACAAGCACATCATTTACCCTTCTCTAATATTGAGATTGATAATCAGGAGTAATAGAGGTAACATCCAGGTATAACTGCTGAAATATCTTAAATCCGTATATTTTCATGACTTTTTTTCAGTGGAAAACTTATGCCTATGATACTCATGTGTTTACCCTGTCATCGTGCTTTTACTAATGCTTTTAACAAAAATTGACAGCAATCTAAACTATCTTTGCATCAGCAAGTCAAATAATCCAAATTGAGCATAACCGGATTGAAAACCAAAAAGTCCGTCCCCCGGTTAACATAAGCTCAAAATTTTTTCCGATACTCCTGTGTAAGCTTTATTAAAGCCAATATCCGGTCGGCATTTTTCACGAAAAACAATGTAATGCTAAAGAATCTTTGGGGGGCAAAAATTGCCATTACCATTGTATTGCTGTTAACAGGTTCATTCTCATTTTCAAAACCGCTACCGGTAAATTCCGGTGCAAAAGCAGCCATACACTTTCACCATTCAACATTCAGTACCTTTTTGAAGGATACTGCTTTCTTCCGGCAGCATGCTTTTGATTCTACCGGGCTTTGTATTTGCCTGGAACAGGAATATAATGAGGCCTCCTATGCCAATGCGCCAAAAGTGACCCTGAATGCATCTGTTGAATCCTTTGTGGAGGACTATATCAGTAAAAACCGGTATATGCTGGAAAAGATCAGCAGGAACGGGCAATATTATTTCAAGATCATTGAACAGATATTTGAAAAAAGAGGATTGCCGGTCGAATTAAAATACCTGGCTGTCATCGAATCGAAGCTAAGACCTTCTTCTCTTTCCTCCGTTGGGGCTGCAGGCTTATGGCAATTTATGCCCGCTACAGCAAAAGGACTGGGCCTGAAAATTGCCGGTAAAATTGATGAGCGCAAGAATAGTTATAAAAGCACACTCGCTGCAGCAAAGTACCTGGAACGTTTATATTCCATTTACCAGGACTGGCTGTTGGTGATCGCTGCCTATAATTGCGGTCCGGGCGGTGTCAACAAAGCGATTAAAAAAGCAGGAAGTACCAGTTTCTGGGACCTCCAGTATTTTCTGCCCCAGGAGACAAGGTTACATGTTAAAAAATTCATTGGCACGCATTACTTCTATGAGGGGCATGGTAGTCTTACCACCCTGACCCGCGAAGAGACAGAAGATCACCTGGAATCTGTAGCATCCTATATCGCCACCCAGGCGACATTGAATACTGCTGTGGCAGATCTATCCAAAGATGCTAATAAAAAAGAGCCTAAGCCGGTACATGAAATAAAAATCACCGCGGTTGTCCATGACGAGGATCTGTTAAAATTCATTGAAAAAAAATAATTTTCTTCTTTAAAAGAAACCGGGTAATCAGCCCGGTTTTTTTTTGGACATCATACAAAATACTTCCCGAAACCCTTGACGGGCCTGCATTTGGTGAAATTGAACGCGGTTTACGATACTAAAAACCGGATGATTTTGATTTGCAGGCTGTGACTGCCCTTCCTATTTTTGTTCTACCAAAACAGGTTAACACCCCAACTGCAAAAATGTAAATTAAAAATTTACAGTACCGATTCCTGCCATAATCTTCTGATTACGATGCCATTTTACCGTTTGCTGCCATGGCAAATTTTTTGAACAAACATTAAAAATCGATTATTAACAGAAAAATTCACTTTATGAAAAGAGTAATGAACAACTACAAGGTTATGGCAATGGCGCTGATGATTATCCTTACCCTGGGATTCACGCAAAATGTAAACGCAACAGGACAAAATGAAAAACCTGTAGGTTTAAAATATGTAGGGAAATTAAAAAACCTACCTGTTTTTCAGCTTGACATCAATGGTGCACCGGGAGCGGAATATATCATCAGAATTTCAGACGACGCCAACATGGTGATCTATTCTGAAAAAGTAAAAGGTGAAAATATTTCCAGGAAATTCCAGTTGAATGATGAAGTACTTGGAAATGCATACCTGACATTTGAAGTAGTTAAAAAAGATGACAATACGGTCACTTCCTACAAAGTCAGCAATAACACCCGTACTATCCAGGATATTGAAATTGCTAAATTATAACCCGTAGTCTAGGAAAAACAAAACCGGTATGGATTCATACCGGTTTTGTCTTTTAAAGCTTTATTTGGGGAGAAGCTCACCCGCCGTGTAACGTACTCAATAATATCAGAGCAGTGCATCGTAAAGAATCTCTACCGGGTGTTTTGCCTTAACCCCGGTTCCATCCTTCACCTGGTGCCGGCAACTGGTTCCCGGCGCTGCGATGATAGTTTCGGAGGCTGCATCCCTTACGGCAGGAAACAAAACCAATTCCCCCACTTTCATAGAAAGGTCATAATGCTCTTTCTCATAACCAAAGCTTCCGGCCATGCCGCAGCAACCTGAGGGTATGATATCCACTGAATAGTTAAGGGGAAGGGATAGAATTTTTGCTGAATCATTCACCGACGAAAGTGCTTTCTGCTGACAGTGGCCATGCAGTTTGATCTGTTTATGGTCCTTGGAAAAGAGATCAGCACTGATATGCCCCTTTTCGATTTCCCGGGCTAGAAATTCATCAATCAGGAATACATTTTTCGAAAGCTCCCGGGCCTTTTCTAATAGTTCATCATCCGCCAGGTCAATATATTCATCCCGAAAGGCCAGGATGGCCGAAGGTTCAATGCCGATTAAAGGTGATTCGGCAGTAATAAGGGGCGATAAAAAACGAATATTCTGATTCGCAATTTTTTTCGCCGCCCGCAACAAGCCCTTAGACAACCAGGCCCTCCCACTTTCTTCATGTTCCGGCATCCCGACCTCATAACCCAGTCTTTCGAGTAATTCCACCGCCTTTATCCCGATCTCAGTATCATTGAAATTGGTGAACTCATCACAGAACAGGTATACTTTTTTCTTTAATTGGCTGCCGGCCGGCCGGCCTCTTTTCTGGAACCATTTCCTGAATGTTGTACGCTGCAACAGGGGCATGGAACGTTTTTTCGCAAAACCTGCGATCTGTTTGACCATGCCGCTGAGTACAGGGTTTGTCATCACGAAATTATAAAGACCCGGCACCCGGGAACCCAGCCCGGATGATTTGTTATATCCCACGATCAGCCTGGTGCGGAAAGGCACAGCATGGGCATCATAATAATGCTGCAAAAATTCCGCCTTGAGTTTTGCTACATCCACATTGCTGGGACATTCGGATTTACATCCTTTGCAACTCAGGCAAAGATCCATTACTTCGTAAATCTCCTGATGGTCGAACCTGTTCAATTTTGTTGAATGGGTCAGGAATTCCCGGAGGATATTGGCCCGGGCCCTTGTGGTTTCCTTTTCATTCTTTAATGCCATATACGAAGGGCACATGGTACCGCCGCTAAGATGGGTTTTGCGGCAATCACCACTACCATTGCATTGCTCAGCATGCTGCAGGATGTCCTGGTTATAAAAACGGAATATCGTTTCAAATTTCGGGGTCACCTGCCCGGGGGTATACCGGAGCATGGTATTCATCGGCGGGGTATCGACAATCTTTCCCGGATTAAAAATATACAGGGGATCCCAGGTTCTCTTGATCTCTTTCACGATTCCATAATTCTTTTCACCGATCATTTGCCTGATAAATTCCCCTCTTAACCGGCCATCCCCATGCTCTCCACTCAGGGAGCCCCGGTATTTTTTCACCAGTACGGCTATCTCAGTGGCAATCGTTCTGAACATAAGGTTCCCTTCTTCCGTTTTCAGGTCCAGGATGGGCCGAAGATGTATTTCACCCGATCCGGCATGGGCATAGTGAACGGAATGGAGATTATATTTTGAGAGTATTTCATTGAACTCGCGGATATAAGCCGGCAGATCTTGCACGTCGACGGCGGTATCTTCAATTACCGGCACCGGTTTTTTATCACCAGGCATATTGCTCAATAGCCCCAGGCCCGCTTTGCGCAGGGTCCATATCTTTTTGGTATCGGCTCCAAACAGCAGGGGAAAATGATATCCCAAACCGGCGGCTTTCATATCCGCTTCACATTTTGACGCATCCGCTAATACGGATTCCCGGGTTTCCCGGGCAAATTCGATCACCAGGATGGCACCGGGGTCTCCCTCTACAAAAAAGCGGTTTTTCTGCTGTTCGATATTATTCTTTGTGCATTCGAGAATATAATGATCGATCAGTTCGCTGGCACTGATCGAATACTGCAGGGCGATAAGGTTTGCCCTTAAGGCTTCATCAATGCTGTGAAAGTGGACACAGAGCAACCCTACTTCTTTGGGGGGAAGGGGAACCAGGTTGAGTTTGATTTCCGTGATAAAAGCCAGTGTTCCTTCCGATCCGGCCACCAGTTTACAAAAATTAAAATCATCGCCTCCGGCCGAAAAAGGGGCTGATTCAATGAGCATGTCAATGGCATAGCCGGTATTCCTTCTTTCTATGGAACGTTTGGGGAATTCTTTTCGGATCTCCTGCTGGTTTTCATAATTGCCCAGCAGGGACCTGGTGGCCCGATAGATATCGGCCTCCAGTGACTGTCCTTCGCATTTCTTATCGAATTCATCCAAACCCAGTGACCTGAAAACAGCTTCTGTTCCGTCACTTAAAAATGCATTTATTTCCAGCAGGTGTTCCCGCGTACTTCTGTAGACCACCGAATTGGAGCCACAACTATTGTTGCCCACCATACCTCCAATCATTGCACGGTTAGCGGTCGAGGTCTCCGGTCCGAAAAATAAACCATGCGGTTTTAGAAAAAGATTCAGTTCATCCCTGATGACACCGGGCTGAACACGCACCCATTTTTCTGCCGGGTTCAATTCTAGAATACGGGTAAAATGTTTCGACACATCGACAACAATCCCTTTGCCCACAACCTGTCCGGCCAGGGAGGTGCCTGCGGTGCGGGGAATCAGCGATGTCTTATGTTCCCGGGCAAAAAGGATGAGTTTTCTGATATCATCTTTCGTAGCAGGAATTGCGACGGCATCAGGCATTTCCCTATAGGCAGAAGCATCAGTAGCATATAAGGTCCGCATGGTTGTATCATAAAAGAGATCCCCGTCGAGTGATGCTGCTAATTGCCTGAAATGTTCATTCATAACCAAATTGCTTTCTGCTTACTGCAGGACAAAATTAATCGAATGAACGGTTTAAAGATTCTTTGTTTTAAAATAAAAGGGGGCATTTTTCACCTGGCAGGATGAAACCCTCAAAGGCCGTCAGCAATGTCATTGTCCTGGATCCGGGCCGACAAAAGAAGAACCGGTACATGAAAAAGGTATCTGATCTTATTGATATTGGATATAGAGAGGTCTTGGTTTTAAAGCGAGTAATTCAGCAGGGGTGAGCAAACGTCCGTTATCTTTCAGGTCGTTTTTATAGAATAGCTTAAACCCGGTAAACTGAACAGGTTCCTTGTAAATAAATTGCCTGTATGTATTGATCTTTTTGGCCGGGTGACCCCACCCGTCCATATGCATTACGATCTGGACTTCGGGCATGGTCTTGATCTGTTTATAATTGGTTACCATCCCCTGGGTAAACCGGTGTACCACCAGTATTTTGGGAGGAAGATGATTGTCCCTGACAAGTTTTGACAGGAAAGAAGCCGCATAATTGATATCGGCCGCATCAAACTTTCCAACAACCTTCCCGGGCGCCTGTCCGCCCTTCATTGAAAATTCGGGATCGATGCCCAGGTGTACATTAGGCAGTTTCAGGTAAGGGGCCAGCTCGGGTATTTCCTGTTGCAGGGTACTCAGTCCCACCTGGATATCCAGAAAAACAATGGCATTGATCTTTGCCGCCATGTTGAGTACGGAATCGATCTGGTGAAAGGGCATTCTCAACCTGTATTTGCCTCCTTTACCCGGGCTGCCCTGGGCGGTTACCGCAATATAATGAAGGGCGGGTACCACCTCCGTAGTGCTATCGGCTTTTTGCCATTCATTTACTTTCTGACTGAGTTGTTCCAGTACTTCCGCTTTGGGAAGTTCTCCCAATATGCCCATTTGCTTGGAATACAAATTACCGTAGTAAGCAATGATCCTTTTATACGGCAATAGCGCCCCTTGTAACGGGTAGGCGGTTTTTACCGGCCATTTTCCGGAAGAATCCCCGTTTACCATGGTCACCATACTTTTATCATAAGTGGCTGAATCGAATTGAGCAATCGATGCCGTGTCATGATTCTTTTCGATCGTGTCTTTCATTTCCATCATACCAGCTTTTGGCGAACCGGGCGAGGGGTAAAAGGACTTCATGCCAAAGAAAGTAATAACAATGACAATGGAAATAACGGCAAGGAAAAGGAATAATCTATTTGACCTGGTTTTCAAGCTGCTGAAGTTTTGTAACGTTAGGTGCATAGGATACGGGTGCTGAAATCAATAATGATTAATAACGCAAATTAAGCGGAAAATATTATACGCCGTACAGAAAGATACTGAGCTGCAGGATGGTACTTTTCAACTTACGGCAGTGCCGGTAAGAATATGGGTCATCAAATTATAAGGGATTGATCGGCTTAAACAGCGGGATGACGGCTTGTGATTCAAAAAAGCATACAATCCTCCATCAAAAAATAAATGATCCTGCTGGCAAAAAAATGCTTACCTTTATGATGATAATTTGAGTCTTAAAGCTCTTGTAAACGGATAAACACCTCTCTTCCATTCATATCTATTACACCTGCGTTTTTCTCAAGTATTTTTAATTTCTAATTACATTTAAAATGAATATTTATATTGCCAATTTAAGCTTCTCTATTCTTGACGAGGAGTTAAGGCGCCTGTTCGCTACTTATGGCGAAGTCACTTCCGCCAAAGTTGTAATGGATAAATTTTCCAACCGCAGCAAGGGTTTCGGTTTTGTGGAGATGAGTGACGAAAAGGCCGGGCAGAAAGCAGTCAGTGAACTGAATGGCTCTATGCTGGATGGAAGACCTTTAACCGTTAACCTTGCAAGACCCAAAAAAGATAGCTGGTAAATTTCAAAGGTAACAATGAGGATAGAAATTGCCGGTTGTTACCCCATTATTTAAAATATAGTTTTTATGACAACAGAAATGATCCAAAAATTCGTAGAGAACAAATCCCGTAAAGGGGCCCCTGTAAATATCCACTTTAAAGAACGCAATACCGTTACAGGCCTATTCGTACACGGCACAGATTATGATGAACTGAAATCTAAAAATTTCTGGCGCATCGTCAATCACCAGCACCTTACAGAATGGAAAGAAACCAAAGACATTAACCTGACCCGGGTTTTTAACGGGATATCATTTACCCGTTTGTCGGATCAATAATCCTGCGGGAAAGGTGTACCATTTTTTAACATAAAAAAATAAGGCATTATGTTCAGTCAGGTTTGGAAAAAATATCTTCCTGTCATTACCATTTTGATAAAACGTTCCTCCGGTGAGGATCAAAAATTATCAATGAACCATACCGACTTTGAAAGGGCTGCAGGGGGTAGAAAAATAAAATACACATTTTCTTCCCTGCAACTGAACAAGGGTCGTATCAATAATATGGTAAAACATACACCCCTTGCAAAAGAATTTGCAGTGGTACTCCAGGAAGAGGATCTGACAAGAAAACTGATCAAAGAGCAGTGTCTTGAATTCTCCATGAACGGCAATTTTGAGTTATCCATAAAAAACAATACCCCGCCTGTCGAGCCCCTGGAAGAAAATGATGCAGCGGCGATAACAGCCAATACCGGTGATGAAGATCCTGCATCGGGTGATGTATCCTGATTGCTTTTTGTCCTTGTGTAAAAGGGTACCTGACAGAAATCATCATTTTCTTACCTGCCGTGAAGTAAATTGAACAGAGGGCTGTTATTTTTAATTTTCTGATCATGTTCCGAACAATCATTACAGGCACGGGATCTTATATCCCCCCGGTTATCCATTCTAATAAGGAGTTTTCCCGTCAACAATTTTATGCTGAAAATAAGGAACCCCTCACGGTTCCCCCCGAAACGATCGTTGAAAAATTCAGGCAGATCACGGGAATTGAAGAAAGAAGGTATACCACTGACGACCTGAATGCATCCGATATCGGTGGCCTGGCTGCGCGGTATGCTATCGAGGATAGTGGTATCGATCCGGAAACAATCGACCAGCTGATTGTTGCGCATAATTTCGGCAACGTTTATAAAAACACCATCCAAACCGATGCGGTGCCTTCTCTGGCCAGTCATATCAAACATAGCCTGGGTATCAGGAACCCCAATTGCATTGCCTACGATATCCTTTTCGGTTGCCCGGGATGGATACAGGGAATGATACAGTCGGATGCCTTTTTCAAAGCAGGTGTTGCAAAAAATGCCCTGGTAATCGGCACAGAAACGCTTTCGCGTGTCATTGACATGCACGACAGGGATAGCATGATCTTCAGCGATGGTGCCGGTGCCGCCGTTTTAACATATGAGGATACAGGTATTGCCGGAGCCGGTCTTCTGGGGTTGGCAGTTCAAACCCATGCCCTGGAAGAAGTTGAATACATCAATATGGGCAGCTCTTATTCGCCGGAAAGCGATGAACATATTCGTTACATCAAGATGAAAGGAAGAAAAGTATATGAATATGCGATGAAATATGTACCCGCTGCCATGAAAGCCTGCCTTGACAAAAGTGGCATTCCTATCAGGGACCTGAAAAAAGTATTTATACACCAGGCCAATGAAAAGATGGACGAAGGCATTATCAAAAGGTTATACCAGCTTTATGATATCAACAATATCCCGGAAAATATCATGCCGATGAGTATCCATTGGCTGGGGAACAGTTCGGTAGCCACCGTGCCTACACTCTTTGACCTAGTCAGAAAAAATAAGATAGAAGGACATCACCTGCATCCCGGTGATGTCATCCTCTTTGCCTCTGTTGGCGCCGGCATGAATATCAATGCTGTGAGTTACCGATATTAGAGTAAAACAAATTTAAGCGGAAACCTGCTTTAGGCCCTTTGTGAGAAGGTCCTTCCATATCGCTTTCCCATACCCGGGCTTCTTCTTCCACTTACAGGAGAAGCGGAAGTATTTGCCGAAGGCGGTAAGCTGTGCATAGCAGGAACATCATAAGGGTGACCTTTGACGGCCGGTATGGTTTTCTTAATCAGTTTCTGGATGTCACTCAGAAATATTTTTTCACTCCAGTCACAAAATGATATAGCGATACCACTCGCACCCGCCCTTCCGGTTCTTCCGATACGGTGAACATATGTTTCTGAAACATTGGGCAATTCATAATTAATGACATGGGTAAGATCGTCGATATCAATGCCGCGGGCAGCAATATCCGTGGCGACAAGAACCCGGGTCTTTTTGGCTTTGAAATTGGCCAATGCATTTTGCCTGGCATTCTGGGCCTTATTACCATGGATCGCTTCTGTACGGATGCCGGCCCTGTTCAGGTTTTTGGCCAGCCGGTCTGCACTGTGTTTCATTTGCGTAAACACCAGTACCGTTTCTATGGATTGGTCCTGGAGAATATTTTCCAGTAATGCCTGTTTATTTTGCTTTTCCGAATAATAAACGGATTGCTGGATCATATCGACGGTGGAGGCCGGTGGGGTCACTTCCACTTTCACAGGATCCGTTAACAGGATATTGGCGAGTTGCTTGATCTCATTGGGCATGGTCGCCGAGAAGAAAAGTGTTTGCCTTTTTGCGGGTAGCCGGGAAATAATGCGTTTTACATCCTGTACAAAACCCATATCCAGCATCCTGTCAGCCTCATCCAATACGAAAAACTGGATATGGCTCAATGAAATATGCCGCTGTTGCATCAGGTCGAGCAAACGTCCCGGAGTAGCCACCAGGATATCCACGCCCCGCCTTACTGCCTGCACCTGGCTGTGCTGGGAAACACCACCAAAAATGACGTGATGCTTCAAGGGCAGGAACCTTCCATAGGCCCTGATACTTTCTCCAATCTGGATGGCCAGTTCACGGGTGGGTGTTAATATGAGTGCACGAATATTATTTTGGGCGGGTTCCGGATGGCCATGCATCAATTGCAGGATCGGGATCGTAAAAGCCGCGGTTTTACCGGTACCGGTCTGGGCACAACCGAGGAGGTCTCTTCTTTGAAGGATTGCGGGAATCGCTTTTTCCTGAATAGGGGTAGGATGGGTGTATCCTTCTTTGCCAAGGGCCTGCAACACAGGCTCTATGAGCTGTAAATTGTTAAATGACACTAAAAAAATATTTGGTTAAAAATCTGGTAAGGCTATCATCGTTGATAATGATACTTTACCTGCCTTACGTTTAGCCATCACAGCTTTCTGGAGAAGAATAAAACTCAACCAAAACAGGGAGTGCGAAACATCAAGAACTGTAAAGGTAACACTAAATACCGGAATTTACTAATTTGGTATATTGATGGGATCCTCCCTATTTAAAAAAGGAAGGGCAAGTATCTTAAGTGTTGATCAGTTTTACGTTTGTTGCCATCGGCCCGCGCTGGCCCATTTCCACTTCATAACTGACTTTATCATTCTCCTGGAGGGCGCCGGAAGCATTATTGACGTGAACAAACACGCTTTCCTGCGACTTATCATCTTTGATAAAACCAAAGCCTTTTGCCTGGTTGAAAAAAGTGACCTTTCCGTTCCGCACCAGGTCTTCCTGGGGGAGATCTTCCTGTTTGGGCACCCCAATGATCATATCTTCCGCTTTCACCTTTATTTTCTTTCGCGGATCCGGAGGGGTTGAAGAAAGATTTCCGTTCTCATCAATATATGCAAGCATTTCATCGAAGCTTTTGCCAGTTTCTCCGGCATTAGTTTTCCTTTCCTGCTTTCTCTCTTCCTTCTCTTTTTTCTTTTGCTGCTTTTTTTTCTCTCTTTCTTTTTTACTCCAGGTTTCCTGCGATTTACTCATAAATAGACAAACTGTTTATATCTACCAATCAGGGGAACAATATGTAAACTGAATTGATAAACGGATGAAGAAATACCGGGAATGGCCCCGATCCATTGCTTCAAAGATACGATTTTTATCGCTGTCTTCCAGATTTTACTCCCTGTTACAGGGTACCTCTTTCCTTAAAATTTCAGAAAATACCCTGAAATTTTAATATTTAACCCGAAATAAGCGGGTTATCTTTAAACCCCAAAAGACGCCATGATCTTCATTCCTGCCATTTTCCTCATCACCGTATTGCTGGTCATCGCCGCCTGGCATTTCTACTGGGCCCTTGGCGGGAAATCCGGACTTAGCCGGGTACTGCCCGAAAACAGGGAAGGCAGAAAAGTACTGGCTCCTTCAAAACTGGTTACTTTTTTGGTGGCAGCCGGATTATTGGCCATGGCCGTATTCACCTGGCTGAGGGTTTTTGATAATGATCCCCTGCTTCCTCATTGGATGCTGGAATACGGCATGCTGGTCATTGCAGCCATTTTTTTCCTCCGGGCAATCGGAGACTTCAAATATGTCGGACTCCTGAAAAAAATAAGGCACTCATCATTTGCAGAAAGGGATAGCCGATATTACACCCCTCTTTCGATCCTGATTGCGATTGTGGCCGTCATGATCGATGTTCTTTTCTGAAACTACTGTCCGGATTTGGGGGCCAAAAGGTTCCATTTTATGTTTCTGTGATTTTTATACTTGACGAAACTTGCCCTTAACTTAATCCTTAACTTTAACCCCTAATCATACAGGTATGAAAAAAGCATTTTCGGGAGCGCTCCTCAGCTTGATTTTCACGACAGTTTTTGCACAAGCCGACCAGGTGCCCGGTTATCAAAGGGTACGACTGCCCAACGGTTGGTCATTGACCCCGGTGGGGAAAAGTATCCCGCTGGGCGACCTACCCTTGAACCTGGCCGTTTCATCTACAAAAAAATACATGGCGGTCACCAATAATGGACAGAGTGTACAGTCTTTGCAGCTTATCAACCTTAAAACAGAGAAATTAATAACCAGCATTGAAATACCCAAATCCTGGTACGGCCTGAAATTTTCAAAAGATGAAAAATACCTCTATGCTTCTGGAGGGCATGACAACTGGATATTGAAATATGCACTCTCCCATAACAAGATGGTCCTCAAAGACAGTATCAAACTGGGTGACAAGTGGCCGAATAAAATTTCACCGGCCGGGATCGATATTGATGATCAGCAGCAGCTGTTATATACCGTTACAAAAGAAGACAACTCACTATACATCATTGACCTCCGCACCAAAAAGACCCTGTATAAGATATCACTGGGCGGCGAGGGCTATGCCTGTGTATTGTCACCCGATAAAAAGACCCTGTACATCAGTTGCTGGGGCTGTGATAAAGTCATCGTTTTCGATACCGGCAAGAGGAGCATATCCGGCGAAATCCGGGTAGGCGACAACCCAAATGAAATCTGTCTGACCCGAAATGGCAATTACCTGTTAGTGGCGAACGCCAACGACAATTCAGTATCAGTGATCGATACCCGAAAAAGAACTGTCATTGAAACCCTGAATGCAGCCTTATTTCCCCAGGCGCCCAGCGGTTCCACATCTGATGGGGTGGCCCTCAGTGAGGATGAAAAAACAGTTTTTATCGCCAATGCCGATAATAACTGCCTGGCTGTTTTCGATTTCAGCAAACCGGGTTTTAGTGTGAGCCAAGGTTTTATCCCCACCGGATGGTACCCTACCAATGTAAAAGTGATCGGTAATAAAATATATGTGGCAAACGGAAAGGGGTTTACCTCGAAACCCAATGCTAAAGGACCCGATCCCAGCAGCAAAACGGAAGAAGTAAATTACCAGCAGGGCGATTACAAAACAAACAGGAGCAGGACCGAATATATCGGGGGATTATTCAAAGGAACACTGGGCATCATCAATATCCCCAATGAAAAAACCTTATCACAATATTCTAAACTTGTTTACGAGAATACACCTTATAATAAGGAGAAGGAACTAAATGCTGCAGGGCAAAAAGACAATCCCATCCCGATGAAAGTCGGAGATGCCTCCCCTATCAAATACGTTTTCTATGTTATTAAGGAAAACAGGACCTATGACCAGGTGCTGGGTGATATGCCGGAAGGTAACGGTGATACCAGTTTGGTACTGTTTGGCAAAAAAATCACCCCCAACCAGCATAAACTGGCAAAGGATTTTGTTCTACTGGATAATTTTTATGTAGATGGAGAAGTGAGTGCGGACGGGCATAACTGGAGCCTGGGTGCCTATGCCACCGATTACCTCGAAAAAAACTGGCCTTCCAGCTATGGGGGCAGGGGTGGCTCCTATGATGCGGAAGGCACCCGGGAAATCGCCAATAATAAAGGAGGTTTTATATGGGACCATTGTAAAAAAGCCGGTATAACCTATAGGACTTATGGCGAATTTGCCGATGATTATAAAGCGAATATCCCGGTATTGGAAGGGCATTTCTGTCCTTATTATACCAGTTGGGATGAAACGGTCAGGGATACCACCAGGTTCTATCAATGGAAAAGAGAATTTGATTCGCTGCTGGCCAATCATGCCGTCCCACAGTTCAATTCCCTGCGTTTTATTAATGACCATACACAGGGATTAAAAAAAGGCACTCCTACACCCTTTGCGCATGTAGCCGATAACGATCTTGCGGTAGGTATGTTTGTGGAATACCTGAGCCATTCACCCATCTGGAAGGAAACAGCCATTTTTATTGTGGAAGATGATGCGCAGAATGGCCCCGACCATGTAGATGCACACCGGACCACCGCTTATCTGGCAGGTGGTTTTGTAAAAAGGAATTTCGTAGACCATACCCCCTATTCAACCTCTTCTATGCTGCGTACGATCGAGCTCATTCTGGGTATACCGCCCATGACACAATATGATGCTGCGGCTGAACCGATGTGGCGCTGTTTTTCTGCCCAGGCCGACCTCACCGGGTTTACATCGGTGCCGGCAGCAATCGATATTACCGAAAAAAATATAGCCCTGAATGAATGGCAGCGCCGCTCTGAACTCTTTGACCTCAGTAAGGAAGATGCGATTCCGGATATGGAATTCAACCTGGTATTATGGCATGGCATCAAAGGAGACCATATACCCTTTCCGGGGCCCCAGCGCGCTGCATTTTTCAAGGCAAGATCGAGGGCCGGAGAAGATGATGACGATTGAAGAATATTGTACCAGGGAACATAACTTACTGTCGCAGGGCTGGTTCGCCATTCATAGAAAATATGATGGCCCTCCCATTACCATTTCGTATTTTCCCGTAAACAAACCAACTCGTCATGCACAAAACAATACTTCCAGCCTGTCTGGCTATGCTGATTTTTATTGCCTGTAACCAGGCTTCCCGGGAAACGCGTATGCCAAAACAATACAGTATCGAGGACCTTTATGATAATATCGCTGTCAGCGCCGCCGGTTTCAGCCAGGATGAAGACAAAATACTGGTGAACAATAACGCCTCCGGCATCTACAATGTATATGAATTGAACATCTCAGATACAGCGATGACAGCATTAACGGACTCCAAAAAGGAATCATTCTTTGCCGTGGATTACCAGCCAGGCACTAACCGGTTTATCTATTCGGGCGACCAGGGTGGAAATGAAAATAACCATCTCTACCTGGCAAGAAAGGGCGATTCTGCTGCCCGCGACCTCACACCCTGGCCAAACAGTTCCAATAGTTTTGCGGGTTGGAGTGAAGACAAGCAATCCCTGTATGTGAGCAGCAATAAACGCAACCCGCAGTATTTTGACCTTTGGAAAATGGATACGGCCACCTGGACACCAGCCCTATTTTATCAAAACGATTCCGGCCTAAATGTCGGCGCCATCAGCCCATCAGAAAAATATATTGCACTCAATAAATCGATCACTACCGATAAAAATGAATTGTACCTCTTCAACAGGATCACAAAGGAGATGAGGAAACTGAGTAATGACCAGGAAGCTACCTGGAATGCCTCGGCATTTGAAAAGAATGACAGCATTTTTTATTATACCACCAATGATGGAAACGAGTTCAGCTACCTGGTTAAATATAATATCAACAGCGGGAAAGCAGAGAAATTTTACGAAGACCAATGGGATGTAGCGGGATTGGGACTCAGTGAACATGAGAAATACCATACCATTTTTATTAATGAAGACGGGAAGAATAAGGTACTCCTCTTTGATCATGCTAGCAACCAGCCAGTCGCCTTTCCGGAAATCAGGGATGGCGACGTAATCAGCGTCAGTATTGCCCCTTCCGAAAAGAAATTATTACTGACCATCGGAAGCAGCACCAGTCCGCAAAACTTATACCTCTATAACCTGGAAAACAAAGAATTGAAACGGCTTACTTCCACCCTGAATAAAGCCATTGATGAAAATGACCTGGTAAAGGCTGAAGTGGTGCGATTTAAGTCATTTGATGGTCTGGACATTCCAGCCATTTACTATAAACCCCTGCAGGCAAGCAAAACCAATAAGGTGGGTGCCCTTGTTTGGGTGCATGGCGGCCCCGGCGGACAAAGCCGTGTAGGATTCAGTAATTCGATTCAGTACCTCGTGAACCATGGATATGCTGTTCTGGCTGTGAACAACCGCGGCAGCAGCGGGTATGGTAAGACCTTTTATAAAATGGATAATAAGGATCATGGAAATGCTGACCTGAAAGATTGTATTTGGGGCAAAAAATGGCTGGCCAGCCAGGAGTATATCGACAGCGCAGCTATCGGCATTTATGGCGGCAGTTATGGTGGTTGTATGGTGCTGAATGCGCTCTGTAAATATCCGGATGCCTTCAATGTGGGCGTTGACCTTTTTGGCGTGGCCAACTGGTTGCGTACTTTAAGAAGCATCCCTCCCTACTGGGAATCTTTCCGCAAGGCATTATATGATGAATTGGGCGACCCGAATACGGCTGACAGTGTTCATTTAAAAGATGCGTCTGGCCTCTATAATTACCAGAAAATCACCAAACCCCTGATCGTTTTCCAGGGCGCCAATGATGTCAGGGTATTGAAAGTGGAAAGTGACGAGATCGTGGAAGGTGTAAAAAAGAACGGGGTCCCGGTAGAATATGTTGTTTACCCAGATGAAGGGCATGGATTTGTGAAAAAAGAGAACCAGATCACAACTTCCAAACGCAGCCTGGAGTTCCTCGATAAATACCTAAAACCTGGAAAGGGAACCCAAAAAGAATAATTTTTTCTCAGTTGGAATATCGCAGAAAATGTCCTGATCATCAGGACATTTTTTTATTTCAGTATCTCCGCCACGAGGATACCGACATAGGCACCGATGGCATTACCAATGGACCCGGCCAGCAAACCCGGAAGTTGAAGATCGGGCCGGCCAATACTGATCGCACAAACCGGCGCGGAAGCAGACCCTCCAATATTGGCATTGGAGGCAATGGCAATGATATCCCAGTCCTGTTTCAGTAATCCACCGGCAATAAATATGATCACACCATGTAAAATAACAATGGCTGTTACCCAAATCAAGAGTGTACCCGCCATGTTTCCACTTTGTAAAAGCGTATGGATATCACAATAGGCACCGATCACGGCCAGGAAAAGCATGATCATCAATAAACCCAGCAGTTTTGCTCCTTTTTGTTGTTGTACAAAAGGGAGTTGTGCCATTACCAGGGCCAGGGTCGTAAGGGTGATAATAGAGGGAATTGCAGGTACATATTTAGAGAGCTGCGATGCAATAAACATACTGCCAAATCCGAGCGCCAGTAATATGGCGATATCGGTAATCCGGATATTCCCTGAAGGCAGGAACATCTTATCACGTATCTCTTCATCCGAAAGATTGGCAAATTCAGCGGTTACCTTTCGTTTACGGGGGATAAACCGTTGAAGGACTGCAGGAATGATAAGGATGGCCATCATCCAGACCGTACCCACAATATTATCTACCGCATTCACAGCGGCAAACAGGTTGCCATCCTTATTCACACCGTAATTCAGGGCAACGGCATTAAGATTGATACTGCCCCCAATATAGGTACCCGTGTACATCCCCGCCACCGCATAAGCCTGGTGGACACCATGGTGCTGGGGTGAAAGGAGGGAAAAGCTTATCAATACCCCACCCACGGTGGCAGCCGCACCGATAAAAAACATGACCAGCATCGGCAGACCGGCCAGTTTAAGATCTTTCAGTTTCACTTCCAGCAATAAGAAAAAAATACCCAGCGGAGCCGCATACTCGAAGATCCTTGAATATAATACAGGGGCATTATAAGAAGATGGGATAATCTTAAAATTTGCCACAATGGCCCCGGCAATGATGATGATCAGGGCGGCACCCAGGTGTTTAAAAAATTTCCGGGTAGCCAGCCATTCGGAAAAAACCACTAACAGCAATAAGACCGTAAGGATATAAGCAGGCTCCTGGATAAATGACATAAGGGATTTTCGTTATAGGATTCAAGATAATAAATTCAGGAACATGAATACGCAATTCAGAAAATACCCTATCATAAAGGGTGCCCCGCTTTCAAAACCACAGTTGGGGCTAATCAAAATCCGCTTTGAAGAAGTATGATTATAAGGCTCTTATAAAAAAAATGCCCGTTTGAACATTCATGAATATCGAAATTAATGTTTTGCAGGCTGCATCATCCAATCATAGTTTTGCGGTATTAATTCGAATGGCAACCGGACATCATCATTCTGAAAAAGAGCCGGAGATCCATCTACTTTACTTGCCTGAAATTTCCCGACATGCTTTCCATAGAAGATTGAATTGAATGATGTATTGATTATTAACCTAAATGAAAACAAAATGAAAAGGATTTTTAAAAACAACAGGGTTCTTGTAATTGCATTTTTTACCGCTTTCACCGTATCGGCCATAACCGGCACGGCACAGGAGCCTGGCAAGTCATTACCCGTTTCGCTGACGTATGCAGGCAGTCTACATGACCAGCCGCTCTATAAATTAAGCGTTGCAGGGAATACCCAACTTGACCAGTTTGCGGTGAGTATCCTGGATGCAAACGGGAACCTGCTTTACAGTGAGAATATAAAAGCGGAGCATTTTACAAAATCGTTCCTGCTGAACACAGATGAGATCGGAGACGACAACTTGTATTTTGAGATTACCAGTAAAAAAACAAAAGAATCTGTCACCTACGAAATCAACCGGTATTCCCATCTCGAGGAGCAAATGGCTGTCAGTTTAGCTAAATAATTTACGGAAAGCCTTTAACAAGAAAACACTCCTAAAAGGAGTGTTTTCTTGTTCTTTAATCTTCCTGAAACTGAATTGATGCTGCGACCAGGTATGCTGAATTTTCATGAGGGAATATTTTATTGCCTGATTATTTTATCATAGCGGGTCTGTCTGCCGTTATCCCATTGAACCTGCAATGGTTACATACCGGGAGGGAAATGTGCTATATCAATGTCAAGCAGGTTTTTGCCGTTGGTGATTGCCTTACTTGCACAATCGATTTTATCCGCATGCTACTTTGTAAAACTTTTTAAGTCCCAGGTATTTGTTACCTCAACATTGGTTAAATGATTTATTTCTCTGTACACATATTTGCGCATTAACCAGGCCACATTGGTGTATTCGATACCTTCTGAATATTGAATATCCTGGATCGTTTCAACATACCCCGCACTCACTACATCACTGTAAAATACCCCATTGATCATTGTGGATGTAACGTCGGTGACCAGCATTGTCCGGGGACCGCCACTTCGCATACCATAATCAAAACTTACCGGATTTTGTATGTTAATATATTGGCCTGTCAGTACCGGAGAACTTAACCATATCCCCGATTTATTATTCTGAAAGTTAATAACTGACCAGGTCACACCACTCCCTTTTAAGGCATATACAGGGGTAGGCTCAAAATTCTGGCTTACCGGTTTTAAATAAATGGCCAGCCAGTTTTCTCCATTGATGACAGAATCCCTGGCGGTTAATTCAACATCCAGGGATGTGGTGGGAAGTCCCGTGTAAGTGCTGGTCAGGGTGTATAACCATTTGCTGCCTGCTTTTGGTATATCCGTACCGGCAGGGATATCAATTTTTTTCTTTTGACAGGAAGAAATAACCAGAACGATGCAGCATACATAAAAGAAATATCTTTTTTCCATAATGAATTTTTTTAGCTACATGGATGATCAGCAGAAAAGCAGGGTAAGAAATTTGTAAGTGATGCTGGTATTAAGAAAAGCTGAAATCCATAAAGCAGTTAATTTGACAACAAATTTGGAGTTTGTTACCACAGCCAACAACCCCAAAATGGGGGTATCAGATCAATCTTTCATTAATAGCTTTGGAAACCGCTTCGGTGGCAGAATGCACCTGTAATTTTTCGTAGATGTTATTGATGTAGGATCGGATGGTCTCAAAGGCCAGCCCTGTTTCAGCGGCGATCATCTTATAACTCATCCCTTTGCAGAGTAGTTTTAAAATATCATGTTCCCGGATCGTGAAGTTATACTGGCCAACCGGTCCCCGTTGCATAGCGGCTATGACCATCTTTGCGATGGCGGGGCTCATGGGAGCACCTCCCTCCATGACCTCTTTCACGGCCAGTGCCAGTTTATCAGAAACATTTTTCTTTAACAGGTAGCCAGATGCACCAGCACAGATAGCATCAAATACATGCTGGTTATCATCAAAGACCGTCAACATGATTATGGCCACATTCCTGTTGTTTTTCCTGATTTTTTTTACCGCCTCGATACCACTCATGCCTGGCATATCAATGTCCATCAATACCACGTCCGGGGCAAACTCCTTTACTTCCTGGTCCGCCTGCAGACAGTTAGCAGAAGTATGCAATACTTCAAAACCCTCAGAAAGCATCAGGAATTCTTCCAGCCCCTTCCGGAGTGCTTCATTATCCTCATATATGATTAATCGGAATCCCATTATCCCGGCTTAAATTTAATAAACATAGCAGGAGCATACTACCCCAATTCGGGGATTTCTTATACCGGGCATTCCAGTTGAATAACCGTTCCCTTACCAATACCCGATTCGATATGGAATATCCCCCCCAGCTGTTCTGCCCTTGATCGCATGCTCGTGAGTCCATTTCCTTTCCGAACCGTATCCCTTTCAAACCCTTTTCCGTTATCCCTGATCGTCAAAAGCAGCTTATTTTTTCCCTGCCACCCAAACCGGATATCCAGGGTGGTGCAATCACTATATTTCAAAGCATTGTTCACCGATTCCTTAAACAGGAGAAAAATATTTTTCCGCCTTTGGTCATCCAGGGATATTTTTTCGACCCCCGCCTCAACTTCAAAACTGAGATGGATGGAGCCGGGTTCACAGATCTCAGTCGCAAACTCCCGCATACGGGAGAGCATGCTCTCAAAATTATCATTAACCGGATTGATGGACCATACGATATCACTCATGCTATCCATGGTCTGAACGGCCTGTTGCCTGATCTTTGACAATTGTGCAAACACGAGTTCGGGATCATCCCGTTTGACCATGGCAATCCTGCTGCTGATGTCAATACTGGACAGTGTAGAACCAATATCGTCATGCAGGTCACGGGCAATCCTGTTCCGCAGCACCTGTTGCTCCAGTTTCTTTTTTATCCGGAATCGGTTCAGCAACAGCCACCCGATGATTAGGGCTGTAATAAATAATAAAATGAAAATCAGCTGTACAATCCTTGTCCGCCTGTTATCTGCGACAGCCAACTGGTTTTTTGTTCGGAGCAATTCAATTTCCTGCGACTGCTTTTCTGATTCAAATCTTTCTTTTAATTCGTTCGTTTTGGCAACTTGCTCTGCAAAATCCAGGCTGTCCTTTAATTGGGCGGCTTTTTGCAGGAATTGATAGGCTTTTTGCCATTCCCCCATTGTATGATAAAGGGAGGCGAGTTCTGTTGATGCGTCGAGCTGGTAATTGATCATCCCCAGTGAATCATTAATGGCATAGGATTTCAATAAATATTTTTCCGCTTCGGGATAACGATGCAGTTCTGACAAAGTCCTTCCGACGCAAAAAGCTTCATAAGCCAGGTCTGCTTTATTATCCAGGGCTTGAAAGGTCTGATAGGCTTTTGAATAATATTTCAATGCCTCCTCAAAATGCTTCCCCTGGAAATAGGTTTCCCCCAAATTCTCTTCCACCATCGCCTTCTGGTAGTCTGTTCCATGCTGTGCGCTGACAATCCCCAAACTACGCTGTAAAACAGAAAGACTACTATCCAAAAGTTTCATATTCCGGTACAGGATACTGAGACTGACAGCCGTATTGACAAACCGAAAATAATCCTGTTGCTCCTTAAACCCCTCCATCGCTTTTCTGAAATAGTCGGCCGACCGGATATGATCACCGGATTCCCGGTACACGATCGCCAATTGCCTTTTAACATCAGTCTGTAAAGGAATATTCCTGATCCTGTTACTCAAGGAGTCAGCCTCCAATAAAAACCGGATGGCTTCTGAAATTTTATTTTGCTTGGTATAGGCCTCGGCAAGATTAATGTCCACTTTTGTGACATCAAAATCACTGTTGAGGTCATCAAAAATTTTTCTTGCATTTACTAGGTGCGTTATAGAAGAATCGAAATACCCCTTTTGTAAAAATGCCCAGCCAATCGAATTATGTGCATTGGCAATAGCCCTGTCACTTTCCATTCCACTTGCCTCTTCAAGCGCCTCCCTGGCCATGAATATGGCTGAATCACTGTTGCTAAAAGCGAGTTCAAAAGCCTCGGTTGCTTTTTTCAATACGAGGCTGTCCTTACTGGCATTTTGCGAAAGCCCGGCTAGAAACGGTACCATCAAAACTAAAAACAGTATATACTTTCGGGAAAGCATGTACTAATTTACATTTTATCGAACGATTGAAAAATAATAAAAGGCTGCATGAATCGCCATGAAAGGGTTGCTTAAAATGGGGTTGGCCAGCAGGATAATTACGGTAGAATTTGATGCAGAAAAGTACCGGAAGAACTTAATAACTTCTCCATTTTCCGCTTTGTTTTTTTCTCAAGCATTTTAACGTAATGATATTCAGTACTTTTTTTTACGCAATATGCCTTTCGGAAAGTCCGGATGCTGTTTAACAATACCTTGTGATCCTGCCATCTGCCCAGCCCTTCCTGCAATTGTTCGAGCGCCAATAGATTTACCCCTGTTTCCGGCAAACAGTCGGGGAAAATTTCAGCACTGTAAAGTAACTCCTTTACTAATTTCCTGACCCGGTGTGCATGCTGATCCAAATCATTGGCTTGTTTCCTGACCTTGCCCAATAATTTACCCGTGTACCGGCAAATACCCTTCCTTATCTTCTTTTCATTCCAGGTCTCCCAGGATCCCTTAAAGATTGAAGTGACCGTTTGCAACTGAGCTGCATCAAAATCCAGGGCAGCTTGTCTGGATCTAAACACAGCATGGCCAAAATTCCGCTCCAAAAACTGGTACAATTCCTTATATCCATCCTGCTCCTTGATACCCCTCTTTGACAACATGGAAAGACTGATCTCCCATTCCCTTTGTTCCCCGGTGATGCTGAAAATTTGCCTGATGCCCTCAAATTTTTCTCTCCAGTTTTGGCCAGTCAATGCTTCCATGATGTTAAGATAACTCCGCATATGTTTTACAGCCACCCGAAAATCATGAATATTTTCATTACCGGGTGCTTGCCCTATCAATGGAAGATTGAGCAGAAAAATATTACACTGTTCTTCCCAGGCTTTAATAATATGCATCGTTTTTACTTCCATCCCCATACTTTATCCTGATGGCTTATTCAATTCATTAAGTAACCAATAAGAACCCGGATAAATCATGACAAAGATCAGGGAAGCCCAAAAGCAGGTATAAACAATACCGTACTAAGCCTTTAGGGAAAGTGTTGCAGGTATGGCGGCAGCCTCTTTATCCTGTGCCGAACACCGATCTTCTATCAGCTTTCTTATCCCGGGGGCAGATGGTGTAAGTGCAAAAACGACAGTTTATCCCAGTAACCCCGTTGCAAAACGATCTGGTCTTTTTGTACCCGGAAAAATCCACAACCCCTTAACCCATTCGGGTCTTTCCATTCCATGATGGCCCATTCCCCATCTTCGAAAATATTTTCAGGAATGCAAATCATTTTTGTAGTGCTAAATTCCGCAGCAAACATTTTTTCTATGGCAGCCCTCCCCACCACAGGTTCATTCGCAACCTGGTGGTTGATTGCATCTTCATGATATAGCGACGATAAGGCCTTTACATCGGCTGCGTTAAAGGCTATGATCCATTGTTGCAGTACTTCGCTGGCTTTCATCTATCCTTATTTTCAGGTTTCCGATTTTTTTGACCCGGACAGGTAATTCCCGCGGATTAGTAATATTATCATCAGCATTAGCCAGGCGCCCGCTAAGAACCATGTGCCCAGGTAACCCTTTTCAACTGATTGCGTTTGAACAAATGCCTGGGATGATTCAAATGCTAAATTGGCGCCCCAATGGATCCCAAACGCTAACCATAAACTGCCGGTTTGAATGACCGCAATCGCTAATACCAAACCCAGCAGGAAAAGATACAGCAACACGGAAGGGTGATCGCCCAGCCGCCAGATATGATTTAATAAAAAAACAGCCGCCGATACTATCACCCATAAATAAGGTTTCAGGCGTTTTCCAAAATGACCGAAGAGATAGCCCCGTGTCAGTATATCTTCATCGATGGATGGGAAAACGGTCATCAATATGATCAGGGGAGCTTTTTGTAAAATGCTACTAAAACTTCTGACAGATTCCAGCCTTTCAAAACCAAGTGCCACAGTTGCCCAAAGGGACAGTCCATAAAAAACAAATCCTGCAATGATCCCTGCCACCCATTTTTTCCACCAGCCCTGGTGCAGACCCAGGCCAAAACCACCAAGACCCTTCCACCCCTGCCGGACTGCAATAAAGAAAGCCAGGATAAGAAATCCGATTTTACAAACTGCCATTAACCAGAATAAAGAAAAAAATTCCGGCAGGTGATACACTGCAAAAAGTAATAAAAAACCGGCTATGATGGAGATCCCCTTCTTTTTCATGTAAAAGCATTCATTAGGTGTTCACCCTGTTTGTATCAATCCAGAATCCCCAGGCAACGATCAGCCATTGTGAAAGACCCATCCATGCCACAGTTTTCACATCCGGCGGTGGTGGCCCGGCAATATTCATAAAATGGATGAGGAGGAGAAAAAATAACAGGCCCCATAAAGACCAGGTACCGGTTTTATTCTTTGGCCTTGTAGCCCTGAGATACATCCAGGCACCTGCTACAAATAGGAGGGTTTCAAGAATTATTTCGATCCATTTATGGTTCCATAATCCCAACCCGACACGTATTTCAGTAAAAGGCGTCAGGGGCAGGTCGGGGCGATGTGTCAGCCAGTCAAGCACCCAATGGCTGACTACCAGGAGAAACAAAAGGAAAGCACCCTTCCTGTTTTTAGTTTTCAGGTAATACAGCCCGGCAAAGATCAATCCCCAGATGATGGACATCAATAAACTGTGCGACCAGGGATAAAACTCAAAATTAAGCGGGGTGAGAACAGTGTTGCCGGGATCAATGCTGAATTGCTCAACACCGGCCAATACCAGTATCGGCCAAATGAGATCTAGCCATTGAACGGCTAAAAAAAGGGTACCCAGGGAAGGCCCCTTGTCAATCCTTTTACCGGCAAAACCCAGTGAATAATGTCCGATAAACATAAAACCAGTTTAAATGATAAAATTAATTTCGCTTGACGAATATAATTACTTTATAAAAAACGACAGCAGTGAATACTGGCAAAGCCTTTTTAATGGATCATTCAATACAGGATCCGGGAAAATGAATTCACTTTTCTTAAAACTATGTGGGCCCCACCCTAGCTGCTATGCAATTTTATTATTCTACAATTAAAAAAGGGGCTATTTTCCCATTCAATTAAGGAAATGAATAAATATGCCCCTTTATTATTTTTGCTACTCTCCTGCTGGGTGAAAACCGGGAATATTATGGTAACCCCGGGCATATATGCCGGAACAATCGTTCATGGTAATTTCTCAGGAAATATTGAAATCGAACTCATAAAAGACACCGTTGCCTGGAGAGGTTATTATACCCATTATGCCGAAAATGCCATTCATATTCCTTTCCAAGAATTAATGGTAAAAGATGATACCGTTCGATGCCTATTAAAAGGCGATACCTATACTCTTGATTTCCGGTGTCATTATGAAAAAAATGAAGTTTCACTTGTTGGTCAATTGCGGGTCGATAGCATAACAGTACCTTTTCGATTGATGAATAAAGCGCAGGAAAAGAATCCTGTTTTCACCCAAGAAGCAGTGGAATTCAATTCTAACAACAATATCATCTATGGCAGCATTTGGAAACCCGGACATCCAAACGGACATGCAATCATCGTATTGACCTCTTCAGGAAATTGGGACAGAAACGCTTCTTCCGGTCTTTGCCAGTATTTTGCCTTAAATGGATATACCAGTTTTCATTATGATAAAAGGGGCACAGGAAACACAAAAGGAAACTGGGTCAATACAGGTATGGATACTTTAGTGCAGGATGACCAGAATGCCATCAGGTTTTTCGCTGAACATACGGGAATTCCGCTATCGCAAACCGGTATTACCGGAAGCAGCCAGGGCGCCACGAAAATCCCCGAAATACTAAATTCCATATCTGAATTGCCCTATGGCATCATGGTGAGTTGCCCCGGAAGCAGTTTACTGGAAAGCGATCTCAATTTCTGGAAAAACAGGAATCTCCCATCAATTCCGAGCGATGAACAGGCAGCTGCCATATCGCTACAGCGAAAAGCGTTTATGGCATATGCCGGGCAAATTCCCTACAGGGAACTGAAACAAGCTTTCGAAGAAAATCAGGATAAGACCTGGTTCCCTTTACTTGAATATGCCGGCGAAAATGATGGAACTGACAGCAAGTTATTATATTCCCCGCTCACTTTCCTGGAAAAATGTTCCAGGCCCTTGTTGATCATCCAGGGACTTGATGATGAAATTATCCCTTCCAACAGCATGGAGATAATCGTATCTGCCGTAAAGAAGGCAGGTAACACTCAATATGATCTGATAAAATTTCCGGAAACCAATCATGCCATGCAATATACCGGCCCCTCCGATTTTCCCTATATGCGACAATTGCAACCGGCCTATTTACCAGCGATGCTGGACTGGATAAAAAAATTAAAATGATGATAGTGGGCAATAGGGCAACTTATTATTAAACAATAGGATTAATTTTAGGTGATGAAAAGATTCATTCTTTTTTTATTACTCCCGCTGCTGATTACCTGTAAGAAAAAAAATACAGAACAACCCGTCGATATTACCGCGGTTCTTTCTAAAGGTGTCAATCTTTCCAATTGGTTCAATGATTATTCTGATCCCGGGCAGTTTGGGAGCCGTTTCCCAAAACCAACCCTTCAGATGATAAGGTCAAAAGGGTTTACCTATGTCAGGATACCGATCGGTCCGAACATACTTTATAATGATACAGACCCATCCCAACTCAATACGACGAACTTAACATTGGTCAATTCGGCGGTTGCCAATTGTATCGATGCCGGTTTAGCCGTAACCCTGAACCTTCACCCGCTTCTCAATAATTTCGACAGTCTTTTGTCGCACGATAACAGTTTTGTATTGAAAGTGGCTGCCTACTGGAAGGCCATGGCTGCCTATTTCAAAAAATACCCTTCCGATAAATTATTTTTCGAAGTTTATAATGAACCCCATGCTTCTGCAGCGGGGCTTACACCACAAGGTTTTTCCTGGTGGCAATCCGTGCAGGAAAAAATGATAGCTTCCATCCGGGAAACCACACAAGAACATTATATTATTACCGGAGGAGAAGGGTGGAACAGTATCAGTGGATTATTGCAGGTCCAGCCTTATCATGATGACAAGGTCATTTATAATTTCCATTTCTATGATCCTTTTCTCTTCACGCATCAGGGGGCTTCCTGGGCGGGTTGGCAACCAGCAATTGATGCTGCCGGAGTTCCCTATCCATCAAGCCCGGCGGCGCTATCACCCCTTATTGCCGCCACCTCCAATACAGAATTGAAAAATGCCCTGCAATGGTATGGCGACCAACGGTACAATATCGACTCTTTAGATGCCTGGGTTAAAAAGGCATATGATTGGGGTAGCCAACACCAGGTTAAGGTTATTGTAAATGAATTTGGTTCCTATCAACCCTTTGCTCCGCGGCAAAGCAGGCTCAACTGGATACATGATGCCCGTACTGTTTTTGAAAAATACAAACTGGGCTGGGCTATGTGGGAATGCGACGAAGGTTTTGGATGGATCTCTTATAATGGGGGAAACCGGAATAGCCCTATAGCAGACCAGGAATTATTGGTTGCCCTGGGATTACAGTGACCCGATTTCAATACTGAACCGGCAATTACATTTAAAAACAGGAAAGTATTTCCAATCAGACAAAGCAAAAAAACCCCGGCAATTGCCAGGGTTCATTTATCGCTACACTTTCGTGGATTATTTACTGGCGGCCCTTTCTTTCTTCCCGTTGGAGGGCTTCAAACCGGAAGGCACTTCATTCCTGAATACCACCACGCCGTCGAATACATCCACCAGGACGGGTTGTGATTTATCAATATCACCGCTAAGGATCTTCCTGCTCAACTGGTTCACAATCTCTTTCTGGATCAGGCGCTTTAATGGCCTTGCTCCAAACTGCGGGTCAAAACCCTGTTCCGCCAGAAACTCCAATGCATAGTCGCTGAATTCCAACTGGATACCGCTTTGCGCCACCAACTGTTTCAGGTTATTCAGTTGGATGGTGATGATCCCTTTGATCTCGTTCTTCAATAAGGGCTGGAACATGATGATCTCATCGACCCGGTTCAGGAACTCCGGCCGGATACTCTGCCGCAGCAGGTTCATCACTTCGACTTTTGTCCTCTCTACCACCTGCTCCTTATTAGATTCGTTTACATTTTCAAAATTTTCCTGTATGATATGGCTACCGAGATTACTGGTCATGATGATGATCGTGTTCCGGAAATTCACGGTACGGCCTTTATTATCGGTCAGTCGGCCATCATCCAGCACCTGGAGCATGATATTCCAAACATCCGGGTGTGCTTTTTCGATCTCGTCCAGCAATACCACACTATAGGGCTTCCGTCTCACTGCTTCGGTCAACTGTCCGCCCTCGTCATAGCCCACATACCCGGGAGGTGCCCCCACGAGCCGGCTCACCGTATGTTTTTCCTGGTATTCACTCATGTCGATACGGGTCATCATGCTTTCATCATCAAAGAGGTATTCTGCCAGTGCTTTCGCCAGTTCTGTTTTTCCTACACCGGTGGTGCCCAGGAAGATAAAGGACCCGATTGGTTTTTTGGGATCCTGCAAACCGGCACGACTCCTCCGGATGGCATCGGCGACAGCCGTGATCGCTTCATCCTGGCCCACCACCCGCTCATGCAGGTGATCTTCCAATTGCAACAGTTTTTCTTTTTCACTCTGCATCATACGGCTCACGGGTATACCGGTAGCTTTTGCCACATTCTCTGCAATATCCTCGGCATCGACTTCTTCCTTCAATAATCTCTTCTCGCTGATCGTGGAGAGTTTTGCATTATTATCTTCAATCAGTTTTTCCTGTTCCTGGATCTTGCCGTACCTGATCTCAGCCACCAAACCATAATCCCCATTGCGTTCTGCCTGGTCAGCCTTTAATTTCAGGTTTTCAATTTCCGCTTTTGCATTCTGTATCTTTTCGACAATCTCTTTTTCGTCCTTCCACTTTGCTTTCAGGGTATCCCTTTCCACAGATAAATTGGCGATCTCCGTATTCAGTTCCTTCAATTTAGAATCATCATTCTCCCTTTTGATGGCTTCCCTTTCAATTTCCAACTGACGGATCTGTCGTTCCAGTTTGTCCAGTTCTTCCGCCATGCTATTCATCTCCAGCCGCAGTTTGGCGGCGCTTTCATCAATCAGGTCGATTGCTTTGTCGGGTAAGAACCGGTCGGTAATATAACGGTTGGATAATTCCACGGCTGCGATGATCGCTTCATCCTTAATGCGAACATGGTGATGCGTCTCATACCGGTCTTTGAGCCCCCGCAGGATGGAGATAGCGTCTTCCACGCTGGGTTCATCGATCAGCACTTTCTGGAAACGCCTTTCCAGGGCCTTGTCCTTTTCAAAATATTTCTGGTATTCATTCAGGGTGGTAGCGCCGATTGCCCTTAACTCACCGCGGGCAAGTGCCGGTTTCAGGATATTTGCGGCATCCATGGCTCCTTCACCCCCACCGGCACCCACCAGTGTATGGATCTCATCAATGAACAGGATGATCTCTCCTTCGCTGCTGGCCACTTCCTTGATCACACCTTTCAGTCTTTCTTCAAACTCCCCTTTATATTTTGCCCCGGCGATCAACTGACCCATATCGAGTGCATAGATGATCTTGGATTTTAAATTCTCCGGTACATCGCCATTCACGATCCGCATGGCCAATCCTTCTGCAATAGCGGTTTTTCCCACACCGGGCTCACCCACCAGTATCGGGTTATTCTTACTTCTTCTCGAAAGGATATGCAATGTCCTCCTGATCTCTTCATCCCGCCCGATCACAGGATCAAGTTTACCCTGCCGGCCCAGTTCATTCAGGTTCTTGGCATACTTGTTCAGCGCATTGTATTGCTGCGACTGTGTTTGGGAAGTAACCGTATCGCCCTTGCGGAGTTCTTTAATGGCTGCCACTAATCCTTTCTCGGTCAGACCTGCATCCTTGAGCAGTTTGGCTGTTGCATCATTGCCCTGCAGGATCGCCAGGATCAGGTGTTCGGGCGTGACAAATTCATCCCCAAACTGTTTTAAGGCAGCCCCGGCTCTCAAAACCACACTGTTCGCATCACGACTGATGGATTGTGCCGGTTCGCCTGTTTGGATCTTTGGTAATTTACCGATCAATTCATCCAGTTTCGTATCGACCAGGTTCAGGGTCACATTATTCTTCTTCAGCAGATAATCTACGGGCGACTCCTCCTGATCCAGTAATGCTTTAAGAAAATGTTCCGTTTCAATGTTCGGGTTACGTTCATTGAATGCGAGTTGCTGCGCCTGTTGTACGGCTTCAGCTGCTTTAATAGTGAAGTTTCCTAAATTCATAATTAATAATTTATTCCCGGGGACCCATTCTAATCTTATCATACCTTCCTTTCCCGGTATATCTTCATCCATCAAATCTCTCTCCAACCCCTATTTCCCGCTTTATTGTCATTTAAACCCGGTACATGCTGACTGAAATGCAGGTCATCTGCGGGTTTCCTGCAATTATTTCAGAATGAACAGAATGCAATAACTTTGATCTCCCTTAATCGTTATTGATCCATGAAGAAAAGACATCCTGAAACAGAAGCTATCCGCAACCAGACTCCCCGTACGGGAGAGAACGAGCATTCCACCCCGGTATTCCTGACCTCCAGTTTTGTTTTTGACAATGCAGAAGATATGCGGGCGGCCTTTGCCGAAGAGAATGATCATAACATTTACAGCCGTTTCAGTAACCCCACTGTAGATGAATTTGCCCATAAAGTGGCCAGGATGGAGGGCGCGGAAGCCGGATTGGCAACGGCAAGCGGAATGGCAGCTGTATTCGGGACCTTTATGGCCTTCCTGGAAAGCGGAGACCATATCGTATCCTCGGGCTCGGTTTTCGGTAGTACGCACACCATTTTGACCAGGTACATGAAACGCTGGAAAATCGACTATTCGTATTTTGATATTAATCAACCCGAAACCATCGAGGGTTTGATCAAACCCCATACAAAGATGCTGTATGTGGAAACTCCTTCCAATCCGGGTCTGGATATTGTAGATCTGGAAATGCTTGGCCAGCTGGCCCGTAAACATAAACTGATATTTGTTGTAGACAACTGCTTTGCCACACCGGTTTTACAAAGGCCCCTCAGCCTGGGTGCAGACCTTGTGATCCATTCGGCCACCAAATGGATGGATGGACAGGGTCGTGTAGTGGGTGGGGTGATCGCCGGGCGCAAAGACCTGGTCAGGGAAATTTATTTATTCATCCGCAATACAGGCCCCTCCATGTCTCCTTTTAATGCCTGGGTGCTCACAAAAAGTTTGGAGACCTTGTCCCTAAGGATGGAAAAACATTGCAGCAATGCCCTGGCCCTGGCCAGGGCTTTGCAGGAAAATAAACACCTCATATCCGTTAAATATCCTTTCCTAGAAACACACCCGCATTTTTCCATTGCAAAAAAGCAGATGAGTGGTGGCGGGGGAATTGTTTGCTTTGAACTGAAAGGGGGCATTGCAAGAGGGGTAAAATTCCTGGATGCCCTTGACATGCTGAGCCGAACCGCCAACCTGGGCGACAGCCGTAGCATCGCCTCCCACCCCTCCTCCACTACCCACTCCAAACTCAGCGAAGCGGAAAGACTGGCGGTGGGGATTACACCGGGGCTTATTCGCATTTCGGTGGGCCTGGAACATATTGACGATATACTGGAAGATATTGAGCAGGCACTCGAAAAATCAGCATAAAACTATTGACCTCAAACAGGCTGCAATAGAGGTGCCTGAAGATCCATGCGGTCTTTCTCCTTCCTGAATGATATTTAACAAGTATATCAAGCTATATTTTTTACCTTGTAAAAAAGTATGTATGAAAACAAAGGCCGCTATCTTCCTGCTGTCAATATCCTTTACTTTGTTCTCTTCAATTGTTAAAGCCCAAATGGATTTCAGCAATATTGACCAGTTGCTGGAAGAAAAAAAAGAAGTGCTGGGTAAAGATTTTATCGTAATGGTCTGGAAAAAAGATGACACCCTTGTTTATAAGAAACAAACCAATCCGCAATTCAAATCTGTCGTACAGGCCCCCATCGCCAGTGCCAGTAAATGGCTGACGGCGGCCCTTGTGATGATGTTTGTGGATGAAGGAAAGATATCACTTGACGATCCGGTTGTCAATTATATCCCTGAATTCGGAAAGTATTTCAAGAACTATATCACCATCCGCAATTGCCTTTCACAAACCACCGGCATTGAGGCCGAACCCGTCAAACTTATGAAGCTGCTGGAGCGGAAAAAATTTGAATCCCTGGAAGAGGAAGTCAATTCCTTCGCTGCCAAAAAAATCGTCGCCAATCCTGGTAAAGAATTTTTTTATGGCAATATCGGCCTGAACATAGCCGGACGGGTGCTGGAAGTGGTCGGGAAAAGAAGGTTTGACCAACTGATGGTTCAAAGGTTATTCCGGAAACTGTCCATGCGGCGCAGCAGTTTCAGTAACCTGATGGGGGGCGCGATCAATCCTTCGGGAGGCGCCAAATCATCTGCCGATGATTATATGAATTTCCTGGTGATGATGCTGAACAAGGGCATGTTCCGGGGGCAGCAGGTATTGAGTGAAGCTGCTGTCAACGAGCTGATCAGGGTGCAAACCACCCCTGATATGATCAAATATGCCCCGGAGGCTGCCAAAGGATTTAATTATGCATCAGGCGCCTGGGTGCTGGAAGATGACGGAAAGGGAAATGCTACCGCCCTGGCCTGTCCGGGATTGTTTGGCACCTGGCCCATGATCGATTATTGTCACGGTTACGCTTACCTGTTTTTTGTCAAGGATTTATTAGGAGAGGAAAAGGCGGCCATCCATCAACAGATCATCGGTATGCTGAATGAAAAATTCAGCAATACCTGTCAATAATTTTATCACTTCCTGCCGGTCTGACCCGGTTCCGTCCGGGATGATGTTAGGGAAGCCAGCCTGGATTTTTATATTTCACTTTCCCATTAACAATCGTCATCAGCACTTTTGTATCCCTGATGGCATCATCCGTGCAGGTTAGGAGGTTGTTTGACAAAATAGTGATGTCGGCAAATTTCCCGGTTTCCAGGGATCCTTTTTCCTTTTCCTGGAATGCGGCGATTGCATTGGCCATCGTATAAGAATACAGGGCCTGTTCACGGGTCATCTTTTGTTCCGGGTAAAATACGGAACCGTCTTTTAGTTTCCGCGTCACGCTGGCATAATAACAGGCGATCGGGTCTTCATCCTCAACCGGCACATCGGTACCATTATTCACCAACACCCCTTCTTTCAAAAAGGACTGCCATACATAGGCCCCTTCTTTTGCGCGTTGATCACCCAGGCGCATGGGGACAAAGGGAGCATCACTGGTACAGTGAATACCCTGCATGGAGGCAATGATATTCCATTCCCTGAACCGCGGAATTTCGGCTGGGTTCACATGTTGTGCATGCTCTACCCGCCAGCGATGATCCTTATTCTTATCCTTTACTATTTGTTCGGCAAAAACATTGATCACTTCCCGGTTGGCACGGTCACCGATCGCATGCACACATAACTGTAAATTATTATTCCAGCAGAAATCAGCGATCGCTTTCAGCGAATCGATATCATAAGTGGCTTCCCCCACCCAACCCGGGCGATCGGAATAAGGCTCCAGTAACCAGGCACCGTAAGAACCCAGGGCCCCGTCGAGGGATACCTTGACAGCCTTGACGGTGAGGTATCCATTCCCTGCATCTACAATGGGAAATACATTTGCATGGGATCTCAGATTATTGTTTGACTCCCTGACCATCAGCCAATGGCGGATATTCAGTTTCCCCGCATCTGCCAGTTCTTTCATCCAGGCCACCTGCTGAAAGGTGGAACCCGCATCTTCAAAAGAAATGATGCCTTTTTTCAAACAATCTTCTTCCGCCAGCCTGATACTTTCGGCCCATTTAATTTTTTGCTCTTCCTCCGATTGCCTGTTTACAAAATCGTTATAGGCGTCAAAAACAAGACCCTGGGCCGTTTCAGCCAATACCCCAACAATCTTTCCGGATCTATCTTTCACAATTTCTCCACCGGAAGGATTGGGTGTTGAAAGGTTGATATGGGCAAGTTCCATGGCTTTCGCATTGACATAACAGCTATGGCCACTGGCATGGGATAGCATCACAGGATTGTCCGGCGATACTTTATCCAATTCATCATGATAGGGGTATCCCAAAAAATTGATGGTGGGTGCAGGCACCCATTTTTCCTGGTGCCAGCCCCGGCCAATGATCCAGTCGCCGGGTTTTGCCTTTTTTACTGCATCCGCCACCATTGCTACGATCTCATCCCAGTTTTTCGCCTGCATCAGGTTGAGGTTAATCAGCGAAGCCCCCAGCCCGTGAATATGCCCATGCCCTTCGATAAAACCCGGCATCACAAACTGGCCTTTGCAATCAATGACTTCGGTTTGGGTACCGATATATTTTTTAACCGCTTCATTGCTGCCGGTAAAAATGATCTTACCGTCTTTTACAGCAATGGCCGCAGCTTCAACATTGTCTTTACTGACGGTGTACACCTGCCCGTTGTTCAGCACCAGGTCCGCAGTTGGGGTTTGGGAGCAGGAAAACAATACAAAAAGAAATGGAGAGAGAAGAAAGAGTTGTAATTTTCTCATATGATTACTGTTAGGTGTCAAAGATACAGGAATCGGTTTTAGCGTTGTCCTCTTAACGAACAAACATCAACCTATGTACGAACATAAACACCAGCCGCTGGCCAGCAAAAAAACTTATTACCGCCGGATAGCCAGGAATGTTTTGATCGCCTCTTTTATCCTGTTCATTTGTCTCCTGATTGGCATAGTGGGTTACCGTTTTACAGCAGGTCAGTCCTGGATCGATGCCCTGCACAATGCATCGATGATCCTGAGCGGGATGGGACCCGTTTTTGAAGACCCCTCCAAAATACCGGTAACGGGAAAATTATTTTCCTCCTTCTATGCTCTTTTCAGTGGTGTGGTGTTCATCACTAATATCGGTTTTATCCTGACCCCGGCTATCCACCGCATCTTTCATCGGATCCATATAGAGGAAAAATGATCAGTTGAACGGACAGTCTGTCTTAAAAGGCTTTTTTCTCCTTTTCAGGTTCAGCTTCTTTCACCAAAACCACTCGGCTGCGGTCGGCTTTATAAATATCGTCATAGAATTTCACAAGATCATTATAGGCCGCCGGGGCAAAGCGCCCGCTGTATTGTTCATTCAACCGGTAATAGATGATCTTATTCCCTTCCAGCCTTACCGTAGCATTGTATTTGCCAAAAGGGCTATTGATATTGATCGACTTAGGCTTGGCTTCCAGCTGATAACCGGCAGGGATCTCTATTTCAACCGTATCAATATCGCGGTATTCATATTTCAGGATGACATCATACCGGCGGGCCGTATCGGTCTTCAGTTTTGTATAGGACCGGGTCATGATATTGGGAGTGATAAAAAGTCGCTTCCCTGTAATAGAGGCATAATTACTGATGGTCAGGTCCAGCTTTTCCGTAATCATTGGCAACGCTGATTTTATTTCATCATATTTAAAGCTATTGATCTCGTAAGTACCGAAATTAAATTTCTTCTGGAGGTACTCTTTCACTTTATCCTTTGACAAGGCATTGATGAGGCCATGAATGTCATCTTGCTGTTCAGCTTTATAGGAAGACTCGATATTGACTTTCATGATATCGTCTTCATTGAGAACGGCCCGGATCTTTCTGACCTCAAGGTTTTCATTCAAACCGTATTTAGGTGTCCTGATCAGCTTGCCGCCCTGCTCATTGACAACAAGTGCATAACGGTCGGCCGTGAAATCGCTGAGGTATCCTGCCGGCAGGGTCTGGTCGGTGCATTCCAGCCAAACGGTATCCTTGTCAAGCGGAACAGAAAGAATTACATGATTAAACTGCTGGGAAGGAAAATCGGAGATGATATTCCCCGCATTTGCACCGGCCTTGATAATCGTATAGTTGGAGCCGATACCTGCTTCTTTCAGGATACTGTACATATAATTGGTGAGGGCCTTACAATCACCATAACCTTTTTCTGCCACATAGGTGGCATCATAGGGTTGCCAGCCTCCTATTCCCAATTGAATACTGATATACCTTGTATTCTTTTGCATGAATTCATATAAGAGCCGGATCTTTTTCCTGACATCGGTAACCCCATCCGTAAGGCTATGGATAGTGGCTTTTACTTTTTCCGGCAACTGATCCCGGTCCTTTTTAAGCGTATAAATAAATTTCCCGAAATCCTGCCAGTTGTTCATGTTTCCGGAATAATCATCCACGGCAAAATCAGATGGCCCCAGCAACACCATGGTCGTAACCTCATTCCAACTGGGCTGATAGGGTTCATAAACAATCGCCGGCAAATTATCAACGGACCATGTCATGGTTTTACGGCCTTTATCGGCTGTGATAACCGGTTCTTTTGCATATTGAAAAGCTTTATATCTTACATTATAACTTTCCCTGCAATTCACAGCCATTTGGCTATGCTCCACCGATAACCTGTCTCCGCCCTGTGGCACCCAGCTGGGGAAGAAAAAAGTATTTTTCATCTTGATCTCTACATCATACTCCACTGTATAGGGGTAGGCCCTGTAATAAAAATTATGCGCCTTGATGCGGTCATCATCCATAAGGCTAATATCGCTGACCCCGCTGAGATCCTGGATATCCTTATTCTTCAGCTTCTTGATCACTTTTCCGTATTCATCATACAAAGTTCCTTCAACAGAAGAAATAGTACGCATTTTATCATAATACTCGCTGAAACCCGACCAGTCGTCCCCTTTTTCATTGAGGATGGTGAAAACCGTATGGACCCGGTAAGAGGCTTCTTTGGGGCCGACGATCTCAAACCTGATCTCTTCCAGCCTTAACACAGCATCCGCATTTTTTAATAAAGCCGGTGCTATCTTCGAAACGGCATAATTATCATCCCCTGACCCGGCCCAGGTATTGAAGCTAGTGAGTGCCAGGACCCAAAAGGCAATAATATTTTTTGTCATATCACGCTTTCTTTTTGAAGACAATCTGTTCACTTTGCTTTTTTACAACCAGGTTAAAAAACTCCCGCAGGTATTCATATTCCTCGGGGGCATAGAAGCTGCGGGTAAGTCTTATTCTTGCCCGCATGGAGATACTGCCATTACTTTCGGAGAGGATATACTCAAAAAAACTGTTCCCTTTTTCATCATAAAGCACTTTCGTTGATTTCGGTAGTTCGTCCAAAACATACCCGGTGGGGATATCGAGATGGAGCAAATAGGTTTCATCCATCGCATAAGGCATTTCCACAGGGTATAACCGCTGGGCTGATTTAAACGGATTCTCCTTATAGGCTTCACCCAGCATTGGGTTAAAATAAATAATATCATCCCCGTTCTCTTCGATGGTAAAATCGTAATGCATTTGTACCGGCTGATCATACTTTTTCAGGGAATCAATACCATCATCCTTGATCTCGAGGGGAATGGTGTAGGATTTCTGGATATCTCTGAAAAACTCATCCTTCCCTTTTTCCTGCACTTTTTCCCGGATACTGTTAGATTCATAATATCCCGGTGTTTGTTTAAAGCTGCCCACCAGGTTGCCATCATCCCCGTTTACGATGAATACCGAGGTCAGTTTACTTTCCATCAACTGGTCAGAAAATAGGTTCACGGCGGTGGCATCAGCATTTACCACCCTTGCCTGCCCGTTATAACAATTCGGGTATAATTTACCGAAACCCAGGTCGCCATAACTGGCATCCAGGTAAACAGGTTGCCCGTCGAGGATCACCCTGCAGATGACATAATTGAATTTACTGCGTATCGGGTACAGGGAATTGATGAACCCATGACTTTTGGTACTCAGGATCACCGGGTCGGCAGTTAATCCTGCATTCTTCAGCATGCCGGTCAGCAAAAGGTTCAGTTCTGCCACACTGCCTTTCTTATCCTTCAATACATTTTTCAGGGGTTTGTCCATATACAGGGCACTGTGATCGGTGCAGGTAAAATTATCCCTGACAAACTCGTATATCTTCCTGGCTTTTGCAGCATCCCCGGTAATACCGAGGGTCACATCTTTGATATCATCATTCATCCAGCCATTGGCTTTATCCAACTGGTCTCCGAAAGATTCACTTTCCAGCAAACCCTTGGTCAATTGCGGCCAGGTCTGCATGATCTGCCGGTAAGCCAAAGGGTCCCTGTACTCAGATAGCTGGAATTCAATCTTTGCGATATGATTACTGAGGGTGGAAGTAAAGTTCTCTGCTTTCAGTGCCGGAACATTCCGGGCAAACCATTTGGTGGAAGAGATCTCGGAATTGATTTGTTGAAAATCATTTCTCAAATTAGAGCCAACATTAACGGTAAAGATGCCGGAGCTTCGTTTTTCAGTTTTGGAAAGTTTAAGATAACCCTGAGAAATAAAAACATAATTGAAAAACAGGGGTAATTGAAGCTCATATTCAGTGTACAATTCCGGATACTGTCCCTGGAATGCCCAGGCATCCAGGTTGGTCAGAAAATCTGAACGTTTTGTATAGGTGTATTCAATAATAGAGCCTTCCTTCACATTGGGCATCGTAAATTTCTTGACTTCGAGGTTCTTGTCCAGTTTATCCTTGAATACACTCTTACTGTCGAGTTTTGTTTGTACGATCTTCCCGTTTTCAAGGTTATAGGTAACCGCTTTTAAACCCTGCAGTTCCTCTTCATCACCGTCGCCGGAATAGAGATACACTTCATGATTGGCGGCATCATATCCGTTCTTATTCAGGATATGTACCCGCTTATGTCTTTTGGTCACATAGGAAAACCATCCTTTTGAATTACCTTCAAAATAAGTATAGGCCTTATCGAATAAAATAACGGCACTGGCATTGCTATCGATGCTGTAAACCTTTTTGTTAAAGTCTTCCTTGTCAATTTTACCGAACTTGACATCCGAATAGTCCTGGGCGGATAAATCTGTAATCAAAAAAATTGCAGCCGCAAAAAACAGCAGTTTTCTCATGTGAAGAGGTTTGATGTTGGCTAAAAATAAGAAAAACAATAAATTTTCATAGTAATTTAAAACAAAAAACAAATCTTCATTATTAATTAATGAAAAACACTTATTCAAAAGATATAAAACAGTGGGCAAAGGAACTCGGGTTCAGTTATTGTGGTATCAGTAAGGCAGAAAAGCTGGAAGATGATGCAAGAAGGCTGGAACAATGGCTGCAAAAAGGTATGCAGGCCAAAATGAATTATATGGAAAATTATTTTGATATGCGTGTTGACCCCACCCGGCTTGTACCCGGTGCAAGATCAGTGATCACTTTATTATTGAACTATTATCCGGAAATCAAACAAAATCCCAATTCTCCAGCGATTGCAAAATATGCTTATGGCAAAGATTACCATTTGGTTATCAGGGAAAAATTAAACGATTTGCTGCGCCGGATAAAAGATAAGATCGGAGATACAGAGAGCCGCGGATTTGTTGATTCCGCCCCGGTTCTAGAACGCAGCTGGGCAGTACGAAGCGGATTGGGTTGGATCGGCAAAAATGGTAATATGATCACCAGGCAGTCCGGCTCCTTCTTTTTTATTGCTACACTGATCACCGATCTTGCCCTGGAATACGATGACCCTTTTGCAAAGGATTATTGTGGCACCTGTACTAAATGTATAGATGCCTGTCCTACTGAAGCGATTTTACCCAGCAAAGTGGTCGATGGCAGTAAATGTATTTCCTATTTCACCATTGAATTGAAAGATGCCCTGTTACCGGAAACCCTGAAAGGCCAATTCGAAAACTGGATCTTTGGCTGTGATACCTGCCAGGATGTATGTCCATGGAACCGTTTTTCATCTCCCACAAAAGAAGGCTCCCTGCAAGCCCTGCCGGAGATATTAAATTTCACCAGGGATGACTGGGAAAATCTTACGGAAGAAGGGTTTAAAAAAATATTCCGGGACTCTCCTTTGAAACGCACGAAGTATCAGGGGATAAAACGCAATTTAACATTTCAGTACCACTAAATTTGCCGGATGAATATGCTTGAAAAAGATCAGCGTTATATATGGCACCCCTATACCCAACATAAAACAGTAAAAGAATTATTACCCATTGCCAGGGCAAAAGGGCTTTACCTTTTCGACGAGCATGGGAATAAGTATATGGATGTCATCAGCAGTTGGTGGACCAATATCCATGGCCATTCCCATCCTTTTATTGCTGAAAGCATTTATCAACAGGCTTTAACCTTAGAACATGTCATATTCGCGGGTTGTACGCACCAGCCGGCTGTTTCTCTGGCCGAACAGTTGATGCCCCTGCTGCCCGGGAATATGCAGAAATTGTTTTATTCGGATAACGGATCTACTGCCATTGAAGTGGGATTAAAGATGGCCATCCAATACTGGAAAAACAAAGGGGAACTTAAGCGGAATAAAATCCTGGCTTTACACCAGTCTTACCATGGAGACACGTTTGGCGCCATGAGTGTGAGTGAACGCGGCGTCTTTACATGGGCCTTTGAAAATCATCTTTTTGATGTTATTTTCCTTGACACTCCCAAAGAAAACGAAACCTGGAATGTAGCCGGCATCCCCTGGGATGAGGTGGCATGCTGCATTTATGAACCCCTTGTTCAGGGTGCAGGTGGTATGAAAATGTATGATGCCCTTCACCTCGATGATTTAATTGCTTCCTGCAAAAAGAATGAGATTCTCTGTATTGCAGACGAGGTCATGACAGGTTTTGGCAGGACCGGGAAATTATTTGCCAGTGATCATGTACCGTCAAAACCTGATATCATTTGTCTTTCCAAAGGATTAACGGGTGGTTCACTCCCATTGGCGATTACGGCCTGTTCAGAAAAGATCTACAATGCCTTCTTCAGCCAGGACCTGCACCTCACTTTCTTTCATGGACATTCTTTTACCGCTAATCCGCTGGGTTGTGCAGCGGCCCTGGCCAGTCTTGCCCTTTTACAAAAAGAGGAATGCCTGCAATCAATTCAGGATATCACAGCCGGTAACCGGAAATTTGTGGAAGTATTAAAAGAGAAAAAGAATATCATCAACCCCCGAAGTACCGGAACCATCCTGGCATTTGAGTTGCACAGCAATGATAATATGTACCTGAGCAAGGTGCGGGAAGAAACGATGAAACTGGCGTTGTCCAATGGCATTTTCCTGAGGCCATTGGGCAATACCGTGTATATCATGCCCCCTTATTGTATCACGGCTGAGGAATGCAATACCGTGTATTCCTTCCTGGAAAAAATTGCGGTTAAAGACCTCTAAAAATAAAGGAACCGCAATAACGGTTCCTTTATCATCATTTATTTGAGGTAATGTATCAGTTGACCATAAAAGAGACCAGGTGATCACCCCAGGCCAGTGAAACTTTCCCGGATTTATCAATCGTAAAGGTCATCTTCTCGGAAAAATCACCTTTCCCGCCTTTCACGTTTACCCTTAATGCGTCATCCGCTTCTTTGTAATTAAAGGCGCCCCATTGTTTCCAGGTCTTGTTGAAAATGATGGTCCAGGTTCCGTCTTCACCCATCAGGGTAAATAAACCATATTTGCCGGCCGGCAGTGCCTGGCCTTCCACTTTTACATCCTTATCCACTTCAAATACGGTTGCCTCATTAGCACCTGTACGCCAAACCTTACCGGCCATTGGTTCAAGGTCTTTTCCAATGGTTCTGCCTTTTACAGAAGGCTGGCTGTAGTTGATACTAACTGTAACACCGCTATTCAGGGTTTCTTTAACACTTGCGGGGGGACTGGCGGGTGGTTTTTGTCCGCAGGCCGTCATCATAAACAAACCGGATAATAATAAAACAGTAATTGATTTCATATGTTTCGTTTTTAGAATTGCATATATAAAATTAATGAATAACCGGATTACGGTTGTCAGTTTAATGACGAATGGTCTTTCTCCGCAAGGGCTTTCAGGTTCTGCAAACCCTTTTCCATTTGCACTCCATACATGGATTCATAGAAGAGACTGGAAAATTTTTCCCAGGGGTACCATTTCAGCTTAAAGTCCATATACCACTGTACGGTTAGCGAATCGGCCTGTTGAATTTCCATGAATTTCCATCCGCTGATCACTTTTCTACCACTTTGGGTTGACAAACTGGCCAGGATCTCATCTGTTTTTCGCTTGTCGATTACAATCTTTGTCCCGTTCAGCCATACGGTATTCCCGTCTTGTTCCCAACGGGTTTGTACGGCTGTGTCCTGCATGGGTGGATACCATAACGGCCATCTCCTGATATCAGCAACCTCCTGGTAAAGGCTATCCTTTTTGGCTACCACATTGACGGCTTTTGAAATTCTTACGGAAGAAGGTATAAAAAGGGAGATGGTTGTCACGAGGACAAACAAAAGGACAAAACTGATCAGCAAAAGTTTAAGAAATTTCATAACCTTTATTCCCAGCGAAACACTTTTATAGCCAGGGCATAGATGGCTATACCCCAAAGTCCCATGATCCCGATCTGTTTCAGGCAATCCGATAAATGGGCACCTTCAAAAGCCACATTCCGCATGGCATCGTTGAGGTGCTTTAGGGGCAGGATATCCGCAATCGTCTTTAGCCATGAGGGAAATGCGTCTGTCGTAAAAAAAGTACCGCCCAGCAGGAATTGCGGCAGGGTGATCAGGTTGGCAAAGGGAGGGATCACACTTTCATTTTTAGCCAGGCCGCTCACCACGAAGCCAAAACCCATAAATACAATCAACCCAATCAGGCTTAATATCAGCAGTTCAATAAAGGTGAGTATACCATGTACAAGGGTAAAATCAAAGGCAAAATGACCGATCAGGAGGATCACGATCGCTGTGATCATGCCAAATAATACCCTCGCGATCCCTTCACCAAACACGATATAGGTCCGGTTAATAGGCGTGGCAAAAAACCTTTTCAAAACAAGGGTCTGTCGAAGGTTAAAGAATATGAAAGCAACTCCAAATACGCCTGCACTCAATAAAGAAAATCCCAGCTGTCCCGGTAAGATAAAGTCAATCGTCCGGTAGATACGGCCGGGAATTTTTATGACTTCGCTATTGATACTGGCGACCGTCGGTTGTTCCAGGTTTTCCTGCCGGTCAAGGGTTTTGATCACACTTTCCAGCAGGGAACGCAGTACCTGCAGGTTTTGCTGGCTGACAGCTTCCGATGTTTTTAAAGTGACCAGGTTAGCGGGTGAAGCGGCGCCGGTATTTTTCTGAATATCAATGATAGCCGTGATCCTGCCTTTTTCCAGGTCCTCCCGGGTTTCTTCCAACGACTTATTGATCACCGTAATACCCTGCCAGCTTTTTACGGCATAATAGAATTTACTGGTCGTATCACAACCAGGATCAAAAGCAACCCTGACGCTGATCCGGCTGCCGCCCCCCAGAAAACCGAAAACAAGAATAAAGACCAGGGGAAAAACAAAACTGAATACAACTGCAGAAGGGCTCCGGAAAATGGCTTTTAAACTGGCCCGGGTGATGGCCAGCATGGCACGTACCTGACTAAATGGTTTCTTCATCTATAGTTCAAATGAGTTGCAAAGGTATCCGTTAATGACATTTAATGAATAAAAAACTGAAAGGGCAGCCTGGCCTGAGGTTGGTTCATCATTTGCCTGACCGATATCATTTCCTTATACCATAAATAATTGTCTTTCCCGATTTCTTTTTCAATCGCCTCGTTGATATTCAGGGGTGCCGCGGCATTGAAGATCTTATCAAAAAAAGAGCGGGGTTCCGGATATTCTTTTACCCGGTAATCAGTGAGCTGGGCCAGTGTAGCGGCACTTGTAATCGCTCTCTCCAGCCCGCCAAACCGGTCGATCAATCCATGCTGCAATGCTTTCATTCCGCTCCAGACACGACCCTGTGCAATGGATTCCACCACAGCAGTATCGATATGTCTTCCGTTGGCGACCCTGGTTTTAAAGTCGGTGTAAATATTATTAATGGATGTTTGCATCATTTTCTGTTCAGCATCGGTCATCGGTCGGGTTACGGATGGATTATCGGCAAACGGGCTGGTCTTCACTCCATCGAAAGTGATCCCCAGCTTGTTTTGAAAAAAAGATCCCATATTGGGTATGATGCTGAATACCCCGATCGATCCGGTGATCGTCACCGGGCTGGCAAAAATGCTGTCAGCTGCACAGGAAATATAATACCCCCCGGATGCAGCCACATCCCCAAAACTTACCACGACCGGTTTTTCTTCCCGGGCCAGTGAAAGTTCCCGCCAGATGAGTTCGCTGGCCAGGGTACTGCCCCCACCCGAATTGACCCTTAATACAATCGCTTTTATATTCCGGTCCAACCGCGCTTTCCGGATCAGTTGCTGATAAGGCTCGCTACCGATATTATTTTCATTCCCTTTTCCATCCACGATATCGCCCTCTGCATAAATGACCGCTATTTTGTCACCGGTAAATTTCTTAAAGCCCCCGGTTTTGGAATATTTATTGATCGAAACAAATTCCATTTTATCATATTTCCCCAAACCCATTTTACCCTTCAACTGTTCTTTCATTTCGTCATCATATTTTAATCCATCCACCAGTTTGTTTTGCAGGGCATCTTCGGGTTCCTGTACCTTACCTGACTGCGCAAGCTCCCTGAGTACAACGGTATCCAGTTTCCTGGAATCTGCTACGGTTTGAAGGAAATAACCATAAAGGTCACCCAGCCAATCCATCGTTTGCAGTTTATTTGCATCGGTCATCTTATCGGTACGGAACGGCTCTGTGGCACTTTTGAATTTGCCGGCATAAAATATTTGCGGCCGGATATCGAGTTTATCCAGCGTTCCTTTGAAAAAAGCAAAATCGACTGCAAAACCTGACCATTGGAAAAAACCGCGGGGGTTCAGGTAAATTTCGTCGGCAGCCGTGGCAACGTAATAAGCTTTTTGTGTTATTATATCACCGTAAGCGATGACGAATTTTTTGCTTTCCTTAAAATCTTCCAATGCTTGCCTGATCTCTTCAGAAGCGGCAAAACCATTGGGGTTGTTATTAGCCGTTATATAGATACCGGCAATATTCTTATCATTCTTTGCCTTCCTGATAAGACGGATCACATCATATAAACCCGGTACATCCAGTTCATCATTATCAGCAAAGCCGGAAAAGGGGCTCTCTCTTGACTGTTCCCTGTAATCCTGTCCCAGGTTCAGCACCAGGACAGACCTGGGGTTCACCGTCGGCCGGTCTTTACTGGCCAAACCACCAATAAAGGTGATGAGAAGGAAAAATGCGATCAATGAAAATACAAGTAGCGCAAGAAAAGAGGCGAAAAATATTTTAAAGAAACTCCGCATGTTTTTTAAAATTAGATTCCGTCAAAAATAAAGATATTTGATGCGTTAGCACGGATCTGTTTATGAATAAAGCATATTTACTGATAGGCGGGAATATGGGCGACCGGGAAAAAAACCTGGAGCAGGCAAGAGCACTGATTGCAGCGCAATGTGGCAGTATCCATGCCCTTTCACCTCTCTATGTTACGGCTGCCTGGGGTATGACCAGTCAGCCTGATTTCCTGAACCAGGCCCTGGAAGTCTACACCCCTTTTAATGCCAGGCAACTGATCAGGAAAATCCTGAAAATCGAAAAACAAATGGGCCGTATGCGTACAGAAAAATATGGGCCCCGTATCATAGACGTGGATATCCTGTTATTTAACCAGGAAATGCACGACATGCATTTTTTAAAAGTCCCCCACCCCGAATTGCAGAACAGGCGTTTTGCCTTGTTACCACTTGCCGCCATAGCCCCCGGCCTGCTGCACCCGGTCCTGAACAAGACGATCGGGCAACTCCTTGTTGAATGCAGGGACGACCTGGCCGTAAAACCATTTTCCTGATTTTTCCACAATCCATCACCAACCCTGCATAAAGCGGTCATTTAAGTTATTTTGCACAACACAAACACCCAGGATTAAATAGCAGTTGTTAACCTTTCATGAATTATCATTTCATTACCATTGAGGGAAATATCGGTGCGGGTAAGACCACCCTTGCTCATATGCTGAGTCGTCATTACAATGCGCGACTGGTGCTCGAAGAATTTACCGATAACCCGTTCCTGCCGAAATTTTACGAGAATCCCAAACAATTTGCTTTTCCGCTGGAGCTTTTCTTTATGGCCGAACGGTATAAACAGCTCAAGGACTTGATCCAGCAAAAAGACCTTTTTCAGCAAATCACCGTTTCTGATTACCTCTTTACGAAATGCCTTTTATTTGCCAAGGTCAATTTGCCGGAAGACGAATTTCGGCTTTACCAAAGGTTATTCGAGATCATCCACCAGCAACTGATTCAACCAGACATCCTCATCTACCTGCATGCCCCGGTACAGAAACTGCAGCAAAATATCCGGAAAAGAAACAGGGCCTATGAACTGGGCATCAACGACGAGTATCTTTTCAGCCTGCAGGAAACCTATACCCATTATATTAAACAACACAATCTCAAAACACTGTTCGTAGATGTTAGCCACGCTGATTTCTTAGGCAATGAAAAACATCTGCAAACCATTATCAACGCATTGGATCATGATTACGATGAAGGCCAGCATTACATAAACCTTCCCTGAAAAACGTGTTCAAAAAGAAGTTCTCCTATATCATTATCAATCGAGAGTTTACCTGGTTTATACTCTCACGCATCCTTTTTATTGCTGCGTTGCGAATGAGCCCTGTATTACTGGGCTGGGAATTATATGAAATCACCGGCAGCAAACTGGCCCTGGGTGTGCTGGGATTAAGTGAGGTGATACCGGCTATTTCTCTGGCGCTTCCTGCCGGAGTCCGGGTTGACCGGAGCAACAAACACAAACTGATCAGCATCTGCCTGATCGCTTATTTGTGCCTGATTACCCTTTTGCTGGTCATCACCACCAATTGGTTCCGGATCTATGCGGGCAATAAAAATATTGAATGGGGCATTTATTTTCTTGTATTCTGTACCGGGGTGGTAAGGGCCTATAGTTCCCCCGCTTTAAATGCATTTCTGGCACAACTGGTACCGCCCAGTTCCCTGGTAAAAGCAGCCAATATCAATAGCATGAGCTGGCTGTTAGCCGCCGTAGCCGGTCCTGCCCTGGCCGGACTGTTACTGGGTTATGCCAGCATTACTATCGCGTTTTCGATTTCAGGCATGTTAATTCTCTGTGCTATTTTTCTCTTCCGCATCATCCAGCCCAAACCCATCAGTTGGCAGAAAAAGAATAACCGGACCTGGGACGGGGTCAGGGAAGGTTTAAAATTTGTCTATCACCAAAAAGCCTTACTGGGTGCCATTACACTCGACATGATTGCCGTACTGTTTGGCGGAGCGGTGGCCTTATTGCCCGTATTTGCAAAAGATATCCTGCACACAGGTCCCGAAGGACTGGGTTGGCTGATGGCTGCCACATATCTTGGAAATTTCATGGCCATCGCCTGGCTGACCGCCTCCCCTTTAAAAAACAAACAGGGCCGTGTTTTTATTTCCTCCATCGGAGGGTTTGGATTGTGTATCCTGGTTTTCGCCCTATCAAAAAATTTCTGGCTGAGTTTTATAGCCTTGTTTGCCAGTGGACTATTTGATGGGGTCAGCATCATCATCAGGGGAACAATTTTCCAGCTCTTTGTGCCGGATGAAATGCGGGGAAGGGTTTCTGCTGTCAATTCGATCTTTGTCACCAGCAGTAATGAACTGGGTCAGTTTGAAAGCGGGGTTACGGCCTCGCTCATGGGAACCGTTCCTGCCGTAGTATTTGGCGGATCGATGACCCTTCTCATAGTAATATTCTCCTGGCTGAAAGCACCCAAGCTCAAAAATTTTGAATATTAAAAGGGAATCCTATTCCACAACGAGATGAACAGATTCACTATGCAAGCGACTTTTTAATATTGAATCGATGAGTACCCTGTCTGCCCTGGGATATATATTATGGAAGGATGCGGAAACCGTCCATAAAGTATCAAACTTATTCTTTAAAGGGTTAAAACTGAAGGATCGGTCAAGAGACAGGTGTTGCAAGGTGGAATCGATCTTCATCAGGTCCCTGGCCAACAGAACGGAAAGGCTATCCGGGATTTTGATTTTTTTAAGTTCTGTGACCAGGCTGTCATTTTTCAGGTATAATTCTTTGATGGAAGCATTCTGCAATTCAATACCCGTACTCAACTGTTCAAACTGGCCTTTAAGGGCAGCGCGGCCATCCGAACCCTGGTAGAGTACCAGGTCACACCGCTTTAAGCCATACTGACCCATTTTATGTTTGAGCGAATCAATTTCCATACTGTCAATGATATTTCCCATCATGACCAGTTCCAGTTTGGAATGACCGGGTTTATATATAAGGTTGCTGGAAACCACTATATGTTCCTTGTCCTGTACCTCCCGGAGGATAAAAATTTTGGAATTTTGTTCATAGAAATATTTCTTTACGATATTATAAGTAATGTAAATACTGGGGGCGATCAATAGGAATATCAGGGCTGAAATAAACCAGGTTACCCGTCGCTTATTTTTTATTTCCAGTTTTGACACTTTGGGATAGTTCAGTAACCTTACGATAAGATAGGTGGAGACACTGATAAATACGGAATTGATGATAAAAAGATAAAAGGAACCAGCTGCATATGTCCAGTTGCCATTGGCGATCCCATACCCCATCGTACAAAGAGGCGGCATCAAAGCTGTGGCGATCGCCACACCGGGAATCACGTTACTCCTTCGCAACACACTGGCACCAGCAATGATACCCGCCACTCCTCCAAAAAAGGCAATCAGCACATCATAGATAGTGGGTGAAGTTCTTGCCAGTAATTCTGAACCCGCTTCTTTTACAGGGCTGATGCCAAAATAGATAGTTGATGTGATAACACTGATGATCACCGCATTGGCAAAATTTTTTGCAGCCCTTTTGATGAGGGTGAAGTCATTGATCCCCAAACCCAACCCAAAACCCATGATCGGACCCATTAAGGGGGAAACCAACATGGCACCAATAATGACTGCGGTTGAATTGGTATTCAATCCCAATGAGGCAATAAATACGGCCGCCACCAATACCCAGAGACTCACACCAGACATTTCAGTACCGCTGCGCAAATTCTCTATTGTTGTTTTGATATTTTCCTGGTCATTCGGCAAACGCAGTCTTTTTATCAGTTGTACCAGGAATGGAGAACGGGTCATGGGCTTGATTTTGCAATAAAACTACAAACACCCAACCATATTACCTTCTATACGTTAATCAAATAAACGTTTTAAATTACAGGAAATTTGAAATTATGAACCGTCGCAACTTTCTACAAAATTCAGGGCTATCACTGGCGGCGATCACCGTCTCCCAGCAAAAGGTCCTTTCTGCATTCTTCCAGGAAAACTGGAAGATCAACATGCTTACCGATACTGTCGGAACTTTTACGGAAAGGGGTGGAACCATCGGTTTTCTTTTATCAAAAGACGGTATTGTGGTGATGGATGCCCAATTCCCCGAACAAGCAGGTCATCTGATCCAGGAACTGAAGAAAAAAACAGAAAAGCCATTTCAACTCCTCATCAATACCCATCACCACGGTGACCATACCGCTGGAAATATTGCTTTCAAAGGGCTGGTCAGTTATGTTGTGGCCCATGAAAATTCAAAGACGAACCAGCAAAATGTGGCGCGTAACCAAAAATCGGAAGATAAACAGCTTTACCCCGACCAGACCTATTCGGATACCTGGTGCCAGGATTTTGGCAGGGAGAAGATCTGCCTGAATTATTATGGTGCCGGTCATACCAATGGCGACAGTGTGGTTCATCTGCAGCATGCCAATATTGTTCATATGGGCGACCTGGTATTCAACCGGCGGCATCCCTATGTCGATAACAGTGCCGGAGCGGATACCAAAAGCTGGATCAAGGTGCTGGACCAGTCGATCGCCAAATTTGATAAAAAGACAGTTTTTATCTTCGGGCATTCCGGCGAAGGGTATGATATCACCGGTAAAAAGGAGGACCTCATCGCATTCAGGGATTACCTCGGAAATGTGGTCCAGTATGTAGAAAACGGGATCAGGGATGGTAAATCAAAAGAGGAAATATTAAAAGCAACTGCAATACCCGGTTCACCGGAATGGAAAGGCGAAGGCATTCAAAGACCCCTGGGGGCTACTTATGACCAGCTGGCCGGCTGATCTTTTTTTTCAATCGGGCGATTGTTTTGTCCGGTCGGAGATGATGTGCAAATCCCTTTGTGGGAATGGAATTGTGATCTGGTGCTGACGGAAGGCCGCTGCGATCGCAAACCGGATATCACTCTTTATGTTTTCAACCGGGAAGATATTATTCGTCCAAAACAGTAATTCAAAATCGAGGGAACTGTCGCCAAAGTTGATAAACCTTACCAGGGGAGCATGTGCGCCTTCATGGAGAATATCCTTGTGGGCCACGACACAATCGAGTAATACCTGCTTTACTAATTTTTCATCAGAACTATATGATACGCCCACACTTACCGAAAAACGGGTCGCTTCGGATTCATTGCTCCAATTGATGACTTTTTCGTTTACAAAACTGGAATTGGGGATGATCATGCTGATCCCGTCCCGGGTCTTTAAGGTGGAGGTGCGCACTCCAATCCGGGTTATTCTTCCCACAATACCCCCCACTTCCATCACGTCGTCGATCTTGACGTTTCTTTCTATCAACATTAATACACCCGATGCCATATCCTTGAAAACATCCTGTAAACCCAAACCCAATCCCACAAATAAGGCTGCGGATCCCGCCAGCAGATAGGTAAGGGTTATTCCAACAGTATCGAGGATGAACAACGTAGAGAATATCCAGATAAAATACCTGAAAAGCTGGAATAAGGCGTAGGCATTGCCTTTATCATTGATGGTTTCATGTAAGCGGCTCGAGATGACCTTCCGGATAAAAACAAGGAGGATCTTGGTACCCAGAAAAATGGCCAGGGCCACCAGTAACTGCGAAACGGTAAGCGAATATTTTCCGAATTCAAATAGGGTTTTCCTGAGTAACTCCTGCCAGTCCATGACCGGAAGTTACTGAAATGTCAATAAACCTTTCAAAACAGGGTTTTATTCCGCAGTGACGGGATTGATCACATTTCTAACCTGTTCGATCCTGTTGGCCGGGAATCCACCCACTGCTGCATGCTGTTATAAAATCTCCTTATTGGGAGCATTATAGATGCAATAAATCTTGTCTTCGGTAACATAGCTCTCCACCCATTGTATGCTGGGCCCCAGTTCGCTGATGACATTACATGATTTTTGGGAAATAGCGTGTAACTCATCCATGGAAAGATTTCCCGCCCCGGGGATCTCCCTTTCAATTACATATCCTGGCATATGAATAAATTTTTAGCGAGAAGGTACAGAAAATTACCGAACCTGCTCCATCAGCATTTCCAGGACATAATACGTGATCGGGCAAAAGGACGAATTTTTGAGGGTGATTTGTTTTCTTTTGATGATCACATCCTCGTCGGTATAGGGAAATCTCCGGCAATCGGATGGTCTTTGTTCGTAAATGGAACAGAAATTATCAACTCCAAGAAATGGACAGGGCGATGCCTGTACTACATAGTCACCGTCTTCATCGACCCTTAAATATTTGTCAATGAATTCGCTTTCCCTTAAGCCCAGTTGTCTGCTGATCCTTTTGATGTCGGGGGTCTTAAACCTTGGAGAATAATTTTTACAGCAATTGGCACATTGCAGGCAATCGACTTTACGGGTCGCCTCCTCATGTATGTCCGGCAATTGTTTTAACACCCTGTTTTTGTCTGCTTTTTGCAGGAAATTCCTGTACTGTTTTTGCCGTTCAGCTGATTTTTTCTCCCAATTATGCAATATATCTTTTTGCATCCCGCAAAGAACGGGAATTTAACTTTACCCATAGCTTTTCCACCGCTTAAACAAAGCCCTCTTTTTATGCCCGGGCTATGCTAAATTTGCACCACTTTTACGCAGCCCCATTCATGAAAACGAAAAAGCACAGCAATCATATGAGTCTATTCGAACAACAGCAAAGTGAATTCATTGCAAGGCATATCGGACCCGGTGAAAATGACACGCAAAAAATGCTCCAGCTCATTGGCGAGCCTTCCCTGTCTGCACTGGTAAACAAAACAGTTCCGGCGGGGATCCGTATGGCCCGGCCTTTACAGCTGCCTGAAGCCATGAGTGAGCATGACTACCTGAAACATATCAAAGAAATCTCCTTACAGAACAAGGTATTCAAAAACTATATCGGACAGGGTTATTATGATACCATTACCCCTTCTGTTATTCTCAGGAACATTTTTGAAAACCCGGGTTGGTATACCCAATATACCCCCTACCAGGCTGAGATTTCCCAGGGCAGGCTCGAAAGCCTCCTGAATTTCCAGACCATGGTGAGTGACCTGACGGCACTGCCCATCGCCAATGCCTCCCTGCTGGATGAAGCGACAGCTGCCGCAGAGGCCATGACCATGTTTTTCAATACCCTGAACCGGCAGGATCATATCGAACGCCCCCGGTTCTTTGTGGACAGTGAAATATTTCCCCAAACCAGGGATGTGCTGATGACCCGTGCCGTACCGGTAGGCATTGAAATCGTGACCGGCGATTATAAAAAGGCAGTTATTGATCATAGCTATTTCGGGGCCATTGTACAATATCCTAACGACAAAGGATGTATTGAAGACTACCGGGGTTTTATTGAAAAAGTACAAAAGGCCGGCGCCTATACCGTCATGGCCACCGACCTGCTGGCTCTTACCCTGCTGACGCCACCCGGAGAATTGGGTGCTGACTGTGCTGTTGGGTCGGCACAAAGATTTGGCGTTCCCCTGGGATTTGGGGGCCCCCATGCAGCATTTTTTGCAGCAAAAGATGAATTTAAAAGAAGTATCCCGGGCAGGATCATCGGAATCAGTATCGATGCGCAGGGTAACCGGGCCCTGAGAATGGCCTTACAGACCAGGGAACAGCATATCAAAAGGGAAAAGGCCACTTCCAATATCTGTACCGCACAGGCATTGCTGGCCAATATGGCGGCCATGTATGCCGTTTTTCATGGCGCTGAAGGATTAAAGAATATTGCCAAGCGGGTGGCCCTGCTGACCCAGATCACGGCAGAAAGTATCGAGGAAAGAGGTTACGAACTGGCCGGTAACCAATTTTTTGACACGATCACCGTAAAAACGGATGATATCGTGTTTATCAGGGAAAAAGCGGAAAGACAGCAGATCAATCTCAGGTATTTCCAAAATAACCTGGTTGGTATTTCCATCGATGAAACAACAACCATCGAAGACCTTTATGACCTGATCAATTGCTTCGAGAATGATACGGACCCGGTATCTTTTGAAATAGAGGACGATGTCACGCTGGACCATATCCCTTCTCAGCTGACGCGGACCTCCCCCTTTCTGACGCACCCGGTCTTTAACAGCCATAAAAGCGAGAGCCAGATGATGCGGTATATCAAGATGCTCGAAAACCGCGACCTTTCCCTCAATCATTCAATGATTGCGTTGGGGAGTTGTACCATGAAATTGAATGCAGCATCAGAAATGATGCCGCTGAGCTGGGCGCACTGGAGTAAGATCCATCCCTTTGCCCCCTCCGGGCAGACAAAAGGTTACCAGCAGGTGATTGAGGAACTGGAAAAATACCTTTGTGCCATTACCGCATTTGATGCCTGCAGTTTACAACCCAACAGCGGCGCACAGGGTGAGTATGCAGGTCTTCTTACCATACGGTCTTATCATCATGCCAGGGGTGACCATCACAGGAATGTGATGCTGATTCCCATCTCTGCACATGGCACCAATCCCGCTTCGGCGGTCATGGCCGGTATGAAAGTGGTGGTGGTGAAAGCGCTTGAAAATGGTTATATCGATGTAGAGGACCTGAAAGCAAAAGCCTTACAAAATGCCAGCGAATTGGCAGGCATCATGATCACCTATCCCAGTACCTATGGTGTTTATGAAGAAACGGTAAAAGAAATTACCGACATCATTCATCAGCATGGCGGACAGGTGTATATGGATGGCGCCAATATGAATGCACAGGTAGGGTTAACAGCTCCGGGTTTGATCGGTGCAGATGTTTGCCACCTGAACCTCCATAAAACATTTGCCATACCGCATGGCGGAGGGGGCCCCGGTATGGGACCCATCTGTGTCAAGCAACACCTGGCTCCCTATTTACCAGGCCATAAATACCGTTCAGCCCGCCAGGAGCCCGGTTCCTTTGGTGCGGTAAGTGCTGCACCTTATGGCAGTGCCAGTATTTTACTGATCAGTTATGGTTATATCAGGATGCTCGGTGCAACCGGTGCCAAAGCCTCCACGGAATATGCCATCCTGAATGCCAACTATATGCGGGCCCGCCTGGAAAATGATTTTGATATTCTATATACCGGCCATAACAATACCTGTGCACATGAATTTATTGTTGACCTAAGGCCCTTTAAAAAAACAGCAGAGATTGAGGCCGAGGATGTGGCAAAAAGGCTGATCGATTATGGATTTCATGCTCCGACCATGAGTTTTCCCGTTCCCGGCACTATCATGATAGAACCCACCGAAAGTGAGGATAAGGCGGAGTTAGATCGCTTTTGCGATGCCCTGCTCGGTATCCGGAAAGAAATCAAAGCCATTGAGGACGGGATCGCCGATAAAAAGGGCAATGCCCTTAAAAATGCACCCCATACCCAATCCCTGGTCATCTCCGGCGATTGGTCCTATCCTTATACAAGAGAAATGGCGGTCTTTCCACTCGATTATGTAAAACAAAATAAATTCTGGCCTTCCGTGGGAAGGGTCAATAATACCTATGGCGACCGAAACCTGGTTTGTACCTGTGAGCCGGTTAGCAGTTATGCAGAAGCCTGAGGAAAGGAGGATTTCTCCGGAACCTGGTTTTATAAAAATTGTATACCTTCATCATCTTATTTTCATAAGATAAGGTTTAATGGTTTGTCCCCGCTGTTCCCAGCGGGGGCATTTTTTTTCTTATGCAACAATTATCACTGTTTGTTCATGCAAAACGGCTGAATTTTATGGAAAACAGGTGTTATGAAAAAAATAATTATTGCTGCCTTACTGACCCTGAACGGGTTTATCTACTTAGTGGCCTGTAATAAAGATAATGATCCGGCCAACCCGGTTGCCACTGATTCTACCCTGACCGCTTTTGAAAAAGAAAGCCTTGCTTTTATGCGGGAGGAAGAAAAACTGGCTTACGATGTATATACCATGATGTACAGCCAGTGGGGTCTAATACAATTTAACAATATCAGCCGGAGTGAATCCAATCATATGAATGCCGTTAAAACCCTGCTGGATCGTTACGGTTTAGCCGATCCTGCCGGCGGAAACGCTGCCGGTGTATTTACCAATAGCAGGCTCCAGGAGTTATTCAATCAATTGATCGAAGAAGGAAACAGGAGCAGCACGTCCTCTTTAATGGCTGGCGCTGCGATTGAGGAAATCGATATACGCGACCTGAAGGAACAGTTACAACAAACACGCCATTCTGCCATCATCCTTGTTTACGAAAACCTGATGAGGGGCTCCAGAAACCATCTCCGGGCATTTGTCGGCACGCTCAAAGCTGCAGGGGTCAATTATACTCCGCAATACCTCACCCAACAGGAATTTGATGCCATTATCAATAGCGATATGGAGACCGGCGGAAGGAGGAGTCAATAATTGCCCACGATCATCGATCGAAGTGACAGTCATCACTGTGGAAATTTCAACAAGTCCGGAACTTTACAGGTATCATCCACATTAAAATAAAAACATATGACAAATACAATGGAAGAAAAAGACATCATTTCGATGCCGCGTATCGGTGATAGCGCTCCCTCATTTACCGCAGTAACTACACAGGGTAATATCAGTTTTCCGCAGGATTACAGGGGAAAATGGGTGATCCTGTTCAGCCACCCTGCCGATTTCACCCCCGTGTGCACTTCAGAGTTCATGACCTTTGCCAAACGGGAACCGGAATTTGCCCGTTTAAATACGCAATTGGTTGGCCTGAGTATTGATGGGCTTTACAGCCATATTGCCTGGCTTCGGACCATCAAAGACAAGATCGAATTCAGGGGATGGAAAAATGTAGAAGTGAAGTTCCCTTTAATAGAAGATATCACGATGGAAATTGCCAGGAAATATGGCATGATCCAGCCGGGAGAAAGCAGTACAAAAGCGGTAAGGGCTGTGTTTTTTATTGACCCTAAAGGTATTATCAGGACCATCATCTATTATCCCCTTTCATTGGGCCGGAATTTCAATGAACTGAAAAGGGTGTTGATCGGTTTACAAACTGCTGATAAATATGGAGTGGCATTACCGGCAGACTGGGAGCCGGGCGAAGACGTGATCGTTCCGCCTGCCAATAGCTGTGGTTCTGCAGCCGACAGGATGGCCGGCCTGGAAAAAGATGTTTATTGCAAGGACTGGTTCTTTTGCATGAAACCCATGGCAAAAGAAGAACTTGAAATGGCTTAAGAGATAACCAACAAAGGGCCCGGATAATCAGGCCCTTTGTTTATTGGTCAACTACTTTTTCACATTCACGGTGATCTTTGCAGCCAGCCTGCCGCCATAAGAACGGTGGAGTGCATCAGCAAACTGTAGGGTCAGCGTATGCATGCCGGGGCTCAGTTTCAATTCTGTTTCGGTTTGTGCATTACCAAAATGAAGATGTACGGAATCTTTCGGCACCGAAGTACCCGAGGCTAGTGAATCCGGTCCGTCAATCAAAATATGGTGATGACCTGAAGCCGGTTTGATAATGCCATTAGCAGTATCCACACTCATTCCTTCAACCCCCATCTGAACTTTGAAGGGAGAACTAACCATCTCCCCGTCTTTTAAGTTGGCAAAAAAGACCTTTGCCCCGGCAGGAACTTCCGGAACCGCAGGCATATTGGAGGTAGCGTCATGGTTCATGGAAGCATGATCCATCGTGTCCATGCCGGTCGCTTTTTTTTCTTCTGTATTATTATTACAGGCAAGAACCATCCCTGCCATAACTGCAACGATTAATAAGTCTTTACGCATGGTATTGTATTTTTAATAAATGATAGAATGGATCGCAAAGTTATGGAACTTTATGCCTTATGCTTATTTCAGTAACTTTATTTTAACGTAAACCAGGTTGAATGGATCATCAAATCATCAGATTATACGACGAATACACCCACCAACCCCTGAGTCGCCAGGAATTCCTGAAAAGGCTCAGTTTGCTTTGTGGCGGTACAGCAGCTGCCCTGGCTTTATTGCCACAACTGGAGAATAATTATAGCAATGCAGCGATAACAAAACAGGATGACCTCGAAACTGGTTATGTACATTTCCCGGGGAAACCCGGCGAAATGAAAGCCTATTTCGCAAAACCCGGGAAAGAAAAAAAATACCCGGCTGTGATAGTTATCCATGAAAACCGGGGACTGAATGCACATATAGAAGATGTCGCCCGCAGGGTCGCGAAAGCGGGATACCTGGCCCTGGCACCCAATGCCCTGTCGGCACTGGGAAAAAATTTCGCAAATGAAGATGAGGCCAGGGCAGCTTTCCGGAACCTTAAAGCGGAAGATAACCTTGATAATTTCAGGAACGCATTTACCTATTTGTCAACCAGGAATGACTATAATGGCAATTGCGGTTGTGTGGGTTTTTGCTGGGGAGGTGGAATGGCCAATGACCTGGCTGTACATATCCCGGAATTAAAAGCAGCGGTGGCGTTTTATGGGAGACAGCCTTCTGCAGACAATGTGGCGTCTATAAAAGCTGCCGTGCAGTTACATTATGGTGCACTGGACGAAAGAATCAATGCGGGTATCCCTGCCTATGAAGCGGCTTTGAAAAAAAACAATATCCCTTATGAATTATATATCTATGAAGGTGCTAATCACGCCTTTCATAATGATACGGCCGGGGCAAGATATAATGAAGCAGCTGCACAACTTGCCTGGCAAAGGAGCATCCGTTTCTTTGATCAGTACCTGAAATAAAGAACCCGGGGCTCTTTAATACCCGATGACCGATTTCAAATGGCCCCATAATTCATTATCAAAATTGGATAAGGCATATAACGGAATGCCCGATGCGTTCCCCATGCGAATGACAACGAGTTGCTGGGAGGGCACCACATAAATTTTTTGATCATTTTTACCAAGGGCCGCGAATAAGTCAGGGGGTGCATTGGGAATGATGGCACCACTGAAACTGATCTGTGATTCGGGAAGCATATAGGAATTCTTGCCGTTCAGCCAGGTGAGGTAACCATACGAAGGGTTGATGGGCTGAGAGGAACTGGTCATTGCAGAAAAATAATCATTGTCTGGCAATACAGTTACCTGGTCCCAGACTCCCTTTGCCAATAAAAGCAGGCCAAACCTTGCCATACTACGGGCATTGCTGTAAAACACGTTATTATACCCCGACTTCAGCCAGAATCCGCTCATGCCAATCCTGGAAGATATTTTTTCATTGCAATAACTGTTGTAATTCTTTCCGGAAGCATTGACAATTACATTTTCCAGCAAAGTATACGGTGCGTTATGATAGGCCCAGCGCGTTCCGGCATCGGCTTTATATTGCAAACAGGCTTTATCAGTACAATCATCATCGGCTACATTATCATCCAGGCCCGTGGTCATGGTCAGTTGGTTTTTCACTGTAACCAGGTTTTCTTTCGCCGGAGACAGGGAAGACCACCCGTTTCCCAGGTAATCGGAGGTTTTGTTATTAATATTGAGGATCCCCTCATGCTGGGCGATCCCCACCAGCATCGCCGTAAGGGTTTTGCCGGCCGAAGCCCAATACCAAAGACTGTCCTGTATAAAACTGCCAAAATATTTTTCCATGACCATCCTGCCGTTTTTCAGCACGATAAAAGCCTTTGTATTTTTTTGGTCGAGAAAAGTGTAAAGATCATTCACGGCGTTTTCATTCCAACCCAGCGAAGCAGGGGTACCCGTCTGCCATTCATTGCCGGTAACTGGCGGAAAATATAATTGCGCCGGGGGCACCGGATCATTTGATGCCTTCTGACAGGATGTAATGAAAAGGATACAGATTAATGAAGAAACTAAATGGTGCGTTTTCATAATAGGTTTTTGCATCAAACTCTGACTGATCTAACAGCAGGATGTTTAACGCCACCAACAGGAAAATTATTTCCTGGACGATAGTCTTATTTTCGCAGAACAGATGTCGTTGAAAGATTATTATACCATTTTAGGGGTTCCGCCCCATGCCACAAGAAAAGAAATTAAACAAGCCTACCGGAAACTGGCTATGCAATTTCACCCGGACAAATCTGAGGCCGGAAAAAATGCAAATGCCACCTATCAGGAGATCAAGGAAGCTTATGAAACCTTAATGGACCCGGGCAGGAAAGAAGCTTATCTCAGGGAAAGATGGTATGTCCAGAGCCTGGGCCATAAATTTTCCCGGCAGCAACCGGTTACCGCATTCTCCCTCCTGAATGATGTGATTGCCATCAACAGGTTCAGTACCCTCCTCAACCCCTTCAGGAACCAAAAAGACAAACTGAAATCATATTTGGAGAAGGTTTTGTCTGATGAAAGTATACAACTGCTTGTTGAAAGCAGGGAAAATGAGATCAATGAACAGATTAAACAGCTGTTACTGGATCCCCTTCGGCACCTGGATGCCGGTGAAGCCACAATTTTCACCGAAAAAATAATGCGGATACCGCCAGACAACAATAGCTATAACGATCTTGTGAAAAAAATGATCCGGCAAAAAAGAAAAAAGGAACTTCAAAAGCAATACGAACCGTTGTTGATCATCTTCCTGACCCTCTTCTTATGCCTGTGCATCTATCTTCTTGGAAAAAGATAGGCTGGTCCAGAGCCCATAGATCCTATTCATGGATCGCCAGGACCGGTAATTTAATATGGTAGACCAGGTTTTGGGTATGGGTATTGTTAAACATTTTTTTAACCCAGGAATGATTTTTCGGAAACGTGATCAGCATATCTGCGTAATGCATAGAACAGAAATCATTGATCGCCTTTTCAATATCTTCCTGGTAAACATAATGGAAGGAGTGCGCGGTGTTTTTCAGTAATGTCCTGATCTTTTGAACATCCATTTTGGGAACAGCCTGGCTTTCGACTTCCTTATCAATAACACTGAGCACATATAATTCACCCTCCAAAAGCTGGAGCATGTTCATCAATGGAATCAGGGGCAAATCTTCAAAGCTTTGCCGGTAGTCCACCGACAAAACAATCTTATTAATACCCTCAAAGTCAGCCTGGGGAGGGACCACCAGCACGGGTATCCTGCATTCTTCAATTGCGGCATAGGCATTACTGCCCACCTTGAAACTGATGGTATCGGAAATGCCATTGGTACCCATTAATACCAGGTCAACTTTAAACTTAGCTGCCATTTTGGGAAGGAGATCGATCAATTTCCCATTTTCAAAATGATATTCAATTGAGATGGGACTTACCAGTCCGGCCTCGATATCTTTTTTCAGGAAATCAAAATCTTTGAGAATATCCACTTCAATCCTGTTCAGATCAGGGTCGTTAGCATGAAAGATAACCAGTTCAGCATTAACCTGTTTTGCCATCCTGATGGCATAACCGATGGCATTACGTGCGGTCATGGAAAAATCGGTAGGGACTAAAATTTTGCTCATAAAGATGGGTTTGATTTGAATTGTTATTGTCTTAAAGTTAGCTTTTAATCAACAGACTGTCAATGATCTTTATCCATTCTGGCAATGAGAATCATCAAATCATTGTGATGGACCCAGTACCTGGTCAAGAATGTGCTGCCGATCCTGCTCCCGTAAATCAAAAAACCTGATGGGGTCCCGGGGATGGGTTTCATGTTCCTGTATCGTATACTGCATCCAACCCACATCATGCCATTGATCAAGTTTGAAACCCACCTGATGATAGGTGGCAAAATATGCAAACCCGAATTTTTTGTGGAAAGCAATACTCCTTGCATTGGGCAGGGTAATAACAGCATAGGCATTGATATAGCCCTGTAATTTCAGCAAAGAAAATAATGCCCGGTAAAGCAGCCCGGCTGTTTGTTGACCATAAAATTCGGGATCGATATACACAGAAGTTTCAACGCACCATTGATACCCGGCTCTTTCCCTGTATTTTGATGCATAGGCATAGCCTGCCACGCGGCCCTTTTCTTCAAAAACCAGCCAGGGGAAATTCAACAGGCCCTGCCTGATCCTCTCCGCAAAGCTTTCAGGATCGGGAACTTCAACTTCCTGGGTAATTCCCGATTGGAGGATAAATGGAGCATATATCCTGAGCATGCCGGCGGCATCGGCAGGGGTCGCAATCCTGATCATAAAATCAAGATAAAGCATTTTATTGATTAAGGTTCATGCTGTATATTTGCAGCCCTTTGGCGGGATAGCTCAGGTGGTTAGAGCGTTGGATTCATAACCCAAAGGTCTCGGGTTCAACTCCCGATCCCGCTACAAAACAGCCCTTCCTAAGGGCTTTTTTATTACTACCCCTTATTGCTCAAATTCCGGCAAAGCCGTTATTTCAACTAATTGTCCCCCTGATTTGTTCCAGCCATAACAATAATCCCCATTGGTGAGTACCAGGTAATCCACTGGCATGGCAAGATGGTAGCGCAATAACTGGTTTAAAACCTGTTGGTCTAGCGCGACCTCCTGCGATTTACATTCGATCATCATCCAGGGTTGATGATTCCCGTCATAAACAAGGATATCAAATCTTTTTTTAAGTTCTCCCAGCTGGATCTCTTTTTCAACTGCCAGCAGCGCGGAGGGATATTGTTTTGTATAGAGGAGATAATTGATGAAATTCTGTCTTACCCATTCCTCTGGTGTCAGCACCACCCATTGCTTACGGATGGTATCAAACACAAAGTCCCTGCCGGCTTCCGTTTTGATCTTGAATATGGGCTCAGGGTATACCAGCTTTATCATTTGCCAAAAATAAATGTTTAAATTCGCTAAATAACATAACCGGCATGAAGTCAAGAGATGAAATCGTAAAGAACTGGCTGCCCCGTTATACCGGGGAGAAACTTGAAAATTTTGGGAAATACATATTGCTGACCAATTTTGGTAATTATGTCGACCTCTTTGCCAAATGGAATAAAGTAAAAGTGATCGGCCTTGACCGGCCCATGCAATGTGCCACCGCAAACGGCATCACGATCATCAATTTTGGCATGGGTAGTCCAACCGCTGCCACCATAATGGACCTGCTCACGGCGGTCAGCCCTAAAGCTGTTTTGTTCCTGGGTAAATGCGGAGGTTTAAAAAGAAGAAATAAACTTGGTGACCTGATCCTTCCCATTGCTGCCATCCGGGGAGAGGGTACCTCCAATGATTATTTCCCGGAAGCCGTGCCGGCGCTCCCGGCCTTTGCCTTGCAGAAAGCAGTTTCTACCACGATCCGGGATTACAAGGTTGATTACTGGACCGGTACTGTTTATACCACCAACCGCAGGGTCTGGGAACATGATAAAAAATTCAAATCCTATTTACAACAGGTAAGGGCTTATGCCATCGACATGGAAACGGCTACCGTTTTTACGGTCGGATTTTACAATAAGATTCCCACCGGTGCCTTACTGTTAGTGAGTGATCAGCCGATGATACCCGAAGGGGTTAAAACCGAAGAAAGCGATAAACAGATCACCGCCAAATACGTGGAGAATCACCTGCACATCGGGATTGATTCCTTAAAACAGCTGATCAATAATGGCCTGACGGTCCGCCACCTGAAATTTTAGCGATGCAACCGCAGCCCGTCTTAGAGGTAAAAGACCTTTCCCTATCCTTTCAATCGTCTGGCGGCAGGACGCAGGCACTTAATGGTATTTCCTTTCAGGTGCGGGAAAATGAGATACTGGCCATTGTTGGTGAGTCCGGTTCGGGAAAATCTGTAACAGCACTTTCCATTTTACAATTACTGAATATTACACAGGCAAAATATACATCCGGCGAAATCTGTTTTTGGGAAAAAAACAAAACCCCGGTCGACCTGTTGCCATTGGACCCGAAAAAAATCCAGGAATACCGGGGCAGCAGGATCAGTATCATCTTCCAGGAACCGATGACTTCACTGAATCCCGTTTTCACCTGTGGTTACCAGGTCACAGAAGCCATCCTCCAGCATAACAGGATATCGTATGCAGCAGCAAAACAAAAAACGCTCAGTTGGTTCGAAAAAGTTAAGCTTCCCGACCCCGCATCGGTTTTCAGAAGATACCCGCACCAGTTAAGCGGTGGACAAAAACAGCGGGTGATGATTGCCATGGCCATGTGTTGTAATCCCAGTCTGCTGATCTGCGATGAGCCGACGACTGCTTTAGACGTGACCGTACAAAAAACGATCCTGGACCTGGTTAAAGAACTCAGGAAACAAACCGGCATGGCGGTCATTTTTATCACCCACGACCTTGGGGTTGTGGCAGAGGTTGCCGACCGCTGTCTTGTCATGTACAAGGGCCGTATTGTAGAAGAAAATTCAGTAAGTGTATTATTTTCCCAGCCGGTTCATCCGTATACAAAAGCTTTGCTGGCCTGCAGACCCGCCAATCATCCAAAAGGAGAAAGGTTGCCGGTAGTAAGCGATTTTCTTTCGGAAGAAACAGCAAACCCATTGATACGGGCCGAACAACAAACAACGCTCCCACTCATGAAGCGAACACCGGAAACTGTCATGCTGGATGTCCAAAACCTCTCGGTTCATTTTCATCAAAAGTCCTCCGTTTTCGGGAGATTATTACCGGTGATAAAAGCGGTGGATGATGTGAGTTTTACCCTGCATACCGGTGAAACACTGGGGCTGGTGGGCGAATCCGGTTGTGGTAAGACCAGCCTGGGTCGCTGCCTCCTGCGACTTCTTGAACCGACAGCCGGAAAAATTTACTATAAGGGAACCGACCTTCTTTTAAAAAACAGGAAGGAATTGCTGCCGTTGAGAAAAGATATACAGATCATTTTCCAGGACCCTTTTTCCTCCCTGAACCCCAGGATACAGATCGGGAATGCCTTATCAGAACCGTTGAAAGTGCATGAACCGGGATTAACCAGACAACAGCGAAAGGACAGGATCATTTCCCTGCTGGAAAAAGTTGACCTAAAGCCCTCACATTATAACCGTTACCCGCATGAGTTTTCAGGCGGGCAAAGACAACGTATCGTCATTGCCCGGGCCTTGTCACTCCAACCTTCTTTTATCGTTTGTGACGAATCAGTTTCGGCATTGGATGTAAGTGTACAGGCACAGGTGCTGAACCTGATCAGCGACTTGAAAAGGGAATTTGGCTTTACCGTCATCTTCATTTCCCACGACCTCTCGGTGGTGCATTATATCAGCGACAGGATCATGGTGATGCAGAAAGGAAAGATCATTGAAACCGGCACTGCCCATCAAATTTATCACCATCCCTCCCATCCTTATTCCGCCCAACTGATCCGCTCCATTCCGGCCATCCGCTATGCATGATCCGAATATCCGGGAAGATTTACCGGTATGACTTTACCCGTTTTCTGTAAAAAATCATTAAAATCTGTCAAAATCTGCTTATTACACCTTTCGGGGTGAAAGATTGTGTACAAGAAACCCGGATTATTGCGCTTATTTTTTTACCTTTGCCCGTTTTTAAAAATGCCCAACGACCAGGCCCGGTGCCGTAAGACCGGACTTGCCCGCCCCTCCGGCGGAATTTTCGGTGCTCCATGGATCACTTCCAGGTCGTGTCGTTTGGCCCCAATCATTACAATATATGAAGCTTTCACAATTCCGTTTTGACCTCCCCTTGAACCTTATTGCCCAAAATCCTGCGAAAAGACGTGAAGATGCCCGAATGATGGTGGTACATCGTCATACCGGTGAGATCGAAAACAAACATTTTCGGGATATCCTTGATTATTTTGATGATAAGGACGCTTTTGTTGTAAACAATACCAAGGTTTTTCCGGCCAGGATGTATGGCCGTAAAGAAAAGACAGGGGCAAAGATTGAAGTCTTTCTATTAAGGGAGCTGAACAAGTCAAACCGGCTTTGGGATGTGATCGTGGATCCGGCGCGAAAAATAAGGGTGGGCAATAAACTGTATTTCGGAGACAATGAAGAATTGGTGGCCGAGGTCATCGATAATACAACGAGCCGTGGCCGAACTATCCGTTTCCTCTGGGAGGACTCAGAAGAGTCATTCCGCGGAATGCTGGAAATGCTGGGAGAAACCCCTTTGCCAAAATATATCAAACGAAAACCCGACGAGGAAGATAAGGAACGCTATCAAACCGTTTATGCCAAACATGAAGGCGCTGTTGCGGCGCCGACAGCCGGGCTCCATTTCAGCCGGGAATTGATCAAAAGACTGGAAATCAAAGGTATTCGTTTTGCCGAAGTCACCCTCCACACCGGTTTGGGCACTTTCCGTCCGATTGAAGTGGAAGACCTGAGCAAGCACAAGATGGATGCCGAGTATTACCGGGTGGAAGAAGCGGCCTGTAAGATCATCAACAAGGCCCGGGAAAACGGAAACAGGATCTGTTCGGTGGGTACCACGACGATGCGGGCTCTTGAATCCTCCTTTACGGCACAGAAAATGATGAAACCTTCAGAAGGATGGACCAATATCTTTATTCACCCACCCTACGATTTCAATATTGCGGATGCCCTGATAACGAATTTCCACCTCCCCAAGACCAGCCTGCTGATCATGACCTGTGCTTTTGCCGGTTATGATCTCGCCATGGAAGCTTATAAAAAAGCGATCAAAGACAAATACCGCTTTTTCAGTTACGGGGATGCCATGCTTGTAATCTGACAGATCAAAAATCTTCTCAATAAAAAATACTTTCCCTACCGGAAAGTATTTTTTTGTGCTTGTGTAATCCGGAACCGGAACGCATCTTAACGATGTGCTAACACATTAATTTCGTAAATTACTAGAGGAGGAAAATGCCATGAAGCGTATATTAATTATCATCACGGTTATCGGTTCCGGTTTGGTCTTAAATGCCCAGCAGTACAGATCCGTTCAATTCGTAAATCCCGAACAGAAATTAGCGGCTGACTATTGTTCTCCACTGTTTCAATCGGCAGATGGAACCATTATCAGTGTTGCCGACAAATTTGTGGGGAGTTACCTGAATATTCTCGACTGGCTGAATGGCCGGGTAGCCGGGTTACAGGTAATCAGGACACGCGAACATGTTTTCATACCGTATATCCGGGGCTCTGTGGCCAGTTTATTTGTAGATGAAATGAGGGTGGAACCCGAATTCCTGAATTCCATCAACCCGAATGATATCGCCCTGATAAAGATCATCAAAGGACCCTTTGTGGGTAGCCCGGGCGGGAACAGTGCTATTGCTATCTATACCCTGAGGGGTTTTGAAGACTAAACCATCTTGAACCGGAGAGGATATCCCTTCACCGGATTAATGATTGAAGATATTGTTCCCGTCTTTTTCCAGACGGAGGTACTCATTTCTCCTGATGGTTAAGTAATAGGCAAAATAGAGAAGCGCCGGAACAGCCAGCAGGAATAAATATTTGAAATAGGCGGGTTTTGGAGCTTGTGTAAGGGAGTAGATCAAATTGGACACAAAAACTACGAGTAAGGGTATCGCTACCCACCAGTAATATTTCATTCCACTGCTGACAACAAGGTAGGCAATTTCATTTTCCCTGATATCCATTTCGATCACTTCACTGCCACACCAACCTGCTTTACAGGAAAATTGATGAAGACCGGGCTCTACTTGAAATTCAAGTGATTCCCCATTACGGACCCTGCTCATGACATTACCATCAATCAGGAATTGATAGGCCCTGCTGTTATTAACCCACTCCGATTTTCTGTTTAATATTATTCTTGCCTGTTTAGCCATACGCTTTTGATCATATATCCATCCCTAATCCAACCCAAACATCCCCTTATTCAACTGTTGCAGGATCCTTGTCTTGTTTTCAGCCGAAACCAATAGCGAAATATTATGCGGGCTGCCCCCATAAGAAACCATACGAACCGGAATATTGATGATCGAACCAAATAGTTTCTTGATGATATCCTCGGTCTGAGAGATCTCATTGCCCACAACGGATATGATGGTTTGGTTTTCATCCACCTCTAATGAACCAAAGGGTTCCAGTTCCTTGAGGATATCCCTGAGGTGCTCTTTACTGTCGATGGTCAGGGTAACAGCCACTTCAGAGGTCGTGATCATATCGATCGGGGTCCTGTATTTTTCAAAAACCTCAAAAATCTTTCTCAGGAAACCATAGGCCAGCAACATGCGGCTGCTTTTGATCCGGATCGCGATGATATTATCCTTGGCAGCTACGGCCTTTACGCCTACACTGCCTGCATGCTCCGTGATCAAAGTGCCTTTTGCTTCCGGCTGCATGGTATTGAGCAGTCTGACCGGTACCTTGTAAAACTGTGCCGGCCATATGGAAGCAGGATGTAAGATCTTGGCGCCAAAATAGGCAAGCTCTGCCGCTTCGTCAAAGCTCATCTGTTCAATGGGCCGGGTCTTTTTTACAATCCTGGGGTCATTATTATGCATTCCGTCGATATCGGTCCATATCTCGCATACTGTTGCCTTTATGGCCGCACCGATCAGTGAAGCGGTATAGTCACTGCCGCCTCTTTTAAGATTATCCACTTCACCCCTCGAATTCTTACAGATATATCCCTGCGTAATGAATAATTTTTTATCACTGTTCTGCTTCAGCAATTGACTCAGCTTTACCTTGATGCTGCCGATCTGGGGTTCATCATAAGCATCGATGCTCATGAATTCCAGCGCCGGTAACAGTTTATGGTCAATTCCCTGTTCTTCAAGCAATACGGAGAAGAGCTTGGTGGATAGCAATTCGCCCTGGGCCAGGATATCCTTGTTGAGGGATTCGCTGAAAGAAATTTTTAAAATAATGTTCAGAAATTCAAAATGTTCAGCAATAATCCCTTTGGCTTTTTCATAGGCAGTATCGGTACTGAGCAAGTCACGGATAAACGCCTGGTAATGTTTTTCCAGTTCAGCGATCTGTTGTTTTGCCTGTTCCCTTTCGCCTTTCGCAATGGAATCCCCGATACCCACCAATGCATTGGTAGTACCACTGAGAGCGCTCAGTACGACGATCTTGTCTTCGCTGTCTTTGGTGATCAGCTGTGCTACCTGGTGCATCCTTTCCGGTTTTCCTACACTGGTACCACCAAACTTCATTATTTTCATAAACCCCCTCCCCCGTTTTTGTATTTTTTTGAGGTTGCAAAGATAAGATTGAAGAAGAATAACAGCTGTTAGAATAAAAAGAAAGGTAGAGTCTCTGCCTGAAATTGCGCTGAAAAAATAATTAACCGTTACTATTATAGGTGGTTCTTGAATCTATATAACCAACTTAGAGGTCTTTTAACTCGCCAGGAAGGGGATTGCAAACTTTTCACCCAGGTATTTCAGGTCTTCAACAACCGGCTTCAACAGCGGAATCCCGGTTTTCATTCTTTCAGCTGCAAATTCCCTTTCGGGATCTCCGGGAATAATCACCCTGTCTTCCCCCGCCACCGTTTTGGCCGAGCGGAAACGTTGTATCCATTTGTCCATATGTGTTTTAAAATCCTCCGCTTTCCGGAAAGCATCGATGCGCATGGCTCCAAAAAAATGACCGATCCCTTTTCCAGGCTGCTCCTCCGGCATCGGCACATAGGCCGGAAAGGGAGGAACCCATGGTCCGTAATTGGCCCCGCTCAGGATGGCTGAAAAAATATCGACAACAGCACCCAATGCATAGCCTTTATGACTTCCGTGTTCCCTGTCCCCACCCAGTGGCAATAATGCACCCCCTGCCTTGAGTTCGTGGGGATCGGTGGAAGGCTTTCCCTGTTTATCCTGTATCCAGCCCAGGGGGGCCACCCCGGCTTTTCGTTGCAGGATCTCCAATTTTCCATTAGCAGCAGTTGTAGTGGCAAGATCGGCTACAAAGGGAGGCTCATCACCGGCAGGTATGGCCACACAAATGGGGTTAGTACCCAATAACCTTTCGGTAGAGAATGTGGGGGAAACCAGTGGACTGGCATTGGTCAGGGCAATGCCAATCATATCATGTTCAAGGGCCATCATGGCATGATAACCGGCAATGCCAAAATGATTACTGTTTTGTACACTGACCCAACCGGTACCCGCATTTTTTGCTTTATCAATAGCTACCTGCATGGCATAAGGCGCCACCACCAGCCCCAGCCCGCTATCACCATCCACTACGGCAGTGGAGGGTGTTTCATGCAAAATCTTTAATGATGGTTGGGCATTCACCCTTTTGGCCTCCCATAAACGAACGTACCCGCTCAGCCTGGCCACGCCATGGGAATCAACACCCCGGAGGTCAGCGGATAATAATACCCGGGTGGCTATTTCAGCATCCTTGCTGCTGCATCCTATCTTTTCCAAAACAGACCTGCAAAAAAGAAATAGTTCCTGGTATTGATACGATTGATTGGGCATGCGCAAAAATAATGTGTTTAACCCTTTGTTAACTTAAATGCGAATCAGAAAAATACAGCATGCTAATGAAAAGAAGTATTTTACCCTTACTGGTATGCATACCTTATTTAAGTTTTTAAAGTTTTCTTCATGCTGAAAAGCGCCAAACCTGCCCTGGTCCTTTTGTTATTGACGTATACCGTACAGGTTGGCGCACAGGATACATTCCGAATGCCGGCCGAATGGGAACCACAGGAAGCGGTTTGGGTGGGCATTTTTCACCGGCCCGGCCGGGAAAGGGTCTCGGCTGCTATTATTAAATCAATTTATAAGCAGGTACAGGTAAGACTGAATTTCCAGGCCGACAGCACAAAGTATTCTTTCAACCGATTACTCAACTCGTTTCAGATCGATACGACAAAGCTGCAATGGATCCTGGACAGTGTTTCATTTAACTGGCCCAGGGACCCGGGTCCTCAGTTCCTGGTGAATGAAAAAGGAGAACAAAAAGTGATTGATTTCGGATGGAATGATTATGGCAGTCGGTTTATTACCGGCAAAAAGCCCGGCAGAATCGATAATATCATCGGGCGCACCGACATCAGGATGGCCGGTTTTCTCAAGTTGCCGGTGCTGTCAACACCGGTCGTGGCAGAAGGTGGCGGTCTTGAAACCAATGGACGCGGGGTCTTGATGTCTATCGAAGAAACTGCCCTGCAGCGAAACCCGGATATGACATTGCCCGAAATAGAAAAAGAATATCTAAGGGTAACAGGTTGCAGCAAAATGATTTGGTTAAAGCGTATGACCTTACACGATAAATCTGTTCCCGGTTTACTGGTCGGGAACTGGACCAGTGAAGGGGCCAACGGCCATATTGATGAAGTGGCGAGGTTTGTGTCACCCAATACCATCCTACTGGCAAAAATTGATGCTTCAGAAAGAAAAAAGAATCCCATCAGCCAGGCTGATGATGAAATATTAAAGGAAGATTATGAGATTTTACGAAAGGCAACCGATATCAACGGGAAACCTTTTACCATTATCCGGATTCCTTATCCTGACCTGAATGCACATGCGATTTCCTATTTACTGGATGATGATATGCGAAAGAATTTTCCGTCTCCTATCCCGCATCTTAAAAATGGAGATACTTTAAAATTCGTGCCGGCCGTGAGCTATATGAACTTTATGATCACCAATGGTATTGTGCTGGTACCTGCCTATTGGAAAGAGGGTATGCCTTTAAGAGAAAAAGAAAAGGATGAAGAAGTGAAAAAAATATTCGAAAAATTATTTCCAAACCGGAAAATCATACAGATCAACCCTTACAGTATCAATGGTGGTGGCGGTGGCATTCATTGTGCCACCTTGCAGCAACCTAAAAAATTATCAAAGGTTCCGAGTCCTAATTGAGACCTTTTCCTATTCTGTAGATAATATTTAAATTAACTTTTTTTTACCCGTTTTTAGACTGATCTTCCGCTATCAGGTTTGCCGGTAAGTCCATGAAATAGAGACCCCCCGCAACCGTACATTTATTAGATTTGCAAGATGCTACAGATGGCTGTTCTTTTCCTTTCTCTTTTTCAACTGATTTTTTCAGCTGGGGAAACCCCTTCCTATTACAGCATCAGCGGAACGGCGCAGGGCACCACTTACCATGTCCATTATTATGCCAACGACAGCCTCGTTAAAAAATCACAGTTGGATAGTATATTGGACCGTATCGACAGTTCATTATCGGTATACAAACCCTATTCACTGATCAGCCGTTTCAACCGGTCAGATAAGGGTATCACTATGGATGACCATTTTTGGATCGTACTGAAAAAATCATTACAAACCTACCGGGATACCAGGGGCTTATTTGACATCACCGTAGCACCATTGGTTCAGGCATGGGGTTTTGGGGTGAAGCGAACAGATACCTTGCCCGGAAACAAGCAGCTGGATCAGATCAAAACCTGTGTGGGCAGCCGCTACCTGAAAGTAAAAAATAATTTTCTCCGGAAAACCAAACCCTGTGTTACCCTCGACATGAACGGCATCGCCCAGGGATACAGCGTGGATGTGCTGGCCGAGTTCCTGGAACGAAACGGCATCCATGATTATATTGCAGAATTGGGAGGCGAGATCAGGGTAAAGGGAAGAAGACAGCCGTCCGGAGAGAAATTCCGTGTAGGGATTGAATCTCCCGCTGAAGATGAATTTGAAAATCATTCCATACAAAAAATCATTATGATGGACCAGGGCGCCATTACCACATCGGGCAGCTACCGGAAATATTATGAAAGCGATGGCCGGAAAATCACCCATCTGATCAACCCGATAACCGGGTATCCCATACAAAACGAAATGATCAGTGTTACGGTTTATGCCAAAGATGCGATCACAGCCGATGCATTTGATAATGCACTGATGCTGATGGGTCTCAAAGATGCCCTGCAGTTTACAGAAGCCAAAAAAGAACTGGCAGCTTATTTTATCTATAAAAAAGCTGACGGAACGATTGCCGATACCGCCAGTTCCCAATTTTATAAACTCATGAATCAGTAACTTTAGCGCAATGAAAAGAAGAAAATTTATTAAGCAGGGAAGCCTCTTGACCGGTGGATTGTTTTTACACCAACAAATGTTAAATGCTTTTGCCGGCCCTTCTGCCGGAGAAAAGATCAGTATGGGCATCATCGGTTGTGGTGACCGTGGGTCGGGAATTATGTCGGTTATCAGGGAACTGGATGAGCGGTTTGTCATAAAGGCAGTATGCGATGTCCTTGATTTCAGGATAGAAGGCGTAAAGAAATTGGATACGGATCATTCACTTACCTATTATAAGGATTACAGGAAATTACTGGATGACAAGACCATTGACGCCGTTGTGATTGCTACCCCGCTCAGTCTTCATTTTCCTATTGGATCAGATGCCCTGAAAGCAGGCAAGCATGTTTACCTGGAAAAGACAATGACCTATAACAAAGAACAGGCATTACAACTGGTGGCATTAAAAAAACAATTTCCCCGTCAAATTTTACAGGTAGGTCATCAATACCGTTACACGCCCCTTTATTTTAAAGTCAAAGACATGATCGAAAAGGGGTACCTGGGTAAAGTTACCCAGATCGATTGCCGCTGGGACCGCAACTGGAACTGGAGAAGACCTGTACCGGAAGGATATACGGATAAACAGATCAATTGGCGGATGTATAAAGAATTTTCCGGTGGCCTGCCGGCAGAACTGTTATCACACCAGATCGATTTCATCAATTGGGCATTTGATACGCATCCGGATGAGATCTTTGCCACTGGTGGAATCGATTTTTATAAAGATGGCCGGGAGACCTATGACAATGTACAGGCCTTATTAAGGTATAACAAAGAGGGAATGATCGGCAATTTTGGTGCCACCTGTGCCAATGCCAGGGAAGGATATATTTTTAAATTAAAAGGATCAAAGGGGACCGTTTCCCTCCTTCCCCATGATGGCATATTCTATCCTGAAAACGAGGCCAGGAAAGAATTGGAAACGGTAGATGGCGTAACCGGCGCTACCAAGATCGAATGGAACAAAGACGGAGGCATTCCCATTGTGAAGGAAAAGCTGAAAGACGGCACCTGGTATGCCTTACAGGAGTTTCATAAAGTGATTCAAGAAAACGGAGTTCCCGTGAGTAATGTCATTACCGGTGCCACCACTGCATTTTGCGTGGACCTTATTAACCATTCATCTTTTAACCATACGATTGAACACTGGAAACCAGAATTCAATATTTCTTAAGACCATGCTTTTCTCTTTCTGAAACGAAACCCACTTAAAACAAATCAATCATGTTAAAATTATTCATTGCGGCTTTTTTCGTATTTGCCTTATGGGGATGCACTGAAAAAGCAAATGATGGCTGGCAGCAATTATTTGACGGGAAAACACTGAACGGCTGGAAGAAACTGGCAGGTTCCGCAACCTACCAGGTTGAAGACGGGGCCATTGTCGGACAAACCGTATTAAATTCTCCCAATACCTTCCTGGTCACTGAAAAAGAATATGGTGATTTTGTACTTGAACTCGATGTGAAAATTGAAGACACGACTGCTAATTCAGGTATACAGTTCCGCAGTCATTTTGACCCGGCTGCCAGAAATGGTGAAGGAAAAGTATATGGATACCAATATGAACTGGACCCTTCATCCAGGCGATGGACCGGTGGTATCTATGATGAGGGAAGAAGGGACTGGCTTTACCCGCTTTCGCTGAACCCCGCAGCACAAAATGCCTTCCAGCTGAATGCATTCAATCATGTACGCATCGAATGTATCGGAAACAGTCTCCGAACATTCGTGAATGGCATTGAAGCAGCATTTGTAGTGGATACTGTTGATAAATCCGGATTCATTGCCCTCCAGGTACACAGCATTGGCAACAATGAAAAAGCCGTTAATGAAAAAATCTTTTGGAAGAACATACGGATCAGGACTGATGATATCCAGTCATCCCCCCATATTCCAGGCACCTATGTTGTCAACAATATCCCAAACACATTAAGCGAAGCGGAAACCGCCGACGGCTGGAAACTATTATTTGACGGTAAGACCCCTAACGGCTGGATGGGTGCCTATAAAGACCATTTCCCCGAAAAAGGCTGGGAAATTAAAGATGGTCTTTTATCTGTATTGCCTTCGGGAGGTGCTGAATCCACCAATGGCGGTGACATCGTAACCAATGATCAGTATAGTGCATTTGACCTTTCTTTTGAATTCAGGCTTACCCCCGGTGCCAACAGTGGTGTAAAATATTTTGTCACCCTTAACGAAAAAAATACCGGTTCGGCGATCGGTTTGGAATACCAGGTGCTTGATGACAGCCTTCACCCGGATGCCAAGCTGGGAAGGGATGGTAACAGGACCATGGCTTCCTTGTATGACCTGATAAAAGCAGAAAAAACAAAAAGATTTATCAAACAACCAGGAGGCTGGAACCTGGGGCGTGTGATAGTTTACCCCAACAACCATGTTGAACATTACCTGAACGGCATAAAAGTCCTGGAATACGACCGTGGCTCACAGACTTTCAGAGACCTGGTCGCGATCAGTAAATATAAGGTCTGGCCGAACTTTGGAGATGCAAAAGAAGGGCATATCCTTTTGCAGGATCATGGAAATGCAGTCAGTTTCAGAAGCCTTAAGATCCGGGAACTGAAATAATATTTTTATTTTAGAAAGCATATTACCATTCATTGAACGGGTCGCTGTTGTTTATTAGCCTGTAATAGCGACATTTGCAGATTACCAACTATGACAGGAAAAGAAAGGATCATCGTATTCATACTTGCAGCCCTCAATTTCACCCATATTCTCGACTTCATCATCATGGTGCCGTTGGGCAATTACCTGATGGATCCGGTGAAAGGGTTGAACCTAACTGCGTTTCAATTTGGTTTATTGGTGGCCTCCTATTCCGTCAGCGCTTTTTTCTCTGGTTTAATCGTGGCCCTGCTGATTGATCGTTTTGACAGGAAAAGGTCTTTGATCCTGGGCTATATCGGTTTCCTGCTGGCCACGATTGCCTGCGGGCTTGCTCCTAATTTCGGCCTCTTATTACCCTCTAGGATACTTGCCGGTCTGTTTGGCGGTGTATTGGGGGCCCAGGTATTATCCATCGTCGCTGATCTTTTCACGTATGAAAGACGGGGAAGGGCCATGGGGGCAGTCATGAGCGCCTTTGCTGTTGCAACAGTCATCGGCATACCCCTTTCTCTTTATCTGACCAATATTTTCAATTTCAACTGGCATGTACCTTTCCTGATCACAGGTTCAGTGGGTTTGGTGCTCATCCCTTTTATGATCAGGTTCCTTCCCAGGATGACCGATCATATAAAAGCCAATGAAAACAATGCAAGGTTTGATGCTTTGCTCATCACCATGAAAATTCAAATTCAGCGTAGGGCATTGATCTTTTCCTGCCTGCTGATGCTGGGTCATTTCCTGGTTATTCCATTTATCCCCTCTTATCTTGAATTCAATAAAGGCTTCACCAAGGAACAGATCCCCCTGATACTTTTGTGCGGCGGCCTGGCATCATTTATCGCTGCTATCTATTTTGGAAGGTTCTCTGACAAGAAAGGGAAGTTACCGGTTTTCACCTGGTCATTATTGTTTTCTCTGGCATTGGTATGGATACTGACCAATATGCCTGACATGCAACTCGGTATTGCACTCCTGTTTTTTGCCATCTTATTTATGGTGGTGACGAGCCGCATCGTGGTGGCACAGGCCATGATCAGTGAAGTGGTCCCCCAGGAACAACGGGGAAGTTTTATGAGTGTGAACGGCAGCGTGCAGCAACTTGGGCAGGGGCTGGCATCATTAGCGGCCGGTGCTATCATGTACACTGATAAGGTCAGCCATATTATGTATCATTACGATTGGGTAGGTTACCTCAGTATCGCCATATTGCTGATCAGCCTCATTATCGGCCGGACTATATTTGTGGCCATAGACAGAACAGAACCGGCCCCCCCTCAGCTTATCAAAGAAATAGTGGAATGATCAATACACCCGGTATACAGGGTATCGCAGGTAATCAGGTTCAAAATAAGGCGAATGTTCAAAAACAAAATTCAACTGTGCCCGTCCGCTTTTCGCAAATACGGAATCATTTTGCTTTTTTTCTTCCAGCATGAGTTTGAGTTCAGGATGATCTTTCAGGTATGCAGTAGCGGTTTCCTCGAACACATATGAAGAATACCCCTCTTTTTGTCCCAGGATCCCATCAAAATAGTTCCACGCAAAATAGGAATCCTGTGCCTGGGGTTCCAGCGTTTCAATGATAAACCGGTTGGCAGCCTGGTTCATGGGGATAAAGTAATCACCTTTCCTGAAAGTCAGGGTTTGAACAGATGTTGAGACCTTCACCTCATTGTTCATATGGTGCATTTCGTAAGGGCGGGCGGCTGACTTATAATCATCGATATGATAGACCTCAACGCTGATCGCCGTATCCTTCCCGAACTGAATCATTTTCACCTTGTTTAATTTCAGCAATTCGATCACTTTCCACCAACCCCGGGGGATAATATAACCAGCAGGTTTATTGACCATAAGGTCTGGCAAATAATAATTATAAAACTTCACTTTTGTCTCAAAGGGTTGCGTACGGTCATAATACAGCCGGCTTTGACCGGACACCTCGCTGGGTTTATGGCCGGCCTTATATCCTTTGTATATCCGCTCACTGTACCGGGTACGATCCAGTTTCCAGGTGAGAGGAAATAGCGTTTGTGTTTTTACTGCATCAATATCCTTTTCCCTTGCTGACTTAATCGCACTGCTGTTTGCCGAAGTAAATTCAATAAAACTTTTCATGAGCGCATAGGTGGCAGTTACCCTTTGCTGATAAGGTTTCAGCATATGTGTTTCTGCAATAAAGGAAAAAGTCTGCCACAGGGCGGCATAGCCGCTACCATAACGGGGGCTGTCAAAAAATTCAGGCCAGCCATTTTCGGGCGTTTCACCAAATGCGTTCACGTAGGGAATCAGGTCATAGCCTTTCTCTTTCATTGAGGCGTAGAGGCCCGGTTCAAAACTTTTGTTCATATAGGCTCCGGTTTCCCCTCCCAGCTTGCTGTGTTGCGTTGCGATCAGTGTCATTATATGCTGGTAATCGGCGCCGTCACTTACATGATTATCCAGGAAGACGTCGGGCTGAACCCATTGGAATATTTCTGTGAAGGACCTGGCATTTCTGGAGTCACATTTGATGAAATCACGGTTCAGGTCAAGGTTTTGTCCATTCCCCCTAAATCCAAACTCCTCCGGCCCGTCCTGGTCAACCCTGTAATTGGCGCTTCGGTTCAGGCAACCGCCGATATTGTAAACCGGTATAATGGCAAGTACCAGGTTATCCGGGAGACTTAATTTATTGTCCACAATATCACGGACCAGCAGCATACTGGCATCGATACCATCCGGTTCTCCGGGGTGGATGCCGTTATTGATGAGGATGATCCTTTTATTGTTTTTACGGATATTATTAAAATTATAGTCCCCGTTATTACCCACAACGACCAGGTGTAATGGAAATCCGGCATCCGTCATACCCATGGACAGCATTTTTACTTTTCCCGATTGTGCATCCAGTTTTTGCCACCAGCTGATGATCGCTGCATATTCCGGGGTCTGGGTACCCTTTGATTTTTCAAAGAGAGTGATGGGGTTTTGCGGATAAACAGCCAGTGTAAGCAAAGTAAAAAAGGAAAGAAATAATGTCTTCATGTTGCCGATTTATCCATAAAAATATAAAAGGCATCCCGGTTGGAGATGCCTTTTATTAAAATATTTACAGCGCTTATTTTGCCAGTGTATTCACTTTCCTGGCCAGCTTACTTTTAAGGTTTGCGGCTTTGTTTTTGTGGATGATACCCCTTTTGGCGAGTTTATCGATCATGGAAGCCACTTTCGGGAACTCTTCTGAAGCCCCTTTCTTTTCTTCAACTGCACGCAGGTCACGGATGGCATTACGGGTCGTTTTTCCGTAATACTTGTTTCTGTCTCTGCGCTTCGCTGCCTGACGTACATCTTTTTTGGTAGCTTTATGATTAGCCATATCGTCTAAAATTTAGGACGGCAAAGGTAAGGTCAGGGACCGGAAATACCAAAATAATAAAAGATAAAATGAAAATCAGACCAAAACCCCATTTCCGGCTTAAACAGGCCGAAAAACAGGGGTTACCCCGCCAAAAATATTGGTTTTCAACCAAAGGGAGCCCTTACCATTCGGACAATTTGAACGATATTTGTGCTCCCAAAAAAGAGTTTAAAATAATATCCCTGCATTCATGAAGGATTTTTCCTATATAACGAGTTCCTCCCCCGCTTTCATCGAAAGCCTTTACCAGGATTTTGTAAAAGACCCTGAGAGTGTGGATCAGGAGTTTCGCAAATTTTTTGAAGGGTTTGATTTCGCCGTTTCCAATGTAAAAATTGCCAAAAACGGGAATGGAGCGGTTGCCGCAGCCACAACAGGCCCCGGAACCGACCAAAACTGGAAAAAAGAACTCGGAGCATACAGGATGATCCTTGGCTATCGCAATAAAGGACACCTGATCGCTGATACGAATCCCATTCGCAAAAGGAAGGACCGTGGTGCCAACCTCAACCTTGCTTTTTTTGGGTTTACGGAAACTGACCTGGATACCGTACTGCATGCCGGCAACCTGGTCGGTTTGGGTGATACGACCCTGAGAAATATCCTGGGGCACCTGCAAAAATGCTATGCGGGCCATGTTGGTATCGAATTCAAATATATCAGCAACCAGAAAAAAGTTGACTGGCTGACCAACGAAATGGAGAAAAATTTCACCAACCCCCTTCCGCTTGAAAAAAGAAAAAGGATCCTGGAAAAACTCAACCAGGGCGTCATGTTTGAAGAGTTTTTGCAGAAAAAATATGTGGGTCAAAAGCGGTTTTCCCTGGAAGGCGGGGAAACAACCATCGCCGCCCTGGATGCGATCATCAATACTTCGGCTGAATATGATGTTCAGGAAGTGGTGATCGGGATGGCACATCGCGGGCGATTGAATATCCTGGCCAATATCATGGGGAAGACCTACGAACAGATATTCAGTGAATTTGAAGGTACTGCCAAGTTGGACCAGACCATGGGCAGCGGCGACGTAAAGTATCACATGGGATTCGGTAGCGAGGTCAAGACCACCGGTAATAAAACTGTTTATCTCAAACTGATGCCCAACCCCTCCCATTTGGAGGCGGTAGACCCTGTCGTGGTGGGTTTTGCCCGGGCCAAAGCAGATGTGATCTATCAGTCTGAATTTGACAAGATCCTTCCCATTCTTATTCACGGGGATGCCTCTGTTGCAGGACAGGGTATCGTCTACGAGGTTTTACAAATGAGTAACCTGCAGGGATACTATACCGGGGGAACCATTCATTTTGTCATCAATAACCAGATCGGTTTCACCACTGATTTCGATGATGCCCGGAGTTCGGATTACTGTACTTCGCTGGCCGCCATGGTACAGGCACCGGTAATGCATGTTAACGGTGATGATCCTGAAGCCGTGGTGAAATGTGTGGAGATCGCCACCCGCTTCCGGCAGGAATTCAACAGTGATGTATTCATCGACATGGTCTGTTACCGTAAACATGGCCATAATGAAGGCGATGACCCAAAATTCACACAGCCTCACCTATATGCCATGATTGATAAACATCCCAACCCCCGGGAGGTTTATACCAATTACCTGATGCAAAACGGGGAACCCGATGCCAAAGAGCTGGCGGCCTCGATGGAAAACAAATTCTGGGAAGATCTCCAGGCAAGATTGGACGGCGTGAAACAAAACCCGCTCCCTTACCACTATCAGCAACCGGAGCAATGGTGGAGAAGTTTAAGAAGGGCGACGCTTGAGGACTTTGACCAGTCGCCCATCACCGCGATCAGTGAAGCCACTTTTCATACCGTATTCGATGCCATCATGAAATGGCCGGAGGGATTCAAACCATTAAGAAAAGTCGAAAAAATTATACAGGACAAGATCAGGCTTTTTCAGTCAGAACAAAAGATCGACTGGGCGACCGGCGAATTGATGGCCTATGGCACTTTATTGCTGGAAGGCAAGGATGTTCGCATGAGCGGGCAGGATGTCAGGAGAGGCACATTTTCCCACCGCCATGCCATCCTCCGTGATGAAAACACAGATGAAGCCTATAGCCGCTTAAGCGAGATACCCGGCGCAACCGGTAAATTCAGGATCTATAATTCCCTTTTGAGTGAATATGGCGTGCTGGGATTTGAATATGGTTATGCCCTGGCCAATCCCAATGCACTTGTATTATGGGAAGCCCAGTTTGGTGATTTTTGTAACGGTGCCCAGACCCTTATCGATCAGTTTATCAGCGGAGGGGAACAGAAATGGAACAGGATGAACGGAGTGGGGATGTTATTACCCCACGGTTACGAAGGGCAGGGCCCGGAACACAGCAGCGCCAGGATGGAACGTTTCCTCCAGATGTGTGCCGAGTTGAACATGATCGTAACGAATATCACGACATCCGCTAACTTCTTTCATGGATTAAGGCGTCAACTGGCCTGGCCATTCAGAAAACCCTTTATTAATTTTTCACCAAAAGCCAATCTTCGCCATGCCGGTTCCTACTCCAACATGAGTGAATTGCTGTCTGGCGGATTCAGAGAGGTTTTGGATGATGAATTTATTGACAACCCTTCACAGGTAACAAAAGTGTTATTCTGCAGCGGCAAGATCTATTTTGACCTTGCAGAAAAACAACAGAAAGAAAATATAAAAAACACTGCGCTTGTCAGGCTGGAGCAATTGTACCCCCTTCCGGAAAAACAATTGGAAGAACTGTACAAAAAATACAGCAAGGCGACCTGGTTCTGGGTACAGGAAGAACCCCTGAATATGGGTGCCGCTTCCTACCTGCAGATGAACCTGAAAAGTATGAATTATGGGGTGATCAGCCGGCAGCCGAGTGCTTCCACGGCAACCGGTTTTGCCAGGGTACATACCCAGGAACAAAATGAAATAATTGAAACGGCATTTAGCATATAATTCGCAAAAAACCAGCGAAATCAATTTTTTATGATTGAAATAAAAGTACCATCCGTGGGAGAGTCGATCAGTGAAGTCACCCTGCTGAAATGGGTGAAAAATGAAGGCGATTATGTGAACCGCGATGAAGTGATTGCAGAACTGGAAAGTGAGAAAGCAACATTTGAAGTGAGTGCTGAAAAAGCCGGAGTGCTCAGCACAGCCGCAAAAGAAGGTGACACTTTGCTGATAGGAGACCTCCTTGCCTCGATCGACGAGACTGCTGAAAAACCTGTGTCAGCAGAAGCGGTCCCTAAACCCGCTGTATCCAGTGTACCCGCAGCTGAAGAAAAGGTACCGGTCACTGAACCTGCTGCCTCGGGGAACGGCAGTTTGAAAGCCAGTCCCGTAGCGGCTGCTATCATTGCGGATAAAAAAGTCGACCCAAAGACCGTGCAACCCAGTGGCTATTCCGGTAAAATATTAAAAGACGATGTACTTGCTGCATTATCCAACCCGGGTACCATACCGGGCAAGGCATTGTTCAGCCGCACCCAGCACCGGCAAAAGATGAGCAACCTACGCAAGACCATCTCCCGCCGTTTGGTGGAAGCCAAGAATACCACGGCCATGCTAACCACTTTTAATGAAGTGAACATGCAGCCCGTTATGGAGATCCGGAGCCGGTACAAGGAAAAATTCAAGGAAGCTCATGGTGTTGGATTGGGCTTTATGAGTTTCTTTTCCAAAGCCTGCGCTTATGCCTTGCAGGATTGGCCCACGGTAAATGCCTTTATCGATGGAGATGAATTGATCTATAATGAATATTGTGATATCTCGATTGCTGTTTCCACTCCCAGGGGTTTAACAGTGCCCGTGATGAGAAATGTGGAAAGCCTGAGCATGGCAGCTATCGAGAAAAAAGTTATTGAACTGGCGGCAAAAGCAAGAGACAATAAGCTCAGTATGGAAGAACTGCAGGGTGGAACATTTACCATCACCAACGGAGGAGTTTTTGGGTCCTTATTAAGTACCCCGATCATCAATATCCCGCAAAGTGCCATACTGGGCATGCATAAGATCGAGGAAAGGCCGATCGCCCTGAATGGCCAGGTTGTTATTAAACCAATGATGTACCTGGCATTAAGTTATGATCATCGGATTGTTGACGGAAGGGAATCTGTGAGTTTCCTGGTGAGGGTCAAGGAATTGCTGGAAAACCCGCAATTACTACTTTTTGGAAAGGACCCAGTAAAAGCATTACTGGAATTATAAAATCGATTACCCTTTTGGTTTCTGAAACAGAAATGTGTGATTATCCTATCACTTATTGGAATCATTCATTTTTCCGGTTAAAAAGAGATCAGTTCAGAAAATGGAGTTGATTGGCTTAATAAACTAAAACTATGAAATAAAATAAGCCCTATCAAACTCTCAACAAGAGATGCTGCTGCCACCGGGAAGCCCGACCTTTCGGCTCCTGCAAATGCCATAAAAATAGATTTCCAGGAAATAAACAGCGGACAGGCTAGTTTTATAAAAAATATCAGTTATACCTATAATTCCCAAAACATGCCGTCCACATCGGTGAGTACCAGGGGAACAATCATTATCAATTCAACGTACTATTATCAATAGTAGAGCACACAATACAGATACGGTTTGGTTTCCACCAAACCGTTTTTTTATGTTAACTTTTCCAGGTTGAAATTTATTCATTCCTATATCAGCCATGCATTGGCCATCCTGAAAGCATACAATGGAGAAATGCCATTGGCTTCCTTTCTGAAAAAATACTTTAGCAGGAGCAGGAAATTCGGATCCCACGACAGGAAACAGATTGCACAGTTATGCTACGCCTATTTCCGGCTTGGGAAATCAGCTATTGGCATGGATCGGCAGGAAGCCCTTTTAACCGGGTTTTTCCTTTCTTCCTCCGGGGATGCTGAAATAATTGAAGTCCTGAAACCTGAATGGCATTCATTAACCGGTCAAAGCCTTGCTAAAAAAATAGCCTATTTACAGTATCCTGTCGATAAGGTTTTTCCCTGGCAAAATGCCTTAAGTGATCATATCGACTATGAAGCATTTTCACTATCTTTTTTCCGGCAACCTGATCTTTTCCTCAGGATTCGGCCCGGGCATCTGCAAAGTGTAAAACGCCAGTTGGATTCATCAGGACTGGACTATGCAATTACTGATGCGGCTTGTATTCGATTATCCAATTCCGTAAAAGCTGACAAGCTTTTTGTTATCAACAGAGAGGTAGTTATACAGGATCTGAATTCACAGCAGACCGGCGATATCATTGCCGGGTACCTGTCCGGTAAAACAGGTACAACCTTACAACTCTGGGATTGCTGTGCAGCCAGCGGAGGTAAATCCATAATGTTGTATGACAGGGTGCCGGGCCTGGCATTACATGTTTCCGATATCCGGGAAAGTATTTTGGCAAACCTGCGACAACGTTTCCGGGAAGCGGGCATTGACCAATATGATCTATTTCCCGCGGATCTTTCAAAAGAAGTGGTATTGAAAAATAAACTGCCCTTTGATATCATACTGGCAGATGTACCCTGCAGTGGAAGCGGCACCTGGAGCAGAACACCGGAACAAACCTATTTTTTTGAAGAAAAAAAGATCGATGTCTATCAGGGTCTGCAGAAGAGGATTGTCTCCCATGCTATCCCTTATTTGAGGAAGGGAGGATTATTTATTTATATCACCTGTTCCGTCTTCAGAAAAGAAAATGAGGAAATGGTCAGATTCATCCAGGAAGAAAAAGGCCTGCAGCTTTTAAAAATGGAAATACTCAAAGGATATGATCAGCAAGCGGATACCTTATTCATCGCCCTTTTCAATTCCTGATTATTTTCAGGCTCCTTTTATTCGTTCCGTCATCAAAAATAAGAATATAGGTTCCCCCACTTATCTTTTTCACCCCATCAATTGTGATATTATAAATATTATCTTTTTGTATCGAAAACTCTCTTTTTGATTCCAGGAGTTTACCCTGGATATCAAACAATCGAATATCGGCCTTTCCGTTTACCTGGGCTTTAAATGAAACAAAAAAGTCCTGGTCAAACGGGTTGGGAAAAACCCGTATCCAATCATTATCAAATAAACTGGTCTGTTTGGATAATGCGATACTGCTGTCCTTTGTTGCACTTTTATATTGAATAAAGTAGACCCCCCCGGGGAGGTTGTCCAGTCCTGTAAACTGGTATGTTTTATAATCCAAAGAATCGCAATTAAAAATCATGCTGTCAAGCCTGTTGCCCAATGCATTTTTAAGATAAAGCGTAATATTACCGGAATTATCGGCAATAAATGAAGCATCAATTTGACCGGCAAACGGATCAGGTGTCGCCCTGAACCATCCGTTTGATCCAAACTGTTGACGACTCCTGTCAGATTTTAGCAAATAATAGGCTGTACGCATATTCGGTATGCCATATCCGAAACGATCGTCCGGATTATTATACCGGCTGGCACTTCGCTGTAAGGCATCCATGATCTTCATATTATTATACTCGGGAAATGCTTGCCATAAACAGGAAACGAGACCGGCCATATTGGGATTGGCGAAAGAAGTTCCATTTCCCGAAACCGGATTGCCAAGCGAATTGGCAATGACCGTACCTTGCCCAACGGAAACAACATTGGGTTTTACTTTCCCGGCCGAATTAGGCCCCCAGCTGGAGAAAGAAGCAATATTGCCCAGGGGGGAGACTGCCCCCACGGCAATAACACTATCGCCATCTGCGGGGCAGGAAATATATTTTTTCTGGGTAGGGTCTGTACCATAATTGCCTGCGCTGTTCATCACGATGATCCCTTTCCGGGCAGCCATATTTGCCGCCTTCGTGATCATGGTGGACTTTCCATCCCTTTCTGCGTATAAATGATCAAATGACGGGTCATCAAAATCCTGGTAACCGAGGGAGGAAGAAATCAGATCGGCCCCCACACTGTCAGCATATTCAGCACCGCAGGCCCAGAAATGTTCTTCGATCGGGTATTCACTGTTAACATCCTCGGTAATCAGTAACCAGTATCCGGAATAAGGGGAAGTGCCCACCATACTGCCCGGCCGGTTCGCCGCTATAGTGGAAAAGCAGTTCATTCCATGGCCACTGAGGGTGTCCGTATTTCGTTGGTTGTTTACAAAATTCCATTCCCCGTAAATCTGGTTATTCAGTCTGGCGCTGTCAAAGGCAGGATTCGTTTTATAACTGCTAAACCCGCCATCCAAAACAGCGATTACCATACCCTGTCCCTGGAAACCCCTGTCATGCAGGAATTCCCCGTTATGAATATGTACCTGGTTATAAGTCTGGCCATAACTGACTGTTGTTTCCTCTGTACGGGCCGATAAGCCTTGAGCAAAAGGCGTAATGGTTTCCTTTCCAAATTTATCATTTGTCCTCCCACCGGCAGGGTTCAGTCGGGGAGCAACCGCATTTACCGTATTCACAAAGGGAAAGGATTGAATCTTTACTAATGCTGCAGGATCACTGGTCTCGATGGCTACCTGGTTCAGCCATTTTGAGGCCACCAGCACAGACACATTGGGAACAGCCCGAATACTATCCAGGTAACGGGGTGTGATGGGAAGATCTGTACTGTCGATTGGAATAGCATAACGGGCCCTCCTGTCGATCGCTCGTTGAGAAAGAAATGCCGAAGGATTATTAAAAGAATAGGGGGAACCTGCTTTGTCCCTGAATGCGATGATATGCCTGTTATATTGTGCCTTTGCCGCAAAACAGCACATAAAGCTTCCAAGAAGTACCGCGAAATTTTTTTTCATCAAGAGGGTTTTATTCCCCTTCAAAATTAATATTTAAACCTGTAATGGATCAGTTATGATCAATCATCCATATTTTGATACCAAAACCACAATAGGTGCCTACCGGCAGGGATCCCGGCGGCTGGTATTCCCAGAGAATATTTTCACGATACACCAAACCGATTTCTTTGGCATATTTCTCCACCCCATAGATCCTGGAGGCATAAATGGGGGTATTATCGGTGATATCTTCTTCCTGGACAGTCAGCACATTATTATAGGTCTGCCCTTCAATGGTTTCTGAAGTTGCCACATCACCGTCATAGAAATAATCAGATTCCTGCCATACGGCATCAAAGCTGTTAAAGTGGCATAAGGCATCGTAGGAGTCGTCAGGAAAATATTTATTCCCCTTCCAGTTGAAATCCGGTTTTATCGGAGCATGCATTTTTATATACCGGAGATTATTTTCAATCACTTCGACCTGGTTGGCCAGGGGAGTAATAAAATAAGAACCGTTGGGGACCCAGGCATTTGTCCCGGCAGAGTCCCTGATATAGGTGATAACACGATAAGAAGGTCTTCCCAGATTGTCGGTAATGGCCGCATCCACTTCATGCTTTACCTGGTATTTATGAATTTCTATCGTAGTGCTCAGATTGGTAAAGACCGTAGAATCCATCCTATAAATGATATACTTTCCTACTTGCAGGGGCATATAATCAGAGAGGGGTTCTGAAATATAGTCTTCTGTTTTCTTTTTACAGGAAAATGTGACAAGAAGAATCAGCAGGGGTAGCAAAATGGATATTAAATGCCGGAATCTCATAAGATTTTTTTCAGTAACAAAGGGTATAGGATGGGATTATATGTATTAGTATTCAAACACAATTTAAAAACAAATAGCGGGGAAACATAGTCCCCCGCTCTAAAACGTTGCCGCATCCTGTTTATTGTTCAATCTAAAGCTAAAGACTTAAGCCTAAGCGCTTAATGCAAATACTTTTCAAAGGATGGCTGAGCCAGTTTATTGGTTGGCGACAGGTCTTTGAATGATCCCGCCCCCGATAACATCATCACCTTCATAAAAGACTGCACTCTGCCCTGGAGCCACACCCTTTGCCTGCTCATAAAACCTGACTTGCACGCCTCCTTTTTCAGGATAAAGGTTGGATAAGGTACCCTTGTCTTTATACCTGATTTTTGTAACGGCTTCCATTCCGGGGGTAATCAGGTCATATTTGATCATATTGATCTTTGTAACCGTCATTTCATCCTGGTCAAGGTCAGACTCATCACCCAGCACCACGCTGTTTGTTTCGGGAATTATTTTTGTAACAAAAACCGGCTTCCCAAAAGTGATGCCGAGCCCTTTTCTCTGACCAATAGTATAAAATGGATAGCCCTTGTGCTGGCCAAGAATATTGCCCTGTCTGTCGATAAAATTCCCGCCCGCCACTTTTTCTTCCAGACCCTCTACCTTTCTTTTTAAAAATCCGCGGTAATCATTATCAGGAACGAAACAGATCTCATAGCTTTCGCTCTTTTTTGCCAGTTCCGGGTAACCATAATCGAGCGCCATCTGGCGGATAGCCGTTTTCCGGTAAGGGCCCAGCGGCAAGAGGGTCCTGCTGAGCAGGTCTTGCTGGAGACCCCATAAAACATAGCTCTGATCCTTGGTTTCGTCAACCGCCTTACTTACAACGTACCGGTCATTATCATGAAGCCGGATCTTGGCATAATGACCCGTTGCGATAAACTCACATCCCAGGGCGTCAGCCCGTTTCAGCAAGGCACGCCACTTAATATGGGTATTGCATAAAACACAGGGGTTGGGGGTACGGCCGGCCAGGTATTCGTCAACAAAATTTTCAATCACAAAATCCCCAAACTCCTCTCTGATATCCAATATATAATGCGGGAACCCATGCTGGACAGCCGCCATCCGGGCATCATTAAAGCTATCAATATTACAGCATCCGGTCTCCTTTTTATTGCCACCGCTGGCGGCATAATCCCAGGTTTTCATAGTAATCCCCACTACTTCATAACCCTCGTCATGGAGCATCAGCGCAGTAATGGTACTGTCAATTCCGCCACTCATGGCAACCAAAACCTTTCCTTTACGGCTCATGATTCAAAAATTTGCAAGCTGCAAATATACTACGAATTTGCCGGAAGATTGTTTACCAAATAAGCTGGCGGCTCCGGTTGGTCAAATAGAGCCTGAAAAGGAAGCCTTTAAGCGCTTATACCTTGACTGCCTGTACTACCTGGTATGAGCTTTTAGACTTTGCCAACTGTGGAAAAGCGATACAAAGGGATCTATTGTAAGGTTGTAAAAATTTATACACATTAAAATTCTACCACAAAATGGTATTGTCTGGTGTTATGGAATGACCGTACTTTGTTCTGTTAATAATTTTTACGTACGATTTAAAATTGAGCACTATGATTAAGATGCAAGTTATCGGGAACCTCGGAAAAGACTGTATTGTGAATACAGTAAATGGTAAAAATGTAATCAACTTTACGGTGGCGCATACTGAAAAGTATCGCGACAGCCAGGGTAACAACCAGGAAAAAACAACCTGGGTGGATTGCGCCTACTGGACCGACAGAACCGGTATTTCACCCTACCTTACGAAAGGTAAGCAGGTTTTTGTGGAAGGTACCCCGGAAGTAAGAACCTTTACCCGCCAGGATGGGACATCCGGAGCATCACTGAGCCTTAGGGTTCGTGAAGTTCAATTATTGGGTGGCCGCGGCGAATCCGGCGGTTCCTCATCCATGAATGATTCATCAAGGTCCGAAGTGACATCGACAAATGATGTCAGCGAACCGGTTGATGATCTTCCGTTCTGATAATTATTATCAGATTGAGTCAAAAGCCCTGTTTTCGGACAGGGTTTTTGATTTTTAAAGAGGCTCAGCAGATTAATGGAGAGATAATTTGTAAGTATAACTCCTTTGTAGCCGCACCGGTAAAACGGGTTCTGCCGCATTGTTTCACCCACCGGATCCCATAAATGGCATTTGTAAGGAAAACTTCTTCTGCATTGGCAATATCCTGGGGGGTAATGATATGTTCATGAATGGCATTCCCCTTCAGCGCCATCTGTTGGATAATATGTTTTCGCATCACACCGGCAACACAGCCCTCCGACAAAGGAGGGGTCATAATTTGCCTGTCCCTGATGATAAAAATATTGGCAAGGGTGGCATCTGCAATCCTTCCAAACTGATTCAAGACGAGGCAGTCGTTCAGTTTATTTGATTTTGCAAAAAAAGAAGCCATGATATAGGGGAGAAAATTGGCTGATTTCAAATTTGAAAAAAGGTCGCAACTTTTCCTGGCATCCTGGTAAATATCAATTTCAAGGCCATTTTCATTAATTGTTAAGATGGAATCGTTGAGGGGCCAGGCTTGGATCACATAATTCACCTTATTGTTTTCCGGATCATATAGCCCGCCATTTCCCCTAAAAACCATCAGCCTGATGCGGGCCTGTTTTGTGCAATTATTCTTAAAACAGAGCTGGTTCATTTGTTCTTCCAAACCGGAAGGACTGAAATGGGGGCCAATATCAAAGCCCAGCAATTTCAGACCAGTGAACAACCTTTCAATATGAAGTTCAGGCAGGATCACCCTTCCTTTGATCATTTTCATAGTTTCGAAAATGCCATCCCCATAGCGAAGGCCCCTGTTATCGGCACCTATGATGAGGGTATCCGCATTTATCGTCCTGCCATTAAAGATCATTTTATTCATATCCAAAAATAAAAATGCCACTGTAAAAAGTGGCATTTATTATGAAATAGATGGTTTTGGTTCAAAGCTTACTGTTCAACAAGACCAGCCTTAACAGCGTACATCACCAGGCCGGCTATGGAAGTCGTTCCCGTTTTTGTTTTCAGTTTATCCCTGATCGCTTCAACGGTTCTTGGGCTTAGGTCAACCAGGTCGGCGATCTCTTTTGTACTTTTTTCTTCACACATCAGTTTCAGGATCGTCACTTCCTTATCGTTCAGCTGAACATCCTGGGGGCGCATAGATTCGCTATGGGTCTTACTTCTCAGGCCATTTAATAATGCCTTATTGGTAAGGTCATTGAAATAGAATTCATTTTCATATACCCCTTTTACCGCTTCATAGATCATTTCAGCACCTGATTCCTTGGTAAGGTAGGAATTGGCGCCAATTTCCATCATCCTGCTAATCATGGAATGATCATTATGCATCGAAAGCATAATAACTTTTACATCGGGGTATAGTTTTTTGATCTCCGGAAGCGTGGTTAGCCCATCCATGATCGGCATCTGTATATCTAATAATACCACATCGGGTTTAATATGCTTTAGCAGGTTCAAGAGCTGCATGCCATTTTCTGCTTCTGCGACCATCTGGATATCTTTCCTGCTGCTGAGGGATGTTTTCACCCCGGTACGGAATAAAGCGTGGTCATCTGCAATTGCCACCTTTATAATGGTGTTGGCGTCAAAGTTCTTCATTTGGATATTTAATTATTGTTAAACGACGGTTTTAATAAAGCATTAACGTTAAAAGACGATGCAAATTGTAAAAATCCCAAATAAAATACCATCGTACTTCTACTTTATTTTCATACTGCGGAAAATACCCTAAGGGTTTTCAGATGTTGGAACCGGAAAATAAACGAAGAAATACGTACAGCCCCAACGAGGCTTTTACGACAGACCCCGTAAATACCGTAATAAAAAAATCGGTCATAAATGCTCTTGTCCACATCGGAATGTGGATATATTTTTGTCTCAGAAAGTTGATTGACAGGAGGCATCGTCTGCACTACTCCGAACCGTCCAATGTCCTAAACCGTCCAGAAATTTATTCCAATTCCCTTGAAAAACCGACGATTTAAAATCCGTATCAGTCAACTTTCTCTTTTTTTCTTTCTCTTCAAAATAAATAACTCTTTCCAAAAACCTTAGAAGCTGATCAAAGCAATCTTCCAATTCAGAAGGCCCCAATGCAGGATTCTTCTGTTTTACGTTCTGAAAAGAAATACCCAAGATAAGTTTCAAAAATTACCCCCGTCTATAAATTCCAGGGATAAACACTTGTAATTCAGAACATCTTTAAAAAAGACATCCTCAAATTTGAATAAAAAAGGGAATATGCCAGGGCAAACAAAGCCCAGAACAGAAAAAAAACATTTATTTATGGTGTTTTTCTACTTAAATCTCATGACAAGATCGGTAGATTGAAAAAAATTATGAAGGAGTATCTTAATACAAATGATTTTTCATTTTATATCCCAATGTTTAGGGATTTGATAGTACTTATTGGATTAATTATTGGAGTAATTAATTATAAGAAGAAAGACCCAATAAATTACTTCATATTCTATTTAGGGTATTCATTCTTTATCAGCATTTTTGAAATTTTTGCACTTGAAAAATTTAATACAAATAAAAATATTTATAAAATCTGGATCAGCTTTAATTATTTCTTACTTTTTATCGAGCCATATGTTTATATATCTTATTTAAAAAAGATTCTCCATTCAAATTTTTCAAAATCCTTATTTTCTTTCTTTATGGTTGTATACACGCCATTATTTTTATTGTTACATATACTAGATATTTTTCATTCTGGGAGAGGTACTTGGGAAAGCATTATCAAACTACACACATTAGAGGGTTTATTAATATTAATTACGGCTATTTATTTTTTCATAAGGTTATTTAAAAAGTCAGAATCAACAAACCTTATTAACGAACCCTCATTTTGGATTTACACAGGTATAACTTTCACATTTGTATTGATTTTACCAACACTTAGCCTATTAAACTATTTGAAAGAGACTAATATAAATTTTTACAATCTTGCATATGCCTTTTACTCTTTAATATATTCATTAAATGTTTTGTTGATTATAAGAGCCTTTTTATGCAAACCAGTAATTACCAAATAGTTATATTCTTAATTGTAACAACAGCAATTATTCTATTTTTAATTGCACTTATTATTACATTCCTATTTTTTTATAGAAAAAGACAGATCAGCTATTTACAAAATCTTGAATCAATTAAATTTAATAATGAAAAAAATCTTTTAAAATCACAAATTGAAATCCAAGAAGATATATTCCAACATATTTCAAGGGAAATACATGACAATATCAGCCTTTCGCTCACCCTGGCAAAGCTTCAACTGAATACATTAAGTTGGACGGATATTACAAAAACAAAAGAACAGACTGATTTTACTATTGAACTTATTTCAAAATCGATTCTCGACCTGAGTAACCTTTCCAAAAGCCTTAGCGCGGATATAATAAAAACCCATGGGCTTATCGAAGCCCTTGAAAAAGAAGTGGAAAAACTTAAACACGCCGGGATGTTTAAAATAGATATGCAGGTCGCAGGTGATCCGGTTTACCTGGATGCCGGAAAAGAAGTCATCATTTTCCGTATCATCCAGGAATCATTTAATAATATCATCAAACATTCGCAGGCAAATAAGGTGAGCATACATTTGCATTACTATACTGATCATATGGAAATGTCAGTGATCGATAATGGCAGGGGCTTTACGTATCCCACCGAAGGAAAACACCAGGGTTCCGGGCTGATGAATATCACTACCCGGGCATTGGTACTGAATGGCAAGGCAGAAATTATTAGTGAAAAAGCCAAGGGAACCCATATCCGGGTTTCTGTTCCCTATAATTATGAGTCAACAACAGAAAATCATCAAAGTAGCCCTGGCAGATGACCATGTGCTGCTCCGCAACGCTTTGGCAGCCCTGATCGACAGTTATGGGGACTGCAAAGTTGTACAACAGGCATCAGACGGCCTTGAACTGATTGAACAGATTAAGGCTACCCAGGTTCCTGATGTGGCTATCCTGGACCTGAACATGCCTAATAAAGACGGGCTGGAAACGGCCGAGTGGCTCCAGGATCATTTCCCTCAGGTCCTGGTGCTGATGCTGACCATGTATGATTCCGAACTGGCATTAATCCGGCTCTTAAAAGTAGGTGTAAAAGGGTTTCTAAAAAAAGATATCCACCCTTCAGAACTGAGGTATGCCATTCATTCTGTAATAGAATCCGGGTATTATTATTCCAATCACGCCGCAGGAAAACTGATGAATCTTTTCAGAAACAATGACAATGCTCTGAGCCTGCAGAATGCAATGCTTTCTGACCAGGAACTGGAATTCCTGAAACTGGCCTGTAGTGATATGACCTATAAAGAAGTGGCTCAGCGAATGGGGTTGAACCCGCGTTCTGTGGATAATTTGAGGGACCAGTTATTTACAAAGCTGGATGTTAAAAGCAGGGTCGGACTGGCCATGTTTGCCATCCGGCATGGAATAGAAAGATTCTAAGGGAATAATTACCCTTTGTTAAAGATCCCTCAGGAGTATTGTTATTCCAAAAGCTTATTACGCATGGCATACATAACCAGCCCGGCAATCGTTTTGGCACCGGCTTTTTGTTTCATGTTCTGCCGGATGGTTTCAATAGTTCGGGGGCTGAGAAATACTTCCTTCGATATTTCATCGGTGGTTTTGTCTTCCGCTATCAGTTTCAGAATTTTCAATTCCTTTTCGGAAAACTTGATGGGATTGGGATAAAACTGCCTGACTTTTTTCTTGTGCTGGAGCTTTAGCAAAACCGCCTTATTGACAAGATCATTAAAATAAAAATCATCATTTACACAGGTCAGGATGGCCTGGTAGATCTCATCGGGGTCAGTTGTTTTCGTAAGATAGGCATTGGCACCCATTTCCATCATTTTGGTGATCATTTCCTGGTCGTCGTACATCGTCAACACAATGATCTTGAGGTTTTCGTATTCTTTCCGGATAAAAGAAATAGCGTTGATGCCATCCACTTCCGGCATCCTGATATCCATTAACAATACATCGGGCTCTTTAATTTTGAGCTTGTGCATCAGGTCCTTACCATCTTCAGCTTCCCAGAGAATTTTAAGGTATTCTCTTTCTTTGAGGGCCATCCTGATTCCATCGCGGAATATCTTATGGTCATCGGCAATTGCAACCTTAATTTGATCGGCTGTCATGGATAACGGGTAATTTAAGAATTAAATGGGTTTACCGTAAGCTGAACGAAAATAGCGTATTTTCCTGAAACCTGATATAATGTGAATCAGTGATTTATCCCATGCTGTTGATAAAAATACGAGATTTCACCTAGACGGGTTCTACCGTAGTTTTTCCCGTATAAATTAGTGAATCTACGACGAAAGAAGTAAAAACTGTATACCTGAGAATGGGCATTATTGCTCTTGCATCAACAGAAGGTCGTCTCTACTTTTGAACCAAGTTGATTGACCAGCGGTGGCGCATCTTAAAACCGTCCAATGTCCTAAATAAACCGTCCAGAAAGAAAATTCCAACAATCCTTTGAAATCCAATAGCAAAATCCAGTGTCAATCAACTTATTTTTACCCAACTGCATAAAACACGCGGGATTTAAGGGAGAAACTTAAATTTTCCCTCAAAATGCTCCAAAACAGAGCCTCTTCTTATCCACAGCTGTTAATAAACGCCTTGAAATCGTAAAATTTCAGGGTTTTTTTGTGTTTTTACGATAGTATTTTTACGTATTATGCATAGAAAAAACACCTGTTGTTTGTACTAAACGTAAACCCTTAAAATTCGCCAAAATGCTTGCCTGCATTGGATTATGGATGATTTACCGATAACACCCCCAAAATACCCGGTTGAAATTGGCCCATGTATTATGGACTTTAGCTCTGGTTTTAGGCTTTATTAATCAAAAAAGGACGGATTATGATTATTTTCGTAGTTAAATCATTACTTGAATTATTTTTTGCTTAAGCAAAATTTTAATTAACTGAAATTTTTTCTATTTTTGGATTTAACCCATTAATGGAAAAAATTTTTTTTTATATAGCCAACCTATCTTCCATTATCCCAATTCTGGTTTTTTTTATCTATTATAAGTTCGCAAAAATTGAAAAGAGCATTTGGGTTATTATGTTCTATTCCTTTTTTGTTCTTCTTACTCTTGCTTTTTATTTATTAGCCACTCACCTAGTAAACAACTATTTTTTTAGTGGTATTTATCTATTTGAATACTTATTTTTTTCATTTTTCCTATACTATGCAATAACAATTCAATTCCTTAAAAAAATTATTATTGCTTTAATTATAATAATCACAATTCTTTTTTTCATTTATATAGGCTTTTTTGGAGCTACAAATCAATATGATCCAATTCTTGTCGGCGGGAAAGCCATATTGTTAATTAGTATGAGTGTCCTTTTTTTCTATGAAAAAATGCAAAAACCTTCTGCTGATTTTATATACGAGGATTATAGATTTTGGGTCATCCTTGGAATATTAATATATATATCTGGTACTTTCTTCGCTTATATATTTTACAACAGCTATCAAAGTCAGTTAACTAAATTCATACCCTACTTATATTTAATGTATACCTTAAAGAGTATTTTTCATGCCTATTCAATTTACATATTTAAAAATAATGTAAACAAATCAATAAATAAATCTGATCCTATCCCGTTTCTCGACTTTGAATAATACCACAACCACAAATGTACCTTCTTCAAGCCACCAACAATATTAATATTTCATCTGTTGTTCTATTAGGAACTCTTGGAATCCTTATTCTTGTAATGGGGCTTGTCTTCTTTATTATCCAGCACCAACGCCGTGTACTAAAATACCAGCAGAAACTTCAGCAGATGGAGATTGATCAGCAAAAAATGATGCTGAGTGCTTCCATCCGTATGCAGGAGGAAGAACGCCAAAGATTGGCAGCCGACCTTCACGATGATGCGGGTCCCTTGCTGGCAACGGCCAGGCTTTACCTTAATGAAAATTTGGTTAACCAGGATAAGGCCTCCCAATTGCAGGCCATATTCCAGGCCCGCCAGATCATTGATGAAACGATCCAGTTGATCCGCAATATCAGTCACAGCCTGATGCCCCCCACCCTCAAGAATTTTGGCCTTGAATCTGCCATCAATGACCTCTTCCAGAAAATCAGCGGTTCCGGGGCCATTAATGCCAGCAGCCGTTTTCATGACTATCGCGAAAGACTGAAAGGGGATAAAGAACTCATTATTTTCAGGATCGTTCAGGAACTGGTGAATAATATTCTCAAACACAGCAGCTCCAGTTTTATCCACCTCACCCAGAACCTGCATGGCGATAAATTCTATCTAAGGGTTCATCATGACGGTAGAGGGCTGGTACAGGCTGATTTTGAAAAACTGAATAAAAGTAATATCGGACTGGGATTAAAGAACATCAGCAGCCGGTTAAGGGTATTACAGGGAAAAATTCATTTTGAAAAAGACATTTCGCAAACCTATTATAAAGTCACGATAGAAGTACCCCGGGATGATCCCTACCAGTAAAAGCGGATTAATTGTTACATTTGCTGCAAGCTGATATCTATGAATGTTATTAAGGTAGCCATTGTTGATGATCATAAAATATTCCGTAAAGGGGTTGTTCTTTCCCTACGGCCTTACACCAATATTAAATTTGTACAGGAGGCAGAACATGGAGATGACCTGTTGGCAGGACTGGCCGATGCAGACCCCGATGTGATCCTGATGGATCTGCGTATGCCCGGTAAAGACGGGATTGAAACCACCAAGATCGTCAGCAAGCAATTTCCCCAGATAAAAGTGCTGATCCTGACCATGTACGAAGACGAACGTTTTGTTTATCACATGATGGAAAACGGCGCTAATGGTTACCTCCTGAAAAATGCAGAACCCCAGGAAATCAGGAAGGCGATAATGGATGTATATGAAAAAGGGTATTACCTCAATAATTTCGTGAACCGTATCCTGTTAAAAAGATCCCACTCCAGGAACAAGGTCATTCCTTCCCTGAACAATGAAATCACCTTAAGTGAAAAGGAAAGAGATGTACTCCGCTTTATTTGTATGGAATTCACGGCTCAGGAAATAGCCCAAAAGATGGAAATCAGTCCCCGTACGGTGGAAGCCATTAAAGACAGGCTGATGGAAAGATTCGGAAGCAAGAATACTGCCGGTCTCGTATTTTTTGCCGTTAAGAATAACCTTGTAGATTAGATCAGTATACCATTTCCGGTACTGCCCCCTCCACGATCAATTTCCCGGCTGTTTTGGATTGAATCTCCTGTACGGAAACTCCAGGTGCCCTTTCCAGCAGTTTAAATCCCCCTTCCGTAATGGCCAATACACCAAGGTCCGTTACTACTTTTTTTACACAACCTACACCCGTTAAGGGCAAATGGCAGGCAGGTAATAACTTGGATTCTCCTTTGGGGTTGGTATGCATCATCGCAACAATGATATTTTTAGCACTGGCTACAAGATCCATAGCCCCTCCCATTCCTTTCACCATCTTGCCGGGTATCTTCCAATTGGCGATATCGCCCTTTTCACTCACTTCCATTGCGCCCAGTACTGTAAGATCAACCTTTCCGGCCCGGATCATCCCAAAACTCATGGCAGAATCAAAAAAAGAGGATCCCTGCACCGTGGTGATGGTTTGCTTCCCGGCATTGATGAGGTCCGGGTCTTCCTCCCCTTCAAATGGGAAAGGCCCCATCCCCAATAAACCATTCTCACTTTGCAGTACGACATGTACCCCTTCCGGAATATAATTGGCCACCAGGGTGGGGATACCGATACCCAGGTTGACATAATATCCATCCTTCAGTTCGCGGGCAATTCTTTGTGCAATTTGCTCTTTTGAAAGTGCCATGATCCTTATGTTTATTGATGAGCTTTCCTTATGGTTAACTGTTCAATCCTTTTCTCATATGCTGAGCCCTGGAAAATACGATGCACGTATATGCCGGGAGTGTGAATTTCATTAGGATCCAGTGCTCCGGCCGGTAATAATTCTTCCACTTCTGCAATCGTTATTTTCCCTGCCATTGCCATCAAAGGATTGAAATTCCTGGCCGTTGCCTTAAACACCAGATTGCCCTGGGTATCGCCTTTCCAGGCCTTTATGATCGCAAAGTCGGCATCAAATGCGTATTCCATCAGGTAATCCTTGCCATTAAAATTTCGGATTTCTTTACCCTGGGCGACTTCTGTTCCCACACCCGCAGGGGTAAAGATTGCAGGCATTCCATAGCCAGCAGCCATGCATCTTGTTGCCAGCGTGCCCTGGGGGATCAATTCCACTTCCAGTTCACCATTGAGAAGCTGCCTTTCAAACTCGGCATTTTCGCCTACATAGGAAGAGATCATTTTTTTTACCTGCCTTGATTTGAGCATCAGGCCGATCCCAAAATCGTCAACTCCGGCATTGTTGGAAATACAGGTAAGTCCTTTCACCCCTTTTTTGACCAAAGCCTGAATACAGTTTTCCGGTATGCCGCAAAGACCAAACCCGCCCAGCATTAAAACTGCTCCATCACTGATATCCCTGACGGCATCATCCGCATTGTTTACAACCTTATTCATATAGCAGAATTTATACAAAAATACCCTGAATAGGGCAAAAGCTTAACGAATTATTGGGGCTTTACCAGGCTATCCGATTTTAAGTGGATTTTTTTTAGCGGTGGCCTGATAGAATCAATCACCACGGCGGGCGTGTCAAGGATCGGTTTTGGCTTATACGATTCCTGTTCTGCCCTTCTCCCCTTTGCATTTAGAGAATCCATGACTATTTTCAGGAGATCAGGCCTGCTCTCATAAAAAGAGACGCTTTTTTCAAATTTTTCTTTTGTGGTTTTATGCAGGGCAAAAACTTCTCCATAGAGACGGAGCCGTTCCTGTTTTGGGTCAAGGGCGGAGTCCTTTGACACAAATTCGGATACGAACTGATCGGCCCGGGCTAAATCCCACATAATATTTTTAATAGCTTCCTGCTGTAAAATGCCGGAGGGCACCTTTTTCCTGTTGGTGCAGGAAAAAATCATCAGGAAAGCCAGGAAAATCAAGTAGAAGGGCTTCATTTCAGTTCTTTATACGCCTGCACATTTGTAATATCGAGTTTTACAAGAATGGCCTTCGCCCGGTCCTTTAATTGCTGTTCGGCCCTGCTGAATATCTTTATCATCTCCGTACTCTTTCCCTGGAAAAAAAACTGCAGGATCATGGAGTTGGGGTTCTCGGTATTGAGTGTGTTCAGGTAATTTAAACAATTCATGACCCCGTTTCGGCCCTCTTCTTCCTTTTCATAAAACAAATCGAGGCCGGTTCGATAATAAGCATAGAGTGCATCATGCATGATCGCAAAACGGTTATTATTGATGTTTTCTGACAGCCAGTACCTGTTCCTTAAACTTTCAAAATTTTTCCAGCCGCTAATATCCTTTGATTCCGGAGCATTGTTAACGATGTTCTGTGCCTTCTTAAAATACGCATCCCCCCCTCTTATTGAAAATGAATCATAGTCAAACCCCAAAATGGTATACACCCAATAGGCAAGAACTGCGGTCAGGTTGGATGCGACTGGGTCTGTACCCTGTATCCTGTTCTCATTAAATTCAATGGGTTGAAACTCCTGGTACCGGAACACGATATTATCATCCTGGTAATTGACTAGCGGCGACAGATAACTGGTATTATATACAGGTCGGGCGGCCTGTATGGTCAGGGTGGCACTGTACACATTTTGACCAAGTTCTTTATCAATATTGAGTAAGAAGCTACACTCAATTTTTTCATTGGGCTGAAAATTATCAGTGGTCCATTTCCTGTTATTGACAAAGTTGGTGATACTGGTCTGCAAGGTCTGGAACACCTTTTTATCCACCTGCGTACTGATCCGGTTAGCTATGACGGTTACCCTTGCCTGTATTTCCTGCGATCTTGATACGGAGGAGAAAGACAGCAATACGACGGCCAGGTATAGAATCGGTTTATGCATAATAAGTACTGATAAGGGTATCAACAATATCTTTAGCCACTTCTTTTTTTGATTTTATCCCAAAAACGTATTCCTTTCCACTTTTGTCAAAAATATGGATCCTGTTGGTGTCCTTTCCAAAACCAGCTCCCTCATCATTTAAAGAATTCAGCACAATCATATCTGCATTCTTTTTTTCCAATTTTTCCAGCGCGTAAGCACGTTCATTATGGGTTTCCAGCGCAAATCCAACCAGGACCTGCTTTTGCTTTATATCCCCAAGGCTTTTCAGGATATCCTTTGTTTTCATCAGTTCAAGTGTAAAACGTTCATCCTTTTTCTTTATTTTCTCATCGGCCTTCACGACAGGTGTATAATCAGCAACCGCGGCAGATAAAATGGCTATATCGACATCTCCAAAATTTTCCAGACTGGCCTCATACATTTCCTCTGCTGTCCTGACCTTAATGAATCGAATGCCGGATCCTGTATCCTGGATGGTTGAAGGGCCCATGATTAATGTCACTTCAGCACCCCGTCTATGCAATTCCTCCGCCAGTGCATACCCCATTTTGCCGGATGAATGGTTGCCGATAAATCGTACTGGATCGATAGGTTCATAAGTGGGCCCCGCCGTTACCAGGGCTTTACGGCCATTTAGGACTTTTTCAACCAGAAAAAAATCCTGTAAATATTCTACGATTGCTTCAGGTTCTGCCATCCTACCCTCCCCGTAAAGTCCACTCGCCAACTCTCCATGTTGAACCGGGATAACCGTATTGCCATATTGTTTCAGTTTTTCCAAATTCCCGACTGTAGAAGGATGATGCCACATATCTTCGTCCATTGCCGGCGCCAGTATCACGGGACATGTTGCTGATAAATAAGTGGCCATCAAAAGGTTATCACAAATTCCATGAGCCATCTTGGCAATTGTATTGCAGCTAAGGGGAGCAATCAGCATCAGGTCTGCCCATCTTCCCAGCATGACATGGTTAGCCCAGGATTCTTCATCAAATAAATTTGATAAAACGGGATTTTTGGTAAGTGTTGATAATGTTAGCGGGGTAACAAAATCTTTTGCAGCCGGAGTCAGGATCACTTTTACAGTAGCCCCAGCCTTTACCAGTAACCTGACCAGAATAATGGACTTATAAGCCGCAATACTACCGGTAATGCCTATTAATATCTTTTTATCTTTGAGTATCATACTCCTACCAAAAATAGCTATAAGTTATTGAAAGCAAAAGCGACCCCATTGAGTCGGGATCGCTTTAACAAAAAGATTAATATACTATCAGCTAAACAGTTCATCTTCGCCTTTGCGGAAGTAAACCTTGTCTTCCATAAATTCCTGGGTGGCCAGTAATGCCGGGTTAGGCATACGCTCATAGGCCCTGGAAATCTCAATCTGTTCTTTATTCTCATGAATTTCCTCAAGACTGTCAGTATGACTGGCAAACTCCTCCAGTTTATTATGAAGCTCCTCTTTCAGGGAGATATTGATCTGGTTAGCCCTTTTTGCAATTACGGCAATGGATTCATACAGGTTACCTGTTTTTTGCTTTAAATCATCCAGGCTGCGGGTTTCAACATTATTGGTGATGCCCATACTAAGCTGGCGTCTTAATTTGCTCATTATTTGATAAATTTTTGATGTTTGTCTGCGATAAAGATATATAACGTTCTGCTTCTTTCAAAAGTTTGCTTCCCGGAAACCGGTCGGTGAAATCATTACACTCCTCTATGACCTTTTCATACCGCTCCTGTTTTTTCTCAATGATGCTCAGCTCTGCATAATTATAATAGGCTTTGATCACCATCAGCTTATATTCATCGGTCTTGGGGGATTCAGGATAATCATTGATAAGACTCGTAAAGGCAACCCCGGCAGCCCGAAACTGGCCCAGATCAAAATACAATTGGGCGCTGTTAAAATCCTTTACTTCCAGCTTTTGCCTGCAAATGTCAATAATTTCCGTTGCTTCCTTGTTACGGGATGAATTGGGATGGGTATTGATAAATGCCTGCATCATTCCCATCGCTTTGATGGTATTGGTCTGGTCAAGAGAGGGTTTGGGAGATTGCTTATAGTAGGTATAGGCTCTCATGAAATCGATCTCCTCCGACCTTGAGCTATTGGGAAATATCTCGATGAACTTTTTAAAATTGTAATCCGCACTCAGGTAATCTTCCTGGTAATAGGCGCAATAGGCGAATTTGTAATAGATATCTTCAAATTCCGGTTTCCCGTTATAATAGGGCAGAACATCTTCAAACAAGGTCTGGGCATAGGTATACTTCTTTTTTACATAGTATTGCTCAGCCATGCGAAGTTTATAGGCAGGGTCAGGATTCTTTAAAATCTTATTGATACCACCGCAACTGCTAACGGTAATCAGAATAATAATTGCAAATAATAATCTCATAAAAGGCGGGCAAAGTTAACTTATTCCGGCAAATTTTGCTGCAAAAAGAAAAGCTGCCAAATAAGCGGCGTTAATATTTTGATAAACTGATGAAAATGACTTAGTTAGATTTAATCAATCCCAATAAAAAAACCCCGGATATCCGGGGTTTTATATAGATAAAAATTGGTTCGGTTATTTACCTCTGCGCAGGTTCGGATGGGGGGCTGGTACTGTATTAGGACCTTCCTCACCTTCATTGGCTGCCCGTATATCAACGGTATCACAATCACCACCTTCTTCAGCATACTTGAAGATAATACGATCAGCCCTGATACCTTCTTTTTCAACAAGATAGGTAACAATTGAATTTACCCTGTCCCAGCTTCTTTGCTGCTCCCGCTTATTGCTTGCGCAATATCCGGTTACCACGATTTTACATTCAGCATTGGTGCGCATACGATCGGCAACAATGGCCAGTAAACGGGTTGCATCATCATTCAATTTAGTAGAATTGCTGGCGAAAGAAACACTTGGAAGCGCTCCGAGTGTTGCAGAACAATCATTCTGCCTCATCATCAGACCAGCATAGCAAGAGGAATCCGGGCACTTTGGTTTACCAACACCATCAGCATCCACAGGCTGCCAATCGGTTGGTGTAATCAACTCTTTATCTTTACAATCAGGTATACCGTCTCCATCAGTATCACGGCTCACACCATGTGTATCAACCGGACAACCCTGTGGAGTTTGCTCCTGGTCGAACTGGTCGGTTACACCGTCACCATCTTCATCCGGTAATACGGGTTTTGGTAAAATCATCATCTGAGGCTTACGGATCTCCTGGTAAGCGTAATCAAGCGGGTTCACCCACCACAAAGGCTCAACAGATTTTGCGCCCAGGTTAATATTCAAACCGATTGTTGCATAATTATAAGAATCGAAATCTCTTGTCAATGAAGGATTACCCAGATCCTGATCCTGCCAGCGCTGACCATCCAGTAAATCATCTTTGGTCAGTGTGTAGCGGTCTTCAATAGCAAGATTAACACGGGTGCTGAGCTTGAAAGCCATTCCAACTCCGATAGTTCCGGTTGGTTTTAATGTATTGCCAAATAATTTAGGACGTCTTGTACCCTGATTATCAGCCAGTGTCTCATACGAGTCATCAAGTATGTTTTTCAAAGCTTTACGCACATCTTTCCGATTCTTGTAAACCCCCGCATTAGGAACAACAGAACTAAAATCATAAGGGGCATTACCGTTCAATGCATTTACCCTTGTTTCGTAAATAGTGGCACCGATTCCACCAAATCCGTAAAGGTTAAATCCTGTTTTGGACTTATGAAATCGAATATTATTTAATGTTACAACCCCTTGCAAAGAAAGATCATTAACCTTTGCCTTGTAATTATAAAATACAGGATCCAATGCATCAAACTGAGTTAAAAGAGCACCTGTAGCACTGTTAAAATAAGCAGGCTGTCCGGTACCGGCATTGATGCCCTGAAGCGGTGCTACATAATTAGAACTCCAGGCAGGATTACGACCATAATTATTGGCCTGTAACCAACTCAAACCTTTTCCAATTCCGTGCATATACTCAAGACGCATCGAAAAAACATATCCAAATGCTTTTCTTACATGCGCTCCAAATCCAAGGGTGGGAAATACAGAAGGAACATCACCACTGATAGTGAATGTACCAACTTTTACACCCACTTCCCATTGGTTTCTGGGTTTTGCGGGAAAATTATAGGTTCCGTTGAGGAACTCAGTATGCTGGGGCATTCTTTTGGTGGGTATCACCGAGGAATCCGTAATGGGGTTAATGCCTACCTGGGCATTACTACCTAAAGCCAGTAAGCATATTAAACCTACCAGGAACGAGTACTTTTTGCTTGCCATAAGAATGGGTTAAAATTTTGAATTACAATGTCCTAATTAAGCGCAAAAATATAAATTGACGCTTAAATGGCAAATTTTTAAATTATTTATTTAATTGGGTACAATTGGGGTGTGCATCCCCTGCTAAGTCAGTTTTTGAGTCAAATTAGCTGCTTTTACCCCTATTTTTTTTGTAGGTTATGTATATTGCTTGGTTTTACACATGCAATTACCCACACAACTGATCGAAAATGAGCTTAGAATCTTCGAAAGCAGGTTCAAAGAAGCTGTAAAGAGTAATGCGCCTATGCTTGACCGCATTATGCGGTATATCGTCAAAAGAAAGGGTAAACAGCTCCGGCCCATGTTTGTTTTTTTTTCGGCGAAGCTTTGTGGAGCCGTGAATGAATCGACATTCAGGGCTGCATCCCTGGTGGAAATATTACATACAGCGACCCTGGTACATGATGATGTAGTAGATGATTCAGCCGAAAGAAGGGGTTTTTTTTCAGTATATGCACTTTGGAAAAACAAGGCTTCAGTTTTGGTGGGAGATTACCTGCTGGCGAAAGGCCTGTTATTATCCCTGGACAATAACGATCATGAGATATTGCATATCCTTTCCGATGCCGTACGAAAAATGAGCGAGGGTGAGTTACTGCAAATGGAAAAAGCAAGGACCCTGAACCTTAAAGAGGAAATCTATTATGAAATCATCCGGAACAAAACCGCTTCCCTGCTTTCCTCAGCCTGTGCTGCCGGAGCCTGGTCCACCAGCACGGACATGGCCACAGCTGAAAAAATGCGTCTTTTCGGCGAAAAAGTGGGAATGGCTTTTCAGATGAAAGATGATCTTTTTGATTATGCCGATGGTGCTTCAATCGGCAAACCTACCGGGAATGATATTAAGGAAAAAAAATTGACACTACCGGTCATCTATACGCTCAATACATGTGACGCGCCAACACGAAGGGAGATCATCCATATTATAAAAAATAAGCATAAGGATGCGGCCGCGATCCGCAAAGTCACCGCCATTGTTGCCGAGAACGGGGGAATTGATTATGCCGTTAAAAAAATGAATGAATATAAAAACGACGCCATTAACATTTTACACAGTTTTCCCGAATCCCCGGTGAGGGCGGGGCTGGAAGACCTGGTAAGTTATGTTACAGACAGAAAATATTAATATCCGAAAACCAGTATCCCGGAATGGAAAAAAGATGGAAACTCAATAAAGGGGAACCCTTACAAACTGAAGCACTCCAAAAGGCATTGGGTATTCACCCGGTCATTTGTGACCTGTTGGTACAACGGGGGATCACCACTTATCAGGAAGCAAAAAGTTTCTTTAGGCCCGATCTTAACGAACTGCATGACCCCTGGCTGATGAAGGACATGGATAAGGCGGTGAATCGGATAATAGCTGCCATGGAAGGACAGGAAAAGATTCTCGTATTTGGTGATTATGATGTAGACGGGACTACCGCTGTTAGTTCCATGTTCCGTTTTCTGAAAAAAATTCACCCGGCCCTGGATTACTATATCCCCCACCGGTACCGGGAAGGATATGGGGTTAGCAAAGCAGGTATTGATTTTGCCATTGAAAACGGGTTCACCCTGATCATATCGCTGGATTGCGGGATAAAGTCGGTGGAACTGGTGCGGTATGCCAAGGAAAATAAAATTGATTTTATAGTTTGCGACCATCACTTACCCGATGATGAATTACCCCCGGCCGTTGCAATATTGAATCCAAAACAAAAGGATTGTCCTTACCCGTATAAAGAATTATGCGGTTGTGGGGTTGGATTTAAGTTAATGGCTGCACTGGGCGAAAAACTCCATCTTCCAGATCATTTCCTGTATGAAGATATTGACCTGCTGGCCACTGCTATTGCCGCCGATATCGTTCCTATCAATGGAGAAAACAGAATTTTAGCATACCAAGGCTTAAAAAAAGCCAATGAAAATCCAAATAATGGCATTAAAGCATTATCCTTTCTGAGCGGCCTGAATGATACTTTGCATATCCATAATCTTGTTTTCATGATCGCACCCCGGGTCAATGCAGCCGGAAGAATGGATGATGCGAGAAAGGCCGTTGAAATGTTTATTGCCGACAGTTATGAAGAGGCCCTGGGTTTTGCCAAAATGCTGCACAGTGACAACACAGATAGAAAAGAAGCCGATAGCAGTATTACCAATGAAGCGCTTGCTATTATCAGGGAGAAAGAAGAATGGGTACACCGGAACACTACGGTCGTCTATCAGTCGCATTGGCATAAAGGGGTGGTGGGTATAGTTGCTTCCCGGCTGATCGAACACTTTTACAGGCCAACGGTTGTGCTGACACAATCCGGATCCTATGCAGCCGGAAGTGCCAGGAGTGTTCCGGGTTTTAATCTATATGAGGCCATCCATGCCTGCCGGGAACATTTGCTGGGGTATGGCGGGCATTTTGCGGCGGCAGGTATGACCCTGGCCACAGAAAACATTGAGGCATTCCGAAACAAATTTGAAGAAGTGGTCAGTGCCACCATCGATCCCTGCCTGCTGATCCCGGAAATAGAAATTGATGCGGTTATTGGGTTTGAAGACATCAACTGGCCACTGTATAATATTATCAAACAGATGGAACCCTTCGGACCCGCCAACCTGCAGCCCCAATTCATGGTCTGCAACGTAATGGATACCGGACATTCAAAAATCGTGAAGGAAGATCATATCCGGTTTGTATTGAGCAATAACAAGATCACATTCACAGGTATTGGTTTTGGGATGGCTAAAAAATTTGACCTGCTCCAAACAAAAAAACCCCTCGACATCGTATTCAAGATTGACGAAAACGACTGGAATGGCCAAAAGAGCCTGCAGCTAAAAATGGTCGATTTCCGGCTTCATGCCTCCTGATTAATTCCTTTTCACACCCCGGAGCAAGACCACCCCTGAATTTCAGGCTGAGATATCAAAGAATAATATTTATCTATTTGATAATGAGTTATTTATAAAATACTAGTTTTCCTTAATAATCAAATATGAAATTTGCCTATGCTTGTTCAAATATAAAAATATAATAATACGAAGAAAGTCATTCTTTCCTTCTGATTTATCAGCGCAACCCCTTATCTTTGCAGCCCGAAATTTTAAACAATTTTTTTAAACCAAACACAGGGTAATGAACAATTACGAATTGATGGTGATTTTTACCCCGGTTCTGAGCGAAGATGACTTCAAAGCCGAACAGAAAAAGTACACCGACTTCCTGAAGGAAAACGGAGGTGAAGTGGTGCATACTAATCCCTGGGGACTAAAATCACTGGCGTATCCCATCCAGAAGAAAACCACTGGTTTATACTGGGTGCTGGAATTTATTGCGCCATCCGACTTCAATGAGAAGCTGAAAATTCAGCTTCTTCGTGACGACTTTGTACTGCGTCACCTGTTGACCAAACTCGATAAATACGCCGTCGAGTACAACGCAAAAAAGAGAAGTGGCGTAGCGACTGGTAACGAAAAAGCAGTGGAGGCTTAAATCATGGCAAAGAATGAAATAAAATATCTTACAGCCATTAAAACGGACAACAGGTTAAAGAAATACTGCCGTTTTAAGAAATATGGCATCCGCTACATCGATTACAAAGATGTTGAGTTCCTGAAAAAGTTTTTAAATGAACAGGGCAAAATGTTGCCTCGCCGTATTACGGGTAATTCGCTGAAATACCAGCGTAAAGTGAGCGATGCGATTAAAAAAGCCCGTCAGATGGCGCTATTGCCTTATGTAACTGATCTTTTAAAATAAGGAGGAGCCATGGAAGTAATATTAATTCAAGACGTAGACCACCTGGGTGGTAAAAATGAAGTGATCAGGGTGAAAAACGGCTATGCCCGTAATTACCTGATCCCCCAGAAGAAAGCAATTGAAGCTAACCCGGGCAATATGAAGCAGCTGAATGAATGGCTGAAAGTGCAGAAAAAGAAAGAAGATGCGATGCTGGCTGAAATCAACAGCGTTGTGGCGAAACTGGCTGAAGGCCCCCTGAAACTGGGTGCAAAAACAGGTACCAGCGGAAAAATCTTCGGAAGTGTAACCTCACTCCAGATCAGCCGTGCGATCCGCGACCAGAAAGGGTACGATATTGACCGTAAGCGTATCAGTATCACCGATGAGGTCAAGGAACTGGGCACCTACAAGGCACAGATCGATTTTGGAAATGGGAAAAATGCCGAAGTAGAATTCGAAGTAGTTGCTGAATAATTGATTATCAATAAAATAAAATTGTAAATCCGTTGAAATTTTCAACGGATTTTTTTATTTATTGCCCCCAAATCCAAAGCAGTAAAGAGTTTTATAATATTATCGTGGAAAAACCGTTATTTTGTATTGTATTGGTGCTCTTTACAGTCTCACAAGTCCCTGAACGTTACTTTTTCTTCCGGTGAATGTTCAAAGGTTACTGTTACGCTGTTGACACTATTTGTTTTTTAAAACCTTTTTAAAATGAACATTTACGTAGGAAACCTTAGTTGGGGTCTTAAAGATCAGGACTTGTCCAACTTATTTGCACAATTTGGCGAAGTAGCTTCTGCCAAGATCGTTACCGACAAATTTACCCAGCGCAGCAAGGGATTTGGCTTTGTAGAAATGCCAAACGACGAAGAAGCGCAGGCTGCAATCGCTCAACTGAACGGAAGTGAGGTTGAAGGTCGTAACCTTGTGGTCAATGAAAGCCGTCCTAAAGAAGGTGGCAGCGGTGGCGGTGGATTCAAAAAAAGAAGTTTCGGTGGCGGCAGCGGTGGCGGCGGCTACAGGAAAGGCGGCAACGGCGGTGGTTATAACCGTGACCGTGGCGGATTCAGAAATGAATATTAATCTTCTTCAATAGATCCTGCTGAAAAAGTCCTGCACTTGCAGGACTTTTTTTATTTTCATCACATGAATAATAAACCTACACTATCGCCTGTAATTGCCGGCTGCATGAAATGGGGACAATGGGGTGCGCAATTCACAACCGGCCAATACCTGGAAATCATTGAACATTGCGTCGGCTATGGCATCACCAGTTTTGATCATGCAGACATCTATGGCAATTATACTGTTGAAGAGGAATTCGGGAAAGCCATCAGGCATAAATCCTCCTTACGCCAGCAGATGCAATTGATCAGTAAGTGTGGTATAAAAATGGTGACAGCCAACCGTCCGGACCACCACATAAAATCCTATGATACCTCAAAAGAACATATCCTGTTATCAGTTCATAATTCCCTTAAAAACCTTAATACCGAATATCTCGATATACTCCTGATCCACCGACCCGATGCCCTGATGAACCCGGAAGAAATTGCAGCTGCATTCTCGCAACTGCAACAACAGGGAAAAGTGCTGCATTTTGGGGTATCCAATTTCCTGCCCCACCAACTGCAAATGCTGCATCGTTTTTTCCCGGTCGAGATTAACCAGATAGAAATATCATTAACCTACCTCGACCCTTTTCACAATGGGCAGCTGGACCAATGCATCGAGATGAATATCATACCGATGGCCTGGTCACCGATGGGTGGGGGTAACCTTACCAGCGATCCCGAAGACGAAAGGAACTTTAGAATACAGGCCGTTTGCGAAATACTTGCCAAAAAATATGATGCAGAACCCCAGCAAATTCAAATTGCATTTCTGACCTCACACCCCTCCCATATCCTGCCTGTTATGGGTACTTCCAAACACAAACGCCTGGAACTGGCATTAAAAGCTTCTGATATTCCGCTTGAAAGGGAAGAATGGTATATGCTTTGGCGGGCAGCCATGGGGCATGAAGTTCCCTGATCAGTATCGAAATAACAACTTTGCCCGAATCACTGATATTTCTAATTTCCCGGCAATATGATATTCCCCATCCAAATGGAATTGAATGTCCTGCTTACTCACTATGGAAACCCGGGTAGTCCTGAACCAGTTGATAATGGGCAAATGAAGATGCCGGCCCTTTTCAATAACGGGTAAATAAAATAATCGCCTCAAAGGCGACAGATCTTTAACAATGATTGCATCCAGTAAACCGTCGTCAGGAACAGCTTCCGGGGCTATATGAAACCCTCCTCCCGCCCTACGGCCATTGGTCAAACTGATCATGAGCTGTTTACCGGAAATGGTCAGACCATTACTGGAAATCTCATACCACCGGGACCTGTATGAAAATATCTTTTTAAGGATCATCAGGAAAAAAGACGTTTTACCCGGCAGTTTCTTTTTTCCCTTTAAAGAAGAAGCAACTGCTCCTTCAAAACCGACTCCGAGTCCGTTCAGAAAATAATACTCATTGCATTGCCCGAGATCGATCGGTCTGGCCGCAGTAGACAAAACCAGTTCAATTTGTTCCATCAAACCGATCTTGCCATATAACAACCAATGAAAATCATTTCCGGTACCCCCCTTAAAAATCACCAGTGGTAATTGTATGGAAGGATATTGGTTTACAAAATAATTGAGGGTACCATCCCCTCCAACAATCCATATTTCCGAATATTTTTCAAAATCTGACGGCCATTGTACCGTAAACAGATCGTACTGTATTTTCCTGAAGACCAATTCTTCTGATAGCCTGTCAGCAATACCCACTGCCCTTCCCACTCCGGCAAGAGGATTACATACAATGGCTACATTTCTGCTGGATGATGGCAAGTATTGAAGTTTTGGGTGTTTCACTACGGACTGCCCGGGATCATTTACCCGGGCAGTTCGTAGTATCAAACATCAGTTTACAACCTTTATTAGACCAGCCCCGTTATAGGAGTGGTATTCGCCATTGTACATGGCATCGGCGCTCACAGGTCCCATTTTGTAACTTCCGGGTGAAACGGCTCTTACAGCATAATAATAGGTCTGACGGTTATTGTACAAATCGACAAAGAAATGTATCCTGTCATCCCGAACATCAAGTGAGGTGGGTGAATACCCGTCTTTTATCCATTCCATCCCCGGTACTTCCTTAGTCCTGGGGTTTTCTATTTCAAAACCGGCTGGCAGCAGATCTGTGATTACCACATTGTCTATGCGCCCTGAATAAGATTTCTCAAGTGATATTCCGATAACGACGAGGTCATTCTGTTTAAAGGTATTGCCAAAGATCTCCTTGCCATACCGGTCATAAAATTTCTTCCGTACTTTAAGATAATTATCTTCTTCCTTATAACTACCACTGCTGCTGATACCCTCAGCTTCCCAGAAATAATAAAGACGGCCGGAACCTTTTGCTACCACCTCAATATTATTCCCTTTGAGCGATTTCAAGTCCCCTTTCCACTGCCCTCCATTTAACCTGGCGATGGTTTTGCCACCTGTTCTAATCTCTGCGGTGATATCGGTGTTCTTTGCTGTTCTTGCAATTTTTCCTAAAGCCAGGAAGGCAAAGGCTCTTTCCTGCGTGCTTAACCATTGCCTTGAATTGAGTTTGTCACTTACATGTTTTGCCATGAGGGGGATCTGTTTATTGCCCGGATCAACTTCCAGCAGGGCGTTGAGTGCTATTGCCTCATCCCGTATATCAGAGTAAAAACTGCCCCCGGTTTGTGGCAGGGATTCCTCCCCGGTGAAAGCGGCCGGCAATAAACTATTAAATGACTTTTTATCACCGGCAATTGCATAAGCTGCCGATAATAAATATTTACCGTCAAGCGCCAGTAACTGCGGATTGGACTTATAATAATTCATCGAAGGGATATTGCTCCTACCGGCCAGGGAAAGCACATACAGGCTATAAGGGACCTCCTTCGGCGCTATCCGTTTATTCTGGTCACGGTTATAATAATAACTGATGGTTTCCCTGTTCTTCAGTTTTGAAGACAGGTAGCCCAGCATGGTTTCGAGTAAACTGTTATCAATGATAAACCCAGCTTTTCTTGCTTCCAGCAGGAAATGTGCAGCATAGACGGTTGCCCACCAATGTTCCTGTCCTCCCCCATCCCAAAGGGTTACCGCCCCGTTATAAAGCTGGCGCATTTTGATTTTCCTGATCGCTTCCAGGATATTCTGGTTTGCATTCTGTTTACCGGCATCTTTGGCCCCCATTAAATCTGCCAGATCCCCGAAATATAATTGAGGAAAGGCTGCAGAAACGGTTTGCTCTGTACAGCCATAGGGATACTGTACAAGATAACTCAGCTGTTTCCCTAATGCTAGCGCAGGAGAACGACTGATCACCAGTTTATAATCAATGCTGGAAGGAATAAAATCACTTAGGCCGATGGTTATTTTTTCGTCAGCTCCCCCTGCTACCGAACCGCTTCCGGTCACTTTTTGTAAGGTTGAGGCCGGCCGAACGGATATTTCCGTTTCATCATAAAATTTTTCACCCAGACCATTGACTACTACTTTTACCCTACCTACGGCAATGGCTGGATCGGCTACCAATTTAAACAGGGCAATGGACTCGCTTTTTCCTTCTACGGAAACGGACTGGCTGTTCCTACCCACAATTTTGAGCGGGCCCTCCAGTTTCAGGTCTGCACTTAAATTGGCAGCCCTGTTCGTGGTATTACTGAGGGTTATGGGAACAGACACCGTATCACCCGGACTCAAAAACCGGGGAAGTGCCGTGCTGATCACAATTGGATCCGCCACAGTTATTGTATTCTCGCTGCTGCCAAATCGCTGGCTATTATAGGCAACAGCCATCAGCCTGATTTCACCGCTGAATTGTGGTATATCGACTTTAAATGCAGCTTCCCCGTTTCCATCAGCTTTGGCAATCCCGCTCCAGAAGGAAACGATCTTGATCCTTTTTGCTGGCATGGGGTTTACCCTTTTATCCATTTCAAGATCACCATCTCCACCCGTACTGCTTAGTTTCCCTCTGATCTCCGGAAACAGGAGGGGATATAAATCATAAGCTGCAACCTGAAGCGCCTTCTTACTGTAAAAATGCTCATAGGGATTTGGGGTCTTAAAATTGCTCACCTGCAACACCCCGTTGTCAACAGCTGCCAGCGTAATATAGCTACCGGGTTCAGCCTTTACCTTTACCTGCTGGGAGGTTCTGGAACGAACTGTTTTAGCAGATATGATCTCAACCGGGATCTTCCTTGACTTTTCTTCCACTTTTATATTTTGAAATCCATGAGCAACAGTCAGCGGCATATCCGACACTTCATGGGGTTTGATCAGGGTTGCGGTAATATATACATTGGGTAAATAATCCTCTGTCAATTTCAGGTCGATGGAAGCCGTCCTTTTTTCCACGTCCACATATTGATAAGTGATAAGTTTATCCGATTCAACCGTTACGAGCAGTCGACCATCAAAGGGCGCCTTAAAGAGAACCTTTGCAGTTTCGCCACTGTAAAATGAATTTTTGTCTGTTTCGATATCAATGTTCCCTTCATTATTCACTTCAAAGGAACTGTTATCGGAACCCCAACCCCAGTTTCCATAACTGTAAAAACTTTCGCTCACATAGGTGTTGGCGCCCGGAACAAAGACCCTTACTTCATAATCGCCCGGTGTACGGGGAATATAAGTATAGGAAGCACTGCTATTGACATTGACCAGGTTTTCCACCATCAATTTGTCCTCCTTCACAGACTCATACCGGAAGTAGTTACCGCTTTTTACCAAATTGGTATGGTACTCGTGTTTAATCACCTGTACCTTTGCCTTTGCTACAACCCCATTTCCGGATTTATCTACTGCAGCCAGTAAAAATTTTGCCGGCTGGTTCAAGGGCTGGTAATAATATCCCTGGCCCCGGATACCAAAGAAAACATCCTGTGTATATAGATCCAGTGATATATTCCTGCTCACCGGTCTGCCGGTTTCATCGAATACAGTTGTATAAAAACTGGCTTCCAGCACACCCATGTTTTGCAGGGTGGCCGGCAATGTATATGCCTGTGTGGCATTTCCTTTATCATCCGTTTTCCCCTCTTTCACCGTTTTATCAAAAACAGAGGTCAAATTGCTAAGGCTGAAGTCATAAGCATTGAATTTATCCGGTGAAAAATATTTCCTTCTGACCTGGATCTCCATTTCATAATTTCTGTTTGCTGAAGGCGGCCCAAAGAAATTGGTTGCTGTAACGCTTAGTTGGGCAGTTTCACCAATTTTCAAGGATTCTTTATCCAGTTTGGCATTCACTTTAATACGGTCCGGAACAAATTCTTCAACATTGAAAGTTTCGGTGGCCAGTAATATTTCATTCGAAGTATAGACTTCAAGGTTATAGGTTCCGGTGAGCGCAGAAACGGAAAACTCAAGACTGCCCTCAGCAGATCCCTGCTCATTTAGGCTTTTCCTGAACGATTTCAACTCTTTACCATTTGGCATCAGCATCTTTAACAGGAGTGGGATCTCCCCCGGGTTTTTCCAGTGCTGGTCCCGGACAATCACAGAAAAATTGATTTTTTCTCCGGGTCGGTATATATCCCTTTCTGCATAAATAAAGGCATCCAGCCCCGTGGGATTATTCCTTTTGCCTCCCACATCAAAACGGGAAGTATTGACCCCGGTCGCATTAAATGGGAGATAATTAAAATCATCAGAAGATTTGGCAATAATCAAAGCCGGCCTGAAACCATTAAAATCCTTCTTCACATATACGATTTCTGCAACGCCTTCATTATTGGTGGCAGCAGTTCCCAACAACTGGTTATTATTTCCATAAACCAGAATATTGATACCGCTCAGGGGATTGGCGGTTTTTATTGAATTGGCGAATACATATATTTTATCTATCCCTTCTTTTGCAATAAGACCAATATCAGACATAGAAACAAAACGGCTATCCCTTACCCAGTATTCTGTCGTAGACCTGATCATGATATGATATACACCGTTGAAATCGGGTAGCCGGTCTTCAAATTGTGAAAGGTTGAGTAAACGTCCGCCACTATTATTACTTTTTGGCAGCAGTCGGGTATCGATTTCTTTTTCATAAATCACATCACCCAATTGTGCATCATTGTAGCTGCTGTATTCATAATCATAATAATCACCATCGCTATTTCTGTTACCGGAGGTCCTGGGCGAATAGCCATACCGGTCGGCCATTAATAGGTTATTCTCATATACTTTTGAGATGATCAGTTTTACGGTAGGAACATTGGTGATCCTCACTTCAATATTCCTGGCCCCCTGTCCTGAAAGGTAAACCGCCTTATTATTGGTAAAAGTGATATCAGGGTCCAGTTCGCCAAATGCCACCTGCTGGGAAATATCCTCTTTCAGTGAGCCGCCCAATTTACCCCTGAGCCCCTTGAGGAAGTCGAGATTATAACTCTTCTCCATATTAAAGTCTTCACTCCGGATAACCATCCCGGTTTCAGTGGTCTCCACATTGAATTTTATCTCCGGGCTGATCCTGATAAAACGCTTAATATCGTCACTGACCAGTTGCTGACTGGTACTGATCCTGACTGTCCCTTCCGTGCCGTCGTGTTGAGACTCCACGTTCTGTATCACCAGAATATACGGTGAGGGAACACTCATATGCAGTTCCATCTTTTCCCGGGTCGGGTTATTACCCCCAACCGGTTTCAGCCCTTTTTCAATAACCGCAACGGTTTCATAGCTTTTATCTTCCAGTTGCAGCCCGGGTATGCGTATGGACAACTTTTCTGCAGCAGATTGCGTGATACATGAAAATTCCTTCTTTTCGCCTTCAATTGAAACGGAAAGCTTGTCTTTCAGATCATCCGGCTGAACAGGATAGTTGAAATACAGGTCGACCTGGGGGATTGCAGACCGGCTGTTTTCATCCTGGAGGGCCCAAACTACCTGCATATTATCTAATGAAAGGTCGGCCGTATGGAAACTCAGGTCATCCGCTTTTTCAACTCTGCCGTAACGGCTGTAGCGCAATACCTCGCTGCTGATCTTAACCTTGTAAGTCGTGGCCGGCGATAAGGGGGCTGCCGGCGAAAAAACCAACTGGTCAGGGCTTTCCCAGCGAAACCTGCCTGGTATTTTTGGCTCAAAAGAAACATACTCGGTAGAATCCCAAATATTCAGCATTGAATCTTTTACCAGTGACTTATTGAACCGGAAAGTGAAATTCAACAGATTCGGAACTTCTCCCTTTGCATTTGTAAAATCGAGTTGAACAGTATCCCGGTTACAGGAAGAGACGGCTAATCCTGCAACAATCAGGAGAAGGATGAATGGGCTGCGCATAATAGTTGGTTAATGGAGTTGGGAATAAGGGATAAGTTAAATAAAAAAAGTAAAGCACAAAAGTGGAATATTGTTTCTTTAAGCAAACTTTGAATAAATAGTACCCTTTAGAATTAAGGAGGCTGCCAAACGAAAACCATAAAAAGGAGTAATTTGTAAAGAAAGTTACACCAGGAGTTTAGCCAAAGGATCATTGATTATAATAAATATTTGTTAAGTGCAAATCGGTTTTCCAAAAAAATCCGGTACTTGTAGATGAAAAAAATCTTACTAAAAATATCCGGAAAAACTGTGATCATTATTCTGAAAAAGACAGGCCTGTTGCTGGCGTCCATTCTGCTGCTATTTATCTTATTAAACTGGATATTTCCCGTTCCGGACAGGATTGAATATTCTGTTGTGATCACCGATAATAAGTCCGAGATCATTAATGCTTACCTGACGGGGGATGAAAAATGGAGAATGATGACGAGCCTGGAGGAGATATCACCCTTATTGCAGAAAACCATTGTTGCCAAGGAAGACCAGTATTTTTTTCACCACCCGGGGGTGAACCCCCTTGCTGTAGCAAGGGCCCTGTTCAATAATATCTTCCACATGCGCAGAACATCCGGCGCCAGCACCATCACGATGCAGGTTGCCAGGATGCTCGATCCCAAAAAGCGGACCCTCCTCAATAAATTGGTGGAAATGTTCCGGGCTTTCCAGCTTGAACTAAAATACAGCAAGAAAGAGATTCTCCGGTTATACCTCAACCTGGTTCCCTATGGGGGTAATATAGAAGGAGTTAAAGCCGCAGCCCTTCTTTATTTTAATAAAAACCCCGATCACCTTTCGCTGGCAGAGATCACTGCCTTATCCATCATCCCAAACCGGCCCTCCTCCCTTGTAATGGGTCGAAATAATGACAGGATCATCCTGGAAAGAAACAAGTGGTTGAAACGGTTTGCCAGGAACAAGATATTCACCAAAAAGGAAATTGAGGATGCCCTGTCGGAGCCCCTGGATGCCAGAAGGCATGAATTCCCCCATTATATCCCCCATCTTGCCTATAAACTTAAAAAAAGAGGCGGCAATACCTATGCAACCAGTATCGACCTGAATATGCAACTGAAAACAGAAAAGCTGGTAAAAGATTATGTCCGGAACATCCGGCTGAAAAATATCAGGAATGCCGCTGTGATCATCATTGATAATAAAACGCATAAAGTGATCACTTACGCCGGGTCTTCTGATTTCAGCGATAGCCTTGATGGTGGCCAAGTAAACGGAGCGGAGGCCATCCGGCAACCCGGCAGTACTTTAAAGCCCCTCTTGTACGGAATGTGTTTCGATGAAGGGCTCCTCACCCCCAAAATGGTCATTACCGATGTACCGGTCAATTACCAGGGTTATGCCCCCGAAAACTATGATGAAAAATTCAATGGCTGGGTCTCCGTTGAATATGCCCTTGATCATTCCCTCAATATCCCAGCTGTAAAAAGTCTGAAAATGCTGGGGAAAGACAGGTTCACACAAAAATTGATCCGGTGCCATTTTCAGCAAATCAAAAAAGACCAGGAAAAACTGGGTTTATCGATGATACTGGGTGGATGCGGGGCTTCGCTGGAAGAATTGACGGGTTTGTTTTCTTCGTTCGCCAATAACGGAATTTTATTTGCGCCTTCCTTTCTGGAAACAGATACGCATCCCGACAGCTTGGAGGTGTTAAGCCCGGCTGCAACTTTTATGGTGAACGAGATCCTGTCAAAAGTTAACCGGCCTGATTTCCCATTGAACTGGAGTGCCACGGAGAAAATGCCTAAGATCGCCTGGAAAACCGGTACCAGTTATGGCCGAAGGGATGCCTGGAGCATCGGCTACAACAAAAATTATACAGTGGGTGTTTGGGCGGGAAATTTTTCAGGTACGGGTGCCCCTGACCTGAGCGGTGCCAATATCGCGACCCCCTTACTCTTTAAGATTTTCAACACCATTGATTATGACACAGAGAATGAATGGTTTTCCCCACCTGCAGATTGTGATACCCGGCAGGTATGTTCTGAAACCGGACTACCCCCTTCAGAACACTGTACCAACCTGATCCTGGATCATTTTATTCCGCTTGTTTCTCCCGCTAAAACCTGCCATCATCTCCAGGAAATCCTGGTGAGCAGCGATGAAAAGATATCCTATTGTAAAGTCTGTGTTCCGGCAAACGGATATAAGAAGAAATGGATGCGTATCATTGACCAGGACATGCAGGCCTGGTATACCGAAAACAGGATTGCTTTTGAAAAGATCCCTCCCCACAATCCTGATTGCGAAGTTGTGTTCAGGGGGAAAGCGCCAAAGATCTCCTCCCCCACCAGTCATGCGGAATATTTTATCAGTAAGAAAAACCCCGAGCCCCTGCTTTTATCCTGTAAAACAGGCAATGATGTGAGTAAGGTTTTCTGGTACATTGATGACCAGTATTATAAAACATCCAACCCGGAAGAAAAGCTTTTTTTCATACCCAGGGAAGGTACCGTTAAGATCTCCTGTACAGATGATAAGGGCAGAAACAGCAATATCAGTATCATTGTTAAAATTGTGGATCTGTAAAAAAAATCCTGGTTGTATTAACCGGGACCCTGATTATCTTGAAAAAAGAAGATCAATCCACTTTCTTTACACTGCCTGCACCGGAAACATCCTGGGTAACTGATGGGTTTCCTTTGTATCGAACACTACCGGCTCCTGACACATGTACGTCCAGTTTCACACTGGCTGAAACCTGTGCATCACCCGCTCCGGAAATCTCCACAGTTGTATTTTCTGTCAGTAAATCAAAACACTTCACATCCGTACTCCCCGAACCTCTGACCTCAAAGTCCTTGGTTTCCCCCTTTAACTTTATGGTTCCTGCCCCTGATAGTTCAGCTTCGATTTGGGGTGCCTTAACATCCATTTCAATATCGCAGGCCCCGCTTAAATCCACGGAAATCTTACCGGAAGCGTTGATTTGGTTCTCACTGTATATATTACAGGCACCACTGGCTTCAAAATAAGTGAATTCAGGTCCGCTTACATATACTTTTACCCCCCTGCTGCTTTTCAGGTTCACGCCATTTGCCTCGTGGATATGCAGTGTTCCGTTTTCAATAGTTGTTTCCACATAAGTGATCAGGTTTTCGTCAGTTTCCACTTTGACCGAACTGTTCGAATCCTGTTTCACATAGACTTTGATAGCACCCCCAACATCAATTTTATTAAAGCCTGATAATGAACGGGTTTGGGTAGTAACATTGCCGTTTCCCCTGATTCTTTTGCCAAATACCCCGCGACAGCCTGTGGCAGTCATTAATACAATAATGGTATAAAAAATGATCTTTTTCATATTGATTGATTAAAATGTTTCACCCATGAGACTACAGTACTACGCAATGGGTTACCGTAAATGGTAAGAAATAATTTAATTTACCTCTTTCACCAAACCGTCGGCCCATTTGACGAAATAAAGTTTCCTGTTTTCAAAATAATCGAGGGTAAGGCTTGTTTTGTTCAGCACGGGTTGGATATCAAAGCTACGGATGAGGTTGAACTCTTTGTTGGCGATATTCGAAGCAATATCTGATTGGTATTTTACCAGCAGGTTGGCGAATTTCCACATGGTTTCATACCCTCTTACAACCATATCGCTGGGGTTGGCATATTTTTCCCTGTTGAATTTTTCAACAATAGCAGTACTGAATTTATCCGTTCTTGAATTATAAAAAGGGGTACTGTATACAATTTCCAGCCCTTTCAGGGCGGGGTCTGTAAAATCGATATTATCCCAGGTGGGCATACCGATTACCAGTGGATGATAGCTTTCAGACAGTGTTGCCAGTTTCCGTGTCAGGCTGGTTCTGAAAGCGGTGTCGAGGCTGGCAGCAATACAAACTGTTTTTCTATTGCTGTCCAGGTAGTTGGTCAGTGTATTGGTCTTGAAATCTGCGGGCAGGTCTATATATTTTAGCCGAAGGGGCACAGAAAGTGTTGTTTTGGCGTATTCATCAAAATAAGACTGGATCATATCCTCCATTTTCCCTTTGCGCCTGAAAACGATCATTTGATCGGTGGAATGATATTTCTGCAGGTATTTATAGATCTCTTCGCAATGTGTTCTTAAAGTTGAATTTAAAATCACAAAATATGGATTGCCGGTGATGCCTCCGTCATTCGGCAGATTTACATCGATGAGGGGTATCGCATTTTCTTTCGCAATGCGGGCGAACTGAAAAAGTTCCTGGCCGGTGATATGTGCGATGAGTAATTCTACATGATGGCCGACAGCATCGATCAACTGGGTGGCGAGGTTTTGGGTAGCGCTCCTGGTATCATATACAAACACCTCGACGGGGATACCAATACTGTCCAGGGAATCGAGTGCCATTTGTATGCCCTCATAGAATTCCAGCCCGGGATTGATGAATTTAGGGAAGGCATCTTCATACCGGTAATTATTGTTCCCGTCAAAAGCGGAATCGAGGTAAAGGGGAGCAAAAACAGCAATCCTGAACTGTTTTTTTTGCAGTAAAGAATCCTGTGCAGAGACGGAATGACTCCTTATCAATATCAATGAAAGTAAAAGAAAAAAGACTTTTTTCATCGCTTACCGGTATTCAAAAAATTAAACCTGTTTATTCCCATTCGATCGTTGCAGGTGGCTTACTGCTGATATCATATACCACCCGGTTGATCCCTCTCACGTTATTGATGATCTCATTTGAAACATGCGCCAGGAAGTCATAGGGTAAATGGGCCCAGTCAGCGGTCATTCCATCCACACTTGTTACAGCCCTTAATGCCACCGTATATTCGTAGGTCCTTTCATCCCCCATTACACCCACACTTTTTACCGGTAACAAGATTGCACCTGCCTGCCATATAGTTGCATATAAATGGTGAGATTTCAGTGCTTTAACATAAATATCATCAGCCTGTTGCAATAATTGTACCTTTTCAGGTGTCACTTCACCTAAAATCCTGATCGCGAGTCCCGGACCGGGGAAAGGGTGTCTGTCGATCATATCTGCCGGTATTCCCAGTTCCCGGCCCACTTTTCGAACTTCATCCTTGAATAAATATCGAAGTGGTTCCACCAGGGAAAGATGCATTTTATCAGGCAATCCCCCCACATTGTGATGGGATTTGATCGTGACCGATGGGCCATGTACGGATATGCTTTCTATCACATCGGGATAAATTGTTCCTTGCCCCAGCATTTCAATTCCCTCAACGAGAAGGGCTTCCTCCTGGAAGGTTTCAATAAAAAGCCGCCCGATGATCTTTCTTTTTTCTTCCGGGTCGGTCTTGCCTGCCAATTCCCTGAAGAAAAGATCTTTTGCATCGACACCCTTTACATTCAGACCCAGCAGTGCGTAGGTTTTGAGTACATTTTCAAATTCATCTTTGCGCAGAACCGCATTATCCACAAAGATCCCATACAAGCGGTCACCAATGGCCCTGTGTATGAGGGTTGCAGCAACAGTAGAATCCACGCCGCCGCTAAGCGCCATGATCACTTTCCGGTCGCCAATCTGGCTTTTCAGTTGGGCTACTGTATCAGAAATAAAATGTGCGGGAGTCCAGTCCTGAGAACATCCGCAAACATTGACCAGAAAATTATGCAGGATCTTCTTCCCTTCGATGGAATGATAGACCTCCGGATGAAACTGAAGTCCATACAAAGGGTGAGCCCCGTTTTCATTTTTCCTGAAAGCCGCTACCGGTATACTTTCTGTCGTCGCGAGAATTTCAAAACCCTCTGGCAGTGTGATGATCGAGTCCGCATGGCTCATCCAAACCTGCGAGTTTTCCATCACATTTTTCAGGAGCTTATCTGGCAGTAAGTGATGGAGATAGGCCCTTCCATATTCCCGCTTATTACTTTTTTCCACCCTTCCCCCGAACTGCCGGGCAGTTAACTGTGCTCCATAACAGACCCCTAATACCGGTACCCGCTCCATCATGAATTTGATATTCACCTCGGGGGCGCCGCTATCATTCACGGAAAAGGGAGACCCGCTGAGGATGATACCTTTTAGGCCCTGTTCATATTCAAAATTTTTATGATAAGGTATGATCTCACAATAAACATTCGCCTCTCTTACAGCCCTGGCTATCAGTTGTGTATATTGCGAGCCAAAATCTAGAATCAGTATCTTTTCTGTCATGGTGCTGCGAAGATAAAATACTGGCCGCTGCGGGTGAAATGAATTTTATACCCACCCGTTTTTGTTTCAACCACTTTGCAGGATAAATGTTAATATTTCATGTCTTTTAAAGGGAATAAATCATTTTTACCTGTAAAAATTTGCCTTACCTGTGGCAGACCCTTCACCTGGAGGAAGAAATGGGCCAGGAACTGGGATACCGTTAAATATTGTTCAGATAAATGCCGTACCGGTTCGAAAACGAAATCTTAAATTGTAATTTCAGTTTATGAAGAAACTGCTGACCCTTTTGATATTAATCCTCCTGTTTTTCAGTTATGCATTTGTCACTAACCGTCATTCAGACGAACCGGTTCCCATTCCACCCAGCCCGCAAAGGGAGGGCGGCAATGCCCGGCTGGGTTATGACTACCTGATCAATGGCGATTATGTAAAAGGAGGTATCCCTGAAAATATTTTCAGGATGGGTATCGGCAAGCCGAAAATCTATCTTAAAAGAGACGATATTAACGAAGGTATCCCCCACGATTATACAGCTGTCAAAGCCGCTAACGGAGAAATACTGATTGCACCCAACTGCCTGCAATGCCATGCCCAGGTCTTTGATGATAAGCTGTATATCGGGTTGGGCAACAGTTTTGCAGATTTTAGTGACAGGGAGACCCTCAATAATAAAAACCTCGAGAAAGCTGAAAAATTTCTTAAAACATTCGCCCCTAAAAAATACAAGGCTGCTGCCACATTCTTTGAGGTCGCAAAAACCATCGGCCCCTACTTATACACGGAAGCAAAGGGTGTGAACGCTGCAGACCGGTTAGCCGCCGTACTGGCAGCGCACCGCGATCCGGTTACCTTCAAATGGATACAGGAAGCTTCCATGCCGATTCCTGAAGCAGTAATCCCAACAGATGTTCCCGCCTGGTGGCTGCTGAAAAAGAAAAACGGGATGTTCTATAATGGTTTTGGCAGGGGTGATTTTGGAAAATTCCTGATGGCCTCTAACCTGCTCACAGTGACCGATACCAGTGAATCTGCAGCTGTAGACAAGCATATGCCAGATGTTTTGGCCTATATCAATTCTCTCCAGCCTCCAAAATACCCGGGTAAGATCGATTTCAACAAAGCGGAAAAAGGAAGAATCCTTTTTAATGATCATTGTGCAGAATGCCATGGATCCTATGATGACGAAAATTTCTACCCCAACCTGTTGATCCCGCAATCGATTATTCAAACGGATTCATTGCTGAACCAGTCCAATTATTCCAATCCCCAATTTGTTGAATGGTTTAATAAAAGCTGGTTTACCGCAGGAGATCATCCTGCCCGGCTGGAACCCTTCAAAGGGTATATTGCTCCTCCCCTGGATGGGGTATGGATTACGGCGCCTTACTTGCATAACGGTTCAGTACCGACAATTGAAACCGTTTTGAACAGCCGGCTAAGACCGACTTATTGGGCCAGGAATTTTGATCAGCCTGAATATGATTATGAAAAACTGGGATGGAAATACAGGGTGCTGGATCAGCCTGGCAATAATACAACCTACAATACCCGTTTACCGGGTTACGGAAATGAGGGACATTATTTTGGAGATCAATTATCCCCGGAAGAACGAATGGCTGTCATAGAATACCTGAAAACATTATAAGTGGATATCAGGGAAACTAAGGGATATGCAGTGGTCGCTGCCTGGCTGAAGCAAAAAGGTCTGGTTCCTTTTTCATTCCAGGCGGAGACCTGGCAGCATATAGCCGAAAATAAAAGCGGACTGGTCAATGCCCCAACAGGATGTGGAAAGACCTATGCCGTCTTCCTGGGGGCCATCATCCAATTTATTAACCGTTTTCCCGACAATTATCAGAAAGAAAAAAATATCGGGCTGCAGGTATTATGGGTAACTCCTTTGCGTGCCCTGGCCAAAGATATCAGCCGGGCCATGGAAGAGGTGGTTGCGGGCCTGGGATTACAATGGAAAATTGGAATCCGGAATGGTGATACCCCTGTTTCAGAAAGAAAGAAACAGAAAATACAGGCGCCCGAAGTGCTCATCATCACGCCTGAAAGCTGGCACTTATTGCTGGCACAAAAAGGATACCCCGATTTATTCAGCTCCATTCAGATCATAGCCATTGATGAATGGCATGAACTGCTCGGCAGCAAAAGAGGTGTACAGGTTGAACTGGCCATATCAAGGATCCTCCACCGCCAGGGACGGAAACAGGGATCCCCAATTTCCTTATGGGGCATCAGTGCCACAATCGGCAACCTGGAGGAAGCCAAAAATGTATTATTGGCACCCCTCCGGCATGCCGGGATCATCGTGAAAGCAAAGCTGGATAAAAAAATTTCTGTAGAATCGATCATACCGGAAGAAATCGAAAAGTACCCCTGGGCCGGACACCTCGGTATCAAACTTGCCGAAAAGATCATACCCATCATCCGGAAAAGCCGAACGACCCTCATCTTTATCAATACCCGGGGGATGAGTGAAATGTGGTACCAAAAACTCCTGAGTATTGCCCCCGATCTTGCCGGGGCCATTGCCCTGCACCATGGTAGCATTGAACAGGAACTGCGGTTGTGGGTGGAAGACGCCCTGCACGAAGGAAAACTGAAAGCAGTGGTTTGTACGGCAAGCCTTGATTTGGGTGTAGATTTCCGGCCTGTTGAAACAGTTATACAGGTTGGTTCCCCAAAAGGTGTTGCCAGGTTTTTACAGCGGGCCGGCCGTAGCGGCCATGCACCGGGTGATACGAGTAAGATCTATTTTCTGCCTACCCACTCCCTGGAATTAGTAGAAGCAGCCGCACTCAAGGCTGCCATAAAAGAAAATGTCATTGAAAGCAGGGAGCCAATGTTGCTATGCTTTGATGTATTGATCCAGTATCTCTGTACGATTGCCATTTCTGAGGGCTTCGATCCTTTACAGACTTATAAAGAAGTAAAATCAACCTGGTGTTTCCAGGATATGTCGGAAAATGAATGGCTGGAATTACTCAACAATATTACGGAAGGGGGCAAGGCGCTCCGTCAATATGATGAATATAAGAAGGTGGATATCATTGACGGACTGTACCGGATTACAGGGCGAAGGATTGCAATGCGGCATCGAATGCATATCGGGACCATTGTGAGTGATGCCATGCTAAAGGTCAAATTCCTGTCCGGGGGCTTCGTTGGGGTTATTGAAGAATGGTTTATCAGCCGGTTGGAACCGGGTGATGTGTTTACCCTCGGCGGCCGAAACCTTGAACTGGTTGGCATCAAGGATATGACGGTTGCTGTGCGAAAATCCAATGCCAAAAAATCAATCGTTCCCTCCTGGATGGGGGGGCGCATGAGCTTGACCGCAAACCTGGGACATGTTTTGCGGGAAACATTCAATAATGCGCTAACCAGGGAAGATATCCCGGAATTAAATAGCCTGCGCCCCTTGTTTGAATTGCAGGCAAGCTTATCCCATATCCCGCTCCATCACGAACTGCTGATAGAACAGATCGAGGATAAAGACGGTTATCATTTGCTGGTTTACCCTTTTGAGGGCAGACAGGTGCATGAAGCCATGAGTGCTATCCTGGCGCACCGGATCGGGAAGATCACGCCGATTACATTTTCCATCTCGATGAATGATTACGGATTTGAGTTACTGAGCGACCGCCCGATACCGGTAGATGACACCAATGCCGTGGATCTTTTCACTGATGATCACCTGCTGGCAGATATCCGGAAAAGTGTAAACAATACGGAAATGGCACGCCGAAAATTCCGCGACATTGCCGTGATCGGGGGACTCATCTTCCAGGGCATGCCCGGTGAAAAGAAAAAGGCAAGACATCTCCAGTCGTCGGCATCGCTTTTATTCAATGTATTTGAAGCTTATGAACCGGACAATCTCTTATTGAAACAGGCTTACCATGAGGTGCTGGAACAGCAGATGGAAGAAGTCAGGCTGCGCCTGGCCTTGCAAAGGATACAAAACAGTAAGATCATCATCACATTTCCGAGCCAAATCACACCCCTGTCTTTCCCGATCATCGCAGACGGGCTTAACAGGAACAATGTTTCCTCTGAAAAAATTGAAGACAGGGTTAGAAAGATGCAGGCTGCACTGCATAAAAAGACCATTCCATAAAAAGCTATTTTCCTTTAGCTTTACGGCAATTTGAATAAAAGATGTCAAACCCCTTATTAAGATCAGGTTACCGGCTGGAAACAAAACAATTATTATTTGGCGGGTTCTGCTTAGTGCTGCTCTGTATTGCCTATATATCCCACCTGGGTTTCTTACCCCTGAATTATGAGAATGATGAGTCAAGACGTGCCCTTGTATCGGCAGAAATGATCTTTTCAAAGAACTATATCACTCCCACCCTGAACGGAGAAATTTACCTGAATAAACCCCCGCTTTATAACTGGATCATCATCCTTTACTTCAAGCTATTGGGAAGCTTTTCCACGTTTGCGCTCCGGTTACCGGTTATTGTGGCCACGATCGGGATGGGCTTATCGATATACTATTATACCAAAAAGTACCTTCATCATACCATTGCCTTTTTCACTGCCTTTGCCTTTATGACGAATGGACGGATCCTGATTTTCGATTCCTTTATCGGGTTGATCGACACCAGTTTTGCCTGGTTGGTGTATCTCAACTTTATCCTGATCTACCATTATGGTGAAAAAAAGAAGTATTACCAGTTATTTATGATCACCTACCTGATCGTGGCAGCCGGTTTCCTCATGAAGGGCTTACCGGCCATCGTCTTCCAGGGTATAACGCTGCTGACCTATTTTATCTGGAAAAAAAAGTTCAGGATCCTTTTCCATCCATCTCACTTTGCAGGTCTAGCCATACTGCTGTTGGTAATAGGGACATATTACTGGCAGTATTTTTCGATGAATGATATTGCCCCCTGGGTCGTTTTCTCGAAACTCATGAGTGAGAGTTCAAAAAGAACCGTAACCCATTACGGTATCGGTAAAACGATAATCCATTTTTTTGTCTTCCCTTTTACATTCCTGTATCATTTTGCCCCCTGGACTATGTTTGTGATCGTATTCTTCCATAAACAATGGTGGCAACAACTGATAAAAAATGATTTTGTGAGCTATTCATTACTGACAGCAGGTACGAACCTGTTGGTATACTGGCTTTCACCCGAAGTGTATGCCCGTTACCTGTTCATGTTCCTTCCTCTTATGTATTCAGCATGGATTTACCTTTTCTTCACTCTGTTCAATCGTCATTCCTGGCAACACAAAACAATCGATATCATTTCCGTATCAGCCTGCACCCTGCTCCTGGTCACTTTTTTACTGCTGCCTTTCCTGCAGGTTAAAATCACAACAGGTCATTACGTGGTCAAGTGTGTTTTCCTCGCCCTTGTGTTCGGAATGCTCCTTTTCATGTTGCTGAGAGAAAAAACAAACCGTTTGTACTTCCTCCTGTTAGCGGTAATTTTCTTCCGAATCGGCTTTAACTGGTTTATCCTTGAACCCAGAAAAGAAAACCTCGCACAATCCGAAAAGGATGCGCAATTGATAGCGGCCATTACAAGCGGCAGTAAATTGTATATTTTAAGAGGTGCAAAAGTTGGCAATTTTGACGCTAAGAGTTTCCAGATTGAGATAAAAAGAAAAGAGATTCTTAGGTATGCTGATACTATCCAGGCAGGAAATTTTTATATCATAGACAGCAGCCAGGCTGCCGGGAAAAAAATTGTTCCCTATCTTTCCTTTCAAAATGATGTTTCTTATCATGGTATGCTGGTAAAATTTGAAACCAGGTGATGCTGTAACCTTTGATGAGGACCATTTATCTTTTAGCAGTAAATTCCAACAATCCCATTATCATTAAAATTTTGACACAACCTCTTTTATATAAGATCAATAACCAGCATTTCTGGATCAGCCCGGAAAGATGCATTTTCTGGGAAGAAAAGAAAACCTTGTTGCTGGCTGATCTTCATGCCGGCAAAACCGGACATTTCCGGAAGTCAGGGATCGCCGTTCCGCAAAAAATCTACAAAGAGGACCTGCAGCGATTACTCACCCAGGTGTTATTTTTTAAAGCCGATAGGTTGATGATCCTTGGCGATCTTTCCCACAGTAAGTCGAATAAGGAACTTGATCTGTTTATCAGATGGAGAAAAGACTTTCATCTCCTTGAGGTCGTGCTGGTAAAAGGCAATCACGATATCCTGGATGAGGCCTGGTACAGGGAAGGGGATATTACCGTCATAGAGAACCGGCTGGTGGAAGAAAAATTCTGTTTTCAGCATGACGGGGAGACCGTTGTCATTTCTGAAGATATCCTTTATGCCTTTACGGGACATATTCATCCCGGTATCCATATCAGGGGTGTTGGAAAGCAATCCCTCCGCTTTCCCTGCTTTTATTTCACCGATGACATCTGTGTATTGCCTGCTTTCAGCCAGTTTACAGGATTATCCCCCGTCCGGCCCAAACCCGGGCACCAGGTTTTTGCCATTGTAGAAAAAGAAATCATCAGGGTTCATTAATGGAGAAATTACTTAAAATAGCTTATGACCCCATTTATGCTCACCCTCTTCCCGAAGGGCATCGTTTCCCCATGATCAAATATGAACTGATCCCGGAACAATTACTTTATGAAGGACTCATCACTAAAAAAAATATTTTCGCGCCCGGTATCTGCCCCGATGAAATCGTCTTACTGACACACACACAAACATACTTTGACAAACTCAGGTTCCAACAATTATCCGAAAAGGAGCAGCGGAGAATCGGGTTTCCCCAATCGGAGGCACTGACAAAAAGAGAATTGATCATCACACAGGGAACCCTTGATTGTTGCCTGGCTGCCCTGGACCATGGGGTATCCTTAAATGTGGCTGGCGGCACCCATCATGCATTTGCAGACCGGGGTGAGGGATTTTGCCTGTTGAATGATTTTGCAGTGGCGGCCAACTACCTGCTCAATAAAAAGATCGTACAAAAGATCCTGATCATTGATCTCGATGTCCACCAGGGCAACGGAACGGCTAAACTGTTTGAAGAAAATGAAAAGGTTTTCACCTTCAGTTTACATGGCAGGAATAACTATCCCTTCCACAAGGAAAAGAGCGATCACGATATCGCCGTACCGGATGGCACCGATACGGCGGCCTACCTCCAGCTTTTATATGAGACATTACCAGCATTGCTGCAAGAACAGAAGCCCGATTTTGTTTTCTACCTTGCCGGGGTCGATATACTTGATACGGATAAGTTTGGTAAACTTTCGGTAAGCCCAGAAGGTTGCAGGAAGCGGGATGAATATGTTTTTAGCTTATTGCAGACAAAAGGAATTCCCTGCTGCACGGCGATGGGAGGAGGGTATTCGCCCAGGGTCAAAACGATTGTCGATGCGCACTGTAACACTTTCAGGATGGCCAAATCCATATTTGGATTGGATTAGCGTTTTCTTTTTAGCTGGTTATAATCAAGAAAATAAATAAACCGGACGGTGAGTTCGTTTGCATGACGAAGTTGCAGGACCTGGTTGAAGTTCCTTAAATAATTTTTATACATATCTCCATCCACAAATTCCCCGTCACCCAGCCAGTTTTTCCATCCAAAAATAAAACGGCTTCCGGGACGGAAATCCCATGTCAGGAAAGCATCGATATTAAAATAATTAGGATTATTGATATAAGGGCCAATACCCTGCCCCGGTACCCTTAACGATACAGAGCCATCATTGGCCACGGTATAAATTTCTTTAAAATTGACCCTGCTCCAGTAATGCCTTAAGCGCATCGTCAGGTTTAAACGGGATGTAAAGTTATAAACACCGGAAAACAGCGAAGTGAATTGCCTGATATTTCTTTTGGCCGCCAGGGGAGATCCATCGGTTTCCACGAGAAAACTGTTGCCCAGGTAATTCCTGGCCCTCAGGGCATCTGTATTCAGGCTCAGGGTAAGCCTGTCACTGAACCTATACCGCAATCCTAACTGATAGGCAACCGTGGTGGTATTTATTTTTGGGGTCCTGGCATAAGTGGCCCCATAACTGACAAAGGCTCTTTTACGGCTGTCTGTACTCCCGGATAAAGTAATATAGTAGTTCAAAGGGTAGGTAAGATAATGATCTGGCGTTTGCTGCAATTCAAAAAAGTCATGCCAATAACCCGGGTTCAAAACACCGCTCAAAGTAACATCCCAGAAATTTCTAAACACCAGCAGACCCTTTGCAGACAGGTCTGTCCGGGCATACCGGTAAGGCTTATAGAGATAATTGGCGATGGCAAAGAATTCATAATTATAGGTAATAAAAGTGGCAGTTGGTTTAAATATCTTGTAACTGATATCCCCTTTATAAATCACCTGGTTGGGGGCAGCCAGGTAACCCATATCCCTGGGGTCATACCGGTCGGATGTAATATCTCCCAACATATAATATTGCCAGTTTCCGCTAATCTTAGCCAATTTTAACGCAGCGCTGTAGCCGTCATAATTTTCATTACCAAAGATTTTACTGTATTTGGCAGACCCCGAAACACCATATTCATTGTTCTTACTAAAAATGGCATAATCAAATGAGGACACATTTGCATTCCTGTTATTACCCCTTTTCAGGACACTCGCATTGGTAAAAGTGACGAACGATTGCCCCCTGAAGGCCTTGTCCAGCACAATGATATTGTAGTTGCCTAATTGTTCGGTTTCGATGACGGAATCCTTTCCCGACACAGTATTGCTGATAACGGCATGCATGGGTGCCGTTACGGCATTAAAGATACCCAGCCCGAAATTTTTCTTATTGCGGCCGGAAAACTTGACGGCGTTATACAATTGTGTGATGGAAGGGTTTTTCTTTATTTCCCAGTCAGTATTTCCATTCACAAATGAGCGGACTTTTCCATACCCGGAAGGCGTGGCCCCGATCCTTCTTGAATAAAACAAGCCGGCTTTGTTAAACAGTTCTGTGCCCTCTGTAAAAAAGGGACGGTTTTCCTGGAACTTCACTTCAAAAGGAGAAAGATTATTCACCACGTTATCTGATATCACCTGTCCAAAATCGGGAATCAGGGTGGCATCTACCGTAAAACTTTCATTGATGCCATATTTTATATCCATTCCACCGTTTCGTAAAAAATCATTTTTATAACCAGAAGCCTGAGGGGTTGAACGAATACCCCCCGTGATATACGGAGAAAAACTGAGTCGCAGGGGTGGTTCGATATTTTGCAAACCCCTGAGGTCTCCAAACTGGTTCAGGAAACCATTTACCTGTGGATTGACGGGGTTCCAGAATGATTGTTCATTATTCCGCCTGATATGACGTAAAAAATTGATCCCCCAGTTTTGTACCGTCACTTTCGAAAAACGAAGGGAAATATAAGGGATCTTCATTTCCACTACCCATCCATCCGATTTGATACTGACCTTGCTTTCCCATACAGCATCCCAGGTTTTATCACCATAATCATTAAACCCAACAGCAAGATTGGCCCCCATCCTTGCATCGGTCTGCACATTGGCAGCGGTTACGAGAAATTGAAAACCGTTTTGGTCATCGTTATAGGTATCAAAAAAAACAGAAAAATAATCAACATCCTGCTGGCTTTCACCATCCCTAACCGTAAACTGTTTGCGGATCATTGAAGGATCATCGTACAAATAAGCACCGATATAAATGGCTGAATTGTCATATAAAACCCTGACTTCGGTTTTTTGGGAACAGGCAAGTCCATAGTTTGGAAAATTCTGAATGAAATGGGTGGCTATTGGGGCAGACTGCCACACAGCTTCGTCTAGGTTCCCGTCAATTTTTGGAGGTAAATTTATCTTTACTGCCTCTAAGTTTCTTGTTTGGGCAAACAAGAAATTACAAACAATCAGTAAGGGTAAACAGATAAATTTTCTAAACTTCATAAGCAATTGGCCTGTAAATATAATATAAATGTTAAGACAGGAGAACAGGGCCTTTTGCTGCTAAAATTCAAATTAATTTATCCTAGTTCATTTTCTTTTTCAGGGTATTAACTTGTTGATTAAGAGTGGTTACCATACTGGCTATTTGGTTAAGGTCCAATCTTTGCGTACTGACAGCCTTGCTGATAATTACCTGTGCCTGCCAAATTTCCAGAATTTCATCTGTACTCAAAGAATAAGGCGGGTAAGCCGGGTTATCACTGATCAGGTTAAACTTATTCTTCAGCCTCCCATTTTTTTCAATCCGCTTATATACTATCCCTTCATTTTTGGAAACGACGATATAGGTGTTATTCGTCCTGATTTCCTCCGGAGATTCAATTTTCTCTCCGACAATTACCGAACCGCTGGGGGTAGGTAACATGGAATCACCGATAATTTCAAAAGCCCGGTAATTCCCCCCGGTCAGCATGGGCAGGGTAAATGTATTCAGTTCGTCGATATAATCTGCATCGGCATAACCCGCCAGGTAACCGGCAGCTGCTTTTACCGGCACAAAGGGTATATCAGACCGGCCACCGGATAATTTCAAGGCCCTTCTTTTTGCCAGGTAATTGCCCCGGTTATCACTTAAATCCTTCCGCAGGATATCATCCAGCGTTAGTTTGAACATATCACAAACGATTTCAAGGATATCGATGCGGGGTTCTGCACGCTCCTCTTCATAAGCGCCCACCAATGATCGTTTTATTCGCAGTTTATCCGCAAATTCCTGTTGCGTCCATCCCCTGAGTTTCCGGAGATATTTGAGATTTTTATTTGCTATCGCCATAATAAACTAATTGAATTAGTTGCAAATTACTAATTTTTTTAGATATTCCGAATGTTTTCCAAAAGAAAAAATATCAGTTTTGGTCTTCACGAAAAAAGAAAACATTTTTGCAGCGAAATCAATCATGCATGGCTAAAGCCAAAAAAAAAGAAAAACCGGTTATCCTGATCACTAACGATGATGGTGTAACAGCACCCGGCATCCGTAATCTGGTTGCCGCCGTTAAGGACCTGGGAAAGGTGGTGGTGGTGGCGCCCGACAAACCCCAGTCCGGAATGGGACATGCCATCACGATCGGTTCACCTTTAAGATTGAACCCTGTTCATATTTTTGAAGGCATCGAAGCCTATCAATGCACCGGCACCCCGGTCGACTGTGTTAAACTAGCTGTCGATAAGGTGCTGCACAAGAAGCCAGACCTTTGTTTGAGCGGTATCAACCATGGTGCGAACCACAGCATCAATGTCATTTATTCGGGCACCATGTCTGCCGCCGTGGAAGCAGCCATCGAAAGCATCCCTTCGGTCGGATTTTCACTCCTCGACTACAGTATCGAGGCCGATTTTTCTGCCGCAAGAAAATATGCCAGGATCATCGTGGAAAAACTGCTGCATACCCGTTTGGACAAGCACACTGTCCTTAATGTCAATATCCCGGCTTTGAAAGACGAATTGATCAAAGGGATCAAGGTTTGCCGCCAGGCCTATGCCAAATATGAAGAAGATTTTATTGAAAGAGATGATCCGCATGGAAGAAAATATTACTGGCTCACCGGAGAATTTGTCAACTTTGATAAAGGCCGGGATACCGATGTTTGGGCACTTGCCCACCAATATGTAAGCGTGGTGCCTGTACAATTTGATCTCACTAATTACGTTCTTAAAGCTAAAATTGAAAACCTTTGGCAACATTCATCTTAAAAAGGGATAACCTTAAACTTGGCATTGTGCTGGGTCTGCTGGGACCTGCCCTGGGCTTGGTTGTTTATTATTTTATCAAATTCCCTTCCACTGAATTCAGTGATTTCCTGGATGAATTTATCCATAATAATAAGTTGATCACCGGTATCGGCTCCTTATGCCTGCTGGCCAATGCCGTGCTGTTTACCATTTATATCAATACCCAGCGGGATAATACCGCAAAGGGTATATTCCTGATTACGCTTATTTATGGCGTAGCTATCCTGATCCTCAAACTCTTTAATGGCTGACACCCCGATAGTTTTCTTTTTAAAACCCCCCGGGTCTGTTTACTTTTGCCGGGATGAAATATTACATCATTGCCGGGGAAGCCTCGGGCGATCTTCATGGCAGTAATCTTATCAAAGAATTATTGAAACTGGATCCTTCCGCCACGATACGGTGCTGGGGTGGAGACCTTATGCAGGCAACCGGCGCAGAACTGGTAAAGCATTATAAGGAACTGGCCTTTATGGGATTTTGGGAGGTCCTGAAAAATATCAGTACGATACTGGATAACCTGCGATTTTGTAAAAAAGATATACAGCTACACAAACCGGATACCCTTGTGCTGATTGATTACCCCGGCTTCAACCTGCGAATCGCGAAGTGGGCGAAACAACAAGGTTACCGGGTGATCTACTATATCTCCCCACAGGTTTGGGCATGGAAAGAAAACCGCGTGGAAATGATGAAACAATGCATCGACAAAATGCTGGTCATCCTTCCTTTTGAAAAGGAATACTACCGGGAAAAATGGGATTGGGAAGTGGAATATGTTGGCCATCCCCTGGTGGAAGTGATGCAGCAAAAGCAATTGACCGTTTCGGAAATCACCGGCCCAAATAATATTGTGGCTTTATTGCCGGGGAGCCGGAAGCAGGAAATATTAAAAAAATTACCCCTGATGCTGTCTGTTGCCCGGTATTTTACCGGTTACCAGTTTATCGTTGCGAAGGCCCCGGGTATTGACGACGATTTTTATGATGCGATGCTGAAAAACCATGATAATGTTTCTGCGGTGAGCAACCGTACCTATGATATCCTGCTCCAGGCCAAAGCTGCTTTAGTTACATCCGGAACGGCAACCCTTGAAACAGCATTACTGGGTGTTCCGGAAGTGGTTTGTTACAAGGGCTCATTTTTATCCTACCAGATCGGGAAAAGACTGGTGAAGGTCAAATACATTTCGCTCGTGAACCTAATCATGGATAAAATGGTTGTTCGGGAACTGATACAGGATGATTTGAATACTGAAAACCTCAAAAAGGCCTTATCGGATATCCTGAATGATACCGAAATAATTGCTGCCCTGAAAAAAGATTATGCGCGGCTAAAGGAATTATTAAGTGTTGGGGGGAATGCATCGGCCAACGCAGCCGCATCGATACAGAAGTTCCTGCAAAAAAACTAGAAGATCAGTTTAATGGCCAGTATGATCAGGCAAAGGATGAATATCAGGATGCTGATTCGGTTGATGCCATGCATATACTTGATCCACTGGGTCTTGGGCCGGTTAGGATCGGGTTTTTTGATAAATAGGTATTCTGCTAATTGCCTGATGACGCCCATACTTAATGATTATCCTTATAAAGTTACCAGAAATAACACCTGAATGTTCAAAGGGTTCGGGGAGGGTCATCAATTTATTATTGCAGGTAGCGGGTTTTTGAGTTTTTTTTTTATTCTACGTATCTTTTACATCACCAAAATCTTGCGCAATGAAAAAATTCACTTTTCTCATGGGGCTATTGTTTCCGGGATTTTTTTGCATGCAAACCCATGCCCAAACACAGGAGGAAATGCAGAAATGGATGGATTATATGACCCCCTCCGATATCCACAAGATGATCGCCAGCTGGGATGGCACCTGGAATGAGGACGTAACCATGTGGATGGGTCCCGGGGCACCGCCGATGCAAATGAAGACCACCAGTGAAAACAAAATGCTCCTTGATGGAAGGTACCAGGAGGCCAAACATGAAGGGAATTTCAATGGCATGCCTTTCCAGGGTATGAGTGTACTTGGGTTTGACAATGCCCGGAAGATATTTTTCTATTCCTGGATCGATAATTTCGGTACCGGGATGATCTATATGGAAGGCACCTGGGACCCTGCAAAAAAAACCATCAACCTGAAAGGGAAAATGACCGATCCGATGTCGGGAAAGCTGATCGACCTGCGGGAGGTCATTACGATTGTAGACGACGATACCCAGTTGATGGAGCAATATACCCTGCAGGATGGCAAGGAATTCAAAAGCATGGAACTCACCTCAAAAAGGAAAAAATGATACGGTAAATAAAAAAAGGGGCGGCCCCTTTTTTTATTTCTTGATCAATTCCAGCCGGTAAAGATCATTCCTGCGGTCTTTCAGGTTTTGAACACTCCCATACTCATGCAATTCCTGCAACAATGAAAGATCCACATCTGAAACAATGATCATTTCAGTATTGGGTGAGGCCTCTGCCTTGATACCATTTACCGGAAAGGCGAAATCGGAGGGGGTGAATACGGCTGACTGTGCAAACTGCAGGTCCATATTATGGACTTTCGGCAGGTTGCCGACATTGCCTGCAATCGCCACATAACATTCGTTTTCGACGGCCCTTGCCTGTGCACAATACCGAACACGGTTATAGGCATTTTGTGTATCCGTCAGGAATGGAACAAAAAGGATCTTCATGCCCTGGTCGGCCAAAATCCTTGGCAATTCAGGAAATTCAACATCATAACAAATAAGCATTCCCACTTTTCCGCAATCAGATTCGATAAGGGGCAAACGGTCGCCGCCCTTCATGCCCCACTCATATTCCTCCGAAGGAGTAGGGTGAATCTTATCATAACTGTCCATCTTTCCGTTCCTGTGCAGGAAATACGCCGTATTATATAATCCATCTTCCCGCATTTCCGGCATACTCCCGGCGATGATATTGACATTATAGGAAATGGCAAGTTTTGAAAGTTCCTCCACGAGCGGTTTAGTATATTTTGCCAGTTCCCGAATCGCTTTGTGCCCGGGCAGGTGATTGTATTTTCCCATCAGGGGAGCGTTGAACAATTCCGGCAATACAGCAAAGTCGGACTCATAATCACTAACGGCATCCAGGAAATATTCAACGCTGTTTAACAGGTCCTCCGGTTTTTCATAGGGCCGCATCTGCCACTGGATAACCCCAATCCGCACGGATTCCTTTTTCTCCTTGATTGGGCTGGTAGCCCTTTCATAAAACACATTATACCAAACCAGCAGGGTGGCATATCCCATCGACTCGTTGTCATCGGGCAAATAATTCTGCATGACTTTCTTGATCTGGAAATCATTGGCCAGCTGGAAACTGAGGGTGGGATCATGAATAGTCCTTTTCTTGACTTTTTCAATATATTCCCTGGGAGTAAGTTTTTCGGCATATTTATGATAATTCGGAATCCTTCCACCCGCCATGATCGCCCGGAGGTTATAACTTTCGCAAACCTTCTTTCTGGCGTCGTACAATCTTCTTGCTAAACGAAGACCCCTGTATCCGGGATGGATAAAAACCTCAATACCATATAAAACATCACCGTCCGGGTCATGGGTATTGAAAGTAAAATCGCCGGTGATCTGCCGATAGGTATGATTATCGCCAAATCGCTTGCTATTGATAATGATAGAGAGTGCACATCCCACTACTTTGCCATCCTTAAGAATACAGATCTGCCCGTCAGGAAATTTTTCGATCAACCGGGAAAGCGCCTCTTCTTTCCAATATTGCCCCCCCAGGCTGGCATAGGCCTGAACCATGGATTCCTTTAATTGTTCATAATCGTTGATCGTCAAAGCCCTGACTTCTATCTTGGTATGTGCCATTGTATTGTTTTGGAGAAAATATACTAATTATTATTTAAAGAAATTCTAAACATAAGAATTATCAAAAAAAAGGCCGCACATCGCGGCTTTTGAGCAAATATCATTCGGATAAAGGGAATGAATAGAACAGTTTCCCACAAGGTATTTTAAACTGCCTTGTCATATGCTTTTTTTATCCATGCCAGGAGGTCTTTGTTGATATCATTTTCCTGTTCCAGTTTTATCCTATGGGTACACATGGCATTCCAGGTACCACTGGCTGTCAGTTTCCCCGAAGGGGGAACACCTTTGATATTGAGTCCGATATCCAGTCTTTCTTTAGTGGAAGGCTGGATAATTGCAAATTGCTTTTTTCTTCTGATACTTATATAGGCCTTCTTTGGTGCTATTGTTATGTCTTCGCCGAAATCCCTGACTTTTTCCATGATCATTTCATACCAGGATCTTAGTAGTTCTTTTCCCTGGTATTGTCCATCGATCAACTCATCAGTATCATCAACTGCACCCGCATGCGATTGTTTGGCTACATGAACCAAAAGATTGGCATTCCCATGCGTAAACCCGTGCTTTTCCTTCAGGAATTTAACCAATTCTCCGTGCTTTGAAAAACCGGATTTATTCACAACCGATATCCATTCACTGATTTTTTTCCCGGTATTTTTTTCAATATTATCGAGTTGCGTTTTTGCCGCTTTCTGTATGGGGTCCATACTCATATTATTTTTTTACGGGTTTTGACTTTTCATAAATTGCTATCCATTCTTCTGGTGTCATTTTTGTTGCCAGCTCCCCAATGAGTGCATAGGGAATCTTATCCATGTGCTTAAGCCTGATACAGCATTTCCCCATATCCGGTTTACCGATCTGTAATTTGGCATATTCACTGGCAAACCATTTTCCCAGCGGGTTTTCAGCATAAATCCCCATATGATAGACCGAAATGTAATTCTTTTGCGAAGCAAGGTTCATGAAAGGAAGGGGAAGACGGGGATCACAATGATATCCTTCTGCATAAAGAGAATGAGGTACCACATAAGCGATCATCCCATAACCCATCACCTCTTTGAACCCTTTCGGGAGATTCTTTTTGATGATCTTCCTGAGTAAAGAAACCGGCTCTTTTCTGTCGGCAGGTAATGCTTCGATGTATTGGTCGGGTGTTGCAGCTTTTGATTGCATATATTTTTATTTTGAAGCAGCTTAAAATTTTAACGGTTCCACATCAACTGAATTTAATGCACGGGTTGCCCTATTTTTTCCCGGCCACGTTCTTCTTCGAAACTTTGGCCATCTTATTATAGTCAAGCGCCAGTTTGATCCAATAATCCAATTGCCTCCTGTTGGTTAGGGCATGCATATCAACAAATACAAACCCTTTCATAACTTTCCCGGTAAAATCCATAGGGGAGCAGCCTTCTTTTTCTATCACTTCTTCATATTTTTCAGGATCAAGCCTTACCATCAACCTTTCTTTTTCCACACCTACACACATTTTATCATTTACCATAAAACACAGCCCCCCGAACATTCTTTTTTCAATAACATTTCGATGTGTTTCGGCAATAATTTCGCGGGTCCGGTCAGCCAGTTTTTCATTGAAGGCCATCTATAAACATTTAAGCGGTGATCACTTGTTGTATGGACATATTCTTATTCCGCAGGTCTAACCCACCTTCTAAAACTGATTTCAGGTTGGTCAGGTAAAATATCCACCCGGTCTTACAACCCAGGTGCCATTGTTGCCTGGCCTTTTCATCAACCGGAATATCCGACTGAGTGAGTTCAACAATTTGCTGACCCTGCTCTTCAAAAATACGGACCGTACATATACCTGCATCGCCAAAACGAAACTGAAAGTAGTCCTTGCCATTCGCTTCTAAAATTTCGCCCTGTTCTTGAATATCATCCGGATAACCATGCCACCACCATGTATAGGTATCTCCTTTCTGTACTTCATCTCCGGGTAAGTAAGGTACCAAATCCTGTTTTACATAATCAGCTTTTCGCAGGAACCAGGATTCAATACCCTCCCGTGTCGCCCAGCACCCATATAATTTTTCTGCGGATGCCTGGATGTTCACCCGTATGGAGAACCTGCTCCAGTCAAATTCCACCATATCATTCATTTTATTGCGGTATGGAATGCAACCCTATCCGGTTTCCTTCTGTATCAATTATTACGGCCATGTATCCATATTCCGGGCTGATCTGGGTTTTGGGTACCATGATCCTCCCCCCTGCCGCCTCCACCCTGTCTAATACCTTTTGCAGGTCCGGATTGCCATTCAGGTAGATCAGGGGTCCATCGGTAGAAGAAGGTTTATGGAATCCGCCGCTATCTACCACGGCACCCCCGACCCCCATGCTGTCTTCAATAGGAAACATCCGCATTTTTATGTTGGGTAAGTCTAATGGATTGAGCTTTACATCAAAAATTGTTTCATAAAACTGAGTAGCCCTATCCAGATCCGAAGAACCGATTTCAAACCAGCTTATGGCATTTTTCATATTGGTTTTATTTGATGATAAAAATCATGTTCGATTTTTTGCAGTATATAATCGGGGTTTTATGACCCATAGTATTATTGAAAAATCAATGTTTCCTCCTGTATTCAAGATCATATTCCGTTTGCCAGGTCTTGCCATTATCAGTTGACTTTTCGCCGTGTTGCCGCACTATATCGGCTCCCAGTTTATAGAAAGTTAATCTACGAAAAAAATCATTCCCTTTCTTGTCTTTTACGTGATCGGCATAAAAAGTCATTTTATCTTTACCCGCTTCCCCCCGCAGAAATTCAGTACTTCCCCCCACGTTATCCACCCAGGTCTGCTGCCATTGTTTTGTCGAGGGGTTGTACTTGTTAAAACTCTTTCCGGTATAAACAATTCCCTGTGTTAAATTGGCGCTGGTCCACTCCTCCAAAATAACACAACTGTCCAGCAGTAACGATATCTTACTTTTCCCTGCCAGGTTTCCATTGGCATTGCTGTATACATCCCACTCACCGATCCAGAAATCAAACTGTCGGTATTCAGGTGCGCTGCAGGGCAATTGTGCTGGTATTTTCGTTGAATGTGTCAACAAAAGACAAAAGACTGGAATAAAAAATGATTGTCGCATAAATTTTTTTATGTAGACACTAAAAATAAACTGTTTGCTGGAACATCCATAATGCTATAGCACCACTTATCATATCGGTGATACACAGCAGGATTGCTGCTTATACCTCCCGGTTTCAACCCCCGCTGGTTCACCTCCTTTCCGGGATTTATTTTAAATAGCAAAATTTCGACCGATGAATTATTCAGGCTTTTCCACAAAAAAAGTTAGAAAAATAGGAAAATTTTAGGGCGCAGGACTTTGTGTAAAATCCTATAACTGTTCATCCTACTGGTTAAATCGCTATATGGTACACTTATCGTTTTCAAAGGATCCCAGGTTTTTCCAGATTTTTTTTCAGGTATTCTTCCTGACCTATGGAATACTTTTCCTGGAATGGGAGGCTGACTGGCAGCATTATGGGGTAACAATTTTATCCTGCCTTGTTTTCAATTATCTGGCTTTGGCCATTAGAAAAAGAAAATGGCCTTCTTTAACCGGGAAAACGGGGTTTTCCTGTTGGGGCTTGAGTGTATTGATCAGTGCCCTCAGCCTCTGTCTCTTGCTGAAAACCAATTACTGGCCTATCAGCCTGCTGGCAGCGGCTTTGACCGTTATATCGAAATATACCTTAAGGATCAATGGCAAACATCTCTTTAACCCCTCAGCATTTGGTATTATCAGTACAGTCCTGCTGACCAAACAGGCCTGGATTTCTCCCGGGCAATGGGGAACAGGAACTGTTTTATTTTTTGCCATTATCAGCCTGGGTTTTATCGTGGTGACACGGGTACAAAAACTGGATGTCAGCCTGGGTTTTTTAATATGCTTTGCCGGTCTTCTTTATTTCCGCCAGGTCATTTACCTGGATTGGCCCCTTGATTTTTATCTCCATTCCATCAGTACCGGCAGTCTGCTCCTGTTCAGTTTTTTTATGATCAGCGACCCAAGAACTTCACCCGATCATCCCCTGGCAAGGATCATCTGGGCGGTCATGGTTGCTGGCCTATCCTTCTACCTTTCTGCTTTTGCATGGAAAAATAATACCCCGGTTTGGGTCCTGGTAGCTGCGGCACCCCTGGTCCCGGTAATGGACCGGATTTTCAAGGCTAAAAAATTTATATGGGCTCCGGAAGACCCTAAAACAATTCTTCAATAAAACAAACACCTATTTATGAAAAGAAAGATGAAAAAAGCAGCAGCCATCATCCTGATGGGAGCCATGTTCTGTAATGAAGCCTCAGCTTTTTGCGGTTTTTATGTGGCAAAAGCAGATGGCACGTTAAAAAACAAAACATCTCAGGTCATTCTTGTCAGGGATGGTAATAAGACCGTCATAACGATGAGTAATGATTATAAAGGAAATGCCCGGGATTTCGCCCTGGTAGTACCCGTTCCGGTGGTACTAAAAAAATCGGATATCAAGGTTGTTGATGCCGGTATATTCCAGCGACTGAATGATTATTCAAAGCCAAGACTGGTTGAATATTATGACCAGAACCCCTGTTCAGGTCCAATGCTCGATGAGGTTGTCACAACAGGCATAGCCGGAAAAGTAGCTGGTGTAAGGATCAGGGGGAATAGTTCAGCAAAAGCAGATAATAAAGTAAAAGTTGAAGCCCGGTATACCGTGGGGGAATATGATATCGTCATCCTGAGTACCGAAGAAAGTGGTGCATTAAAAAAATGGCTGGATGCAAACGGGTATAAAATTCCAAAAGGCGCCAATGAGGTGCTGGAACCTTATATAAAAAGCAATCTTAAATTTTTTGTGGTCAAAGTGAACCTTGAGGAACAGGACAGGTTAGGTGTAGAACAACTTCGGCCCATCCAGATCAGTTTTGAGTCTCCTAAATTCATGCTCCCCATACGCCTGGGCATGGCCAATGCAGACGGGGATCAGGATATGATTGTTTATGCCTTTTCCAGAAACGGAAGAATTGAATCGCTGAATTACAGGACAGTCTCAGTACCCACTTCAAAAAATATCCCCCTATTTATCAAAGAAAATTTTGGAAACTTCTATGCCAACCTGTTTCAGCATCAATGGGAGCGGGAGGGTAAAGGGATTGTATTCCTGGAATATGCATGGGACGTAAGCCCTTCCAATTATGTCAAGTGTGATCCCTGTGTCAGTAATCCTCCCAATGAAAATGATCTCAGGGAGGCCGGGGTTTGGTGGATCAGTAAAAACAAATACAATGATTATGTTGATGAATATGATCCCAACAGGTCCTCTGTCTATTTTACCAGATTACACGTACGCTATAACAGGAATGCATTTCCCCAGGACCTTGTTTTCCAGGCCACTCCTAATAAAGAAAACTTCCAGTCCCGGTATATTGTAACACATCCTGCAACCGGAAGCCTGGATTGTCCGGAAGGGAAAAAATATTTATCCTCTTTAAAAGAAAGAAGACAACAGGAAATGGACATGCTGGGATACCTGACAGGAAAGGGTTATGACAACTGGGATCTTGCCATGGAAAATCCCGGTGAGGATTTGCTTCCTGCGGAATTCTCCTACCCCGCCCTGGCGGTTTCGCACACGCCGGACCAAAACAACACCCGTACGGGAATAATCTTCGGTTCACTTACCCTGGCAGGGTTCCTTTTACTCGGGATTAAGCGGAAGAGATAGACTCCTTAACTCCATGACAAAGCCTTTCTGTTTTGCAGAAAGGCTTTGTCATGATTGCCCATTAATGGTTATTTTCGTCCCGGTTAAAATATATTATTCCAATGGACTTATTTTCGGTTATCACCATCCTGGTCGTCCTTTCTGCAGGATTTGGTTATATCAATACACGGTACCTGAAACTGCCACAAACCATTGGCCTGATGACGATGGCCCTGATATTTTCATTGTTGATGATTGTTGCGAATTACCTGTTTCCCACCGTGTTTCATTTTGCTGAAATCATCGTTGAAAATATCAATTTCAGTGAGGTACTCCTGGATATCATGTTGAGTTTCCTGTTATTTGCGGGGGCATTACACACAGATATCAATCTCTTAAGAAAGGAAAAACGTTCCATCGCGCTTTTTTCCCTAGCTGGTGTGATCATTTCCACTTTCACCATTGCAACCCTGCTTTTTTTGCTGTTAAAGCTGATGCATCATCCCATCGATTATATCTATTGTCTCCTTTTTGGTGCCCTGATATCCCCTACCGACCCGATCGCGGTATTAGGCATCCTCAAAAAATCGAATGTGCCGGAAAAAGTAGAGACCAATATCGTCGGAGAATCATTATTTAATGACGGGATTGGTGTTGTTCTTTTTCTGAGCATACTTGAAATATACAGGGTAGGTCTTGAAAAATTTGGGTTTACGGATATCTTGTTGCTACTGATCCAGGAAGCGGGGGGAGGCATATTATTCGGCTTATTGCTGGGATATGGCATGTTCCGGCTTTTAAAGTCAATAGATGATTATGAAACAGAAGTGATCATCACGCTCGCCGGAGTTATGGGAGGTTATCTGCTGGCCAATAAGCTGCATATTTCCGGCCCCCTGGCCATTGTGGTAGCAGGTTTATTTACCGGAAGCAAGTCGAAAGAGTCTGCAATGAGTGCAAAAACAGAACTTTATGTGGACAAATTCTGGGAGTTGATAGACGTTTTAATGAATGCCATCTTGTTTGTGCTGATTGGGCTCCGGTTGATGGTCCTTGACTTTTCCATTTCCTATGTCCTGCTGGGTATCCTGGCCATTCCCATTGTATTATTGGCCAGGTGGATGGCCATCAGGCTGCCTTTATTTATCACCCGAAAGTCAAAAGCATTTGATAGCCGGGATGTTACACTGATGGTTTGGGGGGGACTTCGGGGAGGGCTGTCCATCGCCATGGCCTTGTCTTTGGCAAGAAATACAGAAAAAGACATGATCGTTTTTATTACTTATAGCGTGGTGTTATTCTCTATACTTGTACAGGGGTTGACCGTTGGGAAAATGGCCGGAAAACTTTATCATACAAAATGACTTTGCCACAAATTGTATTACCCTTATTTTTGCAACCCGTTAGGGGACCAGTTCAGTTGGCTGGGGCGTCCCGCCTGTTTGCGGGAAGGTCAGTCAATTTATCAGTTCTTTTTCCGGGGGATTAGCTCAGTTGGCTAGAGCGCTAGCATGGCATGTTAGAGGTCATCGGTTCGACCCCGATATCCTCCACTTCAATCCCACCCTGGTGGGATTTTTTTATGCTTTTTTTGTATACAGACTTTTTTCTGCACAGGCCAACCGGTATTATGTTGGTCACACCCAGGATCTGAACAAACGCATTTTCAGGCATAATAATGCTGGCAGTAAGGATACTAACATAACAATGACTGGAAGATTGTCTATTCCCAGCCGTTCCCGACCAGGGCAGAAGCCGTTCAACGGGAAAGGGAGATCAAAAGAAAAAAGAGCAGGAAATATATTGAAGCGTTGATCCATCATCACGACTAGCGCGTCCCGCTGCCTTGCGGGAAGGTCATCTATTCGACCCCGATATCCTCCACTTCAATCCCACCCTGGTGGGATTTTTTTATGTCTTGCCTGATGCCAATTTTATTGTCAAGCCTCGTAAATCCATTTTCTGAATCCGGGAGCCGTTTCCTGGCTGATGATGATAGCATGATTGATCTCAGCGATGACCAGGTCAACTTTCAGTTTCACCTTTTCATAGGTTTTAAACCCCCTGATGAAATCGATATTGACGATATATTGCCGGTTGGCCCTGAAAAACTGGTTTTCATCGAGCTCCATTTCCAGTTCCCCGAGGTTCTTGTCGCTCATGTATTTCTTTCCAAGGTTATCCAGTACATAAACGATCTTGTTTTCGGTAAAAAAGAGAACAATATCTTCGAGCCGCAGGGAAATATTTTCAGTACCCCTTTTCACGATCATTCTTGATTTTTTTTTCTTATTAACGTATTCAACCAATTTATCCATAGAGGAGACATATGTTGAAAAATGCTTTTGCAGCATTTGGTATTTCATTACTGATTTTTCCAGGTCAGCTTTGGTCACTGGCTTTAGCAGGTAATCAATTCCATTATAATCAAAAGCATTCATCATAAATTCATTATATCCAGTCACGAATATCACCGGCACCTGGAGTCTTGTCCTTTCAAAAATCTCGAAGGAGAGTCCATCCGGCAATTGCACGTCGCTAAAAATCAGGTTAGCGGAACTGGGTGTGGACAAATACGCTATACTTTCTTTAACAGAGGTCAAAACAGTAATGATTTCGAAAGCATCTGAAATCTGGGAAAGGAGGTTCAACAGGTTTTCCTGTGCCAAACGTTCATCTTCGATAATAATTATTTTCAACATAGCTTACAGATTTTCGTTAGAAATTATTGGAAGGTTAACGGTAAAGATGTCCTTGCTGTTCTCAATCTTAATATCCCGTTTAAATAGCATTCGGTAACGGGCACTCAGGTTTTTCAACCCTATCCCGGTGGAATTGATGACATGCTTTATTTGCCGGACATTGTTGGAAATTTTGATAAAATGTCCATTCCTGAAGACCCTGAGCCTTAAAGGATCATTTTCCGTGAAAGCGTTGTGTTTAATGGCATTTTCGACCAAAATCTGTAAGGCGCAGGGAGGTATCAGGAGCTGGCTATCATCTTCGGCCAGCTCGATATCCATTTTCAATTTATCATCATGCCGGATTTGAAGCAGAAAAAAATAATTTTTCATGAATTCGATCTCATCCCGGAGCAGGACAACCTGTTTATTCCTGGTGATAAGAAAATACTTATACACCTGTGCAAGCCGGGCATTAAATAAAAAGGCCTGTTCGGGGTTTTTCAGGATTAAATGATTCAGGGTATTCAGAGAATTGAAAATAAAATGCGGGTCCAGTTCATTCCTGAGTGATTCCAGTTCTGCAAATACCCTTTCCTGGTCGAGCTGGTCGACAATGTTATTATCCACCTCCCTTTCTTTGGTAAGAAATAATATTTCATACACCAGCGTAAATACGATGACGGCCAGGGCTGTAATAAAAAGAAATTTGTACATCGATTGCCAGGTGAATACTTCACGGGATATACTTATCCAGATAACACCCAGCAGGCCTCCTGCACACATTCCATATATAGAAGTCAATGCGGAGATCGATACAATTTTCGGAAGGGGGTTCCAGCCCCTGTAAAATAACAGGCGGGTCTTCATGTGGGTCCACTGCGCACCCCTCCATATACACAAAGAAATAAAAATAAAAAAGAGGTTCGCGCCGATGAGTTCAGGCCAGGAATACCTGCTATAGGTAATCAACCCTGAGAATACCGGGATAAAGATGCCCAAAAAGGGAATGAAAATTAGACGCAGGTAAACATCCCTGATCATGATTACAGCAATTGGTTTAATAACAACAAAAATTGAAAGTACCTGACCTGTCTTTTGATCCGATTAAAACAAAGCTGCCTTTCAAAGCTAATAGCAACCTGCGTTAATGAATCTAAAAATTCTTCGCGTGGAGATATTCAGTTACAAATGGTAATGGCAACAAGGCAACATTTGTCATTTAATTACACTTCCCTATTTCCTGTGACTATTATATTCTTCCTAATGCTGCATCATCCATCACATTTGACCTTACCGTGAAAAAACCAGGTTGCCCTTTATGCTGCCTGGGCGTAAGATTTTCACGTTTGGGTAACTAACCATGTCTTTTTGGTAGCACTCAGCCGAAAAATGTTGCCTTCCCTTTTATTTACTCAATTAATCAAAACATTTATGAAAAGATTATTACTGTTTTTAACATGTATGTTTTCGGTAATGCTGCTATTTGCACAACGTGTCATTACCGGAAAAGTTACAGATGAAAATGGCAATCCGATTGCAAATGCAACTGTAACCATAAAAGAGACCGGTACCGGTGTCAGTACAGATCCCTCAGGAAATTTTTCCTTACGGGTCGATGGCAATGCCAAAACCCTGGTCGTTTCCTTTATCGGAAAGGGTAGCCAGGAATTATCACTTGCTGACAAAAATTTTTTTGATGTCCGTTTACAGCCGGAGGACAAATCGCTGGATGAAGTAGTGGTTGTCGCTTATGGTACCGCCAGGAAAAAAACCTTTACAGGGTCCGTTTCAGAAATGAAATCCGGCGACATTTCGAAGCAACAGGTTGCTACCATCAGCCGGGCATTTGAGGGCCTCATCCCGGGTGTGAGGGTTGCAGCCGCTTCAGGCCAGCCCGGGTCGGGCCAGAATATCATACTCAGGGGGCTTGGGTCAATCAGCCTTGCCACCAGCCCGCTTTGGGTGGTGGATGGGGTTCCTTATAATGGCGATATCAATGCCATCAATCCCGCAGATGTTGAATCGATTTCCGTGCAAAAAGGAGCCTCAGCCACTGCGCTGTATGGAAGCAGGGCCTCAAACGGTGTAATCATCGTTACAACAAAAAAGGGAAAAGGAAAACCAAGATTTGACATCCAGACCAGGTGGGGGGTAAATACAAGAGGAGTACCTGAATACGATGTGATCAGGGACCCCGGTCAATTTCTTGAAGTGTACTGGCAGAATGTAAAACATGAGGCCATGTTCAGGGCCACAAATCCCTTATCTGAAGCGGCAGCCGGTCAGTTTGCTTCTCAGGCAATGTTTGGTGCCGGCAACGGGCGTCTTGATGTGTACAATCCTTATGCTGTACCGGCGGGCGAGTTTGTCATTGATCCCGTAAGTGGAAGGCTGAATTCCAATGCAACTTTGAAATATTACGATGACTGGGAGGATGCCGTGTACAATAATAAACTTCGCCAGGAATATGTGGCATCCATGAGCGGCAGTACGGATAAAACAAGTTATCTCGTTTCACTCGGTTACCTGAATGATGGTGGTATAGTTATCAAAACCGGGTTTGACCGGATCACAGCCAGAATCAACCTGGAACAGAAAGTGAATAATTGGCTCCGGATGGGCCTCAATACAAATTATGCAAAATCGAACCAGGACAACACCCTTGATGCAGCCCTGAACAACACATCCTATCAAAATCTTTTTTACTGGACACGGCGCATCGCCCCTATTTACCCTATCTATACCCGTGATGCAAATGGTAATTACGTTCTCGACAGTAAAGGGAACAGGGTTTACGATTTTGGTGATAAGTTGGGCAACCCCTCTTCTATGGGTACCCGGCGGTTTAACGGAACAGAAAATCCAAGAGCAACCCTTGACCTGGATGATATCTATCGAAAAGGGGATAATATCAACACAAGGACCTTTATCGAAATCAAGCCGGCCCAGGATTTTACTTTCACGATGAATTACAGCTATGATTACCTGGGTTCACGACAGATGCGGAATCAGAATTCTTTGTATGGGAATGCAGGTATACTGGCCGGGCAGACCCAGGTGCAGGGAAGGGGTACCCTGACCCAAAATAAATCAACCACCCAGTTATTTAACCAGTTGCTCAACTACCAACACCGTTTCAATGACCATGGCATTGAAATGCTGATAGGTCATGAATCATACGAACTAAATAACGAAAGCTCCTTCTCAACGAAAGAGGTATTCATGATACCCGGTTTGACCGAGTTGTCAACAGCCGCCGTAATCAAAGACGCCCAGTCCGGTCTTGTCAACCATACAGTCGAAAGTTGGTTTGGAAGGTTGCAGTATGATTTTGATAACAAATACCTGTTCAGCGGAAGTTTGAGAAGAGACGGTTCCTCCCGTTTCCATCCTGATAACCGTTGGGGTACTTTCTGGTCGCTTGGAGCCGGTTATGTGATCAGTGAGGAACCATTCATGAAGAAACTGGCATTCCTTGATGTACTGAAACTCAAAGCCGATTATGGAGTAGTGGGAAATGACGCCATTCTATATCCTGCAGGCACCAATAATGCAGGAGCACAAAACTATTATCCCTATTCCAACCAATATATTGTCAATACGACCGGCTCTGCCAATATCGCCATTGACTACCTGGGTAATAAAGATATCACCTGGGAAAGTAATGAAAACCTGGATCTAGGTATTGAATTCGGTGTTTTTAAAAGATTACAGGGTTCCGTGGAATTTTTTAACAGGAATGTGTCAGACATGTTATTCAATGTTCCCGTGGCTGTGTCAACAGGAGTACAAACAGTTACCAGGAATTTTGGCACCATCAATGTCAAAGGGTTTGAAGTGGATCTGAACCTCAGTATTATCCGGACAAAAGACCTGAAATGGTCAATCGGCATCAATGGCACCCATTATAAAACAAAGGTCAGGGAATTACCGGATGAATTTACCGGAACATCATTATTGCCGGCAGGTAGGGTTGGCGTACCGGGAACGAATTTCAGGATAGCCGTAGGAAAGGATCCTTATGAATATTACACCTGGTTGTTTGCCGGAGTTGACCCCGCCGACGGGAAAGCCCTCTACTTCAAAGAGGAACTGGACGCCAATGGGCAGCCGACCGGAAAGATGGTTACGACCAATACCTTTTCTGCAGCCACGAGATTTTATACAGGCAAATCTGCTGTTCCTGGTGTTACGGGTGGTTTTAATACCAGCCTGAAATATAAAAGCTTTGACCTCAGTGTGATTGCCAGTTATGGACTGGGTGGCTGGACCTATGATGCCCCTTACCAGGCATTGGTGAACTCTGGGTCAACGGATATTATTACCTGGCACAGAGACATATTAAGGGCCTGGTCCCCATCCAATACCATTACAGATGTACCCCGTATCTCTGAAAATTACCAGGATGCCAATCAAACATCAGACCGGTTCCTGATCAGTTCCGACTATTTGTCGCTCAGGAATATTACCCTGGGGTATACATTCCCGTCCGGTACCATCAGTAAATACGGCATCTCCTCCATCAGGGCTTACGTGGTGGCAGATAACCTGTTGCTGCTTTCCCACCGGCAGGGATTGGATCCGCGCCAGAGTTTTATCGGTAATACGTTTAACGGATATACGCCAATACGGACCGTTTCATTTGGTATCAATTTTTCATTCTAAAAAAAGAAAGATTTATGAAAAGTAAATTAATATTATTGCCCATCCTGGTTCTGGGGATCTGTTCGGGATGCAAAAAAGACTTCCTGAATACAAAACCTGATGGCGTAATCCTTGAAAGCCAGTTAAGGGAAGCTTTTGATGTGGCCCCACAGATCGGGGCGGTCATTTCCAATGGCCAGATCTCCGGCATCTATTCATACATGTATAGTTACAATACGGCCCTCAGGGCTTCCGGACGTCATGACGATTTTGGCCAGAAATCAATTGACCTGAGTACGGATCTGACGGCAGAAGATATGGTGCAGACCGTGCATCACTGGTTTGGTTTTGATTACCTGGCTGACGATCGTCAGTCGACGTACTCGAGGGTATTCACCAACTGGAATTTTTATTACCGGATCATCTATAGCACCAACCAGATCCTGGCCCCCATCGATCTCAACACCAACGATCAATCGCTCAAAGCAATAGCCGGTCAGGCGCTGGCATTAAGAGGCTGGTGTTACCTGAATCTTGCTCAGCTGTTCCAGGTAACCTATAAAGGAAATGAAACGGCCCTGGGTGTTCCGCTGTATACTTCTGCCGGCAACCTGGAATCTAAAGGCCGGGGTACCTTGACTGATGTATATAACCAGATTGAAGAAGACCTGACCACCGCTGTTACCCTCTTGAACGGATGGAGCAGGACCAGCAAAGAACAGATCAACCAGGCAGTGGCCAGAGGTATATTAGCAAGGGCCTATATGAATATGGAAAGATGGGCGGATGCTGCCACTCAGGCCAACCAGGCGCGGCAGGGACTTGCACTGATGACAGCTTCGCAGTATACAAACGGTTTTAATGATATCAATAATACAGAATGGATGTGGGGCGGAGATATCAATCCCAGTACCTCTACCATATTCGCTTCTTTCTTTTCGCATATGGATAATACAAACCCGGGTTATGCAGGGGCCCTGGGTGTTTATAAGGCCATTTCCCGGAAATTATTTGACCAGATACCGTTAACGGATATCCGGAGGGAAGTCTTCAAAGCACCCGGCAGTGCAGTTTATCCGGCCTTGCCCACCTACGCACAGTTAAAATTCCGGGATCCGGGTGGATGGGTCGGTGACTATGTATATATGCGGGTCGCAGAAATGTACCTGATAGAAGCCGAAGCCCTGGCCAATGCCGGGCAGGAAAACCAGGCCAAACAGGTGCTTTTTGAATTGGTGAGCCAGCGGGACCCTGCCTATACGCTTTCGGCCAACAGCGGGTCTGCTTTAATCAATGAGATCAGGATCCAACGGAGGATTGAACTGTGGGGGGAAGGCTTTAACCTGAATGATTTCAGGCGATGGAAAATCGCCATCGACAGGACAGGCAGTAACCACAGGGTAGACGCCACCTTCATCATACCGGTTGGCGATAAGCGATTTTATTACCAGATACCCCAATCGGAACTTGATGCCAATATCAATATTCCGCCTTCCGACCAGAACCCATAGTCCTGCCCGCTCCCTTATAAACTCAAAAACTGCCTGCATTCTGCAGGCAGTTTTATTTGCACTAAGGTTATGCTATCGTGGGGGGTACGCCTGTATCAACAATCAGCCGGGTCATCTTGGTTACAACAAAAAAAATTACTGGTATTTCGTTTATCCGGTCAGTATAACCGTTTGGTACCGGCGGCAATAATGAATGATGAAGTGACCGGTCAATATTTCAGACCTGTTATTTCACGTAACAGTAAATAAAAAATAAAACCGGTGTTGAAGCTTGTTATCTTTAATTATCCCGGTAAGAATGATTCTAAAATAACATAATAATTTTCTCATGTGTAGGTCAAGCTATTGACCAAGCAGGTGGTTGTCTAGCCGGCCTGCTTTTTTTATATTTCTCATCCGCTCAGTCTCCCCAGAGATTTTCCTCCCCGTTAATCCATTTTTTTACCAGGTCGGTGGTTACCGATTTTGGCCTTTCCAAAGGCATACCCAGACCACGGTCCCAGATGAGGTTGGTCAATACCCCCAGGGCACGGCTCACGGCAAACAAAACCGTATAGAATTCATATTCTACCATCCCAAAATGAACCAGCAATGAACCGCTATGTGCATCCACATTCGGCCAGGGGTTTTTTACTTTTCCCAGTGACTGCAGGATCGGCGGAACGACTTCATAAATATTCCAAACCGTGTTCACCAAAGGGTCATCAGGCATATGTTCTTTTCCGAATTCCATTTGTGCGGTGAATCGCGGGTCAGTCTGGCGGAGTACAGCATGCCCGTAGCCAGGAACCACTTTTCCTTCACTCAAAGTTTTTTTGACGTATTCGCCAATTTGCTCCTTGGTTGGTTCTTTGGTACCCAGTGCATCCTGCATTTCAAAAATCCATTTGATCACTTCCTGGTTGGCCAATCCATGCAGCGGGCCTGCCAAACCGTTCATACCGGCGGCATAGGCCAGGTAGGGGTCAGCAAGGGCGGAACCGACAAGATGGGTAGCATGTGCAGAAACATTGCCGCCTTCATGATCAGCATGGATGGTCATATAAAGCCTCATCAGTTTTTTAAACTTATCGTCTTCATATCCCAGCATATGGGCCAGGTTACCCGCCCAGTCCAATAAGCCATTGGGCTGAATGTGATCGCTGTTTTTGTATTTACGCCTGTAGATATAGGCAGCGATCCTCGGCAGCCTGGCAATTAATACCATGGCATCATCGAATACCGGTTCCCAGTAATCCTTTTTATTGAGTCCTTTGGCATAGGCTTTCTGGAAGAAACTTTCAGTCTGCAAGGCCATTACACCCGTTACAAACATCGTCATCGGGTGTGTGTTCAGGGGCAAGGCATCTATTGTGTCAAAAACATGCGCCGGCACATGGGAACGACGCTGCCAGATAGAAGTGATATGCTCCACATCATCCTTGGTCGGCAACTCCCCGATCAGCATCAGGTAAAACAAACCCTCTGGCAATGGTTCTGTGCCGTTTTTAAATTTAGGTAAGGCCTTTCTGAGTTCAGGAATGGAATAACCCCGGAACCGGATACCTTCCTGGGCATCCAACAAGGAAGTCTCCGTTACAAGACCAGTCATTCCGCGCATACCCTGGTAAACCTGCGACAACTGCACCTCCCCGATTACTTTGTTTCCGTGTTCTTTGAGAATATTCTTTATCTCCGCACTGGCTGCATCTGCTTTCGCTTTAAACCTTTCTTTTAAAATTCCCATATGAATATGTTTATGAAGATATTTGAGAAGTCAGTAAAGTTAATTATTACCACCCCCAGAACAAAATAATTAACCGAAAGTTGTCAGAAAAACAAAGAATAATGGGACCCTTACCCGAAAATTTATTTGGGCGCCTTCCGGTACAGGAAAATACCTACGATGAAGAAAAGCAGGTTCGGCAACCAGGCCGCCAAAAGAGGAGGTAAACCTGCATTGGTAGAAAAAACAGTAGAAAACCGATCCGATATTACAAAAAGACAGGCAATGGTGATTCCCATAGCCAGGTGCAGTCCGCTCCCGCCCCGGGTTTTGCGGCTGGCAATCACCGCACCTATGAAGGTAAGCAGGATGACGGCAGCCGGTGTGGCGGTACGCCGGTACAATTCCACCTTATAGGTATTAAGTCCTTCACTGCCACGCAGAGATTCGTTCCGGATGAATTTTTTCAAGGCAGGAGTGGTTAACCTGTCTTTTAAGTATTTATCCTGGCTCAATTCCTCCGGTTTTATATTCAGGTTAATATTCATTTCATCCAGATGGGTCACGGTTTCCCCCAGGCTATCAATTTTCCTTTCCACCACATTCTGGAGTTTCCAATTCTTTTTGGCAGTATCCCAGCGGATCACATCGGCACGGATATTATAACTGATCTTATCCCCCTTTACCCGGTCGAGGAAAAAACCATTGGCAAATTTTGAAGCCGTGTCATAATCCCGGATTCCCACATAGGTATTGGTATCGGCACGTTTATAATTAGTGCTTTTCCTGTCCCTGTTATTCAATGGATCACCGTTATCGACATACCGGGTCTGAAATTCACTTCTTCGTTCATTCCCTTTAGGGATAATATACCAGTTGGAAATCCATAGCAGACCGGCAAGAAATACCCCCCCGATAAAATAGGGCCTCAAAAAACGCGTATAGCTGGTTCCGCTGGCCAGGATGGCAATGATCTCGCTTTTGATCGCCATCTTGCTGGTAAAAAAAATGGCAGCGATAAATACAAACAGGGGAAAAAGCAAACCCCATATCCAGGGGACAAATCCATAATAATATTTTGTAATAATCTCCGAGGTAGAAAACCCGGTTTTCACAAAATCATCAGCCTTTTCACTGCTATCTACAGCAACCGCAATTACGGTAAACAATAAAAGGCAGAAAAAGAAAGTGACAAGGAATTTCTTAATGATATACCAATCCAGCTTCTTCATTCAGCAGCGAAGTAAATAAATATTAGTGAAAACAAAATGTGAAGCTTTGATCCAGGGGAAACAAGTTTACCATTCGTATGCGGTTTTTGCCCGTTTGTAGCAATTACCCCCCATTTCACCAATGCTGTGAAATATTTTTGCCAATTCAACGACAAACAGATTAAACAAAACAGATGAAAAGTATTTTAATGGCTGCCTTAGGATTAGTATTAACGCTGGCAGCCGAAGCACAGAAAGTAAAAGGAAGCGCAAAAGATGAATCCGGAAAAGCATTATCGGCCGCCAATGCCACACTGCGGAAAGCCAATGATTCCTCCATTGTCAAAATCGGTGTAACCAATAACAGCGGGAACTATGAATTTTCCAATATCCAACCTGGAAAATATTTTGTAAACCTGAGTTTTGTAGGCTATTTACCCAAAAACACGGCCGTTTTCGAAGTTCCCGGCACCGGCGAAGTGACGGCACCCGAAGTGCAACTTGAAAAACAAAGTAAAGACCTTCAAAATGTGACCATCTCCTCGAAAAAACCGATGATCGAAGTAAAAGCCGACAAAATGGTGGTGAACGTGGAAGGCACGATCAATGCGGCCGGAAATGATGCGCTGGAATTACTCCGCAAATCGCCCGGTGTGGTGCTGGATAAAGATGACAATATCAGCTTATCCGGTAAAAATGGCGTACAGATTTACATAGATGGCAAACCCTCCCCGCTTTCGGGGGCTGACCTTACGGCCTACCTGAAAAGCCTTCAATCCTCCCAGATCGAATCTATCGAGATCATCACAAACCCCTCTGCCAAATATGATGCTGCCGGCAACGCCGGTATCATCAATTTTCGCTTAAAGAAAAACAAGACCTTTGGCACCAATGGTTCCGTGAATGCAGGTTATAACATAGGGGTGTACCCGAAATATAACGGCAGCCTTGCGCTGAACCACCGGGATCAGAACATAAACGTTTTTGGCAGTTACAATTATTATAACGGGAAAAACTATAACCAAAACAGGTTTTACCGGGAACAGCTCGATACGGTATTCAACCAACGGAATAATATGACCAGCCGGAACAAGAGCCATGGATTCAAGGCGGGGGTAGACTACTTTATCAATAAAAAAAGCACGATTGGCGTATTAATCAATGGCAATATCGGTGAGTCGGAAATGAGATCCGATAGCAGAACCCCAATCACCTATAAGCCGACAGGGGTGATCGACAGGATCCTGACCGCCAATAATGAAAGCGCTTCCCATCGGGATAATGTCAATTTCAACCTGAATTACCGGCTGGTCGATACCGCGGGCCGTGAACTGAACATGGATGCCGACTATGGTCTGTACAGGATGAAATCGAACCAGCTGCAACCCAATATCTATTTTGACCCCAGCATGCAAAATGAACTGAGCAGCTCCATTTATAATTTTATAGCTCCAACTGATATTGATATCTATACTTTCAAAACGGATTATGAGCAGAATTTTAAAGGCGGCAAACTGGGCCTGGGAATAAAATCATCCCTGGTCAATACCGGTAATAATTTTGCCCGGTATAATGTTGACGGCAATATCAAGGAACTGGACCTGGGAAGAAGTAATCATTTTGACTACCAGGAAAATATCAACGCCCTTTATGTTAACTATAATAAATCCTACAAGGGTTTTATGGTGCAAGTAGGCCTCAGAATGGAAAACACCAATAATAAAGGAGAATCCTTTGGTTTAAATCCCGACGGCACCGTAAACGAAACAAGCAGTACTACGCCTCTTGACCGCAGTTATACCAACCTGTTTCCCAGTGCCGCAATCACGTTGAACAAAAACCCGATGAAACAATGGAGTATTTCCTATAGCAGGAGAATTGACAGGCCCGCCTACCAGGATCTGAACCCATTCGAATTCAAACTGGATGAGTACACTTTTCAGAAAGGGAACACCAACCTGAAGCCTCAATACACAAACAGCATAACAGTGACGAATGTCTATAAATACAAACTGACCACCCGGTTGAGTTTCAGTCATGTGGCTGATGTATTCACGCAACTGGTTGATACGGCTGAACGCTCCAAGGCATTCATCACCAAAAAGAACCTGGCCACACAGGATGTGGTGAGCCTCAACATCAGCTATCCGTTTATGTATAAAAACTACAGCCTTTTTGTAAACCTGAATTCCTATTATTCAAAATACCAGGCTGATTTCGGAGGAGGCAACAGAAAGATAAACCTGGATGTTTTTTCCTATAGCTTTTACATGCAACACAGCCTGAAAATGGGAAAGAAGAAAGTTTGGACTGCTGAAGTAAGTGGATTCTATAATGCCCCTACTATCTGGCAGGGCACCTTTGAGAGCAAGGCCCTTTATTCGATCAATGCAGGTATGCAAAAGGTCATACTAAAGGGAAAGGGTAACCTGAAAGCTTCTGTGAGCGATGTATTTAAAACGTTAAAATGGAAAGGGTCCAGCAATTTTGCCGGGCAATACCTTGTTGCCAGCGGAAATTGGGAAAGCAGGCAGTTTAATATCAGTTTTTCATACCGTTTTGGCAACAGCCAGGTAAAAGCCTCCAGGCAAAGGAAAACAGGGGTGGAAGATGAGAGTAACCGCGTTGGCAACGGCCAGCAGAGCGGTATTGGCCAATAAATAAATTTTATCGTTTTTGGTGTGTGGTTAACAACGCCCCGGTGATATTCGCCGGGGTTGTTTTTATAATCTTGTCCTGACCCTGACCAGCATATCATTTTTCCAGGCCAGGTACCGGCCGGAAAGGATTTGTTCACGGGCCGCTTTGACCAACCAAAGGTAGAAGCCCAGGTTATGAACACTGGCAATGGTCAATCCCAGTATTTCCTTTGATTTCAGGAGATGTCTCAAATAAGCCTTTGAATAATAATGGCTGGTTTCGCAATCAATCCCATCATCCAGGGGAGAATAGTCATGCTCCCATTTTTTATTATCAATATTGATCACCCCTTTTGAAGTGAACAACATTGCATTTCTTCCATTCCTGGTGGGCATCACACAGTCGAACATATCGATGCCCATGCCAATACATTCCAGCAGGTTCCAGGGTGTTCCCACCCCCATCAGGTAGCGGGGTTTTGCTGCCGGAAGATGATCACAGCACCAGTCACAGATTTCATACATCTTGTCTTCCGGTTCACCCACGCTTAACCCCCCGATGGCATTTCCTGCTGCATTTTTGGATGCAATGTATGCACAGGATTCTTTTCGCAGGTCAGGAAAAGTACCTCCCTGAACGATTGGGAAGAGGTTCTGGGAATACGCATATTGATCACTGGTATCCTGGAATCTTTTGAAACACCTGTCCAGCCATCGATGGGTGAGTTCCATACTGCTTTTTGCATAGGCAAAGTCACTGCCACCCGGCGGGCATTCGTCAAAAGCCATGATGATATCGGCCCCGATACTGCGTTGGATATCCATCACGGTTTCGGGGGTGAATAAATGCCGGCTTCCGTCGATATGGCTTTGAAATGTCACACCTTCTTCCTTGATTTTCCGGGTTCCGGAAAGGGAAAAGACCTGGTACCCTCCACTATCGGTCAGGATCGGGCCTGGCCAGTTCATAAACCGATGCAGGCCCCCGGCCTGTTCAATGGTGCCCAGGCCCGGTCGTAAATACAGGTGATAGGTATTCCCCAGGATGATCTGGGCTTTTACATCATTGAGCAGTTGTTGCTGGGATACCGCTTTCACACTGCCCGCTGTTCCCACCGGCATAAATATCGGGGTGTTGATCTCCCCATGGTCGGTTGTTATCGTCCCCGCCCTTGCTTTTGCATCAACCGCTTCACCCTGAATCCGGAATTGTAATGTTGCCATAACTCCTGCAAATATCAACCCTAAGAGGACAAAACACAAAATTGGATTGATTTATCAACAGTTGTGCAATCATTTTAAGTTTTACCAGGTGGTTCTCCCCTATTTTCGTAACTGCTATAATCATATGGAACTACCGGAACTAATCCAGCATTGGTGGATACCTGTCTTTTACCTGTTTGCCGCCGTTGCTGCCATCCAGGTTTTTTACTACCTGTTTTTTTTTACCCGGGTCGCATTCTACCGCCCCCCGAAAAGGACCCGAAACCAGCAACACCCTGTTTCGGTAATAATCTGTGCCCGTGATGAAGATGAAAATATTGCCAGGAACCTGCCTGGCATGCTGGTGCAGCAATACCCTTCTACTTACCAGGTGATCGTGGTCAATGATAATTCAGTGGATGATTCAAAATATATCCTGCAGGAACTGAAAAAGACTTTCAAAGACAAGCTCCATATTGTAGAGCTGACACAGGAAGCCAAATTGATCAATGGCAAAAAGTACCCCTTATCCATCGGCATCAAGGAAGCCAAACATGAACTCGTATTACTCAGCGATGCTGATTGTGTACCCGCCAGTGAAAGCTGGATCCGGAAAATGCAGGATGCCTATGATGAAAAGACTGAAATTGTACTGGGTTACGGAGCCTACCATAAGAAAGCAGGATTGCTGAACAAGATTATCCGATTTGAGACCTTCCATGCTGCGTTACAATATCTTTCCTATGCCCTGGCAGGAATACCGTATATGGGTGTGGGACGAAACCTTTCTTATAAAAAAGAACTTTTTTTCAGGAAAAAAGGGTTCTCTTCCATCAATAATATTCCCGGGGGGGATGACGATTTGTTTGTCAATAAAGCCGCTACAAAAACTAATACGGAGGTCGTCATTGACCCGGAGGCCTTTACCTTATCCTATCCGAAAACGACCTGGAAATCCTGGTTGAGCCAGAAGAACCGTCACTATTCAACTTCAAGGTACTATAAGCCGGTACACAAATTTCTCCTCGGGCTGTATTCGATCAGTTTTTTTCTTTTTTATCCGCTTTTCATTGTATCCCTGCTATTTTATTCCTGGCCAATAGCCCTGATCATTTTCGGAACCCGGTTCCTGATCCAGGCCCTTATCTTCTATTTAGGTATGAAAAAATTGAATGAAAAGGACCTCTGGCCCTGGTTTATCTTTTTTGACATCTGGATGTTCCTATATTATATCATCTTTGCACCAGCATTATGGAAAAGACCCCGACAAAGCTGGAACTGATCACAAAATATTTTTCGGAGTTTACTTCCGGGCAAATGACGCAATTGGCTGCGTTGGATGAATTGTACAGTACCTGGAATACAAAGATCAATGTGATCTCCCGAAAGGATATTGACAGCCTGTATGAAAAACATATTCTACATTCCCTGAGTATCGCGGCTGTTTTTAATTTTCCTGCCGGTACAGAAATTATCGATATAGGAACCGGTGGAGGCTTCCCCGGTATTCCCCTGGCTATTTTTTTTCCGGATGTACAGTTTCATTTGGTAGACAGTATTGCGAAAAAACTCAAAGTTGTGGATGATATTGCCGCAACCATCGGTTTGACAAATGTATCCACAGAACATACCCGCGCTGAATCAATCAGGAACCGGAAATTTGATTTTGCCGTTTCAAGAGCCGTAGCGCCTTTAAAGGATTTATGGCAATGGAGCAAACCACTGTTGAGGGGCACAAAATCTGCCGGTGAAGAAGATCGTCCCAGCAACGGCCTGATTTGCCTGAAAGGAGGAGACCTGTCCCTTGAGATCCAGGAAAGCCGTACCAGACCCCGTATCATGGAAATATCTGAAATATTTCCGGAACCTTATTTTACTGAAAAATTCATGTTATATGTACCGGTTTAAAACTACCGGAAAGTAGTATTGTTTTGTAGTCTTCAGATAAAGAACTTTGCCGCATGAATGAAATTACGGTATGTATTGTGGATGACAACAGGGACTTAAGACTGGCCCTGGAAGAGATTATCGGAATGTCGGATGGATACCAGTGCATTGGCACAATGTCTACGCCAAAGGAGGCCATGGAGAAGATCCCCAAATTATGCCCGGATGTGGTTTTGATGGATATCAACCTAAACAGCGATGAAAGCGGAATAGATTGTGTAAGGGAACTCAAGCCCAAAGTACCCCGGACCAATTTTATGATGTGTACGGTGTATGAAGAAGATGAAAAAATCTTTGAAGCATTAAGGGCCGGAGCCAGTGGATATATTCTGAAAAAAACAGCCCCTGCAAAAATGCTGGAAGCTATTAAAGACCTTCATGAAGGTGGCGCCCCCATGAGCAGCCAGATTGCCAGGAAAGTAGTTTTTACTTTCCAGCATACACCGGACCCCAGGAACCAGCAGGGCATTGATGATCTTTCCAACCGTGAAAAAGAGATCCTCGAATTACTCTCCAAAGGACTCATGTACAAAGAAATTGCCGCAGAACTCTATATCAGCCAGGAAACGGTCAGAAAACATGTTTATCATATTTATGAAAAATTACATGTCAATAATCGTGTAGCAGCGGTAAACAGGTTTTTTGGAAGAGAAGCTCTCTGATAAGTAAAATCACTTATGCCATTTTTATGAAAATACCACTAAAGTGGTATTGGATGGTACACTTAATCGCAGATAACTTTACAGCAAGATTATTGTATCCTTTTCTAGAAACTATTAATCTTAGACCTTATTCAAAAGCAGGCAAGTCAGTCCCGAAAGGGGCCTTGATCAAAACCTAAAGCCCTCCTTCGGAGGGCTTTACTGTTTTTCATATTATTCCTTCAATCAATTCGGCCATTTTAATTCCAGTTTATTGTTCTTGCGGTCCACATCGGCCATCCGCATGCTGGGATCAATTTCAACAGATATAATATCGGTCAGTTTTCTTTTGGTGGTAATCGTGTAAGTGGCGCTCGTCCATTTCCAGGGATCATACACAAACCTTTCCAGCTTGTCATCTTCAGCTGGTTTCTGGCCAAACATGGAATAAAGCGGTATATAATGCTGTTCCCGGGTACCGTCCCGGAAACTGAGTTGCAGATCGATGGGCATGGGCACCAACCCAGTATTCTTCAACCGCACCAGGGTTTTGCCCGATTCCTCCCAAAGGCTGTCAATGGCATAATCGATGGTCTTTGTAGAGTTCACCCAGTATTCCTTGTACCAATCCAGTTTCATGCCACTGACCTTTTCCGCGATATTGATAAAATCCTGGGCGTTCGGGTGCTTAAACCGCCACTGGTCATAATAGGCCAGCAATATCTTATCCCGCACAGCATCTCCCACAATATATCCCAACTGTTCCATGAAGACCTCGCCTTTTGAATAAGCAGCCAGGCTATAAGCAAAATTGGTATTATAATGATCAGCATGGGTTGACATCGGTTCTTCCAGGCCGCTTTTTGCCAGGGCATAATAACCATTATAGCCATCTGCATGTGCGAAGCCCGTACTGCCGGATAAAAAAGAGGAGACCCTTGCATCCGCATAGCTGGTAAACCCTTCGTCCATCCAGGGATATAATGACTCGTTGGTGCCCAGCATCATCTGGTACCAGCTATGCATCCATTCATGCAGCCAGGCCCCCGGGCTGGCCAGTAAGGTCGCCATCGGGTACTCCATGCCGCCATCACCGCCATGTACAAACGAATATTGGCGGTAAGGGTAGGCGCCGAATGTCTTTTCCATATAAGGAAGCGCCTTTTCTGCATCATCCAGAATCTTTTCCCATTGCGCGGCATTGGCTGCCGAACGCTTGTATAACAAATGAAGGGTCAGGTCTTTTCGAACCTGTCTTTTAACATGCTTGAATTCCGGGTCAGCCGCCCACATAAAATCATGGACATTGGGCGCGATAAAATGCCAGGTCAGCTTGTCTCCGGAAGGCCGGTTCACTTTCACGCCATCGTCTTCATACCCGTATCCGACCTGGTTGGCATTTTGAAGGTATCCGGTGCCCCCCAGTATATAATTTTTATCAATGGAAATATTCACATCATAATCGCCCCATACACCGTAAAACTCACGTCCCACATATGGCGTAGGGTGCCAGCCTTCATAATCATATTCACAAAGTTTTGGATACCACTGGCTCATGGAATACCGGATCCGGGTATTAGGGTTGTCCCTTCCGCTTCTCCTGATCTGCAAAGGAACCTGGGCTTCAAATTCCATATCAAAAACAACTTTGCTTTTTGGTAAGATGGGTTTATCAAGGTAAACTTCCAGGATGGTTTCCAGCATGCTGAACTTCTGTGGCTTCCCGTTCATTTTTAATGACAAGACTTTCTGGTACCCGATCTCATCGGGTTTGAGTTTTGAAATCCTGTCTTTAACACGGGGATCCCAGTCGGGGCGGTTACCAATTTTAATATCTCCCTGACGCCGGCTTCTTTCATCCATCATGCTGCCCGGCTGAAAGGCATTAAAGTAAAGATGATAAAACACTTTTGAAAGTGTATCGGGTGAATTATTCCAATATTCCAGTTTCTGTTTGCCGTTCAGCTTATTGGTGGTGACATTCATGTCAATATCCATGACGTATTTTACTTTTTGTTGCCACCGGTCGGGCTGAGCCATCGCGGCAAGGGAAAACATCCATACAATTCCTGTCAAAAAATGCTTCATATTTTATTTATTTGATTGAAAACGGTGTGAATCTGTAAATTTCGGTAAAATATCGATTATGCAAAAGGTGAATGATAACAACCCCTCCGGTTTCATCCCCTATTCGATTAAGACATTCACAGCAGAAACAATGGTTGCAAAGAGTGACGCTTTTTATCATTTCATGGATACGAGGCGCACGATCCGTGATTTCAGCGATCAGCCGGTACCAATGGAAGTGATAGAAAATATCATCAAAACTGCATCAACTGCTCCCAGTGGCGCCCATAAGCAACCCTGGACATTCTGCATCGTCAGAGATCCCACCATAAAAAAACAAATCCGGGAAGCGGCCGAAATAGAGGAACAGATCAGCTATTCAGGCCGAATGAGCGAGGAATGGCTGCAAGACCTGGCGCCGATTGGCACCGACTGGCGGAAACCCTTCCTCGAAATTGCGCCCTACCTGATCGTTGTATTCAAAAGAAGTTACGAGTTGGAAGCCAATGGCCATAAACACCAAAACTATTATGTTACGGAAAGCACGGGGCTCGCCTGTGGCTTCCTGCTGGCTGCCATACACCATGCCGGGCTAGCGGCGCTAACGCATACGCCCTCACCCATGAATTTTTTATCGAAGATCTTAAACCGGCCAGAGCATGAAAAACCGTTTCTGCTGATCCCGGTCGGATTTCCCGCTGCAGACTGCAGGGTGCCGGATTTGCATAGAAAAGCGCCGGAGGAAATCATCAACTGGTACTGACCTATCATAAAGTAACTGCGGTCCGCAGCAACCTTCCCTTGTCATTGAAAAAGAGGTACTTTTTCTGCACGTCATTTTTCCTGACCAGCACCCGGTATTGCTCGCTGCCGCCCGGCAGGTACAGGATAGCAGTCTCTTCAATCTCCCAGTTGTCATCGGCATATTTACTTTTTTGAAACCCGTCTTTTACCGTATCGGAAAGTTTGTCAAATTCATAGGCCTTTTCTGTACCCTTCCACAAACCCTTATTGGTATATGTTGCCATGTAGAGTTCCCCATCCTGTTCAAAATGAACCTGCACTTTTACAACAAAATCTTTAAAATCAATATGGGTTGCCCTGGGATACTGGTTGGCAAATGTTTCTTCTACGATGGCAGGGATTTCCCGGATCTGCGCAAAAGAAGGCAGGATAAAAAACAGTTGGAAAACGAAAAGGGATACAAAAAACTTCATGGCAGATTTTTTTTAATAGCAGCAAATTTGATACAGAAAATCCCTACTTCCGGGACTGGTGCAGAATTTTAATGAAATCTTATCATTTACCAAGACCTTCCACGATGATCACAATCTCACCTTTCACCCCTTTTTCCCTGAAATATTGCGCAACTTCCCGGAGCGTTCCGCGTTTATTCTCCTCAAACATTTTTGTCAACTCCCTGCACACACAGCATTGTCTTTCCCCCCCAAAATAGGTAGCCAGTTCCTCGAGTGTTTTAACCAGCCGGACCGGTGACTCGTAAAATATCATGGTGCGGTCTTCTTCGGCCAGTTTTTTTAACAGGGTTTGCCTGCCTTTTTTAACCGGCAGGAAACCTTCAAAAACAAAACGGTTGGTGGGGATCCCGCTATTGACCAGTGCCGGCACAAAGGCCGTGGCACCCGGCAGGCATTCTACTAAAACACCCACTTTGATACATTCCCTGACCAGTAAGAAAGCAGGGTCTGATATTCCGGGCGTACCGGCATCGGTTACCAGCGCCATCTTCTTCCCTTCCAGTAGTTGGTTGATGAGATGCTGCAAAACCTTATGTTCATTATGCTGGTGATAAGGCGAAAGCGGCTTCTTAATGGCATAATGATTGAGCAGGTGGGAAGTGGTGCGGGTGTCCTCGGCGAGTATGAGGTCGGCATCCTTCAGCACTTCAATAGCACGCAGTGTAATATCCTTTAGGTTACCGATCGGCGAGGGAACAAGATAAAGCATAGTTGATAATCGCAATTGATGACAAAGCCTGGGCTGTTCCTCTAAAGGTACCGGGCGATTAACTAATTAATGGCAATCTCAAAGTATTCCATTACAGGATTCGCCAGCAACTTTTTCGTTGCCTCTTCAGCGAGTTTTTTTGCTTCCGCCTCATTACCGGCATTCACCTGCAGGCTGATGTTCTTTCCCACTCTTACATCTTCAATCCCTTTCAAACCCAGGTTGTCCAGTCCCCCCATTACAGCTTTTCCCTGGGGATCCAGCAATTCTTTTAAAGGCATAACTTTTACCTGCACATTATATGTCATGTATGTCTGTTTTTAGTCAGCAAAGATACCAAAAGGTAAGCGATGAAAATGACCGGTGCGGCCAGCCATTTAATAAACAGGACCGCAATAATTCCCAGCAGGATCAGCAGGTACCGGTAAAGATTGTTCTTTATTCCGAAATCCCTGAATTTGAAACTCATTATCGGTATATTGGAAACCATCAGCAGGGAAATAAAAGCGATGAAAAAGTAGAGAAACCATTTATTCAATAAAATTTCAGTGACCCATTGTTGTTGTACATTCCAGTAGATCAGCGGAAAACAAGCCACCAGTAATCCTGCGGCCGGTGTGGGGATACCCCGGAACTGCTCCTCCTGCCGGGTATCGATATTAAATTTTGCGAGCCGCCAGGCAGCAGCACAGGCTATGAAGAAGGCAGGAGCCATCCATAAAATTGATGTTTCCAATCCGTCTTCCTCCTGGGCGATACTTAAACGGAGAAACTGGTAAATGATCATTGCCGGGGCCACTCCAAAGCTTACAACATCTGCCAGGGAATCCAGTTGTTTTCCCATCGGGGAAACCGCTTTGAAAAGGCGGGCAACGAATCCATCCAGGAAATCAACAAGCGCTGCCAACCCGATGAATAAGGAAGCCATCCATATTTTCTCCGGGATGACCAGTAATTGTTGTCCATTCGCATCAGGAATGATTTCAATGCCGTTTTGCAGGACAAAAACGATGGCCATACATCCAAAAAAGAGATTCAGCAGCGTAAACAGGTTGGGAATTTGTTTCATGTTATGGTATAATTATTTCATCGCATCAGCCAGTATCAATTTTCAGCAACCCTAAGGAATACAATACCAGGGAAACCGATGAACTATTGACCCTAAAGACAAAGATGCTATTTCTTCATGAGCATTTCAATTTCCTCTACAGTAATGGGGATGTTTTTCATAAGATCCTTATGACCATTTCGGGTCAGCCAGATATTGTTTTCAATCCGAACCCCCATTTGTTCCTCTTCAATATAAATGCCCGGTTCTACCGTAAAGACCATACCGGCCTTAACGGGTTCGGTCCTTGTTCCAAGGTCATGCACATCCACACCCAGGTGATGGGAAATGCCATGGTAGAGGTATTTCCGGTATGCCCTGTTTTCGGGGTCTTCATTTTTCACATCTGATTTACGGAGCAAACCAATCTTCAAAAATTGCAGGGTGGCTTCCTCCCCGACTTTTTCAGTATAGTCAATGATCGTGATTCCCGGTTTCAGAATACTTTTTGCATAATCATGTAAATGCAGGCAGGCATTGTAGACCGTCTTTTGTCTCCTTGTAAATTTCCCATTCACGGGTATGGTCCGGGTAAGGTCTGCACAGTAACCACCATATTCTGCTCCAAAATCCATCAGGATTAGTTCGCCATCTTTACATTCCTGGTTATTGGAAACATAGTGAAGGGTCCTGGCCCTGTCGCCGCTGGCAATAATACTTCCATATGCCTGCCCCGTTGCCCTTTGAGAAAGGAAAGAATGCCATATTTCCGCTTCAATCTCATATTCCATCACACCCGGTTGAATGAATTGTAACAAACGCCTGAAGGTGACATCGGTGATATCAATGGCTTTTTGCAGGACTTCCACTTCAAAGGCCGTTTTGATAGCCCTTAGTTGTTTCATGATCTTTGCCGACCGTAAATAGTTATGGAGCGGATAACGGCTTTTCATTTCATCGATAAACCGGTATTCCCGGGTCCTGATTAGGCTTCCCTTCCGGTCGTTCTCATTACTGTCGAGGTAAATATGGTCGGCCAGATGAATCCAGGGTTGTAATAAACCGTCGAGACTGTCCAGCCATACGATTGTCTGAATACCACTGATGTCCCGGGCTTCTTTCACCCTTAATCTTTTCCCATCCCATTTTTCCTTTAATTCATTAGGACGCACTAAAACCAATACCTCCCTGTATTTCGGATCGGGATTGTCCGGAAAAAGTATCACCATACTGTCTTCCTGCGTAATACCACTTAACCAGAACAGATCGCTGTTTTGTTTAAACGGATAGAGGGCATCCCCATTGGTTGGCACTTCATCATTACTGACAAAAATGGCAATTGCATTCTTTTGCATCGCATTCATAAAGCGCTCACGATTCTTGACAAACAGCTCGGGATTGAGAGGCAGGTATTTCATTTTTTGTGGTTTTGTATTAAAGGTAAAGAGGAATAGAGATTCGGTTTCCCATGAAAAGTATTAATATTCAGAAAGTTAAAAAAATAAAAATCATTCAATAATTCTTCCATATCCATAAAAAAATGCTAAGGAAGACAGCAATTCCTTATAGGGCAGATAATTAATTTTCAGGTATTTAACTTTTTATCTACACAAACACTAACGAATGTTTGTAAAAATGAGGGATTCTGTTTTAACTTTGCAGACTAATCAAACATTTTTGTTTCTTTATGTCAGTCCATTCCACCGCCCTACCCACTGAAAGCCTGATCCGTATTGGGATTACCGCCACCGAATCCATACACTACCAGCTTTCCCCCGAAGAACTTGTTCAGGATACCTTAAGGCTAGGCCAGGGCCGCCTGAATGATACGGGAGCACTTGTAGTAGAAACCGGAAAATTTACCGGCAGATCTCCAAAAGATAAATTTACGGTCAAAGATGAACTCACGGCTGATACTATCGACTGGAACGATTTCAATATCCCGATCGCCCCGGCTTATTATGACATTATTTATAAAAAAGTAATTAACTACCTGAACGGGCTGAAAGAAATCTGGGTGAGGGACTGCCAGGCCTGCGCTGATCCAAGATACCGGTTGAACATCAGGGTGATCAATGAAAAACCCTGGACCAACCTTTTTGCCCATAATATGTTCATCCGCCCGGAGGAAGAGGTCCTTGATCATTTCCAGCCTGGCTGGCATGTTATTTCAGTGCCGGGCTTAAAACTAAATCCCAAAGAATGTGGCATCCGGCAGGAAAATGTGTCGTTGATCTCTTTTAAACATAAGATGGTGATCATCGCCGGAACTGGTTATACCGGTGAAACCAAAAAAAGCATCTTTACCATTCTCAATTATATTTTGCCCCAGCAGAAAAATGTACTGAGCATGCATTGCAGTGCTAATATGGGTGAAAATGGCGAAACGGCAATATTTTTTGGCCTGAGCGGAACCGGCAAAACAACTTTAAGCGCCGATCCGGCCAGGAAACTGATCGGTGATGATGAACATGGCTGGACCAGCGATGGCATATTCAATTTTGAAGGCGGTTGTTATGCCAAATGCATCAATCTTTCCGAGGAGAAAGAGCCTGAAATTTATAATGCGATCCGTCCCGGCGCCCTGGTTGAAAATGTTATGTTCCGTGAACATACCAATACTATCGATTTTGATGATGACAGCATTACAGAAAATACCCGGGTTTCTTACCCCCTTGATTATATCAGCAATTCACTGGATCCTGCCAGGGGTGGTCTTCCCAAAAATATATTCTTTTTGACCTGTGATGCTTTTGGTGTTCTTCCCCCTGTTTCAAAACTTTCGCCCGGACAGGCCATGTACCAGTTTATCAGCGGGTATACCGCTAAAATTGCCGGTACAGAAGCCGGGATCACAGAACCAAAGCCCACTTTCAGTGCCTGTTTCGGAGCACCCTTTATCCCGCTTCACCCGGGAAAATATGCCGCCATGCTGGGCAAAAAGATGCAGGAAAATAATGTGAATGTCTGGCTGATCAATACAGGCTGGACGGGAGGACCCTATGGGGAGGGTCGCCGTATGAAACTGGCGTATACCCGTGCCATGATCACTGCCGCGCTCAATGGCAGCCTCGAGGAAGAAGAATTTGAACCCCACCCGGTTTTTGGCATGATGATGCCCAAACGCTGCCCGGGGGTACCGATCACTTTACTCAATCCAAGATATACCTGGGCCGACAGGGATGCCTATGATGAAAAAGCAAAATACCTGGCCGGTTTATTTAAACAAAACTTTGAAAAGTATGCTTCCGGTGTCGAGGAAGAAACACGGAAAGCAGCTCCAAAGCTTTCATGATGGCACTCTTTCGGTGCTTGCCAAAGAACTCCCTGCTTTTTTGAGGGAGTTTTTTTATGGTTAAATATATCTGAAATTATTCCGGAAGCCCACTCATTTTTTGGGATAGTGGTTAATTTAGGATCATGTTATTACGCCGCTATTTACTGATAGTGCCCTTCCTCTTAGGTTCTTTCGGCCTGAAAAAAAAAGATGCGGGGTTTATTGACTGGCAAGCCGACCGAAAACTGGAATGGATCGATTTTGAAGGGAACCCTGAAAAAGGGTCTGACAGGGCCGCTTTAAGTTCCGTTCAGATCAATATCAATTTCAGCCTGAAGAATGATCAGCCCGAATGGCATATCACCTGCAGGTTTAACAAGAAGAAATCCTGGGGGAAAACAAAAACCGATTATATCCTCAGCCACGAACAGGCCCATTTTGATATCACCGAAATCTTTGCGCGGAAACTGCATCAGCGGATGCTCGCATATCAGTTGAATAAAAGAAATTTCCAACAGGACCTGCAGGAGATATACCAAAAAACAATGAAAGAAGAAAATGAAATGCAGCGTGCCTATGACCAGGAAACCGAACACAGTATTATCCGTGAAAAACAGGCCGACTGGCTGGAAAAAATAAAGAAATTACTGGCTGATTCAGAAAATTTCACTAACTACCGGTAAGATCGTTAATGTTTAAAAAAGTCCATAGAGCTGGCTGTCTATTTTCTGGATGATCTCGCCGAGGTGCTCATCTGATTCTGCAAACTTATTCTTATCTACATCAATCACCAGCAACTCACCTTCCCGGTAATGGTCAATCCACTTATTGTAGAACTCATTGAGTCTTTTAAGGTAATCAAGCCTGATATTCTCCTCGTATTCGCGGCCTCTTTTCTGAATTTGTCCCACCAGTGTCGGTACTGAAGCCTTGAGGTAGATCAGCATGTCGGGCGGTTGTACCATTTGTTTGAGAGTCTGGAAAAAGTCAAAATAATTATCAAAATCCCTTTTGCTCATGAGCCCCATCTCATGCAGGTTCGGGGCAAAAATATGGGCATCCTCATAAATGGTTCTGTCCTGTATAACCGTTTCTGACCCTTTCTGAATATCGACCAGTTGCTGGAGCCTGCTGTTCAAAAAATAGATCTGCAGGTTGAAGCTCCAGCGGGGCATATCCTCATAGAAATCATATAAATAGGGATTATGGTCCACGTCTTCAAATTGGGGAATCCATTTATAATGTTTGGCAAGCAGTTCTGTGAGGGTGGTTTTACCCGCACCGATATTTCCGGCTACTGCAATATGCTTTGGTTTTTTAGCTTTGGCCATAATATGAAATACGTTGTACGCTGTACTATTTAATAAACTAATATAACTAATATATCCTCAAAAATGCTTTCCCTTAAACAAAACCTGTTGCTAATAACTCAAACCAATAGCATCCCTCACCAGTTTCATCGTAACACCAGCGCTTTTCCGGGCCTTTTCGGCACCCATTTCCATGATCTGTTTCAGGTATTTTTCGTCATGCAGGATATCATTCACCCTGCCCCGGATCGGAGCAATAAAGTTAACCATATCTTCTGCCAGCTGTTTTTTCATGTCGCCATACCGTATAGAACAATTGTTAAAATCATCTTCAAATTTCCTGACGACCGCTTCATCGCTGACCAGATTCATCAGCAGGAAGATGTTTTCAATATAATCGGGTTTGGGTGAATGAGGGGTAATCGGGCCGCTATCGGTCTTGGCTTTCATCACTTTTTTACGGATCACATCATCTTCATCGGCAAGATAAAGCGTGGCATTTTGGTTTTCACTCTTACTCATTTTCCCGGCACCATCAAGACCGGGTATCTTGATAAGGGCATCACCGTAATTAAAGGCCTGGGGCTCCGGAAATACCTCGACATACCGGTGATTAAACCGGTTGGCGAATGTCCTTGCCATTTCCAGGTGCTGTTCCTGGTCCTTTCCAACCGGGACTAAAGAAGCCCTGTGCAGGATAATATCAGCCGCCTGCAAAACCGGGTAGGTTAATAGGCCCGCATTGATATTGTCGGGCTGGGAACGTGCCTTATCCTTAAAAGTGGTCGTCTTTTCCAATTCCCCCTTATAAGCCAGCATATTCAGGTAGAGGTATAATTCGCCGGTCTCATACACATGACTTTGGCAATAAATGGCCGCCTTTTCAGGATCCAGTCCACAGGCGATATACTCTGCCAACACCCGCTGCACATGCGATTTCAACGCCCGGGTATCGGGGTGGGTGGTCAGTGAATGAATATCGGCAATCATAAAATAGCACTCAAACTCATCCTGCATTTTAACATAGTTCCTGACGGCCCCAAAATAGTTCCCCAGGTGCAAAAATCCGGTTGGCCGAATGCCACTCATTACGATGGGTTTCCTTTTTTCCATAAGGACGGCGAAGATAAGAATAGTTTATAGTTTGGGGATGCAAGTTTCTGACGGATTTTCATGCCGTTCGGGTAAGCCTGCAGCCTGCTACCACATATCCCAACGGGTAAAGGGGTAATGAATTATCTTTGTTGAATGGAAATAAATGATGAATTGGTTGATAAACTGGCACATCTTTCCCGGCTGAGTTTCAAAAAGGAAGAAAAACAGGAAATCAAGCAGGATCTTCAGAAAATAATTCAATTTGTTGAAAAACTGAATGAACTGGATACGACAGGTGTTGAACCCCTGCTGCATATGTCGGAAGAGATCAATGTGCTTCGGGATGATGAGGTCCGGGATTCCATCAGCAGGGAAACTGCCCTAAAAAATGCACCCTTGCATGACGAACAGTATTTTAAGGTTCCAAAAGTGATCAAGCCCCCTCAATAGAACGGGCCAGGACCGGTAAACAATAGCACATAAACCTAATTGGCAATTTTCAAAATAGTATTTCTTATCATGAGCAGCATCATACATCTCGATAATATCACCAAGAGTTACTTCATGGGTAAAATGGAACTGAAGGTGTTGAAAGGCATTTCCCTTGATATTTTTAAAAACGAGTATGTGGCTCTCATGGGACCTTCCGGATCCGGTAAAAGCACGCTGATGAATATCATTGGCTGCCTTGATACCGCCACCCAGGGTCGTTATATCCTGAATGGCAAGGATGTGAGTAAGATGTTGGATAATGACCTGGCCGAGATCCGTAACAGGGAAATTGGTTTTGTATTTCAGCAATTCAACCTTTTACCCCGGCTTACCGCCGCGGAAAATGTAGCCCTGCCCCTGGTATATGCCGGTGTCAATAAAAAGACCAGGGAAGAAAAGGCGGAACATGTGTTGGAACTGGTCAACCTTTCGGACAGGGCACATCACAGACCTAATGAAATGAGCGGTGGCCAGTGCCAGCGTGTTGCAATTGCCAGGGCCCTTGTAAACGATCCTTCATTGATCCTTGCCGATGAACCCACGGGCAACCTGGATACAAAAACCTCCTATGAGATCATGGAAATCTTTGACAAAATTCATGAAGGTGGCAATACGATCATCCTGGTAACCCATGAAGAAGACATCGCCAACCGTTCTCACAGGATGGTAAGGCTGAGGGATGGCATCATAGAAAGTGATAAGAAGAATGAGAATGCCGGACTTTATGCCCGGCAATAATTGTGTAAAACTTTAATGCTCCATCCGGCGCAGGCAACCTTTCTTGTTGGAAATTTGTTTCATCAGAAAATACCTATCAAATGGCGATGAAGATCTATACAAAGGTTGGCGATAAAGGGACAACATCATTGATCGGCGGAACTAAGGTTTCAAAAAGCCACCTCCGGATCGAAGCTTACGGAACCATTGATGAACTGAACTCCTATATCGGTTTATGCAATGACCTGATCGCAGACGATCGGGTTCAAAAAACATTGTTGGAAATACAGGACAGGCTTTTTACCATTGGATCTTCTTTAGCCTGCGACCCCATTAAAGAACCCAAACTCCGGATACCCGACCTGAAGGAATCCGATGTCGTTTTCCTGGAGTCTGAGATGGATAATATGAATATGGATATTCCACCCATGAATAATTTTATTTTACCCGGGGGGCATCCCACCGTTTCTCATATACATGTTGCCAGATGTATTTGCCGGCGAGCTGAGCGTTGCTGTGTTCGGCTGGAAATGGAAAGCCTGGAAGTGGAACCCGTTATTTTAAAATACCTGAACCGGCTCAGCGACTACCTCTTTGTACTGTCAAGGTTTATGGCACACCGGTTAAATGCCCGCGAAATACCCTGGAAGCCAAGGGTATAGTCTTCTTTTCTATCCATAAAATTTCCAGCAAACACAAAGAAGGCCAAACCCCTTTCAGAAATAGCTTATTGTCCGTTGATGATTTTTCCGTCTTTCATGTGCAATATTCTATCGCTAAGCGCCGCCAGTTCTTCATTATGGGTTACGATCAGAAAGGTCTGGTTGAATTGTTTTCTGAGGTCAAAAAATAATTTATGGAGTTCTTCCGCATTCGCACTGTCAAGATTACCCGTCGGCTCATCGGCAAAAACGATATCGGGGTTATTGATCAATGCCCTGGCCACGGCGACCCTTTGCTGTTCCCCACCCGATAAGGCGGATGGTTTATTGTCAAACCGCTGGGAAAGCCCCAGCATGTTTAATAATTCGCCTGCCCTTGCTTCCACTTCTTTCTTATTTTTCCCTGAAAGCCAACCGGGGATGCATACATTTTCAAGTGCGGAAAATTCAGGCAATAAATGATGAAACTGGAAAATGAACCCGATATGTTTATTCCGGAATGCCGCCAGCTTCTTGCCCGAAAGCTCATCAAAAGAAGTGTTGTCCAGGCTTATGGCACCACTATCCGCCTTATCCAGCGTACCCAGGATATGCAGCAGGGTGCTTTTCCCCGCACCGGAGGAACCCACAATGCTTACAATTTCGCCCCTGCTAATTTCCAGGTCCACACCCCTGAGAACGGGCACCGGACCATAACTTTTAAAAATATTTTTTCCAGTTAACATGCAGCGTCTTTACTTAACAATCAATCAAATATCAGTAAACCTGCACCATTCTCAAAATACGGTATTGGTTAGGACTATCAATTTTAAGGTTTTGTTGAAAAGCCTGTTGAAACTAATGATTTGGAAAATTCGTTATTAAAGCTACATTTGCGGGAAATTTGGGAACTTGATAAACCGATTATCCCTTGATTATTAAAACTTTAAACCCCGGATAAAAAATGTTTTGGACCCTGGAATTAGCCTCGTACCTGGAAGATGCCCCCTGGCCGGCTACAAAAGATGAACTGATTGATTATTCAATCAGGAGTGGAGCTCCCATTGAGGTGGTAGAAAACCTGCAGGAGCTGGAAGACGAAGGTGGAGAAGTATATGAGAGCATTGAAGATATCTGGCCCGATTACCCTTCACAGGAAGACTTCCTCTTTAATGAAGATGAATACTGATTTAACAAAAATGCATACCGCAACGAACCGCCTTCATTCAGAAGGCGGTTAATTTTTCCATCCTTTTGTAAAAAGGTTATCTTCAAAATTTGAAAGTACTTCCGGGTTTGAAAACCAGCACCCACCATACAACCCTTTGCCTGCTGTTGGCTGCTGTGGCCGCCCTTTTTTTTATCCCCTTCCTTGGCAATGCACATCTTTTCGATTGGGATGAGATCAATTTTGCAGAGGTTTCGAGGGAGATGGTCATCACCGGTAATTTTGCATCACCCCAGATCGACTTTGCCCATTTTACAGAAAAACCACCCTTGTTCTTTTGGTTACAGGCCCTTTCGATGAAAGCATTTGGCATCAATGAATTTGCTGCCCGACTGCCCAATGCCCTGTTAGGTACCCTTGTCCTCCCTATCTTATTTTCCATCGGTAAGAAAATCAGGAATACACAGTTTGGCTTACTCTGGGTCCTTGCCTATTTCGGATCGATATTACCCCATCTCTATTATAAATCCGGTATAATTGATCCCTACTTTAATTTCTTTATTTTTCTAGGTATCTATGGCATCATCCGGGCAAGCTGGAAAGGAGAAGCCGGTCAGAAAAACCTTGCTTGGTTACTCTTCGGTGGTTTTGCAACGGGTATGGCCATTCTCACAAAAGGACCGGCAGCCCTGATCATAACCGGACTGGTCATAGCTGTAGTGATCATTGGCAACCGTTTCAGGTTGTTCATGCCCTTACCCCAGCTGTTGATTTGGTTTATCACCGCCCTGCTGGTTACTGCATCCTGGTTTGTTTACAATTACCTCCGGAACGGAAGTGAATTCATTGTAGATTTTACCATCAGGCAATGGGAACTATTCAGCAAACCGGATGCCGGTCAAAAAGGTTTTCTGTTATACCATTTCGTTTTCCTATTTTTCGGTTGTTTCCCCGCCTCCACATTCCTGATTCATGCATTCACACTCCTGGAGCGCAACGACAAAAGAATGGCAGCATTCAAAAAATGGATGAGCATCCTTTTCTGGGTGGTATTGATACTCTTTACCATCGTGTCAACTAAGATCGTTCATTACTCCTCCCTTTGTTATTTCCCACTGAGTTTCCTGGCGGCCTATAGCCTATATGCCCTCATTTTCGAGCAGCAAAGATTCCGTACCTGGATGAAGATCTCGCTGGTCGTTGCTGCCTTGCCCTTTGTGCTGGCACCCTTTGCATTTGTCTATGGCGGCCGGCACATAGAAGCGATCAAACCCCTCTTTAAAAAAGATCTGTTTGCCATGGAAAACCTGGAAGCCGGTGTGCATTGGACGGGCATGGAGATCCTCCCCGGCATCCTGCTATTACTGGTTACTGCGTTCGTAATTGTGTATGCCGGTAAAAAGTTTACCCGGCTATCCATCATTTTACTGTTTGCCGGTTCGGCCCTTTATATCCAGCTCAGCTTATTTTTTCTGATCAACAGGATCGAGCACTACAGCCAGTTGGCCAATATTGAATTCTGGGCCTCAAAATCGGGGGAGGACTGTTATTACACTTCCTATGGTTACAAAACCTATACCTATTATTTTTATGGAAAGGTGATGCCCCATCAAAATCCCCGGTATTATGATAAAGACTGGTTGTTGCACGGCAATATAGATAAGCCTTTGTATATCTCTGCGAAGGTGAATGCAGTGGAAAGGTTGAAGAAGGAAGTGCCTGATCTTGAATTCCTGTACCACAGGAACGGGTTCTATTTTTTTAAACGGCCAGCCGCAAACAGGTAATCGGGTTTATACAGGCCCCATTTGGCCAGCCTGTACTGCAGACTAACTTTGACGACCCCCAGTCCATAAACGATACTCCTTTTCAGGTTGATGGAAGAAGCTTCCTCGAAATAACGCGTGGGGCAGGTTATTTCAGCAATTGAAAACCCTTTAAAAAAGATCTGTGCGATCATTTGGTTGTCGAAAATAAAATCATCTGAATTTTTTTCAAAGGCCACTGATTCCAACACCTCTTTTGTAAAAGCCCTGTAACCGGTATGATATTCCGATAATTTCTGTTGAAATAGGATATTCTGAAATAAAGTAAGTATCCGGTTTGCATAATACTTGTATAATGGCATGCCCCCTTTGATCGCGCCCATGCCAAGGATCCTGGATCCAAACACGACGGAATACACATCATTGGCGATCAGGTAAGCAATACTGTGAATCAGTTTTGGAGAATATTGATAATCCGGGTGGACCATGATCACGAGATCAGCCCCCAAATCCAATGCTTTGTTAAAGCAGGTTTTCTGATTTCCACCGTAACCCCTGTTTATGCTATGCGAAAATATATGTTTGATACACAGCCCTTCCGCTACCGAAACAGTGTCATCATTGCTTTTATCATCCACCAGGATTACTTCATCTACGATATCGAAGGGAATTTCCTTATAGGTTTGTTCTATGGTTTTGGCAGCATTATAAGCAGGGAGTACGATGATTAGTTTTTTGCCAAGGATCATAAAGAAAGAGGTGATTGTGGTTGAAAAGATATGTGATTTCCCCAAAAGGTTGGCTGGAAATACCGGTTAAGTGTAATTTTTACAATTTTATTATGGAAACGGGTAAAAAACAGCCCATGGTATGCCCATGGGCAGGAATAGTGTATACCCTAGTTTATTTTTCCATGGCTTCGATCACACCGGCGGTAACCCCGGTAAAAGAGAACCCTCCGTCATGGAACAGGTTTTGCATGGTCACCATCCGGGTGCTGTCGCTAAACATCAACACACAATAGTTCGCGCAATCTTCTGCGCTGGCATTACCCAACGGGCTCATTTGTTCGGCATAATTGATAAAACCGTCGAACCCTTTTACACCACTACCGGCTGTAGTACGGGTCGGCGATTGGGAGATGGTATTGATCCGCACTTTATTCCGCACGCCATAATGATATCCAAAACTACGCGTGACACTTTCCAACAGGGCCTTGGCATCGGCCATTTCATTATAATCCGGGAACACCCGTTGGGCGGCGATATAAGTAAGTGCCACCACACTACCCCAGTCACTGATGGCATCCATATCCCAGGCCGTGCGCAATACCCGGTGCAGGCTCATGGCTGAAATATCAAGCGTTTTCTGGTTCCATTCATAATTCATTTCCGTATAATGTTTGCCTTTACGAACATTCAGGCTCATACCGATCGAATGAAGGACAAAGTCAATTTTTCCCCCGAAATGCTCCATTGATTTCTCAAACAGGTTTTTCAGGTCTTCCATATTCGTTACATCAGCACCGATAACAGGTGCCTGTCCGCAGGTCTCGGCGAGTTTATTGATCTCCCCCATCCTTAAGGCAACAGGCGCATTGCTTAATACGATTTGCGCTCCTTCTTCATAACATTTCAAAGCCGTTTTCCAGGCGATTGATTTTTCATCCAGTGCTCCGAAAATGATCCCTTTTTTCCCTTTCAACAGATTATGACTCATAGCATTGATTTTTGCGGTAAAATTAAGAAGTATTCCCTAGCTATTGCCCAACCATTTCCCTGGCATTTTCGATAGCGGCTGCTGTTGGTTTTTCACCACTCAGCATCCTGGCAATGGCAATCACTCTTTCTTCCGTATTCAACAATCGAATATTTGTTTTTACTTCCTCTTTTATCACTTCCTTGAAAACAAAAAAATGGGCATCTGCCTGCCCGGCGATCTGGGGCTGGTGCGTGATGGAAATCACCTGTCTTTTCCCCGCCAGGGATTTCATGATCAGGCCAACCTGTTTTGCCGCCTCCCCGGAAATACCGGTATCAATCTCATCAAAAATCAGGGTGGGCAGGTCAATTGATTCTGCCACAAGCGACTTAATGCATAACATGAGCCGGCTCAACTCACCCCCGCTGGCCACCTTACCTACCGGTAAGAACTGACCGCTTTTATTGGCATCAAAAAGAAAAGTCACTTCATCGCTCCCCGTGATGTTCAGGGGTATTTGTTTTTGTTCAACCTTTAGCCGGGCATTGGGCATGCCGACCTGGGCAAGCAGTTTATTCACTTTTACTTCCAGTGGCTTCATTTGTTCCTTCCGGCTGGCGGAAATGGCCATGGCTGCCGTCATGGCCTGTTCCAGCAAGCGGTTAGTCTCATTTTCCGTTTGCTGAATAGCCGTTTCAATATTCAGCACGGCCTGCAATTTTTCGGCCAATCCCTCCTGAACCTGTATGAGTTCATTTGTTGTCTGAACCGCATGTTTTTTGAGCAGTTTATACCCGGTTGATAACCGCTCGTTGAGGGAGGCAATCTTCTCATTGTCGTAATGAATATGTCCGCTGATATGTTCCACTTCATCAACAATATCTTCCAGTTCAATCTGGGCCGACTGTAATCTTTCAATAATACCGGGAAGGCTGGGCTGATAGGCTGCGTACCCCTGCAATTGGTTCACTAAGACCCTGAGTTGCTGAACAACCGGAGCCTCTGTTTCCGATAAAACAAAACGCACCTGGTTCAAAGCCGCAATGATTCCCTCCGCATGACTGAATAATTTCAGCTCGGCATCGATCTCCTCGAGTTCATTTTCCCTGAAACCTGCTTCTTCCAGTTCATTAAACTGAAATTGGTTATAATCATATTCCCTGTCAAAGGCCAATTTCTGTTCTTTCAGGGCATCCAACTGCTTCTTTGCATCCTGCCATTTCCTGAACAACTGCTGGTATTGTGTAATGCTTTCAGGGCGGCCGGCCAGGGCATCCAGCACCTCCCGCTGAAAATCGGTTTGTCCCAGTTCAAGGCTGTCAAATTGCTGGTGTAGGTCGACCAGCAACAGGCTCAATTCTTTTAACTGTGTAAGGTTCACCGGGGTATCATTGATAAAGGCCCTTGACTTTCCGGTTTGAATGATTTCCCTGCGCAACACCAGCTCATCGTCTGCGTCAAGATCCTGCTGCAGGAGGAATTCCCGGATACTTTTTTTGGTATCCGTGTTAAAGATCCCTTCAATAACACATTTCTGATCCTTGCGAAAAGAAACAGCTGTGTCTGCCCTGTTGCCCAGGATCAGACCCAGGGCGCCAACAATAATGGATTTACCGGCGCCGGTTTCCCCGGTGATGATATTCAATTTCGCCGAAAAATCAATTTCAAGCTGGTCGATAATAGCATAATTCCGTATCGAAATCCTTTTCAACATGTCTGCGCAAATTAAATCTTCTTGGGAAGTCCTGAAAATAAAAACCCCATCCTTGCGGGGATGGGGAAAAATAAAAAAAGAAAATATATTTACTTGATCTCTACGGAATCGTGCAGATCCGTATCCACCAGGATCCTGCCACAGTTTTCACAAACCATGATCTTTTTCCTTTGCTTGATCTCACTTTGCTTTTGCGGGGGAATGGCATTAAAGCAACCGCCACAGGCATCCCTTTCCACCTGGACCACTGCTAATCCATTGCGGTAACTCTTCCTGATTTTGTCATAGCTGGTCAGTAAACGTTCATCAACATGGTTACGGGCCTCGGCTGCTAATTTATTAAAATGCTTTTCTTCCTTTTCGGTGGAGGCAATAATTTTTTCCAGCTCTTCTTTTTTGGCGTTCAGAACGCCTTCCTTACCACCAATCGCCTTTTTGGCTTTCTCCAGGGCAATTGCTTTTTCAGCAATCTCTTCGTTGGCATCTTTAATATGTTTTTCTGCCAGTTTCACCTCCAGTTCCTGCATCTCAATTTCCTTATTGATAGCTTCGAACTCCCGGTTATTTTTTACGTTGTCGCTTTGCTTTTCATACTTCTTCGCCAGTGCCTGCGCCTCTTTAATGGCTTCTTTCTTTTGCTCAATAAACTCTGTAATGCCATTGATCTCTTCTTCAATGCGGGTTTGCCGGGCATTCAGTCCCTGCAACTCATCCTCCAGGTCGGCCACTTCCATGGGTAATTCCCCTTTCAGGATCCGCAGTTCATCAATTTTTGATTCAATCTTTTGCAGGTTGACCAGCGCTGTAAGTTTTTCTTCTACAGAGTACTCTTTTACTTGTGCCATATGAGATTTGAAGTTTGACTTTGGAGTTCATCGAAACCTGGTTATCATCCTGGTGCCCCTAGGCGTGATCAGCAATAATAAACAGGATTGGTTTTCACCCCTGTTTTTAGGACGGCAAAGGTAGGGAATTTTTTCTGCAATAAATCATTCAGGAGACCAATGGTAAACTGCTCACTTTCATAATGCCCCACATCGGCAATCAGTATTTTACCATCGGCCTCAAAGAACTCATGGTACTTCATATCGGCAGTGACAAAAGCATCAACTCCTGAACCTAAAGCGTTGGAAATCATAAAGCTACCTGCGCCACCACAGATGGCAACGGTTTTTATCATTCTACCGGTGAAAGCCGAATGCCGGATTACCGGAACCCCAAAAATCCCTTTCAGGAGCTTCAAAAATTCCCCTTCCGCAACAGGTTTTTCCAGTCGCCCTGTTAACCCGCTGCCCAGTTGCGGATGCAGATTGCCGGTATTGATGACATCATAAGCTACCTCTTCATAGGGGTGTGCCGCTAAAAGGGCTTTTATAATACGGGGCTGCAGGTAAGAAGGAAAAATCACTTCGATTTTTAATTCAGCCTCTTTGTGCAGGGAACCCGCAGTACCTGCAAAGGGCTGGCTGCCCGCTTCGCCTTTAAAAGTGCCAAAACCCTCTGCATTAAAACTGCAGGATGAATAATTACCGATATGCCCGCCCCCGGCTTCGAATATGGCTGTCCGCACGGCATCCCCATGGCTGATGGGAACAAAGGTGAAAAGTTTCATCAGGCTGTTATTCCGGGGAGCCAGCACTTCTAGACCTGTAAGACCGATCTTAGCAGCCATCCTGCCATTCACCCCTTCCATAACATTATCCAGATTGGTATGAATGGCATAAATAGCAATATCGTTTTTGATGGCGATGATGACGGTCCTTTCCACCTGGTTTTTTCCATTGATCTTTTTGATCCCCCGAAAAATAACAGGATGATGGGCTACCACCAAATTGCAGGAATTGCGGATGGCTTCTTCAATCACTTCTTCTGTAACATCCAATGTACAAAGCACACCCCTGCATTCCCATTCAGGCAACCCGGTGATCAGACCGGCATTATCATATGACTCCTGCAGCGAAGGATCTGCGATGGTTTCCAGATAATCTATCAGATCGGCTATTTTCATGCTCGAAAGTTACGTTTTTGGTTGAATTTGTCCTTCATGACTCTTCGCTGAAGTATATTTACAGCAATGAGCTTTGACCCCAGATTTCATCAGATAATTTTACAGGAGATCAAAAAAAACCTCGGTAAAACCCATCAGCATACGCTATCACGTTATGAAATGGCAAAGGGTACCTGGAGGATGAGAAAAGCATTGCTGAATACCCTTAAGAGCATTCTGTTCATCCTTTTGGGTGTTTTTGCTGCCGGATTTGGATTAAAAGGATTCCTGATGCCCAATCATTTTATTGACGGGGGCGTTATGGGTATTTCGCTGCTTATCAATAACAGGACCGGGATCCCTCTGGCCTTACTGATCGTAATCATCAACCTGCCCTTTATCCTCCTGGCCCGGTGGCAGATTGGACCTGTTTTTAGCGGCAAAAGCATTCTTGCCATCATTATGCTTTCACTCGTGATCGCTTTTTTCCCTTTTCCAATCATTACCAACGATAAACTCCTGGTAGCAGTATTTGGCGGATTCTTTCTCGGTGCGGGAATCGGGTTGAGTATCCGGGGCGGCGGGGTCATTGACGGAACGGAAATCCTGGCCATTTATTTAAGCCGGAAAAGGGGTCTTACCGTTGGGGACTTTATCATGATCTTTAATATCATCATTTTTGGTGTGGCGGCCTACCTGCTTTCCTGGGAAATCGCGCTCTATGCTATTCTAACCTATATTGCAGCATCAAAAACAGTTGATTTTATCCTGGAAGGTATTGAGGAGTTTACAGGCGTCACCATCATTTCGGCCCATAGTAATGAAATTGCAGAAATGATTCAGACAAGAATGGGGAGAGGACTAACGATTTATGCCGGGAAAAAAGGGTTTGGGAAAAGAGGAGAAAATTATGATAGCGCCAATATCATTTTCACCGTCATTACCCGGCTCGAAATAAACAAACTCTCGATCGAAATCGAAAAAATAGATCCTCATGCTTTTATTGTCATGCAGAGCATCAAAGACACAAAGGGGGGAATGGTTAAAAAAAGATCATTCAAATGATAAAAATGGGTTGTTGATAAAATAATATGCATCATTTTCTAAATTGTAGTACCTTAAACATCCGCTTGAAACCGTCATCCTGTTGGTTTGAAAACTGGCCCGTTTCCGTCCCATCAAAAAAAATGTAAAGGCATGCGAAAAAGAAAATTTGGGTACGTCCTTTTGTTTTTGCTGGTGGTCTCTGGTTTTGCCGGTATGAGCACCAATAATTCCCTGACCAAGGACGAGAGAAAATTTGCTTCCAACCATTTAAAGGAGACAAGAAATGATCTTTTTAAAGTGCTAAAAGGGCTTTCAGAAGAACAATTAAATTATAAGGCTTCCCCTGACAGGTGGTCGGTTAAAGAATGTGCTTACCATATCGCCCTTTCTGAAAATAACCTCTGGAACTGGATTGAAAACATGATCAAAACTCCTGCCAATCCGGAAAGAAGGCCAGACATCAAAACCACGGATGCGGCACTCATCAAAGGAATAGAAAACCGTGACACCCGGGTAAAGACCCAGGAATCTTTTGAACCCAAAAATGCTCCCTGGAAATCTCTGCCAGCAGCACTGGCTGCCTTCAAAGATGCCAGGAACAAACATATCACTTACATAAAGACCACAACGGAAGACCTCCGGAACCATATTGCAGATTCACCCATTGGCGCTTTGGACGCCTATCAGATGGTACTGTTCTTGTCGGCACATACCAACCGGCATTTGCAACAGATCGAGGAGGTTATGGCCGATCCTAAATTTCCGAAATAAGCTGTTTTTAATGATCCCATTAAACACCCGATTCCGGGTGTTTTTTATTATGGTTAAAATCTCCCCAACACTTGCACTAACCCTTAATTAATAGTATTTTAGACCTCTTAAATCATCTTATGAAGAAGCTATTGCTGATTATACCCTTCTTTATGCTGGCAACCGGCTGTAAGAAAACAGCAGAAAAAGTGAGTGATGACCTCATTGTTCAGGCAATGACCAGCGGCCAATGGGTGATGACAAGTTTTATTGACAACGGCATCGACAGGACATCCGATTTTTCAGCGTATAAATTTCAGTTTTACAGTAATAAGACCGTCAGTGCGATCAGGAACGGGGCTGTTGAAAACACAGGCACCTGGGATGGCAGTACGGCGACACAGTCCATTTGGGCAGGATTTACAGGGGCATCCAATCCCATCAACCTGATCAGCGGAACCTGGGTGATCACTAATAACAGCTGGACCTTTGTTGAGGCCAGGAAAACCGAGGGTGCAGATGTTAAAACATTAAGGCTGGATAAGCTTTAGCCAACCCTATCCTTATAAAATCCGGTATTTTATTGTTATGAAACAAACAGTTATGTTGCTGGTCTATCGTTTTGAGAAATTGATACAACAACATTCAGATCAAAGAGGTTTGCAAACATTAATCAATTGCTTTTGGGAATTCAAAAAAGACATATCAATTTTTTAGTATCGGTTCAGCTCTTCATCACCGTTGTTTTCACCAGTAATGCTTTTGGCCAGGTTCCTTCGGCAAATTTCACGGCCAGCCCCACTTCCGGATGTTCGCCATTAGTGGTGAATTTCCAGGACCTTTCTTCCAATAACCCCAGTTCCTGGGTCTGGAATTTTGGTAACGGAGCGACTTCCACGGCCCAAAACCCAACGACCACATTTTTCAACCCCGGCACCTATACCATCAGCCTGACCGCTACCAATGCCAGTGGTTCAAATACCTTAACGAGGACCGCCTATATTACCGTTTATGAATCGCCAACCGTGAATTTTTCGGTGAACCAGGCAACTGGTTGTTTTCCATTAAGGGCCCAATTCACAGATCTCTCCACCGCCGGTTCTGGGAACAGCATCACCTCCTGGGAATGGAGCTTTGGCGATGGAGCCGTATCCACCCAGCAAAACCCCTCCCATAATTATAATATCACAGGCAATTATTCGGTAACCTTAAAAGTGACCAATGACAAGGGCTGTATCAAAACCGTTACCAAGAACCAGTTTATCCAGGTAAGCCAGGGCGTGACCGCCTCCTTCCTGAATACTTCCCCAAATGTGTGCAGGCCACCGGTCGATATCAGTTTCAATAATACAACAACAGGACCTGGTACGATTTCTTATACCTGGTATTTCGGAGATGGGGGTACCTCCAATCTCACCAATCCGAATCATATCTATAATACCCCCGGGAACTTTAATGTATCACTGGTAGCGACCAGTAGCCAGGGATGTACCGATAGCCTGGTAAAAGGAAATGCCGTGGTGATTGACACGATCATTACAGATTTTACAGCCCCTGATAGTATATGTGTTGCCGATTCCGTTCATTTTATCAATGCCTCCATACCCACACCCCTGGGATCCACCTGGGATTTCGGGGATGGCACCAATTCTTCCCTGGCGCATCCAACAAAATCATACAGTACTCCCGGAGCCTATACAATCAAACTGATCAATAATTTCAATACCTGCCTGGATTCTGTTTCCAAAATCATCCAGGTCATCCCGCCGCCCGTTACGGATTTTGTTGCCCCCGACAAAAATAAATGCCAGCCCCCCTTTACCGTTTCCTTCCAGGACCTGACAACCGGTAACCCGGTGAGTTGGTTTTGGAATTTTGGCGATGGTGGCACTTCCACACTTCAAAATCCCTCGCATACCTATAACAGTTATGGCTTATTCAGTGTCACGCTGATCACCACAAATTCCACAGGATGCAGTGATACAACCACCAAGTCGCAATACATCAGGATAGTCAGACCCGTCATCACTTTTAACGATCTCCCGGCCCAGGGCTGTGCTCCTTTTACCGTGAATTTTTCAGCGGGAATTACCGGCGTGGATGGGGTGACCTCCTATCTATGGAATTTTGGCGATGGAAACACCTCCAGCCTTCCCACACCATCTCATACCTATAATATGCTTGGCGCTTATACGGTTTCCCTCACCATCACCACGGCAACAGGCTGCACGGAAACCCTTTCGCTGGGTAATGCCGTAAAGGCTGGCTCTTCACCTGTCGCCGATTTTTCAATATCGAATGACACCAGTTGCTTATCACAGGCGATACAGTTTACAGATCTTTCGGTACCCTCCGACGATTGGTTATGGGATTTTGGCAATGGGGCCACTTCAACCCTGAAAAACCCCTTGTACCAGTATACCAATCCCGGTACCTATTCGGTAAAACTGGTGGCCCGGTACAGCGGTTGCCCTGATTCGATCCTTAAAACCGATTTGATAACCATCTTATCTCCTCAATCATTTTTTACTTATACACTGAATTGCGGTTCAAGAAATGATTTCCGATTTACTGACCAGTCGGACAGCGCGAGTGCATGGTTCTGGGATTTTGGCGACGGAACCACTTCCACATTGCAAAACCCGGCACACACTTTCATTGCATTGGGTAATTACAATGTTTCTTTAACGGTTACCTATGGTGCCTGTTCCCATACTTTTATGCGGGTCATCAATGTCGTACAGGAAAATCCTGATATAACGGTTATACCCAATCCAGTCTGCAGAAATAAACCCCTTTCCTTCACCGCTGCCAATGTCAACAGTGCAAACATCAACAATTATTACTGGGATTTTGGAGATGGAACAAATATCAGCGGCGGGGGGCTTATCAATCACGCCTTTGCCAATGCCGGGTTTTATTCGATCCGGTTGATCACCACTGACCTGAATGGCTGTAAAGACACGATCGATAAAACAAATTTTGTCCGTATCAATGGAGCCGTCGCAGGATTTACCGGAACAAATATTTCGGGATGTAATGGATTGACAACAACTTTCCTGGATAGTTCAACCCTGGATGGTATCAATAATATTGTTAACTGGCAGTGGGATTTTGGCGATGGCACCATTCAGTCTTATCCTGCTCCACCATTTACCCATACGTACCCCAATATCGGTTCCTATACCATTAAATTAAAAGTGACAGATGCGGCGGGTTGTACGGATAGCATCACCAGGGTCAGCTATGTCAATACATCCGATCCGAGTGTATTGTTCTCCACATCCACCCCCCAGTCCTGCCCGGGAGCACCTGTTCGTTTCAATGTAAATACGACCGGAAATATTGCCGCTTATTTATGGGATTTTGGAGATGGCAATACTTCCACCCAGGCTTTTCCGAACCCCCCGCATGCTTATGCCAATACAGGTTTATATACCGTACAACTCACTATAACAGACCAGAATGGCTGTAAGGATTCTCTTGTCCGTACCCAGTATATCAGTATCGATAAACCAATAGCTGATTTCACCATGAACGACTCGATCAGTTCCTGTGCACCCTTTGAAGTCAATTTCACCAATACCTCCACTTATTACTATGCGCAAAAATGGAACTTTGGTGATGGAAATACGTCAACGCTGCAAAACCCTTCCCACTATTTTAATACACCGGGTACTTATACGGTGCAGCTCATCATTCAAAGTGCTGGTACCTGTTATGACACGATCCAGAAAACAGTAACCTTATACGATACAACAGGAACCAGAATTACTTATGGCCCGTTTGAAGGGTGCAAACCACAGCTTGTTAGTTTTAGTGCTTTTGCCAATGGGCCCCTGACCTATTTATGGGATTTCGGAGATGGCGAAACTTTGATGAGCAGTTCACCCGATATTGATCATGTTTATAACTCCTATGGTATATTTATCCCAAAAGTCATCTTACAGGATCAGACAGGATGCCTGATACCGGTATCAGGTATCGACACGATTAGTATTACCGGGGCCAATGCCAATTTTGGATTGGATCGGGAACTGATTTGTGATAACGGCACCATTAATTTTATCGATTCCACCACTTCCAATGACCCGGTCACCCTCTATAGCTGGGATTTTGGAGACGGTGCAACATCCTCACAACCGGCACCTTCCCATTTTTATGCCACAACCGGTTATTACAATATTACCCTGGCTGTACAAACACAGATCGGGTGTACCGATACCCTTAGAAAGGACAGTGTATTGCTTATCTCAAAGAGCCCGGTAATCCAGATAAACGGGGACAGCCTTGCCTGCGTAATGGCACCCCTCCAGTTTTCGGGTTCCGTACAGTTACCCGATACTGCTTTGCTCAGCTGGAACTGGAATTTTGACAATGGAAATTCCGCTACAGGGGTACAACCACCTCCCCAATTTTACAGTGCATCCGGAAATTTCCTGATCACGGCTGTCGCCACCAACAGCAATGGCTGTAAAGACAGCGCAACAAAGCAAATCCGGATCCATCCCCTGCCCACCGTAAGTATGCCCCCGGAACTGACCGTGATTGCAGGAACCGTAACCAGTATACCGGCCATTTATTCTGGAACGATGAACAGCTATATATGGACACCGGCCAATGATCTCAGTTGCACTGATTGTCCCCGGCCCGATGCAAGCCCGGGTGTCAACACCTGGTATACCGTGGCCTTCGTTGACAGTAATGGCTGTGTCAACAAGGACTCCCTGCTTATAAAAGTGCTTTGTAAAAATGCTAATATTTTCATGCCCAATACTTTCTCTCCCAATGGTGATGGCCGTAACGATATTTTTTATCCCCGGGGAACAGGTGTTGCCAATGTGAAAACCCTTCGCATTTTTAACCGGTGGGGCGGAATTGTATTTGAAAAACAGAATTTCCCGGCCAATGATGCTTCAGCCGGCTGGGATGGTACTTTTAATGGGAAAGCCGCTAATAATGATGTATATGTGTACCAGCTGGAAATATATTGCCAGAATGGAGAATTAATAAAAATGGATGGAAACGTAGCATTGATACGATAATGAAAAATAGATTCCTCATATCATTTTTTATTTTGGTTTTACTGTTTCAAAACAGTTATGGCCAGGATATCCATTTTTCACAGTTTTTCGAAACACCCCTCTTGCGGAATCCGGCCCTGGCCGGTTTATTCAAAGGGGATGTACGGGTACAGGGTGTATACCGGGACCAATGGAACAGTGTAACAAAAGCCTACAGAACAGGTTCACTCAATGCGGAATATAAAATGCCTGTTGGAACCAATGATGATTATGTCACTTTTGGTTTTCAATCTTTTTTTGACAGGGCCGGATCTGTATCATATACCAATATCCAGTTCCTGCCTGCACTTAACTATCATAAATCCCTGAGTTCGGAAAAGAACATGTACCTGTCGGCAGGATTCATGGGAGGCTGGGTACAACACCGGATTGACCTTTCAAAAGTGACTACCAACAGTACCTATGAGGGCATGGGAGTCAACGAAAGCATCACCGACCCATCGTATACTTATTTAGACGGCAGTGCTGGCCTCAGCTTTAATACCTCCCTCAAGAATGATCCTGATAATAATTTTTTTATCGGTGTGGCTTATCATCATTTTAACCGGCCCAGAACATCGTTTTACAGGGACAAAGCCATTGAACTGCATCCGAAATGGATTTTCTCCGGGGGGTTGAAATTAAGCGTTGGGGATAATTCATTTGTAGACCTTGAAGGCGATTATGCCCGGCAGGGATCTTTCACCAACATTATTTTCGGAGCCCTTTATGGCATCAAATTGGGACCTTACCCCGACGAACCCGATTATACCGTGAGCCTGGGTTCTTTCATGCGGCTCAACGACGCCTTAATTCCGGTCATCAAACTGGATTACAATCCGTTTTCACTATCCTTTAGCTATGATGCCAATATATCAAAATTAAAACCCTCCAGCTTTGGCAGGGGCGGCTTTGAACTTTCGGTCAGTTACATCAAAAAACTTGACCGCTATACCAATCCCTATTCTCCAAAATTTTAAGGATCTGCCGGAGAAAATCCGAACAATTTACTTTCCGGTTCGTTAGTAAACTCATCATTTTAACAATGAAAATTATGAAGATTACACTGGAACAGTCTGCCCCTGATTTTTCGCTTTATGATACAGAGAAAAAAAAGATCAGTTTATCATCCCTGCGCGGGAACAATGTCTTATTATTGTTCTTCCCCCAGGCCTTTACCGGCGTTTGTACCAAAGAACTCTGTTCCATAAGGGATAATATTGGGTTTTACGAGCATACCCATGCAAAGGTGCTTGGCATTTCAGTTGATTCCGTTTTTACACTGGCAAAATATAAGGAAGAACAACAATATAATTTTCCATTATTAAGCGATTTTAATAAGGAAGTATCTGAACAGTATGGCAGCCTGTATACCGACTGGATACTGGATATGAAAGGGGTTTCCAAAAGGTCAGCCTTCCTGATCGACAAAAATGGCCTGGTAAAATATGCAGAAGTACTTGAGAATGCCGGTGAACTGCCCGATTTCAATACCATTGAACAGATCCTGAAAGGTTTGGACTAAAACTTTAACATAGCATTTTTGTTATAATACATTGGTTTTCATTCCCAAAAAGGGGATCGTATTTCTACGTTGCAGGAACCAGAAAATCATTCTATTTTGGAAAAATAAAAGTAAATTTGTTTCGTTGAGACGAATCATTCCCATATGGTCCATCATCCTGCTTTTAGCCATCCAATCGAATGGACAATCGCGTAATTTACCCAATCCCGAAGGACCTAAAATATTAAAGTATTATCCCAACCCTGCCACTTCTTTTATCAATTTCGAGTTGCAGACCTCGGAAGAAAAAGGATTGAATCTCTATGTGATCAATTTTTTGGGGAAACAGGTATACGAACAAAAGAATATCCAGCAACGTACTATTATCGATCTTTCGCAGTTTACACGCGGTGTCTATATCTTTCAACTCAGGGATATGAATGGCAAAGCCATTGAATCGGGAAAATTCCAGGTTTCCAAATAGTCATTACTATTTCTTATTGCACTTCTACAATCAGGAATTTAAGGTATTGTGTATTGTCCAATCCGCGTATGATGGGATGATCGGCCGATTGGGTTTGAAAGCAAACCTGTCTTATCCTCCTTTTTGCATCCCTGGCCGCCATATCGATGACCTGTAAAAACAATTCCGGTTGTACCAGGCTGGTGCAGGAAGAAGTGACAAGGAAACCGCCGGGTTTTACCAGTTTCATTCCCCGTAAATTGATCTCCTTGTATCCCGTAATGGCCCGCTGGATCGTTTCCCTGCTTTTTGTAAAGGCAGGCGGATCAAGCATCACCACATCAAATTGTTTTTCTTCCTTTGACCATTTTTTCAAAACATCAAAGGCATTGGCCACCTCGAAACGGCAAATATCCCCCAGCCCGTTCAATTCCGCATTTTGATTGGCCTGCACGACTGCATTCTCGGAAATATCCAGCCCGAGTACGTTCCTGGCCCCATAATGAGCAGCATGAATTTCAAAGGTTCCGGTATAGGTGAAAGCCCCCAGCACTTCAGCTCCCTTAACAATATGCTGTATGGCCCTTCGGTTATCCTGCTGATCCAGAAAATATCCCGTCTTCTGGCCATTCTCGAGGTCCACATGAAAACGAAGCCCGTTTTCGTGGATGATTATTTTCGGATCAAAAGGGTCAGACAAAAACCCTTTTTGTTGTTCAAGGCCCTCCAGTTCCCGCACCGGTACATCATTTCGCTCGTAAATCCCCCTGGGGTGAAAGATCTGCCGGATGGCATCCACAATGGCAGGTTTCCATTTGTCAATTCCGAGGGCAAGGGTCTGTATGACAAAATAATCATTGAATTTATCAACAATCAGTTGCGGCAGTGAATCCGCCTCTCCAAAAACAAGCCGGCAATTTTCCGTATACCCGGTTTTTTTCCGGTATTCCCAACAGTTCTTAATAGCTTTTAAAAAATATCCGGCATTGATTTCCACAGCCTTATCCCTGGTCAACAACCTGACCCGTATCTGTGAACGGGTATTGATATATCCCTTTCCGATAAACCTGCCCTGATGGTCTGCGACTTCCACGATATCGCCGTCTTTGGTCTCCCCCTCCTGTTTTTCAATCTCGTTGGCAAATATCCAGGGATGGCCATTCTGAACCCGGTTTGTTATTTTTCGCTTCAAAAATACTTTCGTCATGGCGCAAAGGTAATTGCCGGCCGAAATTTCCAGCTATATTATCATTACTGCGCCATTTTGTCCCACTTTAAAGGCTTGGCAAAATAATTGACAACCTTACCTTTACAGCAATTTTTGAAAAAAGCAGATAAAGACATGAAAGAAGAAAAAGTGAAGGATACACCGGTGACCGAACAGCCTGAAAACCAGGTTCCCAATATTAACGCAGATGAAAATATCAGCGGCTCTGCCCACCTCAACGACCCGGTTGCTGAGGAATCAGAATTCGAAAAACTCAGGGAAGAATTACAGGATGCCAAAGACAGGCTCCTCCGGCAAGCGGCTGAATTTGATAATTACAGGAAAAGAACAGCAAAAGAAAGACTTGAGCTGATCCAGACTGCCGGCCGGGATATCATTACCGATCTCCTGGATGTGCTGGATGATTGTAACCGGGCCGAAACCCAGATGAATAATACCGATAATGTAGCACAGATAAAAGAAGGTACACAACTGATCTTCGCCAAACTCAGGAATTTGCTGGCCGCCAAAGGCCTCAAACCGATGGAATGCATCAATAAGGATTTTGATCCCGACATGCATGAAGCCATCACCGAGATCCCTGCCCCCAACGAAAAACTGAAGGGCAAGATAGTCGATGAGATCGCGAAGGGTTATTATCTAAACGACAAGATTATCCGTCACGCAAAAGTTGTGGTAGGCAAATAATATAAATTTCATGTCAAAAAGAGATTATTACGAAATACTGGGTGTTGGTAAATCTGCATCTTCAGATGAAATCAAAAAAGCCTACCGGAAAGTTGCTATGCAACACCACCCGGACAGGAACCCGGGTGATAAAGCCGCTGAAGAAAAGTTCAAAGAGGCGGCTGAGGCTTATGAAATTCTCAGCGATGCTGATAAAAAAGCTCAATATGACCGTTATGGACATGCCGGTGTAAGCGGCAATGGACGTGGTGGTTATGGGGGTGGTGCCGGTATGAATATGGATGATATATTCAGCCAGTTCGGCGATATTTTCGGGGATGATATTTTTGGCAGCTTTTTCGGAGGAGGCGGTGGTGGCCGCAGCCGCAGTTCCCGAAGCCGCGGGGTCAGGGGCAGTAATCTCAGGGTCAAGATCAAACTGACTTACGAGGAAATCGCAAAAGGCGTTACAAAAAATATTAAGGTTAAAAAATATGTAAACTGTTCAACCTGTGGGGGCAATGGTGCAAAAGACAAGGGCAGTGTTCAGAACTGCTCAACCTGCGGTGGAAGCGGACAGGTAAGAAGAGTGTCGAATACCTTCCTGGGACAAATGCAAACCGTAACAACCTGTCCAACCTGTAATGGGGAAGGTTCTACTATAACGGCAAAATGCACGAACTGTAAGGGGGAAGGCAGGGTTTACAGCGAAGAGACCGTGAGTATTGAGATCCCGGCTGGCGTGCAGGAAGGGATGCAGTTAAACCTGAGTGGAAGAGGAAATGCCGGGGAGAGAGGTGGCATGTCCGGCGACCTGATCGTGCTGATTGAAGAAGAAACCCATAAGGAATTACAAAGAGATGGTATGAACGTGGCTTTTGACCTGCATATCTCCTTTACCGATGCCGTATTTGGCACACAGATAGAAGTACCCACGATTGATGGAAGGGCAAAAATTAAAATACCCGCCGGCACCCAGAGTGGAAAAATTTTCAGGCTAAAAGGGAAAGGGTTCCCGGCTGTCAACTCCTACCAGAAAGGAGATCAGCTGATTCACGTTAATGTATGGACGCCACAGCATTTGAACACAGAAGAAAAAAATATTTTAGAGAAACTCAAAAACTCGCATAACCTCAAACCCGCTCCCGATAAGAATGAAAAAAGCTTTTTTGATAAGATGAGAGAGCTTTTTTCATGAGGCTCATTAGTCCTCCTTATTCCTGCCCCTTCTTTTTTTCTTATACTTGTTGTAGAGGTTTTTCGTATTCTCTGCCAGTTCCACAAACTGGGTCTGGGGGATGTCTTCCCGGTTGGCCGATTCGCCGGCAATCAGTAATACCGCATCCCAATCCGCATTTTTAACATATTGAGAGCCCCTGAGCAGGGAACCATACATAATGACCGCGGTAGCAAACCGAAAAGCCGGGTTGACATCACTGAACTTGAGGAGATCATAGGGGCACTTGTATGTAACGAAATTGACGGCGCTTTCATTGGGGTTGCGAAACTGGATACTCACTTCACTAAAATATTTTTCTGTGTCTACAACCCCTTTGGAACGGACTACCGGTATGATCTCGAAAGCAGCCACCAGCGAATGACCCGAACCGATTTCACCTCCCTCAATGACCGACAAAGAATCAGCGATCGCGCCAACTTTATTGTCAAAACCGATCAACCGGTATTCCTTCACCAAATCAGAATTAAAATTCACGTTCATATATACATCATCTGCCACTGCATACAGTGTTTGCGTATATTCCTTGAGGAACACTTTCTCCGCTTCCTGGTATCCATCGATATAAGCAAAATTTCCATTTCCCTTCCTGGCCAGCGTCTGAATTTTGGAGTCCTTGTAATTACCCATGCCTACGCCGATACAGGTTAAATAGATACCGGATTCCCTGTTTCTGGAAATCAACTCATCAAGCTCGGTTTCGGTTTGTACGCCCACATTAAAATCTCCATCCGTAGCTAAGATGACACGATTATTACCATTCTTGATATAATGATTTTTCGCCAGTCCGTACGCGATGGAGATCCCCGAAGCACCAGGTGTAGAACCTCCGGGCTCCAGTTCATCAATGGCTTTGTTGATCTTCTCTTTTTCATTTCCGGCGGTCGGTTGGAGCATGATACCCACAACTCCCCCGTACACGACGATGGAAACTGTATCCTTCTCCCTCAAATTATTGGCCAGTAAATGAAAAGCTGATTTGATGAGGGGAAGCCTGTTGGGTATATCCATAGAACCCGAAATGTCAACCAGGAATACAAGATGCGCCGGGGGAAGTGAATCAACATTTATTTTTTTGGAACAAACATTAACAAAGAACAACTGGTTCTCCTTATTCCAGGGACAGGAAGTGAGCGTACTCCTGACATTGAAAACATCATCTCCCTGTGGAGGCGTATAACCAAAATTAAAATAATTGAGCATTTCCTCTAACCTGACTGCATCGGGAGGCACCACTGTATTCATACTGATGAAGCGCCGTATATTACTGTAAGAGGCTTTATCGATATTCAGGGCCAGGCCGGTGGTCGGATAATGTTCCGTTTCTACAAACTTGTTCTCTACAATGCTTGCATAGGTTTCATCACCCATAAACCATTTCCGCTGTGATTCCCTGGAAAGATCCTTGGTGAGTGATGACAGCTTGTCCCTGCGAATAGAGGCCGCCACCGGGATCAGCTTCAATTGTGTGGTTAGGAATACATCCGAGCTGACGATTGCGGTTTCCTTATAATAACCATCAGCGGAAAAAGTGAGGGTATCCGTCTTGTTTTTCGAAAGAATCCCAAATCCTCCCTGTGAACCGGTACGGTAAATAAAACCGGTGGAATGTTGCAGGATATTTACATTTTGCAAAGCAATACCCTTCTCATCCCTCACTTCGCCCCTCAGGTAAAACTGTTGGCCCAAAGCGATGTGGGAGACAGCCAGTTGTAAAAATAATATTTTCAATATGGCTTTCAATCAGGTACCTGCTTTTATGAAATATACAAAAAAGAAATTGTTAGAACGAGCACATTTACCCAAGCTGGTATATTTCTTTGAGGTTCCGTCCAAGGCCGTCGTAATCAAGCCCATATCCCACTACAAACCTGTTGGGGATAGTAAACCCGGTATAATCAATCCGGATCGGGAACTTGGCGGCTTCGGGCTTATGCAACAAAGCCACTATTTTAAGGGAGGCAGGCTGCTGGTGTTGCAATTTGGGAAGAAATTCATTCAGTGTTTTCCCGGTATCAACTATATCTTCAATGATAATTACATCCCTGTTGATCAGGTCGGCATCCAGGCCAATGGCTGTAATGACCTGACCGGAGGAAGAAGTGCCTTTATAGGAAGCCAGTTTGATAAAACATATTTCCGCCTCGATGGTGATGGCCTTAAACAGGTCGGCCGCAAACATGAACGAACCGTTTAAGATGGCAATAAACAAAGGGTTCTTACCCGAATAATCTTGATTAATGGCCGCAGCAAGTTCAACAATCCTGCCCTGGATTTCTTTCTCAGAAAGATAGGGTATAAATTTTTTGTCATGGATGACAATTTGTTGCATGCTTATTTTTTAAAGATTTAATAATCCTGGCTGGATCGCCCGGCCACCATTCTGGTGGGTGAATCCTTGGCTTTTTCTTTGAGGTATAGAATTTCACCGGGATTCGGTACCCAGTCAATGCTGATATTATTATATTCCGCCAGGCTGGATAAGCGTATGGCTTCCTGTTGTGCGATATCATAAAGCGATTCTCCCTCCTGTACAATATGTGTTGTATTATTTCCTGTTTTTCTTTTGCGCTGAAGAAAAACCAGTTGGTCCCGGGGCACCAGTTCCATCTGGGATACTTCATTGAAATCAAAGATCCTGGCCAGGGGTACATCATAGGTTTGGGCGATTGAAAGGTATGGTGTACCTGCTTTGGCAAAAATCACCCGGGTATCATTGATCTTAAATTCTCCTTCCGGGTAGCTGATTACCGGTTTTTCGGAAACCACCATATCCACAGCAGGTGAAACATTATTCGCATCACCCTCTTCCCCGGGAGCTTTAATATTCAGGAAATGCAGCCCTGAATTCTCTTTTTCATTACCGGCATTGCGCACCAGTATTTCGGGTTCCTCCGTTTTCCTGCCTAATGCAATAAGGGTATAGTCTTCCAGGTTATAGTCCCTGATCAGGTTAATGATGATCTGGGGATATTTGGGATTGGTAGCATAACCGGCTTTTTTTAACCCATAGGCCCATGCCGAATAATCTGTCGGATCGAGCTTGAACAGGAATGCATATCGGGAACTGTTTTTCAGAAAATCAGAATGATCCCGGTAAGAATCTTCGGGGCTGGAATATTTGCGGAAACATTCGTTGGGGGCATCATCGGTATGGGTAACCGTTTCGCCCGTCCAGTTATTCTTGCATTTGATCCCGAAATGATTATTGGATTGCTGTACCAGCTCACTCTGACCCGCATCGGTTTCATGGATACCCTGTGCCAGTTTGATGGCGGCCGGTACACCAGTCCTGATCATTTCCCGGATGGCCATATCCTTATACCGGGCTATATATTCCAAAACAGCCGGGTCTGATTGCTGACCTTCCAAAATAAGGGCAGAAAATAACAAGGATATAAGAAACAGCCTTCTGAAATGCTTCATCTAAGGAAGTGATTTTCTAATAATAAATAATCCATCACGTATGGTGAGGACAAGTTTTTCAATATCTGTTCTTTCCCTGACAAACCGGTTAAACGCACTAATCGCTTTTGCATGCTTACCCTTCGGGTTGTTGTCCAAAACCTGGCCATGAAAATAAATATTGTCTGCTAAAATAAAACCGTTATCGCTTAGTTTCGGTAAAACAAGGTTAAAATATTCCAGGTACCCGGTTTTATCCGCATCGATGAACACAAGGTCCCATTGTTCATCCAGTAAAGGTATGATTGCTGCCGCCTTTCCCCTGTGCAGGATGATGCTGTCCCCGAGACCTGCTTTTTTAAAGAAGCCACTGGCAATATCAGCATCGTTGTCCCTCATTTCAATTGTATGTAATTTTCCATCCGGTCGGAGACCCTTCGCGAGGCAAATAGCGCTGTAACCCGTAAAAGTGCCGATTTCAAGGATCCGCCGGGGCCTGATCATCATACTGATCATCTCCAGCAGTTTGCCCTGCAGGTGACCGCTCAGCATATGATGTTCCGGGTGATGGGCGGTTGTATAAGCGGCGATTTCCTTTAACAAATCAGATTCCGGCGAAGAATAGGATGCTGCATAAGACTCAGCTCCCGGGTCAATTATTTCCAAAAGAAATTTTTCGTAAAATTAACCCTTATTCACTGTACCACTCACCATTCATCAGAAATTGGGTTGCAAAGCATGTTTTGAATAGAAGCTCAGTAAATGCTCCGTCACTTCCGACGGGGTATCTGCCAGTTTCAAAAGTTCAAGGTCGCCGGCCGAAATATTATTTTCCTTTTCATGCATCACTTCTTTTATCCAGCTGATCAAACCGCCCCAATATTCCTTACCCACCAGGATCAGGGGAACACTGAGCATCTTTCCCGTCTGTATAAGGGTGGCCACTTCAAAAAATTCATCCATGGTGCCAAAACCACCCGGCATCATGATAAAGCCCTGTGAATATTTGGTAAACATCACTTTTCTCACAAAGAAATAATCAAAGTTGAGGCTCTTTTCCTTGTCTATAAAATCATTGGCCTGTTGTTCAAAGGGCAGGTCAATGTTCAGGCCAACCGATTTCCCTCCCCCGAGTTGTGCTCCCTTGTTGGCGGCTTCCATCACTCCCGGCCCTCCCCCCGTAATGATGCCAAAGCCCTCTTCTGAAAGCCTTTTGGCGATATCGACTGTCAGGTCATAGTATTTATTGCCAGGGTGGGTCCTTGCCGATCCGAAAATGGAAATGCAGGGTCCAATCTTTGCCAATGCCTCAAATCCATCTACGAATTCGGCCATGATTTTAAAGATCTGCCAGCTGGAATGCGCTTTTGATTCTGTCCAGTTTCTTTGTTTTGATTTCTTCAGGGTATCATTCATAATTTTTTGCTTTCGTTTTCACAGACAAGAATGCCATTCCATCAAAGGAATGGCACCAATGTCTTATTGATAACGCCGGAATGCCTGTTTTAGTTTATGGCAGCGGGTCTTTTTGAAATGGACAGCAGGCCCAGATAGGTCAGCAGGCCATTGATGATAAGTAACTCTATCCCGATCTGGTAACCGCCAAAAATGACAGGGGAAAACCTGCTTAAGAGGTAAGAAAACCCCAGCGACAGGAGGCAGATTATGGGCACGGACAGGCCATCCCGGATCACTCTTTTGGAGAGGATGCCAAAGGCAAACAGCCCCAGCAGGGGGCCATAGGTATAACCGGCCAGGTCCAGTATCACATAAATAATGGAATTGTTGCCAATTTTCCAGAATATCATAATGCAAATCGCAAACAGGACCGTAAAGCAGAGGTGTACGGTCAGCCTGATCCTTCTTTTCTTTTTCTCGTCCCAGTCTGATCTTCGTTTAAGACCCAACTGGTCGATACAAAAGGAACTGGTGAGGGCGGTCAAAGCCCCATCGGCACTGGGAAATAGCGCTGATATGAGGCCAATGATGAAAATGATACTGATCGCCCTGGGAAGGAATTGAAGGGCCACTGTTGGAAATAACTTGTCACCGATCACATTCTGTCCATCCAGTAACAACTCCTTTCCACTGTAGGCGCCCCCGTTTTGTGCGATATAGAGATATAGCAATCCCCCTAACAGAAGGAATATAAAATTCACAATTACAATCACGGTACTGAAAGTGATCATGTTCTTTTGAGAATCCCTGAGGTTTTTAACACTGATATTCTTTTGCATCATTTCCTGGTCAAGCCCTGTCATTGCGATGGCGATAAAGGCGCCACCGATGATCTGTTTCAGGAAATAGCCTTTGCTGCCCGGGTCGGTATTAAAGATGCCGGTATACCCTTTTTCACTGAGCGCATGCATAGCCGAACCGAGATCAAGATGCAGGTGCTGCATGATATAGATCACACAGACGATCAAACCCACCAGCATGAATGTCGTTTGAAGGGTATCGGTATATACGATAGTTTTCACCCCGCCTTCAAACGTGTAGAGCAGAATCATCAACAGGATGATCAGCGTGGTCAGCCAGAACGGCACATTCATATCTTCCAGGATAAACACCTGCAATACGTTGATCACAAGATAAAGTCTTGCCGTTGCCCCAATCGTACGGGAGATGATGAAAAAGATGGAACCCGTTTTGTAGGAATAGAACCCAAACCGTTGCTTCAGGTAATCGTAAATAGAAGTCAGGTTCAAGCGGTAATACAGGGGCAATAACACATAGGCGATCACAAAATACCCGATAAAATACCCAATCACCACCTGGAAGTAGGCAAACCCCTTGAAACTTTCGCCGGAGAAATCACCCACGGTTCCCGGTACACTTACAAATGTGACCCCTGATAAGGAGGTGCCGATCATGCCAAAAGCCACCAGCATCCAGTTTGAACTCCGGTTACCGATGAAAAAAGAATCATTATCCGACTTGCGGGATGTATACCAGGCCACCCCCAGTAATAAGAGGAAATAACCCACAACAAACAAGAATAGTAATCCAGAACTCATAGTCAAATTTTTTCCGGGATGCAAAAATGGAACAACTTACCAATTGAATAATTTTTGAAGATAAAGAAATTTACTTTCCCTTTGCCTGCAAAATCAGTTTCCATGATCAGTACACTGGCGGTTTTCTGTGGCTCCAAAAGCGGTTCGGACCCCCTCTACACCTTACAGGCTGAACAATTGGGCCAGCTCTTAGCAGAAAAAAACATTACACTCATTTATGGAGGCGGCAGCAAAGGCATCATGGGCGCCCTTGCTGATGCCATGATGTTAAAAAATGGAACCGTGGTGGGTATCATCCCCAAAAAATTAATAGAATGGGAGCACCAGCATGAGGGAATTTCAAACCTGATCGTAGTGGATGATATGCATACCCGCAAAAAAAAGATGTATGAAAGCTGTGATGCCGCCATGATCCTCCCCGGTGGATTCGGCACGCTTGATGAGTTGTTTGAAATGCTGACCTGGAACCAACTGGCCATTCATAATAAACAGATCTTTATCCTCAATGCTGGCGGGTTCTATGACCACCTGATAAAGCATATGCAACATTTGGGGAAAACCGGGTTTCTCTACGACCTGCTGGAAGAAAGGGTGCATATCCTGGAGGATCCGCAACAATTGCTGGCCTACCTGTAAAAAACTAACGGCCCCTTCTTGGGTGCAGATAAACCGCAAACCCGGCCCTGATCACCGGTAAGGCCCGGTTCTCACTGTCACGGTACGGCGATTTTGGATTGGTGGAGGCATCAAACATGATGGCAAAATAACTATAGGCCTGGCCGATCACCCTGCCTCCATAACCCGCACCCAGTAAAAAACTTCCCGCATTATAGCTATATTTATCGGATGCAGTTCCTGATGTATATTTCCTAGTTACGTTAATCCAGTTATATTCCGGCTGCGCTGTCAGGTACAGGAACCTTACCGGCCAGATGCGGATAAATGTTCCCGCACCATAATTGAAAACCCGGTCACTGAAACCTGTAAACCGGAATGATGTGTAGTTGAGATTGGTTGAAATTCCTGCATCCAGCCATTGTGTAATGCTGTACCCGATCTCGGGATTGGCGCCAACCTGGAAAATGCCGTTACTGAAACCCAGGTTCAAAGCGGATCCAATAAAAATATTTTCCTTTTTGAAATGCCCCTTCTCCTCCTTGTCTTCATCCTGGGCTTCCAGCACCTGGCTGCCCAGCATTAAAAGGGTGGCCACAAAAAAATATTTCTTCATAAAGTATTTTTGATAAAATTACTAATCCAGTTTCATTTGTTCCTCACTGTTAAGTTGTAAATCTGTTATAATTCTTGCTTTTACCGGTCGTTTCTGGATCATGATATAAAGCATAAAAGCGGTGAGCAATAAAAATACAGAATGCCCGGTAATCATATAGCAGATCACACCGAAAATTGCGGGGCCATCGCATAAGGCCAGATAGGTGATCAGCGCGCCCCTGTAATCCATGATCTTTTTTTCAACCGACTGATAATGCAGGTTCATGGCCTGTATTTTCTTCCGGTAGATCCAGTTGGCCAATACGGTGCAAACTATGGCCATCAACCCGCAGATGATCCCAAAAATATTTTCCAGGAAGGAATCATTGAAAACAGGCTTTTCCATCCAGTTCAGGAATACTACAATGCCTGTGAAAATGATCACACCCATAAATATGGCATTGAATAATATATTTAATGCCCTGACATCATTTTTAATAGCCGTTTGTCCGGACCCCTGGTTCATCAGCAAATTTTACATAATGATAGCCATTCCTTTTTAGAAATAACGGAAATCATGCTGGTAAAAAGAAATCACCCCCTGAAGGAAGGGCATTTGAAATTGCGTTTGGATCCCTGGTAAGTGTCGAATAAACCCTGTTTGATCAGGGAAAATTCAAATGCCCCGCGGGTATTGTTGTAATTTTTTAACGTGGAAATAGTTGCATCATAAGTGAAAGTGGCCCGGATATCCTTCCATTGTATGCCGATCATGGGAATGAAAGCATCTTTATGACGGTAATAGATACCCCCGATCAACTGGTTTTCACCATCCCCGGAGAGATTATACTGGGCATTCATACCCCCCACTATTTCCTGGGCTCCTGCCTGCGTGGAAAAATACACATTGGGGTTCAGGATCCATTGTTCGTTTAATTTAAAGCTGGCATTGATAAATCCATTATGTCTTACCGCAATTCGGTTGTCAACCCCCTGGCTGGCATTAAAGAAAGATTCCCTGGCCCTGTTGACATGCTGGGCGGAGTATCCCGCATTTACATAGATATCATCGGAAGGAAAATAGGCATAATTAACCCCCAACTGCATATCAAAATAACTGATATTGTTATTGTCGAGCACAACGGATGTTGGCAACTTATTGTCAAAGAATTTTCCGTCGAACTGATCGGGAAACTTAAGATTCGTGGTATTGATGCGCTTATTGGCCCAGCCAATATTGAAGCCCGCACTCAAAAGACTGGCATAGCCCAGCAACTGGTGATAGGCTACGGAACCATATATCTTGGAGGAAGTCAGGTTACCGCTACCGGCTACATCGTGCAGGATAAGACCCCCAAGACCCAGCCATCCGTTTTCCATCCTGTTCTTCATGACCTGCACATCACCAAAAGCACTCATGGTCTTGTAGGGTAGGGTCATGATCGATGACCACTGGTTCCTGTAATTGACCCCGATCCGGTAATCGCCATCGGGAATAAACCCCGTATTGGCGGGATTAGTGGTCAAAGGGGAATTCATGAACTGGGAAAAGTGTAAATCCTGCGACCTTACCGTTATCAGCAGCAATAATTGAAATATTCCCAATAATATGACCGGTTTCTTATACATACAGACAGACGGGTTTGACCCTGGTTATCTTATTAACGTTATATCCCCTTTTTTAGTTGTTTTGGTGCCATCAAAAAACTCCACATCCAGTGTATAGGCATATACATCCATGGGCTGCAGAACGCCTTTATACTTTCCATCCCAACCAGCATTGATGGAAGAGGATTCAAATACCTGTTGGCCCCAACGGTTCCAGATGATAAATTTCATCCTGGTAATCCCAAATCCCCTGACCATTATCTTATTATTGATATCATTGCTGTTGGGGGTAAATGCATTGGGTACATCCACCTGTGCTATGATGATCGCTTCTACCGGCTGGCAAAGGGTATCGGCACAGCCATTGGCATTGATCGCCACCAGGCAGGCATTATAGGTACCGGTTGCAATATACTGATGCTGTACCGGGAGCCTGGAAGCGGTGAGCAGGCTGTCCCCGTCTCCAAAAATCCATTTAAAATTAACGGCATCAGCTGAGGCAAGATTATTAAAGGTTGTCGGCGTATTCTCCTGAGCCGGTATCGGCGAAGTGCTGAAATTCGATACCGGGTTATTGAAGATGGTGATACTTTTTATGATCGTATCTGCCCCGTTACAGGTATTCGGATCAATGGCGATCAACCTGACATTAAAGGTTCCTGCAGTGACATATAGATTTGAAGGACTGGTTGCACCTGATGTATTGCCATCACCAAAATCCCATTGAAACTGCTGACCGGCCACGGAAGTATTCGTAAACAGGGCATTATAGGGAACACAACCAGTAGCGGGCGTAGTAAAATCGGCCACTACATTGGGAGCAATATTAATGGTCTTGGTCAGGCTATCCGGGTAATTACAGTAAGCGGTGTCCAGCAATCTGAGTTTGATCACATAGGAACCCGGTGCTGCATAGCTATGGGTAACGGGACCCGTTCCAACCGAGTCAAGAAAACTTCCGTCACCAAAATCCCAGTGGAAAGCTTTCGGTGAAAACGGTAAAACGCCCGGGGCCGATGACAGGTTATCAAACCTGAATTTCAGGGAATCGCAGGGCGCCAGTTTAACCGGGTTAAAATCAAGCAAGGCCTGAAGATCACCCACCCGGATATGAATAAAGGAGGTGTCCCTGATATTACAGGTGGTGGAATCCTCTGCAATCAGCATCACCTGGAAGGTGCCGGTGGTAACATAGGTATGAGATGCGTTCGGTGTAGTCGTAATTAATTGGGGTGAACCATCTCCAAAGTTCCAGTAATAAGTTACCGCGTTGGCAATGGTATCCGTGAAATCAACGGTCAGGGGCACGCATCCCGAAGTATCGCGGGGCACTCCATTGATGGATGACCTCGGTCCTGCATCCACACCGGCAAAATTAAAAGCAATCTTCACCATGGCCAGGTTACAATCACCGGCACCCGCACCTAAAGCCTGGTTGGTGGTTGACCATACTCCGGGTGTAGTCGGGAAAGGACTTGGGCCACCGCCACAGTTGGCACAGATGGCCTGGTATACAACACCCTGTTTATCGAACCTGCTGGTTCCGCCATCCACGTGGTCGGGGAAAAAACCACCCTGCTGCCCGAAGAAACTGCCATACAACATGGATGTTGCATTCTTCTGCAATACGAAAAAGTAAAAATCCCCAATGGGATCACCCTGTGATTTTAAAGCATCGGCCGTGGTAGGCATGCCTGCCGTACCGGAGGATAAAAATCCTCCGAAACCAACATCTCCACCCCACCCGGAAACATACACATTCTCACAGTTGTCCACCAGAAATGCAACGGGCGAAATATTAGGGTTGGATGAGGCTTTCCCGAATCTTGTGCTATATACAAAGGCGGAAAGATCAGGTTGCAGTTTAGCAATAAACTGCGGCGCCCCACCCACACTGTAAGTGGCATTGGAAACCGGCCAGTTTCCACCGGTTTGCCCCATCACATAGGGGAAACCGTTATTATCAAACTGAACCCCATAAACCTGGTCAATAGCAGAGGTGCCGAGATAAGTAGCCCGTATAATGGAGGAACCATTATTGCTGATAATGGCCAGGAAACCGTCAATACCACCCTGAAAAGTCGGGTGTATGGTACCCGCTTTATTTCCGGGGAAACTGTTTTCATCACTGGCGGTACCCCCGCCCACATAAATATTTCCATTGGGTGCAAGGGCCAATACATAACAGGCATCATTATTCAGCCCTCCCAGGTAGGATGCAAAAAGAAGGTTATTCAGGTTAGGATCAAACTTCAGGACCACCCCATCCTGGTCACCCCCGGGGTTTACCTGGAAAGCCCCGGCTGTTACCGGGAAATTGTTGGCCGGGGTGTTGGATGCTGTCGACTGTGTGGATGAGGCGACATATATATTGCCACCTCCGTCAAGGATCACTTCGCTTCTCCCGTTATCGCCATAATTCTGCAAAAGGGAATTTCGCGATTCAACCGGGCTGATGTTCACACCATCGTCTCCGGTACCCCCGATCTTTTTAGATCCGATCAGCGCACTCCCGGTCGCATTGAGTTTGGTAACAATGATATCAAAGGAACCACCCGTACCGATCACTGAATTAGCCGGCACGGTGGGATAATCAGAAGAATTTGACCTGCCGGCGATCACCAGATTACCCTGCGGATCTACAATAATACTATGGGGCTGTTCATTTCCGCCACCCCCGATATAAGTTGCATACACCCTGTTGGCTCCATTGGGCGTCAGTTTAATGATCCCGATATCGATGGGTTCACTGCCGGTACCGCCCCCGAACGTGCCGTCGAAAGCACCGGGGGAAACAGGAAATCCTGTACCAAATGCAATGCCACCACCATAAAAACTCCCATCCGGGCCATAGGTGGCAGTAAAGCCCCAATTGGAGGCCGCACTGCCGGAAAAAGAACAGAAGATCAATGTGGGATCGATGACCAGCGTCTCATTCCGGTTATATGATTTCACATCAAACCTTAGCTCATTTCCATTGAGCATAAACCTGGTATTGACCTTTGCCCTGGCGCCATTTTCATATTGATAAGAATAGGGTTCCAGCTCTTTTAATGTCCCCACTGAAGTAGCAATAAATAATTGCTTGTTCCGGATTTCCAGTTTATCGGCTCCTTCATACCGCATCACGATCTTGCTGATATCCGCACCGGGACGCGCAATGATATCATATTTCATCTGCCCGTTTTCCGTATAATAACGGATATCCGTATTCGGATAAATATTCCTGACGGTCACTGCCTGGTATATCCTGCAGTTTCCCGCCCATTTGGAAGGGTCATTGCCGATAAAATAATTATTATAACTGTTAACCGGCTTGTCGGGAACGATCTGAAAATTTTTGGAGGACCCGACAAATTCTACATTGTAGGAATGTGAGCGCAACCGGAAGGTTTTTTGGGGATCATAAGGCAACATCTTATCATTCGAGTGCCCTGATATGTGTTCTGAAAGCGCCGCAAAATCGCCAGCATTATATTGCAGGACGGTAAAGCCACCATCCCTGATGTAAAATGCACCGGCAGACACATCTCCTTTGAACCTGACACGGCTATCCCATTGGCCTTTATTTTCCACAAATTCGATGTTTCCGGTCTGGGCCTGGGATACGGAAAATAGGGTGAGCAGGAGAAGTGTATTAAACAATCGGTTCAAGTGTAAATCTTTATTGTAATTTAACTAAAAAAGGGTACAATTTGTTCTAAATCTTGTGTTAAGAAATACGGCTCCAGGCCGTTTTTCCCTGCTGAGATTGTAAATATTGTTTTATCATCAAATTTTCTGCCGAATTCAGCTCAGGATCCTGGTCCAGCAGGTCTTCTGACAGATTTCTGGCAATTTCCAGCATTTCCCGGTCTTGGACTATACTGGCCAGCTTAAAGTTTAACACACCGCTCTGACGGGTGCCTTCTATATCGCCGGGCCCCCGAAGCTGAAGATCTTTTTCTGCAATCAGGAATCCGTTCAGGGTGCTCGTCATGGTTTTCATCCGCTCGCGGGCATCATTACCCAGCTTGTTCCCCGTAATAAGAATACAGTAACTTTTTGCTGAACCCCTCCCCACGCGGCCCCTGAGCTGGTGTAATTGAGATAAGCCAAACCTTTCCGCACTTTCAATAACCATTACAGAAGCATTGGGCACATTGACACCCACTTCAATGACCGTGGTAGACACCATGATCTGGGTATCTCCCTCAACGAATCTTTTCATATTCGTTGTTTTCTGGTCGGCGGTTTGCCGTCCATGCAGCATACTGATCCAGTATTGGGGTTCAGGAAAATAGGCTTTCACGTTTTCATACCCCTTCATCAGGTTCTCAAAATCCAGCTTTGAACTTTCCTCAATCAATGGAAAAATAATATAGGCCTGCCGGCCCTTAGCAATTTCCTTTTTGATGAAATCCATCACCTGCGACCGACCCGATTCAAAACGGTGAAAGGTCTGGATCGGTTGTCTTCCAGGCGGTAATTCATCAATCACACTATAGTCCAGGTCACCATAAGCTGACATGGCCAATGTTCTGGGTATCGGGGTGGCTGTCATGACCAGTACATGGGGCAACACCTCTGCTTTCTCCCAGAGTTTTGCTCTTTGCGCTACACCAAAACGGTGCTGCTCATCAATAATGGCCAATCCCAGCCTTTGAAACTGTACTTTGTCTTCAATTACGGCATGCGTGCCAATCAGGATCTGTGATTGGCCGTTTTTTATCCTTTCGAGTATTTTTTTCCTTTCTGCAGTTTTAACAGAACCCGTCAGCAATTCAATACCGACCGGCAATTCTTTCAGCAAGTCCGTGAGATGGGCATAATGTTGCTGGGCCAGTATTTCGGTAGGGGCCATCAGGCAGCTTTGAAAACCATTATCGGCAGCCAGCAACATGATCAGTAAAGCGACAATCGTTTTACCACTGCCCACATCCCCTTGCAGGAGCCTGTTCATCTGGTGCCCTTTTGCAGTGTCGTTACGGATTTCCCGGATAACCCTTTTCTGTGCTTTTGTCAACTCGAAGGGAAGGAATTGTTCGTAAAAGATATTGAAGAGTTCCGCCACTTTTTCAAAGACCACTCCTTTTGACAGGCGGTGCCTCCTTGACCTGATCATGCCTAACCGTAACTGAGCCATAAAAAGTTCTTCGAACTTGAGTCTTTTTACCGCTGCTTCATAATCCGGTACAGAAGCCGGGAAATGGATCTGTGTAAAAGCTTTGTATCGACTTTCAAGCCTGAGCTGATCGATTACTGTTGCCGGAAGGTTTTCAGGGATATTCTTTTCCGTTAGCTGCTGAAACAATGTTCGGGTCAGGCTGGCAATCTGTCGTCCACCCAGGCTCCTGGATTTTAATTTTTCCGTGCTGGGGTAAACCGGTTCAAGAAAATTTTTCCCTTCCTTGTTCTCTGCTGTAAAAATTTCTAATTCCGGGTGTATGATCTGGGGGTGACCCTGGAAAAAACTGACCTTCCCGAAAACAAGGTAACGGGTACCGGTCTGTAATATTTTTTGGATCCAGGACAATCCCTGGAACCAGGTGAGTTCGAGAAAACCAGTATCATCTTTGAGCTGTGCCACCAAACGTTTGGAGCGTTTATCACCCACCAATTCATATTGCAATAATTGTCCGGCAACCTGTATATAATCGGTTGCAGGATTGATCTCGCTGATCTTTGCAATTTTGGTCTTATCCACATGACGGTTGGGATATAATTCAAGCAGGTCCCTGAAGGTGAAAACTCCCAATTCCTTCCTGAGTAAATCAGCCCGCTGCGGACCAACCCCTTTGAGATATTCAATCGGACTGTTTAATATATCTGGATGTGAACTGATGATGTTGTTTTAAAACAAAAGTATTTGGTTTATAAGATTTTATTGGTATTTTTCCCCTACAATATCTTGATATTGTTTTAAAGGCCATCTTTCATGAACAACCAGCTTCCACTGCTTCAGGCTGTTATTGATTTCAAAGCGTTTAAACCTGCCATTTACAGTTATGCCACCGCATTTGTGGTCACATTGATCTGTATTCCACTGGTGATCGGTTTTGTAAAACGGTATCATTTACTGGATAAACCAAATGAAAGAAAACTGCACCGCAACCCGGTTCCCACATTGGGTGGATTGGCCATCTTTGCGGGGCTCGTGGTATCCATGATCATCTGGGTCAACTTCGATAAGTACGATTCCTTTGTTGCCTTTTTTCTTTCCCTGGTCCTGCTCCTGGGCATCGGTATCATGGATGACCTGAAAGATCTTCCCGCCCGTTATAAATTGATCATTGAAGCCGGACTGGCATTGATGATAGCACTTTCGGGAACAAGGATCACCGGTTTTGGCGGATTATTCGGATTATATGAACTGCCCGTCACGGCACAGTATACCATCACCATAGTCGCTATAATCGGTATCATCAATGCCTTCAACCTGATTGATGGAATTGACGGACTCGCAGGCGGACTGGGTTTCATGAGCCTCGTATCACTGGGCATTTTCCTGATGGCAAGCCGGGAGATCAATTATTCGCTGATCGCCTTTGCCATGGCCGGTGCCCTCCTGGCATTTCTCTATTATAATTTAAACCCTGCAAAAATATTTATGGGGGATACCGGTTCTTTGATCCTGGGATTTGTGATCGCTATCCTGTGTATCCATTTTATCAAGATCAATATCAGAGCACCCCGGCCATTTGTTCCCAATGTGGGTCTTTTTACCCTGGGCATCATTATCATACCTGTTTTTGATGCCATCCGCGTTTTCAGTACCCGTTTATGGAGCGGCCGTTCGCCCTTTTCGCCAGACAGGAACCATATTCATCACCTGGTTACCAACCATGGTTTCTCGCATGGGTTTGCCGCCAGACTGATCTGCTTCATCAATGGCATCCTGCAGTTTGGGATCTACTGGATGAGAAACCTGCGGCCCGAATTCCTCTTATTAGTTATGCTGGTCGCCATGCTTTTGATTATCTGGATTTTGAAAAGAAGCTATTGGTTAAAAAAGATATTACCCCATTCTGTCAATACCGGTCTGGAGATAAAATCAAATTGACAAAAGTGTATTTCATTGTATTGCACTTTTTGGCTGACCAGGTTAAAAGCTCCACTTCAGCCTGATAAAAAAGAGTTTTCCAAAATTGCCATACAGGCTGCTGGCTTTCCCAAAAAATAATTGCCCGCCCGTTAAGAACTCCACCGTATTGGACAAGGAAAAGGTCATGAAAGGCCCGATAAAGAAAGAACCATCATTGGGATTAATGATTCCGGAAAGATCGCCCCGGATCAGGGGTGTAAAATTGTAGGCAATTTCAGTAAAAATAGAATGCCTGGCGGGAGAAAGTGATTTAGCAGAAACATTGTTCAAAAAGAAGTCAGCGGAAAGACTGTCCCCTTGCTGCCTGCCGCCGCTGTTCAGCAAGTAAGAACCCTGCAGATACAAACTGCCGGGAAAAGTATAGTTAATCCCCAATGATGCCGAGACTACTGTTTGCGACATCAGGATTTTTTTTCGGGGAACAAATGCGGTGATCTCGCCATTAAAACCTGCTTTACCCAATACACCGGACCATCCTCCACCCAACACATAATCCGTCTTCATCACACCTGACAGCAACTGCAGGTCATAACTGCCCTTGTTAAAACGATACAAACCTGCGGCTACCGTTTCGCCGGGGTGCCTTCCGGGCTTGTAAGCCAGTTCGGCTGATGAAGTGCTGTTTACATAATACTGGATCCTGACCGCATCCGTGCCCGGTCTTTCTTCATAATCAAAATCAAAATAAGAATAGGCATTAAAAATATCATTGGGGTTCCAGACCAGGTTAAGCCCCCAGTTGATTCGCTGCCGGCCGGCTGTCACCTGCCATTTCCCTTTCGTAAAATCAAGGGCGGCACGGTCGATCATACTCTGCCATAAAAAAGATTGGCTACTGGTGATCAGGGCGGAAAGATTGAATAAATTATTTGTCCCTGACAGTAAGGATTTATTTTGTTTATACAATTCTGCAGATCGACCGATGAATAAACGGTTCCGCAAACCAAGATGAAACTTCCAGATGCTATCGGCAAACCACCGGATATCAAACCGGTTATGCACCAGGTTATCACCGGTCCATTTTTTATTAAAACCGGAATACTGGAAACTTTGCAAATCTTTCAGGTAACCGTTCACAGACCAGTGCTTAATTTTTTCTGCAACTGGCCCGGTACTATCGGTTGAAATTTGAGCGGGCAGCCGTAAAGAAAATATCAGTGCTATCAAACACCCTGCAACTATTTTAATGAAGCGCTTGCGCATAATGTTTTTCTGTTTGCTGGTCACTGATTACTTTCCCGTCTTCCAGGGTCACCAGGCGCCGGGCCTTGTCCATCACCCGCTGGTCATGTGTGGAAAAGATAAAGGTCATCTCCTCTTTGCGGTTGAGTTCCGCCATCATTTCCAATAAGGTATCTGCCGATTTTGAATCCAGGTTAGCAGTGGGTTCATCTGCCAGCACAAAAATCGGTTTGGAAGCCAGGGCCCTTGCCACCGCAACACGTTGTTGCTGTCCCCCGGATAAATATTTTGGCCGGACATTCATCTTATCTCGCAACCCCATTTCATCCAGCAGGTAACGGGCTCTTTCTTCCCTGTCTTTTCGACTGGTATGTTGCAGTTCCATGATGAATTCAACATTCTCTTTTACGGTCAATACCGGGATCAGGTTATAGGATTGGAAAATAAACCCAATATTGTGTAACCGGAAATCCACTAATTTCCCGGAAGGCATCACTGTTATATCCCGCGCGTCAATCATAACTTTACCTGATGTAGGCTGGTCCAGCCCCCCGATCATATTCAGCAAAGTTGTTTTCCCGCAACCCGAAGGACCGACTATAGCCGTAAACTCACCTTTTTGAAATGCCAGGTCAATGCCATTCAGGGCATGCACTGGCACCATGGTTTCGTTATAAGTCTTTGTCAGCGCTTTTACTTCTATGATTGACATAATTCCATTTTTAAATTTCAAATTTATTATTCCCCGCGAACGGCTTCTGCCGGTTTCAATCTTACGGCTCTCCGGGCAGGAAACAATCCTGCTATTACCGCGATAAAGATGACCATCAGGGCCAGTATCCCGTAAAATTCCGCCCCCAGGGTCGGGTAAACGATACTGCTATAACCCAGCGCATTGATGCCTTCTGCGATGATGGAGAGGTTGATCCCGTGCTTGCCAAACCAATAAACCGTTGCGATACTGATCAGCACGCCGATCACGGCACCGGTGAGGGAGAGAAAGACTGTTTCCAGCAGGATCATCCCAAATACCCTGGAAGGTTTCATGCCCACCGACAACAACATCCCGATTTCGCGGGTGCGTTCCATAACGGCCATCAGCATGGTGTTGACGATCCCGAATGCCAGTGCGATCAGGATGATGGCGACAAAGATGACCGTCATCTGCCGGATGGTACCGGATAGTAACTGGAGCATGGGTGATAATTCGGTCCAGGTTTGCACCTGCAGGGAAGGGAATTTTTGTTCTGCAATATCCGCTATACCTTTCGTATCCTTATCCCGATGAAGGAGAACCGTAATGACCGTTGCTGCCCCCCCGGGGAAATGAATAAGGTTTTGCAGGTCTTTTTCCCGCACATATACTGTTTCCTTATCAAAGTCACTATTATGTGTTTTATAGATCCCCTCCACCCGGAAAGCCCCATAAATGATATCCCCTTCTGTTGTTTGCAATGTCAGTACAATGCGGGCATGTAATTTCACCTTCAGCTTTTCCGCCAGTTGCTGCCCTATCAAAACAAGGTTTTGCCGGTCGCTTTTAAAATAATCACCCTGGACCAGTTTCGATGCAATATCACTTACCCTTGCAGCAGTTTTTGGGGTAATGCCGTTCACCAGTAGGGCGGCAGAACTCGAAGCCGTTGAGGCCATTGCCGACATCTGGAAACTGGCTGCCACGGCCTGCACCCCCGGAATGGATGCAAGGGCAGCCACCACGCTATCGGCATTGTGTACCTGTAACTGGATATCATGATTCAGTAAAAACCCTGAATCATTCAGCTGTATGTGCCCTGTTTCCGTATGGATGGTCGTAAAGATCTGTTGCTCCGTCATACCCTGCATAAAAGCATCTGCGAATATGCCACCCCAAAGCCCGACCACCACTGCTGTGATGATCACGAGACTTCTAGTCTTATTCCGCCAAATGTTGCGCCAGGCAATTCGTACCAGCATCTTATTATTGTTTTAAAGTTTCGGCTACAGCAAACCGGTTGATATACCATAAAGGATAGACCGCAGCAAGGATGGCCATCCCCAAAACAGTGATACCCTGGAATATAAATATGGAAGGGTCCAGCGACGAAGGCATGAGCGGTTCTATGCCGAATTGCTGATAGGCCTCAGCCGCAGCACCCGTCAATTCGATAGGATGCCTGTGAAAATAAAGGAGTACCGGCAATATGAAAAGGCTCCCGCACAGGATACCGATCAGGCTGATGAAGAGCGTTTCCAACATCACCACAATGGCCAGTTTGAAACGGCGCATACCCACGGCAATCATGGTGGCAAACTCTTTTTTTCGCTCAATGGTCATCATCAGGATTGTACCCAATACGCCAAATGCCACCACTACATATAAAATACCCAGCATAATGATTCCGCCGGCATTATCCCCCTGTATCTCCTGTACCAGGGTCTTATTCATGACAGGCCATTCCATGACCTCGTAAGTGGAGTCCAGCTTGTTTTCCAGCCATCTCTGGGTGCTCGCCATTTTTCCCGGCTGCTCCAGCATCAGGCTGATAGAAGTGATATGACCCGGTGCCCCAAAAAGGATTTGCGCATCGGGCAGGGACATAAAGACCATTGAATTATTGATGGGGCCAATCGGGTAATGAAAGATACCCTGGATTTGAAACTGCCCCGCAGCCGTACTGCCATGATATCCCTGTCCCAACAAAACAAGCGTATCCCCCAAATGAAGTTCCAGGTACTTCGCCAGGCCGTCGCCGATCAATATCCCCTGCTGGTCATTGTTCTGTAAAAAACTTCCTTCCACGATCTTTCCGGCTAAACCGTTCATCTGATCTTCTTTCCCGGCATCAATACCCATCACACCCACCCCCTTTGTATGAGGTCCTGAAGAGGCCAGCGCAAAAGATTCCAACCGCGGAACGGCCAGGGTAATATTCTTTTCCTGTTTAAAAACATTATCGAGGGCGCTATCATAGATAAAGGAATTATTGATCGACTGATCGTCCCAATAACCTTTTTGATGCACCTGAATATAACCCGTGGAAAACCTTACGGCATTACTGATCATATTACCATAAGCGCCTTTCTGCAGGGAACGGATGGCGATGGCCAGTACAACAGCCATCATGACCGAAGCAAGCGTGATCAGGGTCCTGCGCCGGTTCCGCCACAAATTTCGCCAGGCAAGTTTGACAAACTGTTTCATCAAAAAATCAATTTAGGGGTATCCCTGTCCAATATTGGTTCAGCGGATATTTTTCATGTTTTGCTGTGAAAAGAAGTCAGCATTCAGTGAAATATTAAATTTCAGTTGCTGAAACTCCATGATGGTCTGCTTCCCTTTTTCTTTTACCGGTGTCATCACCATTTTTGCCGGCAGGTCCCGGTCCCCAAAATGGCGTATATCAGATTGTGTTTCCCGGTTCACCAGTTCACCATCATCATTATAAAACTCCGATTGCAGCATAAAATATTTATCCTTCGCGATCCACAAAATGATCTTATCCCAGACCACTGCTGCATCGGGCTGGGGTGTCAATTCAATTTTGTAACAGTCATAACCGCCAAATGATTCGGTACCCAACATCTTATGGGTATAATCATCCACGATGGAATTGATCTTGACCAGGTCATTATTGGTAAAATCAGATCCCATCCAGTTTTGCCCCATCATTGAAGGAGGGATCCGGATGATGCGGCTGATGCTGGGCATCCAGTTCCACATTTCATTGTTTCTTTTTAAAAACACCTGGCCCTTATCCTGGGCAGGGCCGGTGATGAGTATCATATAGTAATCATTTCCCAGCGACCACATTTTCATACTCACTTTTCGGGTCCAGGCAGGACGTACCACCGTCATAGTGGCCAGGCTCTGGCTTGAACGGCCCATCATCAGTTCGTTGGCTTTGCGTACAATTTCAGTGGCGGAAGGCTGTGCTGCTGAACGGGAGAAAGCAACCAGGAAAATCAAAAAAGGGATTAAGATTATTTTTTTCATCGATTGATATTTTTATCAGCGTATAAGCTCATGCAAACTTTTTCACGATCATTGTAATAACATCTTCCAATGGATATAAACCTCCCGACACGAGCAGGTCAAACATCAGTCCATCAAGGATGGCTCCAAACAGCAAAGCTTCCGCGATAGGGTTTTCAGACCCCTTTTTTTCAAAATACACGACATAAAGTGCCAGGTATTGCTGTAAGAACTGAGCGGCTTCCTTTTTAAATTTTTCTGCCAGGTGGGGTTGTAATGCCAGCATCGTATAGAGCCGCCAAAAATCTGTTTCCTGTAAAAACAACTCAATCATATGCCGCAGGCTGTCTTCAAATGCTTTTTGGGTGGACACTTCTTTAATGGCTTTTTCTTCCATAAAGGAAGCCGCTTTCTGTAAGCCAAAACTGATCAGTGCTTCCACCAGTTTTTCCTTGCTTTCATAATAAGAATAGAGCAGCCCCTTGGCGATACCGGCTTCTTTGGCAATCATATTGATCGTAGCGCCCTTGTAACCGTGAACGGCAAATACTTTCAGGGCGGCCTCCAGGATCTGCTGTTGTTTGCTGGCTTTTAGTTGCTCTAATTGTATTGAAGTACGCGGTGACATATTTTTTTGACTGAACGTTCGGTCAAAATTAAAAATTTTACTGTATCCATCAAATTTTTTTCATACCGCAGTCATTACAAATTGATTGATAGTAGGTTAGGAAAGACGCAGGAACGGAAGGACGGGATACATTCCTCCTTTAAAATTCCCGCCAGCTGGTTTTGAACCTGAATTTTCAGTGGTTGCAGCCCGCTGAAGCCGCTCTAAAAAAATGTAGTTTTGACTACCGGGAACCGGGCTAAAGCCCCTACTAATTGTATAACAAATCCGTTTGGGAATGATGATTAATATTTATGATCATATATGTGCCACCACCAGTTACAATGACCAATTAATGTTTGGGAAAACCGGGGAGATTTTTATTGATTATCATTGTTCCATTACCGAGCAGAAGACAAGGGTCTGGTCACATAAGAATTTCCTGATGTATGTGGTCGAGGGTTCAACGCGGTATGAAGTACCGGATGCCTACCATGAGTCGAGTGAGCAGGAACTGCTTTTTATCCGGAAAGGGGGCTTTGCCCTGCACAAAAAATTTGAAAAGCCCTATCATGCACTGATGTTTGTATTTGATGATGCCTTTATCAAAGGGTTGGTGGCCGAGTATCCCACCCTGCTGGAAAAAAAGGTGAAGGAAAAGGGAGATTTTTTGAAACAACCGGGTGTGATGGAGCTGCAATCCACGCCACTGATACGATCTATTTTTCTTGCCGCCAATGAATACCTCAAACTGCCGGCCAACGAGAGTAAGATTTCCATAGAGCTAAAATTCAAGGAACTGCTGGTAAACCTCCTGCGGGAAAAAGTTTCAAATCCTTTTCACCTCTACCTTTCATGGCTTTGTAATGATGAGGCTGTTTCATTTGTAAAACTGATGCGCGACAACAGTTCATTTAATTTTACCACAAAGGAACTGGCAAGAACGGCGGGCATGAGTGAACCTACTTTTAAAAGGGTTTTCCAGAAACATATCGGGGTTCCACCCGGAAAATGGCTGCAGGAACAACGCATGGCCAGGGCCCTCCTGCTGCTTTCCAATCCCAAAAATACCATCTCTGAAATCGCCTTTCAACTGGGATACAGCGATGCCGCGGCTTTCTCCAAGGCATTCAGAAAAGCCACCCGGCTCAACCCCAGCGATTACTACAAACAGCAGCCTGATCTGAAATAACAATAGTTTGAACTGTTTTGACAACAGGGTTGCGTACCAGAGCCATTAGGTTTGCATCCGTAAATTATTTTATATCACTTAAAACATTTTATCGTGTCAAAATTTATTATTGAGCGGAACATTCCCCAAATCGGAACATTATCTGCATCGGAAATGCAGGCAGGTGCCCAGCGGTCAAATGAAACCATCCGGGAATTGGGTGGTTCGGTCCAATGGGTTCAAAGCTATGTCACTAACGACAAACTCTATTGCGTATACCTGGGTACCAGTAAGGATGCCGTGCTGGAACATGCTGAAAAATCCGGGTTTCCCGCAAGCCGGGTAGAAGAAGTGAAAACCATTATTGACCCCACCACCGGAGAATAGCCGGGAGTTTAACGGCAATGCAGCCCAAGCAATACAGGTTTATCCTGTTATGGGAAGGCCATTCCCTTTTCAATGCTGGTCGAATTATGCCTGGATGGGGATCTTTCATTTCGGAACACGTGAAGAGGTTGAAGCTCCAGGCATTATTATCCATTTACATTACAACTAATAAGTCAAATTTTTAAAAAATCATTTATGAAAAATGTATCATTCACAGTGCTTACTTTTTTATTATTCGCCATCACAACAGGCGCTTTCGCTCAAAACAAAAAACTCCTGGCCAAAAAATATCAATTGTATATCGATGTACATCATGTTGGCCCCGGTAACCTAAGCCTTGATGCCGTTGCCGCCGCGCATAAAAAAGACCTGGCGGCAGAAGATAAATATGGCGTGAAATTTATTAAATACTGGGTAGATACGGCAAAGGGGGATGTATACTGTCTTTCTAACGCCAGCAACCCGGAAGCGATCAAGGCTACCCATGCGGCCGCCCATGGCTTATTACCGGATGAAACCTACCTGGTGACAGAAGGCAAGGCAGCTGCTATTAAAGGAAATGCACCCCTGTTCCTGGATGTGCATGAATTAGGCGCCAATAATGTGACCGCCAAAGCAGTGGCCGAGGCGCATAAAAAAGACCTCGCGACTGAAAAAAAATATGGGGTAAACTTTATTAACTACTGGGTGGATGAAAAAAAAGGTAAAGTGTTTTGTTTGTCACAGGCGGCAGATTCCGCACACGTGATCAATACTCACCGGGAAGCGCATGGCCTGTTACCAGCCTATATCTTACCCGTAAAACAAGGGCAATGATCTTCGTATCAGTCTCTTTCTTTGATGAAAAAGGGGTTACGTTCCGGTAACCCCTTCTTGATGTATAAATAGACCTGCATAAATATTTTACCTTGAATCTGATAAGCGAAAACAGGTCTATATCACTTTCAGATACAAAATGTATTCTTATGCTAATAATGGAGAACTTATTAAACCTGAGCAATATTATGGCATATAATTTGAACAATAAGAGTAAAACAAAAGAAAATAATCATTATTAAAGATTCAAAATAATTTAGTTATTCATGCTTTTGGTGCATAAGTTCATCATGACTGAATCGTGTTTGATTTGTGATAATACTAAGGATTTTTATAATTTTTTGGCTGATAATAATTTTTCAAAGTTACTAGGTAAGCTAGCCGATAGTATCAGGTCTAATCCATCCAAAAAAGCACTTTCCCTCCCTTGCCGGATGTACAATCGGCAATTGCATTTTTATATGCATCGAACCGATATTTACCTGAAACTTCCATTTTAAAATCAGGCTTAATTAATTCATTGATTAGTTCACGCCACATCGTTTCCTGTTCAGCAACAGTTTTGGATTGCAACCAACCATCAATACCAAAACCCTTAATAATAATATTCTTAAATATTATATCAGCATTATGGTAAGTGACATTTTGTTTACTGAACAGACCGTAATGAATAATCCTGCTATTGACAGAAATAACTTTGATCACTTTTGTAGCAAGCTCTCCCCCAACTGCATCCAAAAAACTTGCAATCCTGTTTTCGCCCGTTAGCGATTTAATTTGTATATCCAGGTCATCAGCATTGTCGTATAAAACTGCAGATGCACCCAAATTTAACAAATGTTCATGCTCATTATTTTTTCTTATAATAGCCAGTGTATTCAAACCCCTGCTTTTTGCAAGTTGTATAATCAATTTGCTTAATGCCGAACTAGCTGCTGAAAGGATGATCCACTCGCCAGGATCAGCATTCGATTCTTCCAGTAAAGCCCATGCCGTTACTGGGTTTAATGAAAGCTGGGCCGCTTTTTCAACAGACATACTTTTCGGAAGAGTTATGATCTTTTGTTTTGGAATATTTACAAACTCTGCCCATACATTTTTATGACGAAAAGCAACCATCGCGTTTATCGGGAAACGATTATCGCCTCCGTTTTCCACAATCAATCCTGCTCCCTCAAATCCTGCAATTTGAGGATACTCAGGTTCAACCCTATAAGTCTTTTCGATGAACATAAAATCAGCCGGATTTATAGGACTTGCCAAAACTCTTACCTGTACTTCGTCAGGTAATATATCAGCTATATTTGTATCGCCAAATTCCAACACCTTTTCCGCTGCTCCTTTTTGTCTGAACAATAATGCTTTCATGAAAATTCTATTTTTTAATACTTTTGTTTTTTTAAATGTTGATGCCGGAAAATAATTCCGTTATGAATTTTCAACCACCTCCAGTTTTAACTTGAACCGATACCTGCTGTTGAAGAGATCTTCTTCTTTTAGCACCAGCCTGCTTTTCTTGTCTACCCAGAATTTCTGGTAACTGCCTGTAGTCTTACCTTTACGCTCCATTACCCAGCAAATTATTTTTTTTCCCGAGGTTGTCAGCAGCACATCACTGCCAATAACTGAATAAATTTCTTCAGTAGGTTTTCCAAATCCCGGATCAAAAAAGTTAATCCGAAAAGACCGGTTAGCCTTATAGGGTAAGCGGGTAAAAATAAACAGGTCGGAATGCCAGTTTAGATTGTAGTTTGCAAACGATGCATCAAAATCAGAAACTATTTTTAGTTTATTAGAATCAGCTACTTTTCCATCAAAAGAAACTTTCCTGATATCAAAATCAAAGGTTGTTGTATACCCCAGCACTTTCCAGGATGTTTGATGAAGCAGGGTCGAAAAATCGGTTTTATTTAATACAGTATACGCCCGGTGAACAATGGTATCCCGCCCGTCCCACTGCTGGGATATTTCGATAGCAGGCTGCTGCTTATAACGAAATGGTGCCACAGTGATATTGACCATGTACATTCCCTCAGCAGGACTATCTTTTGTTTTCTTGTTGTAGACAAGGTAACTGGCTTTACCATATTTTATGCCATCAAATCTAAGGTTTGCAGCAGAGATGGTCAGGGTATCTTTCTTCTGCGCATCTGCACATTGAACGATCAGTGAAAAAGCTATTGTTACAGTGAATAGGAGTCTGGCTTTTTTCATTTTATTATAAGAGTGGTTTTAAAGATTCATTTGCCATTGACGGTAAAAATTCTGTGATAGTGTATTCAGCCAACCCATGCCTGTGAAAAGGATCCTCTATAATGACCTTCTCTATGATGGTCAAAGTTTCCGCACGGGCTAAAATAATCCCACCGGTTCGTGGCTGCTTTCTGCCGGAGAGCAGGAATATTCCTTCTGCATAATATTTTTCAAGGAACAGCTTGTGGTCTTCAAGTAACCGGTCTACTTCTGCCAGCGAGCCGGTATACGTTAATTCAATGATGAACATATTTTTGTATTTAACTGTTGATGATTTACAATTCGTAGAGTATGCTTCTTTAGTAAGTTGTACTTTCTTTCGTCTCTTATTTTGTTGTACTCAATGGAGTGCTTCACCGTTTATATAATATCGCGGAAACACTGATGATTTTATTGCTATGCTATAAAATACCTGTCCTCGTTGGTGTGACTCAAAGGTGACGTTCCTAGTATCCGCAGTGTTTTTTCAGAACTATTTTTAAAGCTGTGAACTTCATCCGGATAAATGGCAAAACAGTCCCCGGCAATTACCTGCTTTTCGGTGATCCAGTGTACTTTTCCATTTTCCAATGCTCCGGTTTGTACAATGCCCTGTCCGTCCAGTATAAAATAGGTTTCAATACCTTCCTGGTGATAATGTGCCGGAATACTTTGCTCCTTTCCCACTTCAATCGCAAATACAGAAGTCTTCTCATCGCCCGTCAGGCGGGCAAGTTTTACGCCAGCTTTTTCGTCTGTTCCTGTATTGTTCAGACAACTGTTGATGTTTGAAATAATCATTGGTTAAAATGTTTTGGTTCTTGTATTTCACCGTTTCCAAAAGACCAGTTCTGCTTACCTTCATTTTCTACAACCACTATGATGATGTTATTTTTGGTAATGGTTGTTGAGTTGGCTATTCTTTCCGCAATTTCTTTATACAAACCCTTTTTTTGCTGCGGTGTACGTCCTTGTCCTGCAATAATTTGAATATATACAATATCTGAAGTATGCGCCACGCCCAAATACGTTTTAGGAAACTTAACTTGTCTTGTTTCTAATTCTTCTATGATATGGAAGTAGTCATTTTCGGGAATATTAAATTCCTGCATCAGCGCCTGGTGAACTGATAATGAAATGAAGTCTTTAGTTTCCAGCGAAAAGAATTTCGGCAAACTTATTCTTACAAATGGCATAATTGATTTTTATTATAATGTTGTAATATTCGTTCGTTTTCATAAACTGACTGCTGTTAACCGGTGAAGATTGTAAGTGTTCAATTGCATCTCTTTTATAAGATATTGATATTAGTGAACCATTTTTTCATTTTCTTCATTGTCCTCTTTCAGGTAAAAAGCAATAAAAGTCATCTCTTTGTCCTTTGAAGCATTGTCAAAATGTATGATGTTTACATTTTTAGGCTCATGAAATGAATCCCCTTCTTTTAGGATCATTGGTTCTTTGCCCTCGATTTGAAAGAGAACGGAACCCGATTTAATATATCCAACTACCGGACAAGGATGTAAATGCTTCGGGGCAGTTTGTCCGGGCGGGAAAGAAATTTCCTGTATTTCAACTTTGGTTACTTTTTGATCCATTAAAGCTGACTCAAGATTCTTCCTGGTAATTTCATTTTGTTGTGCCATAGCATTAGAAATTAAAAATGAAACAATGATTAAGAGTACAATGTCTTTCTTTTTTTTCATTATAAAAGGTATTAATTTTATCAATGTCGCAAAAGGGTTTTGACGAAAATTTATTGTCATAATTTTCATTTATAAAATATCCATAATATCATTAAAGTAAAAGGTATTAAAATGTCGGGGATAACTGTGACGGCATTCCCGGGACTAAAGTTCCGGTGTTTTCGCATTTCTTTAATATGAACAAATGCAGCACCCAAAAGAAAAGTGCAGGTAAAAATTATTGTCGCCAGCCAAAAATTATCCCGATACCAAAATGACGTTATACCCATTAAACCCATTCCCAGGGAGCAATATCCCAATTCAATTTGAAACATAGAACCTGGCTCCCAACCTATTTGCTTTGCAACTTTATCACTCATGAATACATGACCGTATGCCGCAAAAAGTCCCATCAACCCAATGGTGACTGTTAATTGAGCTAATAAAAATATTTCAGAGATTGTATGGACATCTTTAGGTCCGTTATCGAGTAAAAGTATTGTTACTCCTGCTAACCATCCCAAAATATAGCAGACTATAAATATCATTTTGATTTTTTAAGTTTTGATGAGCGGCAATCCAGTTATTACCTATTTACTATAATTTTTTTTCACTAAAAGCTTGCAGTACTAAATACCTATTAAAAAATACCGATAGTTATTCCATAAAAGTCTATTGCTACTGGTTATGTATAGACTTAATAGCTTTCATTAAAGCTACATCGATACCCTGTTTTATATCTGAGATATTTTCCATTACTTCTATATCAGGGCTTATTCCAATGCCTACGAATTCAGTACCGTCGGCCATCAGATCTCTTTTTGAACATACAAAACCTACACCTCCGCCAGGCAGTGAATAGGCCAGCGGATTACCCGTGCTGCCGCCGGTCTTCTGCCCGATGACAATTCCACGTTTCATGCACTTAAATGTAGCAGTGAAATCTTCTGCTGCTGAATAGGTGTAGGCACTCGTTAAGATCACCACCATTTTTTTGTAGCTGTCTTTTTTATACGGCTTCCACCAAAACCCAGTTTTTTCAATTTCAAAAGGTGCATTACCCCAGGCTCTTTGAGCCGGATTGTATTTTCTATAGACAGTTTGATTTGTTGCAAAAGCGGTATCTGTCAATCGTCCAAGTATTTCATAACCATAATCGCTATTACCGCCACGGTTGTTTCGAATATCAATGATGAGCCCCCTGGAATCAGACAGTAAATTAAAAAGGCTGTCAAACTGCTCAGGAATTTTGCTGTTACCGAAACTGCTGATGGATACGTAGGCTATGCTGTCAGCCAACCATGCAAACCTAATAGGTGATGTTTCCCGTAAATCAATCGTTCTGTCTACTAACTGATAATATAGCATACCACGATCATCTTTTATGGTAAGTTTAATGTTGCTGTTGGAGGCGCCACTCAACAACTCATAGCTATAAATGCGGGCAATACTATCCTGTGGAGTTGAAAACTTAATAAATGGTGCAATTCTATTTTTGATATAGTCTTGAACCGGTACATCATCAATGGCTACAATTTCGTTACCTGGCTTAAAAGTTGATGATAGTTGAATGTTATCCATTAGTGCAGTGATAATTGCTTTACCCTCTATACACTTGACTTGCAAAGGGGCAGAAAACGTTTTTTTTTCAAAGAGATTTAAAGGCTCCATAATACGGCTATGCCCATCTCTTAACAACTGGTTAAACTGTTTCAAAACATTGTAATAATCAATGGTAGTTTTAGTGGCTTCAACTTTGGGAATAAATGCCAGGTAGGCTGAATCCCAATCAAGATCTGGAACTAAATCAAAGTTGGCAAAACCAAATTTTGCTTCACTCCATACCCTGCTTAATCCCACAATCTTTTCAGCGTCTGTCAACAGCATGTTAGTTGATTTTCCGAAATTGAATGAAGGGAAGCTATTATTGTACTTGTTTACATAAGAAATAGAATCAAAAACCGGTTGTGCTTTAACCATTATGGCAGCATATATGCAAGCCATAACTATTATTATTCTTTGTATCATGATTAAATGTGTTAAAATATTTAGAATGCTTCGCCGATGTTTACATAAAAATTACACTGGCCATTTCCATAACCTACATCAATACGCAGATTAACTTTGTGTTGTTTGCTGATCGACCTCCTAACCCCAAAACCCACCGAATGCTGTAAGTCTTTACCATTGATTTGATCCAAATCAGGGCTCACTTTTCCCGCACCTAAAAATAATACAAAACCCCATTTACGCCACAAATGTCTTCTATATTCAGCCTGAAAAGCCACTAAGTTTTTATCCCGAAAGCGACCGGCATAAAAACCTCTCATCATATTACCACCACCTAAATAAGACAACTGAGTAAAAGGAACTTCACCATTTTTAATTTCTACAATTCCTTGTAACGCTAATACAGCACCGGAACGCAGTGTATGGTATTTTCTGATGTCAGTATCAAAGGCAAAATAATTTGTTTCTGATCCGAAAATAGTATTGTTCCATGTAGCATTAACCTGTGCATACCATCCTTGGGTGCTGTTGTAGGTATTATTTCTAGAATCATACAGATATACCACCCCCAAACCTGATAGAATACTTCCGTTTCCTCCCGAAAGTGTATCCAACATATGCGAAGTTGCATTATCCTGAAATAAATGGTAATAGTTGGCATAATTATAATGAATGCCGACATATGTATTATTCTGAAGTTTTTTAAGTCCTGATATATCTGCTTTTACCGCATTGTAAGTGATGGTCACTTCACTCTTCTCACTTACTTTATTGCCGATACCATAGAATTTTTCAGGGAACTTGTTGAATGAAAAACCTGCTTTTACCAGGAAACGATTTCCAGGGGAAAAGTGTAGAAGGTTGACTTCATTAATGAACTGTCGGTTAAAAGTGTATAAAGCATTTGCGCCGATTTGTGAAAACCTGGCATCAATCGATGTTTCATAAAAGTGCATGGCAGATACCCCCAATGCAAAACTTGTTTCCGGTGAGTAAGAAACAGCAGGGAATAAAATAGTTTTAGATTTTTTTCTTGGTTGATTTTTAGATGTGCCAGTCGTATCACTGTTAGCCAACTGGGCTTTTGCAAAACAAGGTATAGCTGTCACTAATAAAAAAATAGTTATAAAGTTTGTCAGCACTCTTTTCTGTGTTTTTACATTTTCCCAAAAGCCTATCATCACCGCCAGTAAAATAAACAGCATTAAAAAGGGTAACCAATCTCCTGTTTGCACATACATAGTTGGAAATTGTTTTGCAGGAATATCCGCAAGCATCAGTCTTGATGGATGTTTGAAGTAATTATTGGCATATATCAATTGTCCAGTTGGCGATACCATTTCTGTAACACCATGTGAAGCAGGCCTAACTAAAGTAAATCCATTTTCCAAAGCCCTGTAGCGGGTTATTTTACCTCTCAAATCAGCAATCGCTTCCCAGTCATTAGATGGTGCAAACAAAATGTCAGCCTTAGCCGTACCGGCCTTTCGGGCATAGGTTATAAAGTCGGTATCAAAACAAATTACGGCAGCTACTTTTCCATAAGGTGTATTACAGGTTGGAATAATGCCGTTACCAGCCACCATTAAATCCTTCTCTAATCCAAGCGGAAAATGTTTAAGATATTCAAAAGCGATCCGGCCATCGGGTTGTATAAAAATAACCTTGTTTTCTACAGGTTTTACAGCAGTTGGTGTATACACTTCAGCGGCAATACCGATATACACATTCCATTTTTGGGCAATTTTCTTAACCGAATCTATCAAAGCTCTTTCATCATCCTTCATTACCACCAAATTGCCTTCCCCACAAAAAATAATATTTGCTCCGGCTGCCACCGCCTTTTCGGTTTGTTGTAATACGTCAAGATTTGATAATTCAAATGCATGATGATAGTATGTTACTTCAGCAGGTGCAACCGCCACCTGTTTTTGAGATATCAAATGCTGATACAGTTTTTTAACCGGTTCGCTACGCAGGCTATCATTAGCCAATACCACTGCCACTCTTACCTTCGATCGAGGTTGATAACTTTTTATTCTTATTAATCCGGCAAGGGCTAGCAGTAAAAAGACCAATCCATACCAACGGATCAATGATTTTGACAATGGATGGTTACTGAATCCGTTTTCGAAAACATAAACCAGTATGGAAGAAAATAAAGAAGCCAGTAAGGATAAAGTCCAGATACCACCGTAAGACACCAAATTATTAAAAGGCTGCCAACTGGCAAGCATGCTTACCGGGGAACCCCAAATGCCAAAGGGGCTGTTAGCTGAACCTATGAACTCCAGAAAAACCTTGGCACAGGGGTATATTAAGATTAACCATTTTTGATTAACCTCCTCTTTAAACAACCAGGCATCCAGCAAAATTGGTAAAAGTCCAATGAAAGTAGATACAGACATCACGGTGATGAATGTGGCGGTGGAGCTGAACATGTGTGAGGCGATACCCCAAAATGCAGCAAGAATGACAGATACACTGCCAATAAATAACGATAAAAAACCCGGCAAGGTTTTCTTATGCCTTAAATAAAGGATGGCGAAAACGGGAAAAAGAAACAACAGAAAAGGCAATTGGAAAATTCTTCCTATTAAAAGGATTGCCATTGCACTGATAAACAGCAGGCTGATCATTTTGGCGGAAATTGCTTTTTGCATGATGTAATCATTTTCTGATTAAAAAAATTAACTATGCAAAAATAGTTTTGAGCAGGAGGGTTTTCCAAATTAATGGGCTGAATGTCAGTGATTTGGGATGAATAGCAAATTTTGGGATGCAATGCAAGACACAGGGGATGAAATGCAAAGTAGCTTACCGGGTATTTTGCAAAAGCAGATGCATTTGATTGCCTTTGGACCTCGAAACCGGGATTATTTCAGGATTATTTCGCAAGTGTAATCGGTAGCCCTGTGCATTGCCTTCAATATTAATAACCTGGTCAAGGTTTACAATATAGGCCCGGTGACAACGAAACAGAGAGGGAAAGGGTTGAACTGTTTCCTCCACCTTTGCCAGAGTACCCCGAAGTAACTTTTTGTATATTTTTTCTTCTGCCTGCCAAACCACTTCAAAATAATTATCCTGGGAGGTGATATAGTCGATTTGCCGGGGATTGATTTCAAGACGGTCATTTTGATTATCCCCCATAAGCTGAATGATATTTACATTGGGTTGAACAAAATCCACACTGTGCTGGTCATGCAATTCATTGTTCAAAACTTCAGCCTGCCGGGTATTTTGACGGAGCAGGTAGTTCTGTTTTATCAATATAAACATCACAATGGGGATGATAGATGACAAAAGTACATACAATTCAATTTTAAGAAAACTCAGCAGGCTTTGTGGAAATGCATCAACGACAACAGCATAAAGGAAACAGGTAACACCTGTAATAAATAATTGAATAAATGTCCATAGTGTTTGTGCTTTAACTGTCCATCTTTTTTCTGAAAAGGTACCAGGCAGGAAACGATAAGCTAAAAAATCATTTAATGAAAGGGTAAACCAAATGACGAGACCATAACCTATGATGATATAACTCCGTTCGTAACTATAAACATTTAATCCAAAGGGGCGAAAAAGCAATAAAAAAATGGTAACAAACAGAGAGAAAAAAATATTACGCCTGTGCGTATCGGCATATTCAGTTAAAGGAAATAATTGATCGTTTATATATTTCATGTTTTGTAAAAATGCAAATTTCTTTCGATTATCGTCTACGCGATGGTGCCTGTCCCCACGAGCCACAATCTAAAAAATATTCCGGTTTCTATGCCAGGCTCTGGCTATGACCCCATTTTCCAATACAAAAAGTAACAAGCTCTGATAATTAATGATTTATGATTTAGAGGTACAAATAAAGTACAAAGGAATAGAAAAACCCAAGCTAACTGTTCATCCTATCTGATAAAGCCTTCCAGGCTTTATCAGCCTTTTCCTTTTCCTCCTCGCTGAGTGTATTGTAGTATTTCAAATAGGCATTTCTTCCCCACTCATAGAACTCCTTTTCCTTTCCTGGCTTTGGTACCCCGCCCTTAGCCTTAAAGGGGTTTGAGGCTTCTTTTCTTTGGAGGGTTTTGATTTTTTCCCATTCCCAAATTTACCAAAAAACTTGCTATTCAATATTGCAGTTAACCCGATCAGAAAGCAAATACAATAACCCGGCTCACGGTGCATAAACAGTAAGCTTCTCCCCTTTGGAATTGAACCAGTCAAATTTTTCAATATTGAACTGCCATTCCTGAAAATCAGTTACAACCCTGCCCAGTTCGATTATACTGTTTCCTTGGTTGGTTAAATCCAAACCGATCAAATATCCTTAAACCCTTCATAGCAGTAAAAATGTTATTGTGTGCCTTAGCGTACCAGCTTATTTTGCAAGATTGCAAGGTTTGCAAAGCATTCAACGGCCCCCTCTGATTTCCGCCATTGGGGTGGGTAATAAGAGCAAAAAAGCCCCCGAAGGAGGCTTTTGAATGTGTTTGAAATGGTTAGTTACAATACCTTATGACCTGGCAAAAGCCATCAGCAAACTGTAATCGCCTTTATCGGCAATTTTAACGGCTTTGAGGTAAGCTGTTCGGGTATCGCCTTCGCTTGAAAGGTTGGCAGCACCCCAACTGAACACGGGCTGTTTGTATATTTTTTCGATAATAATGTCGGCCATTAAGCGGCTGTGCCGCCCGTTACCGTTGGGGAAACAATGAATGCTAACGATGCGGTGCTTGAACCTTACAGCCATTTCATCGGGTGGGTAGGTATTGTTTTCGTGCCAATACTTAACGTCATCCAGCAGGTATTTAAGGTCGGATGGTATTTGCCATTTGTCAACGCCAATGTTCTTGTTGGTTTTGCGAAACTCACCAGCCCATGCCCATACATCGGCATACATCCGTTTATGCACCGTGCGGATAAAGTCTTCAGTAAAAATCAACTCAGCCTTAAAAGAACGACCTAATGTCCATTGCACTGCCTGTTCAATATTCTGTTGCTCAAACTCGTCCAACTCGCCACGGGTGGCAATGGTAGGAATGAGCAGTCCATCTTTCTCTTCTTCGTCTAAGGGGGTTTGTCCATCTATGTAGCCTAAATCTAATCCCATAAAATTTTAGGCATTTCGTTTTTAATGGCTGCTGCCCTTTCCCTGATGGCGGTTTCGAGCCGCTTTCTTGAATTGGCCTGGTCTTCCAGCTTCATGGTATTGGCGGTACGCATTACAATTTGTGTGGCCAGTTCGGTGGCCCTTTTTTCAATAAGGGAATCCAGCGATCCATCATTGGGTACAAATCCATACACCAATTGCATATCCATAACACGGCCAATTTCCCGAAGCGATTTGATGGTAATGGAACCGTCTTTTTCCCGCTTTTCAATGTCCATTACAGCTTGCCTGGAAACATTCAATTTATTGCCCAGTTGCTGCATAGACATGCCAATGGCGGTACGGATGGCTTTTATCCATCCAGTGGGTGGCATGGCCACCTGTTTGAGTGATGCAAAGCCCAGCATTTTGCTGTTGAGCTGTTGCAGTTGAAGTGATTTCTTGCCCATAAAGTAAAGTTATAGATTGACTTTTACAGGACAAAAGTAAAGCTAATACTTGACTATTACAAATATTTTGTAAAGACATTACTTGACATAACGAATCGCTTGGTAAATCCATTACTTGACAAAATAGAGAAAAAAGACTAACAAATCATTGATATACAAGGAAATGAAAAAGTTCGGTAACGCCTCAAAGAAATTGCGTTTGCTATTGCCTGTTTTGAAATACGCGATGGTTCCTGGCCCCACGAGCCACAATCTAAAAAATATTCTGGTTTCTATGCCAGGCTCTGGCCATGACCCTATTTTCCGATACAAAACTTACTAAAGATATAATCCAACTGGTCTTCATTGGTGATCTCACCCGTGATCTCACCCAGGTAGTGCAGGCATTTCCGGATATCGAGAGAAAGCAGGTCGCCGGTGATCCTGTTATCAAGCCCCTCCCGGATCTGTTCCAGGGAGGAGGCTACTTCCTTCAGGGCATGGTAATGCCGGGCATTGGTCACGATCGTATCTTCTGCCCGGAGGCTTCCTTCCATCACCTGGTCAACCATCCTTTCCTTCAACACTTCGAGGTGGTCCCTGTTCCGGGCCGAAATGAAGATCATCCCCGCCCAGTCAGAAAATTTTTCACGCGTCACCTGCTCGCCGGCCTGATCAATCTTGTTGGCTACGAGTAAATATTTGATCTGCTGCTGATCCAGGTCCGCAGCGATCTTCCGGATCTCCTCTTTGTCTTCCTGGGCATCAAAAAGATAGATGATCATATCCGCCTGTTTCATCTTGGCGATACTCTTTCCCACTCCCTCCTTTTCGATGAGGTCACTGGTATGCTCCCTGATCCCGGCCGTATCGATCAGCCGGAACAGGATGCCATCGATATTGATGATCTCCTCGATGGTATCGCGGGTGGTACCTGGTATTTCACTCACAATGGCCCGTTCTTCCTGTAACAAGGCATTCAGCAGGGTCGATTTTCCGGCATTGGGTTTACCGATGATGGCGATGCTGACCCCATTCTTGATTACATTCCCCAGGCGGAATGACTGTACGAGGTTTTGGGTCACTACCAGGGACTGGTTCACCAGTGCATATAAGGCAGGGCGGTCAGCAAATTCAACATCCTCCTGTGCGAAATCCAGTTCCAGTTCGATCAGGGCAGAAAATTGCAGCAGTTGTTCCCGCAGGCTGCCGAGGATGGTTGAAAAACCACCCCTGATGGTATGGAGCGCCGTTTTTAAAGAAGCCTCCGTGTTACTGGCAATCAGGTCCACCACGGCTTCCGCCTGCGCCAGGTCCATCTTTCCATTCAGAAAAGCCCGCTGAGTAAACTCGCCGGGTTTGGCAATCCTTGCGCCCCGTTGTGTATAGGCATTGATCACTTTGTTCAGGATGTAGCGGGAGCCATGACATCCCAGTTCAATCACATCCTCCCCCGTATAGGAGCTTGGGCCTTTAAAAAGTGAAACGACCACCTCATCGATGATGGCATCCTCCTCTTTTAAAAAACCGACATGGATGGTATGGGTCGGCTGCTTTTCAAGATCCCTGGAAGGGAATAACTGGTTGGTGATGGCAAAAGCCTGCTTCCCGCTGATACGGATCACCCCAATGGCCCCCACACCCGGTGGCGTGGCCAGTGCAATGATCGTATCGTCCCATCCGGATATTTTTCCCAGCATAGCATCAAAAATAATTTTAAACGGCACATAAAAAAAATCCCTTCGCAAGGAAGGGATTAATGATATACAAATCTGGTAAGAATTATTGCTCTTCCACCACAAAGGTAATGGGCTGGCGGCGGTAGGCATTTACCTTACGTCCGTTCTGAACGGCAGGCTCCCAGGCCGGGCCTTTTTTGATAATCTTGACGGCCTCGTCTTCCATGCCATAGCCATGTTTGGTCAGGGGGCGAACATCACTGATATTACCCTGTTTGTCCACGATAAACTGCACGATTACGGTATAGGTGCCACCGGGTGCACCATTATCGATGGGGACATTGGGGTCAAGGTTTTTCCTGAGGTAATTGGCCCAGGCCCTTTCGCCACCGGGGAAGGAAGCTTCGATCTCCACTTTTTCGAAAACCTTGTTCTCATCCTCGGGTTTTTTCTCTTCGATGATCTGTTTTCCCTGGTCAATGACCGGAACCGCAATACCCTGGTCTTTGATACCTTCCTGGCTGATGATAGAGATCTTGGTATCTTCCAGTTTCTCCACTTCCGGTGGAATATCTTCTTTCTTCACCTCTTCATCCTTAACGATTTTCGGAGGCGTGAATTTTGTCATTTCCACCTTCGGGGGCTCCACTTTTGGTGGGGGGGGTGGTGGGGGTTCTACTTTCTTTTCTTCGGGCTCTTCGATCTTGGCCAATTCAACCGGGTTGATGTCGAATTTCTCTTTTTTATTCTTATTGATCGTACTGGCCAGGAAAGAACCACCCAATGCTACCAGCGCGATGGCAGCCGTTGCCAACAGGGCAATGCTAAGCCTTCTTTGATAGGTTTTCCGCAGCTCATAGGCTCCGTAGGACTTATTTCTTCCTTCGAAGACCAGGTCTATCAGATCGCTGGATAATATTTTATTTACGTCCATTGTGTTGTTTTTGAATTAGATGCAAATCGATGATTTTTCCATAAATCAGCATTTACTGCCCCCCGGATTGTTCGGTGGCGGCAATCAGGTCTTCCTCTACGGGTGAGATGTCCACCAGCGCAAAACGGTTCACCTTATTAATGGTCATTTCATCCAGAATATCCACTGTGTTCTTATAAGTGGCTTCTTTGTCGGGCTTGATGACCACTACCAGGTCTTCCTGTTTGCAGTCATCCGGGTCTTTCCCCTTTTGGATCTTTTCCTGCTCGCAGGCTGCATCCTTAACATACCGTGACATGACCTCTTTTTTCTTATCCATGATGACCTTTCTGAGTTCACTGAATTTAACTGATTTGAAATTGGAGCCATCGGGCGCCAGTTCCCCTTCATAATAATAAGCCGTATTATTCTTGGCTAAAAGAATGGTCAGGGCACCGGATTGCTTGGCCTTGTTCTGTTCCTCATCCTTATCCGTATCCTTGGGCATATACAGGTCCATGGTTGCGGGGCTGCTGAGGGTAGTCGTGAAAATAAAGAATGTGATCAGCAGGAACCCAAGATCCACCATGGGTGTCATGTCAATACGGGTTGACATCTTTTTGGCCTTCTTAACACCGGGTCCTTTTTTATGACCGCTATCTCCGCCTCCAGTATCTATGCTTGCCATATAAACGGGTTTTAATTGTTTTTTAAATTACTTTTTTACCGTCGACTGTTTCTTCTGGAAAAGATCAAGATCTGAACCTGATGGTACCCCTTCGGGGGAAGTCACCAGGTTGAATTTGTAAATATCATTTTTCTTGAATGCAGCCAGTACATTCTTGAAAGCAGGATATTTAGCATTATTATCCCCTTTGATGAGATAATTGATCTTTTTACCGGCCATCACACTAACAGCATCTCTTACCCAATAATAAAGTTCACCACCCAATGAATCATTGGTAGGGATGCCTTCCAGCTTAACCCTTTTCATTTCATCATCAGAAAGTGATAAATATTGCTTCAACCCGGAAAAAGGAACACCCACAGCAGGCACCTTTTTCATGAATCGCTGCATTTCCGCTTCAGTGAGGTTCAGGTTCCTGGTCGTGTTCAGGTTGCTGATCACCTTGTATTTCAACTGGGGATCGGCCTGCACCAGCATTTCAAAGAAAACCCTTCCCGTGCTGTCCAGCGAAACCATCACGGCATCATTATCCGGCAGCAGCTTGGTGGACACAGAATTGGGAATGGTGATTTCAGCCACTTCCGGTGGTTTAAATTTTGTGGCCATGATGAAAAAAGTAAGGATCAGGAAGGCGACATCCACAAAGGGCGTCATATCCACATCCGTACTCTTCTTTGGTATCTTAACACTTGGCATTTCTATTCATTTTAGTATTATGATTCAACAATTACAGTTTTCCACAAAGTTTTGGGCTTATTTATATAAAGAAGCAAAACTCTGGGTCAGTGTAAATCCTGACTCATCAATACCATAAGTGATGGAATCGATCTTGGTGGTGAACACATTATACATGATCATCGCCAGGGCCGAAGTACCGATACCCAGGGCCGTGTTATACAAGGCCTCAGAAATACCGATGGCCAGGGCTGCTGCATTGGAACCGCCACCGCCATCATCTGAACCGAGGGCCGAGAACGACCTGATCATACCCATAACGGTTCCCAACAGGGCGATCAGTGTACCCACTGAAGTGATCGTAGAAAGGAATACAAGATTTTTTTGCAGCATGGGTAATTCCAGTGCTGTTGCCTCTTCCACTTCTTTCTGGATAGCCAGTACTTTCTGTTCTGTATCTAATTCAGAATTAGATGTCATTTCCTTATAACGGCGTAAACCGGCTCTCATCACATTTGCAACAGAACCTCTTTGCTTATCGCACTCAGATAAAGCCGCATCCACATTCCTGTTAGCAAGGTGATACTGCACTTTACGGATGAAATCAGCAATAGACCCGTTGCCCAATGCCTTACGGATTGTCAGAAAACGCTCAATGGAGAATACCACCACCATAAAGAACATACCAATCAGCAAAGGAACAATGATACCCCCTTCATAGATACGATGCAATGCATCTTTAGGTTCTTTGTGTTCGGGCCAGAACCATCCTTCTTTTGCAGGAATATTGAACCCGTTGGGGTTTCCTAAAATAAAACGCCAGAAACAATACCCGGCAATAATGCAAAAAATTGGGGCAAGCCATGAAATCGCATTCGAACTCTTTTTAGCTTGAACAGATGTAGCCTTAACTGATGCTGCGGCAGTCGGTTTTGTGTCAGCCATGATCTTAGTTTTTAATTTTTAGATTATTAAATTCAGTCCAGATTTTCAGAGGTACAATGCTACTGAAAAATATTTATCCTGTATCAGTACCCTTGCTATTTTTTTTAACAGGTGGTCAAGTTAAGGATTTTTTGATATGAAACAACCCTTTATTTAAGAATTTAATGAACTGTTATACTGGCCATTATAACAGCTTAATTGGAGGATGTGCCACTAACACTTATTCGTATCGCAAAGCTTCAATGGGGTTGAGTTTGCCGGCCTTTAATGCGGGGTAAGATCCTGCTGCCAGACCGACAAGGCTGCAGATGCCGATTCCATAAAAAATCCATAGCCAGGGTATTACAAACCCTGTATTAAACACTTTGGCAGCAAGGTTACCCAGCGCAATACCCAGGAGGATGCCGATAACCGCGCCCAATAAACTGATGATGATGGCTTCCATCAGGAACTGCTGCCGCACTGCTTTGCTTTTTCCGCCGATGGCTTTTACCAGCCCCACTTCCTTGGTTCTTTCAGAAACTGACACCAGCATGATATTCATCAGACCGATGGCGGCGCCGATCAACGTGATCAGGCCGATCACCATGGCAGAAATAGTAAGGAACCCAAGGCTTTTCATGGCCGTTTCTGCAACACTGTCGCTCCGGTCGATCACAAAATTATTATCCTCCGTGGTGGCCAGTTTACGGATCCCGCGAAAAAGGCCTTCTGCTTCACCCATGGCCGCTTCTACTTTTTTCACATCATCCGTCATCACCGCCAGGGTATAGGACCACCCGCTGTTGAATTGTTTTTTTGCGTTCACATATCCTGTGATAAATATATTATCCCGGCTAAACCCGAAAGAGGATCCCCTGCTGCCCAGCACCCCCAATACCCGGTAGGGAATATTATTCATCCGCACAATGGCATTTACCGCTTTATCGGGATTGCCATTAAAAAGTGTATTAGCCACATCATAGCCCAGCAGGCAAACATATCTACCGGAGCTTACGTCCCTGACGGACAGGTTCCTGCCTGCCCGGAGTGTAAACCCGTTTAAGGGCAGATAATTTTCATCGCCGCCGAATACAAATACATTCGGGCTTGTTTTTTCAGACTCATAGGAGATCAGCCCATCCCTTTTTGCAAAAACAGAAATACCGGTTGTGGCCGGAAAATGATAATATTTTTTGAACAGCTCCGCTTCGTCTTCGGTGATCAGCCTGCCCGCACTGGAAACCTTTTCTTTCTTTTTCCCTTTTTTTTCTTTCTTGACTTCAGCACCCATGCCGCCAAAATGAAGATTGCGTTGCTTATACCGGATGGTAAATCCATTGGCGCCCATTGTGGAGAAACTTTCCGTGAGCTTCTGGTTCATGGCTTTAATGGCAGTAATGATGCCGATCAAAGCCATAATACCCACAGCAATGATGGCCACCGTAATGCCCGTTCTGAGTTTATTGCCTCTCACCGAACGCCAGGCCAGTATTAATACATCTTTGAAATTCATAATTCTGTTTCATAAAATTACTAAAGGCAGGGGAAATAAAGGTTTCTCTTTGACAAACGGAAAAAAAAACCGGGGCTGGTTGGCCCCGGTTCTAAAAAAATGAAAATATTATTTCTTCGGATCCAGTGCCTCGTCGATACGGGATATCAGGTCCTGTAAATGATAACGGCTCATGGCATCCGGTATCGCAGTAGCCGCAGATCTTGCTTCATTCCTTAATTGAATGAGCTGCGCACGAACAACACTTTTGATATCTGACTTATCAACAGAAGCCGTATTGCCTGAAATGGTGATCCCTCCAAAACTGGCAGTTGGTGCCGGGGGAGGATTCAGGATATTGTCCAATCGGCTGATATATGATTTTTGCAGGTTCCTTCTGTAAATATCAATCGGTTTCTTCGTTGTCAGTTCCGTGAAAATCCCTTTCTTAAGATCACTGAACAAGTCGGTGAGCCGGTATGCGGCATTTCCCTTTTCTGCTTCTGCATCCACGAGTTTTGAAAGTGTTCCGGTACTGGTTAAGGAACGGAGCACATTATCCTGGATGCCGCCGATAACATCCAGACCGGAAAGACCCGTTTTGCTGTAAATATCCTCATTGATAAGCCATTTCGGAGTATCAAACAATTGCTGGTTCAGGAATGCCATTGCCCTTTGCTGGTCGGCTTTTGGGGTGAGTTCATAAACCGGACCCGGCTGTTCTACCATCTTGGGTGTTTTGTAAATGCCGCCAACATGACGGGTAACATGACCCATATACCGGTTAAACTGACCCGCCAGCTGTCCATAGATATTCCTGAGGTTGGTATAATCTTCATTTTCCACCTTGGTCCATTCGGTCAATTGAGGTAAAATACGCTGCAGGTTCTTGATACCGTAAAGACTGGCTTTAACATTATCATCGCTCAGGTCTTCTGTCTGTGAACGGGGATCATCCCTGTTTGATTCGCCATCGCCCCACCATAAGCGATTATTTTTGAGTTTGTCAATGACCCATTGGTTGATATGGGTTTCTTCTTCTTCCGGACTATGATATTGCGGGAATAAACGGTATCCCCATTCGATGGCCCAGTTATCATAATCTCCGATACGGGGGAATAGCCCTACCTCGCTGATATTATCTTCGGGTTGGGCCACATAATTAAAACGGGCATAATCCATGATCGATGGCGTGTGGCCATGTGCTTCGACCCAGGCCTTGTTCCGCAGGTTTTCAACCGGCACGGTTGAACTGGAACCGAAATTATGCCGGAGGCCCAGGGTATGACCGACTTCATGGGAAGAAACAAACCGGATCAGTTGTCCCATGAGTTCATCATCAAATATCATTTTCCTGGCTTTGGGATCCGAAGGAGCTGCCTGGATCATATACCAGTCATGAATCAGCTGCATCACATTATGATACCAGTTGATATGACTTTCCATGATCTCACCGCTGCGGGGATCCGCGATACTGGGCCCGCTGGCATTGGGGATATTGGAAGATTTATATACGATGGCTGAATTCCTGGCATCATCCAGGCTCCAGGTACTGTCCTCTTCCCAGGTAGGCGGCATCTTAGCCATGATAGCATTTTTGAAACCCGCTTTTTCAAAAGCACCCTGCCAGTCATTCACCCCCTGGATAAGATAGGGGATCCATTTTTTAGGGGTGGCGGGATCAATATAATAGATGATGGGTTTTTTGGGTTCCACCAATTCTCCCCTCTTATATTTCTCCATGTCCTCATCTTTTGGCTCCAGTCTCCATCTTTTGGCCAGAGTGATAGATTTGACGCCCTGGGGATTGGCATCATAATCAGTGTACCCCACCGTAAAATAGCCCACCCTGTCATCATAATATCTTGCCTGCATGGGTTTTTCAGGAAGGATGACGAGGGAACTGTTGAGTTCAACGGTGAGGTTACCCGTGGGTGCACCCCCTCTTGCTCCACCGGCAGAGGGTTGTGCCGGGCTTCTTCCGTATGTCTTTACCGCTTTGATCTCCACATTGATCGGGTAGGACTTTACACTGACAATATATGATTTGTCGGCCTGTAAAGCTGCGATTGAGAGGGTCCTTTTGAGGTTGCTGTTGAAGAAGAAAATATCATTGTCGCCTGCAATATAACTGGTAACATCGATCACCAGGCTGGAAGAATCCTTTCCAAAAGCCTTGATATCAAACGCAGCAGCGATTGGCTGCAGGTTTGAATTATTGACGGCCCTGAACATGGGGGAGGTTGAGTCGCTGGCATATTCTGCAAATGAAAGCTCCCGCAGGAAGACCTTATCTTCCGGCCCTCTTTCAAAACTGATCACATTCTGACCGATCTGATCACCGGCATATCCAAAAAAACCACCAATCCGCATATCGGCAGCCGCTTTTGAAATACGGTTAACCACGAGAATGTCTTTCCCTAATAAGCTATTGGGGATTTCAAAATAATATTTGTCTTCCACCTTATGAACGGTAAACAAACCATCATCACTGATTGCCTTTTTGGTAATCACTTCCTGATACGGTTTTGGACCCGCACTGGGTTTAGCCATGGGGCCGGCTGGCTTCTTGGTAGTATCCGTCACGGCAGCCGGTGTGGCGGGCGGGTTATTCTTCCTTTGTGCAAAGGAAGAAACTGTCAGCAATGAAACGACTGCCAACAATAAAACTTGTTTTTTACACATGTGGCTTTGTTTTAATAAATATGATGTGTTATAGTATAATCTTCGAATATACTGGAATACTGTATTCAAATTACCGCTTTGTTGAAATAATTGATAAGATATTATATGGGATGATTAACGGTAAAATCAGAAGTAGAACCAGTATAAGAGTGCATTGGGAAATACCCCCAGCAAAATGATCAGGAAGGCCAGCACACCCAGCACCCATTGAAAAGGACGGGATACTTCCATCGAAACAGGAGCATCCCCCTCTTTAAAATACATGGCCTGTATCACCCTGAAATAATAGTAAACACTTACGGCAGCCATAAGCACGGCAAAGATCACCAGCCATAAAAATCCCCCGGCCTCCACGGCAGCCTTGAGCATATAAAATTTCGCCAGGAAGCCGGCTGTCAGCGGGATCCCGGCCAGCGAAAGCAGGAATACGGTGTTGACGGCAGCCAGGAAAGGATGATGCCGGGCAAACCCGTTAAAACCCTCAAAGGTATAATCCTTCATCTTGATCAGCACTGCAAAAACACCAATGGTGGCGAGGCTATAGGCAGCTACATACAGGAATAACCCTTCGGTAGCGGTGCCGTTCAATGCGAATAAGGCCAGCATCATAAATCCGGCCTGCGAAATACTTGAATAAGCCAGCATTCTTTTAATGCTTTGCTGAAACACGGCGGTAATATTCCCGATCAGTAAGGTCAATGCCGTGATGATGGCAATAACCATCTGCCACTGGTCATGAAGACTATAGAATGCAGTGCTGAAGAGGCGCATAAAACCGATAAATGCCGCCGCCTTCACAATGGTGGCCATAAAGGAGGTAAATACAGTCGGCGCCCCATCATAAACATCGGGTGTCCAGAAATGGAAGGGCGCCGCAGACACTTTGAAAGCCATGGCAAAGAGCAGCATTAGCAAACCAGCAATGGCCAGGGAAGACGGTTTTTCGCCTGCTTTGATCAGTACCGTGATATCGAATGAACCAGCATGGCCATAGAGCAGGGTGATGCCCATCAGCATGATTCCCGTGGAAAAAGAACCGAGGAGAAAATATTTTAAGGAAGCTTCATTGCTCTTGAGGTTCCTTTTATCGCTACCGGTCAGGATATACAGTGGGATGGAAATGATCTCAATTCCTAAGAAAAGTATGAGTAAGGATTGAAAGGAAGCGACCAGTACGATGCCACAAAGGATAAAAAAGATCAGCGAAAAATATTCCGCATAATTGATCCCGACTTTTTCCATATCCCTTGCCGATAAAAGGAAAAAAATAAAGGTGCAGGCAAAGGCGATGCTGTTAAAGAAAAGGGAAAAGCGGTCAAAATGCATCATCCCTTCGGTAGGGATGTTGAAAAGATGCCAGCCATAGGTATCAAGAATATTGGCCACCAGGATGAGAAACATGCCGGCAAGGGCAACATTGCGCACCGCCGATTTGCTTTTCAGCATAAAACTGCTGAACATCATCAGAACACCCATAACTGCCGAGATCAATAATGCATTCATAATCTAACTTTACCGCTTCCTGAAAAGGGGTTGACCTAAAATTTATTTTTTTATCAAATTGCCAATATCCGCTTTCTGCAAAACTTCGGTTACTGCACCGTGTGATACATCCAGCAGGGGTTGCGGATAAATTCCTATGATGATGATAACGGCCACGATCACCGCCAGTACCCATTTTTCATTGACCTTAATATCCCTTCCGCCTGCTGTCAGGTTATTGGTTTCTCCATACAACACTTTCTGGATGGCCCTTAAGGTGTACACCGCCGACAGGATAATACCGATCCCTGCGAGTATCGTAAAGATGATCCCCAGGTTAGCAGCGTTCAAATGCCAGGTTCCGAAAAGCGTATAGTTGCCATCGTAGGCCGTGGAGGTGAATATGCCGTTGAACATCAGGAACTCCCCAACAAAACCGTTGGTCAGTGGCAGGGCAATATTGGCAAGGGCCACGATCACAAATAAAAGGGCCAGGGCCGGCGCCTTCTGGGCGATACCGCCAAGCTCCGACATCTTGCGGGTGCCAAACTGCTGTTCAATCATTTCCACCACGATCCAGAGTGCAATGATATTGATACCGTGGTTAAACATTTGTATCACAACCCCCTGCATCCCCACATTATTATTGGCGAAAAGTGCCAGCGACATCAACCCGATATGGGCAATGGATGAATAGGCGATCAGCCTTTTCATGTCATCCTGTTTCAGGGCAATCAATGAGGCATAAATAATACCGATCACCGATAGGAATGACACGGAAACAGCCCAGTTATTGACCCCAACGGGCAATAACGGTAATAACCACCTGATCACAGCAAAGATCCCCATCTTTACCATGAGTCCGCTGAGCACCATGGTAGTGGCAGTTGGGGATTGTTCGTAGGTGTCGGGCTGCCAGCTATGAAAAGGAAAAATGGGCATCTTGATCGCAAACGCAACAAAAAACATCCAGAAAAGCCAGCTCTGTTCCCCACCCGTCAGGGTCGCATGATAAAAGGAATCCAGGGCAAAGGAATGATCGGCCGTTTTGCTATAGACATAGATGATACCCACCAGCATGAGCAGGGATCCGATAAAGGTATAGATGAAGAATTTGAAAGTCACCGGTATCCTTCTCTCCCCACCCCAGATGGAACAGAGAAAATAAACGGGAATCAGGGCCAGTTCCCAGAAAAAATAAAACAGCAAGGCATCGGTAGCCAGAAAAACACCCATCAAACCCGCCTGTGTTAACAGCATGAAACCAAAAAACCGGTTGGCGTTTTTATAAGTATGCTGCCAGGTGGAAACGAGGATCAACGGATAAGCGATCGCCGTCAGCAGGGTCAGCACCCGTGCGATGCCATCTGCCTCCAGTGAAAAACGGGTGCCGAGCATGGGCAGCCAGTCGGCAGAAAAGCTTAACAGGGTCGTGCCTTTGGGTGCCAGCATGCCGTACAGCATGATGACCATGGTGACCACTGCAGACAATAAGGAAAATGACCTGGCCGTATTTCCCTTTTTCAAGAAAAAGGAAATAATCCCACCCAGTAAAGGAATCAATATCATTAATACAGCAATCATATTCTTAAAATCTTATTAGCTTCTCATTATTTAATAAAGAACTGGTAAGCAAAAAATAGCAGGATGCTCAGTACCATCAGGAGTATATAACTGCCTACCTGCCCGCTTTGCAGGTACCTGAAATGCCTGCTTAGATAATTCACGCCCCTGCCAACATTATTCACAAAAGCATCAATACCTGTTTTTTCCATACCCTCTTCCAGCCAGGACCCCAGTTTACTGACCGGGTTCACGATTATCTTATTATAAATTTCATCCACATACCATTTATTCGCTAATATCTTTCCCACCGCTGTTTCCTTCTCTTCTTTATACCGGCCATACCGGTTCCAGGCAAAATAGATCATGATCAGCACCAGGCCGGTCGAAAGGCCCATCAGCATCCATTCTGTTGAATGGGATACGCCATGCCCGTCTTTTGCCAGGGCAATAACCGGTGATAAAAATGTACTGAGATGGTCACCCCCATTCATGATCAATTCGGGGATTCCGACCCATCCTCCCAATACGGACAGTGCTGCCAGTATGATAAGGGGTATGGTCATCGTTGCGGGGCTTTCGTGAAGATGATGCTCCTGTTCCGCGGTACCCCGAAATTTACCATTAAAAGTGATAAAGCATAAACGAAACATATAAAAGGCCGTGAGCAAGGCCCCAAAAAGGGCTGCCGCATAGATGATCCTGTTATGTTCAAAAGCACTGAGTAAAATGGCATCTTTTGAAAAGAAGCCTGACAGGGGCGGTACACCTGCAATCGCGATACATCCCAATAAGAAAGTCCAGTAAGTGACCGGCATTTTTTTCCGTAAACCACCCATTTTCCTGATATCCTGTTCTCCCCCCATAGCATGGATCACACTGCCTGAACCCAGGAAGAGTAAAGCCTTGAAAAAGGCATGCGTCATCACATGGAATACCGCTGCCACATAAGCACCCGTGCCCAGGGCAATAAACATATAACCCAGCTGGCTAACCGTAGAATATGCCAGGACCTTCTTGATGTCATTTTGCCGGAGGGCAATAGAAGCCGCAAGAAGGGCAGTGGCCGTACCGATCACCATGATCACCGTTTGTGTATGGTGGGCCATGGAAAACAAAATATTGCTCCTTGCAATCATATAGATACCCGCCGTCACCATGGTAGCAGCATGTATCAGTGCCGAAACGGGGGTAGGGCCCGCCATGGCATCCGGTAACCAGGTATACAGGGGAATCTGGGCGCTTTTTCCCGTTGCCCCGATAAACAGTAATAAGGTGATAACGGTAATATCGGTAGCGGTAAATTCCTTAAGGCGGGCAAATTCAAATACATCAGAAAAGTTAGCATTCCCGACGATGGAAATGATCCAGAAAACGGCGATCAGGAAGGCCAGGTCGCCGATCCTGTTCATGATGAATGCCTTTCTTGCGGCATAATTAAAATCATTGTTCTTAAACCAGAAACCAATCAGCAGGTAGGAACAGAGTCCTACACCTTCCCAACCCATGAACATGACAACATAGTTGGCACCCATCACCAGCAGGAGCATAAAAAAGATGAACAGGTTCAGGTAGGCAAAATACCGGCCGAAATGTTCCTTTTTTTCCTCGTGCATATAAGCCACCGAGTAAACATGGATGAGGAAACCCACCCCAGTAATGATCAGCAGGAACAGGGAGGAAAGAGCATCCACCTGGAATTCAAAGGGGATGCTGATATTGGCAACCTTGATAAAATTAAAATAATGTACAATGCCATCTCCCGTGATGCCGTTCCGGACATCGAAAAAGAGAATAAGGCTGAAGATAAAGGAAACCAGTACCACACCCGACCCGAGAATACCGGTGATATTTTTTGAAAAATACTTTCTTCCCAATCCAATGACCACAAAGCCCAGGAAGGGCAATAAGGGAACCAGCCATGCTAATGCTAAAATATTTTCCATAAATCAAACACGTCGTCCATGAGGACCTTTTATTGCGTCGTTAGTTTTTCAGCCTGTTCAGGAAATTGATATCCACCGAATGGATATTCCGGTACATCATTACAATGATCGCCAGGCCCACCGCCACTTCTGCCGCTGCCACTACCATGATAAAAAACACAAAAAGCTGTCCTTCTGAACCCGCGGCAGCATTCGTTGACAACAGTTGTAAATGGTGCATTTTGGAAAAAGCCACCAGCAACAGGTTTACGGCATTCAGCATGAGCTCAATGCACATAAAAATGATGATGGCATTCCTACGGGTCAGCACGCCCACAATCCCGATTGTGAACAATGCCATTGACAGCATGATGTAATTATTGATATCCATTTTATTCTTTCTTTCCGATCACAACAGCACCCACCATGGCGCTGAGAAATAAAATACTACTGATCTCAAAGGGGACCACGTATTCATTGAACAATGCCTTCCCCAGGTTGGCGATCAAACCGATATCCCCTTCTCCGGTTTGCACGACATTGGATTTAATATCTGAATCTTTTAATGCTGCCACGATGACCAGGAGCAAACAACCTCCCGCCACCGCTCCCGCAAATTTCAGCCATTTGTTCTTACGGGGTTCCGTATCATGCCGAAGGTCAATCAGCATCAGCACATAGAGAAACAGGACCATGATGGCCCCTGTATATACAATCAGGTTGACGATGAATAAAAACTGGGCATTCATCAGCAGGTAATGACCGGAAATGGCAAAAAAGGTCATGATGAGCCAGAGCACACTGTACACGGGGTTTTTCCGGGTTATCATCATGAGTGAACTCCCGATGGCCATGGCTGTCAGTACCCAGAATAATATTTGTGTAATACTCATGTTCTCTTAAGCTGTTATTCGTTGTTCGATATTATGACATCACCCTTTCGCCCCTGGCTTTGTTAAAGCCCTCCGGGTCCTCTTTAGGATTCGGGATCAGTAGATTTTCTTTTCCATAGATGAAACCCGCCCTGCCATAATTGGCCGGGGCAAAGGTTTGCGACAGGTAAATGGCATCTTTAGGGCAGGCTTCTTCACATAATCCGCAAAAGATGCAGCGCAGCATGTTGATCTCATATTTCGCCGCATATTTTTCCTCCCGGTACAGATGCTCCTCACCCTTTTGCCTTTCTGCCGCTTCCATGGTGATGGCTTCGGCGGGACAGGCAACGGCACAGAGACCGCAGGCGGTGCAGCGTTCCCTTCCTTCCTCATCCCTGTTCAGGATATGCAATCCCCTGAAGACCTTACTGAAACTCCTTTTTTGTTCCGGGTAGCTGATGGTGGCCTTCCTTTTAAAAATATGGATAAAAGTAACTGCCATGCCCTTTGCTATATTCCAGACATACAATTTCTCCAGCCAGGTCATTGGCTTCCTGTTCACGGGTTTCGATCTGTTGGTTAATGTCTGCATGCTTTTATCTGAACCTGTATTTATTTTTTCGCAAATATATTTTTTTGTTCCTTTCTAATGCTGAAGATTCCACTCAGCATCCTATTATGCTTCCTTATCAATTTCTCCACAGCACCACCACTGCCGTTATCAGCATGTTGAGCAGGGCCAGGGGTACGAGTTTTTTCCATCCCAGGTCCATCAACTGGTCATACCGGAATCTCGGGATGGTCCAGCGGATCCACATGAATATAAAGACAAATATCAGCCCCTTGGCCATTAAGGCCAGGAACTCCAGGGCACCGATCCACCAAACATCGCCAAATGCCGCCTCATTCACAAAGGGAATGTCATATCCGCCAAAATAAAGCGTGGACATCACCACACCACTGATAAACATGTTGATATATTCGGCAAAAAGGTAAAACCCCAGTTTCATGGAAGAATACTCCTGGTGATACCCGAAATTCAATTCATTTTCTGCTTCCGGAAGATCGAAGGGTGTTCGGTTACATTCTGCCAGGGCGCAGATGAAGAAAATAAAAAATCCCAGCGGCTGGTACACCACATTCCAAACACCATTCACCTGCTGGTCCACAAATACCCCTAACCGCACAGAACCCGTCACCATCAGCAAAGAGATCAGTGCAAGCCCCATGGGAAGTTCATAGGAAATCATCTGTGATGCGCCCCGAATGGCTGCCAGGAGGGAAAACTTATTGTTGGAGGCCCATCCCCCGATCATGATACCATACACCCCCATACTCACAATGGCAAAAACAAATAAGATACCCACATTAATATCCGCGATCTGGAGGGCAATATCCCTTCCAAAAATATGAATCGTTCCGCCCCAGGGAATGACAGCGCTGGTCATCAATGCCGTTACCATGGCAATTCCCGGTCCCAGCACAAACAGGAATTTTACAGATGCATTGGGAATGATCTCTTCTTTCATGAACAATTTCAATCCGTCTGCCAGCGGTTGGAATAACCCGAACGGGCCTGCCCGGTTGGGTCCACGCCGATCCTGAATAATGGCCGCCACTTTTCTTTCGCCCCAGGTAGCATACATAGCCGTTACCAGGCACACGGTGACAATTAAAAGGATCAGTATTGCCTTCTCAATGAGTAAAAACCAGTCTATGGCAAGTAAATGCATTATGATTTGCTTTTTTCTTTTTTAAACGTTGCACCGGTTGCCGGTCCTTCAATTGCACTCAGGTCAACGGAAGGGTCGTTCACTTCACTCACTTCATGGATATCCATCAGTAAGCGGGGCGCTCTCCCCATTACTTTGGCAATGGTTTCGTGGGGTTGCTGCATACCCAGGTAATGGCCCTGTGAGATCACAGAATGGCGGTTGACCATAGACGGTCCTTCTACCACCCAATCGGCTGTTTTCTTTTTCTCAAACCGGCATTCATTGCAGATCCAGCCCGTTCCGCCTTTTGAGCTTTCTTTCACTTCACCCCACTGGTCTTTCCGTGCCGTAACCCGCAACACTTCCTCCCCCCGCATCCAGAGTTGCACTTCGCCACAACATTTATCACAGTCACGGTGAGCATCAACCGGTTTGGTAAACCATACCCGGTTTTTAAACCTGAATGTCTTATCGGTGAGGGCTCCTACGGGGCATACATCAATGACATTGCCTATAAAATCGCTGGTCAGCGCTTTTTCGATATAAGTAGCGATCTGTGCATGGTCTCCCCGGTCCAGGATACCATGTCCCCTGTTTTCCGTGAGTTGATCCGCCACATAAACACAGCGATAACAAAGTATGCACCGGGTCATGTGTAACTGAATATACGGACCCAGGTCATGTTTTTCAAAAGTGCGCCGGTTAAATTCATAACGGGTACCTTCCTTTCCATGTTCATACCCAAGATCCTGGAGATGGCATTCGCCGGCCTGGTCGCAGATCGGACAGTCAAGCGGATGGTTGATCAACAGGAATTCAACAACACCCGCCCTTGCATCCTTCACGCGGTCGCTGGTAATGTTTTTCACTTCCATGCCATCCATAACCGCAGTACGGCAGGAAGCCATCAACTTCGGCATCGGCCTGGGGTCTTTTTCCGAACCTTTCGACACTTCCACCAGACAGGTACGGCATTTACCGCCACTGCCTTTTAACTTACTGTAAAAGCACATGGCAGGGGGTGTAACATCGCCACCGATCATCCTGGCTGCTTCCAGCACAGTAGTACCCGGTGCCACTTCCACCGTAATATTGTCGATCGTTACCTTAAAAAGTTGTTGTTCGCTCATATTCACCAACTCCCTCCGGGAGTATTAATTTAATTCCAAAATATTAGGCTGTTCCGGCCCCTTCTCCCACGGGAGCAGGCTGGATCGGCCTTGCATAATTGGCCAGACCGTAATTTTTCCTCAGGCATTCTTCCGGGTTTTCGACATGCCATTCAAACTCATCGCGGAAATGACGGATCGCTGCTGCCACCGGCCAGGCGGCGGCATCCCCCAGGGGACAGATCGTATTCCCTTCTATCTTGCGCTGGATATCCCAGAGCAAATTAATATCACTCATTTTGCCCTTCCCCTTCTCAATATTCAGTAATATTTTTTCCATCCATCCTGTTCCTTCGCGGCAGGGTGAACATTGTCCACAGCTTTCATGGCGGTAAAACCTGGCTAAGGTATAGGTATGCCTGACCACGCATTGGTCTTCGTCCAGTACAATGAATCCACCCGATCCCATCATGGAACCGGTGGCAAAACCGCCATCTGACAAGCTCTCATAATTCATATAACGGGTCTCCCCTTTTGCGGTTTTCAATAGCAGGTTGGCGGGCAGGATCGGTACCGAAGAGCCACCGGGTATACAGGCTTTGAGCCTTTTGCCCCGGGCAATTCCCCCGCAATATTCGTCACTGTAAATAAATTCTTCCACGCTGATGGTCATATCGATCTCATACACGCCCGGTTTATTGATATTGCCGCAGGCCGATATGAGTTTGGTTCCGGTAGAGCGACCTACCCCAATTTTCGAGTAGGCATCCCCGCCTTCATTGATGATGGGTACCACGGCCGCAATCGTTTCCACATTGTTCACCACGGTAGGACAATCCCATAACCCTTTTACCGCCGGAAAGGGAGGCTTGATCCTGGGGTTACCCCTTTTGCCTTCCAGGGATTCGAGCAGGGCCGTTTCTTCGCCACAGATATAGGCGCCGGCACCTCTTTGTACATAGATCTCACAGTCAAAGCCCGACCCTAAAATATTCTTTCCCAACCAGCCATTATTTTTTGCTTCGGCAATAGCCTGTTCAAGGATCCCGACAATCCAGGCATATTCACCGCGGATATAGATATATGATACCCGTGAACCCAGCGCAAAAGAAGAAACGATCATCCCTTCAATCAGGAGATGCGGGATAAACTCCATGAGGTACCGGTCTTTAAAAGTTCCGGGCTCGCTCTCATCGGCATTGACGACAAGGTAACGGGGAATACCCTCCGGTTTTGCCAGGAAACTCCATTTCATCCCCGTCGGGAAACCGGCTCCACCCCGTCCGCGTAAACCGCTTTTCTTCACTTCTTCGGTGATCGCATCCGGGCTCATTGTTTTCAAAGCCTTTTCCACGCTGCGATAACCCCCTTCCCGGCGGTACACATCGTATCCCCTGATACCTTCAATATGCGCTTTTTCTAATAATAATTTTCTTCCCATTGCATAGCATTAAGCCGGTGGCTGTTCGCTTTTATAATTTGTTATTGAATACTGACTGCCTGTCGCCCCATCAACCGCCATTTTCCTTTTTCCTTTACCCACACCAGCATCATACTGAAATTGAGGGGCACCACGGTACCGTCTTTCTTGTTTTCCTTTGCCTTAAACAGATATCGCACAATGGCTGTTTTTCCCTCTACCAGCACTTTGATATTCTTTATGGAGGTGTCGGTATAGGTTGACTGGTTTTTACTGATGCCGCTGATCGCCTCTTCCCGGGTCTGCAGATTGCCATGCGAATGTCCGTAGGTTGCTGTCTTTGCAAACAGGTCTTCCAGGGTTTGGTTATCCTTGGTCCCGAAAACGGTAAAGCTGAGCAGGTAGGTCCGTTCCACTAATTTCATTTCCTGTTTATCCTGTGCCTGCGCAGCAAATGCGACCAGCAATAAAAGGAAAGAAAGTGTTTTTTTCATTTTGTCTTTTAGTTTACAGAAGCAGCATTTTTCCTGCATTCTTCTATGATACTATCAACTTTTTCTTTTGTCAGGTGCTCACGGTAATGCATACCCAGCTGCATCATGGGGGCATATCCACAGGCTCCCAGGCATTCTGCCGTTTTCAGCGTAAACATTCCATCCGCTGTTGTTTCTCCGGGTCTGATCCCCAGTTTTTCGTAGATATAATCAACAATATCGTCGCTCCCGTTGAGCATACAGGGCCCGGTATGGCAAACTTCAAACAGGTATTTACCCACGGGTTTCAGGTTATACATGCTGTAAAACGTAGCCACTTCATACACTTCTATCGGTTCGAGGTGCAGGAGGGAAGCTACATAATCCATGGTCTCGGCACTCAGCCATCCGCCAAACTCCTGCTGGGCCATGTGCAAAACGGGCAGCAGGGCACTTTTCTGCCTGCCCTCGGGATAACGGGCAATGATTTGCCCCACCTCTGTTAATTGTTGTTCTGTAAATTTCATTTGCGCATTTACAATTTACATTATGCATCCATTTCTCCGGCAATCAGGTTAAGGCTGCTCATGGTGATGATCGCATCACTCAGCAAACTGCCTTTTGTCAGTTCCTCAAATGCCTGGTAATAAATAAAACAGGGTCTCCGGAAATGTAACCGGTAAGGAGCCCGCCCTCCGTCGCTGATCAGGTAAAAGCCCAGTTCGCCGTTACCTCCTTCCACTGACTGGTAAATTTCACCGGCCGGGATATCTGTCTCTCCCATAATGATCTTAAAATGGTAGATCAGGGCTTCCATCTTGGTATATACATCCTTCTTTTCGGGCAGGAAGTATTCCGGCACATCCGCATGAAATATCTCGGCTTCTGCTCCTTTAAAATCCTGCACTTTCCTGAAAGCCTGTTCGATAATATTCAGGGACTGCCACATTTCTTCATTCCGCACCTGCCAGCGGTCGTAATTATCGCCGGTACTGCCAACGGGAATATGAAAATCAAAATCTTCATAGCTGGAATAGGGAGAATGCACCCTCACGTCATAGTCAACTCCCGTGGCCCTGAGGTTAGGACCCGTAAAACCATAATTCAGTGCCCTTTCAGCACTGATAGCGCCTGTTCCCTGTGTCCTGTCCATGAAGATCCGGTTCCGCTCAAACAGACCGATAAATTCTTTCAGTACCCCCGGATATTCTTTCAGGAACTTTTCAATTTTCTGAAAGGCAATATCATTGAAATTCCTTTCAAAACCACCGATGCGGCCAATATTGGTGGTAAGCCTGGATCCACAAATCTCTTCATAGATCTCATAGATCAGCTCGCGGTATTGCATTACATACAGGAATCCGGTATAGGCGCCGGCATCAACACCCACGATAGAATTACAGATCAGATGATCCGATATGCGGGCCAGCTCCATAATGATGACGCGGAGATAGTCGACCCTTTTTGGCGTTTGCACCCCCAGGAGCTTTTCGCAGGTAAGGTGCCAGCCCATATTATTAATTGGGCTGCTGCAATAGTTCAGCCGGTCTGTCAGCGGGGTGATCTGGTAAAGCGGGCGCCTTTCGGCGATCTTTTCAAAAGCGCGATGGATATACCCCACGGTTTGTTCTGCAGAAACGATCCGCTCGCCATCCAGTTCGAGGATGTTTTGAAATACACCATGCGTTGCCGGGTGTGTGGGACCCAGGTTCAATGTTGTGGTCTGCTTCTCAATACTTCCTTCCGGTAATTTTATATGCTCATGTTCTGTCATATTACCCTGATCCCAAAATGGGTTTTATTAGTTTTGATAAGTTCCGTTATTCTGCTCTCTTTTTATTAAATACTGACATCCGGGGTATCCTCAGCACCGATGCCTGTTCACCCCCCTACCTGCCAAACATATCGTCGTCCTTATCGGTCCGGGTCTGGTCTTCGAGTGGATATTCTTTTCGCAGGGGGAAATAATCCATCTCGTCCACATTCAAAATGCGTTTCAGGTTAGGATGTCCTACAAAATTTACCCCAAAGAAATCGTAGGTTTCCCGCTCCATCCAGTTTGCTGATGAAAACAACCCGGTTGCCGTATACACATCCGGCTGTTCGATACCGGTAAATACTTTGAACCGGATCCTGACATTCTTTTCCAGGTTATGCAAATGGTACACCACAGCCAATTCCCTGCCGGTCTGGCCGGGATAATGCACAGCACAGATATCGGTCAAAAACCTGAACTGCAGATCCGTTTCGTCATATAAAAAATTAAGCACCTTCAGGTTCATCTCCTTGGGTGCTTCAAAAGTCAGCATACCAGCAGGTTCTTCATATCCGGGGATCTGATCACCAAACTTTTCTGAAAGCCGCTGTTTTATATATTCGTTTGTCAATGACATTTGCGTCTTTGTATTTTCCCCGGTTAAGGAGGAGTGTCTCTATTGAATACCATACGATTCCAGCAGGGCCTTATACTCCTGCCCGTTCCTTCTTCTGATACTTTCCCTGCCGATCAGGTCCTGTATCCGCATAAAGCCGTCAATAATGGCTTCCGGTCTGGGGGGGCAACCCGGCACATAAACATCCACCGGTACCACCTGGTCGATTCCCTGCAGGACGGAATAAGTATCAAAAATCCCGCCGCTGGAAGCACAGGCCCCCACTGCGATCACCCACCGGGGTTCCGCCATTTGCAGGTATACCTGTTTCACGACCGGCCCCATTTTCTTAGCAATCGTACCCATCACCATTAACAGGTCACATTGCCGGGGTGAAAAACCGACACGTTCCGCACCAAAACGGGCAAGATCATAGTGAGAAGCCATCGTGGCCATGAATTCGATTCCGCAACAGGAAGTGGCAAACGGGAGGGGCCAGATGGAATTTTTCCGGGCAAGGCCTACCACATCACTCAGTTTTGTTGCAAAAAAACCCTCGCCCTGGTAGCCTTCCGGCATATTGGCAAGGGAAATATCATTTTCCAGTTTCCTGGGTGTAACGTTATATGATACAGGACGAGCCATAGTTTCAAATTGTAATTGGAGGGAACTTTGATGCTAACATATTATAACATTACTACAAATTCAAATCATAAAAGTTCCCATCGGTGCCCGGGGTCAAATGCTGACACCCGCAAAAAGAATATCAGTCTTCCCATTTCAGGGCTCCTTTTTTCAGGATATATATAAAGCCACAAAGAAAAAATCCCACAAACATCAGTACCGCATAGAATCCATGCCATCCAAGCCCCTTGATGTTCACCGCATACGGATAAAAGAAAATGACTTCCACATCAAAGAGGACAAACAGTATGGCAACAAGAAAGTATTTTATGGCCATGGGCTGGCGGGCCTCTCCATGACTCCCGATACCGCTGGAAAAAACTTCCAGTTTGTCGGATGTTTTTCGTTTGGGTCCCAGCATGTGGGTGGCCCACAATAAAAACCCGATCAATCCCACCACAATAAGCACCTGGAGCGCCACAGGAATATAACTCCCTACGGTATTTACATCAAGTAAAAAGGCGGACAATCTGATCTGGAGAAAATTATACATAGTTCATCAAGGTCATCGGGTAGCAAAAATAAGGCAGCATTAGGAAAATACCTTATAAATATTAACGGATATTTGAAGAATCAGGATAATCAATAAAAAGTCCCCGGAAGGATTTTCCGGGGACTTTCACCATATCTTCATGAAATTATTTCTTTGAGCCCGTTCCTGAACTTTTACTGGTGGAACCGGAAGAAGTGTTGCCAATCACCTTTTTGATGGTTTCAATGTTACTTTTTATTGCTTCATTCTCGGGATCGAGTGAAAGGTACCTTTCCAGGTATTCTACAGCTTTAGGAAGGTCCTTTCCTTTTTCAGTGTTCACATGATAGGTAGCCATTACCGCAAGGGTTTGCAGGATTGAAGGTTTGTTTTTCACGGAATCCTGGTAAAGCACTTCGAGTAATTTATCCCCGGTAGGTGCATACAGTCCCATTTCCCCGGTGGTATCGATGGCCCTTTGCGTATTGAACAGCCATTGCCAGCCATAAACCTGGTCGGGCCATTTTTGAGAATAGATGGTGAAGGGCTCCAGGGCTTTGTCATAATTACCACAGAAATAATATTCCAGGCCCGGATCAAACACATCGCGCTGGTTGGGTTCCGGAGATAATTTGTATGCTTCCCATAAAAGGTCGCCTGCCTTGCAGCGGTTACCGGCTTTTTTGAATTTATCGGCCCCATCCTGCAGGGTCTTGATCTTATTCTGTAAGGAGGTATCCAGTTTAACCCCCTCCAAAATGGAATTATACGCTACATCCATCTGTCCGGGAACTTTCATATACACCAGGGCTTTCAGCACATAATCTTCAGAAATCACCTTATCGGTTTTCTCTTTTACAAAATACGTATCCACATAATCCTTTGCCGACAGGGTATCCCCTTTCGCCACATAACAATATGCGATCATCTTATAAACTTTAGGATTCACTTCATCCCCGCCTTCATTGATCATTTCCTTGGCACCGGCTATCGCATCGTCATATTCCTTTTTGGCATACTTGGTCTGTACCGCAAAATATTTATTATTGACATCCGGGTCGGCATTGGCGATAAATTTCTGTGCATATTCTTCGGCCCTTTCAAAATTGCCATTCCCCAGGAAATAATAATACAGGTCATAATATGCGGGTGCAAAACTGGGATCAGCATCCACTGCATTGTTCATATGTTCCAGCCAAACGATCCAGTTTTTCTGGGTTTCAAACAATTTTGCGGTTCTATAATGTGCAATGGCAAATTTCGGGTTGATCTTTACGGCATTTTGATAGGCCTGGTAAGCATCACCCCCTGCCTGTCCCGGAAAAGCCTTTCTGTAGGCATTTCCAAGATTCAGATAGATCTCGGGGTTCTTACCATCCCGGTCAATTGCTTCCTTTAACCTTTCGATCGCATAATTGAGGTCCCCGTATTTTGCATCAGCATTCGCCTCTCCTACTGCATTCAGGATATCCGGGTCATTCCCTTTCCTTTTATTGGCCGTCATCGTGAGGGCAGTTTCAAAACGCTGGCGAGCCTCGTTGGTCTTTGACTGGTCATAGAGCTCAGTATGACCCATCCCCACCAGGATCAGGGGGGCATTACCATTCGTGGCCAGTGTTTTTTCATAGAGGGACTTCGCAGCCGGCACATCTTCCGTCATGATATAAGTCTGACCCAGCCAGTAAATGGCATCAAGGTCATTCGGATTGGCGGCAATCAACTTTTCAAAAACAGCTTTGGCACTTTTATAGCGCTGTTTGTACAAATCATTTTTACCATCCTGAACAGATTGAGCCTGCAGGCTGGTAACAGCCATAAAACCCGCTACAAAAAGTACTAGTTTGCTTCTCTTCATTTCTTTAATTTTTCAATATTTAAAGTGTATAAAAATAACTATTTATTCTTCACGAACTGCTGCTCTCCTGATATTGAACTGCATTTTGGCCGGCAGCAAATAAGCCCTTTTAAAAATCAATTGTCCGCGCTCACCCAATAAAAAATCGGCAAATCCATGTCCCAGCCCATTATGCGTTTCCTTTAATATATAGACCAGTTTCCGGATCATTGGATATCTTCCTGCATAAATATTTGCTTGCCAGGGCTTTATAAAATCATTTTTGTCATCTTTGCTCTGAAGCATGGCTAATTTCACCTTTGTCAAAAAACTTTCCTGTTTAGGATCTTCAGGGTTCCCAATCCAGCTTACACCGATGAACCCGATAGCGTTGGGCGTTTTTGAAACATAATCGATCACTTCCTCACTGGTATGGGCCGCCACTGCCTTATCTGTCAATGAATCTCCTCTTAACACTGAATCGATGATAAAACTGATGGTACTGGTTGCACGGAGACCATCAAATACCGGGATTAAATTTTCCTTAAATTTTCCCGTCAGCACAAGTTTCAGGTCATCCATGGTAAACCGGGTATACGTTGATGCCGGGTTAACGATGACGGCCACTGCATCATAAGCCATGATCATCTGTGAGGTAGCCACATGCAGGGAGTCCAGGATCAGGTTTTTCTCTTCCGGGGAAATGGTCCGGGCAATGATCACCATCCTGATGCTATCCACCAGCAGATCTTCCAGGCAGGCCGCTTCCGGTTTATACTGTACATGGATCCTGGCACTGATGTCAGTTTCAAAAACAGCGATATGGGAGTCGATGACCGGTTTAAACGACTCGTCTGCACTTATATAGATAGAACCGGTTTTCCGGGTATCGGTCGGTTCGTTTTTCCTTGAATTCCGGGAATTACAGGCCGTATTTCCCCATAGCAGGAGGATACAGACCAAAAGGGGTAACCCGTAAAATATGTTCCTAGCAAAGCGCCTCATAAAAATTCACTACCTTTTTTTTGAATAGCCCCTGTATAATCGGAAGGAGCCGTATAAAATGGCAGACACCCCAAAAATATTCGAAAGCACCGGATCGTCCTGCAATCTGCCCAGGTCATAGCCGAGCCGTTTATGAAAAATAAAGAAGAGACCCACTGCCAGCCAAACAACACCCATAATATAGTTGTAAAGCGAATGCAGTGGGAGCTTCTGTTGCTTATCTTTTCGCTCAAATTCAGCGGCCATTTTCAATCTTTTGTGAAAGTTGGAAAGATAAAAAATTTTACTCTTCCTGCCCTACAAAAGTTACCGGCTGTGTAAAATACATGGAAATCGCCCGGCCATTCTGTTTACCCGGCTCCCAACCGGGCATCTTCTTCATGACCCGTATCACTTCCTTATCCAGTTCATTTCCACCGCTCTGTACAATCTGATATTCCGAAATACCCCCTTCTTTATCCACCAGGAATTTTATCATCACGGTAACTTTCTGCCCGGGCTCAAGGTCATCGGGTGCCCTCATGTTTTTTCTAAGAAAATTCATCAGTGCCTCCATTCCACCCCGGTAAGAAGGCAGGTAAGAAGGACCTGTTACGACAGGAGCCGTTGCCGTTTCTTCTTTAACGGAATTCCCATCCCCCTCGTTCGTTTGGGGCCTGATGACCTGGTTGGGATCCTGGAGCTTTTCCCCGTCTTTATTGATATCAGCAACCAGCGCTTCGAGAATGGATGCCTGGTCGGGCATATCGGTTTTCTCATTGTCGGGAACGATGATGATCTGATTAACACTTTTAACCTGTTTGACCTCGGTTTGTTTTTCGGGTCGCTTTTTGGGGGGATCGATCTCTTCCTTTTTATCTTTTATCATATCCACCACCGAAATAACAACATCCTTGTCGGGAACCGGTGATTCATTACCGCTATCCGTTGCTTTCAGACCGGTAAGAAAGATAAACAGCCCGAAGATCAGGAGTGTTGTAACGATGGCCTTCAGGAGTCGCAGATGATAGTTTTTACGCAAGGCATATGCACCATAGGCTTTGTTGCGATGCTCGAATAAGATATCCAGCAGGTCTGCCTGTAAAATTTGTTGATTTGTCATGGCTATACTTTAGCATTGAGATGCATTTTGTCATGTAATCCATAAATGGATAAGTTATCCCGAAGGGGATCATGCGGCCTTTTGGCAAATTCCTCGCTACGGGTAATTATCTTTGCAGCATGAATATCTTAATGGTATGTCTTGGTAATATCTGCCGCAGCCCCCTCGCAGAGGGCATCTTACAAAATAAAGTATGGCAGGCCGGTTTAGGATGGCAGGTGGATAGTGCGGGCACCAATGGTTATCATACCGGGGAACCACCCCATCCCCTGTCGCAAAAAGTGGCCAGGATGCATGGTATCGATATCAGCCGGCAAAGGGCCCGGCGATTTTCCCCCAATGACTTTGAACGCTACGATAAAATATATGTAATGGCAACGGATGTGATGCAGGATGTGCAAAGGATTGCCGGCAGGCATTTTGACAACCGGAAAATCGAACTGCTTATGAATGAATTATTCCCTGGCCGCGACCTCGATGTTCCGGATCCCTGGTATGGAACCGAGCCCGGTTATCATGAAGTATACAGGATGATCGATGAAGCCTGTACGAAGATCATCGAAAAAGAAATGAAAAAGGCAAATGTGAATCTAAAGGATAACAAACCTGAAATAAGGAATTAATGGCAAAAGTCAATGTGAGTATACCCCAGGGCACCAGGGATTTCGGACCGGAAACCGTTCGCAAGCGAAATTTTATTTTTAATACGATCCGGGAAATTTTTGAACAATACGGTTTTCAGCCGCTTGAAACCCCTGCCATGGAAAACCTGGATACCCTGATGGGCAAATACGGCGAGGAAGGAGACAAACTGATTTTTAAAATACTGAATAACGGATTGAATGATCCCAAGAATATTGAGAAAGCAAAAAAGGCATTTCAAAACCTGCTGAGCGGCAAGAATGATAAGGACCTGACAGAAAGGGCCCTGAAATATGACCTCACAATTCCTTTTGCAAGATATGTTGCCATGCATCATGGACAGCTGGTATTCCCTTTCAAAAGATATCAAATGCAACCGGTCTGGCGTGCCGACCGGCCGCAGAAAGGCCGGTACCGTGAATTCTATCAATGCGACGCCGATATTGTAGGGAGCAATACCCTGCTGAATGAACGCGAACTGGTACATATCTATCATGCCGTATTCTCCCAGTTAGGGATACACGAATATGCCTTAAAGATCAATTCAAGAAAAATCCTGGCCGCCCTGGCTGCTATCTGTGGTGGCGAAGAAAAGTTGACCGACATCACGGTGGCCATCGATAAATTAGACAAGGTGGGGCCTGAAAAAGTCAGGGAAGAACTTTCCCAAAAAGGGCTCAACGAAAAACAACTTGCAATCCTATCCGGGTACCTGGCTATTTCCGGCAGCAATGCAGAAATCCTGTCCGGTCTTTCAGCATTACTGGGTCAAACCGTTGCCGGCAAGGAAGGCATTCAGGAACTCTCCTATCTCCTTGACAGTACAAAAACGACCCCTGCATTAAGGATCATGATTGATCCCACCCTGGCACGCGGCCTTAATTATTATACCGGCATCATCCTGGAAGCAAAGGCCCCCGAAACGGTGAAGATGGGCAGTATTGGTGGCGGAGGACGTTATGATGACCTCACCGGTTTATTCGGGGTTCCCGGTATCCCGGGAGTGGGGATCTCTTTCGGGGTCGACCGGATCTATGATGTGATGGAAGAACTTGGTCTGTTTCCCGAAACAGTCAATGTGGGAACCCGGGTCTTGTTTTTTAACCTGGGAGAAGCGGAAAGTGAAATGTCGTTTAACATCATGCAGGCCTTACGTTATAAAAAAATTGCCTGCGAAATATTTCATGAAACCGCGAAAATGGACAAGCAGTTCAAATACGCTGAAAAGAAAAACATCCCTTACGCGGCTATTATTGGTGCCCGTGAACTGGCTGAAAAAAATATTACCCTTAAAAACCTGCACACAGGAAAACAGGAAACCCTTACTACTGAGTCCTTATTAATATATAGCTTTTAACCCTTTTATGAAATTCAAGAACCTCCACCTGATCCTTTTTGGCATACTGTTACAGATTTCCGCTTTTGCACAAAAAGATGAACTGCTACATTACCTACCGGAAAACGCCAATTTTGTGCTGCACCTGAACCTGGGCAAACTATCCAAAAAGATCAGCTGGGATGAGATCACCCAGATGGATTTTTTTGGAATGATTTCTAAAAAGGCCAGCGAAAAAGCGAAGACCTTCATTAACCAACCCGGTGAGACAGGAATTGATTTCAGTGCCGGCATTTATTTTGTTTTTAAAATGGCCCCTACCGGAAACAATGACGGGGAAACAAAAGACGATAGCAATCTGATGATCCTGGCAAAAATGAATGATGAAAACCTGTTTATGGCCCTGGTAAAAAACAACGCCGGCAAAAATTCGTATATCGCCACCCGCGGACAAAATCATTTTATGATCGAAAAAGGGGGCGCTGCTGCCTGGAATAAATCAGTGGCCATGTTAACCATCAGTACCGGAAAAAAATCAGGCAACAAACTTTCTAAAAAAGAAATAAAAGGGATCGAGAAGCAGTTGACGGCCATGATCAGCCCGGCAAAAAACAATTTCTATACCCAAGACACCCGTTACCAGCAACTGGTAACACAGGACCCTGATATAGCCATCTGGTCAGATGGAACCCTTGGTAAACTGGGCGGGATGAAAAAAAATCCTTTTGCTGCACTCAACCTCGGCCTCACCAACAATGACGGTTTTAAAGCTACGGCCATCAATTTTGAGAACGGGAAGATCATCTCAACAAACAGTAACTGGATCAGTGATTCCCTGGCACAGGTGATGTCTGCCATTCTATCAAAACATTATAACAAGCATTTATTGAATAAGCTTCCGGCAGGCAATCCGTTGATGTTTATGAGCTTCTCGATGGATATGGAGAAAATGGGGGCCTACCTGGAACAATCCGGTATATCCGAAAAGCTGAACAGCATGCTGGAAAAGGACAGTATCCGGCTCAGTGATTTCCGGGGTGCCCTGGAGGGAGATTTTATGATCGCTGTAAATATCCCGGATAAAGCCACCGCACCCAATGAAGAAACCGGCCCTCCCACGATCAGTGGTATGCAGTTTTATTTTGTGGCCACCGTAAAGGATGAAGACAAGATGAATAAACTGATTGCCACTGTCAACAAACAGGTTGAAAAAGCAAAAGAAAAAAAGAATAAGGATTGGGATGATGAAATGGATCCCGCAATAGTGGATACCACGATCAACGACAACGATGAAATTCCTCCGCCTGTTGTCATCGATACGCTTCCCCCGGAAGTTGAAATGGAGGGTGATACAGATACCTACAGGCAACATCCTTCATCCCCATTTAACAATATGAAACCGGTAATGCTAAATGAAGATGGCCTTTTTATCTTTTCTTTTTCGCAGGAAGCGGTGGATGCTTATAAAAACAATTTAGGGAACAGTAATTTTTCCGAACTGAATAAAAATTATGGGGCTTCCCCCATGCTGATGTCAATAGACCTGAAAACCATAATGGGTTTCGCCCTTGGGAAGGGACCTAAAACATCATCCGGCAATGAAGATGAAGAAAGAATGAATCAGTTCTTCAATAGCTTTGACAAAATGGTGATCTATGGTGGTGATGTGGAAGGCAACAGGCTGAACAGCAATTTCGAGGTTCTTTTTTCCGATCCGGAGGTTAACAGCCTAAAACAGATCATGAAAATGTTTGGACTTGTTTTCCAATCCATAGAGGCCGACAAGAAAAAAACTTCGTCCAACTGATCGTTAAGGAAACCGGGATATCAGGGTAGCTAGGGATGCACCGATAATAGCCAGCCAAACGGTCTGCTGCCTGCAACGCATTGCTTCGATGGACTGTAAAAATAAACCCCGGTTTGATCCGGGGCTTCTCTGTACCATCTTTTTTGTTATTTAATGCTTTCTGTTATGACCGGCATCTTACCCGGGTATTGGATATAGCGGAATGACCATAATCCATTTTCCTTTTTGATCCCGTCAAGAATATAGCCCCCGGCCTCAATATGAACACCATTCACAACGCCAGTTTCACTTCTTTTGAATAAGGCCGTACCCTGAAATTCGACAATAGTATACAGGTCCTTTGCTTCTTTGACCAATAAAGAAGAACCGGCGGTGGAATACATATTCAATATGCTGTCGGTAAGCGTTACCTCAACATCGGGAACCACGCTTCCCTCCGGAAAAAGATATACACCCGTGTATTCCTGCAATGAATCTTTTTGCGCCAGGGCTGTGGAAAAGCTGGCCAGCACAACCCATAAAAAAAGAAATCCTTTTTTCATACCCATAATTTTAATGGAAAATAAGCTATGCCCTGAAAATGGCAAAATTATCTTGTCCTTTAAGAATGAAGGGCTGCTTACCTTTGCCCGATGAAAAGGGAGAAACAGAATATCAGGCACCTCAGCCTGGAGGAATTGGAAGCCTATTTTATTGACCGGAATGAGCAGAAATTCAGGGTGAAACAGGTCTGGGAATGGTTGTGGCAGAAACATGCTTTCAGCTTTGAACAGATGACCAACCTTTCCAAGGCGCTCCGGCAGCAACTGGCGAATGATTTTTCTTTACCGGCCCTTACGGTTGATGCTACCCAATATAGCGCCGATGGCACTGTTAAATCAAGGTTTAAAACATTTGACGGCCATCTTATTGAGGGTGTGCTGATCCCCACTGATGAAAGAAAGACCGCCTGCGTTTCCTCACAGATCGGGTGCAGCCTGAGTTGCAAGTTCTGTGCAACCGGATATATTGACAGGAAACGAAACCTTGATTATGATGAGATCTACGATGAAGTGGTGCTGATCAACCAGCAAAGCGAGCGTATCTACGACAAGAAACTGACCAATATTGTCTTCATGGGTATGGGGGAGCCCCTGCTGAATTATAAGAATGTGCTGAAAGCCATTGAAAGGATCACTTCCCCTGATGGCCTGGGGATGAGCCCAAGACGAATTACCGTTTCCACTGCCGGGGTGGCAAAACAGATCCGGCAACTGGGTGATGACAAAGTGAAATTCAAACTGGCCCTGTCCTTACATGCTGCCAATGACAAGAAAAGACATGAGATCATGCCCATCAATGACAGCAATGATATCCATTCGCTGGTGGAAGCCCTGAATTATTTTTACCAGCAAACAAAGAATGAGATCACCTTTGAATACATCCTCTTCAATGATTTTAATGACAGCCCCCAGGACGCCGATGAACTGATAAAAATATACCGGCAGGTACCGGCCGACCTGATCAATATCATCGAATACAACCCAATCGATTTTGCCAGTTTCACCAAGCCTTCTGAAGAAAAGACGGATGCCTTTATGCACTATCTTGAAAAAAACAGGGTCAATGCCCGTTTACGCCGTAGCCGGGGTAAAGATATTGATGCGGCCTGCGGGCAACTGGCCAATAAGGAAGGTCATTAACCTGCATTAACACCATTCATCCGTTTTTCCGGCCGGCCAATAAAGAACAGGGCTGCAAATTAAACCTGTGGTCACGGTTCCTGTCCCTACTATGTTAAAAAAATTAAAACCCCCGGAAGTTTTCCGCTACGGAGGCATCAAACTAAAAAAAGTAAAGACATGAAAAAATTATTATTAACAGCAACCATCGCCATGATGGCCACTGTATTTGTACAGGCACAGGACATGCCACGTCGCAGGCCGATGCGGGACCCGGGAAAGATGATGAATGAACTGAATCTTTCTGATGAACAAAAAGCAAAAGCAAAGACCTACAACGAAGATTACCGGAAACAGATGCAGGCACTCCGGAAAGACCACCAGGAAAAGATGCAAAGCCTGCTGACAAAAGAGCAGAAAGAGAAGATCGTAAAATCAAGGGAAGAGCGGAGGGCCATAGCCCGGGTCGATGCGAATGCAAGAGCAGAAAAAATGAAGATCCGGCTGGGTCTTACCGATGAGCAAGCTGCCAAAATCGAAAAAAACAGGGCTGAAATGCACCAGCAAATGCAATCCCTTCGGGATAATAAATCCCTGAGCCCCGATGACAGAAAAGCAAAAATGCAGGAACTGTTTAAACAACAAAGGGAAGATATGCAGTCTGTCCTTACTAAAGAGCAACAGGCCAAATGGAAGGCACTGCAATCCAATAAGGGCCGGAAAGGACCAAAAGGACCGATGGGAAACAAGGGACCGAAAGGACCGAAAGGCCCAAAGGGACCGAAAGGCCCAATGAATGATACGCAAGGGATGAAACCCATCCGGGAACAATGATTCTGCAAGCAAAAAAAATGACCCGCTCCGGCGGGTTTTTTTATACCTATATTTGCCACTCAACTACTGTTGTAAAACAGCAAATCAACTTCCATGAAAAAGAAAAGCAGCTCCGCTCCGAAAAAGAAAGCCTCTCATTTCGATAAGTTTAAAAAGAAAAAAAGTAACGCTGCGATCAAAGAACAGTTCCGGCAGGAAAAAAAGAAATGGAAAAAAGAACGGGAAGCATTTTTTGAAAAAAAGAAAGCCGATGCCAGGGCCCAGCAACAGGGAATACCATCAGCCAATACGATCATTGTCAACCCGAAATCCAAAGACCTTCACCTGCAGATGCCGCTGAATAAATTTATTGCGCATAGCGGTGTTTGTGCCAGAAGGGAAGCTGCTGATATGGTAAAAGAAGGAAAAGTGAAAGTGAACGGGACAGTGATCGTGGAACCCGGGTTTAAAGTATCCGCCAAAGACGATATCCAGGTGAACGGTAAAAAAGTCAACCTCGAAAAGAACCTGGTGTACATTCTGCTCAACAAACTAAAGGATTATATCACCACCACGGATGACCCCAGGAACAGGAAAACGGTGATCGAACTGATTAAGAATGCAACAAAAGAAAGGATATACCCCGTAGGGCGCCTGGACAGGAATACTTCGGGGGTTTTGTTACTGACCAACGACGGGGACCTTTCACAAAAACTCACCCACCCCAGCAACCAGGTTAAAAAACTGTATGCTGTTACACTGGACCGACCCCTCGAAAAAAATGATTTTGAAAAGATCCTGGCCGGGATCACCCTGGAAGATGGAAAGGTTACCGTCGACTCCCTGGCCTATAGTGATATAAAAGACAAGAAACAGGTTGGTATTGAAATTCACAGTGGGCGCAACCGTATAGTACGGCGCATCTTTGAACATCTGGGTTACGATGTAAAAGCACTGGACCGGGTGATTTTTGCCGGACTCACCAAAAAAAATGTGGAAAGAGGAAAATGGCGATTACTGTCAGAAAAAGAAGTCAGGGACCTTAAATATTTCGGTAAAGGGAAATAATCAACGATGAAGATTAGTGATCTGCTTATTTCGGAAGATGATGACATTATTGCTATCAACAAACCCTCCGGCTTACTGACCATCCCCAACCGGGAAGCCAATGAAATTTCGCTGAAAGACCTGTTGATAGAAAAATATGGACAGGTCTTTGTCGTTCACCGTCTTGACCGGGAAACCAGCGGAATGATCATTTTCGCAAAAAACGAAAAAGCCCATCGTCATTTTTCCCTGCAATTCGAGAACCGGGAAACCGAAAAAATATACCAGGGTCTTGTGCTCGGCACACCCGACCCAACAACAGGAACGATCAATGCCCCCATTGCTGAACATTCGGTAAAAAGAGGAATGATGATCATCCATCGCAGGGGCAAAACATCAATCACGGATTATGCCCTGCTCAGGGATTTCAAAAGATATGCCTGGTTACAGTTCCAGATCCATACCGGCCGCACCCACCAGATCCGGATCCACATGAAAGAACTGGGTAACCCGATTGTTTGTGATCCATTATATGGAGACGGGAAACCGGTTTTACTTTCTTCTTTGAAGAAAAAGTTCAACCTCTCAAAAAATGAACTGGAAGAAAAACCCATTCTCAACCGGCTGGCCCTTCACGCCTTCCAGTTATCCATTACCGGCCCCGGGGGGAAAGTCTATACCCTGCAGGCCCCCCTGCACAAAGACCTGCGTGCATTATTACAACAGCTCGAAAAAAACAGTTCGGCTTAGTCTACTCAATACCCGGGTAATTCATAAAAAAACAGCGCGGTATACCGTAATGAGGCTCATGACAATGACCAGTATTCCAACAATCACAAACATTTTCCTGACCGGCAACCGGGAAGTCAGCATGGCAGAGAAGGGTGCTGTAATGATACCGCCGATCAGCAGACCTGCCACAATATTCCAATGATGGATGCCCACCTGGAATACAAATGTGATGGCACTGGCCACCGTCAGGATGAATTTTGCGACGGTGGAACTTCCGATCACATAGCGGGGTGTTCGGCCGTTCTTGATAAAGGTACCCGTCACCAATGGCCCCCATCCCCCGCCACCAAATGAATCGATGAATCCCCCTACGAGACCGAGAACGGGAATATTGGTTTTTTTCCGTGCACTGTCAGGCTTTTTCTTTTTAAAGGAATTCTGCAGGATTCTTACCCCGAGGTAAAGGGTATAAAGGGCGATCACAGGTTTTGTCATCTTCGCATAGCGTTCACCGACATAAGTGAGCAATAAAGCCCCGATCACGGCACCGATGATCGCCGGCAGGGCCAATAGTTTTGTCAATTTCTTATTGACATTTCCGAGTTTATAATGACTGATGCTACCTGCAGCAGTCGTAAACGATTCTGCAGAATGGATACTGGCACTGATAATCGGCGGTGACACATTCAACATCAGCAAGATGGTGGTACAAATCACCCCGTAACCCATACCCATTGAACCCGCAACGATCTCTGCGAGAAAGCCCACCAGTAACATCCAATAAAAAAGATGATGATCCTTATTCAGCGTATCCAGGACCTCATGAAAAGGAACATAGGTGTAGAGAAGGTAAGCAATCGCAATGATAAGGATCCCGATACCCAATGTGATCAGGTAACGGTTCGCCCTTTTCTGTCCGTCGGCCACGATATCCGAACTAATGCCTTCTTCTGCCAAAAAAGTATTTACAGGTTGTTGATCATGCATGGCTATCATTTTTTGCAGTTGTGACCGATAATTCCCGGGTGATGGCATTCAGTCTTTTCACTTTCTCCTCAAACCCCCCTTTTATTTCATTTCTTATGATCTGCAGGTTGTCCAGGAGTTCGTCCATTTCTTCCGGTAAGATATCAATCAACAGCTCTTTTATTCTTTTGGCGATGGTAGGTGACATACCATTGGTACTGATGGCGATCTTGATATACCCTTTTTGCACAATACTCCCCAGGTAAAGATCGCAGAGATCCGGAGTGTCGGCCACATTGACCAACAAAAACCTTTCCCCGGCATGCTCTTTTATTTCCCGGTGCAGGCCTGGATTGTCTGTTGCGCAGATCACAAGGTGTTTGTGTTCCAGGTCTGCCAGGACAAATGGCCTTTCTTCAATCTTGCAATGGGGGTGGCGGGCGACCAGGTCCCGGATCTCTTTCCGCACAAAGGGAGCAACGATGGTGACCGGAGCCTCCGGGGCATTGGACAGCAGGGAATCCAATTTTTCCAATCCCACATTCCCTCCTCCCACCAGCAGGGTTTGCAATTGTTCCAGTTTAAGAAAAACCGGGTATAACTTATTCTTATTTGAATTCATATCATTGAATAAATGAAAAGTTTTTTTGAAATACAATTGACGCTATATGTTGGATGGATGCCGGCCTGCGGATACCTATATACCCTACCAGTAACTGGCTTGTGGACGAGAACCGGTAACCAAGCGATCCTGATAGCCTGTTTTGATCAAACATCATGGGCCTGCCTCTTTTATTTTGGAGCATCCATTCATCGATTACCTGTATTTCCCAGCGCAAACCCCATGGCCATAATAGGGCGGTCCGGTATCGAAGCCGGAATGCCACATCAGCAGGTAATTTATCGACCGTAGAAAAAAATCGTTCCTCCAGCCTCATACGATGGGTCCATTGAAAGGCGTTCCCAATAAAAATTTTATCCTCCAGTTCCTGCCATATCCTTTTTTCGAAGCCAAATTCTTTACTGGACGGTGATAAAGAAACACGATGAAAGAATAAAGCCATGCCGCTGGCAGCCTGCAGATGTTGATCCAGCCGATACCGGATACCGGTCCGATAAAAAAACTGCTGTGCCTGCAGGGAATGGTCCTGGGTCCTGTACCCTTCATCATTGTGCCATTCCCATTTTGACGAGAGCTTTATGTGCTGCTGAAAGCCTAACCATACACCCGTATGGGGTCTTTGTGCAGGTAATTCAACTGCCACCATAAAAAAAAAGTAAATATAGATGCCCCTTTTCCACATATCAATATTCCATTTTGTCGATCCATACTTTTGCCTGACCAGCGGCATAGGAAATAATGATATCTGCCCCTGCCCTGGCCAGGGCTGACCATACTTCAAGGTGTGCGGCTTCCCGATTCAGTAAACCCTGGGCAGCCAGACTTTCCAATGCCGCATATTCACCGCTCACATGGTAAGCAGCAAGCGGTTTAAAGGTTTCCCTTTTCAAACCCGCAATTATATCTGTATACAATGTGGCCGGTTTGACCATCAGGATATCTGCCCCCTCTTTTTCATCCCGTATGGCGGAAGCGATAGCATCTTTCCGGTTCAAAGGAGAAATCTGGTAGCTTTTCCGGTTACCCAACCCCTTCGCATTGGGTGAAGAATGACAGGCATCCCGAAATGGTCCATAAAACTGTGAACTGAATTTGGCCGCATAACTCATGATGCTGACATCGTCATAACCCATGGCGTCAAGCAGGGTCCGGATCGCCCCGATCCGACCATCCATCATGTCGCTGGGAGCAATACAATCGGCACCAGCCTGTGCTAACTGCAAGGCATAGTTGCTAAGTACCTCAACGGTAAGATGATTAACCAATTTAACCTGGTGTTTATCCAATATGCCACAATGGCCATGGGAAGTGTAACTACAAAGGCAGAGATCCGCGGCCAGCCATACATCATCACCAAAATGCTCCCTGATCTCACTGAAAACGGACCGCGCAAATGAAAAATCAAAATCCTTTTCCTTTTTTGATGCCGGTACCGGGAAGACCAGGAATTTACTGATCCCGTTGTTCAGTTTATTTTCAATATTCCTCAACACCGACTGCGAGGAATCCACCGGCACACCGGGTAACCCCTTCACTGCTCTTGTGGTGGGGATAGCCTCTTCCACAAACAAGGGTTGAATAAAACTTTTATGCGACAACCTCACATCGGCCGTAAGTTCACGCATATGCGTACCCGCCCGCAGGCGCCGCCTGGTTAGGGGGTAGAATATCTTTTCCATGCCAAAAATGATTTTATAGTGGGGAAAACAACCGGTTCAATACCAGCGGTTTTCAATAATGTGGCCGTTTCTCCAAAAGGACAGGCATGCACGGCTCCCTGTTTAACAAACTGCTTATGTTGTTCATATTGGGCTGCACTGGTCCAGAATAAGATATCTGCATTCCTGACCTGTTGCTTTATTTCTTCATCCTGCCTGTTGACCAGTGAATGGGTCGCCAGTACATTCCAACCTTTTTTCTTCCAGTTAGCTGCGGCATTTTCATTTGTGATCATCAGTACTTCTTCTTTTCTGATGCGCAGCAATGGCATCTCCCATATTGGTGGCAATGTTTCAACACCCAGTGCATCAGCAGAACCCTCAACCCAGACCCCTTTCTTAGCCAGTTCAAACCATGTCTTTGTTCCGGCAGCCCAGACCCGTTTTTCCTGTAACTGTGCCAGTAAACCGGCACTGGTATTTCCCTGTATACTCTTATAATTCGCCAGGTAGACCACCGGTTCCGGGATAAGGGTATTGATGTCCCGGTAGGCATAATCAAAAAAATCACGCATCCTGTCTGTGCTGCTGAATAAGATCTTTCCAGCGGTCTCCAGTTCGGGTAATTCGGACCAGCGGATAAATTCTTTTTCATTTTCATCCTTCCCGGCAGCGTAGGTGAGTTTTTGGTCTCCATAGTAAATTGTCGTTACCCCAAACTTCTGTAAACAACCCCTGCCATATTGTTGTGCCGTTCTTTTTTCATGGATACAATCTGAATGAAGCGATTGATCATTGATAGCATCCAGGATCCGGATGGCTGTTGTATTGCTGAAATGAGCTTCTGCAACAATGGCCCCCTGGCAGGGTGCGGGCACACATTCAAAAATGGGCAACAGCATTTTTCTTTTTCCCTTTAATAAATCATGCACAGGTTGATTGGCTGACCCGCTGATGGATTCAGCTTGTAACAACCGATTCAGTCCTGCTGTGGCCAGGATCGTGGCATCATATTCACCGTTGGAAAGTTTATGCAACCGGGTTTCGACATTTCCCCGAATAGGTTTGACGGCCATCTGTATCTCAGCACCCCACTGTGGCAGTGCTTTCTTCAAAAAGCCCAAGACAATTTCCTCTCTCCGTGGCGAGCAGGTGCCGACAATGAGGGTCTCTCCTTTCTTTATTTTATTTTCAACGTCTTCATTGAAAAGCGCAAGATCCCTGACGTCGTCACGGTCAATCACTGCAAAATGGTTCGGGCCAAAAAAATGTTCTCCGCTCATATCCTTCAATGAATGCACCGCAATATCAGCATCGCCCCGGGCAAGCCGGGCAAAGATCTCACCGGTAAAAAAATCTGTTCCCTCCATCGTTTGCAGCGGAATATCCCTAAGAACGTCACCCCGGCTGGTTACCGGAAGCAGTTCCACCCCGATACCGGGAAAATTCAGTTCAATTTTCTGTTTCACCAGCTCCATCTGCAAAAGCGAGAGCCTGGATCCCCTGCCGGTCAGCCTGATGGTCTCCATGGATGATTTTTTTGAGGCTGTGCGCCAGGTGATGGATATGTTTTAGCTGGTGCCTGCCCGTTATGATAATACGCAGACATTCTTCTCCTCTTGGGACGGTAGGAAAATTGATAGGTTGTAAATAAACACCTTGTTCCAGGAGCAACCTGGACGCTACCGACCTGCAATGTTCAGCACCCGGTACCGGCACGATTGTGATATGAGAAGGGTTCTCCCGGTATTCGACACCTGCTTGCCTCAATGCAGTCCTCAACTGTTCAACTTTTTGAGGAAGTACCTGCCTGTCACCTGCCTGGATCAGTTCGATACTTTTCCGGGCAGCGCTGCAAATAGCCGGAGGCAAAGAAGTTGTGAAAATAAACCCGTTCCCGAAGCTTCTTACAAAATCAATGATGGTCTTTGAAGCCGTGATATAGCCCCCAAACACACCTATAGCTTTTGACAAAGTGCCATTCAAAATATCAATCTTCTCCTGGAGCTGTTCCCTTTCAAAGATACCGGCACCGTTTTTACCATAAAGACCCACGGCATGGACTTCATCCACATAGGTCATGGCATTGAATTCCGCAGCCAGCTGAACAATTTCCTGCACAGGGGCGATCGACCCACTCATTGAATACACAGATTCAAATACGATAATTTTAGGCTGGTGGTAAGGAACGGATTGCAGGCAGTCGCGTAAATGGGCCATATCATTATGACGGAAAACAAATTTTTTGTTTTTACAACCCCGCATGCCTTCGATGATGGAGGCATGATTTTCCTGGTCGGAAAAGAAAACCAGGTCATTGATATTCCTGGCCAGTGTTTGCAGCGTAGTAACATTGGCCTGGTAGGCGCCATTGAAAAGCAGGGCTGCTTCTTTCCCATGCCAGGCCGAAAGAGTTGCCTCCAGTTCCCGGTGGTAAATGGTCGTACCCGAAATATTCCGTGTACCACCGCTTCCTGTTCCGCTTTTATAAGTGGTATGGCTCAGTTTCCCGATCACGGCTTCATGGGTACTCATGCAGAGATAATCATTACTGCACCAGTTCACAGCAGCACGCTGTTCCCCTTGGACATTTGTATAATAAAAATGTGGAAAATGCTGCACACTTTTGTTCACTTCAAGAAAATAGCGATAATGCCCTTCCTGTTTCAATTGCAACAATTTTTCTTCTAATAATTTTTTATACATTTATTTTTATTACCCTACAAAAATAGTAGACTAATAATAAGCTGCCAAAAAGAATTATTGAACTGTACAAACGGCCGTTTGAAAAAGAGCGCCCTGCCAGGCACATGCACAAAATATTCCGGACACTATCGTTTAGACTCGAAGATGTGCTTATCCCGTGAGGATACACTACTCCGTAATAATCTCCATTTGTCCTTCTCCGTCCGTGATAGCGGGCATTTGGGGATCTGTATAGTTATAATAAGAGAGCACAGCCCTGCGCAGCTGTTCTGCCAGCACAAATTTGGGATTGTCCTTACTGAAGATATAATCAGTCCGTTCATTGGGGTTAAAGTCCTTGGCACATAAAATATCATACATATAGAAGAGGCCCCACTTGCCGACCCGGATAATGGCTTTTCGCCGGACTAAAATGCTACAGAATACTTCGCTTTTTCTGCGGGTTTTGATACCGATGCAAACCCCAAAAGTCCTGGTATCATCGTCATTCAGGTATTTCACGAGGTGGTGTTTCAGTTTCAGGGCTTCGAGACTGTTGTCTTCCACCTGGAAATTAAGTTCGTTGGCCGCATGCCGTACATTGATCTGGTACTTATCCAGAAGGAAATTCCAGTCCAAACGATTTTTTTCTTCGATGCCTTTGATGATAATCGTTTTCCAGGGCGTTGAACAGAGTTGCGTGATCCTGGTCTCCACGCATAAGAGGCATACTTCCTTTAAGAACCGGATGCTGAATAGTTCATCCCGCCGGTAGATGCCCAGCCAGTATTTGTCATGATACCGGTTCAATCCTTCATAATAAGGAAGATTAAAGGGAGGTAAGCTAAGCGGTTCCCCGGAAGGTTTTGTGTTAAATGTATGGGTACCGGCCAAAGCATACAGCGCATCACCGTCTGCCGCCGCATTATCGTAAAAGGCATCAGCATCTCCAAGAATCGTCTTTTCAATATGTTGCGACATGACTGCCAGGTCGTTTGTAAGCACCACATCCTTCCATTCATAAATGATATTGGTTTTGGGAAAACGGATAAACAGGTACCAGTAATCCTGCTCAGCCGGTGAGGCCACCCAATTGATATTACCGGTGAGTAAAGGTGTAAAACTTTGGTTGGCATCGCTGATATTGATCTTTAAACGTGGCGAGAACCCAAAGGAGGAAAAGATCGACTTGTAGATGTCTTCCGACAACCAGGTATTGATGATGAAGGCTTCCTGCGCCGGATATGAGCTCATGATATTGGGAAAATCCTCCCGGTTGATCTCATAACTGACGCCCAGGGTTTCCAGTTCACTGGTAAGATTAGCAAGCTCTTCGATCTCAACATCCAATAATAATTGCTGGCGTAAACCAAAGCGGACATACAACAATCCCGATTTACCGGCAGCCAGCAGTATATTATACAGATCATTGGGAGGAATAATACCCCCGACAAAATTGATCTTGATGGTATTGATATTTTTCATGATACAAGCTTTTTATCCGTTTATTCAAATATCCCTTTTTTTAACATGAACACTTGTTCATATTTCATTTTTAGACTTTGAATGAGCGACAACAGGCATAAAGTACATGGACCTGGTCCCCATGCCCCTGTTCCCGGTGGAGCCAAATCTATCTTCAGGGCGGAAATCAAAAATATATTTTGCCCTTAAAGCCCATCAGGCTATTTTTGTATAGTCTACTATTTTAGTAGGGTATAAACTCTATTACTGCGGGGATCCCGTAAATCCTTTCAGCAGTGTAAAACGAAAACAACGACTATGCAGAGTTTCCGCACAGAGCTGGAAAATCCCCTGGTGGAGCAGGACATCATTGATCTGGAAAAAAAGATCCGTGCATTCCGGGAAGGAACTATGGATGAAGAGAAATTCCGCAGCCTTCGTCTCGCCCGGGGAGTTTATGGCCAGCGTCAACCCGGTGTACAGATGGTTAGGATCAAACTTCCTTACGGAAAAATGACCCTCAAACAATGGGAACGTATCAGCCATGTTTCTGATGAATATTCTACCGGGAATTTACACCTGACAACCCGGCAGGATATCCAGATCCATTTTGTAAGCCTGGACCGCACCCCGGAAATGTGGGCGGAACTGGAACAGGACCAAATAACCATCCGGGAAGCCTGTGGTAACACGGTCAGGAATATCACCGCTTCCGACCTGGCCGGTATTGATCCGGAAGAACCTTTTGATGTGACACCCTATGCACATGCGATGTTTGAATATTTCTTACGCAAACCCTTTTGCCAGGAAATGGGCCGTAAGTTCAAGATCGCATTCAGCAGCAGTGAAAAAGATTCCGCGCTCACCTTTATGCATGACCTGGGTGCCCTGCCCAGGATAAAGATCATCGATGGAAAAGAAATCCGTGGCTTTAAGATCCTGGTGGGGGGTGGACTGGGTGCACAACCCCATCTGGCCATCACCACCCATGAATTCCTCGAGGAAGACAGGCTGATACCCTACCTCGAAGCGGTATTAAGGGTTTTTGACCGGCATGGGGAACGAAACAGCCGGCACAAAGCCCGTATCAAATTCCTGATCCAGAAAATTGGGATAGACGCTTTCAACGCGCTGGTACAGGAAGAATGGGAGGCCGTTGCAACAAAAACCTTTAGCGTTAATCGGGCTGAGCATATAAACCCCAATATTCATCATGATAGGATCAGCCAGTCCTTTAATTTACCGGAGACCCCGGACATAGATCCCTACCGGTTTGAGGTTTGGAAAAAATGCAATGTTGTAGAACAGAAGCAAACCGGTTTTTTTGCTGTGTATGTTCGCGTGCCCAATGGCAATATCAGCAGCCATACCAGCCGGCGCCTGATCGAAAAATTGAAAGGTGTGATAGCGGATGATGTGCGGGTAACCATTAACCAGGGACTCCAGTTCCGTTTTATCAAAGCAGAACACCTCGAATATATATACCATGTGTTATCGGTAGAAAATCTGGGAGCAGCCGGTTTTGGGAGTGTGGCCGATATCACATCCTGTCCTGGTACCGACACCTGTAACCTGGGGATCAGTAACAGTACCGGCACAGCATTGGTACTGTCGGAAATGATCGAAGAAGAATATCCCGAACTGTTATACAATAAGGACCTGAGCATCAAGATCAGTGGGTGTATGAACAGTTGCGGACAGCATGGTATGGCATCGATCGGGTTTCATGGTTCATCCTTAAAAGCCAGAGGCCAGGTTGTACCCGCCCTCCAGGTATTGGTGGGGGGCGGCATACTGGGGGGAGGTGAAGGGCGGATTGCCGCAAAGGTTATCAAAGTGCCGAGTAAGAGAGGTCCGGATGTGGTCAGGACCCTCCTGGACGATTATCAACTGAATGCACATGAAGGTGAACGTTATGACAACTATGTACAACGGCAAACCGATAAATATTTTTATGAACTCCTCAAACCCCACGCCAATCTGGATACACTGCAGGATGATGATTTTATTGACTGGGGGCAGGAACAGAAATTCGCTACAGCGATCGGTGTGGGCGAATGTGCAGGGGTGATGATCGACCTGGTCGCTACCCTGATTTTAGAAGCCCGGGAGAAAATGGAGAACAGTGAAGCCTGCCTGGCAGCCGGTCAGTGGTCCGACGCCCTGTACCACGCCTATAGCGCACAGGTTCATGCTGCCAAAGCCCTGCTCTTACAACAGGGAGTACAGTGCAATACACAGCATGGCATATTAAAAGACTTCGATCTGCATTTCACTGAAAAAGGTCTATACACCGACCGGCCCAATTTCAAGGACGCCGTATTAGCGATCAACCGGGAATCGCCCGGAGAAGCATTCGGGTACCGTTACCATGCAGAAGCCCGAGCGTTCCTGGAATTTTCAGTCGTATGGAGAAAACAGGCGGTAACCGGTATGCAAAATGAATGATTTGTAATTTTTCTTTTATAGTCCGGCTTGTTTAACTGTCTGTCTGAGAGCATTGGAATAATGCTTTATTGATGAACACAGCATCTACATCTGCCATACAGGTAAAACCGGTTGGCAGAATGGCAATCATCATTCATACAACCTGAATTCTATTGGCTTTTTGGCAACTACCAGTCCTTAAATTGATAATGGTATATCCTGCTATAACATATATCGTACATTAAATTTCCCTTTTAAAGTATTTTGAAACAATCAATTCAGCAATCCGAATCCCCTACCGATTTGTTTGAACTTGTTCATTAATAGATCCGGTGCAGGAATGTACTATGATTACAGGCTTTAAAAACAAAGTGAGTAAACTGAAGCATGGAAAAATCATAGCTGTCAGGGGAATTGTGGTCGATGTCAATTTTGATAACAATATCCCGCCTCTTTTCTCCTTATTAAAAAACGGTTTGCAACATGAAGTGGTCATTGAAGTGATGGCCCAACAGGGGATGAACATCGTATCCGGGGCATGGCTTTAAAACCCACCCAGGGCCTCTACCGGGGGATGAACTTTGAAAATACAAACAGGATATCCATTTACACAAACATAAGAATCGTTTTTCCGGTACACTGCCTATGCAAAAAAAGCACCCTTGCGGGTGCCTTTCTTCATCTGTCATCCTTAACATGCTACTTGCCCTTGAAAAAATATCCTACCGTTAACTGGATTCCATTATTCCTGTACTTGCCTTCGTCCGACCTTTCCAGATTTGTCAATCCAAGCTGGTAACTGCCCTGGACATATATACCATTTGATAATTGTAAGCCTCCCTGAAAACTGAGACCTGCATCACCTTTTTTGAAACCGGCCCCGTTATTATCGTCCTTGCTGAATGCATCCACCTTTTCATGGGTCTCGTTCCTGCTGCCGTTCGGCATCGTATAACTGTTTGCAACTTTTGATTTTCCACTGAATCCATAACCTGCATATGCACCCGCGCCTGCATACAGTTTCAGGTTATTCAACGGAATATTGTATAATACATAGAGGGGCACCTGAACATAATGAAGGTTGTTCTCCACCACCACTTTGTGGTTGACGATCTCTGACAGAACAGCACTGACTTTAACCCCTTTTTGCTGGTATTGTACTCCACTACGAAGGGTAATATTATTTCCCCACGCATATTGTACCACGGCACCGGCACCCGGTAAAAGCTTCATATCTTTTTTGTACTGTATGTCCCCGTAATCTTTTACGGTTGCGGAGGCAAGATTAGCTGTCGCTTCCACACCCCATGAAAACTGTGCAAAACCCATTTGGTACACCGCGAGGGCACTAAACATTAACATCATCTTTTTCATAAACTTGATAAGGTTTTTTGGTTAATAATAATTTACACGAAGAAACATTAGCGGGCGCCCACGAAAAAGACCGGAAAGCATGAATTGAGGAATTTACAGATGGACTGCGGCATTTAGGATTCCATCAGTTATACCCCTGTATTTTCAGCCATACAATATTCCGGATTCAGGGAAGAAACCGGAAAAACGACCGAAAACTATCCATGCTACCGGCAGCAAAAAGAAATACTTAAAAAATTGACGAATGGATTTTACGACTGTCAAATGATCCGTATATTTATAGAGCAGAAACCTTATTTTACCATGAAAATTCTCTTCGCCTTATCTGTCATCTTCCTATCCCTGCAGTCTGCAGTAGGGCAGGTCCCGGTTTTAAACTTTGAAGACTGGAGGATCATTAACGGCAGCGAACAACCGGTAAACTGGCAGACCAATAATGAAGTCCCCCGGTCCGTTTCCATCACAAAATCGACTGACCGTTTTGAGGGGAGTTATGCACTCCAACTGGTCAATAATGGCCCTTCCTTTGAAGGCCCTGCTTCTGGATATGCCACAACTGTTTTTACGAGCATTGAAAAAGTGAATAAGATTGCTGCCACTGTAAAATGCGACAGCCTTGAAGGGACAGGAAAAGGAGTTATCCGGGTTTCTGGATACCTCAATAATCAAATTTCGGTAATCGGGTATTGGGAAACCACCATCCTTATCCCCCAGTATACCCTGGTGGACATACCTCTTAACCCGGTTGAAAATTATGACAGTATCCGGGTTGAACTGATCGGTAGCTCCCAGATGGATCCCACGGGATGGCCAACCGGTTTTGTTCGGTTGAAAATCGACCAGTTGAAGGGAGAAAGTATACCCGGCTCCGGTATATTTCCCAACGATCTTACCATACATATCTTACCCAACCCGGTAAGCGGTCTGCTCAACCTCCGGTACCCCGGTGGATCTGTTTCAACTTTACAGCTACTTGATATCCACGGCAGGGTGGTCTTGCAAATACAACCACACAGTTCCTCCATCCAACTGGATGTTTCACAACTCCAAAAAGGGTTATATATCATCCGAACCCTTGACAACAATGGGGCTGTTAAGACTAAAAGGACCATCCTTCAATAACTATTATCTCCCACTTCACCCCCCCATACGACCATCCCTGTATATTCAGCCCGACAAACCGGTAAACAGGTTTATATTGATAAAAACAACGTTTATGGAGAAGAACTTTTATTCCCGCAGGAATTTTATCTCGGGATGCGCCATCATGGGCAGCGGATTTTTATTCTATCCCGCGACTATTTATTCACAACAGGAAAAACCCAAACCCATTGATCAGAAAGTGGTCAATGAATTTGTAAAAGTGGCCCATACCAATCTTGACCGGCTGAAGGAATTACTGGAAGCGTATCCGCTTCTTCTGAATGCCTCCTGGGACTGGGGTGGCGGTGACTTTGAAACGGCGATCGGGGCCGCCGGTCATATGGGGCATAAAGAATTCGCCCATTACCTGATCAGTAAAGGAGCCCGGTATGATATCTTTGTAATGACCATGCTGGGAAAAACCAGGATTGTAAAGACGATCCTTGACGAATACCCGGAGTTATTACATTCACAGGGCCCACATGGATTTACCTTATTGCACCATGCAGAAAAGGGTGGTGAAGACGGCAAAGAACTGTTTACCTATTTTGAATCAAAAGGTTTAAAAGAAAAACATATCAAACTTTATCAGTAAATCGTTTTTAATCCATTCACAACAATCCATTACATGCCTACCGAACAACACCGAAAACCCATCAAACGCAGTCCAGAACTGGCTCCCTTATCAAGACAACACCACGATGGGTTACTACTGGTGTTTAAAATAAAACAAGGTGTAAGAAAAAGCATTGAAACCGGCAGGATTTCCCGCTATGTACATTGGTACTGGCTGGAACACCTGGCACCACATTTTGAGCTGGAAGAATCCCTGTTAACGCCCCTGCTTCCTGCCAGCAATATTTTATTGCAACAGATGCAGCGGGAACATGCCCTGATCAGGAAGCAGGTGTCAGATTTAAAAGAATCGGCAGAACCCAGGCAATTACTGGACCTGGCAAAAGCGTTGGATGACCATATCCGTTTTGAAGAAAGGGAACTTTTCCCCTACATGGAAGCAACCCTTTCCAGGGAAAACCTGGAGAAAACCGGTGAGGCACTGTCGGATACAAAAATCGCTACAGGTACCTGGGCTGATCCTTTCTGGATTTAAGGGATCAGGTGGCCGGTTCTAAAACGAGGATGGTTACCGCCACCTGCTGATCGAGGTGGGTCACCGTAATTTCCTCCTGCCAGCTGCATAATGGCATTAATAATTCCAGGAAATCCCGGCCCTGTATCCGTTGAGGGGTACTGATTATGATGGTACTTCCCTGGTTGATGAAACGCAAAAGAACGGCATAGATCGTTTCAAATTCGATGGGATCATAGTTGATATCACTTAATAAAATAAGATCGGCATCCAGGTGATCCGGCAGGGTATGCCAGTTGAGCTGGACACAGGAAATATTCTTGAGTTGATTCCTGTCAATGGACTTATTTTGGAAGAAAACGGCTTCAAAAGCATAATCGCTGACGATAACCCGTTCAGCATATTTGGCAGAAAGCATGGATGGTAACCCAAGCCCGCCCGCCAGTTCGAGCACTTTTTTTCCATATACAAAATGGGTATGCGCATTGATAAAACGGCAGATGGCAATGGAAGCCGGCCATACCTGTGCCCAATAAGGGAAGGGCGTTAATTCATTTCTTTGCAGCCGATGGTAATATTGTTCTTTGACCTTATCGGTATCGGGAATACATATTTGCACTTCCTGTGTTCCAAATTGAAAAGCCTGTACGGTTTCACCATTATTGCTGTCCCTTTCTGTATGCATCCGGTTGCAAGGTACGGATTATGTGGCGTAGATGTCTAGGCTTCCAATTCCCTGAAAACACTCCCGGAATTTTCTGTAGCATTAAACCATCCGAATTTGTCATACAGGGAAACAACATGCCCGATGATGACCAGTGAGGGAGAACGGAAGGAACTGTTGCCAAAATCTGCTTTGCATTGCTGCAGGGAAGAGATATGCACCGCCTGGAATGGAGTGGTGGCCTGTTCAATCACGGCCAGGGGTGTTGAAGGATGACGGGTATATCGCAGTAAAATTTCTGCGAGGTCAGTAATATTTTTTGCCGCCATATAAAAAACCAGCGTATCATGTGTCTGGGCCAGCTGTTTCCATTTTTCCGGGCTATACCCGCTGTTCGGATTAAAGGTCAGCAACTGTACACCCTGTGAAAAATTCCGGGCCGTAAGCGGAATACCGGTATAAGCAGAGGCACCACTGGCTGCTGTAATACCCGGTATGATCTCGTAAGGTATTCCCTGCTCCACCAGGGAGGACAACTCGTCGAATATATTGCTGAAAAATGCCGTATCTCCCCCTTTTAACCGCAATACCGCTTTGCCGGACAATGCCTGTTCCACGATATAACCGGTTACCTGTTCCTGGGTCATGGAGGCTTCATGGTATCCCTGTTTTCCGGCAAAAATGACAGTCGCATCCTTCGCTGCATATTTTTCTATGATGAGGGGATTTACCAGACGATCCGTGATGATGACATCGGCTGTTGCCAAACGATTCATCAATTTCAAAGTAATCAGTTCTTCATCACCGGGTCCTGCACCGGCCAGGGTCACTTTTCCCGTCTTATCTTTTTCTATCATCATCGCTCCTTTACCATTAAGACAAATAAATACGGGTTATTGTTGCAATAAAACTGCCGCCACGGTACTGTTGCTGGTTTCATCGATCAGGACGGCACTGCCATTCACACTTAATTTTTCATAGCTGTCAAAGACCAGTGGTGAGGCGGTTTTAAGCGTTGCATTTACCACTTCGTTGAGTTTGACTGGTGCATCTACGGCTTGTTGCTGAAGGCTGTTCACATCCAGTTTATATGCTACGTCACGCACCACCACCCTCAGCAGCCTGCTATTGTGCTGGAGTAAATACTTATTCCCCGGCTGCAGGGGTTTTTCATCCATCCAGCAAAGGAGTACATCAGTTTCATTACTGACTGCTGGCAGGTTATCGGATCGCACAATACTATCACCCCGGCTGATATCGATATCATCCGCCAGGTGGATCACAACACTCTGCGGGGCAAATACTTCTTCCACCTCCCTGCCGCCCACTTCCAGTTTGCTGATGACGGATTCAATGCCCTGTGGCAATACGGTTACGCTATCACCTGATTTATAAACACCGCTGATCACGGTGCCGGCATATCCCCGGTAATCATGTAATGTATCAGTTTGAGGCCGGATCACTAACTGCACCTGGAAACGGGGATCGGTCAGATTGATATCATCTTTCGTTTCCACTTCTTCGAGGTACTGCAATAAAGGTTTCCCTTCGTACCAATCCATCACTTTCGAAGGATCTACGATATTATCGCCCCGTAAAGCACTGATAGGAATATAGCTGACATTTCTTAACCCCAGTTGTACAGCCACCTTGCTATAATCGATCACGATATTATTGAACACATCCTGTGAAAAATCCACCAGGTCCATTTTATTGACTGCTACCACCACATGCGGGATTCTTAACAGGGAAGCGATAATGGAATGTCTCCGGGTTTGTTCCACCACACCCTGGCGGGCATCGATCAGTACAATCATCAGGCTGGCATTGGAAGCGCCGGTGATCATATTCCGGGTATATTGTACATGACCCGGTGCATCGGCAATGATGAACTTTCTTTTAGGTGTAGTGAAGTAACGGTAAGCCACATCAATGGTGATGCCCTGCTCCCTTTCGGCCCGCAGACCATCAGTGAGTAATGCGAGGTCAACCTGCCCTGCCTCCATGTTGCGGGTAGACCTTTCAAGCGCCTCCATCTGGTCGACAAGGATATTTTTACTGTCGAACAACAGCCTCCCGATCAATGTGCTCTTTCCATCATCAACACTTCCAGCAGTGATAAAACGTAACAGATCCATGTATTCGGTATTTTGTTTTGCTAATGAATGAGTATGTAAAAAAGGTGAAGCGCATTCCGGCTGATAACCGGCGCCCGGGTATTTTGTCTTAAAAATAACCGTTCTTTTTCCTGTCCTCCATCGCCGCCTCGGTCACTTTATCATCAATCCTTGTTTCACCCCTTTCGCTGATCCTGCTGGCAATGATTTCCTCTATCACACGGTCAAGGGTATCCGCAGTAGATTCAACTGCCGCGGTGCAGGTCATATCGCCCACGGTACGGTAACGCACCCGCCGCGTGGCGATCACATCCTGTTCATCGATCTGGATAAAGGGTGATACTGCGATCAACTGGCCCTCATGTTCCAGCACCTCTCTTTCGTGTGAAAAATAAATCGACGGCAGGGCGATCTTTTCTTTCCGGATATAATTCCAGATATCCAGTTCCGTCCAGTTGCTGATCGGGAATATGCGGACATTTTCGCCCTTGTGGATACGACCATTATAAATATTCCAGAGTTCCGGGCGTTGCAGTTTGGGGTTCCACTGGCCAAACTCATCCCGCACGGAGAAGATCCTTTCCTTGGCCCTTGCTTTTTCTTCATCTCTTCTTGCCCCACCGATACAGGCATCAAATTTGAATTCTTCGATGGTATCGAGGAGTGTATAGGTCTGCAGCCAGTTACGGCTGGCAAATTTCCCTTTAGGTTCGGTCAGGCTTTTTTCCCGGATCGTATCCTCCACTTTTCTCACAATGAGCGATGCATTCACTTCAGCAGCCAGGGCATCCCGAAAATCCAGCGCTTCGCTGAAATTATGCCCCGTATCGATATGGACCAATGGAAAGGGGATCTTTCCGGGGGCAAAAGCTTTCCGGGCCAAATGTACCATCGTAATGGAATCTTTGCCCCCGCTGAAAAGCAATGCTGGTCTTTCAAACTGTGCTGCGATTTCCCGAAAAATATGAATACTTTCTGCTTCCAGTTCTTCGAGGTAATCCAAATGATATTTTGCCATGCCCTGATTTTATTAGTCTACTTAATTAGTAGGGTATAAAAGTACAACATTAGCGGGAATTATGCCCTGATTTTCGTTAAGAATCTTTAAAAAGGGAGGTAACTACTGTTTGTTTGGATCCTGGAGGTGTTCATGCAAGCCGCATTCTTTTTGCGAGCTTTCCCACCACCAACGACCGGCCCTGGGATCTTCGCCGGGTTCAATGGCCCTGGTACAAGGGGCACACCCAATACTGATATACCCTTTATCATGGAGGGTATTGCAGGGGATATTATGCTGTTGGATATAACTGATCATCTCTTCATAGCCCCAATGGATAAGCGGATTAAATTTATACAATTGTCTTTCCTCATCCCATTCCAGCATCTTCATATCACTTCTGTTGGCAGATTGTGCTGCCCTTAAACCGGTGATCCAGACCTTTGCTCCTTCCAGGGCGCGGTTCAGGGGTTTCACTTTTCGGATATGACAGCATTGTTTCCTGTTCCCGACCGATTCATAAAAACCATTGACGCCCTTTGCCAGCACATATGCTTCCACATCGGCAGGGTCGGGGAAAAGGACCCGGATATTGATCTTATACCGGGCATTGGTTTTTTCCAGCAAGTCATACGCCTCATAAAACAAACGGCCTGTATCGAGGGTAAAAATATCGACCGGGATTTGATGTTCCCCAATAACTGCCGTGATCACCTGGTCTTCCTGGCCCAGTGAACTGGAGAATACCACCTTACCGGGAAACAGGCTGGTTACCAGCTTGAGTGCCTCCGGTAAGGGGTAGTCTTCAATTTTTTCCAATAACTGATCGTCGTTCATGATCCGGAATTGCTACAGCCTATTTGTCGGGCTGTGGTGTATAACGCAGATAAGGTTTTATGACTTTGACGCCCTTTGGAAACTTTTTAATCGCATCCTCGGTCGATACTGCCGGCACCACGATCACATCTTCTCCTTCTTTCCAGTCGGCAGGTGTAGCCACACTATAATTCGCTGTCAATTGCAGGGAATCCACCACGCGCAGCACTTCGTTAAAATTTCTTCCGGTGGAAGCGGGATAGGTGATCATCAGTTTAACGGTCTTGTCTGGCCCGATCACAAACAGGGAGCGCACTGTTGCCGTGGCAGAGGCATTGGGATGGATCATATCATATAAGGTGGCCACATTCCTGTCTTCATCCGCAATGATCGGAAAACCCACGGAACAATGCTGTGTTTCATCAATATCCTTTCGCCATGCAAAATGCTTATCAATGGGATCGATGCTCACCGCCAGCACTTTCACATTCCTTTTAGCAAACTCTTCCTGCAAAAGAGCGGTCTTGCCCAGTTCGGTCGTACAAACCGGTGTGAAATCGGCAGGGTGGGAAAAAAGAATCCCCCATCCATTACCCAGGTATTCATGAAAATCAATCTCACCTTCTGTTGTCACTGCTTTGAAATTGGGTGCAGTGTCACCAAGACGTAATGACATAGTGTTAAATTTTAAGTGAACAAAAATAAGTTAATTATACTACCCTACCAAAATAGTAGACTTTATCCTTTCTTACACCACCAGGTCCTTCAGGGTCCTTCCTTCCAGGATTTCGAGGGTGGCATCCCTGACATCGATCATGAGGTCATGAAGACCGCAGCTTTTTTCATCACAATTCTTGCAGCGCTCATAAAAATACAGGCTCACACAGGGTAACATGGCGATCGGTCCGTTGATCAAACGGACAATGGTCGCTACCTTGATCTTTGCCGGATCCTGTTTCAGGTAATAGCCCCCGCCCTTGCCCTTCTTACTGTCCAGGATACCTGCCTTTTTCAGTTCCAGGAGGATATTTTCAAGAAATTTCAGCGGTATTTTCTTTTTCCTGGCAATCTCTGAAATCAGGACAGGCCCTTTTTTGTAATGCTCTGTAAGATAGGTCAGGGCTTTGAACGCATATTGTGATTTTGCTGACAGCATATGCTTATAATAACTCCAATTTATAATTAATCGCTGAATTTTTGCGCAGCATAGCCGTCACCCCGCAATATTTTTCCATGGAAAGGTCGATTGCTTTCCTGATTTTCGCCTCATCGGCGGCATCCGCCTTCATTTTATAGGTGATCAGGATGTCGGTAAACACTTTGGGGAACTCAGTTGTCTGGTCAGCTTCCACTTCCATACTAAATTGGGAAAAGCTGACCCGCATTTTGGTTAAAATATCGACGATATCTACCCCGCTGCAACCGGCCAGGCTTGACAGCAAAAGTGCCTTGGGGCCGTGGCCGTTCTTTTTATCGCCGTCAATCAATATCCTGTTTCCATCGTGGTTGCCCTCAAAGCGATGGTCACCCAGCCAGGTCGTAACTGTTTTAGTCATATCTGATGCTTTTTATTCCTGATAATATTGTCCAATGTCCAGTCAATACGCTGTTCAAAATTATGTTTTCGCTCCTTACAATGCTGCTTATTACAAATACGGCAGGAGAATTCAAGGCATCCGTCGGAATGCACAAAGAGCTCGACCGATTCACCGAACTCATCCTTGACCAGTTTTGAAAGCACATCAATTTCCTGGTGGGCTTCATTCACATTCAGGTACCAGGGTACCGTCAGGTGGCAATCCAGGTGCAGGATGCTTCCATATTTAATCACCCGCAGGTTATGCAGATCGATCCAGTTCTCAGACCGGTTCCTGTTGAGCAGCTTCACCATTCTTCCCAGTAATTTACCATCCGCCTCATCCATGATCCCGGCAATCGAGGATCGGAGGATCCGGTATCCTGTATATAAAATTATAAAGGCAAAGATGATCGCTACCGCACTGTCGATCCACAGCTGTCCTGTGAAATACAATAATAATAAACCGGCAATGAGACCTAAAGTTGAGTAACTGTCGGAAATAAGGTGTTTGCCGCTGGCCAGCAGCGCCAGCGAATCATTTTTCTTCCCCTTGCGGGTGGCCACATAACCCACGGCAAAGTTGGTGACACCCGAAATGGCAATCAGCAATATACCATTGTCCAGTTGATGCAGGGCAGCCGGATGGATCATGTTCCCGACAGCCTTGTAAATGATGATGGCGGCGGCAGAAAGGATCAGGGTACCTTCCACGGCGGCAGAAAGGAATTCAGCCTTCCCATGGCCATAGGGGTGGTCCTCATCGCGGGGTTTTGCAGAAACATATAAACTGAACAGACCGATGAACCCTGCCGCTACGTTCACGATACTTTCCAGCGCATCGGTCAGGATCGCAACCGAATGCGTAAGATAATAAGCCGTAAATTTCAAGGCCAGCAACACCACCGATACGGTGGCCACCCATTTCTGCAGGCGCAGGTTTTGCTGATTGATTTTCAAAATATTTTCAGTTTGCTGAGGGGCATTATAAAATCAACGGCCATTTGAATGTCTTGCATCAAAGTCACCTTTCAGTTTCCTGGCAAAGGCATTCAGTTTCTTCCAACCGCGGAAATAATATTCCTTATTGAATAACTGTGAATCACGGATGGCCTTATACACCAGGAAAAGACCAATGGGTGTCAGGACAAGTGTTGCCATCCACATGCCCCCGAACGAACTCATCACATTCTCTTTCACAAATTTTTCGCCCGTCGTATTCAGAAAATAAAAGAACATAAAGAATATGACCGCAAAGATCAGGGGTGTGCCCAGGCCCCCTTTCCGGATGATTGAACCCAGTGGGGCACCGATCAGAAATAACACTACACAGGCAATGGAAAGGGTCAGTTTCCGGTGCCATTCTATTTCATGGTGCCGAAGTTCTTTCAGTTTGATATTGTAATCGGAAGCATTCACTCCCGAACTGAGCATGGTGGAATTCAGTACCCCTGCCACCCCCCTGTTGACCATATTGATCGCCGAATCAGGCAAGATATCTTCCAGCTTATTGACACTGTCCGGTAATTTTTTTTCCGGCCTTTTATACCCGGAGTCCAGGTATTTCATGAATTGAAGATTGGAGAAAACATCCGTTTTGATCCTTTCTTTTACCTGATTGACCTGTTTTCGCAGGGAATCGATACTATGGTCCAGTTGCCGCATACTCAGCATACGGTACTGGTTCTTGTTCACCGTGTCATTCGTCCTGTTAAACATCAGTGAACTCAGGTCAAACTGTTTCTTATACTCCTTAAATCCTAAACGGATATATTCCGTACTCCGGTCGCCCCGGTTACCCCGCTCCTCATAGCGCCACCCGTTATACAGGCTGATCTCCAGGAACCTTTTGCTGGCCGTGGTTCGCATGACACCACTTTTGGCAATGATAAAATTATCCTGCAGGTAATTATTCCCTTTTTCATAGATGATCACATCCCTGATAATGCTGTCTGATTCCTTTTTCCCCACTTTGATGGCAAAGTCTTCCGTACGGTGGTTAAAAACCCCTTCCTGGATATCAAAAGCCGGTTTTGCATACACGATATCGGCGAGCAGGGTTCTTGATTTGAGGTTTGCCACCGGAATGATATAATTATTAAATAAAAACGCGACTCCTGAAATCAGGATGGAAGTGACCAGGAGCGGGCGCATAAACCGGAGCAGGGAGATACCGGCCGATTTGATGGCCACCAGTTCCATGCTTTCCGCCAGGTTGCCAAAGGTCATGATGGACGAAAGCAGGATGGCGAGTGGAAGGGCCAGGGGAACAAGGGCTGCACTCTGGTAGACCATGAATTCCAGGATCACACCGGTACTCAGTCCTTTCCCGACAAAGTCATCGATATAGAGCCAGAAAAACTGCATCAGCAGTACCAGGAGCGTAATAAAAAAAGTAGCGACAAATGGACCGATAAATGCTTTAATGATCAGTATATCCAGCTTTCTAAACACCCTGCAGTTTTAAATTAATATCTTTATAAATGAGCCGGACAAAAATACAGTTTTCACCCAAGGAGTTGGCATTGATTGTAAATAGCGACTGGATTTTAACAAAGAACAGGATCATGGAAAAAACGGCAGCATGGCTGGAAGAAATCAAGACGGCCTATAATACCGTCCTGCTAACCCACCCGGCAGCGCATGCCCCATTGATCAATGCTGCAGGTTATAAAATTTCGAAAGGGGAAAATTACAGGGGCCTTCCCTGGCTGATGCTTGATTACCCCAGAATTTTCGGAAAAGAAGATACCATGGCAATCCGCACCATGTTTTGGTGGGGCCAATATTTCAGTATCACCCTTCATTTATCGGGTGATTGGAAAAAGAAAACAGCAGCAAACATTATACAGGGTTTGGACCGCCTGCAAAAGGAAGAATTCCGGCTGGCCGTAGGCCATCAGCAATGGGACCATCATTTTGAACAGGATAATTTTGGCAGTTTAACCGGGTTGAACCGGGAGGAAGCCATCAGGATCATCACCGAAAAACCATTCCTGAAAATCGGAAAGCACTATCCCCTGCAGGAATGGGAACAGGTGCCGGAATGGATGGCAAAAGATTTTACAACACTGGTTAAGCTAAGTGGTATTTAATTACCAAGACGGTGGAAAAGCTCTTTCACCTGGTAATCCCATAACATGCTTTGGTCTTTTATCTCTTTCTTTTCTGCAAAATCGGAAATAACAAGGATGGTTTGGTTGGTCACTTCCGATTTCTCAATACGAAATTCAAAATACTCGCCATCTGTTGTATGGGACCAATGAAACCGGATGAATTTATCCTGTTCCCTGTCCAGTACATCGGCCTTATCGGCAGAACCATTCCACACAAAACTGAAAACACCTTCCTTTTCATCAACCTTATCGGCAAACCATTCCTGTAATCCTGAAGGAGTGGCAAGAAATTCATATAAAATAGAAGGAGAACATCTTACGGGAAACTCCAAAGTGTATAGTTGTTTCTGACTCATCAAATTTTTTATTTTTTGCTCCGCTGGCTTGCAAGTATAAACAATTAATGCTTCCGTCAAAATATTTTTATTGGGATAATACGACCGATACAGGCATAAAGCTCCCTTCCCCTGAAAATAATTAACCCTGTTCTGCGTTATAGAAAAGCAAATTTTTTTTGGCAATTATATTATTTTAGGTAAATTGCCTTGACGATCAATATGTTCTGGACAAGAAACGGAAGATTGTGATGGGATTTTCGGGTTGTGCAAAATCCAAGACTAATAAACTTTAAGTATCTATAACCCTTTAAAAAACCCATTTAGTACCCATACCTATGAGCATGCGACAGCTAAAGATCACGAAGTCGATTACGAATCGTGAATCTCAAAGCCTGGAAAAATACCTCCAGGAAATCGGGAAGGTTGAATTAATCACCCCCGAAGAAGAAGTTAAATTAGCCCGACTCATCAAGCTTGGCGACCAAAAGGCTTTAGACAGACTGACTAAGGCTAACCTGCGCTTTGTGGTGTCTGTAGCCAAACAGTACCAGAACCAGGGGCTATCACTTCCCGACCTCATCAACGAAGGCAATCTTGGCCTGATCAAGGCCGCCCAGCGTTTTGATGAAACCCGCGGTTTTAAATTTATTTCCTATGCCGTTTGGTGGATCCGGCAAAGCATCCTGCAGGCCCTGGCAGAACAGGCCCGGATTGTCCGGCTTCCTTTAAATAAAGTGGGCCTCACCAACAGGATCCAGAAGGCTTTTTCCCAACTGGAACAGGAATACGAACGGGAACCTTCTGCGGAAGAACTGGCCGATCTCCTGAAAATGGACCTGGATGAGGTTGCAGCCACCCTGAGTATTTCCTCCCGCCATGTGAGCATGGATACCCCCCTTTCGGAAGGAGAAGATAGCACCCTGATGGATGTGCTGGTCAATACCAATGCCGAAAAGACCGATGCAGCGCTGGACCATAAAGAATCCCTGAAACAGGAAATAGAGCGATCCCTGAAAACGCTTACCGAGCGTCAAAAAGAAGTGATCTGCTTTTTCTTCGGGATTGGGGTTGACCACCCGATGAGCCTGGAAGATATTGGCGAAAAATTCAGCCTGACCCGTGAAAGGGTGCGCCAGATCAAGGATAAGGCCATTACAAAACTCAGAACCAATAACCGGGGTAATCAGCTCAGAAGCTTCCTGGGTGTTTAAAAGAATAATTATTGAACTAAATAAGTATACACTGAATTAATTTCTACACTTCTTCCTACTTTTGCAAATTCATTAAAGAATGTTTCCATTTGGTTACATTCTTTTTCTTTTTGTGAAAGCGATCAACATTTATTTTACAAGCGGTAGCATATGTTTAATTCATTACAGGAGAAATTAGAATCTGCGTTTAAGAACCTGAAGGGACAAAGCAGGATCACGGAACTGAATATAGCTTCCACCATCAAGGAAATTCGTCGTGCCCTTGTAGACGCCGATGTCAATTATAAGATCGCCAAAGAATTTACGGATAAGGTAAAGGATAAGGCGGTGGGTGAAAAAGTGATCAATGCCATCTCTCCGGGTCAGCTGATGACCAAGATCGTAAAAGATGAACTGGCCGCACTGATGGGAGGCCAGGAAGCCGGTTTCAATGCGAAGGGAAACCCGGCCGTCATCCTGATCGCCGGCTTACAGGGTAGCGGTAAAACCACCTTCAGCGGAAAACTGGCCCATTACCTGAAAACCAAAAAGAACCTCTCTCCCCTACTGGTTGCAGCCGATATTTACAGACCAGCTGCCATGGAGCAGCTGCGGGTGCTGGGGGAACAAATTGGGGTTGAGGTGTATGTCGAGCTTGAAAACAAGGATGCGGTTTCCATTGCACAAAATGCCATCCTGGAAGCAAAGAGTAAAAATAAAAATGTGGTCATCATCGATACGGCCGGAAGGCTGGCCATTGACGAGGCCATGATGACCGAGGTAGCCAATATCAGGAATGCGGTAAAGCCCCAGGAAATTCTGTTTGTCGTGGATAGTATGACCGGGCAGGATGCGGTGAATACTGCCAAATCATTTAATGACCGGCTGGATTTTACCGGTGTCGTGCTGACCAAGCTGGATGGCGACACCCGGGGTGGTGCTGCCCTTTCGGTACAGTATACGGTCAATAAGCCGATCAAGTTTATCAGCAGCGGCGAAAAAATGGATACCCTTGATGTGTTTTACCCGGACAGGATGGCCCAGCGGATCCTGGGCATGGGGGATATCACGTCTCTGGTTGAAAAAGCCCAGGAACAATTTGATGAGGTACAGGCTAAAAAACTGGAAAGCAAGATCCGGAAAAACAAATTTGATTTTGCCGATTTTAAGACACAACTGGAACAGATCAAGAAAATGGGGAACCTGAAAGACCTGATGGGCATGATTCCCGGGATGGGCAAGCAGATAAAAGACATCGATATCAGCGATGATTCTTTTAAAGGCATTGAAGCGATGATCAATTCCATGACTCCGGCAGAAAGGGAAAACCCCGACCTGATTGATGGCAACCGCCGGAAAAGGATCGCCAAAGGCGCCGGAAAAGACATTGCTGAAGTCAATGCTTTTATGAAACAGTTTGAACAGATGCGCCAGATGATGAAAACGATGAACAAAATGCCCATGAGCCGGATGATGCCCGGGATGGGAAAAAGATAATTGGAGCATTTTCAACAGGTCTTATAATCTCATATGAATGAATGATTTGCCCGCTGGTCCGGAGGATCGATTGCCACAATCCGGTCTATTTACCATTTATCATTCAGTTGTTTGGGAAATTACACCCTGTGCGTTACATTTGCAGTTCGAACAATTATTATTCACGCATTTAAATGTCTATTTAAGATGCCAGTTAAAATCCGTTTACAGAGACACGGTTCAAAAAAGAGACCGTTCTACTTCATCGTTGTGGCCGATGGCCGCTCTCCCCGCGATGGCAAATTCATCCAGAAATTAGGTACTTACAACCCCCTTACCGTTCCGGCTACCATCAGCCTGGATCGCCAGAAAGCTTTGGAATGGCTGAACAAAGGTGCTCAACCCACTGATACAGTTCGCCGCATCCTGAGTTTTAAAGGAGTCTTGTACCTGAAACATTTGTTACGCGGAGTGAAACTGGGTCTGTTTGATGATGCCACCGCTATGGAAAAATTCCAGAAGTGGCACAGCGAACATGAAGCCCATGTTAAAAAACGCCAGGAAGAAGCTTACCGTGCAAAAAGAGCCAGAAGGAATCCCCCGGTTCGCAGAACCGAAAGGAAGCCTGAAAGCAATGCCGGTGGTGAAGGATAAATTACTAATCCATCCTGAAAAGTTCTTGAGGTGGTGTCTTCGGGCATCACCTTTTTTTATCCCTTTCCTTTGGGCAGAAGTATATTATTTTTGAAAAAAATACGTTCACCAATCTTTCAATCCGATCTTGACCGAATATTTTACAATTGGCAAACTGGCCGCCGTTCATGGTGTACAGGGCGAACTGGTGCTCCGGCATATGCTGGGAAAGCAATCAGCGCTGAAAGGGCTATCGGCTATTTTTATAGAAGACCGGAAAGACTCCTTTCTTCCCTGGTTCATCGAAACGGCGAGGATCAAAAATGATGAAGAGATCTTTCTTAAACTTGAACAGGTAGATTCACGGGAAGCTGCGGTGCGGCTCCTGAAAAAAGAAGTCTGGGTGACCGAAAAGGATTTCAAGAAACTGGCAGCCCCCTCCTCCCCCATCAGCCTGCTGGGTTACAGCATCATTGATCATCAACATAACCTGGGGCCCATACTGGAGGTCATCGAACAACCTCACCAACTGCTGTGCAGGCTGGAGATCGGTCAAAAAGAAGCGCTGATTCCTTTGCATGAACAAAGCCTGAAAAAGATCGACCATAAAAAAAAGGAAGTGCATGTGGAACTGCCCGATGGTTTACTGGATATCTATAAGGGATAACGCCTCGGCACAGAATTATAACCTTATGAATTCTGCCAGTAATTTCATCCGGAAATAGAGATTGACCAGCATCGCCGAAACATTATTTTTTACTTCTTTTACCGAGCCTTTCATTTTCCTGATATTCTTCAGCTCTTCAATCTTTTCATCAATCTTGTCGACCAGCTTTTCTGCATCCCAACCGATATATTTTTTATTCCTGTCGTCCGCTATATGAAAGGCCTTGATCGTTCCGGGTTTCAGCTTGTTGAATTTGAAGTTATTACGGATCGCCTCCTTGATGGCTTCATTTTCCAACAGGTCGATCATCCTGTCTGCTTCCACATGATTCCGGAATCCGTTATGAAAAATATTCAGGTTGTTCCGCAGTTCACGGATCACCTGTTTTTTGTGAATATCATTGGTTTTAGCCTCCTTTTGCAGGAAAGCCAGCAGGTCCTTTAGGGGGCCGATCCCCGTTTTAAGCCATTCCCATTGCATAAAAAATCCTCCCATGCCTTCCAGATCGGAAGGGATTTAATACTGTAAATTTGAACACTAAATCTTGCATGACAAAATACACCATATCGCCCATTTTGACCTTGATTCATTTTTTGTATCAGTAGAAATCCTCAACAATCCCTCCTTAAAAGGCAAACCTGTGCTGGTAGGGGGTTATGAACGGGGCGTGGTGGCAGCCTGCAGTTATGAGGCCAGAAAATTCGGCATACACTCTGCCATGCCGATGAAAAAAGCCATGCAACTTTGCCCCGAAGCCATCATCACTCATTCAAGCCGGGGTGAATACAGCAAGTTTTCAAGATGGGTGACCGACATTATCGCTGCCAAAGTGCCTTTGTTTGAAAAAGCATCCATTGATGAATTCTATATCGACCTAACAGGGATGGACAAGTTTTTTGGCGTGAGCAAATATGCCCAGGAACTCCGGCATACCATTACCCGTGAAACTGGCCTTCCGATCTCCTGTGGACTCTCTTCGGCAAAATTCATCAGCAAGATTGCGACCAATGAAGCCAAACCCAACGGTTTCCTGGAGATCCCCCATGGCAGGGAAACCGCATTTTTATGGCCCCTTCCTGTAGAAAAAATAAATGGCGTGGGCAAACAGACCGAGATCCAGCTCAAAAATATGGGGCTCTATACCATTGGTGATATTGCCAAAATGCCCCTGGAAACCCTCGAATCCCAATTGGGAAAATGGGGCCATTCCCTCTGGGAAAAAGCACAGGGTATCGGGAGTACTGCGATCCATACCGACTGGGTGCAGAAAAGTATGAGCCACGAAAACACCTTTGATACGGATCACAAAGACCTTGATTTCCTGTACAAGGAATTGGTCCGGCTTACGGAAAAGACTGCCTATGCCCTGCGGGAAGATGAAAAACTTACGGGTTGTGTCACGATCAAGATCCGGTATGCCGACTTCGAAACCACCAGCCGCCAGGAGGTCATCGATTATACAGCATTGGATGACCAGCTCATCGCCAAAGCGAGGAGCATTTTTGATAAGCAATACCAAAAAGGAAGACCCGTGCGCTTACTGGGTGTGCGGTTTAGCCAGCTAATCCCTTTCACCATGCAGATGAGCTTATTTGAAGACCATTCGGGTAAACTCAATCTCTACAAGGCTGTTGATCATATCAAAGACGGGTTCGGGAGCCAGGTAGTTACGAAAGCAGCTACCATCCCCAAAAAAGAAAAAGAAGAATAGCCATTCAAATGTACCAGTGTGCGACGCAACAGAAGATGATAAGAAATCATGCGCTTGACAGCATAAATATTTATCTTCGCAATCTTTGGATTTTATAAATACGAAAAAATACAATTGTTATGTCACAGGCCTGGAAAAATTACCTTGAAGAGAATAAAGAACGTTTTTTGACTGAAATGATGGATCTACTTCGCATACCCTCAGTGAGTGCAAAAACAGAACATAAGGCGGATATGCTGACATGTGCTGAAGCCGTCAAAAAAAGCATGTTGTCGGCCGGTTGCGATAAGGCGGAAGTGATGGCTACAGCGGGTCACCCTGTGGTGTATGGAGAAAAAATAATTGATCCCGCCCAACCCACGGTGCTGGTGTACGGGCACTACGATGTACAGCCACCGGAACCGCTCGAATTATGGCACAGCGGTCCCTTTGACCCCGTGATTAAAGACGGAAAGGTCTATGCCCGCGGTTCGGCCGATGATAAAGGACAATTTTACATGCATGTAAAAGCCCTGGAAACCCTGGTGAAGACCAATACCATGACGACCAATATCAAATTCCTGATCGAAGGGGAAGAAGAAGTGGGCTCTCCCAACCTCGGAAGTTTTGTTGCCGATCATAAGGATATGCTGAAAGCAGATGTGATTCTGATCAGCGACAGTTCGATGCTGAGTATGGAAAATCCTTCGTTGGATACCGGTGTTCGCGGGTTAAGCTATATAGAAGTGGAAGTGACTTCGGCCAACCGTGACCTGCACAGTGGCACATACGGCGGTGCTGTCGCCAACCCTATCACGATCCTGGCGAAGATGATCGCCAGCTGTCATGATGAAAACAATCATATCACGATTCCGGGATTTTATGATGATGTTGCCATCGCCAGTAAGGAAGAACGCGAACTCATCAATAAGGCGCCTTATGATGAACAGGAATATAAAGAAGAACTGGGTGTTAAGGAGCTATGGGGTGAAAAAGGGTATACCACCTATGAAAGAACCGGTATCCGCCCAACCCTTGAAATCAACGGCATCTGGGGTGGATATACCGGGGAAGGCGCCAAAACCGTACTGCCTTCAAAAGCCACCGCAAAGATTTCTGCCAGGCTGGTCCCCAACCAGTCATCGGATAAGATGACAGAAAAACTGATGAATTATTTCAAATCCATCGCCCCGGATTGTGTTACCATCTCCGCTTTTCATCATCATGGCGGCGAACCCTATATGACACCAATCCATAGCAAAGGGTACGAGGCGGCTGCAAAAGCGATCGCCACAACATTCGGAAAAGAACCCATACCGGTTCGGGGGGGAGGCAGTATTCCCATCTGCTCCATCCTGGAAAAGGAACTGGATATCAAGATTATTTTCATGGGTTTTGGCCTGGACAATGATAACCTGCACAGCCCCAATGAAAAATATAATATTGCGAATTTTTACAAAGGGATTGAAACGATTCCTTATTTCCATAAATATTTCGCGGCAGAATAACCTTCCTGCCCGCCATCGATAACTAATCCCTGTCCGTTAACCGGGATTTTTTAATTTTGAAAGGATGACTGGAAAAGAAAAACTCCGACTTGACAAATATCTTTGGGCCATCCGGCTATTTAAAACCCGGTCACTGGCTGCCACTGCCTGCGAAAGCGGAAAGGTGAAGTTTGAGGGTGCCCAGGCCAAAGCTTCAAAAACAGTGAATATCGGCGATGAATATGAAGTGAAAACGGAAGCAAAACGATGGCGCATCAGGGTGTCGGGTCTTATGCATAGCAGGGTTCGCTACGAAGAAGCTATTAAAAATTATATTGATATCACTCCGGCCGAGGAGATACAACGCCTGCAATACCAGGCAGCCAGTTTCCATACCGGGAAAAGAAGGAGCAAGATCGGCCGGCCCACCAAAAAAGAAAGGCGGGATATGGACGATTTCCTCGATCCATAGAACTGATGATGCCCGTCATTGATTTTTCTTCCGGCTATCATTGTTTCCTGCCCACCCGGGGATTTATATTCGTCGTGAAAATAATTCATTCACACAAAATTTCTATTATGGAAAACAAAGCTTTGGAAAAAACAAGAACAGCCCGGCCAACCTTGTTTGATGGCGGATGGATGGAAAAGTTTTTCAATGCTCCTTTGGATGAGTTCTTCAATTTCGGAAAAGTCATGAACGTACCCGCAGTCAATGTAAGCGAAACCGATAAGGAATTCAGGCTTTGCATTGCAGCGCCCGGCCTTGAAAAAAATGACTTCAAAGTGGAAGTTGTTGACGACATGCTGACCATCAGTGCTGAAAAAGAGAAAGAAGAAAAAGAAGAGAAAGAAGGTCGTTTTAACAGGAGGGAATACAATTACAGCAGCTGGAGCCGCAGTTTTAGCTTACCGGAAGGTTGCAAACTGGAAAAAATTGATGCCCGGTATGAGCATGGTGAGTTAAAGATTCACATCCCGAAATCTGAGGTAAAAGAAACAAGGAAGATCAAAAACATTTCTGTGAACTAGCAGGAAGTGCCGGAATTCAGCCCATGTCCTCAGTTAGTGAGGCGTGGGCTTTTTTTATGTATCAGTACAACAGGTTCCTGAGTTTATCAAGATTGGTAACCAGGATCTTCCCTTCCCGTACTTCAATGAGTTTTTCCCCCTTAAAGTCGCTCAGGGTCCTGATCAGCGATTCTGTTGCCGTACCCACATAATGGGCAATATCTTCCCGGGAGATCTCTATCGGATGACTGCCATCGGCGCCGCTATATTTTCCCTGGATATCCACCAGGGCCTTTGCCACCCTTTTCCTTAAAGAGCTGTAGGCCAGGTTGAGCAATCGCTCCTCTTTCTCCTTCACATTCTGGGTGATGATGCGGATAAATTTAGCGGCAATATTGATATCCCCGTTGATCATGTTCAGGAAATCCTCCCGGGGGATCTGCATGATCTCCGCGTCTTCAAGGATAACAGCTGAATCATCATAATTCTTATCTTCTATCAGGGCGGAATAGCCGATAAAATCACCATCACTAAAAAGATCGGTGATGTATTCCTTACCATCTTCATGGATCTTGAAGCATTTCACCTTGCCTTTCAGCAGGCAATAGATATAACGGGGCCTTTTGCCTTCCTGGTACAGGTTCTGCTTCTTGTTATAAAATTCCACATCATACTGGTCTGCCAGGTGTTTCAGCAAACCCGTATCCTTGGCATCCCTGATAAACTGGGAAACCCCCTGCTGGGTGGGTGCATACTTCTGCTCCATGATCTCATTCTTCTTCAACCGGATCTCAATGGCATTCAGTAATTCAATATCCTCAAAGGGTTTTGTGATATAATCATCTGCACCCATTTCCATCCCTTTCCGGAAATCACTTCTTTCGGTCTTGGCTGTTAAAAAGATGAATGGGATATTCTGGGTTTCATCATTCTTCCGCAGCAGGTGCAAAACACCATAACCATCCAGTTCCGGCATCATGATGTCACAGACGATAACGGAAGGCTTTTCTTTTAGCGCTATTTCAACACCTGTTTTGCCGTTTTCGGCGGTAAAGGTCTTATACCCTGCCAGGTCGAGTATCTCGGCGGTATTTTCCCTGATCTCTGTGTTATCGTCGATGACTAATACTGATTTCATGCTTTTGCGGGTAATTTTATGGTTATGGTTGTTCCTTCGTCCAGTTTACTTTGCAAATGTACAGTTCCACGCAATAAATCGGCATACCTTTTCACAATATGGAGGCCAAGCCCAGTTCCCTGGATATTGGTGGCATTGGAAGCCCTGAAAAAACTGCTGAACAGGTGCTGCTGGTCATTTTCAGGGATTCCGATACCCCTGTCAACCACTTTCAATATTATGCCCCGGTTATCCACCAGCGAATGAATCGTTATGGCACTGTTTTCCCCGGAAAACTTGGCAGCATTGCTGGAGAGGTTGATCAGCATGTTTTTTATGAGCCGCTTATCAGAATGGACCGATCGCTCACCCTGGTGCTGCACAATAACTTCCTGGCCTTTTTTCAGCACCGGTTTCAGTTCTTCTGCTGTTTCCATTAACAATTCTTCCAGGTCAAAAGAAGAAATACTGACCATTTCCTTGTTCTCATCCAAACGGCCCAACGAAAGGAAATCTTCCAGGATTTCGTTGAGGTGCTTTACGGAATCCTTGATCCTATTGATATGTTTATTCCGTTTTTCCTGTTCTTCCGCCTGCGTATATTTCGCCAGCAAAGAGGCCGATGAAAGCACAGAACTCAGGGGTGTCCTGAATTCATGGGAAGCCATGGAGACAAACCTGCTTTTAATCTCATTTAACTGGCGCTCCTTATCAAGGGCCTCCCTGAGTTCGATTTGGGATTGTTCCAGTTTCGTCAACGCCTCTTTCAGGATCTGCGTACGCTCCTCCACTTTTATTTCCAGTTCTGTATTCAGCTTTCTGATATCGTTGGTTATTTTTTCCAGTTCTTTTTGCTGCCGTATCATGTTCGCTTCAGCCTGTTTCCGCAAACTGATATCAACGACAAAGGCAATCACATACATCTCATTCTTTTGACGATAATGACTCAGGCTGACCTCCACCGGGAATTCTTCCCCGTTTTTTTTACGGGCATAGAGGTCCCTTCCCGAACCCATGGTCCTGTTCTGCGGATGCTGATAAAAATGATCCCTGAGTTTTACATGTTTTTCCTGTGTACGCACGGGCAATAACCTCTCGATCCTGCTCCCGATCAGTTCTGAAGCTGCATACCCAAATATGGCTTCAGCAGCCGGGTTCAGTAAAACAATTTTCGCCGCACCATCTGTTAAAATGATCCCTTCTGTGGCATTTTCAAACAGGGAGGTCATATGCTTTTTTTCAAACTCAATGCCGGACTGTTGTTTTTTGAAATAAACGGTAATAACAGTTGCCAGTAAAACCGGGGCTAATTCCAGTAAGCCCCACCCTGCACTAAACGCGGAATGGCTATCCTTTCCCAAAATGGGATTGATCAACATAACCACTGCCAATGCAGCCAAACCCGTTAGCCAGGTTACCCGCAGACCGGGGACAAAGACGGTAAGAAAAATGACAAAGGGAAATCCTGTTTCACCAACCGGGTAAGTTGGGAAAAAATAGGCAAGGAACCCAATGATGATAAAGGAGATAGCAGCAAGCCATGCAGCATACCTGCCGTTGATTTTCAACATGGAAACAATTGATGATTTACTGTTTGTGAAGATAGGAAAGTTCAGGCAAAAGGAAAGAGACGCATTAAGGTCTGTCGTCCTGCAATAATTCCTTTTCCATCTGGATGGCGCCGGGAAAGAGGATATTATTTTCCAGGTGCAGGTGTTGGACCAGGTCATTATCAAACTCCATCATTTTGTAGAAGGTCACCTTATGCATATTGCAGGGTTTCGGCGGCAGGGTGTAATGGTTGGTGATTGCCCTGACCCTTTTGATCTGTTCATTGGTAACATCATGTTCATTCCGCATCATTTCTTCAACCGGCTTCCGGAGGGTCCTGACCAGCAACCCGGCATAGCTTTCCTTATTATAATAGGCATAGGCGATCTGCTTGATATACGGGAAAATGATCTCCTCTTCCTGTTGCATATGGGGAATCATGTGTTTTTCCATCCTGCTGAAGATCTTGCTCAGCTCAACCAGTTCCGGGAATTTATTTTTATGGCTTTCTACAAACCTGTCAACATAATCCCTCACTTCAGGTATCGCTTTTTTTAGATAACGGTGATGTACATTGATGATGTAATCGGCCAGGAAATCGAGTTTCCATTCTTCAAAGGGAAGAGAATTGGAAATATGGATGTTACGGGTAGCCGCTTTTAATTCTTTGAGGATGGCATCGGTATCCAGGCCCCGCATGGCACAGGCTGTTTCAAGGGGCCATTTCCCGCCGCAGCAAAAATCAATATCATACTTACGGAATACATCTGCCGTCCGATAATCATGCGCAACAATCTCGTTCACAAAGGAAGTGCCGTCTATTTTGAAATCTGATAGAAACATACGCCCCGGAAAATAATTTGGGGGCAAAATAAAATGAATCGCATAAACCAAACATGATTATTATCAGGTCCGGATACGACTAAACTCCTGTTGTGGCAATATTATGAAGTTGTAATTTTTTGGTACCGGTGATCAGATCATTAATAGTTGTTTTGGAGAGGAGTGCAATAAACTCCTCCCTGATCTGCTGCACCTTATCATGGAGTGGACAGGGATGTATTTTATCACATTGGTTAAACCGTAGTTCACATTGTGTTAATTGTTCAATATGGTCAGTCGTTCTGTAAACATCTAATAAGGATTTTGAGAGTGTATTTTCCCCCAGGCTAAAACCCCCGTTCGGCCCCTTTACTGAAGTCAATAACCCGTTTCTGACCAATTCCTGCAGGATTTTCCCCAAAAAATGCCGGGGCACAGAAAGTTTTTCAGAAATCTCTTCGATTTGCACCTTGCGCTCCTCTTTTTGGACTAATGCAATATATAAGATACCCCTGATGGCATAACCAAAGGTCTTTGATAATATCATCGGCTATTTTTTCAAAATTATTTGCAGGCCGTTAGGGACTACCTGATTTTAATCAATACCGGCTTTGACACACATCATCTTTCGCATTAAAGGTCGAAAATACTTTTGAATAATAAAAGACATCAATGTCTTTTATTATTTTTTATCAAAATATGCAAATATGAAACTGAATGGCGCAATGAACAACCTGAAACTTCTGCCGGTCATACTGGTTTTACTTTCCTGTGGAAATGAAGGCGTAAAAACAGATGAAAAGCCTGTTGATATCCAGGAACTGGCAAAAAATCAGCCGGAAGTGCACGGCACTGAGCTGAAAGAAGGTGATATTACCCTTTCCAATCCATTAGACACAACAATGGTCCATGCAGGGAAAGCGATCTACGAGTTAAAATGTCAATCCTGTCACAGACTGACTGAAGACAAGTTGGTGGGGCCGGGTTGGAAAAATGTCACCAAACGGCGTCAGCCCCTCTGGATCATGAATATGATTACTAATGTAGAAATGATGCTGGAATCGGACCCGGAAGCACAGAAACTGCTGGAATTATGTTTGGTCAGGATGCCCAACCAAAATTTAAACCGGGAAGAAGCCAGGCAGGTTATTGAATTCATGCGCAATAACGATGGAGAAAAATAAATACGTCCACAATAAAATTTTAAATAATGAAACTCCCATTCCCCAAAACATGGCAGGCCCTGTTGCTTGTATCGGCTGCACTTTTTATGCTTCAAAGCTGCAAACCCAAAGGGGCCCAATCGGCGGTTGGCGGTGACGCTGCATCAAAAACCTATGTACCACCCGGAAAATACGATGAATTGTACAATTTTGTATCCGGGGGCTTCAGCGGCCAGTTATCCGTTTACGGTATCCCGTCCGGGAGGCTGTTCAGGGTAATTCCCGTATTTTCAGTAGACCCTGAAAAAGGCTATGGTTTCAGTGAGGAAACAAAACCCATGTTAAATACTTCACATGGTTTTGTACCCTGGGATGATGCACACCACCCGGAACTTTCACAGACCAACGGTGAAATTGACGGACGCTGGATCTTTATCAATGGGAATAATACCCCACGGATAGCCAGGATTGATCTCAGGACTTTCCGGACTGCCGAAATCATCGAAATACCGAACAGTGCAGGCAATCACTCCTCTGCATTCGTAACCCCCAGCACGGAATATGTGGTGGCAGGCTGCCGTTTCAGTATTCCAATGGATAATATGAATGGTGATGTTCCTATCAGCACCTATAAACAAAATTTCAAGGGAACGGTAAGTTTTATCAAAGTGGATTCCATCACCGGAAACTTGAAACTTGCCTTCCAGATCCTGACTCCCGGAGTAAATTTCGACCTGAGTCATGCCGGTAAAGGCCCCAGCAATGGATGGTTTTTCTTTTCCTGTTATAACTCCGAACAGGCGAACACTTTGCTCGAAGTAAACGCATCGCAGCGGGATAAGGATTTCATCATGGCCGTAAACTGGAAAAAAGCTGAGGAATATCTGCAACAGGGAAAAGGGAAAAAGCAAGCCGTACGGTATGCCCATAATATCTATAATGAAAAAAGTCATACCGCTATTTCCAATATTGAAACGGAAACCACAATTCTTGACTATAAAGAATTAAAAGACCTGATTTACCTGATTCCCTGTCCAAAATCACCCCACGGCTGTGATGTTGATCCCACCGGCGAATACATTGTAGGGAGTGGTAAACTGGCAGCACTAATGCCTGTGTTTTCATTTGCCAAGATACAACAGGCCATTGCCGATAAGAATTATGATGGAGACTATGAAGGCATCCCCGTTATCAAATATGAAGCCGCTTTACATGGTGAAGTGCAAAAACCCGGTTTGGGACCCTTGCATACGGAATTTGACAATAATGGAAATGCGTATACATCAATGTTTGTGTCCTCCGAAATTGTAAAATGGAACGTGAAAAGCCTGCAGGTGCTCGACAGGGTTCCCACTTACTATTCCATTGGCCATCTTTGTGTACCGGGAGGAGATAGCCGGAAGCCCTATGGAAAATATGTAATTGCCTACAACAAAATCACGAAAGACCGGTTTTTACCCACCGGTCCGGAACTGACACAAAGTGCGCAATTGTATGATATCAGCGGTGACAAAATGAAATTAATCCTTGATTTCCCCACCATTGGGGAGCCACACTATGCACAAGCCTGCCCGGCTGCCCTGATCACGAAAAATTCCGTGAAGTTCTATAAAATTGAAGAGAACGAGAATGCTTTTGTCTCCAAGGGAGACAAAGAAACAAAAGTGGTGAGAAACGGTAAACGGGTTGATGTGTATATGACTGCCATCCGGTCGCATTTTACGCCGGATAATATTGAAGGAATCAAAATGGGGGATGAAGTTTATTTCCATGTCACCAATATGGAACAGGACTGGGATGTTCCCCATGGTTTTGCAATCAAAGGCGCCAACAATGCAGAATTACTCATTATGCCCGGTGAAACACAAACCCTGAAATGGATACCTGAAAAAACGGGTATGTACCCGATGTATTGTACCGACTTTTGCTCTGCCCTGCACCAGGAGATGCAAGGGTATATAAGAGTGTCTCCCGCAGGCAGTAACGTCCCGATTTATTTTGGAACCGGGCAAACAGCTAATCCGAGTGAGGCTGCCAAAACGGAATGAATATACAAGCAGCAACCCTCCCTACCAGTAGGGTTGCTGCTTATTTTTTACCGCATACAAACGATTTAATATGAAAAAGATTAAACAGTTTATTCCTGTCATATTCTTATCCCTGCTATCCATTTGTTGCAATAATGCTACAGAGAGCGGGCCATCCAATACCAACCAGGATCTATCCCAGACAGGGGGTGGCCAGGATAATGTGCAGGACAACGAATCCCAAAAGGATATTGTAAAAATCGCCATAGGGTCAAAAGACCACAGCACCCTTGTAGCGGCTTTAAAACAGGCCGATTATGTCGATGACCTCACTAATGCCGGGCCATTTACCGTATTTGCCCCGACGAATGCAGCCTTTGAAAAATTACCCGCCGGGACCGTGGAATCGCTGATGAAAAATGAAAAAAAATCAGACTTGCAGAACTTGTTGGAGTATCATGTTTCCATTGGTGTTTTTAAAGAAGATATGCTGCAGGATGGTCAAACCATTGGGCAAGCCAATAGCGAAAAGATCTTTATCAAAAAAACCCCGGATGGCAAGATAAAGATTAATGGTACTGCCAATATCATCGCCGCAATACCGGCGAGCAATGGACTTATTTATGTGATTGATGAAGTATTACTGCCCCCGGTTAAAAATTAATCGAAATGAATGTATGGGTGGAAGCCCTTTAGCGCAAAGCAGACAACATAAAGAAAAATCATGAAGCATCCATTAAGTGTAACATCAAGAATTCTGGTAGCATTTGCCAGTGGGGCCCTGTTGGCAGTTTATTTCTTACCCGCCTGGAGGATTGACCTTTTTGCGCCCCAATACCCCGAAGGGCTCTCCATGTTTATTTGGATCAATAAGATAACGGGCGATGTTGATATCATCAACGGGCTCAACCACTATATTGGTATGAAACATATTTCTGCGGACATGTTTCCGGAATTCAGGTTTTTACCTTATGTGGTGGGGTTTTTTATTGTACTGGGTATGCTGGCTTCCATAACAGGGAACAGAAAACTGCTGGCGGCATATGTTCTCTTTACCGTTATTGGTGGTGTACTGGTTCCCTATGATCTATACCGCTGGGGGTATGCCTATGGTCATGAGCTGGATCCAAAAGCTGCCATACAGGTCCCGGGGCTTTCTTATCAACCACCGGTATTCGGGCATAAACGATTGCTCAATTTTGATGCTTATTCTTTCCCCGATGTTGCGGGTTGGATCGTATTCGGAGCAGGTTTATTGGCAGCATCAGTGCTCTTTTTTGAATGGTATAGGTCCCGGAAAGGTAGAGCAATCCCTGTAAAAACTATCCTGATCGCTTTTTGCATGCTTATTTTCCCGTTTACTTCCTGTACCGTAAAACCAGTTCCTTTTAACATCGGAAAAGATAATTGCACGATGTGCAAGATGGGAGTGGCTGACCTACGGTTTGGGGGGGAGATCATTACAAAAAAAGGAAAGATTTTCAAATTTGATGATGCCGGTTGCCTGTTGACATATATAAAATCCGGTGAAATGGATACGACCCAAATCAAAGATATCCTTATCATGAATTTCTTACATCCCAACACCTTCATTACGACAAGTAAGAGCCAGTTCCTGGTCTCCTCATCGATCAAAAGCCCCATGAACAGCAGTATAGCCGGATTCGAAAACAGGGCCGTGGCAGAAAAAGTGAAAGGGGAAAATGAGGGAGAAATCATGAGCTGGCAAGAACTGCAAAACAGCACTGCACAATGACACGCTTTTACCTGTTAATATTGAGCCTGGTTATTACGTCCCGTGTATTATCCAATACGATAAGAGTTGGCAGCAATGAAAAATTGAAAACAATCAAACAGGCGTTGCTGCTGGCAAAAAGTGGCGATACGGTTCTTGTACAGTATGGGATCTACCGCGAAGGTTCCCTCACCATAACAAAACCGCTAACCCTTCTCGGAATAGGCTTCCCGGTTCTGGACGGTGAAAACAAAGTTGAAAACCTTGTCATCAGCGGAAAAGATGTTACCATAAGGGGATTCCAATTCAGGGACTCCAGGCATTCCAGTTCAAATGATTATGCTGCCATCGACATTATCGATGCTACCAACATCCGCATTGACAACAATAAAATCATCAATGCCCATTTTGGCATCCACATTGCTAACTCTACCTATTGTACGGTTAGTAATAATTTCATCAAAGGGCAAGCCGTATCGGAACAAAGTGCGGGAAATGGCATCCATATCTGGAAATCTGACCATGCCACTATTGAAAACAACCATATCCAGGGTCACAGGGATGGTATATATTTTGAATTTGTAACACAATCGGTCATTCGAAAAAACACCAGTGAAAACAATATCCGTTATGGCCTTCATTTCATGTTTTCCCACCAGGATCAATATATCGGTAATATTTTCAGAAACAACGGCACCGGGGTTGCTGTTATGTACACCCGAAATGTAACCATGACGGGTAACCATTTTGAGAAAAACTGGGGTAATTCATCCTATGGTATTCTCTTAAAGGATATTACTGACAGTGATCTTTCCGGCAATCAATTCACAAACAATACCATTGGAATATTCATGGAAGGTGGCAACCGAATTAAAGTCGAAAAAAATATTTTCAAAAACAATGGCTGGGCGATGAAAATTCAGGCCAATTGCTCCGATAACTTTATTAATTATAACAATTTTAGCAATAACACTTTTGATATTTCGACTAATGGGACGATGGTACTGAGTGATTTCAGCAGGAACTACTGGGATAAATATGAAGGATATGATATCAATAAAGATGGTTTTGGAGATGTTCCTTACCATCCGGTAAGTCTATATGCCATGGTCATAGAACAAAATCCGAGTTCTGTAATTCTTTTACACAGTTTTATGGTAACCCTGCTGGATAAGGCTGAAAAGGCCATGCCGGTACTGACCCCGGAAAATCTTGTAGACAAACAACCTTTGATGAAACCCATACAGTTATGATCAGGATTGAACATATTCAGAAAAGATTCAAAAAACTCCAGGTCCTCAATGATATATCGGCCGAATTTGAACGGGGCCAGGTCATCTCTTTGATCGGACCCAATGGATCGGGTAAAACCACCCTGATCAAATCCATCCTCGGGATGGTCAAGCCTGATAGCGGAAAGATTTTTTTCAGGAACGCCTATATCAATGGGAGTTTTGCATACCGGCAACATATTGGCTACATGCCCCAGATCGGACGCTACCCGGACCACATGAAAATGGGGCAGCTATTTGATATGCTCAAAAATATCCGGGGGGTTCCGGAAGAACAACTGGACAACGAACTGATCAGGCAATTTGATCTTTTTACCATGTTTGAAAAACCCATGCGGACACTTTCGGGCGGAACAAGACAAAAAGTTAGCGCCGCCCTCGCTTTCCTGTTTAACCCGGAGGTATTGATTCTGGATGAGCCGACCGCAGGTCTTGACCCATTATCGTCTGAAATACTCAAGGAAAAAATCCTGAAGGAAAAACAAAAGCATAAACTGATCCTGATCACATCCCATATCCTCAGCGACCTGGATGAATTGACAACACATGTAATGTATCTGCAGGAAGGGAACCTGCAGTTTTTTAAGGAAATCGGTAACCTGCGGGAAGAAACCGGGGAACAAAAACTGGGTAAAGCTATTGCCAGTATTCTGAAAAGTGAAAAAGAGGTCCAAACCGTGATCCGGGATTTATTATCTGCTGTAAAAAAATAAAAAAGCCTACTATGTTTAAAGTATCACGATATGTGTTTTATGATATCATCAAGAATAAGATCATTCTGGGTTACACTTTATTTCTCTTTGTGGTTTCTATGAGCATGTTCAGGATGGAAGACAGCAATAAAAAAGCAATTCTCAGCCTGTTAACAATTATTTTAATTGTTATCCCATTAGTCAGTGTTGTATTTTCCACCATCCATTACTATAACTCATACGAGTTCATAGAACTATTATTATCACAGCCTTTAAGCAGAACCCGGATCCTTTTGAGTGAATATGCAGGCGTATGTATCTCCTTACTTTCTTCTTTTTTTATCGGTTTGGGTATTCCGGTGATGCTTTATGCTTTCAATCCCACCGGTCTCTCTTTTTTGTTCACAGGGAGCGCTTTAACAATGGTTTTTACATCACTGGCCTTTTGGGTATCCGTTAAAGCCAGGGATAAAGCCAGGGGCATTGGAACCGCCCTACTTTTATGGTTTTACTTTGCCCTGATCTATGACGGACTGGTTTTGCTGATCCTATTTAGCTTCAGCGATTATCCGCTGGAAAAGATTACACTCTTACTATCAGCCCTGAATCCTTTAGACCTGGGGCGCATTTTTATCATGCTAAAAATGGATGTAAGTGCCTTAATGGGATATACGGGGGCCCTTTATAAAGATTTTTTTGGCAGTATGTCCGGGATGCTTTTCACTTCCGGTATTATGATCATCTGGATAATACTACCCCTCTGGCTATCGGTGAGGAAGTTTAAAAGAAAAGACCTATAGGTATTCCGTTCATATGACATTGGTCATCCCCCCTGCTGAGTAAAGTCATTTCGAGGGATGGGGAGAGCCAATACTTTTGTTCCAAATAATAAAACTCACCCATCGAAAGATGGGCAATCGTTGGTTTTCGTTTCAATTGAAAGTCCCCCGGTTCCCCGGGGGACTTTTCGTTGAGCTTTCCAATGACTGGTCCTCCCATTTCTATTTCCCGCTCAACCTTGATGACCAATAATGCCTGACGGGTGCTTTTGCATCCCGGTTTACGCCGGTGACCAGTTGAGCCGTTAAGATTATATCTTTGCCCCATGAGAATTGATATCATTTCTGTTCTGCCCGAGCTGCTGGAAAGCCCGCTGCAACACAGCATCATGAAAAGAGCCCAGGAAAAGGGCCTGCTGGCCGTTTACACCCATAGCCTGCGAAAATGGGCGGTGAATGAATACGGACAGGTAGATGACTACCAGTATGGGGGCGGTGCCGGCATGGTGATGATGTGTGAACCCCTGGCCAATGCTGTCGAGTCCCTGCAGCAGGAAAGAAAATATGATGAAGTGATCTATATGACACCTGACGGCGTCACCCTGAACCAGCAGATGGCGAATACCTTGTCTCTGCAAGAAAACATCATCATCATATGTGGTCATTACAAGGGCATCGATGAAAGGATCAGGGAACATTTTATTACCCTTGAAATATCGATCGGGGATTATGTACTTAGTGGCGGGGAACTGGCCGCCGCCGTTTTGACCGATACTATCGGCAGACTATTACCAGGCGTGCTGAATGATGAGACCTCTGCCTTATTCGACTCTTTCCAGGACAACCTGCTGGCACCGCCGGTTTATACCAGACCTGAAGATTTCAGGGGCTGGAAAGTGCCCGATATCCTGCTGGGTGGCAACCACAAACTTATTGATGAATGGCGCCTGGATCAATCCCTGGAAAGAACAAAAAAAAGGAGACCGGATATCCTGAAAGATTAGACGAAATATTTTACTGCATTGTTTACAAAAGACACCTATGGGGTAAAGGGATGCAACAGCCATCCACGGGCAGAATCGTCCATGCAGGCGGGCACATGATGATGCAATTTTTCCAAGCAACTGCTCAGGCCATCATCATGATGAGCAAAAAGGAAACCAGGATAAATATTAGATTGATCGCAATGGTCTTTTTCATAAAATAGCTTTTACCGGTTACGATATCTGTATTGAAAACAATGCCAGCCCCTGCATCCTGTTGATGAACTTTCCCCGCTAATACACTTTTTTTTACCGGCACAATACTGCTTTTTACAGGACGAGGAATAGTAGATTTTACCGTAATTACTCCATACACTGGCTTAACTAAATGGTTATCACGCCCATCGCTTCAACACTGCCATCATGAACGAAAAGCAGATCATAAGCGTTAAAAACCTATCTTCACCGGATTAGCAACATCTATGAAATCACTATCATTAATAACAGATCCAGTATATATCCAAAAAGAGCAATACAGTTCCTATGAAAAATTCTGGTTAAAGTTTATCAACGACAAAAGGGACCTTCCTTTTATTCATCTGCTGACGACGATTCACCTGCTGGTGATCCCCTATGCCATCCTTTTGTTCACCCCTCTTTTAAGCGGCTGGTACTGGTGGCTGGCAGCCATCCCCTACTTTTATATTTCACAATTCTATTTTAAAGGCCCCTTTGGATTAATGCTTCATTGCCATTGCCACAGGAAATGCTATAAAAAGCCTTACCAGTTCTTTTTCAAATATATGGTTTGGTTTATCTGCCCTTTTTTCGGGCATACCCCAGAATCTTATTTTGGCCACCATATGGGTATGCACCATGTTGAAAATAATATGCCGGATGATACGAGCAGCACGATGGGCTATCAACGCGACAGCGCCAGGGCCTTTATCAAATACTGGCTCGCGTTTTTGTTTTCGGGTGTTGCGGCCACATTTGTCTATCTTTTTAAAAGGAAGAGAAAGAAATTGTATATCCCGTTTTCTGTGGGAGAAATATCTTTTTTCATTGTGTGCATTGCCCTCTGTTTTGTCAATTTCAAAGCCACCATGGTTATATTTTTCATCCCGTTGCTATTTGCCCGGCTGGTGATGATGCTGGGAAACTGGACACAACATGCTTTTATCGATGCAGAAGACCCGGAGAACCTGTATACCAGTTCCATCAACTGTATCAATACGGTCTATAATCATAAGTGCTGGAATGATGGCTATCACGTGGTTCACCATACAAGACCGGGAGCCCATTACACCGAACATCCTTCCATTTTCCTTTCACAGCAGGAAGAAATGACCAAAAACAAAACCCTTGTTTTTGACGGGATCCACTACCTGCATGTTTTTGCCTACCTGCTCACCAAACGTTATGATAAGCTGGCCGAAAACCTGGTCAATATCAATAACATGTTTGCCAACAGTGAAGAGGCCATCACGCTGATGAAAGCAAGAACCAGGAAAATACCGGTCGCCCTGTCCTGAACGGAATCATTTTATTCCGCCTTCTCTTCCTTTACCCCAATAACGGGAAGCGCTTTTTCATGAATGAGCTGATTTAGCGCTGGCACATCTTTTTCCATGATCGTTTTTAGTTTCCCTATTTCAACATCACATTGCTTCGACAGATCGGCAAACACTTCCTGCACCTGACGGCTTGGCGCGAAATTTCCGCTGTTTGCAGCATCGAATACCCCTCCAAGTTTATCATTCAGGCGGATGGGATAGTTCAAAACATCCTGGCCACTTTTTGACTTGGTCTGATAAAGGGTTTCTTCAATAGCTGTCATTTTTTTGTTCAGGCTATCTGCCATCTGTTTGATCTCCTTTGGAGTTTCTTTTCCCCAACGGGCTGTCAGACCATTGACCTGGCTGCGCAGGGCGCGGATATCTTTAATCGCTTTCTGCACTTCATCAAACTTATCCTTTACTTTCATCAGGAACGCAAACTGCGCATCATATTCTTCCTGGGAACATCGATAGTTCGGATCTGCCACTACCGTAAAATTGATATCAGCAGAATCAGACCCGACCCTGATCCTGGCAAAATAATCCCCGGGTGGTGCTGTGATCGAACCCGGTGTTCCATTCCACAAGATCATACCCTCGGCCCGGTCTGCCCCGGGGTACTGCAGGTCCCAGACAAACCGGTTCATTCCTTTCGCAACCTCCAGTTTATTGTCTTTGGCCGTGGTGGAAAATGTTTTGATCACCTGATGGGATCGATCCATGATCACAACGGATGCTTTGGTGGAATCGGTTATATCTTTTACATAATAATTGATAACGGCCCCGGAAGGGGGATTCAGGCCGGCCTGTTGCGGGATGCCGAAATTAAAACGGAAACGTCCCCCTGAAACTATTCTCCAGGCCGGGTTTGTTTTGAAAACATATAAGTTATTATCTAAAAGAGGAGCTTGCATTTGCTGAAGAACACTCAGGTCATCCAGCACCCAAAAAGCCCGGCCCTGGGTAGCCACTACCAGGTCATTTTCCTTGATCGTCAAATCTGTAATCGGAACCACGGGCATGTTTAACTGAAAATTTTTCCAGTTCTCTCCTCCGTCAAAGGAGATATACATACCATATTCTGTTCCGGCATACAGGAGACCTGGTCTCCGGTGATCGGCCCGGACGACACGGGTAAAATGCATCGGACCGATGCCTTTTGTAATCAGTTTCCAGGTCTTACCATAGTCTTCTGTTTTATAGATGTATGGTGTAAAATCATCGCTTTTATACCGGGTTCCGGCAAAATAGGCAGTCCCTTTTTTAAAAGGATCCACTTCAACACTGTTCCACATCATCCCCGGTTCGTTGGCAGGCAGACATTGCGGACAATTTTTAGGGGTTACATTTTCCCAGTTTTTACCCCCGTCTTTACTGACAGAAATAACGCCGTCATCACTGCCGGTCCATAATAAATCTTTCTCCAATGCGCTTTCCGTTGCGGTAAAAATGGTACAATAATATTCAACCGAAGTATTGTCCTGCGTAATTGGTCCGCCACTGGATCTTTGTCTTTCTTTATTATTAGTGGTCAGGTCACCGGATAAAGCCGTCCAGCTGGCCCCTTCATTTTCTGTGGAGAATAGAACATTCCCTGCACAATACAGTTTTTTGGGGTTATGGGGAGAAAAGAAAATCGGGAAATTCCACTGAAACCGGTATTTCTGCACATCCGCCCCGGCTCCCATGGGGTTATCCGGCCATACCGAGATGGCACGGTTCTCACCGGTCTTATGATCCAGCCTTGACAGGTAGCCACCATAATTGCCCCCGTACACGATATCGGGGTTCAGCGGGTCTGCCACTACATAACCACTTTCGGCACCAGCCGTTGGCTCCCAGTCATCATCGGTAATGGCAAAACCATAGGTCCTGCTCTTGATCCTGATGGTTGAATTATCCTGTTGTGCCCCCAGGATCCGATAAGGAAAAGAATTATCGGTAGAAACCCGGTAAATCTGGGACGTAGGCTGGTTATTATAGGTACTCCAGTTTTCTCCCCCGTTAAAACTCACCTGTGCGCCGCCATCATCGGCTACGATCATACGGTCACCGTCATTGGGATCAATCCACAGGTCATGGTGATCGCCATGGGGCGTACGGATTCCCTTGAAAGTCCTGCCTCCGTCATTACTGATCATGAAACCAACATTCGGACAGTACACTTTATTTTCGTTTTTGGGGTCGACAAATATTTTGGAATAATACCATGCCCGTTGACGAATATTATTATCACTGCTGGTCAGCTGCCAGGAATTGCCTCCATCCGAACTGGCAAACAGCCCCCCCTTTGCATTTTCGATCAGTGCATATATCTTATCCGGATTGGAAGGTGCCACCGCAACACCAACGATTCCCCAAACCCCTTTTGGCATCCCTTTTTTGGATGAAATGTTTTCCCAGGTTTCTCCCCCATCAATGCTTTTCCATAATCCACTGCCGGCTCCACCACTCTCCAGGCTGTAAGGGGTACGGATCAGGTGCCACATACCGGCATAAAATACATTGGGGTTGCCGGGTTCCATGACAAGGTCACTGCAACCGGTCTGTTCATTGACAAACAGAACCCTTTTCCAGGTCTTACCCCCATCGATGGTTTTATATACCCCCCTTTCGGCATTGGGCCCAAACAAATGACCCATAACCGCCACCCAAACAATATCGGGGTTCCTGGGGTGGACAAGGATCCGAATGATATGACGGCCATTGGCCAGACCGATATTCTTCCAGGTGCGGCCCGCATCCTCACTCTTCCACATCCCTTCCAGTCCTTCACTCACATTCCCCCGCATGGTATTCTCGCCTTCGCCGGCATACACGATATTTTCATCACTGGGTGCAACGGCCACGGCACCCATGGTGCCCCCAAAATATTTATCCGAAATATTTTTCCAGTTACTGCCCCCATCGGTAGTTTTCCAGACACCCCCGCCGGTAGCTCCGAAATAAAATGTATTCCTGTCCTTATAGCTGCCCGTAACGGCACCGCTTCGTCCTCCCCGCCAGGGACCGATCAACCGGTATTGCAGGCCTGAAAAGAAAACAGAATCATTATTGGTGACGGGAAGCGTTTCTTTTTTAACACCCCGTCTTTGTGCATCGGAAAAAGAAAAAGACAATAACAATAGCGTGAAAGCGGTAAATTTTCTCATATCTAGGTGCTTTTGGAATGTTGAATATACGAAATCAGCATTTTTTCTCCTGACAAGGAAGCCGGCAATATGCCGGCTTCAATAAAAATATATGTTGGTAAAGCCTAAAACGCTTTCTGCCCATATAAGCTTAACCCTTCCTTTTTCAATGCTTGCTCCGCCCTGACTTCATAGCGGCCCTCAATTGTTTTATGCTCTGCTTCATAATTCGTCAGTTCCTTTTTCAACGACTGGATCCTGTCCAGCTGGAGGTTACTGGGAGGTGCTTCCTGAGAACACAGGCTCACATAGACCTCTGAAATATATTCCCGGAGTCTTTTTACATCGGCAAACAAAGAAGTTTTTTCGGCAGGAATTAGTTTACCCCTCACCTGTTCCAGTTCATTGTAATATTGCTGCAGCAGGGCTTTTGTTTTCCCGTTCTTCGTTTTTTCCATCCTGTCTTTGAGTATCTTTTCTTTCAGGTCGAGCTGTTCTACAAGGTCAGCAAGCTCTTCATGCATCTTATACAATTCCATAGATGACTGGTAATTCAGCTCCCGGTCCTTTAAGGTATAATTATCATCGGTTTCATCCTGTATCATTTTCAGGGTATCGATATACACCTTATCCCCAACCGTTAGTTTTATCAGGTAGTTACCGGGTAAAACCTGGGGTGCAATAAAGGTCGACTGGTCGAGTTTTTCGGCTTTCGCCACCTTGGGCGGGTTCATCCTTTGGTTCCAGTACACCTGGTTAAGCCCTTTTCTTTTGGTGGCTGGAAGGGTTTGAATGATTGCTCCCTTCATATCCGTAATGTCAATTTTTACCTGGCCTTTTGAAACCCGGTCCTTAAAATAATATTGAATGGGGGGGATGGCAGGAGGATTGGGCGCCACCCATCCACCGGTGCTCGGAGCCCCACCGTCGGCAAAATTCCCCATGGTAAGTTTTACAGGTGCCGGTTTAAAAACAAATACATCTTTTTCGGCGATGGCCCTGGTCATTTCCCGCATTGGAGTGATATCATCAACGATCAGGATACCCCTGCCATGGGTAGCAATGATCAGGTCATGGGTGCGCGGCTGGATCTGGATATCCCGGACCATGGCATACCAGGGGATATTGTTCTTCATCCTGAACCAGTCCTTACCCCCGTTGACGGTGGCGAACAAACCCATTTCTGTTCCAAAAAAAAGCAGGTCTTCATTGACACGGTCCTGCCTGATTTTTTGTGCATACCCGGTAAATTCATCGCTTTGCATCCATGTCCATGTCTTGCCCATATCTGTAGATTTTCCCAGGTAGGTTTTCATATCACCATACATATGGTTATCAAAAGTCGCGAATACAACCTGCTTATCGAAGGGGGAAGGTTCGATGCTGCTGACCCAGGTATGCGGTGGAATCCCGGCTTTAGCATAATTATCAGCAACATTGTTCCAGGTTTTTCCTCCGTTCAGTGTGTATTGAAGGTTGCCATCATCCGTACCTACCCAGATCATATTTTCGTCCAGCGGGGATTCGGCTACCGTGAAAATAGTGCAATGATTTTCTGCAGAAGTGTTGTCTGCACTCAGTCCCCCGCTTTCTTCCTGCTGTTGTTTCTTCTTATCATTGGTGGTGAGATCAGGTGAAATCCTTGTCCAGTTTCTTCCTTCATCGGTGGACCTGAATAAATATTGCGCTCCCATATAGAGGTTATGTCCATTCGCCGCACCCGTTAGTAAAGGAGTATTCCAGTTCCATCGCAGTTCTTCCTCTTTGGAGGAGGCCTGTGGCTGTATCTTAACCGAGAGCCCGGTTTTCAGGTTGATCCTGCCCGCATTGCCGCCCTGGTACTCGGCATAAGCAATATTGGCGTTAAAGGGATCAGGACAGGCCCAGAAACCATCCCCAAAATAAATATCGCGCCAATCGCCGTTATCTACCCCTCCATAGGACTGGGAGGGCGCCACCCAACTGCCATTATCCTGTAACCCGCCATAAATGTTATACGGTGTTTTATCATCATATTGAACATGATAGAACTGTCCCACCGGCAAATTGCCGAAGAACCGCCAGGTAGCACCTTTATCAAGGCTGCTGTAAACACCACCATCTGTTCCCAGGTACAGTTCGTTGGTATTTTTGGGATTGATCCATAACGCATGATGATCGCTGTGCACCCATCCCCCCGCATCACTGGCATCGGCAAATGAATAGCCTCCATCATTGGAATAAGAGAAAGTAAACCCGGGACGATATACCCTTTTGGGGTCTTTAGGATCAATTTCCAGTGAAGCAAAATAAAATGGCCTGGATACCACATTCATCGTAGCACTTTGCTGTTTCCAGTTTTCACCTCCATCAGCAGAAATATACAAACCGGTTTCTTTTGATTCTACAATCGCGACCAGGTTATCCGGCGCCGAAGGGGCAAGAGCCAATGCTACCCTGCCAAAAGGTTTGGGAGGAAGCCCGTTGGATAGCTCTTTCCAGGTCTTTCCGGCATCAGTAGATTTAAAAATGCCGCTACCCGGTCCGCCGGAATTGAATGAATAGGGCAACCTGCGAAATTCCCATGTGGTCGCATAAATGATATCCGGATTTTTCGGATCGACGGCTACATCTGCACAACCCGCCTTTTCGCTGATGTATAATATCTTTTCCCAGGTCTCTCCACCATCCGTTGATTTATACAATCCCCGGTGCTTGCTGTCGCACCAGAGAGGGCCCGGTGCAGCAACATAAATGATATTCGTATTGATAGGGTTGATAGCGATTTTGGCGATATGTTCGGTACTGTCCAGCCCCACCAGTTTCCAGTTGTCGCCCCCATCCCTGGTTTTATAGATTCCGTTGCCCACCGATACTGTATTCCGCATATTGCTTTCACCGGTTCCGGCAAAAACGATTTTTGGATTTTTTGGATCGATGGCCAGGGCACCGATACTCTGGCAATACTTATCAAAAACCGATTTGAAGGATGCCCCGGAATTTGTCGTTTTCCAGACGCCCCCTCCGGCTGTCCCCACATAAATAGTAGATGGGTCGGAATCCGCCCCTTTAATGGCAGTAATCCTGCCACTCATGGTACCCGGGCCCATTTGCCGGGCTTCCATGACCCCGAAGGTGGAGGCATTGATCTGGGCACCCAAATTCAATGCAATGATAAACGCCGGGATAATAATGAATAACCTTTTCATATGCTTGCGGGTTAAGAAATAAAAACCCCGATATTTCCAATCGGGGTTATAAAAAAATGATATGCTGATTAATCAGGTTTTTTAAATGTTGATTCATCCACATTTCCGTTCACGACCACGGAAGTAATGTTCAATTCTCCAAAAGGCAGTGTAATGGTTTTAGGCATTACGATACCTTCGGGTAATTTCTCATAATTACTGAGGTCAGTTTGCTGCTCCACTTCCTGTCCGTTCACTTTTTGTTTTACAACGGTCCTGATCACCATATAACTGGAAGGGTCGATAAAAAAGGTTTCCACTTTTCCTCCTTTCATTTCTGCTTTCAGTTTATAGGCTTCAGTACCCTCCACATCTTCCTTGCCCAGGTATTCTATCTTATGCCCTTTTGCTTTGTAATTGATAAAGGGACCTTCGGGATCCATATCATCCTGGTCCTGCGCCAATTCATCTGGGGTGATCGCTTCGGGAGCCATTTGACCGTTAAAGGGCATATAACTCCAGCCTTCGGTGGGTGTAATGATCCTGTAGCCTGTCATACCCGCACTGGAAAGGGTAATATCCTGCCGGGTACCTTTTCCTTTCATGATCGTCAAAACGATATCCACATCTGTGCCCTGCACCTGCAGGCTTCCTTCCTGTTTGATGGAGTTGATCTTGCTCCAGGCATCCGCACCACCGATGGCTTCAATATGTTTACTGATGATTTCATCGGCGGTTTGGGAAAATCCAGCCAGCGCAAATCCAAGGATAAATAAGGCGGAAAGGTTTAAGAATTTAAGTTTCATTTGATTTTGTTTATGATTTGATTAAAGATGAATGACCATTTTGAAAAAGCAAATGTATTGCCTGGAAGTGAAAGAATTTTTCCATTTATGTAAAAGATACCGGTTTTTTATAATTTAGTCGCTATATGACGCAAAAAATTACAGGGAAGGTTGCAGATATCAGCAATAAAAGATTTGTAGCTGCAGAAATTACCGTTTCCGGCGCTGTCATTACCGGCATCCGGGAAATCTTGCCCGGCCCCGATTGCCCGGATCAATTTATCATACCTGGTTTTATCGACAGCCATGTTCATATAGAAAGTTCTATGCTGGTTCCCTCGGAATTTGCGAGGCTGGCCGTTGTGCAGGGCACCGTGGCCACGGTGAGCGATCCCCACGAAATCGCCAATGTTTGCGGCAGGGAAGGTGTGGAATTCATGATCGCAAACGGCAAAACGGTTCCCTTTAAATTTTTTTTTGGTGCCCCCAGTTGTGTGCCGGCCACCCGGTTTGAAACGGCCGGTGCAGCACTTGATGCCCGGGAAATAGAACAATTATTATCGCGGGATGAAATAAAATACCTGAGTGAGATGATGAATTTCCCCGGGGTGCTACAACAGGATGAAACCGTGATGAAAAAGATTGCTGCGGCAAAAAAACACGGAAAACCCGTAGATGGCCATGCCCCGGGCATGCGGGGAGAGGATGTGATAAACTATACTGCCGCCGGCATTTCCACCGACCATGAATGTTTTTCCCGGGAAGAGGCACTGGATAAACTACAGGCTGGTATGAAGATCCTTATCAGGGAAGGGAGCGCCGCCAAAAATTTCGAGGCTTTGATCGGACTTTTGCAGGATTATCCCGACCAGATCATGTTTTGCAGTGATGACAAGCATCCTGATAGCCTTTTGACCGGGCATATTAACCAGTTATGTGCAAGGGCAGTAAAAAAAGGGATCGATATCTTTAAAATTTTACAGGCGGCCTGTATCAACCCTGTTCAGCATTATCAATTGGAAGTGGGGCAGTTGCAACCCGGCGACCCCGCCGATTTCATCGTGGTCAAAGACCTCGTGAATTTCGAAGTACTGCAGACCTATATCAATGGCGAGATGGTGGCGCATCATGGACAGACCAAAATCACTTCCCAAAAAATAAAGCCGATCAATAATTTCTCCATACAACAGCGAACTGTAAGTGATTTTTCCTACTCCATCAATAAATGGGGGGAGGAAGAAAATATCGAACAGGTTTATGTGATCGAGGCACTGGAAGGGCAGCTGATCACCCATAAACTGGTATTACCGGTGACCGATCTCATCACAGATGAAAAATATTTATACAGCAATCCTGAAAAAGATATTGTCAAGATCGTTGTTGTTAACCGTTATCATGATGCCCCCATCGCCAAATCTTTTATCCGCAATTTTGGTATTCAAAAAGGGGCGATTGCCTCATCGGTGGCGCACGACAGTCATAATATTGTTGCCATTGGTGTTGACGACGAAAGTATTTGCAAAGCGGTGAACCTCATTATTGCCAAAAAAGGGGGGATCAGTGCTGTTGGCGGGGATCAGGAAATGGTTTTGGGTTTACCCGTGGCCGGATTGATGAGCGATCAGGACGGTTATTCCGTGGCGGATGCTTATACCGCCATTGACAGGATGGTAAAGGCAAAGTTGGGATCCACCCTCGCTGCTCCCTTCATGACCTTGTCTTTTATGGCTTTGCTGGTGATTCCTCATTTGAAGTTAAGTGATATGGGATTATTTGACGGCGACCATTTTAAGCTGATCTGAGGATAGGTATTTCACCTGTTCTGCCATCCGCATTCCCCCCTCAACACTTTCAGGGTTTCGTCATAAAAAAACCTTGCCCGCTCCGGCGAATCACCAATACAGACCAGTCCCAGCTTTCCATATTGCGACAAAGCGCCAATCAGGTGAAACATCACCCCCTCTTCCTTGGTACTGTTGAAATGCAGACCGTGCAGCATGGCAATGTCCATGAGATCATGGGGGGTTAACCCCTTAAAACAATCTTCCTGGAAATTATCGGTTGCCATATAAAACCGTTCATCCCCCCCGGCCGTAAAATATTTTCCTGATTCAGCATCATAATCTCCTTCCGTCAGAAATTGAAGCATGATATAAGGATGGGTGGTCCCACCCTTCCTGAGGTTGATCTCAATGGCATAATGTATCCAGGTATCGTTTTCCCTGACCGACAGAAAATCCAGTCCAAACCTGCCCAGTACGCCCCGTTTTCTTAATGCAGCTGCCACCTTTCTGCCCATGTGGCCAACCGTACGGCTATAGGCTGTATGGGCCGGGAAAGTTGCGCCGAGGAAAACCTGGTCAGATTCTCCCCCGATGATCTGGTCGTGGGTGGAAATAATATCGACCTTGCCCAGGGGATTGATCCGGCATTGCACTGAGGGCGATGCAATTTCTTTTCCTTCAATAAAGGCTTCCACAATGCCACCCATCTGTTCAAATTTCTTTATAAAAGTCTTATAGGATAAATCTTTGGCCACTATTTTCAAACGCTGTGGCAAGGCCTGTCTTAATTCATTTTCCGTAACAGCGGCATCGAAATCTTCGTAAGAAAAAACAGCATTCCCTTCCCCGCTGAAACCATCATTCATCTTTATCACCGCCCTTTTGAGTGCAGGGTTTTCTTTTTTGAGCCTGGCCAGGGAAACGATAATATCGTTTTCGTTTTCAAGGTTCTCAAATCCAGGTGGCATATCCAGTCCGCATTCCCTGAAAATTTCGCGGCTGCCGGATTTAGTCCCCCAGAAAAAGAGATCAGGATCACAACCATAAATAGGTAAGCCTAGGGTGACCGCTAACTTTCTTTCATGTTCCGTTACATTAAAACAGGATAAATGTGCAATATTATCGGCGGGGATAGCATTCTTGATTCGACGCATCAGCCGTGGTCTTGCCAGGATTTTTTCTGTCAGCGAAATGGGGGAAGCATCATAACAACTCAGCAGGTGCAGCCGTTGTATGGCGTGATGACCGGTGATACCGGGTAAAAGGTGCAGGTAATAATCGATGATCACCGGATCGATGGGCGTACTGGTTACATATACAATATGCGTACGCGGCATCCTCAGTAACAACAAAAGGCAGAGCAGGCGTTCTTCATACAGCACAATACCATCGATCTTGCACAGTATTTCCTGGTCAAGCGTAAGGCTGGGGATCACCACAATTGTCTTGGGCGCCAGCCGATTGGGGAAAACCGCTTCATACTGAGCAGCAAAATGATGTTGCAGTTGCTGAAATATTTTTTTTTCAGCAAGGATATGTTGATCCGTTTCCGGTATAGGCGGTTCTTTGACCCCGGCGTCCATTGTCCTGGTTTGCCCAAAACTATTTTTTAGCAAAAGCAAAAACCATGAGGAACACAAGGATAAACTATGACAATCATCAGGCTTCCTGGCCGTTCCAAAGTGCCCCGCCAATACTGGCCCTGGTAGCCCCTGTTACTGAAGGTATTACCGTATATTCTTCCCGCCAGCGCAGGACCCCGATAAATGCCATGATCAGGGCTTCCTTAAAATTAATCAGTTCATCTGGGGGTTTCACAACTGTAATACCCAGGTCAGTTAAAAGGGTTGTCAGTTGCTGAATAAGAAAAGTATTGAATGCCCCGCCACCGGTAACCAGCAGGCTGGCGGGTGAGGGTTTGGCAGCATCCCCGGTTGACAGGCTTTTGATGACTGCTTTCCTTACCTGATGGCCAATATGTACTGCATAGGTATTTAATGCATCTTCTGTGGAAAGATGTTCTTCCCTGATCAAAGGGTAGATGATGTCGGTTCCAAAATTATTGGACAGTGATTTCGGAAACGGTCTTTCATAATATTCCAGGGCATTGAGTTTTTCCAATAAGACCGGGTTCAACCGGCCCGCGGCAGCCATGGCACCATCCTTATCAAATGGCTTTCCCAGATCACTGGCCAGTAAATTAAGCACCCTGTTGGCAGGACAAATATCAAAAGCGATATAAGGATCCCTGTTTACTGAAATATTGGCAATACCTCCCAGGTTCAGAAAAAAATCATAGTCTTTCATCAACAACAATTCACCAATGGGAACGATCGGGGCGCCCTGTCCTCCGAAAGACACATCCATGGAACGTAAATCTGAGATCACGGGTAGTCCGGTTTCTGCGGCAATGGCAGATCCGTCGCCGAGCTGGGCTGTCATCTGCGGTGGCTGATGAAAAGAAGTATGACCATGCGAAACGATCAGGGCCACCTGGAACTGCAGTTCATGTTCCTCAATAAAACGGTTGACCTCCTGCCCCAGATAATGACCATAGGCGCGATCCAGCAGCAAATATTCCAATGCGGGTAAACCGGTGGATCCTGATAATTTGTTTTTCCATGTTTCCGAATAGGGATAACAGGCGGTATTTTTTATTTCAAACTGCCATTTCCCCCCGTTTTCATGAAATTCGGCAAAAACAATATCAAGACCGTCAAGACTGCTGCCACTCATTAAGCCGATTGCCCTGTAGACCATTTATTTTTACGATTTTAACCTTTAGATTTGCCAAAAGTAAAATAATCAGTGTAATGGTCATCAACCTAAGTGAGAAACATTCCCTGATCAGCAACTGGATCGCTGAAATCAGGGATATTGAAGTACAGACCGACCGTTTCCGTTTTCGCAAAAACCTTGAACGGATTGGAGAAGTTGCTGCATATGAAATCAGTCAGTCATTCCCGTTTATTGAAAAAGAGATTCAAACCCCATTGGGTACGGCTACCTGTAAGGTATTGAAAGAACAGCCGGTGCTGGCTACCATTCTCCGTGCAGGATTACCCCTGCATAACGGGTTACTGAATTATTTCGACAAAGCCGATAATGCATACGTGGCCGCCTATAGAAAACATGAAAAAGACGGATCTTTTGAAATCAGCCTTGAATATATTTCCAGTCCGGACCTGGAAGACAGGATCCTCATCATATCAGACCCGATGCTGGCAACGGGTTCTTCCCTCGTAAAAACCATACACCTGATCAGGGATGAAGGCATCCCCAAAGAAATCCATATTGTTTGTGCCATAGCCTGCACCGTTGGTATTGAGTATGTTAGACGAGAAGCGCCCGGTGTAAAAATCTGGTGTGGCGATATCGATGATGAATTGACCGCCAAAGGATATATAGTACCCGGACTGGGTGATGCCGGCGACCTTGCATTTGGTGTTAAAGTTCAGATGTAAAGCAGCTTTCTTTTTTTTCCTTTAGTCTATCATTTTTTGTATTTTTCAGATTCTTATCTTCTGTAATGAAAAAAGTTTATTTAACCGTAACCGTTTTGATGCTAATGCTTTGGGATACTAAAGCCCAGGATCCGAACTTTTCCCAGTTTTTCGCATCACCGCTTACCTTAAATCCTGCCATGACCGGCAAGTTTGATGGTATCCTGCGGGTGGCCGGTAATTACAGGAACCAATGGCCTACCATCAATAATGCTTTTACCACCGGAACCGTATCTGCAGATTTCCATGTGCTCAGTAACCGTTTGCAGGATATTGATCGCTGGGGTGTGGGCATCCTTGGTTTTACAGATAAGAACGGGAACGGGGCCCTTCAAAATAATTATATCGCTGTTTCCACTGCATTCCATAAAGGCCTGGATGAAAATGGCTATCACCAGATCGGTGTGGGTTTCCAGGGAACCTTTGCCAACAAAAGGCTGGATCCTAACCAGGTCAAGTTTGAAGACCAGCTGACCGCCCTGGGTTTTACCGGTGTTACCAGTGAGATCTTCAATCAAAAGGATCTCAGTGTGAGTTATTTTGACCTGAATGCCGGCGTCCTGTATAATGGCACCACCAACGGATATAATAATTTCTATGCCGGTGCTTCCATGTATCATATCAACCGCCCCAAAGAAACATTCCAGGGAGGCCAGTATTACCTCAGTACCCGACTGACCCTGCAGGCAGGTGGCAGAATACCGGTTGGTCAGTACAATGCTTTTCATTTCAGTGCCAATCACAGTATGCAGGCCAATGCCCGTAACACGATGATCGGTGGTGCTTATGCCTTAAACCTGAATAATATGGAAGACCATCCCACGAATGTTTACCTCGGAACCTGGTTCCGTTTCGGGGATGCTATCATCCCTTATGTAGGGCTGGAATTCAATGATTTTCATCTTGGGTTTACGTATGATGTGAATACATCCGGGCTGAAACCAGCTTCCAATGTAAAGGGAGGTGCAGAGATTTCCCTGATCTATATCAAACAACCCGTCGACAGAACACTGAAAAAACTGAACTGTCCCAAATTCTGAAACCAAAATTTAGATATATAAAAACGCTGTGTGCCCCGCAGCGTTTTTTTTATCTTTCGATTTTCTCAAAAAAGAATCTGTAAATGAAATATCTGATCGTATGCTTTTGTATCCTTTTTGCCCCGGTCACCAGGGCCCAGGATACCGGTTATACAAGTTTTGATACCGGTGCAGAACTATTGGGATACCCTGCCGGTATCATTACAGGGTTTCATATAGCCTATAATTTCAGGGTACACCATAGTATACTGGCCGGTATTGCCCATAATAAAGCCAACAGGAAGGATTTTGGGGAGCACGATGATGAGCGTGGCGGAGGATGGGGAGGACATATCGGTTACCGCTATTATTTCCGGTATAAACCCTATGGGTTTTTTGTGGGGGAAAGAAATGATGTTTGGGGATTAACGATCCACTGGAAGCAGGGCACAGCAACCGGTACCTCAACCATCACCGTTCTGCAACCCACGCTGGAACTGGGATATACTTTCCTGATCCATGACCAGTTATTCATCACCCCTGTTCTGGCAAATGGTGCAGAATTCAACCTTAAAACACGGGGTGAAAAAGTCGGGCAGGGTTTCATCACCTTACTGGGCCTAAGTGCCGGATACAGGTTCTGAACATTATTTGATGCCCAGGATCAGGGGCAGCAGGTACCAGCTGAACAGCGTGATCAGAACCACGGCAATGATATTCATCACAAAACCCGCCCGGGTCATCTTACTCAATTTGATATAACCGCTCGAAAAAACAATAGCGTTGGGAGGAGTCGCCATCGGAAACATCCCCGCACAACTCGCCGCCAGGGTCATCGGTATGCCCAGGGTAAGCGGGTTGATCTTCAGGGCATCCGCAAGGCCGCAAACCACCGGCGCGAATACGATCACCTGGGCGATATTACTCATCAGTTCCCCGAGAAAAAGGGACACCAGTGTAATGACAAATACAAGCAGGAGACCACCTCCTGCAAAACCGGCCATCCATTCACCCAATGCATTGATTAACCCTGCATTTTCCAGGGCGCCTGCCAGGGATATACCACCACCAAACAATATCAAAATACCCCAGGCCATCTTTTGGGTATCGCCCCATTCAAGGATATTTCTTGACAAAGGGTTGTTCCGCGAAGCGGGGCAAATAAAAAGTGCCAGCGCACCGATCATGGCAATGATCGTGTCATCCAACTGGATAAGACCTGTTGTATTGATCAGGTCCTTTGTGATCCATAAGAGAGCCGTTGCGATGAATATGATCAATACCCTTTTCTCTTCGGGCGAAATGGGGCCAAGCTTTACCAGTTCATCATGGATGAGTTGCCGTGTAGCCACACTGGACCGGATCCTGTTGGGAAACAATAATCTTGTCATCACCCAGTATAAGATGGCGAGTAAAAGGATAGCAATAGGTGCGGCGATCTTGACCCAGTTCAGAAAGCCGATATTATAATCGTATGTTTTTTCGATATACCCCACGAAAGCGACATTGGGGGGAGTGCCGATAATGGTAGCGATACCGCCAAGATTAGCCGCATAGGCGATCACCAGCATCAGCACCAATGAAAAATTTTCAAAATTCCCTTCCCCGTTATGTCTTTCCTTCATCACATGGATGACCGAAACTGCGATGGGAAACATCATCATCGTGGTGGCAGTATTACTCAGCCACATGCTGAGCAAACCTGTTGAGATGATAAAACCCAGGATGATCCTGTTGCCACTGGTACCCGTTAAACGAACGATGTTCAGTGCAATCCTTCTGTGCAGGTTCCATTTCTCAATGGCCAGCCCGATCATGAAACCACCCATGAATAAAAAGATGATGGGATTTGCATAAGGAGCTGCAGTTTCTTTCGGTGTTGCAATATCCAATACCGGGAACAGGATCAGGGGCAACAGGGCCGTCACCGGCAAAGGCAATGCTTCCGAGATCCACCAGATGATCATCAATACCGCCACGGCGAGGGTAGCCGGTGCTTTTCCGGAAAGATGAAAGGGATTGATAAAGTAAAAAGCCAGTGCCACCGCAAGTCCAGTCAACAAGGCAATCAGCTGAATTTTTGAAACACTAATTTTTTTCAATTTCCTGCATTTAATATCAAATCAATAAATCTATATCATTTATTTGGTTTACCGCTCACAAAAGGATGGCCCTTCACATAAAACCGGTAAGGCAGACGGGCGTCTTCCCCCGCATAATCCACCCCGATACGCGGGGAGCGCGCAATTTCGTTTTCTGCATACCGAAATCCATCATCCAATATATGCATCGTATCCCCGAGTAAGGAGAGTCCGCTATGCCGCACCTGAATGCCCATTGCCTTTGACAGGTTGCCGGGTCCTTTTGTCAGGGTATGTGCTGCTGCTTTTTTACCGGATCTTTTCATCATGGCATCCTGTCCACTTAGCGGTTCAAGCGCCCGGATCAATATGGCATGAGGAATATCCTGCTGATTTGTGACAACATTAAACAGATAGTGTATGCCATAACACAGATACACATAGGCCTTCCCCCCGGTGGCATACATGATTTCCGTACGGGCTGTTCTTCTGCCACCGGCGGCATGAGAAGCCCTGTCATCCACTCCGCGATACGCTTCACATTCCACGATCCTGCCAGCCGTAACGATGCCATCGATATGGGTGTAAAGGATCTTACCCATTAAAGCTGCCGCCACAGACAATACATCCTCCTGTGTATAAAAAGAGAGAGGCAGTTTACGGGACATGCTGTTCGTTTTTAATCATCGTTCTTTTCTATATTTACCCAAATTTAAGTTTTGCTCAAGGAAATCGTCATCGCTATCCAGTCATATAATGATGCCAGGCAGTTTATCAAAGCGCATAAACTGTGGAAGTGGATCATCATCCCCGGATTGATCTATACCCTGCTTTTCCTGACGGGAATGTATTTTTTTTCACAATCCGCTACGGGTGTGATCGATTACCTGACCATGGTGACCGGGGTGAGCGAATGGATACAGCAACTGGCCAGCAGCTGGGTAGGTTTTCTTTTTGCCCTGGCGGGCGTCATCTTATGGCTGTTGCTGCTGTTATTTTATTTCTCCCTTTTCAAATATGCCTGGCTGATCATCGGGGCACCGATCTTCACCTACCTGAGTGAACGCACGCAGGCCATCATGGAAGAGAAGGAATTTTCTTTTAACAGCCGGCAGTTATTCAGGGATATTACGCCCGCCCTCAGGGTCGCGGGCAGCAATTGCTTACGCCAGGTAGGATATTTCATCCTGCTGATCCTGTTATCGGTGGTGCCCCTGATTGGCATGATCGCACCGGTCATCGCTTTGTTCATGGAATGTTATTATTATGGCTATTCGATGATCAGTTACAGTCTTGACAGGAAAAGCATATCAAGGGAACAAAGCAGCCTGTATATCAAAGAACACAAAGGGCTGGCTGTTGGCAACGGCCTGGTATTTTATATCATGCACCTGGTGATCTTCCTGGCACCGGCCTATGCCATCATTGCCTCCACCTTAAGTGTTTATAAAGTGAAACCCGAATGAAATGAACAAAGAGGCTGTTGTATACCTGATCCCCGCTCCGCTTTCCGACGATGGTTTACAGGCCATTCATCCCTATTGCCTGGAAGCAATCCGGCAATGCAGCGATTTCTTCGTGGAAAATGAAAGGACCACGCGCCGGTATTTCAAACAGCTATGGAAAGAAATGATCATTGATGATTATGGCTGGTATACGATCCATAAGACTGAAACAGATTGTGTGACAATATTCAGGGACATGATGAGGGCGGGGAAAACAGTGGGGATCGTCAGCGAAGCGGGTTGCCCGGGTATCGCCGACCCTGGCCAGTTACTGGTGGCAGCAGCCCAGGACATGAAGGCGGTGATCAAACCCCTCGTAGGGCCCAACTCCATCTTACTGGCATTGATGGCCAGCGGTTTTAACGGCCAGCGGTTTAATTTCAGGGGATACCTGCCCATCGATAACCAGGAAAAGATCAGGCAGCTGAAAGCCTTTGAGTCGGAATCGGTAAAAAGGGAAACCACCCAGATCTTCATTGAAACTCCCTACCGCAACAACCAGCTTATCGACGCATTATTACAAAACTGCCAGCCTGATACGCGGTTATGCATTGCTGTTGACCTTACGGGTGAAAAGGAATGGATACGGACCCTGCCCCTGAAAGAGTGGAAACTTCAAAAACCGGATATCCACAAGATTCCGGCTATTTTTCTGTTAATGGCCTGAAACCGCGTCGGGCACCGGTCTAACGCCGGTCACAATATATTTACTATCGCCCCGCCAGGGAACTGTTTTCCGGTATTGCTTGTAAGTCATTTGCACACATTCATCCTGCAGGTTTTTGAGCACGTTGGCAAGGCTGTCGTTGGTAATGGAGAAATAGAATTTTTCTGAATTGACCAGTTGCCGGCAGCTTAACCACATTTCTCCTTCATCGGTTTTAAAGAGATTTCCCTTGTGGGTGATCTTAATCAGCGTACCCTTTCGCTCTCCCTCACTATACACATTAAAATAGAACCAATAAACGGCAGCGGCTCCAATGATGATCAGTAAAAAGAAAAACCGCAACAGGAAACGCCTGAAACCCCTGCCCCTGGCAGGTTTTACCAGCGCTTCGTTTTCCTGTGGATGGATATCGTCAAAATGGGTGTCTGGCATGCTAACGGTTATTAGTTTATCCGGCCGGTAAGTATTTTCAGAAAACCTGGCTGCTGTTTTCGGTGATCCAGTGGCAGGGTTAACAAAAAATTTTAAATAAAGGTAAAATTATTATATACATTTGTTGCCTTAATCTGATCAAAGAAGTGAATATATTCTATTCAAATACTGGAATCAATTCCGAAGTGGCTTACACCAACAGCGTTTGCCTGCCATTTCTTACTACTTCTTTACCACGACGCCGACCTGTATTCTGACAGGACGAGCCTCTAACCACGGCCCCTGTCAGTGGACACCTTCCAAAATTTTTCTTCCGGACTGGTTATCCTTTATTTTTAAACACTCACAGCGTGGAAAATCAAATAATTATTGTCAGGATTGCAAATGCAGATGACTATCATTATGCCGAAACCATCACAAAAGAAATGGAATCTTCCGCCATGGCCCGGGGCACCGGTATTGCCAAAAGAAGCCCTGAATACATCCAGCAGAAAATGGAAGAAGGAAAGGCCGTTATAGCCGTCACCAATCAAAATGAATGGGTCGGATTTTGTTATATAGAAACCTGGAGTCATGGAGAATATGTGGCGAATTCAGGACTGATCGTGGCGCCTTCCTTCAGAAAGACAGGAGTAGCCAAAGCCATCAAAAAACGAATATTTGATCTGTCGAGGGAAAAATACCCCAGTTCCAAAATATTTGGTCTCACGACCGGTCTCGCGGTGATGAAGATCAACAGTGATCTTGGATATGAGCCGGTCACCTATTCTGAACTGACCCAGGATGAAGCCTTCTGGGCGGGTTGTAAAAACTGTGTGAACTACGATATCCTGATGAGCAAGGAAAGAAAAAACTGCTTCTGCACTGCCATGCTCTATGATCCGGCCGATCATTACAAACCCGAAGAGACCAAACAGTTTTTCGAAGAAAATAAAAAGGGATTTGAGCGCCTGCTGCGTATCAAAAAATGGCGCCTGCTGAAACCTTTCTTAAAAAAAGAAAATAACGGCAACGGGAAACCCAAGTCGTTCCTGCATTATTTTTTTAACTTATAGTTGAAACAGAATTTAAAATGAGCAAAAAAATCGTACTGGGATTCAGTGGTGGCCTGGATACCTCCTACTGTGTTAAATACCTCAGCGAGGATAAGGGTTATGAAGTACACAGTATTATTGTCAATACCGGCGGTTTTAGTGAAGCTGAACTCAGGAATATTGAGGCCCATGCCTATGCATTGGGGGTAAAAACCCATACCACTGTTGATGCGGTCAAAACCTATTATGACCGTATCATCCGTTACCTGGTATACGGAAATGTTTTAAAAAACAATACCTATCCTTTAAGTGTAAGTGCAGAAAGGCTGAGCCAGGCCCTTCATATCGCGGATCATGCAAAATTACTCCACGCCGATGCCGTAGCCCATGGCAGTACCGGCGCCGGCAATGACCAGGTCCGGTTCGACATGATCTTCCACATCATGATACCCGGGGTAGAGATCATTACCCCTATCCGGGATCTGCAACTCAGCCGTGAAGCGGAAATCGCCTACCTGAAAACAAAGGGGGTGGAGATGAATTTTGAAAAAGCACTGTATTCGATCAATAAGGGGTTATGGGGCACCAGTGTAGGCGGACTTGAAACCCTTTCTTCGAAAGGATGGCTTCCCGAATCTGCCTGGCCAACCCCCTGTATCCGGAACGATACCGAACCGGTCAGGCTGGGGTTTACCAAAGGAGAACTAACGTCTATCAATGATCGTAATTTCTCCCACCCTACCGCTGCCATTCAATATTTACAGACCCTTGCCGGGCCTTTTGCCATTGGCAGGGATATTCATGTGGGCGATACCATCATCGGTATCAAGGGCCGCGTCGGTTTTGAGGCTGCTGCCCCCATGGTGATTATTAAAGCCCACCATGCATTGGAAAAACATGTATTGACCAAATGGCAGCTGCAATGGAAAGACCAGCTGGCACAGTTTTATGGCAACTGGCTTCATGAAGGTCAGATCCTCGACCCCGTGATGAGAGATATGGAAGCCTTCCTGGAAAACAGCCAGCAAACGGTTACCGGCGATGTATTTGTAGAACTTATGCCCTACCGTTTCCAGGTGACCGGTATCGAAAGCCCTTACGACCTGATGAGCAGTAAATTTGGCAAGTATGGTGAAATGAATTCGGGTTTTACCGGCAATGATGTCAGGGGCTTTAGTAAAATTTTTGGCAACCAAACCTCTATTTTTTACCAGGTTAAAAAAGAAACGGATGGAGAAAATTAAGGTCGGCATCATCGGTGGTGCCGGGTATACCGGCGGAGAATTGATAAGGCTGCTGTTACGGCATCCACAGGTGTCCCTCACCTTTGTTCACAGCCGCAGCCACGCCGGGCAACCGGTGTACAGCATTCACCAGGACCTGGCAGACGATACCGATCTCTGTTTTGCAGCAACCTGGGAACAGAAGATCGATATATTGTTTCTCTGCCTGGGCCATGGGGAATCCAAAAAATTTTTATCAGAAAATAAGATCGCCTCCTCAATCAGGATCATTGACCTGGCAAATGATTTCCGTTTGGCAAATGATGCCGGTTTCGGCGACCGCTCCTTTGTCTATGGCTTACCGGAACTGAACCGGGAAGCCATCCAGCAAGCCTCCAATATCGCCAACCCGGGTTGTTTTGCAACAGCCATACAACTGGGTCTCCTGCCATTGGCCAGGGCTGGTATTTTAAAGGAAGCCTTTACCACCGGTATCACCGGGTCTACCGGGGCCGGGCAGTCATTGTCGCCCACCTCTCATTTTAGCTGGAGGGCGAATAATATCCAGGCATATAAGACATTGACGCATCAGCACCTGGGAGAGATCATGGAATCCCTTTCAAAACTCAATACCGGCAACCAGCAACCGCCCATTGTCAATTTTGTTCCCTGGCGGGGTGATTTTACCCGGGGTATCTTTATCAGCTCACAGATCAGCTGCGACCAATCATTAGCAGACCTGAATGCCTTATACAGTGATTTTTATTCGGGGCACCCTTTTACGGTCCTATCCAACCAGCCCTTATTTTTAAAACAAGTGGTGAATACCAATAAGTGCATGATACAATTGGAAAAGGTGGGCAGGACCCTGGTGGTTCATTCGGTCATTGATAACCTGTTGAAAGGTGCCAGCGGACAGGCTGTTCAGAATATGAACCTGGTTTGCGGACTGGAGGAACAAACCGGTCTGCAACTCAAAGCCAACTATTTTTAACCGCTTTCTGCAACTGCAAAAAGCATCATTGATAACTTATGAATTTATTTGACGTCTATCCCCTGAATGATATCACCATCGTAAAGGCAAAAGGATCTTATGTTTGGGATGATAAGGGAGAACAGTATCTTGACCTCTACGGTGGTCACGCAGTGATCAGTATCGGTCATACCCATCCCCATTGGGTGAAAAGAGTTGAAGAACAGCTGGAAAAAATCGCTTTCTATTCCAACTCGGTCAGGATTCCCCTGCAGCAGCAACTCGCTGATATGCTGGGAAGGGTGTCGGGAAAAGAAGATTACCAGCTTTTTCTTTGCAACAGCGGGGCGGAAGCCAATGAAAATGCCTTAAAGCTGGCCTCTTTTTACAATGGCCGGAAAAAAGTGATCGCTTTCAGTAAAGCCTTTCACGGCCGTACATCACTGGCGGTTGCCACTACTGATAATCCCAATATTGTGGCTCCTGTCAATGAAACCGGTAACGTGATCTTTCTCCCTTTTAATGATGAAGAAGCCCTGGAGAAATGTTTTGCTGAACAAGGCGGAGCAATATCTTCCGTCATCATTGAAGGCATCCAGGGTGTGGGTGGGATCAATGTGGCCGATGACTCTTTTTTAAGAAAGATCCGTTCCCTCTGTGATGAGCATGGTGCTGTTTATATTGCAGACAGTGTTCAGTGCGGGTATGGAAGAAGCGGAAAATTTTTCAGTCATGATTTTGCCGGCGTATCAGCCGATATCTATAGTATGGCCAAGGGTATGGGGAATGGTTTCCCGGTGGGGGGCATTCTGATTGCACCAAAATTCAAGGCCAGGCATGGTATGCTGGGCACCACATTTGGGGGTAATCACCTGGCCTGTGCTGCGGCACTGGCGGTGCTCGAAGTGATTGAATCGGAAAAACTAATGGGCAATGCCGTGATGATCGGAAAATACCTCCGGGAAGAACTGGAAAATATTCCCGGTATCCAAAATATAAGAGGGAGGGGCCTGATGATTGGTTTTGATGTGCCGGAAGCTATGAAAGGCTTGAGAAAAAATCTACTGGGGAACCAGAAGATCTTTACCGGTGAATCTAAACCCAATGTGATCCGTTTACTTCCATCGCTGGCTCTGAAGAAGAGGGATGCAGAAGATTTCATTGAAGCCATGAAAGAGGAAGTTGGTCTGATGCAAAACGCTAATGCCTAAATAAATGAAACAATTCATTTCCGTTCAGGATGTAAAAAGTATTGATGCCCTTGTCAAAAAAGCGCTGGCATATAAGGCCAGCCCCTGGGTCGATAAAAAACTGGGTATGAACAAAAGGATCGGCTGCCTGTTCCTGAATCCAAGCATGCGGACACGGCTCAGCACGCAGATTGCTGCCCAGAACCTCGGCATGGAGCCCATTATTTTTAATGTCGGGAACGAAGGATGGATGCTGGAATTTGAAGAAGAAGCCATCATGAGCGGTACCACGGTGGAACACGTTAAGGATGCAGCACCCATCTTCGGTAAATATTTTGACATCCTCGCCATCCGGACCTTCCCCTCCCTGAAGAATAAAGAAGATGATTACAGTGAATTATACATCAAACAATTTATCCGGTACGCCGGTATCCCGGTCATCAGCCTGGAAAGTTCAACCCTCCACCCCCTGCAAAGCCTGACAGATATCATTACGATCTCGGAGGAAATGAAAAAATGGAAGAAAAAAAAGAAACCAAAGATTGTTCTCACCTGGGCGCCGCATATCAAGCCCCTGCCCCAGTGTGTGGCCAATAGTTTTGCCCAGTGGATCAATGACTGGGGAAAGGCCGAATTTGTGATCACGCATCCCGAAGATTATGAGCTGGACACCCGGTTCACCCAGGGCGCCCATATCACGCACCAGCAGGACGAGGCCTTAAAGGACGCAGATTTTGTATACGTGAAAAACTGGAGCACCTACACTGATTATGGAAAAATCTTTTGCAATGACCCGGAGTGGATGCTCACCGACGAAAAAATGAAAATCACCCGCAAAGCAAAAATCATGCATTGCCTTCCGGTCCGGAGAAATGTAGAACTGAGTGATGAGATCCTGGATGGGGCCAATAGCCTGGTTACGCAGCAGGCGGGTAACAGGGTCTGGGCAGCCCAGGCCGTACTCAGTGAAATATTAAAATCAAAATAAGATCAGCAGGCTATGGAACCGCTACTGGTAATAAAGATTGGAGGGAATATCATTGATGATGATGAAAAATTATCGTCCTTCCTGCAGGATTATGCGGCCCTGGAAGGAAAAAAGATCCTGGTCCATGGCGGCGGAAAACTGGCAACGCGGCTGGCAGGACTGATGGGCATTGAACAAAAACTGATTGACGGAAGAAGGATCACAAACGCTGAAACGCTGAAGATCGTAACCATGGTTTATGCGGGTTATGTAAACAAGCAAATCGTAGCCAAACTCCAGTCCCTGAACTGCAATGCCATGGGTCTATGTGGTGCCGACGGCGATACCATACTGGCACATAAAAGAAACCACCCGGTGATCGACTATGGATTTGTAGGCGATGTGGATGAGATCAATACCGAACTGATCAGAAACCTGCTCCAACAGAACCTGGACCTTGTTTTTGCACCCATCACCCATGACCAGCAAGGGCAATTATTGAATACCAATGCCGATACGATTGCCCAGGAAATTGCCAAGAGCCTGAGTGGTTTTTTTGAAGTGAGCCTCATTTATTCTTTCGAGAAGCCCGGTGTACTGCTTGATGCAGAAGATGATAACACCGTTATACCCGCCATCGGGCCGGCTTACTATAAAACGCTGAAATCAAAACAAAAAATATTTGCGGGCATGATCCCGAAACTGGATAATGCCTTTGCCGCATTGAACAGTGGCGTTAAAAAAGTGGTCATCGGCCAGGCCGAGGATATCAGGAACCTGGTGGCCGGCAACTCGGGTACAACTATCAACAATGACTAAAGACATTCACATATTGCAGGAGGAGGCTGTCGGTTTATTAAAAGAACTCATCGCCACACCCTCCTATAGCCGGGAAGAAGACCAGACCGCGGGTATCCTTTGCCGTTTCCTGGGGGAAAGAGGTATTGCCCATACCCGGGTCGGCAATAATGTATACGCCTTCAACAAGCATTATGACCCTAACAAACCCGGTCTCCTGCTCAATTCACATCACGATACGGTAAAACCGAACAAGGGGTATACCCTTGATCCTTTCACCCCCCTTGAAAAAGAAGGAAAGCTATTCGGGTTGGGGAGTAATGATGCCGGGGGTTGTCTTGTTGCACTGATCGCCACCTTCCTTTATTATTACGAGCAGGAAAACCTGCAACAGAATATTGTATTTGCCGCGAGTGCGGAAGAAGAAATCAGTGGTGTAAACGGTATTGAATTGGTACTGCCTTACCTGGGAAAGATCAATTACGGTATTGTCGGGGAGCCCACAAAACTGGAAATGGCCGTGGCAGAACGGGGACTGATGGTCATTGATTGTACGGCGGAAGGCCGCTCCGGGCATGCAGCCAGGAATGAAGGCGAGAATGCCCTCTATAAAGCAGTGGAAGATATCAACTGGATCCGGCAGCACCAGTTTGAAAAACGGAGCGACCTGCTGGGTGAAACCCGGATGACGGTCACCGTGATCCACACTGAAAATATGCAGCACAATGTGATCCCTTCGCAATGCAGTTTTGTGATTGATGTACGGGTTAACGAATTATACCGTTTTGAGGAAATCCTGGCAACCCTGCAAGAGCATCTTCACAGTAAATTCATGCCCCGTACCACCCGGATGAAATCCACCCATATCCCCCTGGACCATCCCCTGGTGCAGGCCGGTATTAAGTTGGGAAGAGGATATTATGGTTCACCGACAACCTCCGACAAAGCTTTGATGCCATTCCCCACATTAAAAATGGGACCGGGCGACAGTGCGAGAAGTCATACGGCAGATGAGTATATTTACATTGCTGAAATCAAAGAAGGTATTGACACCTATATCCAATTGATAAAAGATGTATTATGAAGTTGTGGCAAAAAGATAAAACCTCCTTAGAGGAAGTAGAAAAATTCACCGTGGGCAAAGACCGGGAGTTTGATATCCTGCTTGCACCTTTTGATGTCCTGGGTTCCATTGCCCACGTCACCATGCTGGCTGCCACAGGTTTACTCGATAACAAAGAAAAGGAAGAACTGGTCGCTGCACTCAGGGCCATTTATGAAAATACCCGGAAGGATAATTTTATTATTCATCCCGATGTTGAAGATGTGCACTCCCAGGTAGAACTGATGCTCACGGAAAAGCTGGGGGATGCCGGGAAAAAAATACACAGTGCCAGGAGCCGGAATGACCAGGTACTGGTAGATATCCGGTTATACCTGCGCCATGAACTTGAAAGCCTGGTGGAGGCGATCGAACCGCTTTTTGTCCTGCTCCAGGCACAAAGTGAACAATACAAAGATCACCTGTTACCCGGTTATACGCACCTGCAACTTGCCATGCCCTCTTCTTTTGGTCTATGGTTTGGCGCTTATGCGGAAAGCCTGGTGGATGACCTCCTCACGGTAAGGTCGGCCTATGATATTGTGAACAAGAACCCCCTGGGTTCAGCGGCCGGTTACGGGTCCTCCTTTCCGATCAGCAGGAAGATGACAACCGAGTTATTGGGTTTTGCCGATCTTAATTACAATGTCGTATATGCGCAGATGGGAAGGGGCAAGGCCGAAAGAATTGTGGCACAGTCGCTGGCCAATGTGGCCGACACGATCGGCCGTTTGAGTATGGATGCATGTTTATATGTCAACCAGAATTTCGGATTTATCAGTTTCCCGCCCGAACTGACAACAGGTAGCAGTATCATGCCGCATAAGAAGAACCCCGATGTATTTGAACTGATTCGCAGCCATTGTAACCGCATCAAGGCCCTGCCCAATGAGATCATGATGATGACGACGAACCTGCCATCGGGTTACCACCGCGACCTGCAATTGCTGAAAGAACACCTGTTTCCGGCTATTGAAACGCTAAAAGACTGTATAGCGATGACGGGGCTAATGCTTAGCCATATCGAAATCAGGAAAGATATCCTGGAAGAGGAAACCTACCAATACCTGTTTAGTGTAGAGGAAGTGAACAAACTGGTGAACAAGGGCATGCCTTTCCGGGATGCCTATAAAAAAGTTGGCCTGGACATTGAAGCGGGGAAATTCACGTATTCGACTTCGCTCCACCACACCCACGAGGGGAGTATGGGCAACCTTTGTACGGAAGACATCAAAAAACAGATGCAAACCGTCAGGAATTCATTCCCATTTGCAGTTGTCCATGCCGCCATCGCAAAACTGCTGCAATAATATCGCTAATTGTTTCCGGTAGCGGGTGGAATGCCGTATTTACTCACCAGCCAGGCAATACTGGTCATGCCGATCGCTCCCAGTTCGAGTTCCCGTTTATCCACGGCTTCAAAAACATCATTGGGTGCGTGATGATGATTGAAATATAACTGGCTTTCGGGGTTCACACTGCTCATCATGGTTCCCATGCTGCGAAGCGGGCCGATATCGGCGCCACCCCCACCATCGGGCATTTTATAAACACCGAAACTGCTGAAAAGCGGTAACCACTTCCTCACATAGGCTTCCTGTTCGGGTGTACCGTTGATGCCCAGTGTTTTGATACCAAAGCCTCCTTCATCACTTTCGCAGGCAAAGATCTGTTGTTCATTATTCTTTTTAGCAGCCGCTGCATAAGCCCTGCCGCCTCCCAGCCCGTTCTCTTCATTCATAAACATCACAGCGCGAATGGTCCTTTTGGGTTGCAAACCCAATGCTTTTAAAGTCCTGATTACTTCAATCGCCTGCATACAACCCGTACCGTCATCATGAGCCCCTTCTGCAAGGTCCCAACTGTCCAGGTGGCCGCCCACCGTAATGATCTCTTCGGGTTGCTCCGAACCCCTGATCTCCCCGATCACGTTAAAACTGTGTGCATCGGGTAATAGCTGGCAATTCATTTTCATATACAATTGAACGCCTTTCTCTTTTTGTAATAATTGATGAAGCCATTCAGCATCGAGCGTGCTGCAGGCAATGGCTGGGATTTTCTTAACGGAACTGTCATACTGTGTAGCGCCTGTATGGGGGTTATTGTCCAGTGCATGGGTCACACTACGGATCATGATCGCAACTGCGCCCAGTTTGGCTGCTTCCACGGGACCCCGGCCGCGATAAACCACAGCGTCCCGGTAGCCGCCACTGATCAGCTCGGGCCGCATGGGATAATTAAAAAATACGATCTTCCCTTTTACCTTCTCAGCCCCCAGGGCATAGAGTTCTTCAAAATTCCTTACTTCTATGATGCCTGCCCTGATACCGGAGGCAGGTGTACCCACACTCATTCCCAAAGCACAGACATGCAGTGCTTTTTTTTGTGTGCCCCATTGAATAACACCCTGTTCTTTTTCACCCCTGACCCAATGAGTCACCATACAGGGCTGCAGATAAACCGTATCAGCACCTGCTTCTTTCAGCATCCTGGCTGTTTCCCGGACTGCTTTTGCCGCCTGGGGAGAACCGCTGAGCCGCGCACCCACTTTTTTACAAAGAAAACGCAGGTTTTCATAAGCCTGTCCATGGATCAATATTTCATCTGATATTTTTTTTATGATGGCCGAATCCGATTGCTGCCCTATGCTGATGAAAGGGATGAGGATGAAAATGAAAATAGCCCTTGTTCTTCTCATGTATGTTTATTTTCGCTAAAACTAAAGAATAGCAGGTTTTGTAACAAATATTTGATAAGGACGGCAAACTTATCAACTAAATAAGTGTTTAACTTAGCGAACCTTAAATTCATACATCACCATGAGAATAGGCATTGTTTGTTATCCCACGTTTGGCGGATCCGGTGTTTTGGCGACAGAGTTGGGAAAGGCCCTGGCAGAAAAAGACCACCAGGTACATTTTATCACATACCAGCAACCTGTTCGATTGGGGGCCTTCACCCCTAATTTATTTTATCATGAGGTGCAGGTACCCACCTACCCGCTTTTTGATTATCCCCCTTATGAAACGGCATTGGCCAGTACCATGGTAGATGTGATCAAAAACAATAATCTTGACCTGCTGCATGTGCATTATGCCATCCCGCATGCATCCGCCGCCTATATGGCCAAACAGATCCTGAAGAAAGAAGGAAAAGATATTCCCGTGATCACCACCCTGCACGGCACCGATATCACGTTGGTAGGACGAGATAAGACCTATGCACCTGTGGTCACTTTTTCGATCAATGAAAGTGACGCCATCACGGCTGTATCGAATAACCTGCGTGACGAAACCTTCAAGCATTTTAAGATCACAAAAGAGATCGAGGTCATTTATAATTTTGTTGACGTGCAGCGGTTTCGCAAAAAACCCTTTGATGCTTTCCGGAAAGTGATTGCCCCCAACGGGGAACGGATATTACTCCATGCCTCGAATTTCAGGAAATTGAAAAGGGTGCAGGACGTAGTGAAGATTTTTGCCAATGTGATCAAAACGATCCCCTCGAAACTGCTTTTTGTGGGAGATGGCCCCGAAAGGGCCACGGCAGAGGCCTTGTGCAGGGAACTGAGCCTCTGCGACCATATCCAGTTTGTCGGCAAGCAGGAACAGATGGAAGATATCCTTGCCATCGCCGATCTTTTTCTGCTGACATCGGAATATGAAAGTTTTGGTCTGGCCGCACTGGAAGCCATGGCTGCGGGTGTGCCTGTGATCTCAACCAATGCAGGTGGTCTGCCTGAAATCAATATTGAAGGGAATACCGGCTATATGGGTAATGTGGGAGATGTGGAAGAGATGAGCAGCAAGGCGCTCAAGATCATCAGTGACCATGAAACCCTGCTGGGCTTCAAAAAAAGAGCGGCAGATCATGCAAAGCAATTTGATATCCACAATATCGTCCCGGAGTATGAAAAATTATACGAAAGATTCTTATAATCAAAAAAGGTTCCGATAACGGAACCTTTTTTGATTAAGTCTATTACGTGTCATTTATGCAGCCAGGTTTCCGGGTTATCGTTTTTACTTTCAATCATCAGCATAAAATCAATCTTTCCTCCCGTGCCATCATCATCGATCCCGGCCTTTCCAATCACCTGTCCTTCCTGCACGATCTGTCCTTTTGTAACGGAGGCAGAAGTCATGTTGCTGTAGGCCGTAAAATATTTTCCATGCCGGATCACCACCACAATTTCATCGGCCAGCCGGGTGACACTCGCCACCTCACCCTTAAATATACTTTTCACGGCAGCACCCGCAGGGGTTGCAATAGTGATACCCGGGTTATAATCGATGAGTGGTTTCGTGTTTTCCGATAAATAATATTCATACCGGCCAAACCTCACCTTGATGGAACCCTTATCCACCGGCCAGGGTAACCTTCCCTTGTTTTTTTCAAAATCATCGTTCAGGGCTATATCGGTAGCGTTCAGGTCAAGATAGCTTTCTGTTTTGGCAGCAGGCGCCGTGACCACTGGACCCGAATTGGTGGTATTGTTCTTTTTTTCTTCCGCCACTTTCTTATCCGCATTATCTTTGGCCATTTTGATTTCCCTTTTTACAATTGCTTCAATCTGGTTCTGCAGGTCCTTGAATCTTTTTCTTTTAGCCGCCAGCTGTTTCTCGATATCTTTTTGCTGCGACTTGAGCTTGGTCACCACCTGGCTTTGTTCATTCTTGGTATCGGCCAGTTTTTTTACCTGATCCGACTGGTTGGCCAGGGCATCGTTCTTCTCGTTCTTTTTGGCGATCATTTCTTCTTTTCGCTGTTCGATCTTTCTTTTTGTTTCAAGGATATTGGCCACCTGCTGCTCCCGGTAAGCCCGGTAATTACGCAGGTAGGCGATCCGCTTTAAGGCATCATTAAACCCATTGGCCGAGAAAATAAAATTCAGGAAATTAAAAGTTCCCCTGTTTTTGTAGGTGTAAACAACACTTTTGGCGTACTGTTCTTTCAGGGTATCCAGCTGTTTTTCCAGCCGGTATATTTCGATATTACTCAGGTAAAGGTCATCATTGATGAACCTGATTTCCTTGCTGATATTGCTGAGAAACTTATTCTGGAGATCGAGTTTCCTTTTGATGAGGCTGAGCTGGTTGATCGACTGACGGGTTTCGCCTTTGACCTTGCTGTACATCCCTTCAATTTGTTTGATCTCCTGTTGCAGTTCTTCCCGTTCTTTTTCAATTTTTTCCTTGTCCACCTGGGCCGACGCCACCAGGGAAGTTAAAAACAGGCATACCAACAGCGATAAGATTGATTTTTGCATGATCAGGATTATTTTAATAATACAGTTACCGGATTGATTATAACGTTATATTATCAGAGAAATTTTAATCAGTGTATTCTTTTGTAGTTTTTAGGTATGTTGAAAGGGAAACTTAACGTTTCATTAAATGCGTATTGCTTAAAGTTAAGCTTTATGTCCAATTTTGTCTTCTCTGTCACTGAAATTGTCCTGTTCGTGGAAAAATTAACACCCCGTTTATCCTCATATTCCGAATAGCTGAGATAAGCCGTCCTGTTGCGCAATACATCCACATCATCCAGTTTGCTGTTCAGGATCAGGTGATCATTTTCATTGATCGTAATGAGATGCTTAAACCATTCCCCGTAGCTAAGCATGGAAATATTATTATTGTTGATGGAATAGGATACAAAATTGCTGTCCAGGAATACAGGATTCCCGATAATGAGGTCCTGAATCGAAGAAAGGTCAAAGGGCAGGGATATGATCTCCTGGAGGTATTCCATCGACCTGGCCTGGTATTCCTTATCGAGTTTGTTCAGGATCTTGATACTGTCTTTGCTGATCAGCACCCGCATCCCTTCGATACCCAGGGCTCCATTGACAGAAAACCAGATCAGGCTGTCTTTTTCCATCCGTACAAAAACGTTCACATCATATTTTTTACCGTCGCCGCCCAGGTAATCTACATTTACCTTGGCAGAAAAACTGGTGAAATCGATCCTGTTGTTCAGGAGTTGTTCATAGGCCCTGTCGATGAATTTGGCGGTATCTTCCTTATCCTCGTTGACAAGCACCACAACGGCTGTTGAATCTTTTTTGGCAATGGCCGTTTGGATCTGTTTGGTTGACCTGCAGGAAAACAGGAGGACCATGGCAGCGAGGACCGGTAGAATGATTAGTTGCTTCATGTTTACTTTATTTACCTGTATGCCCGAAACCTCCTTCATTCCTGGCGGTTTCCCTGAGCGTTTCTGCAGGTATCCAATTTACTTTTTCAACTGACTGGACGACCATCTGTGCAATCCGGTCTCCCGAAAGAATGACCTGGTCCTCTGCCGAAAGGTTGATTAAGATAATCTTAATTTCTCCGCGATAATCAGCATCGATGGTTCCCGGCGTATTGAGACAGGTGATGCCCTGTTTGATTGCCAGCCCGCTTCTTGGCCTGATCTGTGCTTCGTGCCCTTCGGGCAATTCAATAAACAAGCCGGTAGGCACCAGGACCCGCTCCAGGGGCTTGATCACCAGTGGCTGTTCGAGATCGGCACGGAGATCCATACCCGAAGCACCTTCGGTGGCATAGGCCGGAAAAGCGTTTTTTGAATTATTGATGATCCTTACTTCAATGGCTGGCCTCATAAAACAAAGATAGTTGCCGGCTGGTGCCGGTCATGAATAAAATTAGATGATTAGTCATCCTTTTTCAATAAAACGCTGGCATAGGCCATCAGGCCTTCTTCCCTTCCGGCAAAACCCAATTTTTCAGTGGTCGTCGCTTTTACAGAAATATCGTTTACGGATATGTTGACAATATCCGCGATTGTTTCGCGCATTTGGATCACAAAGGGTTTTATCTTGGGTTCCTCGAGGCATAAGGTACTGTCGATATTGACAATGCCATACCCTTTGTCCCTGATCAGCTGGTAGGTCCTTGCCAATAAGATCTTACTGTCAATACCCTTAAACTCCGCTGCTGTATTGGGAAAATGCAAACCGATATCACCAAGACTTAATGCCCCCAGCATGGCATCACAGATGGCATGTAACAGTACATCTGCATCACTGTGCCCTACCGCCCCTTTATGATGCGGCACCAGCACCCCCCCGATCCACAGGTCCCGGCCTTCCTCCAATTTGTGAAAATCTACCCCTGAACCAATCCGGTAAGACATAATTAAAGTTTCGCAAAGTTAAAAAAAAGACGCCCCGGAAATTCGGGGCGTCATCACTATTTTATCATTTGATTATTGCTGTCCGCCATCAATATCAAAATGCAGGGAGAAACGTAATGTATTTGATAAGGGGTTCCTGTCCACACCGCTACCGGAAGGAAGCAGGTAAGAGAAATTCAAACCGAAGTTGGAATAATTAACACCAACACCCATTGAGAAATATCTCCTGTTACCCTTTGTCTTGTCCTCATGGAAATAACCTGCACGCAGGGAGAACTGGTCGTTATACGTGTATTCAGCTCCAATGGAAGCCTGAAATTCCTTGATCTCTTCACTGAAACCACCGGGTGCATCACCAAATGAACTGAACCAGCTGCCCACAACACCCTTGCTGTAGTAATCATCAATTTGTTGCTGACTGGCAGGGCTTTCCGGAGGAGTAGGTACCAGCAGTTTGTTGATGTCAACACCAAAGGTCAGTTTATTGCTTTCGTTGAAAACCTTGGTATAAGTGGTTCCCAATCCCAGGTTGGCCGGTATGAAATCTTTCTGGTCTGCATTATCGGTATAAGATATTTTAGAACCAAGATTGCTTAGTACAGCACCGAAGGCCCAGCCTTGTCCTAATTCATTATGACCATTGGTATAAAAAGCGATATCACCCGCAACGGCATTACCTGCTTTATAAGTATTGCCTGCAGCAGCGCCACCGGCAAGGTTTGAATAGATATATTTCAATCCCACACCGATACCGGACTTAGCCGATAATTTCCTGGAATATCCAAAGTCGATCCCGAACTCACGGGGACGGAATGTATTGAGGTCATTACCCTGGTTATCGGTAAACTGGATATTACCGAGGTTAAAATAACGGAGGGAAGCCGAAAGGGCCTGGTCATCATCTAATTTATAGTACCCGGACAGCGCTGCCAGGTATACATCATTCAGGATTTGCTTCAACCAGGGCGTATAGGAAGCAGAGATACCACCTTTCTTTTCATTGAAAGGAACTTTTGCCAGGTTCCAGAATGCTGAATTGGCATCCGGTGAAGTGGCAATTGCCAGGTCTCCCATTCCCGCAGCACGGGCATCGGGGGCAATCCTTAAAAATGGAACAGCGGTGGTAACGACATTGAGTTTTTCTACTTGTTGAGCCATCGAAGTGAATGGCATCAAAATGGACATAATAAGGGCTACAGCAGTTAGTTTAATAGCAGTTGGTCTCATCATTAAGAGTTTAAAATTATTGGTGTGTAAATATATACTAAATTGAAATTTCCCATTCGAAAAAAAATATTTTCTTCTGGAAATCAAAAAACTACAAGCTTTTCAACGGTTGTTTTGGATTTTTTCCCGGGGGCTGAAACTTTCAATGAATAGATATAGACTCCCCTTCCGATTCTGGCACCAAAGTCATCACGACCATCCCATTCCACCTCACATGAACGGTATCCTTCAGTATTTATTGTTTTGTTAATACGTTTTATTATTTTTCCTGAAACAGTAAAGATCTGAACATCAACCCTTAAATCTTCTCCGGGCCGGTTATGCTCAAACCAGAACTGGGTATGGGTGGTAAAGGGATTGGGATAGTTAAGTACATGACTGATAATCAACTCTTCATCATTCACAACCTGGAAATCAAGCGTGATGGATGAGGAATTATTGAAAACATCCCAGGCCTTGATCTGCAGGCTGTGGGCACCCGGTTCAAATACCGGCAACTGAAACCGCACCGTGCCTTTTTGATAATTATCCTGTTCGCCCTCAAAAAAATCATTCAAAGTATAGAATTCATCATTATTGTTGTCAATCGTTACCGAAATATCATGACCAATGGCCGTTCCAAGGGTATTGATACCGGAGGAATCGGACAAATGCAGGATCAGCACAGGGTGACTATTGCTGATACTGCCGTTCACAAACTTCTCATCATTCAGCCAGGCCTTTATTTCAGGGCCTTCTTTGTCATTTTCCTGCGAAAACAGGCTGCCGCCCGCTATGAAATTATTGAAATAACCGGCCCCCTCCTTTTCCCCGTTCTCGGCATAAAAACTCATCTTCCCCTTGCCATACTGGTAATTCAGGTCTTTGGGTACCCTGAATTCCACGGTAAACTTCCCGTCCTGAACAGTCGACCTTCCTCTGTAGATAATATTATTCTGCACCTGGAACCCGGTTACCAGGCTGCCGGGGTCATTGCCCAGGGTATTGACGGTTTGCGGCTTATCAAAGACGGTTGTGGTAGCGGTTCCATTAAACCCGGTCAGAATATTTCCGGCCGGGTCTGTCACAACAGCCTCAATCATAACCTTTTCTGTTGCCTGCAGGGTATCTGCCTGTGTTGTATCCCGCCCGTTTATTTTTACGGCCCTGATATTAAATACAGGAAAACCAAGGGTTAGTGCCGGGTCGCCCAGTAAAGTGAATTTCCGGTTATTCGCTATATCGGCCGAGTTTTGATAGGTGAAATTCTTGGCCGCCCGTACAGCATCACCAAGGCTTTTATACTGGCCCTGCGGATTGGGCTGGAGGGCCGTATTCAGGTAATTTTCATTCATCACCTTATTACTGAAGGCGAAAACCAGCCGGGTGGTTGTCATCAGGGCAATGGCCCCTTTTCCCGGGCGCAGCAGGAGGTCCTCTCCAAGCGAATAAGCCAGGGGGTTATCGTAAGGAGCAAAATCGCAGGTTGCCGTGATGAACAGGGGCAGCCGGTTCCTGTTATCCCATTCATTGAGCAGGCTTTCATCCAGCAGCACTTCTTCGGCCAGTCGCCGGCTGCTGCCATGTCCGTTATAATTCCAGATCAGGGTTCCGTTGACCACCCTGTTCTTCACCAGTTCATTGACTTCGGGATACCGCTCCCCTCCCGATACGGTTTGCTGATGGTAAGCATCGAGGTATATTTTTTGGATATCAAATAAAGGGTTGACCTGCGAAGCGGCCTGGGTGATCGCTTCGGCATCATTCAAATGAAGGTTCTGGTCTTCATCGTCGGCAATGAACGTCAGGTTATTTCTCCAGGCACCAAAACTTTGTTGCTGGTGGTAGCCGATTACTTTATCGACATAGTCTTTCGCCTGTGCAGCGGTTTTCACCGGTATCCTGCCGATACCCAGGTCGAGCAGGTTGGTCACCGATGCGGAATTAATATCCTCATTATCATCCAGGAAACCAAAAAAATCGTCACTGGTATAGGTGCTCAGGGGATCGAGCGAAAAATTATTTTCATAAGCCGGCACAAAATTGGTATTGCCCATGATCCTGTCTTTATAGTCAAAAGAGGCATCCCCAAACAGGGCAAGATAACGCGGGCCAGCCGTGCCGTTTTGCAGTGCCCTGTCGTACAGCATTTTTACATAATCGCGGATCGCCACCGGGTCGCAGGCCCCGGATGAGAATTCATTATAGATTTCCCGGACCGTGACTATTTTCACCGCCAGGTTACTGTTTTGTTCATGAAAAGCCGCCAGTCTTGCCGCCTCATTTTTCAGCAGATCGGTGGTTACAATGATATAATCGGCCGGGGTGGAAAGATGGAGATCCTGGTTGATGACCCTTCCGGCCGCAACAGGGGTGAGAAAACTATTAAAGGCAATATATTCATGCAGCTGCAGGGCCTCATTCTTAAAATTGAAACTGTTACCGGTTAATACACCGAGCCGGTTCACCGGGTGGAGGGGGTCCGTCACATCCCACACTTTGAGGTCCGGGCCGGCCCCCGCAATGCTGAACTGGGCTGTATTGCTGCCCACACTGTTCCGGTCGCGAAAATCCAGTTGCTGACTGGCGGCAACCTGAAGGGGTTTTCTCCATTGTATTTCCAACCAGTTCAGCCAGGCCTGGGAATTAAAGCTACCCGGGGTATATTTCAGTTGCAGGAGCAGGTCCTGTGTATTGGCCGTAAAAACCAGGTCCTGTTCCAGTTCTTTTGCAAAAGGGTCATAGGCTCCGGATCCCGTGGCAGGTATACTGTATTGCAATAAAGGCTGGCCATCGACGATGATATCAAATTTCCCGGGTGCATTGATGGACCGGGCCGCCGTGGCAACAGAAACCATGGCGCTATTGCCGGGGTTCAGCAAACCGGGTAATGAAAAATCTCTGGTAAGGGTCCTGCCGGGCATATCAGAGAACTCTTCCCCATACCATTCCTTTCCGCTCGAAAGAAAGTTGACCGAATCCAATTCATGGAAGTACCGGGCATTGTAGGAAACAACCAAAACACCGGCACTCCCCGTATTATTTTGATCGGGGATCCGCAGACCGGTTCCCCCGATGCTGAGGAAATAAAAGGCGCTGTCAGAATAAATGTTCTTTTTATGCCGGAACCGGTTATTGCCGGGATCATCGATCCATTGATCCGGCCCGCCGGCATAGAAAAGGATATAATCGGTGCCGTTCAGTACCCCATCGCCGCCATCATTCACATAAATGGCGTTTTCCACGAGGTCATCCGGCGGGTGGCTGGCATTGGATTCGGAAAGTATGCTGCCGCCATTGCCATACAACCTGATGGCCGAAGAAACCAGATTGGAGGTGTTAAGCCCCATATTATTCAAAAAGGGAATATCAATCTTATAAACCCCCGGTTCAGTGATGGCCAGCTTAAACCAGGTGCCGGAAGCCAGGACAGAATGGGGTGCATAGGTTCTTTGCGCTTCCAACCTGCCGGATAAGCAGGATAACAGGGCGGAGAGAAACAAAACTCGCTGAAAAGCCATTTTCACCTTTACCAATGGGGAAATCACCATATCAAAAAAAGTAATTCTGCTTACGATTGTATATCGAAAGTAGCTAAATTCGCAGAGCCTTTATCGTATAAATTTTGTATTGTAATACAATATTTTAGTCTCGCTGACCGTTAAAACTGTTCCAAGAACCCAGATTAACGCAAAAACTGTCAAAAAGGGTCATAAAGCCCCGGTTCGAAGCGGACTGATCTTGAAAAATCAAATATTGATCTCATGAAAGTGAAAAGTCTATTAATCCTATTATCCTCAGCCTTAGTGCTGGTTTCCTGTAAAGGAAAAGGTCTTTTTGGTAAAAAGAAGCATGACAAATCCGAAGTCACCGGCTGGAACTACAATGATAAGAATATGGGTGGTTACCAGGTGGCTAAGTCCCGTGAACAGGGTTTAGGCCCCGGACTGGTTTTTGTACCGGGTGGTACATTCACCATGGGACAAACAGAGGAAGATGTGATGTCTGATTACAATAATATCCCCCGTAGGGTTACGGTGACCTCCTTCTATATCGACAGGACCGAGGTGGCCAACGTACACTACCGCGAATATATCCATTGGCTGAACAGGGTATTTGACCCCCAGGCCGATCCTGCCTACCAGGAGATTGTAGACAATGCCCTTCCGGATACCCTGGTTTGGAGAAGCGAATTAAGTTATAATGAACCCCTTGTTGAATATTATTTCCGTCACCCGAGTTTTAATGAATACCCGGTGGTGGGTGTTTCCTGGAGACAGGCCTATGATTTCTGCTTATGGCGGAGTGACAGGGTGAATGAAGCCAAGCTGATGGAAAAAGGATACCTGAGTGATAAGACCATCCAGGCACAACAGGGACAGGACAACTTTACTACAAAATCTTACCTGCTGGGTCTTTATACCAATGTTCAGCCAGGTAAAGTGGCTAAAAAAGACAAATTGCAGTCACCGATGGGTACACCCCGTACGAATGTGACTTTTGAAGATGGTATCCTGCTGCCGGATTACCGCCTGCCTTTCGAAGCAGAATGGGAATATGCAGCGTATGGATATGTTGGTCAAAACCCCCGCCCCAGCCCCAAAGAAGGGAAAAGAGGTGAGGAATTGATCATGAATAAACAGATCTATCCCTGGAGCCAGAATGTAAACGGCCTGCGTGATACCCGCCGTGGTACCTGGCAGGGCGCTTTCCTCGCCAACTTTAAAAGAGGGAATGGTGACTATGCCGGTGTTGCCGGTGGCCTGAATGATGATGCCATCTATACTGCACCCGTAAAGGCTTTCTATCCTAATAATTTCGGTTTATATAATATGGCTGGTAATGTGAGCGAATGGGTAATGGACGTATACAGGCCTTTATCATGGGATTATGATGATGTGGCTTCTTTCCGGGGTAATAAATTCCAGAAATTATACGTAGCCGATTCAACATCCACAGATCCTTCTACCCGGTATGAACTGGATAGCCTGGGTCGAGTTAAGAAAACATTTGTTACCGATGCAGAAAGCAGGAACAGGAGAAACTACCAGCGCGGGGATGTGATCGACTTCCTCGATGGTGACTCTTTATCACAGGCTTCCTACGGATATGGACAAACGACATTGATCAGCGACAAATCCAGGGTCTACAAAGGTGGTAGCTGGAACGACATGCCGTACTGGTTAAGCCCCGGCACCCGTCGCTTCATGGAAGAAGACCAGTCCAGTTCAACAGTTGGTTTCCGTTGTGCAATGGATCGTATGGGCAGCACCGAGGGTAACGGAAGAAAGACCGGCCAGTGGTGGAAAACCCGGAGACAAAAACGCTAAAAATTTCACTTTCATAAATTGCAAAGGCCCCGGTATACATTACCGGGGTTTTTTATTTTCATCCAGGTAGTACATTTGTCAAATGGATATCGCTAAGCTTTATGAGATCTACAGGAAATTCCCTTCCGTGCAGACAGATACCCGGCTGCTCCAGCCCAGTGACCTGTTTTTTGCCCTGAAAGGCGAAAATTTCAATGGCAACCACTTTGCCGCCATGGCCATCGAAAAAGGAGCCGCCTATGCTGTGATTGATGAGAAAGCCTATGCCATACCGGGAAAGACCATCCTGGTGGAGCAGGTACTGCCGGCCTTACAGGCATTGGCGAAGTATCACAGAAACCAGTTTACCATTCCCTTTATCGCCATCACCGGGAGCAATGGCAAGACCTCTACCAAGGAACTGGTGCATGCGGTTATTTCCACCACCTATAAAACCTATACCACGGCAGGCAATCTCAATAACCATATCGGCATCCCCCTCACTTTACTAAAAATAAAACAGGATGCAGCCATGGCCATTGTTGAAATGGGTGCCAACCACCAAAAAGAGATTGCCGGTTATTGCACTTATACCTTACCCACACATGGCCTGATCACGAACTGTGGCAAAGCACACCTGGAAGGTTTTGGGGGGGTGGAAGGAGTAAGAAAAGGAAAAGGTGAATTATATGACTTCCTCAGGGAACACGGGGGAACCGCATTTATGATGTCGGATTATGATTATCTCGAACAAATGGGCCGGGGCATTCAGCATATCATCCGGTATGGTGCCCACTCAGGCGATTTTCAGGGGGAGGTAATTGCCAGTGACCCCTTTATCCAGGTCAGGATGACAAAGGGAGCCGATACCGGCCTGATCAAAACACAGATTGTAGGCGATTATAACCTGCCCAATATCCTTGCTGCTGTGACCATTGGCAAGTATTTCAAAGTGCCCGACGACAAGATCAGGACCGCAATTGAAAGTTATATCCCTTCCAATAGCCGGTCGCAATTGCTGGAAACGGGCAGTAATAAGATCATCCTGGATGCTTATAACGCCAACCCCAGCAGTATGCAGCTGGCGATTGAAAATTTTGCCAAAACACAGGCAGAGAACAAGATCCTGATCCTGGGCGCCATGGCCGAACTGGGCGATGAAAGCCTGGCAGAACATCAGAAGATGGTGAACCTGATCGGGCAATATCAATGGAAACATGTATTGCTGGTGGGGGGTGATTTCTTAAAGATCCAACACCCTTATCTAAGTTTCAGCAATGCTGAAGAAGCCAGGCAATGGATGCAAAAAACCCGGCCTGAACATGCTTATATGCTCGTAAAAGGCAGCCGCTCCATGAAAATGGAGGATGTATTAAAGGATAATTGAGCTCAGTGGCCCGGAAAGCAGGAAATAACAGTAATTTTAATTTCCTGAAAACTGAAAAGGCTGTTTATTGATGTTTGATTGTAAAAAAAGACCATTCCTTCTCCTGTTCGCATTTTGCTGTACACTCCTGGTAAAAGCACAGATTTCCATTCATCCGAATGCCGACCCCGCAACCCTGGCCCGCATCATGACCGGATATGGCGTTCAGGTATTCAATGCTTCTTTCACAGGCGGAAAATTTGCCGCAGGCAGTTTTCAAAACAGTGGTAATAATCTTTTATTAGACAGCGGGATCGTACTCACCAACGGATTTGCCAAATCACAGGCCCCCGGTATCGGTGCCGACGGCTTTTCCACGCAAACGGCCTCCAACGACCTATCCCTGCCGGGGGATGCTACCCTAGAAGGCCTGATCAATAACCTGGCGAGGACACATGATGCCGCCGTGCTGGAATTTGATTTTATCCCGGCCGGCGATACCGTTGATTTCAAATTTGTTTTCGGTTCGGAAGAATACCCCCAGTATAACTGTACGGCCTTTAGTGACCTTTTTGGTTTTATCATTGGCGGGCCGGGTTATCCCCGCGGTAAAAATATTGCCCTGGTACCGGGTACAGATGTGCCGGTAGCCATCAACAGTATCAATAATGGCACCCCGGGCCCGGGTGGAAACATCAGTTACTGCCAGTTGCTGGGGCCGGGTTCTCCTTTCCGGGGTTATTATGTGGACAATTCCAATGCGGCGATCGTGTATAACGGTATGACCAAAACGCTGACAGCCGGTGCCCATGTAACGCCCTGCAGTACCTACCACCTGAAGCTGGCTATCGCCGACCTCTCAGACGGTCTGTTTGACTCGGGTGTGTTTATTAAAGCCAGTAGCTTTAATTCCACCTATGCCCGATTTGAATATACGGGCAACAGGGATGTCAACAACCGGCCCTTCCTGGTGGAAGGCTGTAATAACGGTTCCCTGCTGAAAGTACTGTATTCAAAAAAGGTACAGACCCCCACCGAGGTAAGACTGACTTTTGCCGGTACCGCTGACAATAATACTGACCTTGTTAACCCGCTTCCTGTATTTGTTGATTTCCCCCTCAATGATTCCGTGCTGTCCTTCCCCCTGTCGGCAATCCAGGATAATATCCCGGAGGGGCTGGAAACCCTGAAGATCTATGTGGCCCCGCTGATCTGCGGCAATGGTTTCAACACCGACAGTATTGAGATTGATATTAAAGATTTCTGGCCCCTCACGATCCAGCCGGCTGCCCCTACCGTGTGCCCGGGTGGAAATATCCAGTTCAGCGTAGTGGAACCGGGGCTGAATAATTTTAACTGGTCACCCCGTTATTACTTAAACAGTTTTACGGTCTCCAACCCAATTTGTACACCAGCCGATACCATTACATATACGGCCGTAGCGGAATACAGTCCGGGTTGCCGGGCCCAGGGTAATGTTTTTGTGGCCCTGAAAGACTCGGCTTCGATCCGGGTGACAAAAAAAGATATCGGATGCATTAACAATAGCGGCCAGATCATCGTATCCCCCGGGGGTAGCTGGCTTCAACCCCAGTTTTCGATCAATGGTTCGCCCTATATACCGGATAGTGTTTTCAATAACCTGACCGCGGGCACCTATATCATCACGGTGCAGGATGCCGGGGGCTGCACGGCCCGTACCACCGTAACACTGGTACAATTACCGGCTTTGCGCTTACAGGCTTCCGTTATAGCATCGGCCAATTGTAACGGGCAGGACGGGCAAATAAAAATTACCGGGAATGGGGGTGTTCCCCCCTATGCTTTCTCAACAGATGGTATCAATTACCAGCCCGGGAACATTTTCACGGTCCCTGCCGGTAATTATACCGTTTATGTAAAAGACAATATTGACTGTTCGGTCTCACAGGCCATATCGGTTACCCCCGACCCCCCGATCACCCTGGTGATCGGTCTCACGGCAGATTCCTGCCGGGGCCTTCCGGACGGCAGCATCACGATACAGGCATCGGGCGGCACTGGCGTCTATACCTATTCGTTAGATGGCGCCCCCGGACAGGCTGCAAATGTTTTCAATGTCGTGGCCGGGAACCATAGTATTACCACGGAAGATGACAGGGGCTGCCGGCATGCACAAACCGTTACGGTTCCCCTCGTCAACAACTTAACCGTCAATGCCGGGAATGATACGACTATCTGCGAAGGCAGCAGTTTTGCGGTAAGGGCTTCGAGCAATGCCAGCATTTTCAACTGGACGCCTGCCAGTGGATTAAACGACCCTACGCTCCTGAACCCTGTTGCCAGCCCGGTTATGGCTACCACCTATACCTTGCAGGCCAGCAGCGGTTTGTGTTCGGTACAGGATGATATATTGGTAGATATTATTGCTTCCCCTGTTGCCAATGCAGGCCCCGATGCCGTAGTCTGTAAGGACCAGCAGGCCTTCCTGCATGGCGAGGCCAATGGATTAATGACCTGGCACCCCGTTAACCTCTTTTCAAACCCCTCCCTTCCTGACCAAACCGTGTGGCCGGCTGTTACAACCACCTATTGGCTGGAGGCGGTGAACGAATTCGGTTGTGTTTCACTGTTACCCGATTCGGTAAGGGTGACTGTTTTACCGGATATTCATGCCTTTGCAGGTAATGATACCGTTGTCGCCTTTGGCCAGCCCCTGCAACTGGTGGCAGGCGGTAACGGCAACACGTATTACTGGTCCCCGTCTACCGGGCTGGATGACCCATTCAGTGCCACACCGGTCGCCATCCTGTATAGCGACATGACCTATTCCCTTCGGGTGACGAATGCCGCCGGCTGTACAGACTACGACAGCATCCATATCAAAGCCTACCAGGGACCGGAAATTTATGTACCCTCGGCCTTTACCCCGGATCATAATGGCAGGAACGACCTGTTAAGGGCCATCCCCGCGGGCTTGAAAACATTTAACTATTTTAAAATCTTTAACCGCTGGGGGCAACTGGTGTTCTCCACCAACAATGCCTCGGTGGGCTGGGATGGAAAAATTAATAATATTGCAGCACCAACAGGTACCTTTGTGTGGATAGCGGCCGGAATAGATTATTCAGGCAAAAGCATTTTCCGAAAGGGAACGGTTACCCTGATCCGTTAGCCCCTGTTTCATCAATCATCAAACCCAATCATTACATATGAACTGGAAGGAGCATTTTAAATCATTTGAACCTGAATTGGTCGACACGATCGAAAAACAAGCCGTTGAAAAAACATTTAATGCCGGTGAAGTGATCATCAGGACCGGCCAGTATATTAAATCCACGGTGCTGGTTTTGAGCGGAAGGATCAAGATCTACCGCGAGAATGAAGAAGGGGGTGAATTCCTGATGTATTACCTGGGACCGGGCGAAGCCTGTGCCGTGTCCATGATCTGTGCCCTGCAATCACAAACCAGTGAGATCATGGCGATGGCCGAGGAAGAAACGGATGTGCTGATGATCCCCATCCAATTGATGGACGACCTGATGAACAAGTATAAGAGTTGGTACCAGTTCGTGATCCAGACCTACCGGGCCCGTTTCGATGAACTGCTGACGGTGATTGATAATATCGCCTTCCGGAACATGGATGAAAGACTTGAATTTTATTTAAAACGCCATCAGGACAAGACCGGGAAGAAAATGATCGAGCTTTCCCACCAGCAAATTGCCGATGACCTGGCCACTTCGCGGGAAGTGGTGTCCCGCCTGCTGAAAAAAATGGAACAAAGAAACATGGTGAAACTGCATAGAAATATGGTGGAAATGGTTTAAGCGGCCCTCATGTGATATCTATCACTCAATAACCGGCGTATTCTGGACATTTTTGCAAAAAATATTTATGGAAATACTTGGATACATAGCGTCGGTAATTATCGGTATATCGCTCGGATTAATCGGTGGCGGCGGTTCTATTTTAACCGTGCCAGTTTTGGTTTATCTTTTTGGCATCAATCCCGTCCTGGCCACGGCCTATTCCCTTTTTATAGTGGGTTCTACCAGTCTTGTTGGGGCCATTCCAAAATACAGGCATGGGCTTGTTAACCTGAAAACAGCATTTATTTTCGGCCTCCCGGCCATTGCGGCGGTATTTGCCACAAGAAACTGGATCATCCCGGCCATTCCGAAAGAAGTGTTCACAGTAGGCGATTTTGTTGTCACCAAGGGGATACTCATGATGATCCTGTTTGCCGTGCTGATGGTCTTTGCTTCCATATCTATGATCCGGGATAAAAAGAAACCGGAGGAAAACACAAATGGTGAACAGAAATTTAATTACCCGCTGATCCTGTTAGAAGGGGTGGTTGTGGGCCTGTTGACAGGACTGGTCGGCGCCGGTGGTGGCTTCTTAATCATCCCCGCATTGGTGCTGCTGAGTAAACTGCCCATGAAACAGGCTGTCGGCACTTCCTTATTGATCATCGCCGCCAAATCACTGATCGGATTTACCGGAGACCTATCGCATTTTGAAATGGACTGGAAACTGCTTTTAATCGTGACAGGGTTGGCCATTGCAGGGATCTTTGTAGGCAACTGGATGAGCCACAAAGTTTCTGGCGATAAGTTAAAAAAAGGATTCGGATGGTTTGTGCTGGTGATGGGGATATATATTATTGTTAAAGAACTTTTTTTGAAATAAAATGTATACCAATCGGTGACATTTGTCATAGTCAGGATATGGTGTTTGCATGATTTTTGCCTCACAAAAAAAGAAAAAAATAATTATGAAGATTGAACAAATTTATACCGGTTGCCTGGCCCAGGGGGCTTACTACATTGAAAGTAATGGTGAAGCTGTTGTGATTGACCCCCTGCGCGAAGTGGGTCCGTATTTATTAAAAGCCGAAAGAAACAATGCTAAGATCAAATACGTATTTGAAACCCATTTTCACGCCGACTTTGTTTCCGGGCACCTTGACCTGTCAAAAAAATCAGGCGCACCGATCGTATATGGTCCTACAGCCAATCCCGGGTTTGACACCATCATCGCAAAAGACGGGGAAGAGTTCAAAGTGGGAAAGGTGACCTTTAAAGTATTGCATACACCCGGTCATACGATGGAATCGACCTGTTACCTGTTGAAAGACGAGAACGGGAAAGACGTTGCCCTCTTCAGCGGCGATACCTTATTCATCGGAGATGTAGGCCGCCCCGACCTTGCGCAGAAAGCTGCTGACATGACCCAGGAAGAACTGGCGGGCACGTTGTTTGATTCACTGAGAAATAAGATCATGCCCCTGTCCGATGATATCATCGTATACCCGGCCCATGGTGCGGGCAGTGCCTGTGGTAAAAACATGAGCAAGGAAACCTCTGATACACTGGGACACCAGAAAGCCACCAATTATGCTTTACGGGCCAATATGACACGCGAAGAATTTATCAAAGAGGTCACCAACGGACTGATGCCGCCTCCTGCCTATTTCCCTCTCAACGTCATGTTGAACAAACAAGGTTATGAAAGCCTGGATATCGTAATGGAAAGGGGCATGAAAGGGATGTCGCCTGAGGCATTCGAAACCGCTGCCAATGAAACTGGCGCGGTAGTGCTTGACACCCGTGAGCCATTGGCCTTTGCAAAAGCCTTTGTTCCCAACTCTATCAATATTGGTATCGACGGACAGTTTGCCCCCTGGGTGGGTGCCCTGATACCGGATATCAAGCAGGAGATATTACTGGTTTGTGAACCCGGACGGGAAGAAGAAGTGGTGACCCGTTTAAGCCGTGTAGGCTATGACAACACCATTGGTTTCCTGGATGGGGGAATGGATAACTGGAAAAAAGCAGGAAAAGAAGTGGACAGTATCCCCACGATCAGTGCGGATCAGTTTGCAGAAATCAATGCTTCAAAAGAACTGCATATCCTCGACGTGCGTAAAAAAAGTGAATATTTCAGCGAGCATGTTCTGAATGCTGAAAACACCCCGCTTGATTTTATCAATGAAAGCATGTTGCATATCGATAAGAATAAAAAATATTATATCCATTGTGCCGGCGGATACAGGAGCATGATTTTCGCATCTATCCTGAAAGCAAGGGGATATGATAACCTGGTCGATATCAAAGGCGGGTTCAAGGCGATCAAAGAAACCAACAAGGTGAAAGTGTCTGATTATGTTTGCCCTTCAACAATGCTCTGATTGATTTGTTATACTTAAAACAATCGTTATGGAAAAAACAAATAGAATCGGATTAGATGTAAAAAAAAGTAGTGAACTCGCAAAAAGCCTGAATGATCTACTGGCCAACTATTCGGTGTTTTACCAGAATACAAGGGGCTATCACTGGAATATCAAGGGCGATAAGTTTTTTGAACTGCATATTAAGTTCCAGGAATTATACAATAACCTGCTGGTGAAGATCGATGATGTGGCAGAAAGGATACTCACGCTCGGGCATACCCCGGAACACAAGTATACCCATTATGTACAGGTTGCTGCGATCCCGGAAAGCAAGCAGGTATCGGACGGGGTGAAAGCGGTTGCAGAAATCCTGGAAGCCTTCAGGGTGCTGATCGCCAAACAAAGGAAAATATTGAGCCTTTCCGCCGATATCGAAGACGAAGGGACCAATGCATTGATGAGTGATTATATCCGGGAACAGGAGAAACTGGTGTGGATGTATTCCGCGTATCTCAGTAACTAAGAAAAAAAAATGAAATACTACAATGCCTGTCTGTAATAGGGCAGGTATTTTTTTACGCTAACGGCCTTGTGTCATGAAGATCAAAGAATCCATACTGATGGTAACCCTTTTGCTGGTGAGCGGGCAAGGGCTCTTCGCCCAAACGGTTCCCGGTAATGAAAAAGATACCAGTACCCTTAAGGAATTCTTTTCCAGGGGAAAATTCAGCGCCCAGGTGCGTACCGTTTTCATGAATACAGTCAATAAAGGCGCGCTCCGGGATTACAGTGCGCTGGCTTTTGGCGCAGGACTGGGTTATGAAACCGCCAGTTTCAAGGGGTTCCAGCTGGGATTCAGCGGGTTCTTTGTCTTTAATATCGCTTCCAATAACCTGTCTGTACCCGATCCCCGTACCAACCAGTTCAGCCGCTATGAACTCGGCCTGTTTGATCTGACCGACCCGCATAATAAAACAAACCTCGATAGGCTGGAAGAATTATATATCAAATACCGCTACCGGCAAACCCAACTCACGGTCGGGCGCCAGGTGCTGAAGACCCCCTTCATCAATCCACAGGATGGCCGTATGCGCCCCACCCTGGAAGAAGCCGTCTGGCTGCAAACAAAAGAAATACCCCATCTTACCATACAGGGCGGCTGGATCAACAGGATATCACCGCGGTCAACGGTTGACTGGTATAATATCGGTAAATCAATCGGTGTCTATTCGCCCGGTGTGGATGAATATGGCAAACCTTCCGCCTATGCCAACAATACGCAAAGCCGGGGCATCGCCCTGATGGGAGCAGATTATGCCCGCCAGGAAACGAAGCTGATGGCCTGGAATACTTTTGTGGAGAATGTGATGAATACCGTGTTCCTGCAGGCCGAACAGGGATTCGTGTTAAAAAACAAGTCAAAACTCCTGGCCGGTATCCAAATGATCACACAATATAAAATTAAAGAGGGCGGCAACCCCGATACCGTAAAACAATATTATCCTGCCGGCAACAGGGCTGTTGTGATCAGCACACGCATTGGATATACCGCCAATAAATGGCGGCTCAATATCAATTACACCCGGATCACAAAAGATGGCCGGTACCTGATGCCGCGGGAATGGGGCAATGACCCTTTTTATACCTTTATGCCAAGGGAAAGAAATGAAGGCTATGGTGATGTGCAGGCCATCAATACCAATTTTGTGTACTTACCGAAGAATGAAAACTGGGAATTGCGAATGGGCTATGGCCATTTCTACCTGCCGGATACCCGCGACTTCCAGTTCAATAAATACGGTATGCCCGCTTATAACCAGTTAAATTTGCAGGCGGTCCATCATTTTACCGGATTTTTTAACGGACTGGAATTGAACCTGCTCATCGTCTATAAAGGAAAACTGGGTAAGGATTATGACAATCCCCGGTATATCGACAATAAAGTGGACCTCATACATTCGACCCTTGTATTCAATTATCATTTCTGACCCTGTGACCTTTATCACTGATCAGGTACTGATGAAAAATCATATTTGTAAACACTAAAATAAAAATCTCCTTTATGAGCTTTCTGGATTGGATACGTCAACCCTGGCCCTGGTATGTTGCCGGCCCCCTGATCGGGCTCACCGTACCGGTATTACTGATCATCGGCAATAAGACCTTCGGGGTTTCTTCCTCCCTGCGGCATATTTGTGCGGCCTGTATACCTGCCAATATTCCTTTTTTCAAATACGACTGGAAAAAGGAAATATGGAACCTCTTTTTTGTAGCCGGTATTGTTGTAGGTGCCTTCATCGCTTTTAACCTGTTGAATAATCCCGATACGGTGCAGGTACATCCCAACCTGGCAAAAGAAATGCAGGGTTACGGTGTCACCGATTACAGGGGTCTTGTACCCTCCGAACTTTTCAACTGGTCGTCCCTGTTTACGGTGAAAGGATTTATCCTGATGGTAGTCGGCGGTTTACTGGTGGGCTTTGGCACCCGTTATGCCGGTGGCTGTACCAGCGGGCATGCCATCATGGGTTTATCCAGCTTACAGTTCCCCTCGCTGGTGGCCACGCTCAGCTTTATGGCAGGTGGTTTTATTGTCGCCAATCTCATCTTACCCATCATCTTAAAACTCTGATCATCGAATATGGAAAATAAAATCATACCCGAAACAGAACAGCAGCACCATGCCTTTCTTGCGGAGAACACCGATTTCGAAGTGCGCTCCCTGGATGCCGTCTGCTTCAATGAATCAGAGCTGAAACACCCCTGGTGGTATAATTTCAAATATGCGATCACCGGCATCCTCTTTGGTGTGATCCTGATCAAGGCGGAAGTGATCTCCTGGTTCCGTATCCAGGAAATGTTCCGTTTACAAAGTTTTCACATGTTCGGGGTGATCGGGTCGGCCGTGGTGACGGGTATCATCAGTGTGTGGCTGATCCGGAAATTCAAGGTCAAGACCATCTATGGCGAACCGATTGAAATACCCAAAAAGAAATTCAGCCAGGGACAGATCTATGGAGGACTGATGTTTGGTTTCGGCTGGGCCTTGACGGGAGCCTGCCCCGGACCGCTTTTTGCACAGATCGGGACCGGCGCCACGGTCATCGTCATTACGCTCTTTAGCGCCATAGCCGGCACCTGGCTCTATGGCCGGCTGAGAGAACAACTTCCTCACTAAGAAAATCATGATGCTTTGAAATCGATAAAACCGATATTGTTCCCCCTCCTGCTGTTCCTGTTCTTTTCCGTCGCTGTTATTTTCCAGCTGACTAAAAAAGGACCGGAATCCCCTCATGCCGACCCGGTAAAGGATACTTCTGCATGGGTAGGCCCCGGTAAATACCAGGTTCCCTATGAAACGGAAGAAGGGAAACTGATCGGGTATGGCCGGGAACTGATCGCCAATACGGCTGTTTATCTCGGCCCCCATGGGTCCGTATTACAGATTTCAAACGGAATGAACTGCCAGAACTGCCATCTCGATGCGGGCACCAAACCCTGGGGGAATAATTACAGCGCGGTGTACTCCACCTACCCCAAGATCAGGTCGCGGAGCGGGCAGATGGAAGGCATCTATAAAAGGGTGAATGATTGTTTTGAAAGAAGCCTGAATGGTTCGGCCCTTGATTCCAACAGCCGTGAAATGCAGGCCATCTATGCCTATATGAAATGGCTGGGACAGGGCATCGCGAAAGGGGAAAAACCCGAAGGGGCCGGCATCATGAACCTCCCCTACCTGGACCGGGCAGCATCGCCCGACAGCGGGAGCATCGTCTTTGCGGCCAAATGCCAGTCCTGTCACGGCGCGGACGGACAGGGACAACTGAACCCCGAAGGTAACGCCTATGTGTACCCGCCACTTTGGGGGCCGCACAGTTATAACAATGGCGCCGGCCTGTTCCGCCTGTCGAGGTTTGCCGGTTATGTGAAAAACAATATGCCGCTGGGCACCACTTATCACGGGCCCCAGCTCACCAATGCCGAAGCCTGGGATGTGGCTGCCTTTGTGAATTCAAGGCCCCGCCCCGAGGGCGATATGCGCTATGACTGGCCGGATATCAGTAAAAAGCCCGTTGACCATCCCTTTGGACCTTACGCTGATCAATTCACCGAAGCACAACATAAATACGGGCCCTTTCAACCCATTGAAGCTGCCCGAAAAAACAAACAGGGTAAATAAGCATCCTGTTGCATTGAAAAAATAATTGCTGCCATGTCAAAAAATCATTTGCATCACTGCAGTTGCAGTTCCTGCACGCACCAGCATATCACAAAAGCTGAGAAAGCATTACATCTTGAACTGTCTGAAAACAGCCGCCGCGAATTCCTGAAAAAAGCGGGAAGCCTGGGTTTGGGACTGGGCATTGGGGGCGGGCTCATCACTCCCGTTGCCGCCGCCGCGCTCCATAACGAAGATGCTTCGTATAAGGCCCGGCAAATGGCGGGCAACAAGGCTGTTCAGAAAGGCAAGGCGGAAATAATCACCTTACTTCATACCGCCGATATCCATTCCCAACTGGATATCCATGATGAATTTTTTATCGAGAACGGCCAACCCGTCTATAAGAAAAGGGGCGGTTTCGGTAACCTGAAAACGATGATCAACCATTACCGGAAAAAAAATCCCGCCAATACACTGGTGATCGATGGCGGCGATTGTTTCCAGGGCGGCGGACTCGCAGCCTTAACGGAAGGCAAGGCGCTGATCCCCCTCATCAACAATATCGGGTATGATATTATGCTGCCGGGTAACTGGGAGGTAGTGTATGGAAAGGAAATGATGATGCGCGATATGTTTGGTTATAACGGGGTAAAGGTTTGTGCGAATATGTTTCATGACAGCAGTGATGACATGAACGGCGACCTGATCTTTCCTCCCTATTATATCAAACATATTGCCGGTATAAAAATCGGGTTCATCGGTTTCAATGACCCGCTTACCCCCAAACGCCAGTCGCCGGATTACAGCAAGGGCATCCAGTTCACATTTCCCGAAAAAAATGTGGCCAAATATGTGAAGATCCTGAAGGAATATGAAAAATGCGAAATGGTATTCCTGCTCACGCATATGGGACTGGCCCAGCAGGTCGGTCTTTCCAATATGGAAGCGATCAAAGGTGTTGACTATATCCTGGGGGCCGATACCCATGAACGGGTAAGGCAACCCATTGAAGGGAAATATGCAAAAGTGACCGAGCCGGGTTCCTTTGCCTCCTTTATTGCCAAACTCGATATCGTGGTGGAAAATGGAGCGGTGAAAGACCATAGTTACCAGTTGCTGGATGTGGACCCGGAGCAATACAAGGCCGACCCGGAGATGAATGCATTGCTCGAAAAAACAAGGGCCCCCTATCAGAAAGAACTGGACCGGGTCATCGGAAAAACAAGCGTCCCGCTGGTCAGGTATTATGTGATCGAAACACCCATGGACAATTTTATCACAGATGCCATCATGTGGAAATTCAAAACAGATATTGCGCTGAGTAATGGTTTTCGGTTTTGCCCCCCACTGGTACCCGATCCCAAAACGGGCGAGGCCCCCATCACCATGGATTTTCTTTGGAGCATGCTGCCGGTCGACAGTGAAGCCAAGGCGGGAATCGCCACGGGGCAACAGATCTGGGACTGGATGGAAAAAGAATTAGAAAATGCCTTTGCCAAAAACCCCGAAGACCGGTTTGGCGGATGGGTGGTTCGGTTCAAGGGTATGGAAGTGAATTTCACTATCAACAGGGAACCGGGAAAACGGGTCAACTGGATAAAAGTGGCGGGCCTGCCGATACGCATGGATAAGGACTATAGTTTTGTGGCCTGCGAGAGAGAGGGCGATCCCGATACCACGCTTTGCCGTATGCCGGGTGTTGATGAACCCAAAAAACTCGGCGCCACCATGCATACAGTGATCCAGGAATACCTCGCCGAATTTTCTCCCATTGCGCCAAAAATAGAAGGCCGGTGTACGGTAACCGATGCCCCCCAGGACTTATTGACCCAGTTAATGGGAATTGGCTATGAATTCAGGTAAGCTAAATGCTATCGAAATATCATAAATGCTGGCCCAGTAACCTTAACACTGAAGCTTCGCCCTGGTGATAACTGCCTTCCTGCAGGTACAGGTTTTTCTGCTGGCAGTTCAGGATATGGAGAAAGGGAAAATCGCTGCAGAGACCGGGAGCATCATAGAGTAAGGCAGCATCCCGGGGGCCACCGCTTTCCAGTTTTATCTGTTCTTTTGCAAATGCCTCCAGCACGAGGAAGCCTCCTGTTTTTAATGATTGGTAAATTTCCTGGTGGAATTTTTTCCGGGCTGCTTCGGGGAGATGCACATAGATCAGCCCGATGGCATCATATTTTTTAGTGGCCCTGAAATCGGCCATATCCATGACCGAATAATGAATGGACAGATTTTCCTTTGCTGCAAAGGCCAGTGCTTTTTTCCTGGCCACCTCACTAAAATCAAAAGCGTCGACCGCCCACCCTTTTTTGGCGGCGTATATGGCATTCCGGCCCTCGCCTTCGGCGGGCAACAAGAGTGTACCCGGCCGGTGCGTATCAATAAACTGTTTGAAAAAATCATTGGGCTGCAGACCGTAAACCGGTTCGCTTTCTGCATACCGCTGGTCCCAGAATTGTTTTATCATATGCGTCTGAGCAAATTATTCAGCTGCTTTTGCAGTTGCTACCAGTAATCGTTCTTCGATCACCTGCTTAAATACCTTTTTGGGAAGGGCCCCCGGTTGCATCATCGGCTGGCCGTTTACAGGGATAAAAAGGAAGGTAGGGATGCTCTGGATACCAAATACCGCCGACAGCTCCATCTCTTTTTCCGTATCCACTTTATAGATCACCAGTTCGTTGGCATATTCCTTACCCAGTTCCTCCAGGACGGGCGCCACCATCTTGCAGGGACCGCACCAGTCAGCGTAGAAATCAATAATCACCGGGAGCGACCCTTTGAATTTCCACTCTTTCTCCTTGTCATAGTCAAACACTTTTTCCTTAAAGTCCTGCGTCGTAAGTTGTATTGTAGCCATATTGTAAAGTTAAAGGGCAAAAGTAAAAAATAGTGGTTTTTCCCGGAGTGATATATATCACTATCCCGGGTAAAAAAAACCGGCCCCAGGGGGCCGGCCCAAAAAGAAAAACAACAATCAACTATAATTCCGTATTCTGTTTTTTAAACTGTGTGCGTTCCAGCGGGGTAGCGCTCAGGGCCTTGTAGCCGCCTTTGATATTGACCAGGTTGTGAAAACCCCTCGCCTTGAGAATGGAACCGGCAATAACCGACCGGTAACCACCGGCACAATGCAGGTAGTATTTTTTTTGCGGATCGATCATCGCCATGTTCTGGTTAATGAAATCGAGCGGGAAGTTCTCCGCCCCTGCAATATGTTCCGTATCGTATTCGCTCCTGCGGCGGACATCAAGCAGGTTGATCATTTTTTTCTCCTGCTGATATTTCTCTGCAAAATCTTCTGCTGAAATTTCAACGATGATATCGGTTGGTTCTCCGGCTTCTTTCCAGGCCGCCATCCCGCCTTTCAGGTAGCCCTGGGTGTTATCATACCCCACCCTTGACAGGCGGATGATCGCTTCTTCTTCTTTTCCTTCCTCGGTGATGAGTAAGATGGGTTGTTGCAGGTCAGTGATGAGGGTGCCCACCCAGGGTGCAAACATATCATCCAGGCCAATAAAAATGGAGCCCGGGATATGGCATTTGGTGAAGGCATCCTTGTTGCGGGTGTCGAGTACGAGGGCATCCATGCTTTCCCACACCGCCTGGAATGCTTTGACCGTGAGCGGCCTGTTTCCTTTACCGATCACTTTATCGATACTTTCATATCCTTTAATATTCATCAGTACATTTTGCGGAAAATATTGGGGAGGTTCTACCAGTCCTTCGGTAACCGCCTTGATAAACTCTTGTTTTTTCATATCGGCACGGAGTGCATAATTGGTGGCTTTCTGGTGACCAAGCGTATCGACCGTTTCTTTACTCATGCTTTTGCCACAGGCACTACCCGCCCCATGCCCGGGGTAAACAATCACCTCATCGGCGAGGGGCATTATTTTATTCCGCAGGGAATCGTATAAATATCCGGCCAGTATTTCGGGGGTAATCTCGGCTTTCACTTTCTGCACCAGGTCTGGGCGGCCAACGTCGCCGATAAATAAGGTATCGCCGGTGAAGATGGCATGGTCTTTCCCGTTTTCATCAACCAATAAGTAAGTCGTTGATTCCATGGTATGGCCCGGGGTATGCAGTACTTTAATATAAACATCGCCCAGTTTCAGCACTTCCCCGTCTTTGGCAATATGGGCTTCATAGGCCGGGGCGGCCGTAGGTCCGAATACAATGGTACCGCCGGATTTCTGTGCAAGGTCAATATGGCCGGAAACAAAATCTGCATGAAAATGGGTTTCTAATATATACCTGATCTTAGCGCCATTCCTTTCGGCTTTATCGAGGTAAGGTTTGGGGTCGCGAAGGGGGTCGATCACGGCAGCTTCGCCGTTACTTTCAATATAGTAGGCAGCTTCTGCCAGGCAGCCGGTATAGATTTGTTCAACCTTCATATGCGTTTGCTTTTAAGTTTTTGAATAAAAGGGATCTCCCGATTGCATTCAAATTTCCAGTATCCCTCCCGCTGCTTTTGTGCCTGGAGTTACAAAAACACATGATCTTAATCAGGTTCCGGGTGTTGTTCCCTGGTTTTATTGTATAAAATGGGAGCATAAAAAAGGGTGGGCGACGGTCGCCCACCCTTTTTTATTGAACAGTTCATTTAGCCTGCATAGATATAGGCACATTTCTTTTCCTGTGCACGGCCCAGTGCCCATACACCGGAGGGTACCGCCTGGATACCGGGCAATATACCATCCACCCATTCTTTTTTCACTTCGGCGGCCGACTTGCCGGCACCGCTGGCCAGGGCTGCGCTGTACACGGTCATGGCCGCATCGCAAACACAGAACATAACCCCGCTTGCCTGGAGCTCATTGATACCGATACTGACCGTGCCAAAACCGGGGATCTTGAAAGCCCCTTCTTTGGGTTTCCAGAACGGGTTGCGCAGCGAAGGTTTACCGGTTTCAGGGTCGTCGGCCTTGAAGACCTCTCCAAACTTATATTTCGCCCACAAACTGTCTTCCATGGCATATGGAATGGCATCATGCCTTAATACCACCACCACACCGCAATCTTTTTCCGTACTGCCTGTGGCCATATTGGTCAGTAAGAAAACACGGGGCCAGGCAAAAGGCATTATTTCGTGTGGACGGGGAGCATCAAATACCACCCTGTGTTTACCACTCACTTTATTGAACCACTCATCGGGGTCCATATTGGTATTGCTTTCAAAATTGGGTAAGGGAATATCCCCTGCTTTCAGGCTGAGGGGAGAAGCGATGGTGGAGAGGCCCAATACGGCTGCACCGGTGGCCAATGATCCCAGGAAACCCCTGCGACCATTATCTTTTTCGTTTTTACCAGGAGTTGTCATATACGTTTGTTTTCGTTAAAAAAATAAAAGATGAAAAGATTTTGTTGAAACAATAGCTAAAAGTTAGCTATTTTTTATTAAACAAAATTTTTCCGGATTTGCTACCTTACTGTCAAAACCAGCAATATGAAATGTAAAATGCTCGTCCTGGCCCTCCTGCTTTTTGCCGGCCCCAGGCTCTTTTCGCAGGCAGTACCCTATAATGTGGTATTTGACCTGACCACGGATGATACCACTGTACATCAGAGAGTTATACGTTGGATCACCATGATCGAAAAATCAAATCCCGACGCAAAACTGGAAGTGGTTTTTTATGGAAAATCCCTGGCCATGGCAGAGCAGGAAAAATCGACCGTAGCCGATGCCATCAAAAAACTGTCGGCCAACAAAAATGTGGCTTTCCGGGTTTGTGAGGTTGCCATGAAAGCCCATAAAGTGGAAAAAAGCCAGCTGATTGCAGGCGTCGGTACCGTTCCCGACGGATTGTACGAGATCATCAGCAAACAGGCCCAGGGCTATGGATATATCAAGGTAGTGCAATAGGAAAATTTCCACGGTTATGCCTCACGGTGATCAAAGTCACCGGGTGCATCTGTCAATACCTGTAATTCTGTATTATATTGGTTGAACAATCTGGCAGGACATCCTCCTGCCAAAAACAGCTATTTACATTTTAAAAACAGATGCATGAAAAAATTATTGATCGTATTCTTTACCCTCTTTAGCATTTCCGGTTTCGGACAGGTCAAACCCTACAAGATCGTATTTGACCTGGCCAGCAAAGACACGGCTGATTTCAGTGGTGTTTTACGCCAGTTCAATAATATCCTGAAAGTTGCGCCCGATGCGGAACTCGAGGTGGTCTGCCATGGGCCCGCTATCATCATGCTGGTCAAAGACAAGACCCTGGTGGAAGAAAAAATGATGGAAGTGAAAAACAGGGCCCATGTTTCCTTTAAGGCCTGTGCCAATTCCATGAAAAGAATGCATATTGACCAGGCCGACCTGGTATCGCTGGCCGAAGTGGTGCCCGTTGCCATGCTGGAACTGGCCGACCGGCAGATGGAGGGATGGAGTTATATCAGGGCCGGCCAATGATTTACAGCTGATCGTCTTTTATAGCTCCCTTAACGGATCGTGTAACATAAATCACCCAGTTTACGGATTAGCCGGTTGAAATTTGCAGAAAAGAAAAATATGCAAATCAAAGAGATCGTAAAGAACAAATTAGGCACCATCATCGATGTGCGGAATGCCGGTGAACTGGTCGAAGGCGTTATCCCCGGTGCCATCAATATCCCTGTTTCCGAAATCCCTTTCCGGGTGGAGGAGATCAAAAAAATGAATGGGCCCCTGGTCCTCTATTGCCGGAGTGGCAACCGGAGCGGGATGGCCATGATGATGCTGCAATCGGCCGGTATCAAAACCGAAATGCACAATGGCGGCGGTTATTATGATATGCTTGATTATTTAAACTGATCGCATGATGAAATATATCCTTTCGGGCTGGACCCTGTTAAAAGGAGTGCGTGTTGGGCTGGGTTTATTAATTTTGTACTCCGGTATTGAATCCCATAGTGCAGGATGGATTGTTGCGGGCGCTGTTTTTACCCTATTCGGTCTATTGAGCCCCGGCACCTGTTGCGGAACGGGTTGTTATAGCCGGGAACCCCGCCATCCAATGGAGGAAAAAGAAGAAATTGTTGACTATGAAGAACTGGGTGTTAAAGAATAAATGGATCCTCACCGGCGTATTGCTGGGTGCCCTGGGCGGCTATTTTTACTGGCAGCAGATCGGCTGTGCCAGCGGAACCTGTCTCATTACATCGCATTGGCAAAACAGCACGGTGTATGGGGCCATCATGGGAGGTTTATTGTTGAGCAGTTTTAAAAAAGAGAAGAAGCATGGAAACAAATCAGAAAAAGGAAACATTCAGTGATATCCTGAACGGGGATACACCGGTACTGGTTGACTTCACTGCGGTATGGTGCGGGCCCTGTAAGATGATGAAACCCGTGCTGGAAGAACTGCATCAAAAGATGGGTGACAGCCTCAGGATCCTGAAAATAGATATCGACAGGAATCCACAGGTGGCCACCGCCTACCAGGTACAAAGCGTACCGACCCTTATCCTTTTTAAGAAGGGGAAGAACCTGTGGCGGCAATCGGGTGTACTGCCCGCAGGTCAACTGGAAAAATCAATTAGAAAATACGCAGAAATCTAAAACGGACATGCCGCACACAAAAGCCAGAAGGGGTTATCTCAGTTCCACTTTTACCTGTCTATGCCCCCGCTGCCGGGAAGGAAAACTTTTCAAGAACCCCTTAAAGCTGACCTATAAAGGCAATATGGAAATGAACCGGGTATGCACGGTCTGCGGGCAACCCACGGAGATCGAAGTCGGGTTCTATTATGGCACCGGTTATGTTAGCTATGCGCTGACCGTGGCCATGAGCGTGGTCACGCTGCTTATCTTCTGGATGACCGTCGGGCTATCGGCACAGGATAAACGATTTTTTGTTTGGGTGGGGCTCAATGCGGCCTTACTGATCATTCTCCAGCCCTGGATCATGCGCCTGTCGCGGAGCATCTGGATCTCCTGGTTTGTGAAATATGACCCCGAGTGGGAGACAGATTTATTGCCGGAAACAACTGCTTAAAACTCCCTGCCTGATCAGCAGGAAAACATCCTCCTTATTTTTTACCAAGGGCCACCAGGTCTTTGCGCATTTTCCATAAACGGGTCAGCAGTACCCACTGGTTCTCTGCCCGCAAGCGGTTATGCCCGGGGTACTGCGCGCCATAATATGGGTCATTATGAAGATAGTCGGTCAGAAAACGCAGTGCCTGCATGTAGACCATCATACAGCCGCCCTCAAAAAAATGCTCCCTCTCCCCTGCCGAAAGATCATCTTTCATCTTTTCCCTGTAGCCGTCCAGCAATGCCGCATAATATTCTTTTCGCACCTGCACAAGGGAGAGGTCTTTTTCTTCCTCGCTCACCGGTGATACATAGGTCCTGATCATATCCCCCAGGTCGCTAAAAAAATAACCCGGCATCACGGTGTCCAGGTCGATCACGCAGATGCCTTTTTCCTGGTCGTCAAACAATACATTGCTGATCTTGGTATCATGGTGGGTGACCCGGTATTGAAAGGCCGGATCCTTTTTCCATTTTTCAAATTGTTCTGCCAGGAAGGACCATCCTTTCAACTGCCGGATAAGGTCCGCTGTTTCTATCACTCTTTCGGGGTTGCCGTTTTCGATAGCCATGTGGAACTGTCGGTAGCGGAGGGAAAGGTCATGAAAGCCCGGTATCGTTATGTTCAACCGGCTGATATCAAATCCTTTTAAATGATGGGTGAAACTGCCAAACTGTAAAGCGGCTTCATAGGCCTGGCCGGGATGGGCCACGGTATGGAGGGTATGCGAATCCTTCACAAAGGGAAAGAGCCTGTAATAACCCTCGCCGTGCTGCACCAATGTAGCGCCAGGGGTAGTGGCCAGCGGTTTTACAAAAAAATAGCCGGGGTGATTTTTTTCGAGGAAGGTTGCCAGCATTTGCAGGTTGGCATCGATATCGCCCGGAGATGTAAACACCTGGTCATTGATCTGTTGCAGGATATAGTCTCCTTCCTCAAATGAAATCTTCCAGGTATGGTTGATCAGCCCGCCTGTTATGGGCTGGATGGAAACAGGTTTATTGACAAAACCATATTCCCGGATGATATGTTCAAGTGAGGGATTAATGGTCGTCATTGAGGGCAAATACGGGTTTGCGGTACATCCACTGGCCACCGGTAAAATCGGGGAACTCAAGGGTTTCATTCCCCAGTTCGATAGATTGCTCGCTCAGCGGCGTGATGGCGCTCCAGGTGGCCGCATCATATACATCCAGGGGGGTGGGTTCATTCCTTTTTACCGATTCGACAAAGGCATGGATCACAAAAAAATCCATACCCCCATGGCCGGCGCCCTCCGTTTCCCGGCTCCATCTTTTCCAGAGCGGGTGGTCATATTCATCCAACCATTTTTGGGCATCATCCCACTGGTGGGGTTTTGCCGATTTGCCCTGTATATAGATCCCCTTGTTGACATCCATCCAGAGCCCTTCGGTACCCTGCACCCGGAAACCCAGCGAATAGGGTCTTGGCAGGCTGGTATCGTGTTGCAATAAGATGGTTTCGCCATTGGCACAATTGATATGGGTGGTGACCACATCGCCGAGTTTGAATTTCACTTTTGCATTGGGATGCTGTTCGCCCCCGTTGTCGACAATATAATTATGCAGGCCGCGGGTTTTGGAAGCAAAGCTGTTCAGGCTGACAAAACGGTTGCCCCGGTTGATATTGATATACTGGGCGATGGGCCCGATGCCATGTGTCGGGTAGAGGTCGCCGTTACGGTGCACCGAATGTTCGGTGCGCCATTTTGCTTCGGAAAAGCCCTTTTCCCCGAATTCGACCCCATGTCCATAGGGGTGGATACCGTCATTGAATTTCACCTCGCGCAGGTCGTGCTGGTAGCCGCCCTGCAGGTGGACCAGTTCGCCAAACAAGCCCTGGCGGGCCATGTTCAGCACGGCCATCACATCGCGGCGATAGCATACATTTTCCAGCATCATTACATGGGCCTTATTTTTCTCCGCTGCTTTCACTACCTCCCAGTGGTCCTGGAGGGTGATGCCGAGGATCACTTCCGAGCCGACGTATTTGATCCCCGCTTCGAGGCAACCGAGGATCATGGGTTGGTGCCATTCCCAGGGGGTGGCGATGATCACGGCATCGATGCCTTTGGTATCGAGCATTTTTTTCCAGGCCCAATTATCGCCCGTAAAGACCAGGGGCATTTTCTTACCGCTTTTAGTGATCATTTCCCGGGCGGATGCCAGCATCCGGTCGCTGATATCGCAGATTGCCACCAGGTCAACATCATTCCGCCGAAGCAGCAGTTCGAGGTGGTTTTGCCCGCGGAGGCCCGTTCCGATGATGGCCATTTTCACTTTATTTTCCTGCGGGTGAAACAAGCGGGCAGCGGGAAGCACGGATAAGGATACGGCAGCCATTCCTGTGTCTTTAATAAACTGTTTTCTGTTCATGGTGGGTGGTCAATTTTATTGAAATGATGAAGAGGAAGTATACATTAGTTTTCAATATTAATTAATGCGCGGCAAATGGGCACATCAGTAAAAACACTTAGTGCGTTAAATTTATAAAAAATCAGAATGGGAACTATATTCCTTCCGGTCAATTCCGTATTTTTAAGAAAGCGAAACCATTTTGAAAAGCCGGAAGGAAATTTTCCGGATTTTCAACATAAAGCTTTCATCAGCACATAGTTATCCAAAATTTATGTGACTGAGGTGCACGAAGTGCGCAAGATACCCGTGGTTTTTTTTGCATATATTTCAAGACGAATTTTATTTAGGATACCAGATTAATGTAAAACGGATTGTACTAATAACAATACAAAATGTATAATATTAACTTATTGAATATCAACATTACATTTTTTGATCAACAACGTCTTATATCATAAATTGTAGTGTTGAACCAACATCGCCTATTCAGGCGATGAGTTTTTTTAGATTCTTCTATCTTGTAGTTATTTTTTAATCTTTAAAACTTTAAGATCATGGAAAAAAAACATTAAGTCCTCAGGCTATTGCTGCATTGGA
>WGMO01000009.1 GCA_016125075.1 Terrimonas sp.
CAACGAATGGCTCAACCATGCTGTTTTTTTTGTATTAATTCTATGGGCTAAGTGATTTTACTTATCAATAGCTTCTTGAGGTTCTATCAGCTATTAATTTAATACGGGACTGGATTCTTTTTCATTGATCCCTGTGTTTGGTCTTACCCAAATCCCCTAAACGGCTGCGCCGTTATGGTCTTTTTTAGTTGTCCGCTATTGCGAACGTTTCGCATCGCTTCCAGGTAAATGGTTTTGGGATGGATTATTTCATGATCCTTATTATTGGTCTTACCCAAATCCCCTAAACGGCTGTCGCCGTTATGGTCTTTTTTATTTGCTTATTTAGGCGAACAAGTTCGCCACATGCGCAAATAAAAAAGCCCCGGCACTACGTGCCAGGGTCTTTGTGCCCGGGACTGGATTCGAACCAGCACATCCTTTCGAACGCCGCCACCTGAAGACGGTGCGTCTACCAATTTCGCCACCCGGGCAAATTTTCAGAGCGGAAAATAAAACAACCTGTAGCCGTTTTATTCAGGGCTGCAAATATAGGAAAAGCACCGAAAATCAGGAGGCTTTATCAATTTTGTATAAAAATTCCGCCCTGGCACCTATCAAATTGACCTGCTGCCCCTCGCCTGTTATTTTCGCAAAATCCGGCTCGGAAATACCCTCCTCATCAATCACCTTTAACACAAATCCTGCTTCCTGCAATAACCGGATATAATCCATCGGTTCCTGCCCAATGGACCGCATCATTGACGGCGTGAACTCGGTCAGGATAAAGGAGGCCCTTTCCAGCGTGCTAAGGGCTTTCCGCAGCGCCGTGTACTCATATCCTTCAATATCGATCTTGATAAGTTTGATAGGCCCTTCACCGAATCCCCGCGCGGGTAAAAAATCATCCAGCGCTATTACCGGCACATTCACCGTGCCAATGGATTTGGGTTGCTGTATAAAAGAATGCCGCCCTGTATTATAGTTTTTATACAAATGCAGGGCCAGCTCCCCCTCATGGTCACTCACCGCCTTATTAAATACAGTTACCGGCTCTTTCTTATTCATCCGGATGTTTTCCTTCAGGATCCCGTAATTGGTCGGGTCGGGTTCAAAAGCTACAATTCGCGGTGCGCTGCGGCTGGAGAGCATGACCGAATACCAGCCAATATTGGCGCCGATATCCAGGATCAGGTCATTATCACGGATATCAAGATTGTCCAGCAGCCACTGCGTAATATGGTCTTCGGCATACACCCCATACCTGTAATAAATATCCCGGCCAATGGCATCCATCAACTGGAATTTGAAACGGTACCCATAGGGTGCACAAAGGGCTACCAGGGTCTTTTTAAACCCCGTGATGCGGTAAAAAAAATGTTTGAGCCGGTTGAAAAAGAGAGTCTTATTCGCCAAAATTTAGAATTTTATTTATTCAAACTGATTTGATATGTTTTGATTACAAATTGGCATGCCAGACCGGCAATTTACGACTATCTTTTTTCCCGGCTGGTCATGGTACAGGGAACGCTCAGGATCAGCAAGGCCCGGGATTTCATCAAAAAACCTTTCCTCAGTTTTGAACTGTTATTTCTAATTGCCCTTTATTTTCAGCATTTTCGCGGGGTGAAATTCCTGATCATCCAAACAGCCTTTATCGGCGATGTGATCCTGGCCACCGGGGTATTGGAAAAAATACAGCAGAACTATCCCGGCAGTGAGATCGACTTCCTGCTGCGCAAAGGGAACGAAGGGCTGCTACAGGGCCATCCCTACCTGCACCGCTTATGGATCTGGGATAAGAAAAAGAACAAGCTCCCCAATCTCTTCCGCCTGCTCCGGCAGTTCCGGTCCGAACACTACGATCATATCATCAACCTTCACCGCTTTGCCAGCTCCGGCATCCTGACCGCTTTTTCCGGGGCTAAACATAGCTATGGTTTTAAAAAGAATCCTTTATCCTTCTTCTTTGAAAAATCATTCCCGCATCCTATTGGTAAGAAAGGGCAGCCCTACCTCCATGAAACGGAAAGAAACCATGCCCTGGTCCGCGATCTGACAGACCCGCAACCTGCCCTGCCCAGGTTATATCCTTCCGCCAAAGACGAGGAAAGCATTTCCAGCTATCAAACCCGTCCCTATGTCTGCATTGCACCGGCATCGGTATGGTTTACCAAACAATGGCCCGAAGATAAATGGGTGGAACTGGTGCAGCAGCTGCCCGCAGATCTGAATATATACCTCCTGGGTGCCCCCTCCGATAAGGAACTGGGGAACCGCATCCGTGAAAAATCGGGCCGGCCAAATACCCGGGTATTATGCGGGGAACTTAGCTTCCTCCAGTCAGCCGCCCTCATGCGGTCGGCCATAATGAACTATGTAAATGATTCGGCCCCCCTGCACCTGGCTACAGCAGTGAATGCCCCGGTAACGGCGGTATTCTGTTCCACCATCCCCGAATTCGGGTTTGGCCCACTGGGCGACCTTTCTTTTATCGTGGAGACCCATGAAAATTTATCCTGCCGGCCCTGTGGCTTACACGGGCATAAACATTGCCCCCAAGGGCATTTTCGTTGTGCTAATACTATAACAGTCAAGGCAGTGTTGGAATCAATTAAACACTTACATTAAATTCTCTTAACGCATCATTCAGGCTGGTCTTCAGGTCCGTGCTGGGTTTACGCTGCCCGATGATCAGGGCGCAGCCCACCCCGAATTCCCCGGCGGGGAACTGCTTGTTATAAGTGCCGGGTATCACCACGCTTCTTGCCGGTACCCTTCCTTTCATTTCTACCGGGGAGGGCCCGCTTACATCGATGATCTTGGTGCTTTGGGTCAGTACCACATTGGCGCCCAGTACGGCTTCCTTCTCTACGACCACACCTTCCACCACGATACAGCGGCTGCCGATAAAACAACCGTCTTCAATGATCACCGGGCTGGCCTGCAGGGGTTCCAGCACACCACCGATTCCCACACCGCCACTCAGGTGCACACCCTTACCAATCTGCGCACAACTGCCTACCGTGGCCCAGGTATCTACCATCGTGCCCTCATCTACATAGGCGCCGATATTCACATAACTCGGCATCAGCACCACGTTTTTTCCGAGGAAAGCACCATAGCGTGCAATTGCATGAGGCACAGCTCTTACACCCAGCAACCTGTAATTCTTTTTTAATAACATTTTATCATAAAACTCAAAGGGGTTCACCTCCCAGGTCTGCATGGGCTGTATACCGAAATACAACAGGATGGCCTGTTTTACCCATTCATTCACCACCCATCCGTTTTCGGTGGGTTCGGCCGTTCTTAATCGGCCCTTGTCTATTTCTTCAATTACTTCTTTTACTGCGTTGGTGTAGCGGGGTTCGGTCAGCAATACGCGTTCGGACCAGGCTTTCTGTATAAGTTCTTTTAATTCCATAGTAAGGTTTATTTTTTAATGGGTACAAAAGTAGAGTTTTACAGGATATTTGCGGCGCATTAACTTCGCCGTTTTAAATTAGCGCATATACAGCATGAACCGTTATGGACGATTTTCAAAATGATCTGGTACAGTCACTCGACACCCTGCGAAAGGGTGGGGTCATCCTGTATCCCACCGATACGGTTTGGGGTATCGGCTGTGATGCTACGGATGAGGCCGCTGTAGAAAAGATCTATACGATCAAGAACCGTCCGGGTGAAAAAGCCATGATCGTGTTGCTCACCGACAAAAAAGATATCCTGCAATACGTGGCCAACCCCGACCCGGCGGTATTTGAATTTCTGCAGCAACAGCAAAAACCCACCACGGTGATCTATGAGAATGCCCTGGGTTTTGCGGCCAACCTTATCGGAAAAGATGGGACCATAGCGATCAGGCTTTGCCACGATCCCTTTTGCCGGCAACTGATCAAGAGGTTAAAAAAACCCCTGGTATCCACGTCTGCCAACCTCTCGGGCAGTCCATCCCCGGCCCTGTATTCGGAGATCACTGCCGAAATACGGAATGCCGTCGATTATACGGTGCAGTACCGCCAGGATGACCGCAACCCGGCAAAGGCTTCTGCCGTGGTAAAATGGATTCCTGGTGCAGAACCTTTAATAATCAGGCCCTGACAAAGGCTGAAGTTTTATCTTTGTAATGATATGGATATCAAATGCTCCGAAAAGGAACTTTTTATTTTTAATAAGATAGCAAGGGCTGCAGAATCACTGGGCCTGGAGACCTATTTGATCGGGGGATTTGTAAGGGATAAGCTGCTGGGCCGGGAAACAAAAGACGCCGATATTGTATGTGTGGGCGATGCCATTGCCCTGGCCACCGAAGTAGCCGGTCACTTCCTGCCCCGTCCCACAGTGAGTTATTTCAAAAATTTTGGTACTGCCCATATCCGGGTAGACGATGGCTTCGATATCGAATTTGTGGGCGCCCGCAAGGAAAGTTATCATTATCATTCCCGCAACCCCGATGTGGTGCCGGGAACCCTCGAAGATGACCAGCTTCGGCGCGACTTTAGTATCAATGCCCTCGCCATCAGCCTTAACATTAAGGACTATGGCAGGCTGATCGATCCCTTTAACGGAAGGGAGGACCTGTCGGCGAAAATGATCCGGACACCGCTCGACCCGCTGCAGACTTTCAGCGACGACCCCCTGCGGATGATGCGGGCCATCCGTTTTGCCACCCAGTTGGATTTTTCCATCCACCCGGTCACCCTGCAGGCGATCAAACAGGATATCAACCGTATCAAGATCATCTCACAGGAAAGGATCACCGATGAACTGAACAAGATACTCGCCGCCCCCAAACCCTCGATCGGGTTCGACCTGCTCTACCAATGCGGGTTACTGCATATCATCTTCCCGCAGATGGTCGACCTGGAAGGGGCCGAGTACAAGGACGGGGTGGGGCATAAGGATAATTTTTACCATACCCTCCAGGTGGTGGATAACCTCGCAGCCCGCTCGGAGGATATCTGGCTGCGCTGGGCGGCCGTCCTGCATGATATCGGCAAACCGGCCACCAAGCGTTTTGAAGAAGGGCATGGCTGGACCTTTCACGGCCATGAAGTGGTGGGAGGCCGGATGGTACCCGGGATCTTTGCCCGGCTTAAACTGCCATTGAATGAAAAAATGCGTTTTGTGAGGAAGATGGTGGAATTGCATCTAAGACCCATCAGCCTCACCAAAGAAAATATAACGGATTCGGCTATCCGCCGTTTGCTCTATGATGCCGGCGGGGACTATGAATCGTTGATGCAGCTCTGCGAGGCGGATATCACTTCCAAAAACAAATGGAAGGTGAAGCGTTTCCTCGACAATTTCAGGATGGTGCGCCAGCGTTGTGCCGAAGTGGAGGAGAACGACCGCATCCGCAACTGGCAACCGCCTATCACCGGGGAGATGATCATGCAGACCTTTGGCATCAAACCTTCCCGCCCCGTGGGCGAGATCAAGAATGCGATCAGGGATGCCATCCTCGACGGGCATATCCCCAACACCTATGATGCCGCCTATGCTTTTATGCTTGAAAAAGCAAAAGAGTTTAAGCTTGAGCCGGTAATTTAAAATGATTATTTTTGTCGTATGGCGGTATTAAAATTCAGGGTCTATTTCGAAGAAGATGAAAGCATTTACAGGGATGTGGCGATCCTGCACACGCAGACTTTTTTTGAATTGCATGAAGCGATCCTGAAGGCCTATGAATTTGACAACAAGCACAAGGCCACTTTTTTCCGCAGCAACGACCACTGGCAACGCGGGCGGGAGATCACGCTGGAAAAATATGATAAAGAATACCGGGCCCAGCCCATGCTGATGCAGGAAACCTCCATTGGCTCCGAGATCAGGGACCCCAACCAGAAATTCGTATATCTCTACGATTTCAACAAGAACTGGAGCTTCCTGGTGGAACTGATCAATGTGTCGAAGGAGGAAAGCCAGAAACTGCTCTACCCGGCCATCGTCAGGACCGAAGGGATCGCTCCCAGTCAGTACGGTACCAAGGGTTTGCTGGGAGAAAAATTCGCCGATGTGGAAGAGAAATATGACCTCACGCAGGGGGCGGATGGTTTTGGGGAAGAAGGGGATGGCGAATCGGAAGAAGCCGGCGCCAGCGAAGAAGAGGCCGACGAGGGCGGCGAAGAGGAAATTTTATAACGATCAATAGCAGCCCGGCCCCGGCCGGGTTTTTTAATGGATCTATTTTGACAGACCACAAAAAAACAGTCATCATCCTGGCAGGCCCCACGGCAGTGGGTAAAACTGCTGTGGCCATTAACCTGGCCCGTCATTTTAAGACCGAGATCATTTCTGCCGACAGCCGTCAATGTTACCAGGAACTGAATATCGGTGTGGCGAGACCGTCAGTCGAAGAACTGGAAGCCGTGCCCCATCATTTTATCGCTTCTCATTCCATACAGGAAGAATTGAATGCCGCCTGGTTTGAACAATATGCCCTGGCAAAAGCCCGGGAACTTTTTCAGCAATACCCCGTGCTGGTCATGACCGGCGGAACAGGTTTGTATATAAAAGCATTTTGCGAAGGCCTTGATGCTATCCCGGCCATTCCCCCCGGCATCCGGGAAAAGATCATGAACGGCTATGCGGCCCATGGTATCGAATGGTTACAGGCGGAGATCCGGGAAAAAGATCCTGCATTCTTTAATCAGGGCGAAATCATGAACCCGCAAAGAGTGATGCGTGCTCTCGAAGTGATGGAAGCAACGGGCAATTCGATCCTGGCCTTCCGGAAAGGTAATAAAACAGAAAGGGATTTCAATATCATCCGCATCGGGCTCGATCTGCCCAGGGAAACACTGTACAGCCATATCAATACAAGGACCGGCACCATGATCCGGCAGGGTTTATTGGAAGAAACCGAAGGTTTATTGCCGTTTCGGCATCTTAATGCTTTACAGACGGTTGGATACAAAGAGCTGTTTGACTATTTTGATCAATTGATCTCCAGGGAAAGGGCCATCGAACTTATCCGGCAGCATACCCGTCAGTATGCAAAAAGACAATTGACATGGTTCAGGAAGGAAAAAGATTTCAAATGGTTCAGCCCTTTGATGGAGCAGGACATGATAACATACCTGGAAAATCAGTTATAAACAGTCGGTGATTTTTTTTATTAACGGTCATATTTTTATATAAACGATTTCCGGGCATTTTTCATAGGGTTCTTAACGATATGAATTAGTTTTACCCGGTTCTTTTCGCCCGTTCTGTAACAATATCCTCCCGTTTTTGTTAGAGGGGTAGTTTATCGGACATTTACAAGCATCCACATGAAGTTTTTATTATTACTCGGATTAGGTTTACAGGCAGGCATTTATTCATTTGCACAGGTAGACCGGGAACCACCGGCCGTGGAGGAACCCGCCGAGATCCAACTGCAGAAACAAAGGGTCTTTGGAAAACTGGTCGATGAAGCTACGGGAAAGAACCTTGATGCGGTATCGGTCCGTCTCTATGTGATCCGGGACAACGGTTCCGACAGCCTGGTAACGGGCATGCTTACCCGCCCGAATGGGGATTTCAGTTTTTCCGGCATCAAAAAAGATCTTCGCTACCGGCTGGTATTTTCAGCTATCGGTTATGAACCTTTTGAAAAGGAACTCCAGATCGGTGACGAGGATGGCGTTTCCGGCAGCATTGAAAAAGACCTTGGCAATATCGATCTCAATACCGCCATCAAACAGCTGAATAATGTTACGGTGGTGGCATCGCGCCCCCTCCTGGAAATGGGCATCGACCGGAAGGTCTTTAATGTTGAAAAAAGCCTGACCTCATCCGGCGGAACCGCTGTGGATGTGATGAAGAATATCCCCTCGGTTTCTGTGGATATCGATGGTAATGTAGAACTCCGCAACAGTTCCCCGCAGATTTTCATCGATGGCCGCCCTACCATCCTCACCCTCGACCAGATACCCGCCGACAATATTGAAAAAGTGGAACTGATCACGAATCCTTCGGCCAAATTCGATGCCGCCAGTTCAGGAGGCATTATCAATATCGTTTTAAAGAAGAACAAAAGGGTGGGCCTGAATGGTATGGCTTCCGTCAATGCCGGAACGCCCCGTGTTTTTGGATCCAACCTGAACCTGAACCTGCGCCAGGGAAAACTCAATTTTTTTGCCAGCGGTGGTTATAGCCAATCGCGGGGCAAGGCAAAGGGTGAGACCCTCAGGCAAAACAAGGAAAACGGTACGATCAAAGATTATTTCAACCAGCTTTCGGAAAATGAACGGTCAAGGCGTTTTACCTCCCTCCGTTTTGGAGTGGATTATTTCATTGATAACCGGAATACGATCACCGTTTCCCAGCGGTATTTCAACGGTAAGTTCGGCAATGATGAAGTGCAGGACCAGGAATACCTCGATGTCAACAAAGTGATGCAGTATTATGGCAAGCGGCTTTCCGGGAGTGAATCCCATTACCGGCGCAACAGCTCCAACCTCAATTACACCCATAAGTTTCCGCAGGAAGGAAGGGAACTGTCTGCCGACATCAACTATAACAAGGGCAACCACTCCAATGTATCCGGCATCACCAATGCTTTTTATTTTCCCGATGGCACCAGCTATGAACCGGTATCGGTGGTGAACAGCAGCAGCAGCAGCAAGAACGACCAGGTTACATTCCGGATCGATTATACCAATCCCATCAAAGAAAATGCAAAGATCGAAACCGGTATCCGGGTCTACTATAACGATTTTTCGAGTATCTATAATGCCTTTGCCGATGAAAACGGCCAGCAGGTGAAACTGCCGCTGAGCAATAATTATGAATACCAGGAAAAAGTGAATGCCGCATATTTCACCTTTACCAATAAGATCAGCGATTTCGGGTACCAGCTGGGGTTGCGCGCAGAATATTCAAAATTCGACGGGCAGCTGGTAGACAGCGCCTATAAATTCGGTTATGAGTACCCGAAAAAGATCGCAAAGATCTGGGATGCCCTTTTTCCGAGTATTTTTCTTTCGCGAAAGATCAATGAAGAAGATGAACTGCAGCTGAATTACAGCCGGCGGATCAGGCGCCCTGATTTCTGGCAACTCAACCCCTTTATCGATATTAATGACCCCGTGAACCTGCGGCAGGGCAACCCGGACCTCAAGCCGGAATATATCAATATGTTTGAACTGAATTACAGCAAAAAGATCGGCAATAGCAATTTGCTTTCCACCTTATACCTGCGGAACAACCCCAAAGACATCACCCAGTACAGCGATACGATCACCACCGAACAATACCAGCAGCTGGACAATGCAGCCGTGGATCCCAATGCCATCCTGAATACTTATATCAACGCCAGCAATAAGAATACCTTTGGTGCTGAATTCGTTTTCCAGTACAAACTGGCCAAGGATTTTGATATCACCCCTTCAGTTGACCTCCAATACAGGAAGGTGAAAGCCCGGGTCAAAAACATCAACCTCGATAACAAGGGTTTTAATTTTGAATCGAAACTGATCGCCAATTACAAGATCACGGCCAAACAGGAAAGCTCCCTCTTCAACCGGCTGGGTTTTCAGCTCACGGGAAATTATGAATCACCAACAGTGATCCCGCAGGGAAGAAGGGATGCCCAGTATAGTGTTGATCTTGCCATGCGCAAGGAATTTCTAAAGAATAACAAGGGCTCGCTTACCTTCGCAGTGAATGATGTGTTCAATACCGACCGTTATGGCGTGACCTATGATACTGAATCCTTTTACCAGGATTCTTACCGGCGGAGGAATGTTCGGAACTTCCGGATCACATTCAGTTATAAGTTTGGGGATGCCAACTTTTCCATCCTGAGAAGGGGAGGAGGGAATGATAACCATGATGACTGATCGAAAATAATTTCATTAAAAAGCGGATACCGAAAGTATCCGCTTTTTTTATCAATGATTTGATTACTATGATCAGATCTTCACGCCAAAGGTCAGCAATACGTTGCCGCCATTGTCCCGCAGGTCGGCAAATGTATTTTGACGGGGCGCTTCCACCCGGTAGGGAAAATTGACATCCCTGTTGAGATGGTGCACATAGGTAAGGTCCACAAAAATACCCTTGTTCCTGTAACCCAGTCCGCCGCTCAGGTTCATCCTCCCGGCCTTTAATTCCTTATCCTTATAAGGGTTGCCAAAATAGGCGAATCCCGCCCTTACCATCAGTATTTTGAATTTTAATTCTCCCCCAACTTTAAAATTAAAGGCGCCTTTATAAATGGCATCGATGGCCTGGTTGTATGGGGCATAGGTATCGGCTGTCGTGGTTTCATCATAGGGCGCAAACTTCATCCACTTATAATTCGTGTATTCGATATCGGCCGTGATAAAGCCTTTTTGCCTTTCAATATTCTCCACTTCCCGGAACACATAAGAACCGCTGATGATGATCCTGCTGGGCGAACTCACGATATACTTGTTCTGCGGGGTCTGGTTATTGGTAAAGACAGCGGAGGATACACTATCAACACCATTACCGGGGCCAAACAGGTTTTCCACATCCCCCACCATTTTAGAAGAGAAACTTTCTTTGGCCAGTATCCAGGAAGGGGTATGAAAGGCGAGGCCTAAACGGATATATTCCCTGGGCCGGTAAATGAATCCTCCTTTCAGGTTAAGACCCACACCGGTTAACCGGTAATCTTCGGTATAACGCAGGTAGCCAAAATCATTGTTGGTATTGCCACTGGCATCGGACTCGATATAGATGGAATGTTTATCCAGTTTCAAAACCGGGATCCCCAGGCTCATCCCCACTAAGAATTTCTTACTGAGTTCTTCAGCTAACCCAAAAGTGATATCGGTGATGCCCCCTTTTGTATCAATAATATTTTCCTGGTTGCTGTTGGAAGCGAATTCAGGTCTGGCAATCACCTGCAGGCTGCCATTGACGGTGGCCGTATCGACGAGATAGGTATACAGGGCCATCTTTGTCTGCAGGGAGATAAGATCGCTGTTAAGTGCATTGTCGATAGTGAGTCCGGAAGCAGCAAACTCATTTGCCAGCGGTTCGGCAAAACTGCTGTAATTATTCTGTCCTTTGTAATAAGTGTACTGGTTAAAATTCGCCACCTGTGTTGCGGTGATCGCAAATGAGGATTTTCGGTTATATCCCATACCGCCAAAAACAAAACCCGTTGTACCGAGGTTGAATTTTCCCACCGAAGACCCCTTGCTGCTGGTACCCCTGAAACTGCCCTTGCCCTTTCCAAACTGGTAAGCGGGGGTCAGCACAAAATCAGAGGTCTTGAAAAATGCAAGTCCTGCGGGGTTGGTAATATTGGCCGTGGCATCTCCGCCCAGTGATACCATGGCGCCGCCAATAGCCTGGTTCCGGGCCGTACCGTTGAAACTGGTCCAGGATAATCTCAGGGCTTCTTCGGGTATCTGGCAGAAACTGCGGTCAGCCACCAGGATGAGCAGGACGATAAATATTTTTGATTTCATGAATGATTTTTATGTGATGGTATAGGTATGACCGGAAACGATCAACGCCTGGTGATGTTTCGCTATTGAATTCATGGATGGTTACTGTTAATGACCTCCTCTTGAAGGACGGGATACACCACCACCGCTGCTGGAACCGGAAGAACTGCCGGAACTGCTGCTGCTATTGCTGCTGGAAGGCGTATATGTCCTGCCCTGCCCGGAAGAAGAACGACCGGAACCGGAATTACTATTGTTGTAACTGGAACCGTTACTGTTCCCCGTAAACCATTTATTGACACGGTTACTGAGGCTGGTGTTATTGGAACCGGAAGAATATCCGGTAACAGGTCTTACCAGGATGGACCTTCCTGATTTTGAAACCACATTGGCATTGCCGTAATTATTGTTGGTATAGCTGCTGAGGCTGAAATTCCGGGGTTTGATATAGACCGGGTTGGAAGCAACATGGGAGGGGATACCGGATTTAGGATTGACCACAATCACATTCCTGGGACAATAAGGGTTATAATAATAGTTCCAGGAATTATAAGGATTGAAATAAGTGCCAAAATAATAATTGTATCCATAGCTGTAACGGTCATAATAATACCAGTCGTTCAGTTCAGACCAGCGGGTCCTGTTAGCCACTTTCATCCGCAGGTAGCGGTTATCATAATAATCATCATTATACTTGTACCGGCCATCTTTATCCTGGTTCACCCGCACATATTCATCCTGTGGACGTTCGGGGGAGAAATAAACATCATCCGGGGTCTGGCCTGTTTTGTAGGCGGTCGAACAACCACTTAAAATGGCTAATGAAAACGATAAAAGTAAAATTTGAAGTTTCATGACCGGTGATTTAGAAGGTTTTAGAATTGAAGTTACTACATTTGCGCCGGATTTACAGCATCCGGCGGACTTTGTTATACCCTTTACAATCATGCTATAAATTTCCGCTAACAGTTGTTAATAAAAAAGCAAAAACAGAAAGCTTATTAAACTTTTAACAGAAGCAGTTATCCGGTGAAAATCCGGCAAAATCATACAATATGAGTAAAGAAATCACAGCCAGGAGCGAAGATTATTCCCAATGGTATAATGACCTGGTGATAAAAGGCAGCCTGGCCGATTATTCGGCGGTTCGGGGATGTATGGTAATTAAACCTTATGGGTTTGCTTTATGGGAGAATATGCGTGATGCATTGGACAAAATGTTCAAGGAAACCGGTCACCAGAATGCCTATTTCCCGCTTTTTGTTCCCAAATCTCTTTTTGAAGCGGAGGAAAAAAATGCCGAAGGTTTTGCGAAAGAATGTGCAGTGGTGACCCATTATCGCCTGAAAGCGGATCCGGACCATAAAGGAAAACTGTTAGTCGACCCCGAATCAAAACTGGAAGAGGAACTGGTGGTTCGTCCCACCAGCGAAGCGATCATCTGGAGCACTTACAAGGACTGGATACAATCCTATCGCGACCTGCCCTTGCTCATTAACCAATGGGCCAATGTGGTAAGATGGGAGATGCGGACAAGGCTTTTTTTGCGGACCACGGAATTCTTATGGCAGGAGGGGCATACGGCCCATGCCACCGAAGAGGAAGCAATTGCAGAAACCAAAAAAATGCTGGAGGTCTATGCGACTTTTGCAGAAGAATTCATGGCCCTGCCGGTGATCAGGGGCGTCAAGACCGAGAGCGAAAGGTTTGCCGGTGCAGTAGACACATATTGCATCGAAGCCCTGATGCAGGATGGAAAAGCATTACAAGCAGGCACTTCGCATTTCCTGGGTCAGAATTTTGCCAAAGCCTTTGATGTCAAGTTCCTCAACAAGGAAAACAAACAGGAATATGTATGGGCCACCAGCTGGGGCGTCAGCACCAGGCTGATCGGTGCCCTGGTCATGGCGCATGGCGACGATAAGGGACTGGTATTACCACCCCGCATCGCACCCTTCCAGGTAGTGATCGTACCCATTTATAAAGGGGAGGAATCAAAAGCCGTCATTGATGCAAAAGCACAGGAAATGATGAAAGAATTGCAGGCGGCCGGTATCCGGGTAAAATATGATGATAACGATAATGCAAGACCGGGATGGAAATTTGCTGAATATGAGATGAAGGGTATACCCCTGCGGCTGGCGATGGGCTTAAGGGATATGGAGAACAAGGTAATCGAACTGGCAAGACGGGATACCTCCGAAAAACAGGTATTGCCGATGGAAGGGCTTACAGAAAAGATAAAGACCCTGCTGGAGGAGATACAGGCCAGCCTGTATAATAAGGCAGCAGCCTACCGTGAGGAACATATCACCAAAGCGGATAGCTGGGATGAATTCATCCAACTGCTTGATGAAAAAGGCGGTTTTGTGTCGGCGCATTGGGATGGTACGGCTGATACGGAAGAAGTGATCAAGGAAAAAGCAAAAGCAACCATCCGCTGTATCCCGCTCCATAATGAAAAAGAGGAAGGTCAGTGTATCCTCACCGGAAAGCCATCAGCGCAGCGGGTGCTTTTCGCGAGGGCCTACTGATACCGATCCTTTTATCAACAGGGAGAAAAATCAAACCATCCTCCCTGCAAATGCCGAAATTTGAACATGCTTAATTTTGAAGAAGGCCAGGTATTACTGATCAATAAGCCATTGCGGTGGACTTCCTTTGATGCCGTCAGGAAGATCCGTAACCTGGTCCGGATCAAAAAAGTGGGTCATGCGGGTACCCTCGATCCGCTCGCGACAGGGCTGCTGATCATCTGCACCGGAAAATTCACCAAAAAGATCAACGAGTATATGGCCCGGGAAAAGGAATATACCGGCACCATCACTTTGGGGGCCACGACCCCGACCTATGACCTGGAAGCTGAGCCGGAAAATTTCAAACCTTATGCCGATATCACCGACGAACAGGTATTAGCCGCAATGGATCTGTTCATGGGCGAGATCCTCCAGGTGCCTCCTGCGCATTCGGCCATCAAACAGGATGGTAAAAGGGTGTATGAACTGGCACGGCAGGGCAAGACCGTAAAACTGGAACCCCGCAAAGTGACGATCCGGGAATTTGAATTGGTCAGGCGGGAAGGGCCGCTGCTTTCGTTCAGGGTGGTTTGTACAACGGGTACCTATATCCGAAGTTTGGCCAGCGACCTGGGCCAGGCCCTGGGATGTGGCGCTTACCTCAGCAGCCTATGCCGGACAAGGATCGGCGAATATCTTTTGGAGGATGCCAGGACCCTCACCGAATTTGAAGAGATGATCCATGATCAGAAACGGATGAACGGATAACTGATGCCCAATTGCAAAACACCTTTTAAGAGGTTGCCGGGTGTCCAATGATAGAACCACTTGCTTTGTGAAGCGGCATTATCAGGGTAGGGAGAAGGGTTTCTTGCCTTTAATGAATAATCGAGTCTTACCACCAGGAATTCGAAATCAAACCGTAAACCTGTTCCCACCCCCACGGCAAGGTCCTTAAAGAATTTGTTCAGGCTGGTGAGCTGCCCATTGGGAAAGTCATTGTTCTGGCGGATAAACCATACATTACCGATATCCGTGAACAGGGCGCTGGTAACATTATAACCTGCCAGCTTGGTAAGGGGGAACCGGAGTTCCACATTGGTTTCAAACATAAAATCACCAAAACGGAAGGGAGCTTCTTCCTTGGTCTTTAAGGCCGATCCGGGTCCCAGTGTCCGCAGGTTCCAGGCCCGCATACTGTTCGGTCCGCCGGCAAAGAACTGCCGGAAATAGGGCATCTGGATATCCGAACTTCGGGTGGGTGTTTTTAAGGCAATACCGATACCGCTGTACACACGGGTAACCAATTGCTTCTTGCCAAAAACCATGCTCCTCACAAATTCTCCATCCAGTTTGATGAAACGGTAAAGGCTGTCAAAGATCTGTGAACGGATGAAACCGGTCAGCAAACCCGATTCTTCAATATTGCTGCTGAAGAGGTTCACATTTTTTCCCTTTCCACCCGAGATCTTAAACCCGCCCTGTATGGAAAATACAAGTCCCTGGTTGAAGATGTTTTTGAAACTGGGGTTGCGTTCGATCAGTTTGTTGAGGCTATCCCTTTTTTGAAGGACTGTATATTCAAAGTTCGGAAGCGAGATATGGAGCGATTTGTTTTTCCAGGCAATATCATAGCCCCAGGAAAGGTTGAGTGAATTGACGATGAAATAATTCTTGGTATCGGTATTACTGTAGGCCATCGACAAAGTGGTCTTGGATCTTTCTTTTGCATAATTACCCAGGAACCGGAGATTGGGAATCAGCCGGGGGAAATTGATGGAATAACTGACTCCGGCCTGTTGCGTGGCGATGAACCTGCCCCTGGTACTGAGTTCAGTGTTATACCGTACGTTCAGGTTGGACTGGTTGGAGGAATGTGCGAAGTTGCGGTTCAGCAAAGTGGCATTGGCACCCAGGCCCAGCAGGTTTCCCTGGATCAATGCATTATTGTTACCACTGACTTCCAGGTTGGTCGTAAAAGAATATTTATTGGCCGGGGTCAGCAGGATATTCATATCGACCGTATCCGAACCTGTTCGGGTGAGCTGCTCAATGTTTACAAGCCGCCAGGCACCCAGACTGTTAAACCGGTTCACCGTTTTCAGGTAATTCTGCTGGTTATACAGTTCTCCTTTTTTAAAATAGATATTCTGGCCCAGGAATTTCGTTTTAAAAAGACGGGTATAGCTGATCACTTTATAATTAGAATCAAGGATCACTACTTTTTTTGTACCGGCAAGGGTATCGCTGGTATAGTCGGGGTAAATAGTAGTATTGCCGATAAAATACCGGGTGAGCCTCTCGTTGCTGAAGTCATCCTTTAACCGGAACTCAACATTGGCGGTCGGGTTTTCCCTTTTCTTGCTGATTTGTTCCAGCAGGAATAATTGTTCAACCGGGTCGATGGCCGGTCGCAGTAAGGCAGGGTCCAGTGTGTCCCATACCGCAATGAGCTCATCTCTTGAAAATTTCAGGTAACCATTGTTTCGGTACAAAGTCACCAGCCGGTCGATCTCGGAAGAGATATTCTGTTTGGAAAAAACGTCTCCCTTTTTCAAGCCCTGGCTGGATAAGGAATTATTGGTCAGCGATTGAAGGTCGGGCTGGTTGGGATGGTATTGGGCCGTATCGATCAGGGAATAATACACCGAATCGAGTTTGAACTGTTTGCCGGGAAACACATGAAAAGTGATGATAGTCCTCATTTCATCGGGCTTGGGGTCTTTTTTCCTCACCCTGATCTTTGTATCGTAAGCGATGGAATCGTGGTAATAGCCCAGGGTTCGCAAAAGATTCTCCATCGAAACGATAGATTTTTCGGCTTTCAGGGAATCATAAGCCACCGCATTGATGATGGTGGGCATATTAAAGCCCTTGTAGAAAAATTTACGGACCGTCTTTACCTGTAAACTGTCATCCAGTTGGTTATTGAGTTTGGTGGAAAGGCTGCTGCTTTCTTCTTTTGAAAAATTACCCTCAATTTTGATATTTGTTTCATAAACAAAGGGTTTATTTGCAGGATAGTTTTTGGTGACCACGGCACAGGAACTGGCAAGCAGGATAACCAATCCTGCAAGGAATGGTAAGGGGGTGGAAAAAAAAATAGTGGGCCTGCCTTTCAAAATATTCATCTAATGGGTAATAATGCTGAGTAAAACACAGATCAAATATATTCAAAGTTTAGGCCAGAAAAAATTCAGGGATGCCCATCAGGTGTTTATTGCTGAAGGACCAAAGATCGCAAAAGAGATTTTAACGAATACTGCTCTCCATATCCGTCATATTTATGCGCTGCAAAACTGGATCACGGAGCATGCTTCCTACTTGCAGGATATGGAAGTAACACCGGTAGAAACGTATGAACTGGAAAAGATATCCCTGCTGTCAGCGCCTAACCAGGTGCTGATGATCGTAGCGCAACCAGTTCCTGCTGTTATTGAACCGACGGAGGATACTGTCATACTGGCCCTTGAAACGATACAGGATCCCGGTAATTTGGGAACCATCATCCGTATTGCCGACTGGTTCGGGATCAAACATATTATGGCAAGCACCGATTCTGCAGATTGCTACAATCACAAAGTGGTGCAGGCCACCATGGGGAGTATCGGAAGGGTAGCAGTGGCTTATGGGGAACTTGGAGACTTTCTCCGGAAGCACCATGCTGAAAAGATCTATGCCTGCACGCTTGATGGTACAGATATTCGTCAAATGGAAAAAATCAGCCGGGGTATCCTACTGGTCGGTAATGAATCAAAGGGGATCAGTGATTCCCTGTCGGCACTGGCCCATGACAGGGTAACCATTCCGCGAAGGGGCCAGGCGGAATCACTCAATGCTGCCGTGGCAACCGGGATCATCCTTTCGCATCTTACCTGAAACGGATGGCTTTAACCGGTTGTATTCTCTTTACGATCAGGGAAGGGATCATCAGGACCAGCAAACTGATGATGAAGGTACCGGCGGCGACCAGGGCTACCTGCCACCAAACGATCTTTACGGCCGCAGCACTCATATAATAAGCTTCCTCATCCAGCCGGATAAAACCAGTGGCCTGTTGTAACCATAACAGGCCCAGCGCCAGGGCGGTACCGGCCGCAATACCCGTTATCGTGATGATCACAGAATGAATCAGGAATACTTTTTGAACGGTCCAGTCGCTGGCTCCAAGGGCCTTCAGGGTACCGATCATGCGTAACCGCTCCAGCACCAGGATGATCAGGCAGGTGATCAGGTTGATCACGGCAACGATGACCATGAATACGATCAGCAGGTTACGGGTCGTGTCCTGCATGTTCAGCCAGTCGAAAATTTCTGGATAAATTTCCTTGATACCCTTCGTGTCCCACAACTGGGGAAAAGCAGGAAGGGCAAAGATTGCCTCGCTTAACGGCGTCATCTGGCGATAATCGTCGATAAAGATTTCATACCCGCCGATCTCGTTGTGCTGCCAGCTGTTGAGCCGCTGGATCAGCTTGAGATCGGCAATGGCAAATGATTTGTCATAATCCTCGATGCCGGTTTTATAGATACCCGTTACCGTTAGCCGGTCGGGGCGGATGCTGCCATCGGGTTTGATAAAATAGATGACCGGCCGGTCATTGATCTTCAGTTTTAACTGTTCTGCCATAAAGGAGGAGATCACGATTTCGCGGCTATAGGTGCTGTCTTCGAAATGGATAAACCTCCCTTCCTGCATAAAGGAGGCCAGGTGAAGGGTATCATAACTGGGGTCATAACCCTTGACGAGAACGCCTTCAATCTCGTTTTCGTTTTTCAGAATGGAATACCGGGTGGCAAAGGGATGAACCGAATGAATACCCGGTATCGCCATGATTTCGGTGACCAGTGAATCATTTTTTTCAACCGGAACTTCCTCCGAAATATTGGCCTTTGCCGGCTGGCGGTACTGGATCCTGATATGGCCCAGGAAACTGAATACCTTGTTGCTGACGGTTTCCTGGAATCCGTTTACCAGGGAAAGGGTGACAATCATAACGGCAACGCTGATGATGGTGGCCAGGGCCGACAAGCGGATAATAAACCTTGAAAAGGATTTATGTTTGTTAAAGGCCACCCTGCCCGCTATGAATCTTGCAACGTTCAATGATTATTCTTTGTCTTCAAAAATAAGCGGTTAAAAGTTTTATTCGCCTTTTTCGCATAATTTTTGAATATTGTAACATAAATAAAGACATTGAATATCTCTGCAGCATCCAGGTGGGTCCTTCTTTCTGTCCTCTTTTCCCTTTCCGGCATTGTTATGAGGGCGCAATTGCCCGATCATGTTTTTCGCAGTAATATCCATGCCATCAAACTGATCAGGACGGGCGACCCCTACAGTTACCCGGTGATCAACCTCAACAGCAGTGATGAACTGAATCTCACCTTTGATGACCTCGATGGTGATATCAAGGATTATTATTTCACCTACCAGCTTTGTAATGCCGACTGGACCCCGGCCAATATCAGCCTCTATGATTATATACGGGGTTTTCAGAACACGCGGATCAGTACCTACCGCAATTCCTCTATTGCGCTTACCCGGTACACCAATTACCAGGCAAGGGTGCCCGACCGGAGCAGTACGATCACCCGTTCCGGCAATTACCTCCTGAAAGTCTTTCTTAACAGCGATACGGCCCAACTGGTCTTTACCAAACGATTCCTGGTGGTGGATAATAAGGCCGCAATCGGGGCGATGATCCAGCAGCCCTTTAACAGCAGCCTCTATTATACACACCAGAAATTACGCATCACTGTCACCACCAATAGCCAGGTCAGTGCTTTCAACCAGCAGGATATCAAGGTGGTGGCCCTGCAGAATTTTATCTGGCAAAATGCGGTGATCATGAACCGGCCCGATATCTACCGCGGCAATTATTTTGAATATAATGATGAGGCGAAGACCACTTTTGCAGCCGGGAAAGAATGGCGCTGGATCGACCTGCGCAGCCTGCGGCTGATGAGCGAACGCATGTGGAAGATCGATAAGCAGCCCAAAAGGACCGATGTGTATGTGAAGCCCGATGTCGACAGGACCAAACAGGCCTATCTGCAGTATGTTGACCTGAACGGTATGTTTACCCTTGAAACCACCGATAACCTCAACCCGTTCTGGCAATCTGATTATGCCTATGTTCATTTTACCTATCAACCACCGGGTGGCAGGGCCCTGGAGGGCAGGGAGGTCTATATTTTTGGAGAACTCACCAATTATACACCCAGCGAGGATGCCCGGATGACCTTTAATGAGGAAAGGGGGATTTATGAAGTGACCCTTTTGCTGAAACAGGGTTATTATAATTATGCTTATATCACCAGGAACCTGTCGGATCCCGGGAATGATTTTTCTTACGAAAATACAGAAGGCAATTACTGGGGAACCGAGAATGCCTATACCGTGATGGTCTATTACCGCCCTTTTGGGGGTCGGGCCGATGAACTGATCGGGTTTACGACCCTGAATTCCATATCACGCTGATACAATGCCTGCATTTTCTGATCTTTCTTCAAAAATGGCCCCCGGAAAAATTCTCATTCCTTATCTTTGCGCCCGGCAGGTCTTACACGACCAGCTCCTGCTGAACCTCCCCAGGGCCGGAAGGCAGCAAGGATAAGTGGTTGTAGCGGTGCGATGTGAGTAGCCTGCCGTTTTTTTTATTTTCCAGTCTCTTTGGTTAAGGGTACAAACGCTAAAAGCTATTCTTTAACATTCTAAGGGACCCCTGTACATCCGGTCTTGTAAACACCGGAAGACAGTTTATCAATCTTCAATTTAAAAAAATTAGTATGAAATTCTTTATTGATACGGCCAATCTTGCCCAGATCAAAGAAGCCCATGAATTAGGAATCCTGGATGGGGTCACTACCAACCCTTCCTTAATGGCCAAAGAAGGGATAAAGGGGCATGAAGCTGTCATGAACCATTACAAAGCAATTTGTGAAATGGTGGATGGGGATATCAGCGCAGAAGTAATTGCCACCGATTTTGATGGTATTGTCGCAGAAGGGAAGGCCCTGGCGGCCCTGCACCCGAATATTGTTGTGAAAGTGCCCATGATCAAGGATGGCGTAAAGGCGATAAAATGGTTTACCGATAATGGTATCAGGACTAACTGTACCCTGGTATTTTCGGCCGGACAGGCCATCCTTTGTGCCAAAGCCGGGGCTGCCTATGTTTCACCCTTTATCGGCCGTATTGATGATAGCGGCTGGGATGGGGTGCAGCTGATTGAGCAGATTTCGCATATTTATACCGTTCAGGGTTTTAAAACGGAGATACTGGCTGCATCGATCCGTAATCCCAACCATATTATCCGTTGTGCCGAGGCAGGAGCTGATGTTTGTACCTGTCCGCTGGATTCGATCCTCGGTTTATTGAAACACCCTTTAACCGATATCGGACTGGCCAAATTCCTCGAAGATGCTAAAAAAACGCAGTAAATAAAGGCCCCGGTTTCGGGGCTTAATTTTTTCCCCTCGGGTTCCGGTTTCGCTTTAATTCGGCCGGTTCAGCAGGAACCAGTTCATCTTCAGGCTTTTGTTTCACCCAGATGGTGATCTCTTTCTTCATGCCCGGGTTGGCCCTTAATACGGCTGTGACCCTGATCTTTTCCTCTTTACAATCGGCCGGTATCACAAGATCATTACCCTCAAACCGGCCTTTGTCGGATGTAAAAATGATTTCTTTGGCTGTAAGTGGCATCCACCGCCCATTATTCATCTTTCCGTCTACATTGATATAATTATGGGTGCCCTTTTTCAGGCTGTCCGTATAAAGGTTAAAGAAGATGCTATCCACTTTCTGTGCCTTTACAACAACTGCATGCCCGATAACCAATAAGAAGGGTAGCCATATTTTCATACCCTAATGTCGTAATTTTTAAGCAATTGGTTGCGGCGGGATGCGGCTTAACAAAAGTTTTAGGATTTCCTGTAACCTCCCGCCGGCTATTGCGTCTTATTTACAGAAGCGATTAAAAAAAGAAAACAATCAATTATAAACCCCAAAATTATTTTTCATGAAAGGTAAATATATCAATACGCAGATCATGCTGGCCGCATTATCCGGTAAGAAAAGAACCAAAAAGATGGCTGCTTAATCCTTAAAGTATTGTCAGATTTTATTACAGGTCACAGTTATTGTGACCTTTTTTATGCGCGTACCCGACCACCCGCTGTTCAAATCTATTTTTAGATTTCCTGTAACCTGCACCTGGCTATTGCGTCTTATTTACAGAAGCGATTAAAAAAAGAAAACAATCAATTATAAACCCCAAAAATATTTGTCATGAAAGGTAAATATATCAATACGCAGATTTTGCTCGCTGCATTATCCGGTAAGAAAAGAACCAAAAAGATGGCTGCTTAATCCTAATAGGATCAATCAGAAATTATGATAGGTCACAGGTATTGTGACCTTTTTTTATTTTCATACCCTGCGCTCCGCTTAATTCACGCTTCACATCAATTTTAAAATTTCCTGTAACCTCCTGCCGGGTTTTGCGTCCTATTTACAGAAGCGATTAAAAAAAAAGAAAACAATCAATTATAAACCCCAAAAATATTTGTCATGAAAGGTAAATATATCAATACGCAGATTATGCTCGCCGCATTATCCGGTAAGAAAAGAACCAAAAAGATGGCTGCTTAATCCATCTTTTCAGTCTGCCAGAAAGAAATAGAAGTCACTCATCGGGTGACTTTTTTTGGTCTATACGGGTCTTCCTATATTTCCTATACAAACAAAGATCCCCTTACCGCGATGGAAGGGGATCTTTGCATATAATTTATTGAAATGCTGTTTATCAGGCGACTGCTTTCTTTACCAGGTCTGCAGCTTCACTGAGCAATATCGCCGATTGCACTTTCAGCCCGCTTTCGTCAATCAGTTTCTTGGCCTCTTCCGCATTAGTGCCCTGCAGGCGGACAATGATGGGAACAGTGATATTGCCCATATTGTTATAAGCGTCGATAACGCCCTGCGCTACGCGGTCACAACGAACGATTCCGCCAAATATATTGATGAGGATGGCTTTCACAGCCGGGTCCTTTAAGATGATCTTGAATCCAGCTTCCACGGTCTGGGCATTAGCCGTGCCTCCCACATCGAGGAAATTGGCCGGTTCGCCACCGCTGAGTTTGATCATATCCATGGTGGCCATTGCTAATCCCGCGCCATTCACCATACATCCTACATTGCCATCCAGTTTTACAAAGTTCAGGTTGTATTGGCCGGCTTCCACTTCGGTGGGGTCTTCTTCGGTCACATCCCTTAAGGCAGCCAGGTCAGGATGACGCATCAGGGCATTATCATCGAGGTTCATCTTGCAGTCAACCGCCACAATCTTATCATCAGAAGCCTTAAAGAGCGGGTTGATCTCTAACATGCTGCAATCAAGCCCCGTATAGGCATTGTATAAATTCGTGACAAATTTTGTCATATTCTTAAATGCTTCACCCTTAAGACCGAAATTGAATGCAATTTTTCTTGCCTGGAAGGGCAGTAAGCCGCCACCGGGGTGCACCCATTCTTTAAAGATCTTTTCAGGGGTATCATGGGCCACATCTTCAATATTCATCCCGCCCTCTGTGCTGTACATGATCACATTCTGCCCGGTTCCCCGGTCCAGCAGGATAGAGAGGTAGTATTCTTTTCTTTCACTGGGTCCGTCATAATACATATCCTGCGCGATCAGGATCTTATTGACCACCTTTCCCGCCGCACCGGTCTGCAGGGTTACAAGAGTTCCGCCCAGAATACCTTTTGAAAAATCGATGATCTCGTCAAGGTTCTTACCGACCTTCACTCCATTCACCCCGGTTTCTTTTACCTTGCCCTTACCACGTCCACCCGCATGGATCTGTGCCTTTACCACGGCAAAAGGGCTGCCGAACTGGGTCTTGATCTGCCGGTAGGCTTCTTCTGCCTCATGGATGGTGCCGCAGGCATAGCCTTCCTGAACAGGGACATTGTATTTTTTCAATAATTCCTTGGCCTGGTATTCGTGAAGATTCATGCTTGAAAATTTGACGCGAAGATAAGGCTAAGTTGATAGTTTACGGAGGCTTACATCTTGTTTTTTAGCAAAAACCGTTAACTGCACAGCCGGTACAGAAAAAATGCTGCCGTACCGGGGTTCGCATGAATCCATTATCTTTCTGATATGAAGTTGTTGCTGATTTTTGCATTGTTTTTTTCGGCCTGCACCCTGACCAAGCGACTGTCCCTGCCGGTGCGCAGCACATCCGCTATGAGCGGTTCTGAATTTTATAAAAAAGCAATAGCCATGCAATGGCAGCAAAGGGATTCTTTCGCCCTGCAGGAAATACTGGCGGGCAACCTCCCGGGATTTTGGAAAAAATTTACGGCCATCCAAACATCCATTACCGATTCAGCATCCGGGAAAAAGATAAGAGCAATTTATTTTGTTTCGCGTGATTACCTGTCGATCGGTAATGATCATGATTGGGCCAGGGTTCCCCTCACGCCGATGGCCGGTCAGAAAATTGCGGATATGTTTCAATGTTTTTTACCCACCCGGAAAATAGTGGATGATATCTACCGGCAGGCAAAAATTCATCTTGAACCCGTTCCTTTACTCGCCTTCCGCGACAGTACTGTCACCATGTGGCAACATCACCTGATCATAGAAGGCCAGCGCAGGGGCAGGAAGGGACTCATTGCAGGCATCAAGAAAGATGTCGTTATATCAGGAAAGATTTCAAGGGATCCCAAACCCGGCAGGGTCGCCATATATGGATGGCATCAACCCGGCGGGCGCCCGATCCAACCCCTTTATACCGGTCATGTCAACTGGTATGTGGATTATAGCCATGGGATCCGGTTGGTGTACCGGAAAATGAAGGTGGGCAGGAAATGGATGGATTATACAGCAGTGCTGCAGGATCCAACACTAAAAGCGCTTATATGTGATGAGGCCGACTGTGATTTTTACCGGTACCCGGAATGAATGCATTGACAGGAAGAACAGCCAGTACACTTGCCGATCAGGCATTGGCCCAGCTGACGATCTTTTGCGCTGCTTCGATTACGTTATGACAATACTGCCCGGTAAAATTGTCCGGCAGTTTTTCGTGTAGCGGGATCGTATAACTGGCACTCAGTGCCTTGGCACCGTCAAAATCTACATAGGAAAGCCTTGCCGATAACTCTTCTTCGGGCCGGTTAAAATCTGCACCGGGTAAAATGGCCACCCCGCATTCTTCCAGCAACTGCTCACACATTATGGCACTGTTATCGATCCCTCTCCGGTTCAAGGAGTCTTTCAGGTTTGAAAAATCGAGAAATAGATAGAATCCTCCCGTAGGGTCATTGACCATGATATTCCCTGCTTTCAAAATAGAGGCGGTTTCCGTTCCCAGGGCGGCAAGGATTTTCCGGGCATGCCATAAATAATCTTCAATTTCCGAACCGCCATTGAAGGCCTGGATCGCTGCATACTGGATAGGAGCGCTGACCGAGGTATAGGTCTCACTGGCCACTGCGGCCATGGCTTCCATCAGCCAGTGAAGTTCGGGCGGAAAAGAAAATGTGCCCAGGCGCCAGCCACCGGCACCACACCATTTCGACAAACCGGAACTGATGATGGTCCCTTCGGGATAGTAACGGGCGATGGAAGTATGGTTGCCCTGGTGATGCAGCTGCCCGTATATTTCGTCGGACAGGATGTAGATATTGTTTCTTTTGCAGGCCTCCGCCAGGGCCAGCACACTTTCCTGGCCATAAGTGATGCCATCGGGATTGCCGGGATAGTTGAGGATCAGCAGGTAGGGGTTACCGTTATGATTAGTATTGGCCTTACAGAATGCATCCAGTTGTTCCGGGAGCAGCCGCCAGCTTTCTGATGCCGCCGTATGGATAACATGTATCGTATTCCCGATAATCCTTGCCTGGGGCAGGTAGGAGACCCAACTGGGGCTGGGGATGATCACCTCCCCTTCAAATACCATCTGTAACAGAAACAGGAGTTCTTTTGACCCCGGCCCGATGATCACGTTTTCCGCCAGCCGGTCCACCCCGTCTTTCCGCCGGTGGAACTCGGCGACCGCCTGCCGCAGTGCCGGTAAGCCCTGCACATGGAGGTAGTCTTTTTGCGGGGCATAGAGCCGCAGGGCATTCACCACCGATTCGGGCACCGGGAAGGGGGATTGTCCCAGCCCCAGCTTATAGATATGTTTTCCTTTTTCCGCCAGTTCCCTGCAATGCTGGTTGATGCGCAGGGTGGGCGATTCCTTCAGGCCCACTACGTTGGGATTCAGGTACAGGTGTTTTTGATGCTGTATGGGCGACGCCGCCTCACTCAAAGTTGACGGTTTCGGGGAGGGAGATGTGCTCATTGAATAGCGCTTTTAATTCATCTTCAAAAAAGAATTTGTCTTCCCCGAATGCAGGCTTCAGGTCATCCAGCCAGATCGCGTTTTCATCATATTTTGCAAAAAACGGACGGGCCACCCAATCGGGGTTCCTGCCCTGCAAAAAACGGAGTGTCATGATCTTTTCACCGTTCACTTCGCTGACACCCAGCAACTGGATCTTACCCGGTGTGGCACTCATACTGGGACCTCTAACGGTGCGGCATACGCCACTTATTTTCTGGTAGGCTTCGCGGAAAATATGCCAGGCTTCCACCAGCGGAACCTGGAAATAATGCTGGGCGCCCGTATCCCTCGCCACAAACATGTAATAGGGGATGCAATTCAGGTTAACCTGTTTTCTCCACATCTCGGCCCATGTATCGGCATCGGCGTTGATATTGCGCATGATGGGCGACTGTGTCCGGATCTGTGCCCCGGTATTGCGGATCCTCCTGATGGCTTTTTGCACGGCAGGGGTGGAAAGTTCAACAGGATGATTGAAATGCGCCATGATGGCCAGGTTCTTCCCGGATTTTACGATCCTTTCAAAAGTGCGGAGGGTATCATCGGCATCATCATCGGTTAAGAATTTATATGGCCAGTATCCCAAAGCTTTCGTGCCAATGCGAATGGTTTGCAGGTTCGGGATATCCGCATCAAGAATATTATCGATATAGGAAGCAAAGATCTTATTCTTCATGATCATCGGGTCTCCGCCGGTGAAGAGAAGGTCGGTCACTTCGGTATGCTGCTGCAGGTATTTTACCAGCAATTCGGTTTCCCGCATGGCAAATTTCCATTCGTCCATGCCGACGAATTGCGGCCAGCGAAAACAAAAGCTGCAATAGGCATGACAGGTCTGTCCCTGGCTGGGAAAGAATAAAACCGTTTCACGGTACTTATGTTGCATACCGGTCAGCCGGTGGCCTTCGATCATCGGAACATTATGCTCCAGTTGTCCGGCAGGATGGGGGTTCAGGTCTTTCCGGATTTCATTCGCCACTTTCTTTATTTCATCCTTTGAAGCGGGTGAATGCATGGCAGCCAGCATGGTATTGTAATGGACCGTGGTCAGCATTTCCTTTCGCGGAAAGGTGAGCGTAAAGATCGGGTCATCAGGAACATTGTCCCAGTTGATCAGCTCATTGATGACATAATTATTGCTTTTAAAAGGCAGAACATGGCTTACAACGTCAATATCGGTAATTTGCTCTTGTGTTAATCGGCCAATCTGAGGTATCTGCCTGAAATTATGTTGTGCGTATGACTTGTAAACGTATGCCTGCGGAATGTGTGCAGTCAACATAATACCTCCTTTTTTAAAGTGAAAAAATATGTGAAGAGCAGCTATCAAACTTACGAAATTTATCCCATGCATCCATGAAATAAACAATATAATATCCATTGTTGTTGCTCCTTCTTTCCGGGAAAACATTTTCTTCCATTTGAAATTTGTTTACCATTTTTGCAGATCATCTTTTTGTGAATGATATGAATGATATTTTACTAAAACTGGAAGAAGCGGTTCAATTTTTACAGGCAAAAGGTATATCCCGTCCCGGGGTGGGTGTTGTACTGGGAAGCGGCCTGGGCAGTTTCGTGAATGAAATTGACATCGAACAGGAGATCAGTTACCAATCCATTCCCCATTTCCCGGTGTCTACCGTTGAAGGGCATAGCGGGAAATTGATTTTTGGAAAACTATCCGGTAAACAGTTGGTCTGTATGGCCGGCCGTTTTCATTATTATGAAGGGTATACTCCCGAAGAAGTGGTATTCCCGATCCGGGTGATGATACGACTGGGTATTGAAAATATTATCCTATCCAATGCAGCGGGTGGGGTGAACCCCGGCTATAAGGTCGGTGACCTGATGATCATTAAGGATCATATCAGCTTCGCCACCAAAAATCCATTGATCGGGAAAAACCTTTCGACACTGGGACCGCGGTTTCCCGATATGAGTGAACCCTATAAAAAAGAACTCATCGCCCGGGCGCTGGACATCGGCCGGCAACAGGGCATCGACATCAAACAAGGTGTTTACTTTGGGGTTACCGGTCCGACTTTTGAAACCCGGGCAGAATACCAGATGATCAGGATACTGGGCGGTGATGCTGTGGGTATGAGCACGGTGCAGGAAGTGGTAGCGGCCAATCATATGGGGATACCGGTTTTTGCCATGAGCGTGATCACCGATATTGGGGTACGCGAAGATGAAAACACCATTACCCATGAGGAAGTCCTTCATTTTGCCAAAGCTGCAGAACCCAAGATCACCCTGATCATAAAAGAGATGATCGCTTCACTTTAACTTTTGCATGTATCATTTTTATCACAAGCGGTTTAACTTAGCGTTTATTTATTTGAGGGTACGTTGAAAAAATTATTTTTTCATATCGGTATTGTCTTTTTCCTGCTGGCACCCCATTTCTGTTGGGGGCAGGGAAGGCCTATTGACGGATCGGTGCTGCGCAATTCAGGTTTTGGCAATACCGGTGGCAGGGGGGGTGGTACCAATATCCGGGGCGGTCAATCCAACGACAGTTTAGAACACAGGGACTATTCCGCCGATTCCCTCACGATATTTTACCGGATCCCTTCTTCTACGCTGGCCACAAAACTGGATTCTTCCATTAGGGATTTCACCAAAAAATTTCCCATCCCCGCCGATCATATCTACCTGGGTAACCTGGGTAATCCCACTCATTCCTTACTGTTCACCCCTTTCATGAAAGCCGGATGGGATCCTGGTTTTCATGCACTGGATGTTTATAAATGGCCTTTGGAGAATGTCCGTTTCTTCAATACCACCAAACCTTATACGGAATTGAACTACCTGCTGGGCAGCAAAACAGAACAGTTGATCGAAGTCTTGCATACGCAGAATATCAAACCCAACTGGAATGCCCTTTTCCAATACCGGCTGATCAATTCCCCCGGATTTTTTAAAAATCAAAAGACAAACCATAATAATTACCTGCTCAGTTCCTGGTACCAGTCGCCCAAAAAACGATATAATAATTATTTTGTCATACTGGCCAACAAATTGCAGTCATCCGAAAACGGCGGATTCAGGGATGACCAGGATTATTTCAATGACAGGATCTTTAAGGACCGATTCAATATCCCCACAAAACTCGGAGGCGACCAGGCAGCCGGGGCAGGATTTTTCAGCAAGGCGCTGGATGTGGGCAACCGCTACAATGAATTTACCGTGATGTTGCGACAGCAATATGACCTGGGTCGGAAGGATTCACTGGTCACCGATTCTACCATCATTCCCCTGTTCTATCCCCGCTTACGGTTTGAACATACCCTTACTTATAATGCTTTCACCTATAATTATACTGATAATATTGCGGATACGAATTATTATGCAAAATATTATGGATTATCCCTGCCCAACCAGTCGGACACTTTCAGCCTCCAGGATAAATGGAAACAACTGATCAATGACTTTTCCATCTACCAGTTTCCCGATGCCAATAACCTGCAACAATATATCAAGCTGGGAGCAGCCTTGGAAACCCTGAAAGGTACATTTACCACGGGTGGGCAATCCTTTTATAATTTTTACGGGCATGTGGAATACAGGAATAAAACAAAGAACCAGAAATGGGATATGGGGCTAAACGGTTTATTGTATTTCGGGGGACTGAATTCCGGGGATTACAATGCAAGGGTGAACCTGAAACGCTATTCACGCAAATCGGGTGCCTTTATCGAATTGGGGTTCGAGAATACGAACAGGACACCCTCTTTTATTTTTGATGACCGGAGCAGTTTTGCCCTGGATAACCAACATAGTTTTCAGAAAGAAAACCTTACTCATATCCAGGCCTCCGTTTACCAGCCCCGTTTTAAATTGCGGCTGAGCGGGCATTATTTCCTGGTCAGTAACATGACCTATTACAGGAATTATTATCAGCCCCAGCAGGAAAATGCATTGTTCAATGTATTGCAGCTGTCGGCCGAAAAAGTATTCAGGCTGGGCAAACACTGGAACTGGTATGCCGATGTTTATGTGCAGCAAAAAACCGGGAATGTGGACCTGAATATACCGGTGCTTTTTACCCGGCAGCGTTTAGCGCTGGAAGGATTGTTTTTTACCAATCTCAATGTATCCACCGGTCTGGAACTGCGTTACCATACACCTTATAAGGCAGATGCCTACTCCCCGGTCCTGGGCAGGTTTTTTTACCAGGACAGTATCCGGATTACCAACCTCCCGGATATTGCAGCCTTTCTTCATTTCAGGATCCGCAGCATGAAGGTCTTTATCCGCCTCGAAAACCTCAATACCGTTTCGAACAAGTTCGGTTTTGGATTTTATAATAATAATGAGGTGTCGCCGGGCTATATTAACCCCGGGATGGTCATGCGGGTGGGTATTTTCTGGAATTTTGTTAATTGATTGACAAATATTTAACAAAAATTGGAAATTCTCATCCTGTTGTTTTAACTCCCGGAAACCTTGTATATCTTTGCAGTACTGTGAAAAAATTTTTTGCATCCATATTGCTCGTCATCTATATCGCATTCACAAGCGGTATTGTGGTCAATATGCACTTTTGCATGAACCGCTTTGACTCTTTCAAACTGGGTGCTTCCCAAACTGATGTTTGCAATAAATGTGGCATGCATACAAAGGATGCCAGTGGTTGCTGTCATGATGATGTCAGGATCCTGAAGATACAGGATGACCAGTTAGCAGGCATGGCCGACTTTCATTTTGTTGCTCCGGCAATGGTGCAGGAAAACCAGGCACCCGAATGGGTTCCGGCACTTGCAACGGTACAAAATAGGATTAACCAGGATCATGCACCTCCCATCAACGGGCAAATGATCTGTATACAAAACTGCGTTTTCAGAATTTGATACTATACTCCCCCGGTATCATGGGGCTGACACAAACCCCAGCGTTGAAATTTTATTTTATCAAATAACATACATTCTATATGAAAACGTTGAAAATATTCTCCATCAGCATATTGTTCTTATCTTTTTTTAATAACAGTTTTGCCCAGGAAACAAAAACAGAAAGTTTTAAAGTGTCCGGGAATTGCGGCATGTGTAAATCAACCATTGAAAAAGCCGCCCGGGCTGCCGGTGCCGAGTATGCGGACTGGAACAAAGAAACCAAGGAATTAAGCATTACATACAGTACCACCTCCACCAATACCGCGAAAGTGCAGAAGGCCATTGCAGCGGCAGGTTATGACAACCCCGGTTTCAGGGCGGAAAATGCCGCGTATGAAAAATTACCGAAATGCTGCCATTACGAAAGGGATGCAACCGTAACTGCTAAATGCTGCGACAGTGATCAATGCGGAAAAGAAAACGGAAAGTGCACAGAAATGGGTTGTTGCAAGGATGGCAAATGCAGCAGCATGAAGGAAAATGCAAAGATGGATTGCTGCAAAAACGGTAAATGTGAAAAGCATAGTAAATAACAATCTTTAACAGGTACTCCGGGCCCCGCCCCGGGGTACTCTTTAAAATGCAATGATCAATTATAAAAAGATATTCGTGTTGACCGGTTTGATCCTCTTATTGGATTTTACGGGTTTTTCCCAGGCAAAATATGGCAAACAGGCCATGGAGATTGCATTACCCTCGCTCAGCGGTGATACCATTAAGTTGTCTTCCCTGAAAGGTAAAGTGGTATTACTGGACTTCTGGGCATCCTGGTGCGGACCCTGCCGGTATTCCAATAAAGAGATGGTGAAATTGTATGCCAAATACCGGGATAAGGGATTTGAGATATTTGGGGTTTCCCTCGATGAAAACAGGAAAGCCTGGGCCCAGGCAGTCAGGAAAGACCGGATCAGCTGGTTACAGGTGAATGACAATGGGGGATGGGAAGCGAAAACGGCCCTGCAATGGAATATATACCAGATACCGACTTCTTACCTGATCGATAAGGAAGGCCGTTTGGTCGCCATGGATCTTGAACCCCGCGAATTAGAAAGCCTGCTCGAGGATATCCTGAAGAATTGATCATTGCCATAGGAGATAAGGCGATGAAAAATGTATTGATACTGTTGTTATTGGTTTTTTGTTACGGTGCGAAGGCGCAAAACAAGGATCAGTCAACAGATACTACCGTAACATTTACCGTGTATGGTAATTGTGAAATGTGTAAAGCCCGTATCGAAGAAGCTGCAAAAGGAAAGGGAGTCCGTTCCGGGACATGGGAAATCGATACCAAAATATTTACCCTCGTATATGATCCCCGTCAAACACAACCCGAAAAGGTCCAGGCCCGCATAGTGGAAGCCGGTCACGATACAGAATTCAGGAAGGCGAAGGATTATGTCTATAAAGGATTACCGGAATGTTGCCTGTACAGGGACCCCAATACCCATCATGACCCTGCAGCAGAAAAGACCGTTGCAGGCGTTGTGCTGGAAGTGGATGCAAAAGGAAACTTCAGGCCCCTTGAAGGTGCCAGTATTCTCCTGGATGGCACGGCAAAGGGCGTAGCCACCAACAGCAATGGGTTTTTTACCATCCTGCCCGAAAAAGAAAATTCGGTTATTAATATCAGTTATGCTGGCTACCAGACGAAGAGCATTGACATCAAACCCGGCCAGCACCTGAATATTATCCTCAATGCTGCCCGGGAACTCCAGGAAGTCAAAATAGTTTCCGGAAGAAAAGCGACATCGGTTGCGGCGGCATCCGTATTGAGAACGCAGGTGATGTCGGAAAAGGAATTGTTCAAAGCGGCCTGCTGCAACCTCAGCGAAAGTTTCGAAACCAATCCTTCCGTGGACGTGGCCTATAATGATGGAGTTACAGGATCCAAGCAGATTCAACTCCTCGGTCTGTCGGGTAACTATACCCAATTAACCATTGAAAATCTTCCTGGTCCAAGAGGGATTGCGACACAATGGGGGCTCAATTATATTCCGGGTACCTGGGTGGAATCCATCCAACTGACCAAGGGGGTGGGTTCAGTCGCCAACGGCTTTGAAAGTATGGCAGGGCAGATCAATATTGAAATGAAGAAGCCGGAAAATGCAGAACAATTGTATGCCAATGTCTATGTCAATAATATGGGTAAGACCGATGTAAACCTTAACCTGGCAAAACATGTTGGTAAAAAATGGTCAACCGCGTTGCTCCTGCACAACGCTTATTTTGAGAATAAAAAAGTTGATTTTAACAAAGACGGATTCCGGGACCTGCCGACCGGCAACCTGTTCACCCTCATGAACCGATGGAAATTTGATAATAACAATGGCTTGTTGGGCCAGTTTGGTGTCAGGATATTATGGGATGACAAAACAGGGGGAGAAAAGGGTTTTGACCCGGCCACTGATAAACTGACCACAGACCGTTATGGTTTAGGAATACATACCAACCGTTACGAAGCATTTGGTAAAATAGGATATGTTTTTCCGGCCAAACGCTATAAGAGTTTTGGATTACAGTTATCGGGTTTTCGTCATGAACAGCAATCCTATTTCGGTCTTACACAATATGATGCCCATCAAACCAATTTTTATGCGAACCTGATATACCAATCAATCATTGGCAACACCAATCATAAGTTCAGGACGGGGTTGAGCCTTGTTTCCGACAAATATGATGAATTGCTGAACAGTTCCGGCTTTTACCGGAAAGAAGTTGTTGCCGGAGCCTTTTTTGAGTATACCTATAGTTTTCTGAAAAAGTTTGACCTTATTCTGGGATTACGGGGTGATGATAATAACCTCTATGGGGCTTTTCTCACTCCCCGGTTGCACCTGCGGTATCAGCCCGCTGAAAAAACCGTGATAAGGTTGAATGCCGGCAGGGGACAAAGAACGGCTAATATTTTGGCAGAAAATGCAAGCGTACTGGTGAGCGCCCGGCAGCTCAATATCCTGAATGCCGGGAATGGAAAGGCATATGGTTTGCAGCCTGAAGTAGCCTGGAGCGAAGGCATCAGTATTGATCAGCGTTTTAGGGTGTTGGGTAAAAACGGATCGGTCGGTCTGGATTATTTCCGTACCGATTTTCAACACCAGGTAGTGGTAGACCTTGATCAATCGGCCAGGGAAGTAAATTTTTATAATTTGGAAGGCCCTTCTTATTCCAACAGTTTCCAGGCCGAACTGAATTACGAGGTTTTCAAAAAGATGGATATTCGATTGGCCTACCGGCTCTTTGATGTGAAAACGACCTATCACGGTGAATTATTGGAAAGACCCCTTGTGGCAAAAAATAGGGCTTTTGCCAACTGGGCCTATGAAATCAGTGGATGGAAATTTGACTATACGGTTTCTTTCAACGGAACAAAGAGAATTCCTTCTACCCTCGATAACCCGGCTCCCTATCAACTGGAAGAACGTTCACCATCTTATGTATTGATGAATGCACAAATAACAAAAACAATCGGTAGCAAGTTTCCCATTGATATTTATGTGGGTGGAGAGAACCTAGGCAATTATTATCAGAGGCGTCTAATCATAGCACCCGACCAGCCCTTTGGATCTTATTTTGACGCTACCCTGGTTTGGGGGCCCGTATCAGGCAGGTTGTTTTATGCAGGGTTAAGATTGAAGATCAAATAGCCCCTGTTTTATTTAGGGGTCAAAATTTTAGCATGATGAATGAAACAACAGAACATACGCATCATGAGCACCATGAACAGGGTAAGGATAAAATGACACATGGCCATACCGGTCATGATCATCATCGTATGATGATCGAAGATTTCAGGAAACGGTTTTGGGTTAGTTTAATCATCTCTGTTCCCATCCTTGTTTTTTCGCCCATGATCCAGCAATTCTTTCACTACCACTGGGTTTTACCCGGTAACCCCTATGTGTTGCTGGTGCTGTCCGGGTTTATCTATTGCTGGGGCGGTTGGCCATTCCTGAAAGGTTTTGTAAGTGAAATAAAAGAACAGGGACCGGGTATGATGACCCTGATTGCCCTGGCCATCAGTGTGGCTTTTTTTTATAGTGCTGCAACGGTTTTCGGTTTGCCCGGTATGGATTTCTTTTGGGAACTGGCTACCCTGATTGTGATCATGCTCCTGGGGCATTGGGTGGAAATGAGGTCGGTGCTGGGGGCTTCCAAGGCCTTACAATTACTGGCCGGTATGATGCCATCAGAAGCCCATCTTGTGGGACAGGATGGACAGGTGAAGGATGTGAAACTGGAATCCCTTAAAAAGGATGACCTGATCCTGATTAAGCCGGGTGAAAAAATACCGGCCGATGGATTGATCGTGGAAGGGAATAGTTACCTGAATGAAGCCATGCTCACCGGCGAATCAAAGCCGGTAAAAAAAGAAGTCAACGAAACCGTGATCGGGGGATCCATCAATGGCAACGGCTCCCTGACAATCAAAGTGGAGCATACCGGGAAGGACAGCTATCTCCAAAAAGTCATTTCGTTGGTGGAAGAAGCCCAAAAAACAAAATCAAAAATGCAGCACCTGGGCGACCGGGCTGCAAAATGGCTCACATACCTGGCACTGGGTGTTGGGTTGATAACATTAGCCACATGGTTGTTCCTCGGTTACCCTTTTGTGTTTGCCCTGGAAAGGATGGTCACCGTGATGGTCATCACCTGCCCGCATGCGCTGGGACTTGCGATACCATTGGTAGTGGCTATTTCCACAGCCGTATCGGCCCAAAATGGTTTATTGATCAGGAACAGGACAGCCTTTGAAGCATCCCGGAAAATCACGACCATCCTGTTCGATAAAACCGGCACCTTAACAAAGGGGGATTTTGGGGTAACCCGTATTGTATCCGTAAACGGGCTTTATCCGGAAACGGAACTGCTGCGTTTGGCGGCTGCATTGGAATTGAGTTCAGAGCATCCTATTGCCGTCGGTATTGTCAGTAAAGCAAAAGAAAAAAGTATTTCAATCCCCCAACCCGACAATTTCAATGCAATAACAGGAAAGGGGGTTGAAGCCACGGTGGAGGGAAAACAGGTCAAAGTGGTTAGTCCCGGTTACCTGAAAGACAAACAAATGGAATTGCCCGATCCCGCTTTCAGCAGCCAGGCAGAGACCGTGGTTTTTATAATCGTAAATGATCAGCTGGCCGGATATATGGCACTGTCGGATGCCATCAGGCCCGAAGCAGCGGATGCCATCAGGGTGTTAAAAAGAAACCATATCAGGGTACTGATGGCAACCGGTGATAACGAGCGGGTGGCAAAAGCGGTGCATGATCAATTGGGATTGGATGGCTATTTTTCGGAAGTGCTTCCCCACCAAAAAGTTGACATCATTAAAGACCTTCAGGATAAAGGTGAATTTGTGGCCATGACCGGTGATGGCGTGAACGATGCCCCTGCACTGGCACAATCGGATGTGGGTATTGCCGTAGGTTCGGGTACCGATATTGCTGCAGAAACTGCCGATATTGTATTAGTGAACAGTGATCCGCAGGATATCGTGAACCTGATATTATTCGGGAAAGCCACTTACAAAAAGATGATCCAGAATTTGGCCTGGGCAACGGGTTATAATACTATTGCCATTCCAATGGCAGCGGGGGTACTGTTTCGTTATGGGATTGTGATGGGGCCGGCAGTAGGTGCGATCCTGATGAGTCTTAGTACGGTCATTGTTGCAGTGAATGCGCAGTTATTGAGAAAAAAACTCTCCTGATCATGGGTTGTTTTTTGTTTTCACCCTGAAAGAAAAGCCCAGGGCAATATATTTGTCTATTGCTCCTTTGCTGATCCCTTTACCCAGGGAAAGATCAAGTTTACAGTTATCCGACAGGTTGTAGGCTACGCCTCCGTCTATATTGTTTTGGGGCATTGCTCCCTTCACAGCACTTCCGAAAAATTCGATATAAAGATACCATTTTTCAGAGATGCAATATCCCGGTGCAATCGAATAGATCCAGTGGGGGGAACGGTTTTCACCATCCCATTCCGCACCCAGGTTATAGCCCAACCCGAAATTTTCACCAAGAGTATGTGCCATGGCCAGCCTGAAATTGGGTGCTGGGTGGGAGGGCCTGAATTTTTTTGAGGAAGATGCAGGGAGGCCCAGCTGTGCAATCAGGGAGGTTTTGGGTAACAATCCTTTTTCTTCCCAAAGGGATATCTTACTGCCAATCTGTATGGGTAACAAGCCGGTGAGAATCTTATTGCCTGCAGGCAGGATAATTGGCGTTTCTGTTGAAACCAGCTCCGTGATGAGACGGAGTTCTAATCTTTTATGGATCCCGTATTTCCAAAGGGCGGTGGGATGAACAAAGGTTACCAGGTCATGGTCTTTTTCCCGGATCAACCCGGTTTCAAGCTGGAAATAATATTTAGGAAGAACCGTGGCAGATTCTGTCTGGTCGGGCCGGTCGGTATCGATCACGACCTGACCTATTGCCGAATATCCGGTGAGAATAAGTAAAAGCATACTTAAAAAAGATATTCTCATCATACAAATATAGTCGGGTGTAACCGTGAATCCGCCTCAAGGATGAAACGGTTGAAAACACGATAGCCTGTTCGAAAATTTCAAGGCTCCATTTAAAATATCTTAGTAAATTTGCAGCCATGCGTAAAGGAACGGCATTCATATTGTTGTTTAGTTTTCTGCTTTCCCATACTGAATTACACCAGTTTTTCAAGATACCCGTATTGGTTGAACATTTCAAAGAACATCGTGCCGAAGACCCTTCCATTACTTTCTTCCAGTTCCTGAAACTACATTATAACAAGATTATTGAAGACGCAGACTACCAGCGCGATCAGCAGCTACCCTTCAGGGATGCTGAATGTGCTGTCGTCATAACCTTTATTTCCGATACACCCCCCCAGCAAATCAGGTTGGAGCGGGAAGATTTTCAAAACCTGGAGACAACACCCCCTGTCGGAGAAAATCTTATTTATGCGAGTAATTTTTCCGCTTCTATTTTTCAGCCCCCCCCGAATAGCCTGATAACCCTGGTCAGGAATAAGATTGTAGAACAGGATATTGGGTTCATCTCATCCTTGTATGGGCTCGTTAGTCTTGTGCGGCAATCAGGCAGGTTGTTTTGTCGACACTAACAACTTCTTTTCCTGTCCCTCTGCCTGAAATACTATTTGCTTAGTTTCAAAAATTATTCATGTTAACGAAAATCATTCACTTTTCCGTAAGGAACAAGCTGATCATTGGCTTATTGGTACTGGGTTTAATGATATGGGGTATAATCAATGTTTTTAAGCTTTCTATTGATGCGCTTCCCGATATCACCAGCAACCAGGTCCAGGTGATTACTTTGTCTCCCTCCCTGGCAGCGCCCGAAGTAGAACGGCTGATCACGTTTCCTGTTGAACAGGCCAATGCCAATATCCCGGGTATCACTGAAATGCGGTCCATCTCCCGGTTTGGGTTGTCGGTCGTTACAGTTGTATTTAACGACGAAACCGATATCTACTGGGCAAGACAGCAGGTAGCGGAGCGCATCAATATGGTAAAGGATGAAATACCCTCCTCGGCAGGAAGACCCGAACTGGCCCCGGTTACAACCGGGCTGGGAGAGATCTATCAGTATGTGCTTCGCCCTGCTAAAGGATATGAATCGAAATACGATCTGACCGAGCTAAGGTCCATCCAGGATTGGATTGTAAGAAGACAATTGCTGGGTACGGCCGGTGTGGCCGATGTCAGCAGCTTTGGGGGATACCTCAAGCAATATGAAATAGCAGTGGTCCCTGAAAAACTAAAAAGCATGAATGTTACGATGCAGGATATCTTTTCTGCACTCGAATTGAATAACCAGAATTCAGGAGGGGCCTATATAGAAAAGGGGCCCACCTCCCTGTTTATCCGTACCGAGGGGCTCGCGAAAACAAAAGAAGACCTTGGAAAAATAGTTGTCCGGCATAGCCAGGACGGCATCCCCGTCTTTCTCCGGGACCTGGCAGAAGTCAGGATCGGTCATGCGATTCGGTATGGAGCCATGACCTATAAGGACCAGGGAGAAGTGGCAGGTGCCGTAGTGTTGATGCTCAAAGGCGCCAACGCTTCTGAGGTCGTTACGAATGTGAAGCAAAAGATCGCGATGATCCGGAAAACACTTCCCGAAGGCGTTGAACTGGAAACTTTTTATGACCGTACCAAGATGGTAAACCGGGCTATCGGGACCGTTGAAAAAAATCTACTGGAAGGAGCGCTTATCGTGGTATTTGTACTCGTTCTTTTTCTTGGCAATTTCAGGGCAGGGCTCATTGTGGCTTCCGTGATCCCGTTGGCGATGTTATTTGCCGTGATCATGATGAACCTCTTTGGCGTTTCCGGCAACCTGATGAGCCTGGGGGCCCTTGATTTCGGATTGATCGTAGATGGTGCCGTCATTATTGTGGAAGCCGTCATGCACCGGTTGTCGCATAGCAAGCACCTGGACAGGGTGATCCATATTACCCAGGGAGAAATGGATAACGAGGTGCAGGCTTCAGCGAGCAAGATGATGAATGCCGCCGTTTTCGGGCAGGTGATCATCCTGATTGTATACCTGCCGATCCTTACCCTTGTGGGTATTGAAGGAAAAATGTTCCGGCCCATGGCACAAACAGTTTCCTTTGCCCTGATAGGGGCTTTCATCCTTTCACTGACCTATGTACCCATGATCGCATCGATATTCCTCAGTAAAAAGATCAGCCATAAAGAAAACTGGTCCGATAAACTGATGCGGGTGCTGACAAAATTATACAACCCGGTTTTACGAAAAGCGCTTGCTTTTCCCAAATCCGTGATCGCAACAGTGCTGGTACTTTTTACAGTTTCCGTTTTTATGCTCACAAAACTGGGGGGTGAGTTCATCCCGGAACTGGAGGAAGGCGACTTTGCGGTGGATGCAAGGATCTTAACAGGCAGTTCTTTAACGGAATCAATCAAGCAGTCAACCAAGGCGGCTGCCATCCTGCAGGACCGGTTTCCCGAAGTAGAGAAAATTGTAACCAGGATTGGGGCCAGTGAAATCCCAACCGACCCTATGCCGGTTGAAATGACGGATATCATCATTTCTCTAAAGCCTAAGGAGGAATGGGCCTCGGCCAGTACTTATGATGAACTGGCGAATAAAATGAGCGCATCCCTGAAGGAGATACCCGGTATGACAACCGGTTTCCAGTTCCCGGTTCAAATGCGTTTCAATGAACTGATTTCTGGTGCCCGGCAGGATGTGGTCTGCAAGGTGTTCGGAGATGACCTTGACAGCCTCGCCGCCTATGCCAAAAGGATGGGCAGTATCATCGGTACGGTGGAGGGTGCCAAGGATGTTTATATCGAATCGATAACAGGCCTGCCCCAGGTGGTGATCAGTTATAACAGGGATGCCATTGCGCACTACCAGTTAAGCATAGCCGATGTTAACCGGGCCGTACAAACTGCTTTTGCCGGTGAAAAGGCAGGTATGATCTATGAGAATGAGAGGCGGTATGATCTGGTGGTAAGACTCAGGGAGGAAAACCGCGAAAGCCTGACAGATGTGCAGCAATTATTAATTGCTTCCCCGCTGGGCCTGCAGATTCCCCTGTACCAGGTCGCCGATGTGCAGGTACGGGAAGGCCCCAACCAGATCCAAAGGGAAGATACACGGCGGCGGGTGATTGTAGGATTCAATGTCCGGGGAAGGGATGTGGAATCCGTGGTCAAAGAATTAGAATCAAAAGTGGATAAGGGTATCCGTTTCCAGGCGGGTTATTATGTAACCTATGGGGGCCAATTCGAGAACCTGGTGGAAGCTTCCAATCGTTTATCGATTGCAGTACCGGCAGCGCTCCTCCTGATCCTCCTGATGTTATATTTCGCCTTCGGTTCTTTGAAATATGGGGTACTGATTTTTTCAGCGATACCCCTTTCCGCTATCGGAGGCATACTGGCGCTTTGGCTGAGGGGCATGCCTTTCAGTATTTCTGCCGGTGTCGGATTCATTGCTTTGTTTGGAGTGGCCGTATTGAATGGTATCGTTCTGATAGCGGAATTTAACCGTTTAAAGAAATCCGGATTACATGACCTCAATAAAATAATTATGGAAGGAACAAAACTCCGGTTGCGTCCCGTGATGATGACGGCAGCCGTAGCTTCTCTGGGATTTTTACCGATGGCATTGAGCCATGGTGCCGGGGCCGAAGTCCAAAGGCCGTTGGCAACCGTCGTGATCGGTGGGCTGATCACGGCCACTTTTCTCACCCTGGTGGTTTTACCCGTATTATACAGGTGGTTTGAAAACCTGCGTTTCAAAAGCAGGAGCCGGCATATTGAAATGACCATCCTGTTGCTGGTATTCGGATTGGCTGCGTATGCTCAAACCCCCGGTGAACCCAAACTGTCTTTGGACGACATGTTCCGAATGGCAGAAAATCAGAATCTGCATTTACAAAGCATGCGGCTGGAAAAGAAACAATGGGAAGCATTGGCGGCAGGTGTTTTTGCCCCCTCCAAAACACAATTGGGTTTTGAGTTGGGGAATATCAACAGTTTTAACAATGATACAAGGTTCTCCATCGCACAGACTTTTAATTTTCCCGTGGTGTACCGGCGGGAAAGGGATTTATACAGATCGAATGAAATGCTGCAGGAAAAAAACGTCGATCTGCAATTGGCAGGTTTAAAGAAGGAGATCGCTGCCCGGTTTTATGGGATGGTCCTGCTCCTGGAAAGGAAAAAAATACTGCAGCGTCTTGATTCGGTATACAGCAGGTTTTTAGCAGCTGCTGCCTTACGCCTGAAAACAGGGGAGTCGGGCGTGCTGGAAAAAACCACGGCCGATGCACAATGGCAGCAACTTCAACTCCAGCAGCTACAACTTGATGCTGATTTCCGGGTGCTGCAACAGGAGTTATCCTGGCTGCTGGCTGCCAACCAGGTCTTTTGGCCGGATTACCAGGATCTGAAAATGGACATGACAGCCGTTGATACGACGGCCTTGTTATCACATCCTTTACTGGCGATTGAAAATGAAAAAGCACATGTTGCTCAATCCCAGGCAGCCGCCCATAAATCAAAAATGTCTCCTGACATTACCCTTGGGTACAGCAACCTTTCCATCATAGGTTACCAGAGCCCGGATGGGATCTCTCAAAAATATTACAGTGGTACTGACCGCTTTCACACCGGTGTTATCACCCTGGGGATCCCTTTATTCAACAAGGCGGCAAAGGCAAGGGTCAAAGCAGCACTCCTCAACCAGGAAGCGGCCGGTCTTCAGGCTGCATCAACGCAGCAATACCTGCGAACGCAGCTAAATGTTTTGTTGGAGGAGTGGAAAAAACAAAAGAATAATCTTGCTTACTTCGAACAAAACGGTCTGCAGCAATCAGAATTGATCATCAGGAACGCCAGGCTGGGTTTTGAAAACGGGGAAATCAGTTACCTCGAATGGGCCCAGTTGATGAATAATGCCGTGGGGATCCAGCTGAGTTACCTTCAGGCCGTTCAGCAATATAATATGACCATCATTGAAATTAACTATTTAACGGGCGCATAAAAACATATCATCATGTATAAATTATTTTTTATCATCTTCATTTTCCTGTTGTCTTCCTGTTCCCCGCATCAACAGGAAACAAAAGAAGCCATACGGGATCATTCCGGAATCGTAACACTGACCGCAGAACAGGTGGCCAATGCCGGCATAGTAACCGACAGCGTTTCCTATCGTTCCATGAATACGGAACTTCATGTTAACGGCGTCGTAGATGTCCCCCCTCAAAATATCGTGTCCATCAGTTTTCCATTGGGCGGGTACCTGAAATCCACGGAATTATTGCCGGGCATGCATGTCAACAAGGGACAGGTCATTGCCAGGGTGGAAGACCCTGCATTGGTGCAGATTCAACAGGATTACCTGGTGGCCATTGCCAGGATGCAATACCTGGAACAAGAATATCAAAGGCAAAAGCTGCTGAATGAACAGGAAGTCAGTGCCACTAAGATATTTCAGCAAACCCGGGCCGAATATGCCACGCAGAAAATACTGGTCAAAGGCTTGTCAGAAAAGCTTCGTTTGATCAGTATTCGTCCCGAATCTTTGCATGAAGAAAATATATCCCGCAGTGTTGCCGTATATTCCCCGATCAGCGGTTTTGTTTCTAAAGTCAATGTGAATATCGGGAAATACGTGAACCCGGCCGATGTATTGTTTGAACTGATCAATCCCGATGACCTGCATGCTACACTTACTGTTTTTGAAAAAGACCTGACTGCCGTTCACCCCCGGCAAAAAGTAAAGGTCTCTTTTGTGGAAAACCCCGAAAATGAATATGAATGCGAAGTGCTGCTTGTTACCAAAAACGTCGATGATAACCGGAGTGCCCTTGTGCATTGCCATTTTGAAACACAGCCTAAACAATTATTGCCCGGTATGTTTCTCAATGCCAGGATCATGGTAAAGGATGCAACGGTATTGGCGGTGCCGGAAGCTGCTGTGGTACGGTACGGAGCCTCAGAATATATTTTTGAATCATTGGGGGGAAATAAGTTCAAAAGGATCGAAGTGAAAACCGGGATGCTGCAGGATGGGTTGATCGCCATCCGGCAGGATAACATGGACCTGGAAGGGAAGATCATTGTGGTAAAAAACACGTACAGCATCCTTTCCCAGATGATGAATATCGCAGATGAATCCTGAATAAATTTTATGAGGGTGAAACCGTAAAAACAAATATTTTTTACACGATCAGTCATTACATTTGCAACCCTTTACATGGAAAAGATGGAATTAAAATATCTGCAACAGGTTGCTGCCACGCTGGGATGTTCGCTGAAACAGGTCAACAATCTCTGGGCCCTGCATACCGAAGGCGCTACGATTCCTTTTATCGCCCGCTACCGCAAAGAGGCAACGGGTAATATGGATGAGGTGCAGATCGGACAGGTCGTCGATCAGTTGAAATATTTCACGGAACTGGAAAAAAGAAAGGAAACGGTTATCAGGACGATCATGGAAGCCGGGAAGATGACCCCGGAACTCCAAAAAAGGATTGACGATTGCGTAGAGGCGACATCACTGGAGGATATTTACCTTCCCTATAAACCCAAAAGAAAAACCCGGGCTTCAATTGCCGTTGAAAAAGGCCTGGAGCCACTGGCAAAAATGATTGCCGGTCAGGACCTCAATGATGTTGAAGAAAAAGCTGCCGGTTTTATCAATGAAAAGGTCAAAGACATTGAAGAGGCATTGCAGGGGGCCAGGGATATCATTGCAGAAGGGGTGGCCGAAAATGAAAAGGCAAGAAACCTGGTCCGGAAACATTTTCAGGAATCAGCGGTGGTGCAGGCAAGGGTGCTCAGCACGAAAAAAGAGGATCCCGAAGCCCGGAAATACATTGATTATTTTGATTTCATTGAACCTCTTGACAAATGTCCTTCGCACCGGATGCTGGCCATGCGCAGAGGAGAGAAAGAAGGTTTCCTGATCATGACGATCAATATTGAAAAAGAGAAGGCAGTTGAAGCATTAAAGGGAATCCTCCTGCAAAACCCAACCCCTGCCTGCAGGATGCAGATGACGGCTGCCATCGAAGATAGTTTTACCCGTTTGCTCAAACCAGCTATCGAAACTGAATTCAGGATGCTGAGTAAGATGAGGGCGGATGAAGATGCCATCAGGGTATTTGCTGAAAACCTGCGACAGCTATTACTGACCTCACCGCTGGGCAGCAAGAGGGTGATGGCAATCGATCCGGGTTTCCGCACCGGCTGCAAAGTGGTTTGCCTGGATGAACAGGGTAATTTTCTGAAATATGCCAATATTTTTCCGCATGCACCGCAAAACGACTGGAAGGGTGCTGCGTTGACCTTGCAGGAACTGGTCAGCCAACATGATATTGAAGCCATCGGGTATGGCAATGGTACTGCCAGCAAGGAAACCGATAAACTGGTTCGAAGTATTGATTTCGGTAAACCGGTAGCAATATTTATGGTGAATGAAAGTGGGGCATCCATTTATTCCGCCAGCGAGGTGGCGAGGGAGGAGTTTCCGGATGAGGATGTAACGGTGAGGGGCGCTATCAGTATCGGGAGAAGGCTGCTCGACCCGCTCAGTGAACTGGTGAAGATCGATGCCAAGAGTATCGGGGTGGGACAATACCAGCATGATGTCAATCCTGCAAGACTGAAAGCTTCGTTGGATGGGGTAGTGGAAAGTTGCGTGAACTATGTGGGTGTGGATTTGAATACAGCCAGTAAGCATTTACTTACCTATGTTTCCGGCCTGGGGGGTACCGTAGCAAAAAATATTGTTGAGTACCGTTCTAAGCATGGCGCTTTTACAAGTCGTGAGGAACTAAAAAAAGTATCGATGCTGGGACCAAAGGCCTTTGAACAATGCGCAGGTTTTTTGCGGATTCCCCATGCGGCCAACCCGCTCGATAATTCGGCCGTTCACCCCGAAAGCTATCATGTTGTTGAAGCCATGGCAAAAAAATTGAATTGTACGGTCAGTGAGCTCATGCAAAAACCTTCCCTCAGAAAGGAATTGCATATAAAGGATTTCGTAAGTGAAACGATCGGCACTTTTACCATCGAAGATATTCTGAAGGAACTGGAAAAACCCGGGCGTGATCCCCGGCCACCGATCGAAGAATTCAGCTTTGCAGAAGGGGTGAACAGTATGGATGATCTCCGGCCCGGCATGAAACTTCCCGGTATCATTACCAACATCACCAACTTCGGAGCCTTTGTTGACATCGGTGTTAAACAGGATGGATTGGTGCATATCTCGCATCTGAGTAACCGGTACATTTCCGATCCCAATCAGGCGGTCAAATTAAACCAGCGGGTAATGGTAACCGTACTGGAAGTGGATGCACAACGAAAAAGGATATCCTTATCAATGAAAGAAAGTGGGGAAAAGCCGGAAACCGGGTCCCGGAAAAATCATGATCGCCCCGATAAAAAAGGTAATGCTACCCAACCACCGCCACTCGACCCTTTCCAGGCAAAACTGATGGAACTCAAGAAGCATTTCCGGGATTGAGGGGGGCATTATCGTTGGGCAAAGAGAGGAGTTTGAGGAGCCTGTTTCAATGCCGGGCACAGCATTCCTCTTGATGGATTATTTTTCAAACCAGCAAAATGTTCCACCAACCCATTCTTTATCGATATTATACCGGACCCCGATCATTTTCCCTTTGCTCAGTCTTGCCAGGTGTGTTGTCGGAACAGGTCGACTTTCGCCCTCTTTCCAAAAATAAAAGATCCTGATCTCTGCTTTTGCCGGAACATCTGGCGTCTGGATGGCATCGGCATATTGAACTTTTCTTTGTAAGATCCAGTTTTCAGGATCCTTTACTTTTTCTATATCTTCTTTTGTAACATCAATGATGACGCCCTGCCCGGCAAAAGAGAAAAGGGGTTTCAGTACATAATGCTCGAGGTCGTCAGGCAATTGCTTTATTTCATGCAGGAAGTAAGTGGCCGGTACATAGGGATGCCGGATAAACGGAACGGTATACTTACTGATCCGGTAAAACCAGTTGGGATGCGGGCACCATTCCACATCGAGGTCTTCAAAGAGTATCCGGCCTTTTTCCTGCACCTCGGCCGGTTGTTGTTGCAGTTCATCAAAGATGATCCTGTTGTAGATCCGCCTGATCCTTGTCTTCTTCCCATCGTTCAGGTAAAAAAGCTGATTACCTTCTTTGATCAGTTCCGTCAGGCAGACCGGTTTAATACCCGTATAGTCCTGGGTACAATAGAAATCAATTTTTGTTTTTTGGTGATGCGGGAATATTTCAAGCAAGATCACATTTTCTGCAGGATGCTGGTTCTTTAAGATCTTATTTAATAATTCGAGGTAGGTTTTTTTATCAAAACCACCCAGGTAATCACTGAATCCCGCGGGTTGGGGAAAATGTTTTTCAAATATTTCCGGTAACAGCACTTCGTAGGCAAACAAACTGGGGAAACCCTGCATTTCGATCAGCTGGGGTTCATATTCGCCGTTCTGGTTCATGCATACCCCGAAATCAAAAGCGATGAATTGTGTGTGTGCGTCCTCATTAGGCACATGCAGGCCGGGCGGGACTGCTTTTTGGGTGAGTGCTTTGAAACCCGGGTCCGTAATCAGGTCCACAATATGTTCACAGGCTTCGAGCATTTTTGCAGTAAATGCTTTTGGCACAAAGAGGGGGGTCTCTGCCACCCTGAACTGGATGGCATCCGGATGTACGGCATTGAGTTCCCTGAGGAATGCTGCATATTTATCTTTCGAAAAATTTTCATTGAAAGCTTTGCGCAGAGCTGGGATCATTACATTTTCCTTTTGATGAAATTAAGAAAAACCGCCTGATTAGAAAGATTAAAAGGGGATTAGCTCTAAATGGTATCCGGGTGCAGCGGTTTACATCAAACCAGTACTTCCTGGAATTGTTCAACAGCCTTATTCAAGAAATTGGGAAGAATATGATTATAGGTCCACATGATCTTGTCGGGGTCATTGAGGTGTTCGATCATACTTTTCCATTTATCCTCGCCGTGGTTTTCAATCACCGTTTTTTTCTTTTCCTCGGTTTGGAAATACATGGTCATACCCACGGCATCCGCTTCCGGATGGAATTGGGTGCCGATCATATAGTCATTAAACCTTACCCCCATTACTGCTCTTTCGTAGGGTACATGTGGCCGGTCTTTTTCAATGCATAGTATACTGGCTCCCATTTTTTCCAGGATACTGTGGTTGGGTTGAATGACCTGGTAATCCCGGCTGTCGACAGAATAAAACGGATCGCGGAGGCCATTGAAAATGGGTTCATCCGCTGCATCTTCCAGCATATGGACGGGGAAAATGCCAAAGGCGGTTGATTTTCTTTTTGTTACCAGCCCGATATTGTAATGACGGCAGATGAGCTGGAAGGAGTGACAAATGAAGAAAACGTATTTTTTTTGTTGATTCGCAGGATTATCATTCCATCTTTCCACCTCGTTCAGCCAGATAAAAAAGGTCTTTTCCCAATCGGTATACCTGCTTTCCAGGGGGCTTCCGGGTCCGCCACTGGCAATATAGATATCATAGGTCATGTCGGGGGCAGTATTCTTCAGCCGCACATCATATTCATCAAATTCGGTATCCAGGTTATTATATTCCGACCATTGACTGATAATTTCCCGTAAACACCGCATTCCCTGGTTGGGATGGCCTTCATAGAGATCGAGTATGGCTATTCTGATTTTCTTAGCGTCATTGACCATGGGGACAAACATAATAAATTTTTAACGTACAGGGTATGGTTTTAGTTTCCACAATTGTTTACAAATAGTCCCTTTTTTAAAAGAAGTCCGGGCGGGCTGCCATACCACGAGACAAAGAGGTAATCGTATTTTTCGTTTTTTGTCCGTTTAGGGCATTTCGGTACTGAATTTGGCCGGATGTTTTTTATTGAAATCCGTATGGTCCTGGTAAATCCTGGCGGCGCTGAGTATACTGGCTTCATCGTAGAGATTCCCTACAAGGGTGATGCTAACCGGAAGCCCCCGTTGATTAAATCCCATCGGCATGCATACTACCGGGTTACCGGTAAGATTGGTGATGGAGAGCTGGCTGCCGGCAAATGTGGGTACGATCACCACATCATAATTTTTCATAAAATCATAAACCGCTTTACAAAGCTGGTAGCGGTAACGGTTGGCATTGATATATTCGACCGCGGGTATTGTTCGGGATGACCTGAAACTGTTGGGCCAGAAATATTTATCCTGCCGCTCGATCAGGTCGTCACGGTTGGTACGCGTCAATTCATCAAATGCAGCTGCACTTTCCGCATTCAGGATGATGCTGACCAGGTTTACGGGATAAATGGAAGAATCGGGGAAGTTGACGGCTTCTACTGTTGCCCCCAATGACTGGTACAGTTCAACCACTTTCCATTCCAGGGCATCTTTGCTGAGTCGTTTGAAATAGTTATCCGCATAGGCTATCCTGAGTTTTTTTATATCTTTTCCGGGATCATAATTGAAGGAATGATCCACTGCACCGGCATCCTTGCCATCCGTTCCCTTGATATAATAAAAGACAATGGCATCATCTTCTGCACTTCGGCAGATGGGTCCTATCTTATCCAGGCTCCAGCAAAGTACCATTGCGCCGGAGCGGCTGACTGATCCAAAACTTGGCCTTAACCCGGTAGCGCCACAGCGGGTGGAAGGCGATACGATCGAGCCCAGCGTTTCGGTTCCCAGCGTAAATGGCAATAAACCGGCTACCACGGAGGCCGCAGAACCGGCTGAAGATCCGCTGGACCCCTGGTTAAGGTTCCAGGGGTTCTTCGTTTCACCACCAAACCATTTATTATTATAAGCCAGTGCACCTAATGAAAGTTTGGCACAGAGCACCGCCCCGGCATCTTTTAATCGCTGGTATACATAGGCATCTTCATCCAGTACCTGGTTCATATAGGGGGTAGACCCCCAGGTCGTCTTGTATCCTTTTACGGCAAACAGGTCTTTTAACCCATAGGGGATACCATGTAATAAACCCCGGTAATGCCCCTTACTGATTTCTTCATCTGCCTGCCTCGCCTGTTGCAGGGCCAGTTCTTCGGTCAGGGTAATAACCGATTCCAGCGTATCTCCCCATTTCCTGAGCCGGTCCAGAAAGAATTTTGTCAGTTCCACCGAACTTATTTTCCGGTTCTTGATCAGGGAAGCCAGTTGTAGGATCGAATAAAAGGCAAGGTCATTCTTATTGGCCGGTAATACAGCCGGCGGCAGTTGCCAATTGATTGTCTTTTGTTGCCTGGGTACCTGCAAACCGTTGGGTAGGGGATTGAAAGCAAAGGGAAAGGGGATATCATTGGCCGGTAAAACCTTGTGCATCCCTTTGTATAGGGATAAATTGTAATTGATATTATCGATCATGGAATCAGCTTCTGCTGCCGTGAAATCCAGGTCATACAATTTTACCGTTTGCTGAATCATCTGTATGCTGTCCTGGTGTTGCTGGGCTCCCAGTCTGATACCGGATGCCAGTAGTACCAGGATTGAAAATAATTTCATTTGATTTATTTTTAATGTATCTTTTTTGCGGAAAAATTAAAGTTATGAGAAAACTATTGTTTGCGGGTTTCCTGTTTTATCTTTTTTCGGGTTGTAAACCCGGGGCATCAGACAGCATCCCGGTAAGTTATTTCAATATCGATGAAGGGCCGGTGAAAACTGCCGGTATTCAATTGATCCCGGTAACAACCCCCGTGGGCACCTTCCGGGTCTGGACAAAAAGGTTTGGGAACAATCCCAGGATCAAAGTATTGCTTTTACATGGAGGGCCTGCCTTTACGCACGAATACCTGGAATGTTTTGAAAGTTTCTTTCCCAAAGAAGGGTTTGAATTTTATGAGTATGACCAGTTAGGCTCATATTACAGTGATCAGCCCACGGATAGTTCCTTATGGACAACAGAAAGGTTTGTGGAAGAAGTGGAACAGGTAAGAAAAGCGATTGGTGCCGACAAGGATAATTTTTATGTTTTTGGCAATTCCTGGGGAGGTATCCTGGCCATGGAATATGCTTTGAAATACCAGGACCATTTAAAGGGCCTTATCGTTTCTAATATGATGGCCAGCATCCCGGATTATGAAAAGTACAATGCCGTACTGAGAAGCCAGATGCGGCAGTCGCTGGTGGATTCACTCCAGGATTATGAAGCCAGGGGACTGTATGATGATCCTACCTATCAGGAATTGGTATTCAAGGAATATTATACCAAACACCTTTGCAGGCTGGAAGAATGGCCGGATCCCGTGAACCGGGCATTTAAACACTACAATAAGGATATCTATGTGATGATGCAGGGTCCCAGCGAATTCAAGACCGGCGGGAGACTGATCCATTGGGATATCAATGACCGCCTGAAAGAAATACGTGTCCCCACATTAATGGTCGGCGCCAAATTTGATACCATGGACCCGGAAACAATGAAGGAACAAAGCAAAATGGTTCAACACGGCCGTTACCTCGATTGCCCGGAGGGAAGCCATCTTTGTATGTGGGATGACCAGGAACATTTTTTCCCCGGCGTGATCAGTTTCATCAAAGATGTGGATACCGGGAAATTTTAATCACTTAATGTGTTTCTTCTTCAATAACCTGGTGAAATACATTTTCTTTTTTGATAATCCATTCCGGCAGTTTCTGAACGGGAATCTTCCATTTATCTTCCACTTTCAGCATGCGGAACATGATCCTTTCTCCCCGGTCATCCACTACATCAATCGAAAAACCGGTTTCATCATGGTTCTTAAACTGGCGGAAGTTAAATTCTCTTAACCTTCCGGCTGCACTCATCAGCCTTGTAAAATGAATGTTTTTTTTAAAATAGATTTCCATATAATATCAGTTAGGAACCGAAATCATAACAAGATTCATGCTAATACCCTTTTTTTGTGGATAACTAACCCGAATTTTTAGTAGGGATAAGATTCATAACTGCATTATAAAATTTCATTTGTTTCAGCAGATCGGCAATCCATGTATCCTGCTAATCCTTCATGACAAACCTGGTGATGAAATGATTCTGGCAGTTAAAATTGCCAGGAAGGAGTGAAGACAACGGGAATGCTTACTGTCACTGCAGGCTTATTCACTTTCATCCTTCAAAATATGGTAAGGAAGTCAAAAGGATGTTAGTTGTTCATATTCAGTAATCTGCAGGATTTATACCCTATCCCGTTTATGAATTCGTGATAGGAGGCGGGGTTGGGAACAGGAATTTCTGCCGCTCCCCCTTTTTATACAGGAATTATGTGAAATAAAGAGTACTTTTAATGTATTAAATCAATATTATAATACAATGAGCGACAAAATTAAAGGAACCGTTAAGTTTTTCAATTCTGAAAAAGGGTTCGGTTTTATCAAGCATGACGATGCTGAAAAAGAAACATTTGTGCATAGCAGCGGCCTGATCGATGATATTACGCAGGGCGACAGGGTTGAATTTGACCTCCAGGAAGGCAAAAAAGGGATGAACGCTGTTAATGTGAAGAAAATAGATTGATTGCTTTTAGATAAGTGTTTAAAGCTGTCTTCGGGCAGCTTTTTTTATGCCTGGTCTTGAAAAATACCATTGCAGGCGGCCCGGTGGAGACCTGTATCCAGGAATAATTGAACTGGGTTTGCAAAGCTATAGAACTCAAAATCAATCATTTGATATGATTTCCGTTAATTTATGCACATCACACAATAATATACCGGAAACAAAGTTTCAAGATCAATACCCTTTCTGACCATTAACTGGCTGCCCTTACTTTCATTTAAATATTTTGCTATGAAAACAACTTCAAATGGCAGACACCACAGTATTCTCACCCAACTTTTTCACAACAGGATTTCTTGGATTGGTCATTTCAATAATGACCCGAACATTAAAAAAGCCGGCCAGGTTTTCGCCTGCCCGGATAAGGCAGAAGTAGACCGTATCGAGGTCTTTTCCGATATGGTGCAGCATCCGGGCACCATGCAGATGACCTTACATCGGTTTGATGATAAGAATAACACCTGGGGGCCGATCATCGCTGCTGCGGAAAGAGATATTCAGTTGAATGAAAACGCAAGATGGATTTCCTTCGACATTCCTCCGGTAAGCCTGGAAAAAAATCAGAATTATGGATTTATATTAAGCAGTGCCGATGCATTTGTGGCATTGGGAGAAGCCGCCTGGCCCAATAATACGGATCATCATTGCGGACAGGAGTGGACGGCTGATGACCATGAATCCGGGGGCAGGTTTTATGATCATTTTAGCCTTGCGTATAAACTCGATGCAAGGGATTGACGGATTTTTTTTGTAAACCTGAAAATAACAGTAAGCGAAGCGCAAACAGGCCGCATAAAATGCGGCCTGCTGCTGTTTTATGCTGAATCTGACACAATAACTTTTTTGGTTATTGTTTTTATTTTACATTTAATTATCATTTAGATCCTTCCCAGGTATACCAATCTGTACGCTTACTCCAGTTTTAGTCCTATCCCTTTTTTAAGAACCCCGAACCCTGTAAAGATTTTCATCTGTCAACATTTTTTGTATCAACTGTTTCTATCCTGTTGAAATCAGTTTGATGGACACAGTCATTCTTAAACGAAAAAATAGACTATATGAAACTTAAAGATCTTTTTTTACGCTATTCGAATGCAGGATTACTTGCAGCAGGGGTATTGATTTTTTTTACAGGTTGTGTTACGGTCGATGCGGTTCATGAAAGCCCTTCCCGTTATGGGGTGGGGGTTTCGGCAGCACCCGGTTTGCAGATTGGGGAATCATCCACTTCTGTACATGGAATAGTAGGGTATTCGCATATCCCGTTTAAGGGCGGTGGCGGTAGTAATAATATTTTCAGGATCGGTGCTCAAATGCGATTTGGGCTATCCGAAAATGCGCCGGAAGGATTTTGGGTGGGTGGAGAACTTGCCTACCTGAACTTCAGGAATAAATATTCGGGCAGTTCCATCAAACAAACCGCTCCTGCCTTTACCCTGGGTGGGCTGGCTGGTTATCGTTTCAAAGCGGGGAAAGTGCCGATGAGTTTTTATTTTGCACCGGCCTATCTTAAACGCGGCAAATTCAAGACCAATGGAACGACTGCCGGAACCGGAGGTAGCGGTTATTATGCCAGGTTGGGTTTGGATATTCATCTTTTTTCTTTGATGCATAAAAAAGGAAGATAAAGCGCAATAAAAAGAGGCTGTCCAAAAAGGGGCAGCCTCTTTCAGTTTTCAGGGTTGGTTTATTCACAATTGAACTGTATAAAAAGCGGTTGCAAAATGTTTATCAGTTTTTGAATTTTGCTGTATAAATTTTTTGTATGGCCAAGCCC
>WGMO01000030.1 GCA_016125075.1 Terrimonas sp.
AGATTACAACCACCATCACCCTCATGAAAGTTTAGGGGATAAAACACCATTGGAGTATGGGAGAATTGGTATTTAGTAATCACAGGGAAACGGATTAAACTGTTGAATTGGACCCTGTAGGAAAAAGGGGGGACTTACACCGGGGTGATGTGTAATTTTGAGATCAAAATTCAATTAATATTGCAAATGCTAAGTCTGACATCCTGTAAGAAGAATTTTTATGGGCTATATGATACACCTTATTTAAAAGACAAGAGTGCATATCTTTCACTTACTATTAGAATAGACAAAACGGTTGAGAAAACAGAAATTCATACAAAAAGAATTAATTCAACCGGTAAATGGGAGGAGGGAAATGATACTATAATTTGCGACATGAACTCAAATAATGTTGGCTTGACATTATCCAGCTTAAATTTGGCCAAGCAGGCCCGACGCTTCCTTGTACCGGACAGTACCTTAATAACAACACAACATTATGAAAATTGCGGGGAGGGGAACACTACTTGCCATATACCGAAAAGCAGCGCAACTGTTCTTTATTACTGGAACCCATTAAGTATACAAATATGACAAACCCTGGAGACGAAGAAAATCCAAAACACCCCACAAACAACCAATCGGGCAAAGTTCCTGATGGTATAAAGCCATCATTGGAGAAAGAAGCAAACACACCAAATCAAGAAACCGAAAATATGGAAGTACATCATCATGGGCACCACGAAGGAAAAAAAACCTGGAGATCCTATTTCTGGGAATTTCTTATGCTGTTCCTCGCGGTCTTCTGTGGATTCCTGGCCGAGTATAAGTTAGAGCATGTTATTGAGCATAACCGTGCAAAAGAATTTGCCGCGCTGATGGTCAACGACCTGGCATCAGATACCGCCCAACTCAACGACTACAGGCAATATATGAATTATGCTGTGGGTAATGTAGATTCCCTATTCAACCTGCTTTCCAACAATGATCCTAAGGATATTCCTACCGGCAAATTGTATTATTATGGCTTATTTGGCGGCACACCCAGGGTTTTTATACCAAATGACGCCACCCTGCAGCAAATGAAAGGATCGGGGTCGATACGCTACTTTACCAATAAAAAATTAAACAGTGCAGTCGCCAATTATGACCAGCTTTGCAGAAAAATGAGAATTACAGAGGATAATGATATGCTGATATTTACCGAAGTCAGGAAGATCCGGGGGCAGATCTTTGTGTCAAAGTATAATGAAGAAGCCAATACTGTTTTCCGGTCTAATTTTTACCAGGGGAATCACTCCGCATTGGATGCGTTTATCCATTCCAATCCGCCAGTTCTTACCTATGACAAGGGCATTTTCAACCAATATGCAGAAATGGTCAGATCAAGATTTCTTTTCACAAAATTAAATACAGCGAATGCCCTGTATCAGCATGCTACCGATTTAATCGGTGAATTAAAGAAAGAATATCTTCGGGAGTAAAACTAATTTGAGTGGCATGTTACAGACCGGATAGAGGGAAGGAAAAGAATCAACAATATTGCCATTTCACGCTATTGATTCTGTCTTCTTAATTCAGTAAAATTATAGTTCTAATTTCGGCTGCAGGTATTAATTTCGCCCGGGTTCCGGCCAGGTGGCTGACCAATTCCCAACTGAACCGGGCCCCAGGGTTAACATCCTGCAAAATGAATATCGCAAAAAACTGAATCAACAAAACGAAATGGCAGACAATACAGAGGAAAAACATCCTGAGCATCCGGTAAATACTCAACCGGAAAACCCTCCTGAAGTTACCACCCCTACCGCCAACACAGCAACCGTCCACCAAAATGAAGCCACTGAAAAAATGGAAGTACATCACCACCCCGACCTGCATCATAAAACAAAAAAATGGAAGGAATATTTCCTGGAATTCTTTATGATATTCCTGGCCGTAACAATGGGTTTTATCGCTGAGAATATCCGCGAGCATTTTACGGAACGTAAAATTGCCCGACAAAACCTGGAAGCCTACAGGAATGACCTGCTGCAACAAGAAAAACAATATACTGATGATCTTAACGGGCTTAAAAAAGCAGTACCGCTCTATGACAGCATTGTTTCGATATTGTACAGCAACAATGAAAATAAGGAATTATCAGTTTTGAGCCGCTTATTATTTGAAGGACAAAGAAATATTGTTATCGCAATCAATACACCCACGTACGAACAATTAATCAGTTCCGGAAGTATGCGGTTTATTGAAAACAAAGACATAAAAGACAGCATTGCGCATTATAAAAATAAAATAGATTTTTTAACAAACTATAACGACAGGATGATCTCTACTATAAACAACCAGTTAGGGGAATTTGGAAAAATTATCGACATGCATGATTTCTGGACTACCCGTAAAAATATTAGAGGTTATACGCCGGAGATGCAATCTTTCAATTTAAATCAGGAACAGCGAAAATTCCTGATCGCGTATTATAAAGTGTATTCCATCCAGGTTATAGCCCTTACCATGCAATTAAAAAACCTATTGAATAGTAATATCACACTCACCAAAATGATTGAAAAAGAACTCAATGAATAAAAGCCCTGTTTTATAAGAACCCGGAAAGCAACAGGCCTTGTGTAGTGAACTGGCAGGGTGTCGATGAAGCCTACGATTGCCAACAAACCAAAACAACAGCATGCTGAATAAGACTTTTACCCCTTTCCCGGTTTTAACAACAAAAAGGCTAACCCTGAGACAGTTGGTGCCGAATGATGAAGAAGCCATTTTTAATTTACGGACGGATGCCGAAATAAACAGGTTCCTGGACAGAAAAAAAGCGACCTCCCTACATGATGCAAGGCAATTTATTGATACGGTTACTAAGAATACGGAAAACAATTCCGCCATCTACTGGGCCATTTCTTTTATCGGTAAGAGAGAATTGATAGGAACCATTTGCCTTTTCTGTTTTTCTGATGACACAAATAGTTGCGAGATCGGTTATGAACTTTTGACAGGTTTTCAAAGACAGGGTATTATGCAGGAGGCTGTCCATAAAGTTATAGACCATGCATTTCATATCATGGGTGTTCAAAAAATTGAAGCTATTTTTCATAAAAATAACCTACGGTCTATGCAATTATTGGAGAAATTAGCTTTCAGGAATAGGAATGAACCTGGTAAGAAAGACCCCAATCTTGTATGCTATTATTTGAATAGTCCCAACGCTTAACCAGGGTCTTACCACTTCCGGGCGGGCAGACAGAAAAGTTAGCAGCACATGGTTAGTACATACTTTCCCTGTTATATGGTTGTTGCTGCTCCCTGACTTTCATTATATCAGGCCTTATCCTGGTATATCCGGGAAACCCCAACTGCGTAAAAAAATTACTTTATTACATATTGATGTAGATACGCCTGGCATTTATTAATTTAGAAAGTACCCAGCGATACCCGGGAAACAGCAAGAACGGGCGCTTTACATAATTTTAAAAAAAAGAGACAGGACTGATGAGTAAAATAATCTTTGACAGTGGAATAACCCTGGATGGCATTTTCGCAGGCGATAACAGGAGCCCCGACAATCCAATGGGGGGCGTTTCAGGCCAGATACACCAGTGGATGTTTAAACAAAAAGCGTTTTGGAAACATATCAAAATGGAAGGCGGTGAAGAATACGGCCCCGACAGCACCTTAATTGATGATGTATTTGCAAGAACAGGCGCTTATATCATGGGAAAGCGAATGTTTGAAGAAGGTGAAGTCGCCTGGCCTGAAGATTTATTCGAAGCAGATGTTTATGTGCTGACACATGAAAAAAGGGATCCCTGGATCCAAAAAGGAGGCACCACTTTTTATTTCATCAATGACGGGATACACAGCGCATTGGAAAAAGCCAGGCACTCAGCCAAAGGCAAAGACATACGAATACAAGGTGGCGCCAACACCATTCAGCAATTTCTAAATGCCGGCCTTATTGACGAATGCTTTATCCATATTGCCCCTGTTCTTTTGGGAAGTGGTATCCGGCTCTTTGACAATATTGATAAAGACAAATATGACATCCAAATTGCGGAGGTCATCCCCTCAAAATACACTACCCATTTGAGATATACCCTCACGAAGAAATCATAAATACTGAATAGCTGGCCCGTAAGCGATGCCAGCCTGGCATTCTTTTGTACCCCTCATTGCCTTCGCATCTCATCGATAATACCGGACAAATTTTTGGTGCCCTATAGAACCTTGCACTTCAACCAGGATAGCGCCCTCCGGACAACCGGCCGATTCCCTACGAGCACCAGGTATACCGGGGTGCCTCCCCTTCCCAATCAAATTCTGTTGCCGGCAATTTTCAACCGGTATTTTTCCCGAAATTTACCCTTAAGTATTCCAGCGATAATCAGCTTAGCTACATGAAAAGTTTAATCTTTCCCGTGACCTTCTTCTGTTGGGTTTTTACCGGCTGCTCTGTATTCCACCGTGAACGGTTATCCTATAATTTGACAAAAACAAGCTGGATCTATACCGACAGTGACTGGACCTATACAATTGAATTTTCGAAACGAGGGAAACTGTATTCAACACATCCGAACGACAAAACAAGGGGTAATGATTTTTGGGAGCAACATGGAAATATTATTCATTTTTCCTATAACGATAAATTTTCCCTATATGAAGGCCGGCTTACCCATAAGGATACCATCCGGGGTAAGGGGTATAATAAACTGATGAACTGGGATTTCCAGCTGACCCGAAAAAAATAAGCCTGCAGCCTACAAAGGACTTCCTGCAAGGTCACAGGATATCCAACAGTGAAACGGGTAATTCCCTGCAACTGGCATCCTGCACGACCCACCGGGTCCGCCGGCAAGGGTTCTTAACCAATAAACCTCTTCAAAATAAAAAAAAAGGAAACTTCAGTTTCAGCGGAGGCCGCCGTGACAGGATTACCCCGTAATGGTGGTACCGAATGAAACCGCGGTTTGCAGGTGCTGCCATTTGATTTGCCCGCTGGCAAATAGTTCGTATCTTAATTTTACTATCCCTCTTAAAGGAGGCTTTGATAATACCGGATACAAGAGAAATTGTGTATTTTCTGCTGTTTTAATCAATAATGCATTACGCCAGGGTGGTATACAGTAAAAACCTATAATTATTTATGAAAAAGAAAATTTTCGGATGCATGTTTGTAGTACTGATGGCAAGCTCCTGTAAAAAAAATCCGGGAGAAGGGGGAAATACACCTACCCCGCCTGTGGTGGAATCCGTTCCTTTAAAATCGATAGCCACATTTCCTATAGCAGTGGCGGGTAGCAATGGATCGTTTATGACCAATGCCACATCATCTATGATTCTGCGGAGAGACTTTAACGGCATTACGTTTGAAAATGAAATGAAAAACAATGCCCTCGTGAATAGCACCGGCGGATATAATTTTACTGCAGCGGATGCCATGGTGACAGCAGCACAAGCCGCTAATCTCCAAATTCATGGTCATGTTTTAGCCTGGCACTCACAGGCACAGGGTGCCTATTACAGAAGCATATTGAATGCTGCCAGTCCTGGTGGTCCCAACCTGGTACAAAACCCGGGCTTTGAAAACGGGAATTCAAACGGTTTTGATAATTTCAGCGTTTTCAATACGGGTAACCCGGCCGGCTCAGCTACAATCACTGTGGGTTCCGGAACAGACGAGGTAAGATCCGGCAACCGCTCCATGAAAGTTATAAACCCCACCGCTTATAATACAGAACAATGGCGGGTACAGGTGGCTACAGATCCTATTCCGCTTACTGTGGGTAAACAATACCAGGTGAGCTATTGGGTAAAAGCGGCAACCGCAAATGGTTCCATAAGGCTTTCCACGCAACCCAGCCCCCTGTACCAGGCGGACCAGAATATCGGCACCAACTGGCAGCAGGTAACCTGGTTAATCACAGCGAATGAAGCACAAACCCGTATCCTGTTTGATATGGGGCGCAATAGCAATACCTATTTTATTGATGATGTAAGTGTGCTGGAATTAATTTCCGCAGGTGGAACCAGTAATAACTATGCAACAGTGGACAGCCTGCTTAAAACAACGGTTCAAGAGATTGCCGGGCATTTTAAAGGGAAAGTACGAGGCTGGGATGTAATCAATGAAATGTTTGCCGATAATCCTGCCGGGGCAATCAGGAACAATACCAATACAGCCAATGCGGCCAACGATGATATATTTGTATGGAGCGAATACCTGGGCCGGGATTTTGGAGTTAAAGCTTTCAACTATGCCGCAGCAGCTGACCCGGCGGCAAAATTGTTTATCAACGATTATAACCTGGAATTCTCTTCTGCAAAACTGGATTCACTCATCGCCTATGTGGCAGAGATCAGAAGCCGGGGAGCCAAAGTGGACGGGATAGGCACACAGATGCATGTTAACATCAATACCAGCAAAACACAAATAGACAACCATTTCATTAAACTTGCGGCCACCGGTTTACTGGTTCATGTTTCTGAACTGGATATTGGTGTCAATACCAGCAATGCAACCAGCCTGAACTTTACACCGGCCCTGGAAAACACCCAGGCAGAGATGTACAATTATATCATCACATCCTATATGCGGCATGTACCCAAGCCACAACGTTATGGCGTAACCATTTGGGGCCTCCTGGATAACCAAAGCTGGCGATTTGGAAACGGAGCAGACTACCCCCTTCTTTATAACCCATCCGGTACTAAAAAGAAAGCATATGAAGCAGTGTTAAATGCATTAAAATCCGGGCTGTAATGGAAGCCACAGTAGCTAATAGTCCCAAAGGTTTTCCCGGAAGTGATGACCGAATAGCGCTTCTACCCTGACAGCAAACAATCTTACAATAAGCATCATATGAACATACAGCAACAAATCAACAACTATATTTCCGGTCAACCTGCAACAAAACGCAGTGAGCTGCAGGCCTTGCACCAACGCATGCTGGAACTGTTTCCCGGTGTTAGACTATGGTTTGACGATGGAAAAAACAGTGAAAATAAAACCACCAATAACCCGACCATCGGGTATGGCCTGCAAACCCTCCAATATGCAAATGGGAAAACAAAGGATTTCTTTCAAATTGGTATCAGTGGCAACGCTACGGGTATCTCTGTCTATATTCTGGGTATAAAAGATAAAAAATACCTTGCCAATACTTTTGCGAAGAAATTAGGCAAGGCCACTGTTACGGGATACTGTATCCGGTTCAAAACACTTAAGGATATTGATATCGATACGCTGGAATCGGCTATCCGGTACGGTCTTTCCACCTCGTTACCAGGGTAGCCCATCCGTCATAAGGTGTTATCAGCAAGAGCAAGGCTACCTGCCATTCCAAAACGAAAACCCAAAATTCTGAATCATGATCCTGGCGCAGAGTTCCCGAAAAAGCAGTTGCCTTTCTAATTCCTTATCCTCCCGGTCCACTATGAAAATACTTACCAACATTTCTTTGACCGCCCTGCTTATATTGAGTTTCAGGATGACCGATGCCCAATACAAGCCGGGAAAAATAATATTCGATCAAACACTGAAGGATACCTTCTCATATGTTCACCACTGGGATTACCCCTGGTATATCCTCAAAGATGAGGAAACAGGAGAATTGTCGAACGCCCTGAATACCGGCATTCATCAGGAGGACACGGCCCATTTATACTTTACGGCTCATTGCGAAACGAATGTGCAGGGCGGCTACCTGATCCGATACTGTGAGGCCAGGAGATTTGGCGATACCTTAAAATTAATACTCACCGACGGTCTGCCTGCCTATGCCAGTATCTTTCATATCGATATCATTAAAGACAGCTTCAATTTCAGCCCCGAGCTTATTTTTCCGGCCTATTCAACAACTCAGCCATTACAATTTTCGGTACAACAGCAAGCCATGACACTCAACCTGGCCGCTGTGGACGGTGCAGCTATGATTTTCGGTTTTATCAATTTCCAGTTTGAACAGGTGATCCCCCTTGACAATAAACCCCCGGAGATCTATAAATACTATTTAAGAGGCTCGATCAGGACCCCAATTGTTACCGAACAGCAATAAACTTTCCAGCCATTATTTCACCATGTCCCGCTCCCAGTTTTCTACCATACCTGCAATACTTTTATCCGCCTTCTTCCGGAGATAAGCAACCAATTCCCCATCGTTCAGGATCTCTTTTTTGGTTTTCAGGGCATTCCACAACTTCCGGAGGACCTTTTTGCCTCCGGCATCATAAATTCCGGCAGCTGCCGAATGCCAGCGGCACTGATACCAACCATAGTTCCTGGGATAAGACCGGGCAATCTCACTATACCTTTCCTGGATATCCTGCAGGCTGGTGAACGGGTAACCCCCGGTGCCAGCGGCAATCACCATTTGGGGAAAAATTGTCAGGGCTGGTAATGATTCCGGTTCCTTTTCGGCTATATATGTATGTAATAAGATATTGGAAAACAATTCACCCATCCAATTGCGCTGCATGGTAAGCTCTCCCTGCATATGGAAGGCATGCCCCAGTTCATGGATAGCCAGTAGGTCAAAAAAGGGCTGCATGGTCAGTTGGCCGTCCTTTCCCCTGTATGTGGCCTGTATGGACTGACGCAGATTTTCCGGTAACTGGTCCGTTGGTGGCAAAAAGCTTTTCCAGAAGGCATTGTCTTCAGCAGCGACAACCAGCCTTTCTGCTTTTTCTATATAATGCGGCATACCATAGACTACCGGCTCCGTCGTATACTGTTGCCAGTCGGCCTCATTGAGGACGAGCAGGGTAACCACCGGTTTGAACCCGAGCAGCTCCTGATGATAGGAAATCGCTTTTTCAATGCGTAAGGCGATCGATTCGGCTCTTTGCTGGTGCCCGGCACTGTAATAAACCGGAAAGCTATGATCTTTTAATTGGGGTAAGCCGTCAATGGGCTGTGCCCCTGCATGAGTGGCCAGGGTAATGGCAAACAGGACGGAAATAAGAACGGGATTTGTCATATGCTTTATTTTAAAGCAAATCTCGAACCGGGAAAAACGAATAAATAGTATAAAACCGACAATTTACAGGCGCATATCAGCCTGCATCCGCAGGGGGGTACCTTCCAGTTCCTTCCCGATGACACCGGGAGTGAAACCGGCAAATGCCTTGAATTCCCGAATGAAATGCATCTGGTCAAAATAACCACATTCGTGGGCGATACGGGTCCAGCTTAGCCGGGGAAATTTTTCTCTTAACCGGTAAGCTTTTGAAAAACGGGCCAGGCGGGCATAAACTTTGGGTGTCATTCCAATTCGTTCGATACTGAGCCTTTCAAACTGCCGCAGGCTGAGGCAGGCCAGTGATGCGACCTGTTCAATGGGGAGGTTCCCGTTGAACCGTAAGAGTTCCAGCATGGCCTTATCGAATGGCAGGGCCCTTTTCAGTCCATCCGCTTTACGAAGCAGGAACTGTTCGATGACCGCTTTAATGGCATCAAAAGTGTCTGCCTCCTGTAACCTGTTATCGAGCTCCAGTATCTCTTTACCAAAAATATCAGCGGCATCATAACTGCCATCGATCATTTCCACCATCGAAAACCCTAATAAGCGGTGCAGGCCCCCGGGATGAAAACCGACCCGAACCGCCTTATGGCTTTTGCTGACATCCAATACCACCCTCGAAGTCTGCAGTCCTACCACCACGCTCCGGGGTTGAGACACAAAATCAGTTTCGCCTTTTTTCTGTACGCGTAGCGGGTCGTTAATATAAAAGAAGAGGGAGCATTGGGGAGTAGGCGGGTAAGCGATAACACTGACTTCACCAGGTTTCATTTCAGCATGCACTACCATGATACAATTGACAAACTCCTGCAAAAGAATATGCGGTGTATAGAACTGAACCTGCAAGGGTGATTTTCCTGAAATTTACAAATTAAAACCTAAACCCCATGAAAATGAATTCGGCCTTGTATTGAATATAGTTTAAATATGAGGATGAGGATTGTCCCTGATTTCTTGCCGGCACTAAACAGGAGACTTCCTGAAATGAAGATGAAACATAAACACATCGTAGCCGGCCCTCCCCGACCATAACAGGGCTGGCGCCTGCTCAGTTTTCGGTTTTTTCCCTAACTTCAAAAACAGATTGAACGGGGATGCAACTTTATCCGGCAGGCCCAGGTACCGGAAAGATTTTGGTGGCTATGATTTGTCCATCATTATTAAGTATAAAACCACACAATGACCAGGAACTCTTTTATTGCAGGCCTTTTACTGACAGGATTTTCCATGCTGGCTGCCTGTAATAATGCAGAACAGCAGCAACCGACAACAGCCAATGAACTTTCACAGATGAACAGGGATTTCGCAAATGCATTGAACGATAAAGATGCAGTAGCTGCTGCCAACTGTTATACAGAAGACGCCACCATTCTCCCACCCAACGAAGCCCCGGTAACCGGCAGGGCCAATATCCGGCAGTATTGGGAAGGCGCGATAGCGGCCGGTGCATTTGATGTAGCCGTGGCAACCCTGTCAACAGGCAGCAATGGAGACCTGGGCTATGAGGTGGGGCGCTTTCAAATGAGTACAAAAGATTCGAGCGGAAAAGTAATGACGGAACGTGGTAAGTATATTGAACTGCTGAAACGCGACAAAGATGGAAAATGGAGATCCACCCATGGTATTTGGAATACGGATACGCTGGCCTTGCAATAGCCTCCCGGCAAAGGATATCCCAGCAATATCCGATCCCATACAGGAATGCCCTACAAAAATAAATCCCGGATTTGATGCACCCCGATATAAAAACATATAACGATCGCCAAACAAAGGAAGACAGGGAAATCTGTGTGCTCCTGGCATCAACCATCGACCGCGGACTGCCTGCAGCTGAAAGCAAGGTCTGGCATGCTCACCCGGTCTGGTTCTTAGACGGCAACCCCATCGTCGGCTACAGTAAACAGAAGGCGGGCCTGCGCCTTATGTTTTGGAGCGGTGCCGGTTTTGAAGAAGAAGCACTCAATCTGGTCGGAAAGAAATTCAAAGATGCCTCTATCTGCTACAACTCCCCTGAAGCAGTTGATACCAGAGCGCTGAAACGATGGCTGCAAAAATCAAAAAGCATCCAATGGGACTATAAGAATATTGTGAAAAGAAAAGGCTGGTTGGAAAGACTGACTTTATAAAACCTTTCAAAATAAATTGACATGAAATCTACCAGCAACCATGATGAACGAATAGCCAAAATGTCCTTTGCATCGGTCTTCCCGCACTATCTTGCCAAAGTGGAGAAAAAAGGCAGGACGAAGGCAGAACTGCTGCAGGTCATTGAATGGCTGACCGGGTTTAACGAGAAGAAATTGCAGGAATTGATTGACAAAAAACTAAGTTTTGAAAAATTCTTTGCAAATGCCAGGCTGCATCCGAATGCCCATCTCATAACCGGTATGATCTGCGGTTACCGCGTGGAAGAAATTGAAAATCCCTTAACTCAACAGGTAAGGTACCTGGACAAATTAGTGGATGAACTGGCAAAGGGCAAAAAAATGGAAAAGGTATTGAGGGTTGCATAGCGACCCCTGTTATTTTCAATATGCAGGTAATAATACCCTGATGGGAAACCGGCTAACAAGCATCAGGGAAACCCAGGGTTGAACAATGGCGTAAACGGCCGTTGCCGATAAGTCCACATCATCCCTTATATTTTTTTACCTTTTTCCTGAACAGGTAGTGGTTGATCCATAAAATGAATGGAATAAAAAGATAACAAATCCCTGCTATTACTTCCCAATGGACAATAGCAAAGAGCAGGGCCGATAGCCCAACCAGGGCATTCCATAAAGCCCCTCTCCGCTCCTTTTGCGTCAGTAATTTTTCATACTGCGTAAAAGAAAAAGAAGCTGATAATTTTATGACATGCTGGTGCAGCAGGAAAATGATCAGCCAGACCAAAAAGTAACCGATACTAAACAGCATGATCAATTGCGGAAATTCTTCTTTTGAAAGGACCACAAGCCCCTCATCGTTTGCCCGGGCAAAGAGATCGATCCCGCTCCAGGCGGAAATAAGCAGTGAAAACAAAAATTTCAGGGGATAGATATAAAAAATGACGACGGCCAGGTAGGCCAGGTTCAATACAATTGTCCTGAGATCATTCAACCCGTATCGCCGGAAGAACATATACTGCTGGTACCAGAACAGGAAAACGATGGATATGGTCAGGAAAAAAGGGATAACCCCTTTTGTGATGACTTTCAACTCCGCAAAAGTCTGGGGCACTTCTAAGGATGCAACCAGCAGCGATACGGAGAATGCAAATACGGCATCACTGAGTGCTTCTATCCGGAACAGTTCTTTGCCCCGGTAGTGGAAATCATCCTGCCGGCTGGATCGGAAAAATACTTTCAAAACCATTAGGTTATTCCCATAAAGCTAAGCCTAACCGCATATCCCCGCCCTGAGAAAAATCAAATCGAAATTAATTTCGGTCAACCCCAACTATCAAAAATTGACCGATCTGGTTTCAATTGCAAAATCAGGTGTACCGCCGTGGCCTCCTTGCCCTGATTTTCGCCTACACTATATCGCCGGTCACTGTCATTTTTTTCTATATTTAACCCAATCAACATATCTTCAACCTTTAAGATGACCACTGCGAAACCCAGGATACAATCGATTGACCTGCTGAAAGGATTGGTAATGATCATCATGGCCCTTGACCATGTAAGAGACTATTTTCATATATCCGTGCATTATTTTAACCCATCTGATCCGGAAAGCAGTACATGGCCCATTTACCTGACCCGGTATATCACCCATTTCTGCGCACCTGCCTTTAGTTTCCTGGCCGGTCTCTCTGCTTATTTGGTGGGTAAAAGGAAAACAAAAAAAGAATTATCATTTTTTCTGCTCACGCGGGGCATGTGGTTAGTATTCATCGAACTGACGATCGTGGCCTTTGGCTGGAGCTTTGATCCGCACCTGGGCTATGTATCGTTACAGGTTATCTGGGCCCTGGGTGTGAGCATGATTGTTCTCGCAGGATTGATCCATCTGCCAAAACTATTCATCCTTATTTTCAGCTGCATCCTGATCTTTGGCCACAACCTGCTTGACTCCATTCATGTTGAAAATAGTATTGGGTGGTACCTTCTCCATCAACAGCATTATTTCCAATTGCCCATTGGGCCCGAATTCTTCAGCGCCTATGCATTGATCCCCTGGATTGGCGTGATGTCGCTGGGCTATTATTTCGGTCAACTCTACGAAAGTCCGGTTGATCAGGATAAGCGAAAAAAGATCCTTCGGGGGATTGGCGTTGCGGCCATCGCCCTGTTTATCCTGCTTAAATTGATCAACCAATATGGTGATCCTGTCAGGTGGACAACCTATGAAGATATTTCCAAAACCCTGATGTCCTTTTTTAATATCACCAAGTACCCGCCCTCCCTGCAGTATTTGTTACTGACTCTGGGCGTATCGATTTTATTCCTGGCCTGGTCAGAAAAATGGCGGGGGAAACTCGTTGACTTTTTTTGTGTTTACGGGAGGGTGCCATTTTTCTATTATATACTGCATATCTATTTAATCCATCTCATAGCCTTGCTGGCAGCTGAATATTCAGGATATGGCTGGCGTATCCTTATCTTACACAAGTTTATTGGCCGCATTGACGAACTGAGAGGGTATGGTTTTAATCTTTGGATCGTATATGCGGTCTGGATCTTTGTGGTCCTGGCACTTTACCCGCTCTGTAAAAAATTTGACCGCTACAAACAATCGCATAAAGAAAAAAAGTGGTTGAGTTATTTATAAGCCCCTGATAAGTGGGTTATGAGAAGGCGTTAAAGTAGCTATGAACCCCTCGATATTAGTTGAGCAAAGGATTCAGTATCTGCCGATCATTTTCAAACCCGTTTTTCAAAAAGCCCGGTAACTTTACAGTAGATACCGAATAATTTTCGGGTCATCCACAAAATTTAAACGATGAATGAAAAAACGATTGAGGTGGTTGTCCTGATCGGCGCCGGTTCCATCGGTCTTGCCATTGCAAGACGTGTCAGTGCCGGCAAACATATCCTTGTGGCTGATCTGCGTGAAGAAAATAACCAAGCCGTGGCCAAAACCCTCAGTGAGGCGGGTTTTGCCGTGAGTACCACCCTTGTCGATGTATCTTCCCGTTCATCAGTTCATGCCCTGGTGGAAAAAGCAGTTTCCCTGGGAATGGTTACCGGTCTTATCCATGCAGCCGGAGTTTCACCCTCCCAGGCTTCACCTGCCACCATTCTCAAGGTCGATCTGTTCGGTACGGCACTCGTGCTGGAAGAATTTGGCCATATCATGGCGGCTGGCGGATCCGGTATCGTGATCGCTTCTCAATCCGGGCACCGGTTACCGGCTTTGACACCTGAACTAAACAAAGCCCTTGCCACAACGGCAGCCGATGAACTGTTAAGCCTACCTTTCCTCCGGGATAACCAGGTCACAGACTCGCTTCATGCTTACCAGTTATCCAAAAGAGGTAATGCACTACGGGTGATGGCAGAAGCCGTGCGATGGGGCAAAAAGGGCGCCCGCATCAACTGCATTAGCCCGGGCATCATCATTACTCCCCTTGCCAAAGATGAATTGGCAGGTCCGCGTGGAGATGGTTACCGGCGTATGATCGGGATATCAGCGGCCGGACGGGCCGGGACCCCTGACGAAGTAGCGACCCTTGCCGCTTTACTGATGGGTGCGGATGGAGCTTTCATTACCGGAAGCGATTTTTTAATGGACGGTGGTGTTACGGCAGCCTATTGGTATGGAGAGCTGGCTCCCCAATAAGATCATGATCAACAATACATCAAACAATAATTTTCAATAATATTTATCAATGATATACAGAACGGCAACCACAGAGGATATTCCACAAATACAAGTGGTACGAAATGCAGTTACCGAAAACAGCTTATCGGATCCGGGGCTGGTAACGGACAAGGACTGTGAAATATATATCCATCAAAGAGGCAGGGGCTGGGTATGTGAACTGAACCATACTATTATCGGGTTTGCCATTGCAGACCTGCAGGACGACAATATCTGGGCGCTGTTCGTAGACCCTGCATTTGAAAATCAGGGGATCGGGAAAAGATTGCATGACATGATGCTGGACTGGTATTTTTCCTGCGGCAAAGAGAAAGTGTGGTTGGGAACTGCCCCGGGTACCCGTGCCGAAACTTTTTACCGGAAGGCCGGTTGGACCGAGACCGGCATGCATGGCAAGGGAGAGATCAAATTTGAAATGACAAAAGCGGAATGGGAGCGATGGAAGGAAAACAACAATAATCAATAGATCAATAGATGCCGGACACTGATTATTCACTGAAGACTGCAAAAATGGCGAGTCATAATACAGTAGCATGAACCTGTTAATATTATTGGTATTGCATAGCCTCTGGTGTCAGCCAACTGGCGGTCAGGCAATCAATCGGAGCGCCAAGGCCCAGGTTTCCAATAAAAAAAATTTATCCGACAGTATTCCTTCCTGGGTATACACCCTTTATGAAAAAAAGGATTCTGCTTTTTCAACAAACACAAAAATAAACATCACTTTCTTCAGGCCATTATCGGATTCAACATCCTATTGCCTCTTTGAAGCAAGCGATAATAATTGTCTCATGACATTTGTCGCCACACAAAAAATGAAGAAAAAATACAAATTGCTGCAGATCGGGAACGAATGCGACGCTGATTTTTCCATTCCGGAATATAGTTTTACAGTTTATGAACATGACAGCCTATTGCATAAGATCACGATGACTGAAAATACGCTCAAAGCCAAACCGGAATTTCTTATCCGGGAAAACAATACCTGGCGATTCAAAGAAGGATATAACTTAGAATCAGCAGCAACCAGGGCCTATATGACCGTAAGCAGTGTGATGATTACAAAAGATGGGCTGTTAGATATTCACCATTAAATTCCTTTACGGTGCGGGTAACTGGCCTTCGTTAAGCAATTGCCTGATTGATTCATGGTTTTCTTCGCGGATTGCTTATTTCCGACGCTGCATCCTTATAACGTATATCCAGAGGGATACAATAAATCGGCAGTATACATGTTCTATTTTTAAGATATAGTTCTTACCTTCAGGTTCGTTACACGCATTAACCCGGTACCCTTCGGAAAACTACCGGTACCCGGGCAAATTCTTGCCAGCTACATCTTTATTTGGCTTTTTCAACAGGACAGGATGTATTCGTTCGGAACATTTGTAATGGTCATCTTTGATTTTCATGCCAAAAAAAAATACTTCTGGCAGTGTTGATCATTATCTCCATGCTTCTCATTAAATTTATATTATTAAGATAGCAGGCTCTGAATGGCCTGAACAGCTGTGGCAGTACAAGACCAAAAAATTTGACAGGCAATGGCCAAAAAAAATCAAAAAATACTTTCCCCCGCAGCAAGCCAGTCATTGCTTCAGTTGCTGCAAACCCGTTTCGAGAAAAACAAGAACCGACATAAAGGACTTGCCTGGGAAAAAATACAGGCAAAACTTGAAGCCAACCCGGAAAAACTTTGGTCCATCCATGAAATGGAAAGTACCGGTGGCGAACCTGATGTTATTGGCCAGGATAAAAAGACCGGCACCTACCTTTTCTATGATTGTTCGCCGGAAAGCCCCGCCGGGCGAAGAAGTGTTTGTTATGATCCTGCCGCGCTGGCATCCAGAAAAGAATACAAACCTAAAAACAGTGCCGTGGGCATGGCGGCAGATATGGGAATTGAGATATTATCGGAGGATCAATACCGGGAACTGCAGCTACTGGGCGATTTCGATACCAAAACATCAAGCTGGGTGAACACACCCGCCGCCATCAGGAAATTAGGCGGCGCCCTGTTTTGTGACCGCCGCTATAATACCGTATTTGTTTACCATAATGGAGCTGAGTCGTATTATGCGGCCAGGGGGTTCCGGGGTATGATACGGGTATAGAAAGTAAGATCAGGGATTTTGATCTTGCCGTAAAAAAACCCAGCTGCACCCGCATGAAATGATCGTTTCCCTGAAACAGTGACCCTTTTTTCAGCATCGTATTGACAGATCAAAATGTATGGAAAAATGAAAAAGACAATTGTATGGCTATTGTTATTACCCAGCTTTTATGGTGTTGCACAGACCTCGTATGCCCTTGAAAAAAATATTTCGAATTACCCGGACTCGGTCCAAAAAAAAGATGCTTACCTGTCAAGCCAATGCAACCTTGATATCTACTATCCCAAAAACGGGAACAATTTTGCCACCATCATCTGGTTTCATGGGGGTGGTATTACCGGTGGAAAAAAAGAAATCCCCGCTGCGCTCCTGGAAAAAGGTTTTGCCGTTGTCGGGGTCGAATACCGGCTATCGCCAAAAGTGAAAGCGCCCCAATACATTGAAGATGCTGCCGCCGCTGTTGCCTGGGTATTCCGGCATATCAGCGATTATGGCGGGAATCCCAACCTTCTTGTAGTATCGGGCCATTCCGCGGGTGGATATTTGGGCATGATGATTACCCTTGATAAAAAGTACCTGATGCATTATCAAATCGATGCCAACCGGATAGCAGCCCTCGTGCCCTTTAGCGGTCAGGCAATCACCCATTTCACGGTCAGGCAGGAACGCGGTATTAAACCTACCCAACCGATCATTGATGAATATGCCCCGCTTTTTTTTGTAAGGGCCGATACGCCTCCCATATTGTTAATTACCGGCGACCGGGAACTGGAATTATATGGCCGTTATGAGGAAAATGCCTACCTCCTGCGAATGTTACAACTGAACGGCAATAAACGTTGCCGCCTCTACGAATTGCAGGGCTTTGACCACGGGAGTATGCCCGAACCGGCTTTCCCCCTGCTTATAAAAGAAGTGAAAAATATCACCAAAAATTTACAGCCGGGAAAATAAACCCTCCGGGATCAGGATCATGTTCAACAAACGCTTATTACGATACCACATCGAAGGTGATCAATAAAAGGGTTTACACCCATTTGCAATTTACCAGCCGGAGCAGCACCACTTAGTTGGGGAAGATAGTTTCCAAGAAGTTGTCACCGCCTTTTCCGGTGACTGATATTTTCAGGAAAGAAATGAATCAGCTTTTTATGATTGTCATCATAGAAAACTGGCCATCCTTATGATACACGGTACAGGAGATTTGACATTTCGTATTCTCTAATTGTTCCTAATTTTAAAGATGAAAAGCTTTTACCCCCTCATCGGTTTATCCCTGGCGGGACTCCTCGCCTGCCGGCAGCCCAACAATAATCAGCAACTGCAAAACAAAATTGACAGCCTGGAACAATTAGTAGCAAATCCATACAAACCGGGATTGGGCGAATTCATGTCGGGTATACAGGTACACCATGCCAAATTATGGTTTGCCGGGGAAAATCAGAATTGGGCTTTAGCCGACTTTGAGATCAATGAGATCCGGGAAGCTCTGGAGGACATCAGGGCGTATTGCTCCGACAGGCCCGAGACAAAGGAAATATCCATGGCCGACCAGCCGCTCGACAGCCTCAGCAAAGCGATCAGCGATAAGGACCTCAAACGGTTTACAAGCAGTTTCAAATTCCTCACGCTTACCTGTAATCGCTGCCATACCGCTACGCAGCATGCGTTTAATATCATCACGTTGCCCACCACGCCCCCTTTCAGTAACCAGTCATTCAACATATCGGGCGATGGGTCTAACCATTAGCAAATCCCTATTCTTGCAAAGAGGGAACGGGCAATGATATATTGCCGGATCTGCTCCAAAAAAGCAGGCGCCATCAGCGCATTCAGACTGCTGCCAGGAACCCGGCCAGGCAGGAACCATAAAAAGATTAACTTCAGGTTGCATTATCCTAAAAAAAATGGCCGAGAGTTTCATCATTGTTCAATACCCCAATTGATTAACAAAACTGATCGTATGCATTTTAAATTCCTATTGTTGTCAATGTTGCTTTCCCTTCAACTCTTTGCACAGGAAAATAAGGATTCGTTATCCATTGTCCGGGTACTCAGGGAGGATTATAAAACCATGGTGACCCATGATATCAGGAAACATATGGGTTTCTGTACAGACAAATACACACTGATTGAAAACGGTGAGATCTGGAACATGGCCCGGGAAGCAGAAGGGTACCGGAAAGATGCCGGCAGGGTGCTGGAAAGGAAGGATGACTTTCATTTCAGGTTCATCAGGATCTATGGAGAAACAGCCTATGCCGTATATAACCTGCAATCCGTCATCACGGAAAACGGCATTACCACCCATAAAAACTGGAACGAGAGTGTGATCTTCAGGAAACTGGATGGGCAATGGAAGATCGAGCTGATCCATTCCACCCCGATCAGGATTGAATAGTCAAACCCTTTCCTAACCATGAATTGATCCCACCCATCAATAACTCATCGACAAATCAACATCAATCAAGCTTATATGAACCAAAAAGATACAAGATGGCAGCGTTTTAACTTAATGCTTGTTTTTTTCTTCCTGGTCCTGCGGGCCCCGGCACAGGTCATGGTACACGAAGAACCCCGGCACCATCCTGTTTTTCAAAACAAGCAAATCCGGATCCTCGATGTACTGATACCGCCGGGCGACACTTCGCTGTACCACCTGCACCATACCCCATCGGTATTTATTTTTCTGAGCAGCACAACAGTGGGTTCGCAATTAAAAGATGCGGCCCCGACTTCAAGCACAACCGTGAATGGCAGGCTCCTTTTTGAAGACCTGGCAGCCCCGCATTTGCGGGTGCACAGGGTCTGGAACATGGATACGGTCAACCTGCATGTACTGGATGTTGAACTCATTTCAAATGACCAGGGTTTTATCATGGAACCCTTATCGCATACGGGTTTAGCATTGGCGATAGACACTGCATGGGTAAGGGTATATACACTTAAACTGGAAAAAGGTGAACAGTTCATCCTGAACAATAATACCCGCACCCTGTTAGCCATAACTCTGGATTCCGGATTGATCAATACCCAAAAAGCCAAAAAGGGGGCCGCCTTAAAAAAAATGGTACCGGGTAATTTCTTTGAAATAAAAGGGAATGGAACATTTTATCTCAAAAACGCAGGCAGCGAGGCCGTTCAATTTGCCCTGCTCGAAATGCCCAGGCAATAATCAAAGCTGAGCTTTTCCGCCGGCTGCAAGGGGTTCCTAAGAAAACAGAAAAATTATCCCCCCCAGCAGATGATACAGGCAGGATCCAAATTAGGGTTCAACATCAGATATCATAAATATATTCCTAACTTGAGTAGCCAAAGGCCTCTAAGAAAATAATTAGGGCAACCGTATTTTTTACCCCAAATTAAGATATGAAATCCCTCTGTTTAATCAACATTACGCTTTTTTGTTATTGTAACGTCTTCGCCCAGGTTAAGGGTATGGGTGAAGTGGTATATGACCCGCATGAACTCTTTACACAGGAATTTCATCTTCCGGCCGGAAATGCATTTCGTTCTGCGAAAGGGGTACCCGGACCCCTGTATTGGCAAAATAAGAGCAGTTACCTGATCCATGCTACCCTCAGTGAAAAGGATACCTCCCTGTCAGGTGATGTGACGATCACGTATACCAATAACAGTCCGGACCCCTTGGAATATGTATGGCTCCAGTTAGACCAGAACATCTTCAATCCCAGTTCAAGATCGGTTGCTGCGACCCGGTACCCCGGCGATTATTTTGCCGTGCTCGGCAACCCGGAGGGTGGCTATACCATTCAATCAGTTTCGGTTACCCAACACGGTAAGACCTATACTGCCCAGCCTGTGATCACTGATACCCGGATGCAGCTCCGTCTCCGGCAACCCATGATGCCGAAAGGGGACCGGATCTCTATAAAAATGAATTTTCGTTTTATCATTCCCCGGGATGGTGCCGGCCGTTTTGGAAGACAGTACACGCAAAACGGTGTCATTTATCAAATTGCCCAATGGTATCCCCGCATGTGTGTATATGATGACGTGGAAGGTTGGAACACACTTCCCTATATGGGGCTGGGTGAATTTTATTGTGACTATGGACATTATGATTATTATATCACGGCGCCTGCAGCGATGATCGTATATGGATCGGGGGATCTCCAAAACCCCACAGAAGTGTTGACGCCTACCACCCTGAAAAGGCTGGCGAAGGCTGCCGGCAGTGATACGACCGTTACCATTATCGGAGCAGAGGAAGCGATGCTGGCCTCTACCCGGCCCGCCGGCAAAGAAAACCTGACCTGGCATTTTTCCATGGAGAACAGCAGGGATGTGGGCTGGGTTGCCGGCAAAGGGATGATCTGGGATGCGGCAAAGATCAACCTCCCTTCGGGCCGCAAAGCCATGGCCATGTCAGCTTACCCGCTGGAAAGCAGGGGTGATACTGCCTGGAGCCGTTCGACAGAATACCTCAAGGCCAGTATAGAGATCTATTCTAAAAATTTTTATGAATATCCCTGGAACAATGCGGTCAGCAGTGCCGGTATTACCGGTGGTATGGAATACCCCGGTATGATCTTTAATAATTATAAGGAGACGCGGGCCAGCTTATGGTTTTTGATATCGCATGAAATCGGCCATAACTGGTACCCCATGATCGTGGGCAGCAATGAAAGAAGGTATATGTGGCAGGATGAAGGTTTCAATACCTATATCAACTTTATCGCCAACGACCTGTTCCATCATGGCGAATATGCTGAAGATCCGTCCTACCATGACAAAGACTTTTTTGCTTCCCGCGACTATATGCAATTTATGCAGTACAAAGACCCGCTGATGGCGGTTTCGGATGCCATGGATGAATCCGAACATTTCCAGTTTTATGGCAAAACCGCTTATGGCCTGAACCTGCTCCGGACCGTAGTAGTGGGTAAGGAACGGTTTGATTATGCCTTCCGGAAATATACCGAAGCCTGGGCCTTTAAACACCCGACACCCTACGACTTTTTCCATTGTATCAACAATGCCGCAGGAGAAGACCTGAACTGGTTTTGGAAAGAATGGTTTTTTACAACCTGGAAACTGGACCAGTCGGTTACTCATGTCAGTTATATAGATGATGACCCCGCAAAAGGTGCCCTGATCACCCTCACGAATAATGGCAAAATGATCTTACCGGTCATTGTAAAAGTTATTGAACACGGCGGGCATGCCTCCACGGTTCAGCTGCCGGTTGAAATATGGCAAAGAGGCGGCACCTGGACTTTCAAATACCCTTCGAAAAACAAGATTGCCACCATCCTCCTGGACCCGGAAAACCAGTTACCGGATATGGACAGGGGCAATAATCTGTGGAAGGAATCCGAATAAAAGGTTTTTACTACAGTAAAGAATGGTACCGTTTCCTGTTAGCACGGTTTTCATTATTAAAAAATAAAGAAATGAAGAAACTAATATTTTCCATGCACCTTTCGCTCGACGGTTTTGTAGCCGGGCCGAATGGGGAGATGGACTGGATCCGGGTAGATGAAGAGATCTTTGATTTCGTTGGAAAACTGACCGCTCAAGCTGATACGGCCTTATATGGCCGGCGCACTTACGAAATGATGCAAGCCTATTGGCCAGGGGCGGGGGAAGCACCCGATGCCTCAAAACACGACAAAGAACACTCCGCCTGGTATAATAATGTAACAAAGATTGTTTTGTCGCATACCCTAAAAGCCGAAGGCCTGGAGAAAACCAGGGTGCTGGCCGGCCATCTTTCCGAACATATCGGTTCGCTGAAAATAGGCCCCGGTAAAGATATCCTGGTATTTGGCAGTCCCGGCGCCATTCAATCCTTATTCAGGGAAAAGCTGGTGGATGAATACTGGTTATTTGTCAATCCCGTAATCCTGGGAGCAGGCATTTCACTTTTCAAGGATACCGGTACCAGGATCAGTATGGAATTCATCAGCGCGCAAACATTTTCCTGTGGGGTGATTGCCCTTCATTACAAGGTTAAATAATCATGGCTTCATCTGTTTAAAAAAAATTTACATGCGCAAATGTCTTCTGTTTATCCTGTCTGAAATTTTTATGCTGGCTTCAGTTTCCGCACAATCAACAGCAACATCTGTCATCAGCCGGTATATCCTTCAAAACGAAATTCCAATTGTGCATGAATATGCCGGTTTCCTGAAACTGCCCAATGTGGCAGCAGAAAGTATCGGCCTGCAAAATAACAGGTCCTATATCATGGACATGATGAAGAAAAAAGGGATCGGCAATATCCTACTGCTCAGTCCGCTTACCCCGGGGGCGCCTGCTGCTGTTTACGGGGAAGTGATTGTTCCCGGTGCCCGGCACACCCTTATCTTTTATGCCCATTATGACGGGCAACCAGTTAACCCGGCCCAATGGGCCCCGGGGCTTTCGCCCTTTCAACCCCTGCTTTTCACAAAATCACTGGAAAAGGGTGGTAACCCAATTCCCTACCCGGTGGAAGGGAATTACAACAGGGACTGGAGGATCTATGCCCGTGGCGCTTCTGACGATAAGGCGGGGATTGATGCCATTCTGAATGCCTATGATGCGATCCAAAAAAGCGGATTGACGCCCGGTTGCAACCTTAAATTCTTTTTCGAAGGAGAAGAGGAAAAAGGTTCGACCCACCTGGATGAGATATTGGAAAAATACAAAACACTGTTACAGTCTGATCTTTTTATTATTTGCGATGGTCCCGTTCACCAATCCGGACTTCAGCAAATCGCATTTGGTGTAAGGGGTGATACCCGTCTTGATCTTACGGTATATGCAGCAAAACGTCACCTGCACAGTGGTCATTACGGCAACTGGGCTCCCAATCCTGCCATGATGCTGGCAGCATTATTGGCGTCGATGAAAGACGAAAACGGGAAAGTGACCATCAAAGGATTCTATGATGATGTCACGCCTTTAAGTAATCCTGAAAAAAAAGCGCTGAAAGAGGTACCTGTTGTTGATGAAGAGTTGAAAAAAGAACTGGGTTTGCGGGCTGCAGAAATGAAAGGGGTATCGTTGAGTGAAGCCATCAACCTGCCTTCTTTGAACATCAATGGTATGCAAAGCGGCAATGTGGGCAAACTGGCATCCAACCAGATACCGACCTATGCAACCGCGGTACTGGACCTGCGACTGGTATTGGGCAATGACTGGAAAAGACAGCAACAGAAAGTCATCGATCATATCCGATCAAAAGGTTACCATGTCATCGACCACGAACCGACCGATGCTGAAAGAGAGCAATATGAAAAGATCATCAAGGTCGTTGCTTCAGCAGACAGTTATAATGCGCAACGTACTGCTATGGACCTGCCGATCATACAAAAAGTGATTGCTGCGGTCCGGTCCACCACAGAAAAACCGGTTGTATTGCAACCCACCCTGGGAGGCAGCCTGCCCCTGTTCCTGTTTGAGCAACACCTGGGGGCAAAGACCATCACGATCCCCATTGCCAATTATGACAATAACCAGCATGGGGAAAATGAAAATATCCGTATTGGGAACCTCTTTGATGGCATTTCGATCATGGCGGCCGTGATGATGATCCAATAAATTTTACGGTAAATCCGGTATTGCGACCGGATCAAACAACAGCCATGTTGAGGGATATCCTTTGCCCCTATTTCCAGATCATGGTGTAGAGTTGAAAAATGTAAAAGAAATACTAAAAGAATTCCGGCACACAAGATATTCCTACAATAATCGTTGATTACTGTCCCCCTCTTTCTTAACCAATAACCCACCAGGAACATGAAATTTATTTCCCTTTTATTTTCAGTATCTATCTTATTATTCATGTGCAGCTGCAGGAGCAAGCCTTCCCTAGAATACCTCAAACAGTTGTCCGCTACAGAAACCTACCCGGATGACATTTTCCTGGACACTGTATCCGATAAGAAAGCAATGGTCATCGTTGCCCATGATGATGATAACTGTGCCATGTCGGGCACCCTTGAGAAATTAAAAGCCGGCGGATGGAAAATCCTGCAACTTGATTTTGTTACTCATCAACCCGCAACGGGAAACGAGCTCATCGTTGAAGACGGCCTTTACAGGTTAGGGCTCGACACCATGCAATATCCCTATGTACCGATCACCCGGGAACAGATGGAAAAAGAATTCTTACGGGAGAAGATCACCCATGCCCTGCTGGACAAGGTCAATCGTTTTCAGCCTGCCGTGATCCTGACCCTTGACAATGAAATGGGCGGGTATGGCCACCCGGAGCATATTTTTATCAGCCAGCTGGTATTGGACCTGTTCAGGGAACAAAAGATCCATCCGCAAAAAATTTATCAATCCGTTTTTACCAACCACATGGAAAGGGAAATCGTGGATACCTGGTTATATAACAGGATGAAAAAATATAATTACCCCAATCCTACCCAAATCGCCAAAAATCTATACCAGATCGAAGGGATGCCCGATCCCACTGTACAGATCAATATCAGTCCTTATGCTGCTGCTAAAATGGCCTACCTGCGGGGATATCCCGAAAGTGTTAGAAAAAACCTGAGGAAGTTCATCCCCTATTATGAAGATTTTGATTCAAAAACCTATTTCTCCATCTTTGACCGGGAGTTCTTCAGGGTCATTGATTAGAAATTGTCAGGGATTTATTGCATGAATCCTGCCAGTTCATGAAGAATAGGACCCGCAGCATATAGAACATCCGCCTGTCCCAATGTATTGTCAGATCCTGCCGTTATTGTATGTACTTTAAATTATTTTTATACCTTAACAATCCATTATCTCACTAGATCCAAACAGTAATCCTTAAACAAATTCAGCGAATCATGTTTTTGAAAGAATTAAAAAAAACATTCGTCGTTCTTCTCCTGACTGCTTGCGCTACGAAATCCAAAGCGCAAATTCCAAAAGTTTCGAGCGGGTCCATCCAACATCTTGAAAATTTCCCTTCCCGGTATCTGCCTGCCCGCAATGTTGATGTATGGCTGCCGGATGATTATGATCCTTCCAAAAAATATGCGGTACTCTATATGCAGGATGGGAGGGGGCTTTTCGACTCCACCATTTTGTGGAACCACCAGGAATGGGGCGTGGATGAAACCATGGGGCGCCTGCTGGCCGCCAAAAAGATCAGCAACTGTATCGTGGTGGGGATCTGGAACGGGGAAGCAAGGAGACATGCGGAATATTTCCCCCAGCAACCTTTTCTTTTGCTTACAACTGAACAACAAAATGCGCTGTATAATATCCGGAGAAACGAAAACACCTCCCTATTTGCCGACAGCATTCAGTCCGACCGTTACCTGCAATTCATGGTGGATGAACTCAAACCCTATATCGACAGTCATTTTTCCACCTACCCGGACCCTGAGCACACATTTGTTGCCGGATCGAGCATGGGGGGACTGATATCTTTATATGCCATTTGTGAATACCCCGGGGTGTTTGGGGGCGCGGCCTGTTTATCCACCCACTGGACCGGGATCTTCACCACGAAGGACAACCCTGTACCCGGGGCCTTCCTGCAATACCTGGAAAAAAAATTACCTGATCCTGCCCATCATAAAATCTATTTTGATTATGGCACCCAAACCCTGGATAGTTTATATGAACTTTACCAGCAAGCGGTTGATGCCCTCATGCAATCAAAAGGGTTTTCGAAAAAAAACTGGATGACCCAAAAATTTATCGGAGCCGACCACAGCGAAAATGCTTGGAACAAAAGACTGTCGATCCCTGTTCTCTTTTTATTGGGGAAGAAAAAATAAAATGGGTGTGCCCAGTTTTCAGGATCGCACCACCCAGGTCTGTACCCAATGATCCTTGACAACATTTGTAATGATTTCCAGGGTATACGTTCCCGGTAACTGCGGCGTGAAGCGGAAGTCAGCTGTTTCCCCCACACCATATGAAGGGCTTTTTAACATGATCTCCTGCTGGGCAGGGGGGAGATCAGCACCGTCTTTCGCGATAAATGTAAACGGAACGGGGGCACCATCTTTCAGGATGCGGATATACATCATACCGGCGGGGCCGATATTCATGAGCCGGAGACGGTGCGATTCTCCTTTTCGGATATGCGTCTCCGGGAGATAGCGGCCGCCATTCATTTCCAACTCATCAATCGTCAGGGGATCCGTATTTTTCCAGCTGCTGATATAAAAATGATCGGTTTTTGGATCATAGGTCTCGTGTTCACCAATCACGATCATGGGACCATAAAGGCCACTTGTCAGCTGGTGTACATCATCGAGATGACTGTGATAGATAAAGGAGCCGGGCCGCATGGGTGAAAGCCGGTAGGTGAAATCTTCGCCGGGTTGAATGGCAGGTGAGGTCCTGCCATCGGAGGAACTCCATCCGGGGACGCCATCGGACCAGCTTTCAATTTCCAGTCCGTGCCAGTGTACACTGGTCGGTACCGTTAGGTGATTGAATACATCAATAAAAGTGGGCTGGTACTGCTTCAATATCAACAAAGGCCCCGGGGCCGAAAACTGGTTTTCGGTCGGAATCTGTCCATCCAGGAAAGAAAAGCCATATTTCCCTCCTTTACCGGGTGCATATTGGTTGGCATACAGGTCTATTTTCCGGGCATTACCTTTTGACAGCAGGTCGCTCGATCCTTGTTGTATTTCAATACCCGTAACCAGGCCTGCCATATGTTCTTCATGACCCGGCTGGTCAAAGTCGCGAGCACCCGGCAATCGCAGTTCACTGCTCACATGAAAAGAAAGATGGCAATGAAACAACCATTTACCGGGCCGCTTCGCCACCCATTGCATATTCATAGTGGTTTGGCCCCGCATGGTCTCTGTAACCACCGCGGGCCGCATGCCGGCAGGAAAGGGATGGTCAGTCAGCATATTACCTAATGATAAAACATCATAATAGAAACCATGCAGGTGCATGGGGTGGTTTCGGTTAGAACTGTTGATGACGCGCCACCTGACGGTATCGCCTACCTGCGGACGCATACGCTCCGTAAAAGGCCATGAACGGCCATTAATGGTCAATGATTCAAGATATCCGTTCGCGAATAAGGCGGTATCGATGGGTGTACTGAAGATATTCATCACCAGGACCCTGTCTGCCGGGGAACCTCCCCTGGGGTCAATGATAAAAGCAGCTCCTAACTGTTCTTCCTCTCCGTCATCCGGATCAATGCCTTTTCCCAGTTGAATCCAGTAGAGGTAGGTGCCCGGTTCACCAGCTTTAAAAATCACATCACGGGTTGCACCCGGTGGAATCCATAAACTGTCGGTAACTGTAGCCGGTCTTGTCTGAAAACCAAAAACCGTGATGGAAGAATCTTTTAAGGTATTATGGATAGATGCATGAATGGATTGTCCTTCTTCCACCCGGATCAACGGGCCCGGAATGGAAGGCGCTTTCCCTTTTTCTGCAATTGCTACCAGCCTCAAACCCGGACGGTCGTTGGTTTCGGGAAAGAAATCACCCCACAGGACTTCCAATTCCAGTTCCAGCACCTGGTTCTTTATTTTCCCGGCAGGCGTCCTGTTGTCGTTGGGAAGCACTTTCGGAAGAGCGGAAACATCACCGGGGTATACCAGCCGGGGATGTTTGATCCTTTTGAAGGCCGCCCCATCTGCGAGGATACCGGGGCCGCAGGAAAGATAGGATCGTTGAAGTTCGGGAATTGTAATCCCCTGTTTTTTATACCCAACTGCTGTGAACAGGAATAACGTAAGGGCAAGCTGGAAAAAGAAATTCTTATCCATGATGCAGTCTGGCAGTTGGTTGGATATGAATATACTAATATTACCGGAAGGATTAAAAAACAATTGCAACAGCAGGATTCCCATTCAAAGTGATGTATCCTTACAATCATATACTATACTGAATACCTGGTATATAAAGAACAGCTACAGCACATGTTCCTGCATCCAATCCTCCTGTTTTTAAATAATAACGATATATTAGAGGGTCAGTTCATCGCAAAACACGAATAAGGCTTACCGGTATTCATTCATTTATGGCAAAGAAAAGAACCTTCCCTACCCCCATTAGTATTTTGATGGTGGTGATCATCCTGGCTGCGATCGGTACCTGGCTATTACCGGCAGGGCAATACAGTAAATTATCGGTTAACGGTCAAAGCTTCAATATGGTGAGCGAGCACGGTGAGACCAGCCTTCCTCTGACCCAAAAAACACTCGACAGCCTGGCCATTCATATCGATATCAAAAAATTCACGGAGGGGGATATCCGAAAACCGATCTCGGTGCCTGGCACATTCGTATCCCAGGACAGGAACCCGCAGGGCCTGATCAATATATTACAGGCGCCCATCAAGGGTATCTATGACAGTATCGATATAATCCTCTTTATCCTGATCATCGGGGGATTCATGTTTGTATTCAATGAAACAGGGGCTATGATGAAAGGGATCACCTGGCTCTCCTATACCATGAAAGGACGTGAATCCTGGCTCATCATCATCCTGACCACGGTCTTTTCCTTTTTTGCCGGATCCTATGGCATGGCCGAAGAGGCATTGGTATTTTATCCCATCCTGGTGCCCCTGTTCCTGGCGGCCGGCTATGACCTGCTGATACCCCTTGCCATCATTTTCGGGGGTACTTCCATCGGGGCCCTGCCGGCATTTTCAAACCCGTTCTCCACCATCATTGCATCCAATGCCGCAGGGATCAACTGGATGGATGGCCTGGAACAAAGGCTTTTATTATGGGTGATCATGACGGCCCTGCTGATCTGGTACATCTTAAAATATGCAAAAAAAATCAGGAAAGATCCCGGTGCTTCATTGGTATTACAACTGGATGGTGTGGTGACGCATCCTTATGATATTACGGTAGAACACCCGGAAAAGGCCCCGGTGCTCAGCTGGAAAACCAAACTGCTCCTGCACATCTACCTCCTGACATTTTTAGGCATGATCGCCGGAGTCGTATTCCTGAAATGGTGGACGCTGGAGATGTCTGCCCTTTTCCTGGCCTCGGCCATCCTCGTGGCTGTCATCACCCGGATCCCGGAAAAAATATTTATCCGTGAATTCATCAAAGGTGCCGAGAGCCTGCTGACGGTTGCATTTATCGTGGGGGTGGCCCGGGGTGTTACGATCATCCTGAATGAAGGCCATGTAAGCGATTCTATTCTGTATTACACGGCCAATATGGTACAGGGCATGCCCCCTGCCCTCTTTATCCTGCTCTTATTATTTTTCTACCTGGTGTTCTCGCTTTTTATACAATCCAGTTCAGGGATGGCCGTGTTAACCATGCCGATCATTGGGGGATTAGCCATCATTGTAAATATCCCCGGCAGGGAAATCGTCAATTCCTATATGTATGGCATGTGCATCATGTCGTTCATCGCCCCCACCGGTTTGATCCTTCCCTCCCTGGCCATGGTCAATATCAGTTTAAAAACCTGGTTCAAATTCATCACGCCGCTTTTGATCATGATCACCATCATCAGTATGATTGCCCTGGTCATCGGCATCTACCTTTAAACATCAGAACATGAAAAACAGGATTACTTTCATTTTTATTTTTATTGCCCTGCTCTCACTCTGTGCCTGTCAACAGGAAAACGGGGGAACCCGGGAAACAGCGGAAAAGACAAGGGTTTTTGATCTCCGCAAGGCGGGCAATGAGATTAAAAGCCTTGACAGCCTGTTCAGCGAAAAGTTGAAATCCGGTGATTCGGTAGGGCTGGCAGCTATGTATGCCAAAGGAGCCGCCATGGTATCCGGGAAAAAAGAACCCATTGTAGGGGAAGGAATTCTTTCAGCCCTTGGCGGATGGATCAGGAGCAGCCGGAAAAATAATAGCACCATCCTGTTTACGACCACCGACCTTTTTGGTGATGAACAATATCTTATTGAAACTGGAATGGCCGTAACCAGGAATGACAGTTTACAGGTTACCAGCGAAGGAAAATATATCGTAGTTTGGAAGAAAGAGGAAGGCACCTGGAAACTTTTCCGTGATATTGGCTTATAGGGGACTCCGGCACCCGGAAAACTTTCCTATTCCTGAACGCTGCATGGGAAAAAACACATCACGATGTATGTAATAATATTTTTCGCTGCATCCGTTTAAAAAACGGAACATATGAGAAAAATATTAACCCCCTTCTTTTTTTCGGTTTGCACCCTTATCCATGCCCAGGTAAAGGAAAACCTGACTTCAAAAATTGAAAAAGTGACCGTATTCCTATCCGGCGCACAGGTAGAACGTAGTTATAAAGGGGTGGTCAATGCAGGCAAACAACAACTGGTTTTTGGCAATATTTCCCCGCAAATCGATAAACAAAGCATACAGGTTACTGCCAATGGCAGCCTTATCGTGCTTTCCGTTTTGCACCAGCAGAACTTCATGAAAGAGAAACAAAAACTGGATGAGATCAAAAACCTTGAAGCGAAAAAGGAAATGATCTCGGGTAACCTGATCAATGAAAAGAATAACCTGGCCGTCTTCATCCAGGAAGAATCCATGCTGGCTAAAAACCAGCAAATAGGTGGCAACGATGGTATTAAAGCCGTCGACCTGAAAGAATCCCTTGACTTTCAAAGAAGCCGTTTAACAGAGATCTACCAGAAAAAACAGGAAATCAATAAACGGGTCATCGCTAATGAAACAGAACTCAATAAGATAAACAGGCAACTGGCCGAACTCAATCAGCAGACCGATCTTTCGACCAGTGAAATCATCGTTTCGGTGGATTGTAAGGTTACCGGTGTGGCTACGATCCTGATCAGTTACCTTGTTCAAAAAGCAGGATGGTATCCCACCTACAATATCAGGGTAAAAGATATCAGCAGTCCCATCCAGCTGCAATATAAGGCCAATATCTACCAGCATTCAGGGGAGGATTGGAAAGACATCAAAATGTGGCTATCCAATGGCAATCCGAATGAAAAAGGAGATAAACCCCTGCTGTCCCCCTGGCACCTCCGGTTCAACAGTGTTCCGGCCATCTCAACTGTTAACGAAAACCCATACTATCCTGATTACAGGTTTTTGTCGGGAAGAATTTCCGACGAAAGCGGAAAACCGGTTCCCTATGCATCGATTTTGATCAAAGGAACCAATACCGGGGTAGCTTCGGACGGGCAGGGCAATTTCCGGATCAATGCCACGGCTCCTTCCAATATCCTGGTGGTAAGTGCCGTGGGATATGAAAGCCGGGAGTTAGTGGCCAGTTCGGGTTCCACGGTGAATGTCAATTTGCAAAAATCAGCCACCCTGGAGGAGGTGGTCGTGGTGGGCTATGGCAGCTCCAATTCAGACGAATATTCCTATAACAATAATTCCTTCAGGAGAAAAAAGGATAAATCCTCCATCGAAACCATTACCAGTTACCAGCCCACAGCGGTCATTTATGAGATCAAGGATCCTTATTCCGTTCCCGACGACGGTAAGACCTATACAGCCGATATTGATGCCTATGAGATCGATGCCCTGTTTGAATATTATGCTGCTCCCAAACTTGAACCCGACGTTTATTTAACCGCCAAGATCGTTGACTGGCAGGAGTTGAATCTGGAACCGGGTGAAGCAAACCTGTTTTTTGAGAATACATTCCTCGGGCAATCCTTTCTTGATGTCAATAATGCCGGTGACACCTTAAAACTTTCACTTGGTAAGGACAAGGGAGTCGTGATCCGAAGAAAACTGATGAAAGAATACAGCTCCAGGAAATTGATTGGGAGTAATAAAACAGAAAGTCGTCAATACGAAATCACGGTGCGGAATAATAAACAGCAGGATATCCATATCATCGTGGAGGACCAGCTACCGGTTTCCACCGAAAAGGAAATAGAAATCAAAGAAAAGAAGTATGAAGGCGCCAAACTGGATAATGATACCCAGATTGTAACCTGGGACCTGAACCTCCCCTCAAAAAAAGAAACGAAACTCAATATTGGATATGATGTAAAATATCCTAAAGAAAAGCTATTGCACCTTGATTAGGCACAACCAAAAAGAGGCTGTCCAAAAAGGGGCAGCCTCTTTCAGTTTTCAGGGTTGGTTTATTCACAATTGAACTGTATAAAAAGCGGTTGCAAAATGTTTATCAGTTTTTGAATTTTGCTGTATAAATTTTTTGTATGGCCAAGCCC
>WGMO01000022.1 GCA_016125075.1 Terrimonas sp.
CTGGTTTTTTCCAATGCAGCAATAGCCTGAGGACTTAATGTTTTTTTTCCATGATCTTAAAGTTTTAAAGATTAAAAAATAACTACAAGATAGAAGAATCTAAAAAAACTCATCGCCTGAATAGGCGATGTTGGTTCAACGCTTATATTTATGATATAAGCTGCTGTTGTTTAAAAAATTCGGATATTGATAATCAAAGATTTAGTATTCGCTTTTTGTATTGTTATTGTACCAATCCGTTTTTTCAAATTTATACTTCGCCAAATAAATTGTCAATTTACCAGGCTATCTTCCCTTTCTTCCATAAATCATCCAACGGGCTAATAATATTGACCAGGGCCCTCTTGCTTACATGCAAATACCGTTCTGTAGTTTTTATATTAAAATGTCCTAATATGTCTTTAATATACCTGATGTCTGTACCTTTTTCTAACAAATGGGTGGCAAAACTATGCCGCAGGGAATGGATCCCTACATCCTTTCTTATGCCTGCCCTGCTCTTTGCCATCTGGAATATTCTTTGAATGGTACGCTCCGGATAAGCAGTACCTGTTTGCTCCGATTCAAATAAATAAACTTTCGGATGCGGATGGTATAATGTAATATATGCCCTGAGAATATCCAGCAACACAGGACTTAATGAAACATACCGGTCCTTTTTACCCTTAGCTTTTTCAATAAAGATCTGCATCCGGTCGCTATCGATATGTTTAAGCTTTAATGCAGCGACTTCACTTACCCTTAACCCAGCACTATATGCCGTAAAAAGCATGGCTTTGTGCTTCTTATTTTCTAAGGCGGTAAACAATCCCTCTAATTCATGCTCACTTAAAACTTTGGGGAGAATTAAATGCTTCTTGGGCCTAGGGATCTCCCAAAAAAACTTTTCTTTTCCCAGCACCTGCTCATAATAAAACTTCATGGCATTCATCCGGCTATGCAGGGTGTTCTCTTTTAAACCCAGCTTTTCATGACAATACACCAGGTACCGCTTCATCTGCTGGGGCGTTAAACCGTCTGCTGCTGTATCTCCTAAGACCTGCACGAGTTGTAACATCTCATTGATATAGGTCCGAATGGTGGAAACACTATAGGATTTTAATTGTAACTGCTGCTTCAACGCCGGAATCACATGCGCATTGACCGCATGAACCCCGCCTTTCGACCCCCCGGGCTTCATCTTCTTTACTACTGTTGGGATGGCTGCAGGTATTGTTACAGTTGATGTTAAAGGTAAGGAGGGGCTATCCGGCTGCTTTCTGATATCCAGGAATTGTTTTAATGCGCTGGTATCGATTTGGGTAAAGGGCGAAAGCGCTGCAATGGCTTTTTTACAAACTCCCTCTTCCATGGGAAGGTACCAGCACCGATGTGTGATTGACCACTTTCTGCCTTCCAGCTTCCGAACCTTGTTATGGATAATCTGATCTTTTGCAATCCGCAGGGCGATCTGGTATTGCCCACGGTGGAATAAGGGTTCAAAAATGACATTTTTCTTCATAAGATCAGCTTGATGGGCATTCGCACTTCGTGCACCTCAGTCACAGGCATTTTCTGTAACTGATTAAAAATCACTACCCGTCAGGCTTGGTTATATTCAGGGGAAATTGGATAAGGTTGCTTTGTTAAATGTAAGATTATCCTGTCAATTTTTGAACGGGACTTTATTAAATTTTTTAAAAAAATCAGTCCCTTTTTTCTCCTTACATTTTGTGTAACTTACTTTTTAATACCGGTCAGTAAGGAAAAACACTTAGCGAGCTATTTTTGGTTCCCTATTGGCCCAACTTTAATCAAGGATCTTGCTTACCTATACCAATTTTTATCAATATATTTTCTAATGCCAGCCCGTATGAATAAAATTCCGCTGATCTTTTTCCCGCTTCCTTTCCTGCTTTTTCTTTTTTCCTTTTCGTTGAATGCACAGGAATTTGGCGGACCCCCCCCCTCTGTCCGGTGGAAACAAATCAATACAGATACGGTGAGGATGATCTTTCAGCCGGGCATGGAGCAACAGGCACAAAGAGCGGTAGCCTTAATCCATGCCATGGCACGCGATACCACGGCCTCCCTCGGGCAACAACTTAAAAAAATAGATATCGTACTGCAAAACCAAACGACTCAGGCTAATGGGTATGTAAGCCTGGGCCCTTTTCGCAGCGAATTCTATATGACGCCCACCCTGGATAATTTTGACCTCGGCAGCATCAACTGGGGCGATGCCCTTGCCACCCACGAATACCGGCACGTTCAGCAGTTCAATAATTTTCGTAATGGGGGCAGCAAACTGCTCTATTATCTTTTCGGCGAAGAGGGTCTGCTCGTGGCTACCGGGGCAGCAGTGCCGGACTGGTTTTACGAGGGCGATGCCGTGTACAACGAAACCCGGTTCAGCCACCAGGGCAGGGGCCGCCTGCCGCGCTTCCTGAACCAGTACCCTGCACTCTGGCAGGCTGGTAAACACTATAGCTGGATGAAACGCCGCAATGGCTCATTAAAAGATTATGTGCCCGACCATTATGCCCTCGGCTACCTGCTGGTGAATTATGGCTATACAAAATATGGCAACGGCTTCTGGCAAAAAGTGACCCATGATGCCAGCGCCTTCAAAGGGCTTTTCTACCCGATGCAGAAAGCGATCAGGCGATACACCGGTTTGGCTTATAAGGATTTTACAAAGGCCGCCCTCGACAGCTACCGGCAAACCCCGGCCGGAAAAGGGACTGGCCTTATCGCTCCACCGGTGAACAGGACCCTGAACGGAGCGTCGCAACTAAAGCCCAACCGGGGCGATGCAGCTGGTTACCAAAATCTGTTCAGCACCCATACCCGCTACGTGACCAATGATTATTTTCCCTACCATGCGGGTGAGGATTCGCTGGTTTTCCTGCGGGCTTCCTACCGGCAGCTGCCGGCTTTCTACCTGTTGCATAAAGGGAAACAAAAGCGCTTACGCATCAGGGATATTGCCCTCGACCACCAGTTCAGCTACCGCAATGGCAGGATCGTCTATGCGGCCTACCGCCCCGATGCCCGCTGGGCCTGGCGCGACTACAGCGTACTGAAATGGTATGATATTCAAACCGGGCAACAGAAAACACTCACAAAAAAGTCAAAATATTTTACACCGGATATTTCCCCCGCCGGGGATCAACTGGTGGCGGTACTGATGGACGAAAAAGGTAAAAACGCAATCCATATCCTGGATGCAGCGAATGGCAGCCTGCTAAAAGAACTGCCTAATACGGGCAATTATGTCTTTACCGACCCTAAATTCATCGACGCGCAACAGATCGTATCGGCCGTGCGCCTCCCGGATGGCAGGATGGCGCTGGCAACAATGGATATTAGCAGCGGAGAGATGGACTGGCTCACCCCAAAGACCTATAACGTACTGGGATACCCGCAGGTGGATGCGGGCAGCGTGTACTTTACCGCGGCCTATAATGGTAACGATGAACTCTATGCGGTTTCCCTGGCCGATAAAAAGATATTCCATATTGCCAGTGATATCCAGGGTAACTATTTTGTGAACCACTGGAAGGACTCAGTCCTGTATTCGAGGTTCACGGCCGAAGGGTACCAGCTGGTGAAAAGGGCAACCGGCAACAATACATTCCAGGAAGTGGACCCGCTTCAATTACAGGGGTCAGAACAGCATTTTCCCGTAGCGGGGCAGCGGGACGGGCTTTACAATTTCCTGCAAACGGTGCCGCAACAGCGCTTTGCTTCCCGCCGCTACCCGGCCACCAGGGGGCTTTTTAATTTCCATAGCTGGCGGCCCTATTATGAAGATCCGCAATTCACTTTTTCACTCTATGGGGAGAATGTACTGAATACCTTACAGTCGGAGATCTATTACCTGTACAACCAGAATGAAAAGACCAGCGCCGTAGGCATCAGTGAAGTGTTTGGGGGCCTCTTTCCTTATATCACCCTGGGTACGCAGCTCACCTTTCAGCGGCAGGATTCCGTCAATAATCAGCTTCGCAGCTGGAACCAGCTGGATTCAAGGATTGGGCTGAGTGTGCCCCTCAACCTGACCAGCGGACGCACTTATAAGTTCCTCAGCTTCGGTACCAATTATTTCCTCCGCAATGAGATGAACACGGGGCCTAACAAACAATCCTTTACCACCAACAGCTTCACCTACCTGCATCATTTTATTAGCTGGAGCCAGCAGCTGCCTTCGGCAAGACAGCATATTTACCCGCGATTTGCGAATACCCTCAACCTGAACCACCGGTATGCGATCTCACAATTCAGGGGTTTCCAGTTCGTGGCGAACGGGGCTTTATACCTGCCGGGGGCGTTACGCACGCATAATCTGATCCTCAACGGGGCTTTCCAGGAAAGGGATACCCTGCGGGCCCTGTTCAGCAACCGCTTCGCCGGGGCCAGGGGCTACACCGATTATTATTTTTCGAGGATGTGGAAGTTCTCGGTCAATTACCATTTCCCGCTGCTGATCCCCGACTGGGGGGTGGGGAATATCCTGTACATACAACGGGTAAGGGCAAACGTATTTTATGACCGGCAACGAGTGTTCACGGATAACAAACAGCTATCGGCCGATTTCCGGAGTGCGGGGGCGGAATTTTATATCGATACCAAATGGTGGAACCAATACGAGCTGACCTTCGGGTTCAGGATATCACACCTCTATGATGACGACCTGCGGGGTGTGCGGAGGGCTGGTGATAATTTCTTCGAATTCGTGCTTCCTGTCAGCATTATTCCCAGATGAGTTAATGCCAAAATAGCAAAAAACAAATCCCAAATTACAAGTTCTCATTGCTGGGAATTCAAAAAATAATGCTGGATAATAAGCTTTGTTTTTTTTCACCACAGAGTCACAGAGACACAGAGAAAGAAGGAAAACCCCAAATAAAGTCTTTGTGCCTCCGTGTCTCTGTGGTTTTTCTTTTTTTTCGATTTTAAAAACTGAAAATAAAATGAGGGAAAGCTCAAAATATTATTTCAAAAAGCTTAGAATTCGAAGGTTTTTTCACCACAGAGGCACAGAGACACAGAGAAAGAAAGGGAAACTCCAATAAAGTCTTTGTGCCTCCGTGTCTCTGTGGTTTTATTTATTTTGCAGTTTATGACTATAGGATCATTCTTTTAATACCATTCTTTAATAATGGGACATTAAAGTTGATCAATAACCCAAGTCTTTTTTGAGAAAGTTTAAGATAAGTTAGTAGTTGTGCTTCATGTACCGGTAAAATACATTCCATTGCTTTCAGCTCGACTATGATTTCGTTTTCAATGATAAAATCAATCCTGAAGTCCAGGGATAATTCCTCCCCTTTATATACAACTGGTAACATTACCTGCCGTTGATAATTCATTGCTTTTAAGGATAATTCTTTTGCCAGGCATATATCATATACACTTTCCAGTAAACCTGGCCCTAATTCTTTATGTACTTTGAAGCAGGCATCAATAATTTCTTTACTGAAATAATTCAGTTGTTCAATATTCATAATTAAGGAATTAATGGTAAATAAAGCTAATTGATTTTTTTCACCTCAGCGACACAGCAACACAGAGAAAGAAGGAAGAATTTCTATAAAGCCTTTGTGCCTCCGTGTCTCTGTGGGTTTACTTTTTTCCGACATTAAAAACTGAAAATAAATAGTGGGAAAGATCAAAATCATATCTATAAAGGCTTAATCGTCGAGGATTTTTCACCACAGAGGCACAGAGACACAGAGAATGAAAGGAAAACTCAAATAAAATCTTTGTGCCTCCGTGTCTCCGTGGTTTTACTTTTTTTTCTGCCGTTCAGCTTCACAGCCCGGCGAGGCTTTCTTCGATCGCGCGGATCTTTTCTTCGGCATCGGCTTTTTTGGCCCTTTCGAGTGCCACCACTTCGGGTTTGGCATTCTGAACAAAGCGCTCATTCCCCAGTTTCTTCTCCACCGATACCAGGAAGCCCTTCAGGTAGTCCAGGTCTTTTAGCAGTTGTTCTTTTTGTGCCGCAGGGTCGCCCGCTTGTTCGGAAAGGATATAAAGCTTGTCTTTCTGAACCAGTACCGTGATGGCGCCATTTACAGGGTCCTGTACAAAAGCAATATGCTCGGCATTGACCTGCCGGGCCAGGATCGCACGGATAGCCTGGTAAACTGTTGTGTTTTCCGTCTGGATCTGCAGTTGGATACTATCCTTTGGTTTCAGTTGCTGTTTCACCCTTGCATCCCGCACCGCGGTGATCAGTTCTTTCAGCAGGACACCCTGCTGCAATACAGGAAGCTCAGGTTCGGGGATATGCGAGAACTGTTTCACACAAAGGTCATCGTTTTGTTCCTTCAGCAAATGATAAACTTCTTCCGTTACGAAGGGCATATAGGGATGCAGCAATTGCACCAGTTCCTCAAAAAATCCCACGGTCTTTTCAAGGACCGCTGCATCAATTGGTTGTTCAAAACCCGGTTTCACCCATTCAAGGTACCAGCTGCAGAAATCATCCCATACAAGGGAGTAGATCTGCTTCAGCGCTTCACTGAGCCTGAAGTCCTTCATCAGAGCCTCCACTTCCGTCCGCACCTGGTGGAGGCGGTTGGCAAACCAGTTGACCGCAAAATGTTCGGCAGGGGGCATCACCGATTGGCGGCCCTCCCAAAGTTTCACCAGTTTGAGTGCATTCCAGATCTTGTTATTGAAATTACGCCCCTGTTCCAGCGAAGCCTCATCAAACAACAGGTCATTGCCGGCAGGGGAGGAGATCATGATCCCGAAGCGAACGGCATCTGCCCCATATTTATCGATCAGTTCCAGCAGGTCGGGCGAATTGCCCAGGCTCTTGCTCATTTTGCGGCCCTGTTTGTCGCGCACCATCCCGGTGAAGTAAACATCATGGAATGGTTTTTCCTGCCGGAATTCCATACCGGCCATGATCATGCGCGCCACCCAGAAAAAGATGATATCCTGTCCCGTTACGAGTACCGAAGTGGGGTAATAGTAATTGATTTCCTTATTACCCGGTTGGGTGATGCCGTTAAACACTTCGATCGGCCATAACCAGGATGAGAACCAGGTGTCCATCACATCCTCATCCTGCCGGAGGTCATCGATGCGGAGGTCATGATTCTTTTCGGCCAGTATGCTAAAGGCTTCTTCTTTGGTGGCCGCCACGGCAAAGCTGCCATCGGGGGCATACCAGGCCGGTATCTGTTGTCCCCACCAAAGCTGGCGGCTGATGCACCAGTCCTTTACGTTCTCCAGCCAGTATTTATAGGTGGCCAGGAATTTGTCGCCGGGGTGGATCCGGATCCGGCCCTCAGTCACTTCTTTCAGGGCCGGTTCGGCCAGTTCCTTCATCTTTACAAACCATTGCGTGGATATTTTCGGTTCTACCACGGCGTTAGTCCTTTGCGAATACCCTAACCGGGTGCTATAGGCTTCTTCTTTGATCAGCAGCCCTTCTGCTTCCAGCCTGGCGATCGCGGCTTTGCGGGCGGCAAAACGGTCCATGCCCACAAAGACCTCTGCGGCCTCACTCAGGGTGCCGTCATCATTCAGGGTATCGATGATGGGCAGATGATGTTTCAGCCCCAGGTTATAATCGTTGATATCATGTGCCGGTGTGATCTTCAGGGCGCCGGTACCAAATTCCCTGTCCACATAGTCGTCGGCGATCACCGGTACCAGCCTGTTCACCATCGGAACGATCACCGACCGCCCGAGGAGATGAGTATAACGGTCATCTGTAGGGTTTACACAGACCGCTGTATCGCCCATAATGGTTTCGGGCCGCTGCGTGGCAATGGCAATGAAATCGGGGGTCGGTTTACCGGCCTCATCAGCCACAAAATATTTTACATAATAGAGTTTGCCGGTGATATCCTTATACTCCACTTCCTCGTCACTCAGCGCAGTTTTGGCAGCAGGGTCCCAGTTGATCATCCTCGCGCCCCGGTAGATCAGGCCTTTTTGATAGAGGTCAATAAAAACTTTGATAACAGCTTTGTAATAATGGTCGTCCATGGTGAAGTTCACCCGTTTCCAGTCTACGCTGCAACCCAGTCTTTCGATCTGGTTATAGATGATGCCACCATATTTATCCTTCCACTCAAAAGCAAATTGTAAAAAGGCTTCCCGGCTGAGGCTGCTTTTTTTGATGCCTTTCTCCTGTTCCAGCATCTGCACCACTTTGGCCTCGGTAGCGATCGAAGCATGGTCGCTGCCTGGTACCCAGCAGGCATTGAACCCGCTCATGCGGGCCTTGCGTACCAGGATATCCTGAACGGTTTCATTCAGGGTATGGCCCATATGCAATACCCCGGTTACATTGGGCGGCGGGATCACAATGGTAAAGGGGGGGCGCCCATCGGGCTGGCTGCTGAAATAGTCCTGCTCTTTCCAGCGGGCATTCCATTTTTCTTCGATGGCTTTCGGCTCAAAATTTTTACTCAGTTCCATAACGAGCCGCAAATTTACTTGTTTCAGGGGGGATAAAGAAACAGGGATTGCTGATGAGGGGACTGTGGAAGTAGTGATAAGAGGGCCTATGCCTCTTTCTTCCTGATCTCTTCGCAGATATATTGTTCACCGCTATGCACGGTTTCGATAGCGGTCAGGATCTCATGAAAAGGAGAGCTCTTGGTCAGGTATCCCATCGCACCGTTTTGGATCATCTTCTGTGCATATTGTGGTTGCGTGTTCATCGACAGGCCGATCACCCGGACGGCAGGGTCGGCCTCGTTGATATGACGAGTGGTTTCAAACCCATCCATGGGGCTCATGTTCACATCCACCAGCATCACATCAGGACGCAGCCTGCGTGCCAGGTCGACCGCATCCTGGCCATTACCGCAATCGGCAATCACTTCAAACTGCTGCAGGTCCCGGAATAATTGCCTGAGCGACTGCCGCACCAGTTCGTGATCTTCAACCAGGATGATGCGGATGGGATTTTGATCCATTTTGAGTTCTTGGGTTAAGCTTTTAGTTAGATTTTATCATTTTTTCCAGAAGATTTCTTTGTCTTTAGGGTTGCAAGCTCATCGTATTTCTACGAGTTTACTCTTACCCATTAAATTTTATTATATTTTTAATCAACTGGATTTGAAATGATTAAAAAAATTCAATCCTTCATTTCACTAAAAGGGGTATCCTGGTATTTATTATAAACAGTAAATATACTGAAATACTAAAGTATTATTACTTGATATTAATACCAAGTATTTTTACAAATTTATTTACAATGGAGGAGGGCGGTGGAGGCCTGCAGGAGGGGGATACTGTCTTTAACTGACCGGCATCTGGCAGGTACGCCGGTTTATGAAAACAGATAATGATTTTTTTAATTTCGTTGGCCGGGGCGGCATTTTTTTTGGTGAAATCTCGGCAATCCTGCATTTTTATATAAATTGATACAATAAAAGGTTGATAGTTATGGAGAGAAGTTTACAATCATGGTATAGTCCTTCCCTGAACAAGGAGATGCCGGTGGCGGTGTATGGTCATTACGGTTTTGCACTCCTGCTGGTACCAACGGCAGCTGCCGATTACCTTGAATACGAAAGATTCCAGATGATGGATACTTTGCGGCCGTATATTGAAGCCGGGAAGGTAAAAGTGTTTTCGGTGGACAGTATCAATAACGAGAGCTGGATGAACCAGCAAATGAATCCTTACGATAAGATCATCCGGCATAAACAGTGGAATGATTATATCTATTATGAACTGGTGCCCTTTATCAGGAACAGTACCAGCCATGAAACACCCATCATCACCTGTGGGGCATCTTTTGGCGCCCTGCACAGCATGAACCTCTTTCTCAAACGCCCCGATCTGATCAATGGGGTGATTGCCATGAGCGGTGTTTATGAACTGACGGAATATACCAGGGGGCATTATGATGATGATGTGTACTTCAACAGCCCCATGCATTTCATGCCCAACCTCACCGATCACCAGGTACTGGAACAGATCCGGCGCAGCAACAATATCCATATCCTCAGCGGCAGCGGGGCCTATGAAGATCCTTCTAGCAGTGGCCGCTTCGCCAAAATATTATACGATAAGGGGATCAATTATGAATTGGATATCTGGGGCGAAGAATGGACCCATGACTGGCCTACCTGGCGGGCCATGTTGCCGCATTACCTCGAAACGCGATTTTAACAGGATATCGATCACAGAATGAGGAGGGTTGGCTGAATGGCTGACCCTCCTCATTTTTATTGGATGAGGGATAGCTTAGCTTTCCCTGACATATAAAACGAATCACCATGACAGGAATCAACAGTAAGCAGAACCGCTATATCATCTGGGCCGACCACAAAAAAGCTATCATCGGGAAATTTGATGAACGCAACAGGTTCAGTCATCTGATTATCCGTTCCAATATCGAAACCCGGCATCGGTTCCCGGGCGAAACCACGAATAAGATCCGGTTGTCAACCAGTACCCGGAATCGTCAGACTTTTGAGCAAAACAAGTTCCACCAGCAACTGGCCGACTATGTAAAAAAAATTATCGGCAGTCTGGAAAATGTTTTGTCCCTGCTGATCATTGGGCCTGCTGATACCAAGTATGTACTGCATAAGGAAACAGAAAACAAAAAACAGTTTGAAGGGGTGGAGATCAATGTTCAACCGGCCGATAAACTGACCCTGCCGATGTTGCAGGAAAAAGGAAGGGAATACTATCGGATCCCGGCCCCGCCAAGGGGATTAAGAAGACGCCGGTCCCTCTTGTTGGGGAATTAGTTGTTCCAGCAACCCGGTAAATGCTTTCCGGGGGATCATCCGGGCCCCCAGGCTTTCGAGGTGGGAGGTATATACCTGGCAGTCGACCAATTGCACCCCTTCCCGGAGGATCTGCTGTACATAGGCGATAAAAGCATATTTGCTGGCATTGTCCACGAGGCTGAACATGCTTTCACCAAAAAACACCCTGCCCAGCCGGATACCATAAACGCCACCCACCAGTTGCCCTTGCTGCCAGACCTCGGCGCTATGGGCAAAACCTTTTTCATGCAGGGTGATATAAGCCTGTTCCATGGCATCGGTGATCCAGGGGCCTTCCTGTCCTTCCCTTTGTACGGATTTACATTGCCGGATCACGGCTTTGAAATCCTCGTTGATGCTGAAATCAAAGGCCTTTTTTCTAAACAGTTTCTGCATACTCCTGCTCACCCGCAATTCGCCGGGAAACAGTACAAACCGGGGATCGGGGCACCACCATAAAATGGGCTCCTGGTCATACCAGGGGAAAATGCCCTGCCGGTAGGCCAGTAAGATCCTTTCCGGCTGCAGGTCGCCCCCCAAGGCAAGCAGGCCTTCCGGTCCGGCAAGATCGACAGGAGGAAATACAAGTTCATTGTCTAAGACAAATAGTGACAAAGAAAAAAAATTGGAATGAAGTGTAAAGCTAGAAAGAATCGGGATACTAGGCCATCACTTCGATCGTGGCATTGATACCCCTTTCCGTGATCGCATCGCAATAGGGCTTCAGGTCATCATAGCTGCCCTTGCGAACGGCATATTTTCCCTGGTAGTGAATGATATAGGAACATTGTTCCGCCTGTTCATAAGAATGGCCGCATACTTCCACCAGGGTCTCGATCACCCATTCAAAAGTATTCACTTCGTCGTTCCAAACGATCAGGCTGCAGGGATCCTCTACATCGGCCAGGAGTTCTGTTTGTTCAAATGTTTGCGTGCTTGTATTAGTATTATGATTCGGCATGAATAAAATCTCCATCACAAAGTTAAAAATCGTTTATTGCCAACCAAAGAAAACCCCTTGTTATTATCAGATTGATGTATAAAACACTGTTTTTGTAAATTTTAGGTAAATTATTTGTTCAAAATGGCTTTCCCCTTATCTTTGCCCTCCCAAAAAAGGGAGTTTAGCTCAGCTGGTTCAGAGCATCTGCCTTACAAGCAGAGGGTCGGCGGTTCGAACCCGTCAACTCCCACAGTACAGACCTCAGAGAAAACTGGGGTTTTATTTTTTTGTTGTTCAGTACATCCCGATTACAATCGGGAGGGTCGGCGGTTCGAACCCGTCAACTCCCACAGAAAAGACCTCAGTGACTGTGAATGGAAACCGGCTGATAGCTTAGGAAATCTTGAGGGTTCATGGTACAGGAATGAAAAGCAGCTATAGCAAAAGATTCAGGCGCTGTGAAATTTAAAGGTCTGGGCTGGAGATAATTCCGGTAATAAAATCTTCGATAGTATCGAGCGTAATGATTTTTGTTCCTGCATCAGGATAGTTTTCAGTGAAGGTTTGGGGAATCCTGGCTTTTGCTTTCTTCCATTTAAATTCATAAACAGCAAGACCGGTTTCTGATTCCTCAACCAGGTCGATCTCCTGTTGCTGAGTAGTTCGCCAAAAATAGAATTTTGTATCAATTCCACTGTTGTGCAGGTGCTTCATTCTTTCAACGATTACAAAGTTCTCCCAAAGGGCCCCGACATCCGTTCTGCTACTTAAGGGTTGGAAGTTATTAATGATGGCATTTCTGATTCCGCAATCAAAAAAGTAGACTTTCTTTCCTTTTTTAATTTCATTGCGAACATTTCTGCTAAAGGCGGGCATTTGAAAGACAACAAAGGCTTTTTCCAGCAGATCAATATATTTTTCTACGGTTTTGGGGTCACTACCAATCGTCTGTCCGATTTCATTAAAACGGATTTCACTTCCTACCTGTAAGGCCAGGGCTTTGAGTAATTTCTCAAGCAGGGTGGGTTTTTTAATCTGATCAAGCATGAGCAGGTCTTTATAGAGATAACTTCCTGCCAGCAGTTTCAGTCTCTCTTTCTCCTCCCCGGGATGGGTTACGATCTCAGGATAATAGCCGTAGATCATTCTGTGTTCGATCAACCTTTTTTCCGGCAATAATCCATCCTGATCAACCATCTCCTGAAAACTGAGAGGATATAACTTGAATTCGTATTTACGGCCGGTGAGGGGTTCGTTGACTTTGCCGGATAATTCAAATGCGGAGGATCCCGTTGCAATAACCTGGATGCCGGGCATCTGGTCAGTTATTAGTTTTAAAGTCAGACCAATATTCTCTATACGTTGTGCTTCATCTATCAGTAAAATCTCATTTTTTCCAACAATTGCTTTTAACTTTGTAGCTGTTGTGTTGGAAAGGATTTCCCGTACATCGGCATCATCTCCATTTAAAATCATCCAACTTTTTTCTTGTCCTTTCAGGATAGCCTCTGTCAGAGTAGATTTACCTGTCTGACGAGCCCCAAATATTAGTACTGCCTTACCTTTAAACAAGCGGCTTTTGATGATTTTCTGGAGAGACCTGGGTATCATATTTGGTTATATTACCAAAAATATATAATATAAAAGGATTTATATCCAAAAATATTATAATAATTTTGTAAAATTTTATAAAAATAATTACATGGTATTTAAGCCCATATAAAAGATAAAGCAATTATCCTCTTATAAATATTAGTTCAAGTACATGAATTTTAAGGAGTTGAGTAATTCTTCATTGAATTGATCAGGTCTTCTTGAAAGCAGGCCTTTTAATATATTCAGCTTGTCTTCAAATTGGAATGCCTAAACAAAGCACTGACCGCAATATTTCCGGGGTTTTTTAATACATCCCGATTACAATCGGGAGGGTCGGCGGTTCGAACTCAGCAATGTTGTTTAAGAAATTTTTTTTTGAACTTAATTCGGGGTAACGGCCGGCAACCGGTAATGCTGGCCATCCAGTACAAAAAGCTCATCCACTTCGGCGTTCCAGTATTTTCGCAGCGGAGATTTTTCAAGCAGTTGCTCCACCTCCATTTTGTCTTCCGCATTCATGGTGATCCATACCCGCTGGGTTTCCATGCTCACGGCATACTGGTCGATGGTGCCTTTGTTGATAAGATAATTGACATAGGTCCGGTGCGGGGGCACCAGGTTCATGAATTCATCATCCATTTCAAACTGTATGGTAACCTGGTATTTTTTCATCTCCTCTTAATACATCTTAAAGGTAATAAAGTTGATGCTTCCGGAAAATTCTAAAGTGTTTATATTTGCTGCCCCGGGACGTTAGCTCAGTTGGTTTAGAGCATTACCTTGACAGGGTAGGGGTCACTGGTTCGAATCCAGTACGTCCCACTAAAGGGTCCAGTCAATGACCTGGTTCACCCACTCCCGCCGGTAAGGGGTGGTCACCCTGATATAGTTATCGGTATATCCTTCCATCATGCCATTCCGGTCCTGGTGTTCAAACAAAACCTTGCGGGTTTCGCCCCGGTGCTGCTCCGTGAAATACTGCATCTTCATATAGGAAAGATTACGCAGCGCCTTATTCCTTTCATGCCGTGTAGGCATCGGCACAACTTCCTGAAAAGTCTTTGCCAGGGTATTGTCCCTTTCTGAATAGGTGAATACATGCAGGTAAGCGATATCAAGTGCATGCAGGAATGCAAAGGTCTCCTGGAATGCTTCTTCTGTTTCGCCCGGGAACCCGACAATCACATCCACCCCGATAGCACAATGGGGCATCAGGGTCCTGATCAGGGCCACCCGGTCGGCATATAATTCTCTTTTATACCTTCTGCGCATTTTTCCCAGGATGGTATTACTGCCGCTTTGCAGGGGGATATGGAAATGCGGCATAAACTTGTCGCTGTTCGCCACAAATTCTATGATCGCGTTGGTCAGCAGGTTGGGTTCAATCGAGGAAATACGGTAGCGCTGTATACCTTCAACCGCATCCAATGCTTTCACCAGGTCAAAGAAATTTTCTTCATATTTCAGGTCACCGTCTGGTCCCTTGCCAAAATCACCCAGGTTGACACCTGTCAGCACGATTTCCTTTACCCCATTGGCTGCGAGTTGCTGTGCATTGGCCACTACATTGGCAATGGAATCGCTGCGGCTCTTTCCCCGGGCCATGGGGATGGTACAGAATGAACAATTATAATCACAGCCGTCCTGCACTTTTAAGAATGTCCTGGTGCGGTCGTTGATGGAAAAAGAAGCATGAAACCCGGTGATCTCTTCCACATCACAACTGCAGATCTTCCCGGAATCTCCCTGTGCCAGTTCGCGGATATGATGGGCTATATTGAATTTCTCGGCAGCACCCAGCACAAGGTTCACCCCGGGGATGGAGGCGATCTCTTTGGGTTTTAACTGAGCATAGCAACCGGTTACTACCACCAGGCTTTCCGGTGTCTTTCGCAGGATACGGCGAACCAACTGCCGGCATTCCTTATCTGCATTATCGGTCACACTGCAGGTATTGATCACATACACATCGGCCTTGTCGTCAAACTCTTTTTTCTCAAAACCCTCGTTTTCAAGCATTCTTGAAAGCGTGGAGGTTTCAGAAAAGTTAAGTTTGCAACCCAGCGTATGAAAGGCCACGGTCTTTGCTGCTGCCATAAGTCGGCAAAGGTAGTAAAGAACAGGGATTGGGTTGTTTTCTTGTAGAAGGGCCCTTCCGGCACTGGAAAATTGAATTCCTTTATATTGTAAAAAATTTCAGGATCGATGAATAAGAAATTCCTGCCGTATATCATACTGATTCTTTTGTTTCTGCTCCTGCTGGCGGTTAGGCGCTGCCAGGGTGATAAGGGTCCGGTTACGGATAATAAGAAAAGGACCACCCAAACAACCGACCCGTCTTCAACGGTGAACCGTAACCGGGGATTTGACCGCCGGATCTCCTACATCGAATACAGTAACCATGCTCGCTGCCGGATGAAGTGCCGCCATATCACCCAGGCAGAAGTACAGGCAATCATGCAGGAAGGGAAAATCAATTACAAAAAGAGCGATATCCAGAATCCCCGATGCCCCCGTTATGCCCTGGAAGGCAGGACCACAGATGAACAGCGGGTAAGGGTCATCTTTGCGCAATGCGATAAATCCACAACGGTGGTGACCGTGATAGACCTCGATACAGATTATAAATGCGATTGCCCGGGTGATCCTGAATAAAATGGCTGATATGTTCCTGAAAATACTCCGATATATCTATGGCTCCTATGCCGTGCTGGTCTTTGTGCTCTTGCTATTACTGATCTTCCCGTTTGTGCTGCTGGCTTCTATCTTTGGCAGGATCCGGGGCGGGAATATGATCTACCGCATCTGTATGTTCTGGGGCGACTGCTGGTTCTTCCTGATCGGCATTTATCATAAAAATATTTACGAGGTGCCGCATGACCCGAAAAAACAATACATCTTCACCATCAACCATATTTCCTACCTCGATGGGCCCGTATTGGTAAAAACGCTGCGCCAGCCCCTACGGGCCCTGGGAAAGATTGAAATGGAAAAGATACCCCTATTTGGGTATATCTATTCCTATGCCGTGGTCAAGGTCGATCGGGGCGATGCCGGGCACCGGGCAAAAAGCATCCGTAACCTGGTTTCGGTACTCTCCAAAGGGATCTCCATTATTATCTTTCCCGAAGGCACATTCAATTTGACAGGGGCGCCGCTTAAAAATTTTTACGACGGTGCCTTTCGGGTGGCTATTGAAACCCAGACACCGATCAAACCCGTGCTCTTCCTCGATGCCTATAGCCGTATGCATTACCGCTCCTTCTTTTCCCTGAACCCGGGCCGCAGCCGTTCTGTTTTTCTTGATGAGGTTTCGGTAGAAGGGTTGACCCTTGAGGATACGCAGCAGTTAAAGGAAAAAGTATTTCGCATCATGGAAAGCAAACTCAGGGAATACAAAGCGGCCTGGATCCGTTAAATAAAGAAATTTTCATATAAAAGTCTTTGTGCCTCCGTGTCTCTGTGGTTTATTTTTACTACAGAGACACGGAGGCACAGAGAAAGAACTTGAAATAAAAGTAAAAAGGAACCTGGAATTTGATATTTGGAACTTGTGATTTGTATTTTTTCTGTTTTTCTCCGCCACTGAGCCGCTTTGCCAGGACTTAAAATCCTTTCTCTTAAATTGCACTCTTCAATTACCGGGTACATGTACGCAGAGATCATCATACCATTAGCTTTACCAAAAAATTACACCTGGCAGGTACCTGAAACCCTGTTGGATCAGGTGCAGCAAGGGGTGCGGGTAGAGGTGAACCTGGGAAAGAACAAGAAATATGCCGGTATCATAAAGCGTTTGCACCAGGAGAAACCTGCCTTTTTTGAACCCAAGGATATCCTGAACCTGCTCGATGCTGAACCGGTGGTCTTTGCGCATCAGCTCCGGTTATGGGAATGGATCGCCGCCTATTATATGTGCAGCGAAGGGGAGGTGATGGCTGCTGCCCTACCGGCCCACTTCAAACTCAGCAGCGAAACCATCATCCTCCTCAATGAAGAATACGGCGATGATTTCTCAGCTCTTGATCACGACGAATACCTGGTGGCAGAAGCCCTGCTGATCAAAAAGGAACTCAGGATCACCGAGGTGCAGCAATTGCTCGACGCTTCACATGTTTACCCGGTGATCAACCGCCTGATCCAGAAGAAACTTTGTTTTGTTTGGGAAGCTTTAAAGAATACCTATGTCCCTAAGAAGGAAACCTATGTATTACTCGATCCTGTTTATCATGACGAGGATAAACTATCGGATCTCCTGAATAACTGGAGCCGTGCCCCCAAACAGATGGAGCTGCTGCTCAGTTACCTTCATATCCTGAAAACAGAGGGAGAGGTCACAAAATCCGCCCTGCTCAAAAAATCACAGGCTTCTGATGCGCAGTTGAAAGGATTGGTGGAAAAGGGGATCCTCCGCACTGAAAAAAGAGTCATCGACCGTATCCAATACCTGCCCAGGAATATCCAGATCGATTTTACATTATCGGTAGCTCAGCAGAAGGCGTTTACCGCCGTAAAAGATGCATTGGAAAAAAAACCGGTCTGTTTGCTGCACGGGGTCACTTCCAGCGGCAAAACACAGATCTATATCCGCCTGATGGAAGAAATGGTGAGACAGGGCAAACAGGTCTTGTACATGTTACCCGAAATTGCCCTCACTTCACAGATCATCCGCCGGTTGCAGAAACACTTTGGGGGCTATATCGGTATCTATCACTCTAAATTCACGCAGAATGAAAGAGTGGAGATCTGGAATAAGGTAAAATCCGGTGAACTGAAGATCATCCTGGGAGCCCGTTCCAGTATTTTTCTTCCCTTTACCGACCTGGGTCTTATTATCTGCGATGAGGAACATGATACTTCCTATAAACAGCAGGATCCGGCCCCCCGCTATAATGGCCGGGATGCCGCCATCTATTTTGCGGCCTTGTTCAATGCCAAAGTGGTACTGGGCAGTGCCACACCTGCGCTGGAAACTTATTACAATGCACAGGAGGGCAAATACGGACTGGTGGAGCTGAAAGACCGTTACGGTGATTTTCGGTTACCCCCCATCGAGATCATTGATACCAGGACAATCATCCAGAAAGACCGCACCAAGGTGATGATATCGTCGCAGTTATCCGATGCCGTTACAGCCGTACTGGCCAAAAACAAACAGGTGATCCTTTTCCAGAACCGGCGGGGATATTCCCCTTACCAGGTTTGTACGGTCTGTGGCTGGATCCCCCAGTGTAAATATTGTGATGTTTCGCTCACATTCCATAAACTCAGCAATAAACTGGTTTGTCATTACTGCGGCACCACTTATCCGCCCCTTCACACCTGTGCAGCCTGTGGCAGTACGCAGTTTGCCCAAAAGAATTTCGGCACGGAAAAGATCGAGGAACAGTTACAGGAAGCTTTTCCGGATGCCAAAGTGGCCCGGATGGATATCGATACCGTACGGGGCAAAAATGCCCATGATGTATTGATCCAGCAGTTTGAACAGGGACGCATTGATATCCTGGTGGGCACACAGATGGTGGTCAAAGGACTTGACTTTGACAATGTCGACCTCGTCGGCATTCTGGATGCAGACGGTCTCCTGCATTTTGCCGAATTCAGGGTACACGAAAGGGCTTTTCAATTGATGGAACAGGTTAGTGGCCGGGCAGGCAGGAAAGAAGCCAGTGGCAAAGTATTGATCCAGACCCTGCAACCCCAGCATCCCGTATTGCAATGGGTGCAGCAACATGATTACAAGGGGTTATATGCAGCGGAAATAAAAAACAGGAAACAGTTTTCCTATCCTCCTTTTTCAAGGATCATCCACCTCATCTTCCGGCATAAACTGAAACCCGTTGTCGAGATGGCGGCCTATCATTTTGCCGATGCATTGAAAAACCGCTATGGGAATTATATCGTGGGCCCGGCAGAACCCGTCATTGCACGTATCCGCAACCAGTACCTGATGGAGATGCTGCTCAAACTGCCCCGGGATACCCGGCTCATCACCCAATGCAAGAAAGATATCCTGGAACAGGTGGCCATCCTCCGCCAGGAAAAAACTTATAGGAGTGTGACAGTGATCGCTGATGTGGATGCCATATGATCATTTATTGCATGTCGGCATAGTGGTAGATAAAACAACCGCTGGCTTCGTTTTTGGAAGCTTTGACCATGGCTTGTGCTACCCGGGTGGCGGGGATGGGCTTGTAACGGCTGGGGATAAAGATCGAAAATGTTCTCATGACCAGCTGGCCGATCCTTTCCCCCATGCGGAATTCGGAGCGCCTGCCCAATAACATGGAAGGGCGCATGATATGGATGGTTCTGATGCCGCTTTCCCGGACAGCTGCCTCCACCTCGCCTTTCAACCGGAGGTAAAAATTACCACTTTGCGGATTCGCGCCAACCGAAGAGACCAGGACAAAATTTTCACAACCCAGCATCTTGCAAAAGCGGGCCAGCTTCACGGGAATATCAAAGTCGATTGTACGGTAAGCGGTTTTATCACCCTTCACTTTTTTTTGGGTGGTACCGATACAACAAAAAACAGTATGGCTGCCTGTTAGTGCCACCAGGAGGGAATCACCGTCGTTGAAATCGACGATCTTTTTTTCCAGCCTGGGATGGGAGATATCGATGGGCCTGCGGATCAGCACCCGGATGGTCCCATAATCATCATCCTCCAGCAGCGCCAGTAAAAGCTGGTGGCCGATGAGTCCTGTTGCACCCACGATACTGGCGATTTTTGTACTCATAAAAAATACTGTAATTTGGAGCATATGCAAATTCAGGAAAATATCTCATTAAAACCGTTAAATTCATTTGGTATTGATGTCAGGGCAAGATATTTCTCCGCATTTGATGATATCGATCAGCTCGAAGAGATCCTGTCACCGGGCAGACAATGGCCTGCTTCACCCCTTATCCTGGGGGGTGGCAGCAATATACTTTTTACAAAAGATGTGGAGGGCCTTGTTTTAAAAAATAATATAAAAGGCATTGCGGTAATACATGAAGATGCCGAGCATGTGTATGTGAAAGCCGGGGCGGGGGAGAACTGGCACCAGTTTGTGCAGTATTGCATTGGTCGCAACTGGGCAGGTTTGGAAAACCTTTCTCTGATACCGGGTAATGTTGGGGCATCACCGATGCAGAATATAGGAGCATATGGTGTAGAGTTGCGTGATGTATTCCTGGACCTGGAAGCTTTTCATATTGGGGAAAAGCGGATCTGCACTTTTACCAATTTTGATTGTGAATTTGGCTACCGCGACAGTGTGTTCAAAAAAAAGTATAAGGATCAGTTTGTGATAATCAATGTTACTTTCCGTTTGCGGAAACGGCCCATCCTGCATACCAGTTATGGTAGCCTAGAACAGGAACTGGATAGGATGGGGGTTACTCAACCCGATATCCGGTCGGTGGCACAGGCGGTGATCAATATCCGGTCTTCCAAACTGCCCGATCCGAAGAAGATCGGGAATGCCGGTTCTTTTTTTAAGAATCCTGAAGTGGCCCTCCCTGTTTTTGAAGCACTCAAAAACCGGTTTCCCGGTATCGTAGGTTACCCGCTTGACAATGGGAATGTAAAACTGGCTGCAGGCTGGCTGATAGAACAATGTGGATGGAAGGGTTACCGTAAGGGTGATGCCGGCTGTCATGACCGCCAGGCCCTGGTACTTGTCAATTACGGGAATGCCCGGGGGGCCGATATCCTGCAATTATCACAGGAAATCCAGGCCTCTGTTTTGCAGCAATTTTCGGTTACCCTCAACACCGAGGTCAATATCTTTTAACAATTGCAAAACAGCTTTTTTTTGCCTAATCTTGCCTCACTAAAAACTATTTATGAAAAAACTTTTTATTTTATCTCTTTTCAGTTTGGCATTTTTGGTCGAATCTCATGCACAAGCCGCCAAGTCTGTTTATTTTGAATTAGGCGGGCCGGGTCTTGCCTCTTTTAACTTTGATACGAGATTTGGGCCCCGGGAAGAGGGCCTGGGCGGCAGGATTGGTGTGGGCGGTTTTAGTATCAGTTCCGGCTCAGATAAGTACGGTGTTGTTTTTATACCAATTGGCCTCAACTACTTATTAGGCAATGACGGGAAAAATTATTTTGAACTGGGCGGTGGTATAACACCTGTTTTTTCTTCATCCAATACCTCTTCTTCTTCCGATAATTTTTCCTCCACTTTTGGTAATATCCTTTTCGGTTACAGGATGCAACCGGAAAAAGGCGGATTTACATTCAGGGCCTTTATTAACCCTATCTTTGGCAGCTTTGGGTTCATCCCCTACTATGGCGGGGTGTCTTTTGGATATAAATTCTAAGAACTTGTACCTTGTATTGAATAGAAGAATAAAGCCCCATCTGGGGCTTTATTATTTTGCTAGCTAAAATCTTCCCCGTCAAAATCTTCTTCACTAAAGGAGGAGGTAGCCCCGAGGTTGAGCATCGACCCCATCAGGTCCTTGAATTCGATCTTTCCTTCGATCACTTTCTTACTGATCATGGAAAATGAGGCAAGCCCGTGTAACACAAATTCCATTAATAAGGCGGCTTCCTTTTCATTGGCGCCCTTGAAATATTTTTTTACCAGGGCCTGCAGGCCGTCTACCTTGTACAATTGCAGGATCCTGTCCTGGTCCTTTGTGTTGAACAATAAATTCAGGCTATTGCCCTTGTCAAACCAGCTGATGATGGGTTTGTAGGGGTTTTCTTCTTTGGGACCCGCTTCCTGTTTGGGCCGGGCCCTTTTCTTCAGCGTGTCGGGGTTTGGAAAATATTGGATAAACTGCGAACGGATCGATTTGTCCAGCAGGTTCATGGCCACCTGGAAGGGTCCTTCCTGTTCTCCTTCATATACCAGTTCGATCTTTCCGGTGATGGAGGGAATGATACCGATAAGGTCGGTTATCCATACCTGTGTTTCTTTTTCATGGTTGATGATGGCCCTTCTTTCTGCCGCACTCACGGCATTCTCAAAAGCGGAAATGGTCAGCCGGGCACTCACCCCGCTTTTTTTATCGACAAATTCACTGCTTCTCGCCTCAAAGGCCACCTGTTCGATCAGTCTTTTCACCATATCGCTGATCTTCACTTTTTCCAGCTGTTCCTTTTCGATACCGGCTTCCTGCTCTGTAATGCTCAAAGCGGTTTCAAGGTCTTTCGGATAGTGGGTAAGGATCTGGCTTTCGATCCTGTCTTTGAGCGGGGTAACGATCGAACCCCTGTTGGTATAATCTTCCGGGTTGGCAGTAAAAACGAAAAGGATATCCAGCGGTAACCTTAATTTGAAACCCCGGATCTGCACATCACCTTCTTCCAGGATATTGAACAAAGCAACCTGTATCCTGGCCTGGAGATCGGGCAGTTCATTGATCACGAAAATACTGCGGTTACTCTTGGGGATGATGCCATAATGGATCACGCGCTCATCCGCAAAAGTGAGTTTGAGGTTGGCGGCCTTGATCGGGTCCACATCCCCGATCAGGTCGGCTACACTCACGTCGGGCGTGGCCAGTTTTTCCCCGTATCGCTGGCTGCGGTGTAACCACCCGATGGGTGTGGCATCCCCTTGTTCAGCGATAAGGTCTTTGGCATATTTGGATACGGGATACAGGGGATCATCATTGATCTCACTGCCATCCACAACCGGAATATATTCGTCGAGCAATTCTGTCATCAACCGGGCCATCCGGGTCTTGGCCTGTCCCCGCAAACCCAGGAAGAGGATATTGTGTTTGCTCAGTAAGGCGGTCTCCACGTCGGGGATCACTGAATCTTCATAACCCTGGATACCGGGGAAACTGTTTTCCTTGTTCCTGAGTTTAGCGATCAGGTTCTGCCGGATCTCTTCTTTGATAGAACGATGCTGGTAACCGCTTTTTTTTAAGGCACCCAGGGTTTGGATATTTGTGATCTCTTTTACCGGTTTTGAAACTACACTCATGCAATATTTTTAAATCTGAAATAATTTTTTTTCTATCATCAGGCAAAAGCTTAAAGGTTCCCGGATGGGAGCTTGCTTCCCGGCATCTTTAATATACCGTCTTCCGTTTTCCGCTCTCAAAATCCCGGAAGATAAATGCACCCAGTTTATCCAGGCTGGCAAAGAATGCTTTTCCGTTATTGGTCTCAGTGAACTCCTGTACGAACCGCTGTAAATAAGGATCGGTGGCGATCATGAAAGTGGTGATCGGTATTTTTAATTTCTTGCATTGAGCGGCAAGGTTCATACAACGGCTGGTGACCTTCCTGTCGAGCCCAAAACTGTTTTTATAATATCGTTTACCCACTTTCAGGCAGGTCGGTTTTCCATCCGTGATCATAAAGATCTGCTTGTTCGGGTTTTTTCTCCTTCTCAGGATATCCATGGCCAGTTCAAGTCCGGCGACCGTATTGGTATGGTAGGGTCCCACCTGTAAGTAGGGGAGGTCTTTTATTTCCACGGGCCAGGCATCATTCCCGAAAACAACGATATCGAGCGTATCCTTGGGATAACGGGTGGTGATCAGTTCACTCAGGGCCATCGCCACTTTCTTGGCCGGGGTAATCCTGTCTTCACCATACAAGATCATCGAATGTGAAATATCGATCATCAGGACCGTGGAAGTCTGGGATTTAAAATCCGTTTCTTTGATGCTGAGATCATCTTCCTGGATATGGAAGCTGTCAATACCATGGTTGATCTGGGCATTGCGGATGGATTCCGTAAAATCGATCTGCTCCAGCATATCCCCGAAACGAAAAGGCCTTGACTCCGGGTTGAGTTCGTCACCCTGGCCGGGTTTAAAGGTATGGTGGTCGCCTTCCCTGGATTTTTTCAGTTTGCCAAAGATCTCTTCCAGGCTTTTTTTCCGGATGCCCTGTTCCGTTTTGGGGGTGATCCTGATTTCGCCTTTCTGCTGGTCTTCGGTGAGGTATCCTTTCTCTTTCAGTTCATCAATAAAATCTCCCATCCCATATTCATCGGTGGTAAGCTGGTATTGTTTATCCAGTTCATTCATCCAGGATAAAGCTTCGCCTACATCACCACTGGTATAAGTCAGCAACTGCATAAAGATATCGAGCAATTGCTCAAACCTGGTCTTACCCTCCAGGCGGGGGTCAAATTTATCAAAATGGTATCCTTTCATTCCTGTTTAGGTCGACTATGGGCAATTTACAATTTTTATGCTGCCCGGCCTGCTATTCATAACAACTTAACATGCGTTCAGTTCAATAAAAAAACCTTCCCATTCGGAAGGTTTTTTACAGTATTCAAATACTTTGTTATTTATTGGTATCCTTAATGATACTGTCTGCCGGTAACTGTAAAGGTTGCTGTATACCCGGTATCGCAGTGCCGGGCGTTTCTTTCTTTTCCAGTTTGTCGGGGGCATACCTTCCCAGGATTGCGTCGTACACCATCTGCAGCCGGCCATTGATGTCTTCTTCCTGCATCAGTCCCCTGTACATATCAGGTTTATTGTCGGCCAGGTATTTATAGTATTTCGCCTGCTGGTCCATATCTTTTTTCAAAGCCGTCCTCACTTTTTCTGCCAGCACCGTATCACCCGCTTTATATGCGGCTTCCAGGTAAACCAGACCTGCCTGGTTATGGGCGCTGTAATGTGCCGGCATGGCATAAGGCAGGTTTTGGGTACTGAGCATCGATTCGCACCGGGCCAGCAGTTTCCGGCCTTCTTCTTTTCGGCCCAGGTCGGCCAGGTTACCAGCCATTTCTGCAAAAATGGAACGGAAACTCAACAGGTCCCTCCTGTTCACTTCGTCGTAATAGATTTTTTTGGTACCGGCGGCCCCCAGCGAAAATTTATTCATGAGCCTGTTCAGCACGGAATCGGTATTTTCTTCCCGGATCGCTGTACCACCCATACCCACCTGTCGCAGGGTGTTTTCTGCAGTCCAGTTGGATTGAGGGGCATTGACTGCTTTCGGGATCAGCCGGTAGGTCAGTCCCTCTTTACGGAGGTATTGATAGAAACCCAGTTCACCATAAGGGGCGGTAAAACAGATGGGCCGGTTCCATTTATTAGAAGCAATAATGGCCAGCATGATCAGGTCGCTCTTCGAAATGCCTTTGCCCTCCTGCAATTCAATCCTGATCTCAGGCGTTACCGGGTCATCGGCATTGAGCGTTCCATTGTTCTTCACCAGAGTGGTATCGACAGGTATCTTGAATTTCCTGACCGGGTAATACTGTTCATATTTGGGCAAACGCAATGCCTGTAAAACGGTGTCTAGGTCATTATACACATCCTGGTTCAGTTCGGCCCTGAAACGGAGGTAATTTCTTTTGTTTCCTTCCAGGTCATCTTCGGAGAATACCACATCCAGCGGTTTGCTTTCATTCACGGCATTCTTCAGCTGGTTGATATACCAGTCGATGCCCAGCAGGCTGTTATTGACGATACGGATATCGGGTCTCACATTTTCCACTTCCTGCGCGTACCACAAAGGATAGGTATCATTATCACCAAAGGTGAAAAGAATCGCATCTTTGGGACAGCTTTCCAGGTAGTTCTTTGCACTGTCACGGGCCAGTGTCTTATTGCCCCTGTCGTGGTCATCCCATTCCTGGTTGGCCATGATGATGGGAGCGATCATACATACAGTCGCGAGAATGCCATTCATCAGTTTTTCATTACTGCCATTGCCTGATACCGCTTTAAGGAGATAGAACAGTCCTGCGGTGAAGCCTGCAAATACCGCGGTGGACAACAAGGCAGAAATCAGCATGCTGCTCAGGGATCCCGGCGTACCACTCATCAAAACGATGAGGAAGGTGAGAATGGATCCATATGTAAGGGTATTGGTAAAGTCTTGCTGTTTTTCTTTATGGTCTTTGATCATTTTGAAAAGAGCCAGGACCGCAAGCCCGATCCAGATGGCAAAGGCATAGAAAGAGCCCACATAGGCATAGTCCCTTTCGCGGGGCTGGTTTCCGGGCTGGTTCAGGTAGAGTACGATGGCGATTCCTGTAAAGAAAAACAAGAGGAAGGTCACCAGCCAGTCTTTCCTGTTTTTGATAAACTGGTATACACAACCGAGAATACCCAGGATAAAGGGTAACAGGAACAACTTATTGTTGGCGCCGTTATTTTTCAGGGTATCAGGGATCTTGCTCTGGTCACCCAGTCTTACATTGTCGATAAATGAAATGCCGGATACCCAGTTTGCATCCCGTTTATTCCCGGTGGCCTGGATATCGTTTTGCCGGCCGGCAAAATTCCACATCAGGTAACGCCAGTACATCATGCCCATCTGGTAACTCATGAACCATTCTATATTATCCCCGTACGTGGGTTTCTTTACGGCGATCCTTTCACCTGCCCGTACATATTGCCCTTCCTGTGCCGTGATCACATAGTTGTCATCCAGTTCATAAAAATCAGGCTGGCCCTGTTGGTTCTGTGTCTGGATCCCCACACCGGGGGTCACTTTGGTGATCACAGAAAGTTGCCGGGCATTGACCTCAAGGTTGAGCCATGACACATACGTGTCGTAATGGTACTGGTCATTGGAAGGGTCCCAAACCCTGGGAAATACCTGTTCGTCTTCCTTATTGTAAACATATTCAAAATCGTATCCCAATTGTTTATAATAATTGGAATCTTTGCGGTACCGCATCTTCGTTTCCTTGATATCCGTAGGCTGTGCCACAAAGGTGGGGCCGTAGAGTAACGGGGCGCTGCCATATTGTTCCCTGCTGAAATAAGAAGCAAGGCTCATCGGGTTGTCTACATTGGCCATATCGATAACCGGGTTGGCATTTGAACGGATCAGGGTGGTGACATAGGTGGAGAAACCCAGCAATACGAAAATAAAACACCATATCGCCAGCCTGAGCATCGACAAACCCTTACGGTTGGCCCAGCGTAAACCGATCCAGCTCAAAACGCCCAAAAGGGCAAAGAAGAAACTGAACCCGGAGAAGAAGGGTAATCCGAAATCATTGACAAAGATCCTGTCAAAACTTGCCGACCAGCGGGGCAGCAGGTAAATGAACACCCACAGGGCAAGTCCCGTGATCAGGCCGCTTAAGATAAACGCGATCACCCCACCCCGGACTGTATAATTATAACGCCTGTAATAATAGACCATGACGATTGCCGGAATGGTCAGCAGGTTTAAAAGGTGTACTGTTACGGCAATACCGATCATGAAGAAGATGAAAATGATCCAACGGTCTACACGTGTTTTTTCCAGTTCTGTACTCGCCAGTTCATCGGCGTGTTCCCATTTCAGGATGGCCCAGAAAATCAATGCGGTAAAAAAGGATGAAAGTGCATACACCTCACCTTCAACAGCACTGAACCAAAAGGTATCACTAAAGGTATAGGCCAGGGCGCCTACGGCACCGGAAGCCATTACAGCAAACAATTGCTGGTTATCAAGGTTTTCACCCGCATTCACAAATAGTTTCCTCGCAAAATGGGTGATGGTCCAGAAAAGGAAAAGGATGGTAAAGGCACTGGCAAAGGCGCTGAGCAGGTTGACGGCACTCGCCACATTGGCAGGGTTACCCCCGCTGAACAGCACGATGAATAAGCGTCCCATCATCGAAAAGAAAGGGGAGCCGGGAGGATGGGGGATTTCCAGTTTATAGGCGCAGGCAATGAATTCGCCGCAGTCCCAGAAACTGGCAGTGGCCTCGCGGGTCAGGGTGTACGTAACGGCTGCAATCAGAAACACTACCCATCCGGTAATGTTATTTACTTTTCTGAAATTCATAAAGTCTTGATTTACCCCGGTTATGCCCGGGAAGTGGCAAAAATAGGGAAGCGATATGATTTAGTTAAAACTTAAAGGTTAAAACTTATAATATAATTAACAGGTTAGAGTAAAATCTTACCGATTTCTGACCAGCTGTCCACTCTTTTGTGCCGCCCCGCATCCTGGTGCAGGTTATGGGGCTGGGTGAACAGAAAGGTGCTGTTTTTAAAATGATCCAGGTTCTTAAAATGATCGTCGATCATCAGGTCGGCTTCAATGATGGTCTTCAGTCCGCAAAACACCATCTGTTTCCAGCTGATGTAAGGGAAATGCTCATTCAGCCAAGTCTGTTTTTCGGAAAGGCTTTGAGGAAATTCAGTAGCCGCGGAAACAATAAAAACTTCATAGCGTTGATGGATCGCTTCGAGCACAGCCTGGCTGTCTTTGATCACGGGTGCTGTTCTGAAAAAACCCGGTTCCAATACATGCCGGGCGGCATGTTTAAACACTTCCAGTTCGGGTTTGCCGGCGATGGCTTCCCGTTCTTTCCGGATCCCGAAATCCCTTTCGTCATACCGGAAAAACTGTTCGGCAACATCTGCCAGAACGCCATCCATATCAACAACGATCCTTTGCATAATCGGTAAAATTATTTAAAATACCTCAGTCCATTTTTTTTGTATTCATCCGGAGAAAAAAAGTAAAACCACAGAGACACGGAGGCACGGAGGCTTTGCTTTGGAATGTTCTTTCTCTGTGTCTCTGTGCCTCCGTGGTGAAAAAAATCAAAAATCAGGGTATTGGATTCAAAATATTGTAGTTTCCTTTAATTCGGATAAAAAAGGAAAAACCACAGAGACACGGAGGCACGGAGGCTTTGCTTTGAAATGTTCTTTTTCTGTGTCTCTGTGCCTCCGTGGTGAAAAACATCGAAAATCAGGGTATTCGAATCAATATATTTGAGGTTCCCATAATTTGGAGAAAAGAGTAAAACCACAGAGACACGGAGGCACGCAGGCTTTGCTTTGAAATGTTCTTTTTCTGTGTCTCTGTGCCTCCGAGGTGAAAAAAATCTAAAATCAGGGTATTGGATTCAAAATATTGTAGTTTCCTTTAATTCGGATAAAAAAGGAAAAACCA
>WGMO01000025.1 GCA_016125075.1 Terrimonas sp.
GGGGCTTGGCCATACAAAAAATTTATACAGCAAAATTCAAAAACTGATAAACATTTTGCAACCGCTTTTTATACAGTTCAATTGTGAATAAACCAACCCTGAAAACTGAAAGAGGCTGCCCCTTTTTGGACAGCCTCTTTCTTTAAGTGGCTAAAACAGCCTGATTTTTAGATTGCCCTACCGGGGATTGTCAGCCTAATTTCTTGTGATTGGCTATCAAAACACCCTCAATTTCCCGTACCTTTGCACACTCAAAATTCAGGCAGCATAAGCATTATGGCAACCAGGTACAGGGAATTTTCAGGACTGAACTTACCGGCTATTGAGCAGGAGATACTGACTAAGTGGTCTGATAACCAGGCCTTTGAAAAAAGTGTATCCCTGAGGGAAGGAGCCACGCCCTTTGTGTTTTTTGAAGGCCCTCCCAGTGCCAATGGTATGCCCGGTATCCACCATGTTATTTCCCGCACCTTAAAAGACCTTGTTTGCCGCTACAAAACCATGAAGGGTTTCCAGGTAAAACGGAAGGGCGGTTGGGATACCCATGGTTTGCCCATCGAACTGGGTGTTGAGAAAGAACTTGGGATCACCAAAGAGGATATCGGTAAGAAAATAACGGTAGAGGAATATAACCGGAAATGCCGTGAGGCGGTATTGCGGTACAAGGATAAATGGGATGAGATCACCCGCAAAATGGGTTACTGGGTAGACCTGAATGACCCTTATATCACCTTCAGGAATGATTATATCGAAACACTCTGGTGGCTGCTCAGTGAATTGTATAAAAAGGGCTTGTTGTACGAAAGTGTAAGCATTCAACCTTATTCCCCCGCAGCCGGAACCGGTTTAAGTTCACATGAACTGAACCAACCCGGTACCTATAAAGATGTAAAGGATACGAGTTGTGTGGCCATGTTTAAGGCAATTCGAAATGAAAAATCTGAATCTTTATTTCAACTAATTGATCGGGGAGATATCTTTTTCCTGGCCTGGACTACAACACCATGGACACTCCCTTCTAATTTGGGTCTGACAGTAGGTTCCAATATAGACTACGTATTGGTTAAAACCTTCAACCCTTATCTGCACTTACCAATTAACGTCATACTTGCTAAAGCCCTACTGGGCAAATATTTTAAAGAGGAAGGAAAAGATGGTGATTTTGAAGGCTATAATGAAAAGACAAAAATAATTCCCTGGAAAATCCTGGGGGAGGTGAAAGGAAGTGAATTGGAAGGGCTGGCTTATGAACAACTCCTGCCTTATGAAGCCAATTCGCTGGAGAAAATAACAGAGATCACACCCGGAGCCCGGCCTTTCCGGATACTGCTGGGTGATTTTGTGACTACTGAAGATGGAACGGGTATTGTTCATACGGCTCCCGCATTTGGTGCGGATGACTTCAAAGTGGGCAAAAAATATAATATTGGTATCCTGACCATGGTGGATCGCCAGGGAAAATTTGTGGAGGGTCTTGGAGAATTCAGCAACCGCTATGTAAAGAATTATACCGATGACCCTGATTATGTGGATGTGAATGTAGACATCAGTGTGAAACTGAAAAAGGAGAACAGGGCATTTAAAGTAGAGAAATATGAGCACAGTTACCCGCATTGCTGGAGAACCGACAAACCTGTGCTGTACTACCCGCTCGATGCCTGGTTTATCAAAACCACGGCCATCAAAGACAGGATGGTAGAACTGAATAAAACAATTAACTGGAAACCCAAATCCACCGGCGAAGGCCGTTTTGGAAACTGGCTGGAAAATATGGTGGACTGGAACCTGAGCCGTAGCCGTTTCTGGGGAACCCCCCTTCCGATCTGGAGAACAGAAGAAGGTGATGAAGAGATATGTATCGGCAGCGTGGAAGCGCTATTGACGGAAGCCCGGAAAGCTGACCTTGCTTTTGGAACTTCACAAAGCCAGCACCTGGCTGCCGATCATCTGGACCTGCACAAACCCTATGTCGATGAGATCGTATTGGTCAGCCCATCAGGAAAACCCATGAAACGGGTACCAGACCTGATTGATGTGTGGTTTGACAGTGGCGCCATGCCCTATGCCCAATGGCATTATCCCTTTGAAAATAAAGAAGAATTCAAAAAATCATTCCCGGCAGATTTCATCGCCGAGGGGGTGGACCAAACCAGGGGATGGTTTTATACGCTTCATGCGATCGCCTGCCTCCTGTTTGATTCGGTGGCTTACAAGACCGTCGTATCTAACGGGTTGGTGCTTGACAAGAACGGCAATAAGATGAGCAAGCGCCTGGGCAATGTGGTGAACCCCTTTGAAACCATAGAAAAATTTGGTGCCGATGCCACAAGATGGTACCTCATCACCAATGCCTCGCCCTGGGATAACCTTAAGTTTGATATTGCCGGCATCCAGGAAGTGCAAAGGAAATTCTTTGGTACTTTTTATAACACCTACCAGTTCTTTGCCCTGTATGCAAATGTGGACAGCTTCTCTTTTAAGGAAGCTTATGTGCCGGTACAGGACCGACCTGAAATAGACCGTTGGATACTTTCTTCCCTGCATTCATTGGTGAAAAAAGTTTCAAAAGCCATGGATGATTATGAGCCCACAATGGCCGGCCGGGAAATCGAAGAATTCCTGGATGAACAGTTGAGTAACTGGTATGTCCGTTTATGCCGCCGCCGTTTCTGGAAAGGGGAATATGAGCATGATAAGATTTGTGCTTACCAGACCCTGTATGAATGCCTCGAGACCCTGACCCGGCTAATCGCCCCTATTTCGCCTTTTTTCAGCGATGCTGTCTTTAACAACCTGAATTCGGTAACGGCAAGGTTTCCCGAAACCGAATCGGTGCATCATATTGATTTCCCCGAAGCGGATGCTTCCTATATTGACCGGCAACTTGAAGAAAGGATGCAACTGGCACAGGATGCTTCCTCCCTGATCCTCTCTTTGCGGAAAAAAGTGAATATTAAAGTCCGCCAGCCCCTGCAAAAAGTGTTGATTCCGGTATTGAATCCTTCCATGAAAGAACAGTTGATGAAGGTGGAAGACCTGATCAAATCGGAAGTGAACATCAAGGATGTGGAGTATATAACGGAAACCGAAGGTTTCATCAGGAAAAAGATCAAACCCAATTTTGTGGCACTCGGAAAGAAACTGGGTCCCAAAATGAAAGCGGTATCTGCAGCCCTGGCCAATTTTACACAGGAAGATATCTCGGCGATTGAAGCCAATACTGTTTATAATTTGTCAATTGAGGGAGAGGATATACCTGTACTTTTATCGGAGGTTGAGATCAGCAGTGAAGATATTCCGGGTTGGACGGTGGCCAGTAAAGGTGTTTTAACCGTGGCACTGGACATCACCCTCACCCCCGAACTGGAAAATGAGGGGCATGCCCGGGAGTTTGTGAACAGGGTCCAGAAAATACGGAAAGACAATGGTTTTGAACTCACCGATCGGATTAACGTGAAGGTGTCAGCGGTGAACGGAATGAAAAATTCGCTGGCAATCTTTAATGACTATATTTGCGCCGAAATTCTGGCAGATAAACTGGAGATATTGCCTGAATTGCCTGGTGGCACCGAAATTGAAGTGAATGACATTTTAATCAAAGTGATAGTAACAAAAAAAGGGTAAGCGTATGCCAAACAAGAAAAAAGCAGCTCCGAAAAAGGCGGCCAAACCGGCAAAAAAACCTGCAGTTAAAAAACCTGCAGCCAAAAAAGCAGCTCCCAAAAAGCCCGCAGCTAAGAAGCCTGCTCCGAAAAAAGCGGCCAAACCAGTTGCTAAAAAAACGATTGCTAAGAAGCCCGTTGCCAAAAAAGCTGTTAAACCTGCTGCCAAAAAAGCGGCTCCCAGGCCGGTAAAACCGGTCAGGAAAAAACCCGGTAAAACCGGAGTTGATCCTAAATCCCTTGTATCAGTAAAACCCGTAATAAAACCCAAAGTGAAAAAAGAAAATCCGAAACCCGCAAAAGTGGTGATTCCCAAAACCACCGTTAAGACTGTTAAGAAATATGAACCTGAATTCACCCGTTCGGTTTTGGATGCAAAGGAAATCGACCATTCTGCACCCTCGCAACGCTATAGCGATAATGACCTGGCAGAATTCAGGGAGATCATTATGAAAAAACTGGAAGCAGCTAAAAAAGAACTGAATTATCTCCAGGGACTGATTACCCGTAAAGATGAGACGGGTGGTGATATGGATGAAGGACGTTATATGACCATGGAAGATGGCAGTGTAAGTATGGAACGGGAACAATTGAGCCAGATGGCCAGCCGCCAGATCACTTTTATCGATCACCTCGAAAAGGCCATCATGCGGATAGAAAATAAAACCTATGGTATTTGCCGCGTTACGGGTAAGCTGATCGATAAGGCCCGCCTGCGTGCCGTTCCCCATGCCACCCTCAGCATTGAGGCCAAGCAGATGATGAATAAATAGCGCTAATGGAACTTATAGATAAACCGGCTTTTGGCCGGTTTTTTTTGTCTTTATTTTTTCAATAAGATTTCAATTATTGTAGGGATGTTTTCTTCCAGGCTTTACCTTTATCAAAATTACATCATCACATGAAAAGAGGATTCCGGATCATCTTCTTGCTGTTGTTCTTTTCCCCAATGCTCCCGGCCCAGCAGACAGGTATTGTTTCCGGACCCATGCTGGGTCCTGTTGAACTCAGGGATGCTAAGATCTGGCTCGAAGTCAGCCCTTCGGTCAGGTCCGTTTCCTTACGGTATCATAAAAAGGATGGAACAGGTAAAAGCATAACCATCCCTTATAAAGGAGAACTGGGCAGGGAATTCAACCCCCTGCATTTTACTATCGGTGGGCTTGATATCAATACAAGGTATCAATATACTGTCCTGATCGACGGGAAATTGAGTGGTGCAAAAGGAGAATTTACCACCAGGGATCTCTGGCAATGGAGAAAACCTGCTCCCGATTTCAGCTTTATCACCGGCAGCTGTTCCTATTTTAATCAACCGGAATATGACCGGCCAGGTAAACCATATGGTGGCGATTCTTCCATTTTTCTTACCATGGCGAAAGAAAAAGCGGCCTTTATGCTGTGGATGGGGGATAACTGGTATACCCGGGATGTGGATTTTTCTGAATGGGGAATGTGGTACCGTCCGCATCACGACAGGGCCATGCCGGTTTTACAGCCCTTATTAAAAGCCATGCCCCACTATGCCACCTGGGATGATCATGACTATGGGCCCAATGATATCGGCAGTGATTTTATTCTTAAGGAAGAGAGCCGGCAAATTTTTCAGCAGTACTGGTGTAATCCATCTTATGGCTTCAATGGACAGGGAATCTATACCCTGTTAAATTATGCAGATGTGGATATATTCATGACCGATGACCGCTGGTGGCGAAGCGCCGATGATACCCGGGATAGTATCGATGGTCAACCCAATATGGAAAAAAGAATGCTGGGTAAGGAACAGATGGATTGGTTACAAAACGCCTTATTGTTCAGCCAGGCGACTTTTAAGATCATCCTGGTTGGCAGCCAGGTTTTGAACCCGGTGTCCCCCTATGATAAGATGAGGGATTTCCCCGGCGATTTTCTGCCTTTGATGAAATTTCTGGAGGAGAACAGGATCAGCGGGGTATTGTTCCTGACTGGCGACCGGCATCATAGTGAAGTCATTAAAATCGACCGCCCCGGGAATTACCCTCTTTATGATATTACCATTTCACCCCTTACTTCCGGCACCCATCATTTTAGCGGGGCGGAAAAAAATAATCCTTACCGGGTATTTGGGTTGGACGAAAAGCAGAATTATGGCCGGATCAGTGTTAGTGGTAAAACCGGGGAGCGGGTGCTCGAGGTGAATTTCCTGGGCATAAAAGGAGAGGAACTGGGACGTTGGAGCGTATCGGAAAAAGCGTTAAAGTCCACGGTGCATTAAACAGTGTTGATCGTAAAAAATAATACAGGATGACAATCAGTTTCCATTACGATAAGCGAAAAGTAATACAGGCATTGCGGTATCATTTCATCAGCCGTCCCGAACTAAAGATTATGATCATTCTTGTCAACGTGTTTGCCTTTACCGCAGCCGCCCTTTTTTATTTCCAGAAAGTGACCTCCCTGGCTTTTTTGATGGGTTCTTTTTTATGGTTCTTTTTTATGATGAGTATTTGGTTCCTCCTCCCCGGCATTGTATATCGGAGAGCGGCCACTTTCAGGGATCATTTCACCATGCAGTTTGAAGAGGACAATTTTACCCTGGGGAACGAAAGAGGATCGCGTTCATGGCCCTGGAAGTCCTTGCAAAAATATTTGGAGAGCCCGCATTTTTTCCATCTTTATTTTGACAGCAGGTCTTTTTTCCTTGTACCCAAGGAAGGATGTAAAGATGATGAAGAAGTCTATACACTAAGAAAATTACTAAAGGAAAAGATCAGGAAATAGGTCAAAGGACTTTTTCCATTTCATAATGGGGAATGGAAATTTCTTCAAACTCATCACTGATCACTTTATAACCCATTTTTTCATAAAAACCCACAACGGGTTTCCGCGCATGCATGTTCATGACCTTATAACCCAGGTCACGGGCAATATTTTCTGCGAAAAGTGTCAGCGCCCTGCCGATCCCTTTTCCCTGCAGGTCGTTGAGGACCGCCATCTGCCGGAGCCGGATTATTTCGGGCGACTCTTTTACCAGCATACAGCAACCGAGAATCATATCTTCATCAAATGCAGCGATCAGCAGGTTATCTTTTTCTTTATCCAGCTCTTCTTTTGTGAAATGGATACCGATCGGTTTGCGTAAAATATCATCCCTCAGCTTTACCATTTGCTGATATTCGGGGGAGCCGTGATCGATAATTTTTAAGGCCATTCAGTTTTGGTTTCCGGGTGATATGCTGTTCTAAATCCAATTTACGACATCAGTTTTACACTACCAATCGGTAGTTATTTGGGGAAAAACGAATAAAAATTGTATTATGTACTAATTATCAGTATTTTAGATAAAATAATGAATTTCATAAAGAGTGCGTTGTGATTTATTCAAAAATTATATTTTTGCACCCTAATAACCAAATTATTCAAACATGTCAGACATCGCCTCAAGAGTAAAAAAGATCATCGTTGACAAATTAGGTGTTGATGAAGCCGAAGTCACCAATGAAGCCTCATTCACAAATGATTTAGGTGCCGATTCTCTGGACACCGTAGAGTTGATCATGGAGTTCGAAAAAGAATTCAACATCTCCATTCCCGATGAACAGGCTGAAACCATCACTACTGTTGGTCAGGCTGTGGCTTACCTGGAAGAAAACGCCAAGTAATTAATTATTCAGTGTTTAAAAGGGCACTGAAAGAATGGAAATAAAATTAGATCCGCCTTCCGACTGTTCAAGACAGCGAAGGCGGTTTTATCTTTAACTAAAATTATCCCAGGCACTATGGAATTAAAAAGAGTAGTCGTAACAGGCATGGGTGCCCTAACTCCATTGGGGAATACTGTTGACGCTTACTGGAATGGACTTGTCAATGGCATTCCGGGTGCTGATATGATCACTTTGTTTGATGCCAGTAAATTCAGGACGAAGTTTGCCTGCGAAGTAAAAAATTTTGAGCCTACCCAGTTCCTGGACAGAAAAGAAGCCAGGAAGATCGATCGCTTTACCCAGTTTGCCCTGGTGGTCAGCGACCAGGCCATGGCTGATGCGGGACTGCACAAGGATAATATCAACCCCGACAGGATTGGGGTGGTTTTCGCCAGTGGTATCGGGGGGCTTATTACTTTCCAGCATGAAGTCACGGATTTTGCCAGGGGAGATGGTACACCCCGGTTCAACCCTTTTTTCATTCCAAAGATGATCCTGGATATCGCGGCCGGGCAAATCTCCATGCGGCATAACCTGCGGGGGCCCAATTTTGCCGTTGTCAGTGCCTGTGCCAGCAGTACCAATGCCATTATTGAAGCCCATAACCTGTTAAGGCTGGGGAAGGCCGATATCATTGTCACCGGTGGTAGTGAAGCCGTGATCAGTGAAGCCGGCGTGGGTGGATTCAATGCTATGAAAGCCATGAGCGAAAGAAATGATGATCCTAAAACGGCCAGCCGGCCTTATGATAAGGACCGCGACGGTTTTGTAATGGGAGAAGCTTCCGGGATCATCGTCATGGAAGAACTGGAACATGCCCTGGCAAGGGGTGCCAAAATATATTGTGAAGTGGTGGGCGGCGGCGCTTCGGCCGATGCCTATCATATAACCGCTCCCCATCCCGACGGACTGGGTGCGAGAAATGTGATGCTGGCCGCCCTGCAGGATGCCGGTATGCAACCCGAAGAGATCGATTATATCAATACCCATGGCACGTCAACACCCATCGGCGATGGTGCGGAAGTAAAAGCCATTACCCATGTTTTTGGCGAGCATGCCTACCAGTTGAATATCAGCGCTACCAAATCCATGACGGGCCATTGCCTGGGGGCTGCCGGTGTGATTGAGGCCATCGCCTGTATCAAATCCGTCATGCACGATATCGTACCCCCCACGATCAATCATTTTACCGATGACCCTGAACTGGACCCCCGGTTGAATTTTACTTTCAATAAGGCCCAGCACCGAAAAGTGAATGCCGCCCTGAGCAATACTTTTGGATTCGGGGGACATAATGCCTGTGTGATTGTAAAGAAATTTACGGCCTAATAATATTTCTTTGCAGTTTAAAAAAAATGTAGCTTTCGGATCGTGGATTTCTTCAAAAATCTTTTTAAGGAACAGACGGGTACCTCATTCAAAAAGGAGTTAAAGAATATCCTGGGCTTTACCCCCGGGAATATTTCTTTATATAAGACTGCCCTCACTCATCGCTCCATCCGTGAAAAGGCAGACGAAAATAATGAACGGCTGGAATACCTGGGTGATGCTGTACTCAGTGCCCTGATCGCCGATTACCTGTTCAAGCACTATCCTTATAAAGAAGAAGGCTTCTTAACGGAAATGCGCAGTAAGATGGTGAACCGGCAACAGTTGAATGAGATAGCCGTTCGCATGGGATTAAAAAAAGTAACGCTTTACAACAAGTCGGACAATTCTTTAAAGATCAGCCAGATTTTTGGAAATACCCTGGAAGCCCTGGTCGGTGCTATATTTCTGGATAAGGGATATAAGCAGACCAGCAAATGGGTGACCGAAAGAATCATCCTGCCCCATATGTTTATCGATGACCTCGAATTGCTCGAGATCAATCACAAGAATAAATTATATGGCTGGGCCAATAAAAATGGCTATAACCTTGAATTCGAAACCATCGAAGAAAGGATTGAGAACGGACGCCGCTTGTTTACAGTGGCAGCAGTGGTGAACGGGGAAAGGATCGCTTCGGGTAAGGCCTTTAATAAAAAAGACGCCTCACAGATCGCTTCGCAGGTGGCGGTCGAAAAACTCAATATTATCAACGTTGAATCCTCTTCGGAGAATGCTGACTCTCCCAAAGAATGAACCCAATTGCCAAACCGTCTTTATTTAATTCATTTATAATCAAACTATTATAAATTATAAAGTTTTTTACGATAGTAAAAACAACATTTATTTTGTAAAACTACTTGCATTATCAGTATCCCCGCTGTATGTTTGCCAAAGAAAGGAATTGACAAGGAAAATGTAGCAGATGGAAGCCTCCTTTCCCTTTTTTCACCCGGCATAAAGAAAACTAATTGCACCCACAGATGAAGCGCATTATCCGTATTACCCTGACCCTTTTTTTGGTTTCAGTCTTCTTATTTCAGTCTCAAACGATCTTGCCCGCTACCGGTACACAAGCTTATCAAAACATATTTAAAGAGAGTAACCACAGGCCCATGTTTATGACATTGGAAGACCCCGAAATGCTCTTTTGTTAACCCTACTTCACATTGGACGGTTTAGTATCAAAACACCCCTGGTAACCAGGGGTGTTTTATTTGGGAATCCGTTTATTTTATGGATTGGCATAGTTCAATGAGTACCCCGTTGGTGGTCTTGGGATGGAGAAAACAAACCCATTTATTATCCGCACCTTTTTTGGGTTTTTCCTGCAAGAGCGTGAAACCCTCTTTGGAGAGCCTTTTCATTTCCGCTTCAATATTTTCAACCTCAAATGCGATATGGTGCAGCCCTTCTCCCTTTTTCCCGATAAAATTTGCAATGACCCCATTGGGATCTGTACTTTCCAGTAATTCAATTTTGGAGGCACCTACCTGGAAAAATGCAGTGTTTACTTTCTCAGTTTCAACTAATTCTGTCTTATAGCACTGACTATTCAGCAGTTTTTCGAATAATGGAACAGATATTGACAGGTTTTTTACAGCAATACCGATGTGTTCAATTTTATCCATCACTGAAGGGTTTTTGAACGGGTAATGAGGTTTACGATTTTGGTAAAATTAGTGGTTCACTGGCAATTAACCCTTTAAAAGAGAACCATTTGGGTTAAATTTGTGTTTATAGTTGAAACGAAAAGAATAAACCAATCGATCATGTTGAAATTTCCAATTTATTTAGATCATAATGCCACTACACCCTGTGATCCCCGTGTGGTTGAAGCCATGGTGCCCTATTTCACCGAAAACTTCGGGAATGCGGCCAGTCGTAATCACCCGTTTGGTTGGCAGGCAGAAGAAGCGGTGGACTATGCCCGGGAACAGGTGGCGAAGCTGATCGGCGCTGATCCCAAAGAGATCATTTTTACTTCTGGCGCCACAGAAGGGGATAACCTCGCTATCAAGGGAGTATTTGAAATGTATGCCAGCAAGGGCAATCATATCATCACCTGCAATATTGAACATAAAGCGGTTCTGGATACCTGTAAGCATATTGAAAAAGAAGGGGGTGAGGTCACTTACCTGGAAGTCAATAATGAGGGGCTGATCGATCCTAAAGACGTGGAAGCCGCCATCAAACCCAATACGATCCTGATTGCCCTGATGTATGCTAATAATGAAGTGGGAACGGTGATGCCGATCCGGGAAATCGGTGAGATCGCCAGGAAACATGGCGTATTACTCTTTACCGATGCCACTCAGGCGGTGGGTAAGATACCGGTGGATGTCAAAAAAGATAATATAGATCTTCTGGCCATGACCGCACACAAGATGTACGGACCGAAAGGCGTTGGGGCCCTGTATGTGAGAAGAAAGAACCCCAGGGTCAAGGTAACAGCACAGCTTGACGGCGGTGGCCATGAAAGGGGTATGCGCAGCGGTACCCTGAATGTTCCCGGTATCGTAGGCTTCGGAAAAGCCTGTGAACTGGCCATGCAGGAAATGGACCAGGACGCAAAGCGTTTAAGTGCTTTGCGCGATAAGCTTGAAAATGCCTTATTACAAATCGATGAGGCTTACCTGAACGGGCATAAGGAACACCGGCTTCCGCATGTATCCAATATTTCCTTTAAATACGTGGAAGGCGAAGGCCTGATGATGGGATTTAATAAGGAAATAGCGCTTTCATCCGGTTCAGCCTGTACCTCTGCTTCACTCGAACCTTCATATGTGTTAAAGGCATTGGGGCTGGGAGATGACCTGGCACACAGTTCCCTCCGCTTTGGCCTGGGCAGGTTTACAACAGAAGAACAGATTGATTATACCATCGAACAGGTTACAAAAACAGTCAATAAGCTGCGGGAAATGAGCCCGCTTTGGGAAATGTATAAGGAAGGAATTGATCTGGATACGATCGAATGGGCACATCATTAATCATCATTAGTTTCATTCATTTTTAATATTCTAAACTTCTATACTATGGCATATTCAGAAAAAGTAATCGACCATTATCAGAACCCTAAAAATGTAGGGACGCTTGATAAAAGTAAAAATAACGTAGGTACGGGTCTGGTGGGTGCACCCGAATGTGGTGATGTTATGCGCCTGCAGATTGAAGTGGATGAGGCAACCGGCCTGATCAAAGATGCTAAATTCAAAACCTTTGGTTGTGGTTCTGCCATCGCTTCCTCTTCCCTGGCCACAGAATGGCTGAAAGGAAAATCAGTCGATGAGGCCATCAAGATCGATAATATGGAGATTGTGGAAGAACTCAATCTTCCCCCGGTAAAGATCCACTGTTCCGTATTGGCGGAAGATGCGATCAAAGCCGCAGTCAATGACTATCGCAAAAAAAACGGGCTGGAGGAGATCAAATTTGAAGAATCAGCTGTTCACTGATCAAGCACAAAGAATTGTATTTAGTAATATAGGAATCGAATATGAGCGTAGCATTAGAAAATGCAATATATGTAAGTGACAAGGCCAAGGCAAAGATTCAGCAGCTGATGGCGGATGCGGGCATTGCGGATGATGGCTCCTATTTCATTCGCGTGAGTGTGGTAGGGGGCGGTTGCTCGGGGTTGAGCTATAAACTCGATTTTGATAACGAGCAAAAACCCATGGACCAGTCCTTTGAAGATAATGGCCTGAAAGTGGTGACCGACCTCAAGAGTTTTCTCTACCTGGTCAACACCACCCTGGATTTCTCTGACGGGCTGAACGGGAAAGGGTTTTATTTCACCAACCCGAACGCCAGCCGCACCTGTGGTTGCGGGGAAAGTTTTGCTGTATAAGGGTATTATTTGATGATCGTTGAATAAAAAGAATCTCTCTTCGCCGGGAGATTTTTTATTTTGCCTATTTTGCATCCTCTATGTGGTCCATTTGTAAAAAAGAACTCCGGCAGTTTTTCAGTAGCCTGACCGGGTATATCGTGATCATAGTTTTTCTCCTGGTGAACGGGTTGGTCCTGTTCGTTTTCAACAATAATATCTTTGATTTCGGGTATGCTTCGCTCGACAAATTTTTTCAATTGGCCCCCTGGATCCTCTTATTACTGATACCGGCCATCACTATGCGAAGTTTTGCCGATGAGTTCAGGGCGGGCACCTACGAGATCCTGCAAACCCGGCCGCTGAGCCGCTGGCAGATCATTGCCGGGAAATATGCCGGTAGCCTGATGGTGGTATTCATTGCCCTGCTCCCTACGCTCATCTATGTGTATTCCCTGCAACAGCTGTCTTCCGGGGCGGGTATGGATATGGGGGCAACCGCGGGTTCTTATATCGGCCTGTTCTTCCTGGCGGCCGTTTTTACCGCCATTGGGGTATGTGCCAGCAGTTTTACCAGTAATGCCGTAATTGCATTTATACTGAGCCTGATTGCCGCCGCCCTGCTTTATTATGGTTTCAATGCCATCAGCCTGATGCCGGTATTGGCGGGCAATGCAGATTATTATGTTGAAATGGCGGGTATTGACTTTCATTACCGCAGTGTTAGCCGGGGTGTGATCGATACCAGGGACCTGGTTTATTTTTTTTCCCTGGTCCTGTTTTTCCTTTCCATCACCCATCGTAACCTGATAAAAAGATAAACGGAATGATCAAGCAATTTTTTTACAAGTTGGGCCAATCAAGGTTTTGGTTAGTTTTTGTGTTGATTGCCCTCTTTGGAATCAATTACCTGGCTTCTGTTTTTCACCAGCGCATTGATCTTACCCGGGAAAAGAAATTCACCCTGAGTAAACCCACCCGCCAGCTTTTACGGTCATTGGCATCACCGGTCACCGTTGATGTATTCCTGAAAGGCGAGTTTCCGGCCGGGTTTAAAAAACTGGCAGTCAGCGTGGATGAGTTCTTGCAGGAATGCAAGGAAATTTCCGGTGGCAAACTGCTGATCAATTTTACCGAACCCCTCAAGGACCTCGATGATTCCAGTGCCGCCAGGTTCATCGATTCCATGTCCTATTTTTACGGGATACAAGCTTCCACCCTGCAGGCCCCCGGAAAAGTGGGTGATGAAATCAGTTTTAAAAGGGTGATACCGGGCGCGCTCATCCATTACAGGGATACTACGGTTGGGGTCAACCTCTTAAAAGGTGTCCGGTCATACGGTACGGAACCCGAACAGCTGGCGGCCCTGTACAACGATATGGAAGCCACTCTTGAATATAAATTTGCATCTGCCATCCAGAAGGCAACTTCAGACAAGAGACCGCTGATTGGCTATGTGAAAGGTAACGGTGAGGCCTGGGGGTATAATGTGGATGATGCCGTAAGGACCCTGGTAAAAGAATACCGGGTCGACACGGTGAACCTGGCCACAGACAGGTTTATCCCTTCCATCTTTGATGCACTGGTGATGATCAAGCCGGTTCAAAAATTCGATGACCAGGAAAAATTGAAACTCGATCAGTACCTGATGCGGGGCGGAAAAATATTCTGTTTACTGGATATTCTTTACGATGGGTTTGACAGCTTATACCAGAAGGACGGCTTTATAGCCTACGACCGGGGTTTAAACCTGGAAGACCAGCTATTCCGGTACGGAGTCAGGATCAACCAGGCCCTGCTGGAGGATATGCAATGTGATAAGCTTCCCCAGGTAAGCGGGCAGGCAGGGCAGCAACAGCAGACGCGGCTGGTCGACTGGCCCATTTTCCCGGTATTGAATGGTACCGATCATCCTATTTCCAAAAACCTGGATGGTATCCGTGCCATGTTCCCATCAACGATTGATACTGTAACAGCTCCCGGGATCCGGAAAACGATCCTCCTGCAATCTTCTGCCAATGCCAGGGTAGTGCCCACCCCGGAAAGGGTGAGTTTTGATTTCATGCAGATCGCACCTGATATCAGGGAGTTTGATCAGAAAAATATTCCTGTGGCTGTTTTGCTTGAAGGCTCATTCCGTTCACTTTTTGCCAACCGCCTGCCGGCTGCAATGGCCGATACGCTGGCCAATGCTTATCATACTCCCTTCCTGGCGGAAGCCACACCAGGGGCAAAGATGATCGTGGTAGCCGATGGTGATATTGCGCTTAACCAGGTCAGTCAGTCCGAAGGGCCCCTGCCCATGGGCATGAACCTCTTTACCCATATCCCATATGCCAATAAGGAATTTTATGAAAATGCGCTCGATTACCTGGTCAATCCTTCCGGTATCCTCGAAACAAGAGCAAAGGATTATACGCTGCGGTTGCTGGATCCCCGGAAAGTCAGGAACAGCAAATCAAAATGGCAGTTGATCAATATTGCTGTTCCCATCCTGCTCATCATGATCATCGGGTTCCTGTTTCAGCAGGTACGGAAAAGAAAATACGCGGTGAAGGCCTGATGCCTCCCTGCCTTTCAGCTTTCTTTCTTTCAGTATCTTTATCATTCATAAAACGGATAAATGTCACCAGACCAGATTACATTATTGGTATTTGGAATTGTTCTTGTTGTGGCGGTGGTGCTGGATCTGGGTTTGCTGAGCAGGAAGAATACCGTGATCAGTATACAAAGAGCACTCTGGCAAACCTTATTTTGGGTGGCCCTGGCTTTTGCTTTCTTTGGTTTCATGTGGTATGAAAAAGGGCAGACAAGCGCTTTATTGTATTTAAGTGCTTATCTGACAGAATGGAGCCTCAGCATTGATAATATATTTGTATTCATCCTCATCTTCGGTTTCTTTGGCATCAAGCAAATCCATACTTCCAGGGCCCTCCTGATCGGTATATTGCTGGCCATTGTTTTACGCATCATTTTTATTACAGTGGGTGTTGAACTGGTGGATAAGGCCGAATGGGTGTTGTATATATTCGGGGCCTTCCTGGTGTATACCGGTATCCGGATCTTTACCGTGAAGGAAGAGGACGAATATGACCCCCTGAATAATCCCGTCTATAAATTAATGAACAGGGTTTTGCCGATCATCCCGGAAGATATTGATGGCAGGTTTACAGTGTTGCGGGATGGGAAGAAATTCTATACCAATATGTTTGTAGTGATTGTATTGCTGGCGACCACCGATGTCATTTTCGCTCTCGACAGTATTCCCGCTGTCTTTGCCATTGTACAGAATGCAGCCGATAAGGAATTGATCATTTATACGAGTAATATTTTCGCAGTGCTGGGGCTGCGGTCATTATTCTTCCTTTTAAAAGGTGCTGCGAATAAGTTTGCTTACCTGCAGCAGGGCATCGCCATCGTCCTGATCTTTATTGGGCTTAAGATGCTTATTTCATGGTTCGGCATTCATATCGAAGCCTATATATCCCTGATGGTCATTGCCATTTGTATCATTGGTTCCATCGGTTATTCGGCCCAGGTGGCAAGCGAAAAAAAGGAGGATATTGATTAATGTCAAAACGCAATCATACCATTTCGGAGATTTGTTCCGTTATCCATGGAAAACTGGCCGGGGAGAACAGGAACAACATCATCGAGTATCTTGTTTTCGACAGCCGGAAATTGTATTTCCCTGCTTCCTCTTTGTTTTTTGCATTGGTGGGCGAAAGAAGGGATGGCCATGCTTTTATCGATGAAGTTTACCGGAAAGGAGTATGCTGTTTTGTCGTCAGCAACCCTGTCGATACCACCAAATATCCCAACGCCCTTTTTATTTGCGTTGATGATACCCTGGTGGCTTTGCAGCAATTAGCAGCCTATCATCGTTCACAGTTTACGATCCCGGTTGTGGGGATCGCGGGTAGTAATGGGAAAACAATTGTTAAAGAGTGGCTCTACCAGTTATTGTCGCCGGATTACAATATTGTCAGGAGCCCAAAAAGTTATAATTCGCAGATCGGTGTTCCGCTGAGCGTATGGTTAATGGAAGACAGCCATGATCTGGCTATTTTTGAAGCCGGCATTTCCCGGCCCGGGGAGATGGAAAAACTGGCAGGAATCATTCAACCCGGTATCGGGATACTGACCAATATCGGGGATGCGCATAATGAAGGGTTTGCTTCCGAATTGGATAAGCTGACCGAGAAATGCAGGTTGTTTGCCCGATGCAAAACAGTGATCTATCCGCATGACCTCCCTGCCAAATATGGGATCGGTCCCAATACACTATTCAATGAAAACACGGCCCGCTTTACCTGGAGCCGGAATGATCCCAATGCTTCCCTTTTCATTGAAAAAATCACGACAGGCCGGCAAAATACAATTATTGAAGCCCGTTACCGGGATGAGAAAATATCCATTGAGATATTATTTACCGATGCAGCGGCCATCGAAAATGCGATTACCTGCTGGTGTTTCCTCCTTGTAGAAGGGTATCCCCAGGACAGGATAAAGAACAGGATGCTGGAACTGACGCCGGTCAACATGCGGCTGGAATTCAAGAAAGCGATCAATAACTGTTCCATCATCAACGATAGTTACAGTGCAGACCTGGGTTCCCTGCATATTGCACTTAATTTCCTGAAGCACAAAAGCGGCAAGCATTCCCGGACCGTTATTTTATCTGACTTCCTTCAATCCGGCATCGATAAGGTCCAGTTATACCGGCAGGTTGCGGCGGAATTAGTGGAAAATGAAGTTGCGCGGGTTATGGCCGTAGGGAATGATATCACGCAATGGCTGTCATTGCCTGCTTCGGTGAAGATGGAGACTTTCCAAAATACGGATGAATGGATAAAAAAATTCCGGTATGCCCATTTCAAAGATGAAGTGATACTCGTGAAAGGGGCCAGGTCCTTTGCTTTTGAACAGATCGTTCAGCTCTTGGAGCAGAAAACACACCAAACGGTATTGGAGATCAACCTGGGTTCCATCACCCATAATTTAAAGGAATACCAGAAACTGCTGCGTCCTTCCGTGAAAACAATGGTCATGGTCAAGGCTTTTGCTTATGGGAGCGGTGGTGTTGAAATCGCAACGGCCCTGCAGTTTCATCAGGTCGATTATCTTGGCGTGGCCTATGCTGATGAAGGGGTGGAACTGCGGAAAGCGGGAATCCTCTTACCCATCATGGTCATGAATACCGAAGAAAACAGTTTTGATGCCATTGTCGAACACCATCTTGAGCCGGTCATTTATTCAAAAGAACTGATGTATGCTTTTGGTGCTTTTATCCGGCAGGAGGGGCGGCAACATTACCCGGTACATATTGAAGTGGAAACAGGCATGCACCGGTTAGGATTCTCGATCGATGAATTGCAGCCTTTGGCCGATTTCCTTTTTCCGGCTAACCTCTTCAAAGTACAGAGTATATTTTCACATCTCGCTTCCAGTGAGGATCCTAAAGAAGACAATTTCACAGCGGAACAACTCAGGATATTTAAACAGATTGCCGCAGTGATTGAAAAAAAGATTGGGTATTCCTGCTTAAAACATATTGCCAATTCTGCAGCGATCGTCCGGAATCCTGCACTTCAGCTGGATATGGTGAGGCTGGGGATCGGTCTGTATGGAGTCGATATGGCAGCGCAGAATAAAGTGGACCTGCAGCATACCGCTACCCTGATCACAACCATTGCGCAGGTTACGCAGTTGCGAAAAGGGGATACCGTGGGCTATAACAGGAAAGGGATCATCAGCAGGGAGTCTGTTATTGCAACGGTCAGGATCGGGTATGCCGATGGTTATCCCAGGAAACTGGGCAATGCTGTGGGGAGCATGATGGTAAACGGGCAATTGGCCCCTACGATTGGTGCTGTCTGTATGGACATGACTATGATCGATATTACCGGTATCCCGGGCGTGAAAGAAGGAGATACCGTGATAGTTTTTGGAAAGGATATACCCCTGCAGCAGGTAGCAGCCTGGTCTGGCACTATTCCCTATGAAATCATGACTGGCATCTCACAGCGCGTAAAGAGAGTCTATTTTGAAGAATAAGCAAGGTACTGCCCTGCTTCCGGGTCTTCAAGTTCCCCCCTGTTGCCTTATATTTGTAGCTTAAACATTATTAAGGTGAAGCTTCGGAAAGTTGTATTACTTATTGCATTGATCATCATTGCTGACCAGGTGTTAAAAATCTGGATAAAAACGAACCATCCTACCGGTGAAGTGACAAGGGTGTTGGGCTTATCCTGGTTCCGCTTATATTATATCGAAAATCCGGGGATGGCCTGGGGTTGGAAGCTGGGCAATGAGACCGGTAAGATCGTACTCACCTTATTCAGGCTGGTGGCAGTTATTTTCGGCACCTGGTACCTGGGCAAGATCGTGAAACAGCATTATCACAAGGGATTCATCATTTGCGCTGCCCTGATCTATGCCGGTGCGCTGGGTAACCTGGTCGACAGTATGTTTTACGGCATGCTCTTCGATAAGGGCCTCCATTTTGATCCTTCGATGAAAGACTATGTTTCCTATGAGGGCATTGCAGCCATGACCGGGCATGGGTATTCCTCCTTCCTGCATGGTAGCGTTGTGGATATGCTGTATTTCCCGATCGTTAAGACCTCCTTTCCTTCCTGGATGCCGTTGATCGGAGGGGAGGATTTTGAGTTTTTCAGTCCCATTTTTAATATTGCCGATGCTTCCATATCAACCGGGGTCATTACCCTGTTATTGTTTCAAAAAAAGTTTTTCAGGAAAAGGGTCCCGGATGAAGCCCATCATACACTGGAAACGAATGCTGAAATAAGTGATAAGGTCGAAGTGTCATAATTTTTATTATTTTACCCCTTTCATCAGGTATAGATTTAAGCAGGTCCGCCTGGAATAATTGATTATTTTTTTGAAAATCCGGTATATGAATACAAAATTCTCATTGGGTGCCATCCTTTTGCTGACAGTGATCATTTTCTCCTGCCAGAAAGAACTGAGTTATGAAACAAATGCGGCTCCTTCCGACGGGTCATTGCAGGCCGATGGCACGGGTATTTGCCTGGGGAATACGGTGAACGGCACTTATAAGGCCGATACGGCTTTATTATCCTCCAACTATGTTGATGTTGCTGTCAATGTGATCGTACCGGGTTCGTATACCATTTATACGGATACGATAAACGGCTATTCCTTCAAAGCCACCGGAAATTTTACCGCTGCCGGTATCACCACGGTACGCTTACAGGGAGCGGGGAAACCGATCGCACAGGGCGTCAACACCTTTACGGTGAATTATGACAGCACACAATGTTTTTTTAGTGTAACCGTTACCGGTAGCGGTGGCGGGGGAGGTGGAACAGCCTCTTTCACCCTGGATGCCACTGCCGGGAACTGTAATAACCCTGTTTTACAGGGAACTTATATGCAGGGTACGGCGCACAATGGAACCAATACGGTCACGCTTAGTGTTAACGTGACAACCGTCGGAACATATTCTTTGACCACCACTACATCAAATGCTGTGGCTTTTAGTGCCATGGGCTCCTTTACCACAACGGGTGTGCAGACCCTGGTCCTTACGGGAGGCGGAATCCCTGCTGCAGGAGGCACATTCAGTTATTCCATCACCGCAGGTGCCACCACCTGTGCCTTCGATGTTCAGTTTACGCCTGTCAGCGTGGCGTCAGATTATTTTCCCAGGACAACGAACAGCAACTGGAGCTATGAATACAATGATGCGGCTTCTGATTCAACTTTTATCAGGGTAATCCCCCAAACCCTGACCGTTTCAGGCAATCCTTATAATATTTTCATGATGACCGGTGATGTTACGGCAGGTTATGACACATCGGGGTATTACAGGAAATCGGGCAATGATTATTTCCAATGGATCGACATGGGTGATTTCTGGGGACTGGATGATCCTCTTTGGGCGGAGTATATTTTTCTGAAAGATAATCAGCCTGCCGGCTTTACCTGGAATACCACCGGTTACACCGGTAATTTCACCGATAATATGGGTAATACCTTCCCGGTTACGGTCCGTATGAAATATACCATTTTGCAGAAGGATGTCAGCCATTCGGTCACTACATCAACGGGTACCGTAAACTATCCGAATACAATCGAGGTGGAAGAAGCCTATGAACAGTTCAATGGAACAACCTGGGTAGACCTGGGTGCGGGTACTGCCCGGTATTATTATTCCAGGAATATCGGTATGGTTGACTTACAGTACCTGGATGCGGGAGGAGCCGTAACCGATAAATTTGAAATGCGCCGTTACCAGGTATTTTGATACTGGTTATTCAGCCCTACAATATTCCCGGACGTTTTTTGCCGTAATGACTTTTTGCCTCCGTTAAGTAATCTGCATGCTCAATAGGAAGCTTTTACCATCTTCCTGGTAATTGAAAAATCATTCACCACCACTTTCAGCGTATAGATACCGGCACTGTATTTTTCTGAGGCAGGAATGACAAGTGGGTTCCGGCCGGAATTTAACGTGACGGTATACTGACTCATGGTGCGCCCCAGTTGGTCGATGACCCAGATCCCCGCAGTCGTATTCTGCGCACTGTTTATTTCGAATTGCAGGGCGCCCTTGAATGGGTTCGCCGTACTGCCAAAGGACAGGCCCTGTGATTTTTCCAGGAACTGAAGGGTCTTGCTATATTTGTAATTGCCGTGGTCGGATAATTTGATCCTGTAATAGACCGTATTGGCAATAGGACTGTTGTCGGTGTAATAATATTGATTGGTCGGCTGGTTGTTGTGATAACTGTTGACCGTAGCTATGGGCAGGAAATGGACGCCATCCGTACTTTTTTCAACGATATACTGCAGGGGTGCGAATTCCTGGTTCGTGGTCCAGGTAAGGTCAATGGCTGTATTGCCGGCATGGCCTGTAAAGCCAATAAAATCGGTAGGGAGTATCAGGCAGCTGTCCACCGTCAGGGTGATTACGGTGGCATCGGTAAAGGAACAGTTGGCATCGGCCAGGTTGGAGGCGGTGGTTGCAATGACGAGGCGGTATTTTTTTCCACTATCCAGCGAAGTGCCGATAAAGGAAGGATAGCTGACGGAATATTCCCATTCTGAACCATTCCATACCGGGACTTCCGGCCCGCCATTTACACCGGTGTCAAACCAGCTTCCGCCATTGTCGGTACTTTCCTGCCATTTGTAATAGGTATAGTTATTGAAATAACTGTATACCGTTGCCCCGATTTCCACCAGGTTGTTCTCGCATATAAAGGGGTTGGGGCTGGGATTTAATTGCAACTCCGGTGAACAGGAAGCAACCGTAATATCATCCAATGACCAGTCATTGCCACCCCCACCCGGTGCGTTATTGAAGAATTTTAAGGTGATGCTGGTTTGTGCCGGGCCCGTAAGATAGGTGAAGCCTTTTTTCACCCATTTGCCGGTATAAAGAATATTGCCCGTGGTATAGTAATCCACCCCGTTCACTTCAAATGTGATATTGGGCGAAACGCCGGATGAATCACCCGGCGCTGTTGGGATATAACTTGCACTGCTGGCTCCCTTACCGGTCGAGTCACACCCGCATTTGGAGCAGATATTCCTGATCCAGCAGGAAATTTCATAATAGGTATTGGGGCATAAGCCTGAAATGGTTTGTTGGAAGGCTGAGTCGATCCTGTAGGCTGCATTCACGATCAGCATATAGCCCCCGTTATTATTCGCCACGGTATCGGTTGCACTGTTTCCGGCATAGGGATCGGCTGCACCCGTATGGTCGCCGATAATGTCCCACACACTAAAAACCCGGTGTGTTGGGAAGGAGCCATCTGGTTTCAGCCAGCTGTTGGAGGTGGTGTAGTTGTTGATCGTACTGGTGTTGTTGGCAACACCGTAATAATAATCGTTAGGACCGCTATTGGTGAATAGCGCATAGGTATAGCCGGGAGGAACATTGGCAGAAGTCCCCCTGTTCCGGGTAGGCCCCGATCCAAAGGTTCCGTTGAACTCTGTGCCGATGGCATTTACGCCCACTGCATTCGAACATACTCCATAATTGGTATAAATGGCCACGGTATTGGAAGGGAACGTAAAACTGCTTAAGGAGCCGCCGGGGGTTAATCGGTAAGTCATAGAACCACCTCCTGTACTGATATTGGTGCCAATCGCTGCTGTGACCACTACCTGGAAGGAAGCCACCATGATACAGGTACCCCCGAAAAATGAAGGGTAATGGGTGTTGCGGATCCTTCCTCTACGGAAGGCACTGGCCTCTCCGTCACCGGGCCGGTACCCGAGGTGAATGGTGACATTGGATCCTGAGATCCAGCCTTCATCATCGCCCGCTGCATCGGTAAATTGTTTATAGATCTTTCCTTCATTGGTCAGTACACGGATCGTGCCAGGGATATAAACCGTACCCGCAGGTATGGCATCAATGTATCCACAGCTGTCATATCTTCCTGAACGGACTACAATGGAAGCCCTGATCTCCAGGGTATCACCTGTTTCAATTGTCCCACCGTTCAGTCCTTTTGTAATATTGATATAGCTCTTGCCAAAGTCAATATTCTGTCCCTTCACCGGCGAAACCTGTAAAAGGAAGATGCCGGGTAAGATCAAAAGCAGCCTGCAACAGTAAGTCCCAAAACGTAAAGTTTTTTTCATGGACACGGGTTTCATTTTTTCAAAGGATTCAGGACAATTTGATAGAAAAGGTAAGGAAAAGTTTAATGATTGGGTAGCGTGAATTACCCAAGGGAAATGCGGAGATAAAATGTGTAAAATACGCATCATTATCCCTATTGTAAATCAATAACTTTGTAATAAATTTATAAGCAGTATCATGAAAACTGTTTGTATGCCTGACAACCGGACCTTTATTCTCCTGGTTATTATTTTCCTGGGAAAAATTTCATTTACCGCCGCACAGTCGGAGCCCTTTTCCAAGCGGGTGGTTACCTCAGCGTTGAATTCTGCCTGGGAAGTGGTGTATGGCCCCGGTGATTCCCTTTGGGTAACGGAGAACAGGACCTGGAAAGTATACAGGGTGGATATTGCCAGCGGAACAAAAACAACGGTGCTGAACCTCCGTTCCGGCCCTGATGCAGATCCGGCCATCAATTTCCCTACCAATTCGGGCACACAACCACAGGGGGGTATGATGGGGCTCGCTTTGCATCCCAACCTGTTTTCCACCGATCCTGCCGTGCGTGCGGCAAAACCCTGGGTTTATATTGCCTATGTTTATAACAGGGGTTCCTGCCCGGGTACCAATACTTCCTGCATCTTTACGACAAAGATCGTCCGGTATGATTATACTGCTTCCACACTCAGTAACCCGGTAACAGTGCTGGATAATATTCCCGGTAGCAGCGATCATAATTCCGGCCGGCTGGTCATCGGCCCCGTGATTGAATCCGGCAGCGATGCCGCCCATACACAATACCGGTTATACTATACTGTTGGTGATATGGGAGCTGGCCAGTTCCTGAATACCACGCGTGCCGAACATGCACAGGATATCGATGTGATGGAGGGCAAGGTTTTACGGCTCAACACCGAAGATGATACCGATCCGGGGCTCGATGCCTGGATCCCCAATGATAATTATTTCTATAACGCGTCAACGATCAGTCCGCAGGATTATGTGTACAGCTACGGTCACAGGAATGCGCAGGGGCTGGCCTGGGGCCATGTAAACGGTACCGATATCCTATACAGTTCGGAGCAAATGGACCGTACCGATGATGAGATCAACATTATCCAGAAGGGGAAGAATTATGGCTGGGACTCGGTATCCGGGTATTGTGATGATAATGTCAATGGCTATAAGATAGGACAGAACAGCAGTGCCAATGAAACGGCTTTTTGCAGTACGCACCCGGAGCATACCCCCCCGATCTTTACGCTTTTCACCGAAACGGCAGCGAATATGGCCGCCCTGATGGCACAATCCAATAATAGTTTCTGGCCCACTGTGGCCTGTTCCAGTATTGATTTTTACGGGTACAATGTTATACCGGGCTGGAATCCCTCCCTCCTGGTTACGCCTTTAAAAAAAGATTTGGTATACCGTGTCAACCTGACGGCGGCAGGCACTGCTGTTTCCGGCGACACTATTTCTTATTTCAGGGGTGATGGTAACCGCATCAGAAGGGTGACCGTTGCACCGGATGGTCTCCGTTTTTATGTAGCCAGGGATGCCAGTGCTACTTCCAATGGCGGAACCATTATGGAATATACCTATACCGGCACCACGCTGGCCCTCCGTGATGACCCGGTCCGGGGTCCCCGTATCGTCAATGACCTTATTAAGATCTACCCAAATCCAGTCAATGGATTCTTATACATTCATGGGATCCGCGAATTGAGCAAGCCCCTGCGGGCAGAATTGTATGATATCATGGGGCAAATGCGGGCTACGGTCATCTCTTCAAGAAATGATTTTACCCTGGATATGTCTTCTTTGGAAAAGGGTCTTTACCTGCTCAAGCTGATCAATGGAAATGAGCAGGAGGTACAGGTGGAAAAGATCATCAGGCAATAAACAAAATACAAATGGCTTCCGCAGAAGCCATTTGTATTCAATCAATGCTCAGGTAATATTTTTTTATTCGTAGTTGCTGAACCAGGCGATATTTTCTTCCTCACTAAAATCCAGGGGGGTATTATCATCATCATTTTCTTCTTCTTCCTTGCCGGCGGTTAGGTATTGATCTGCCTTATAAGGATTCACCATCGGTAATACTTTTGCCGCCATGATAAAGAAGGACTCATCATGACTGTCATGGTTATAAACTTTTGCGGCAGAATTTGCTGATGTTGCTGGAAGCGTAACTGCTCTCAGCGGATAAGCGCTGAAGATAGGGGTGGATTGAATTTTTCCGTTCATAGCAAATGGATTAAAGCATGATATTTCAATGGATACAGAACGTTAAATTAAAAAGTTTCTTTTGTAAATCATAGGATTTAGGTAATTATTACTATTTTGAAGCCTTTGTGTATCGTAGTTTTACGAGTTTACCCTTTAATTTATTTTCCCAACCATCTTTTCAGGGATGACCCATTCATCAAATTCCTTTGCGGTAAGGTATCCCAGTTTGACGGCCATGGCCTTTAAGGTGGTGCCTTCTTTATGCGCTTTTTGGGCGATCTCTGCCGCTTTATAGTAGCCGATACGGGTATTTAAGGCTGTAACCAGCATCAGTGAATTATCGACATGTTTTTTAATATTTTCCCGGATGGGTTCAATCCCCACGGCACATTTATCGTTGAAACTGACACAACCATCACCGATCAGACGGGCACTGTGCAGGAAATTATAGATCATCACCGGTTTAAAGACATTCAGCTCAAAATGGCCGGTGGCACCGCCGATATTGATGGCCACATCATTACCCATCACCTGGGCTGCAATCATGGTCAATGCCTCACATTGTGTGGGGTTCACTTTTCCGGGCATGATGGATGAACCTGGTTCATTGTCGGGGATATGGATTTCACCGATCCCGCTACGGGGACCACTGGAGAGCATCCTGATATCATTGGCGATCTTCATCAGGCTCACCGCCACTGTTTTTAAGGCCCCATGTGCTTCCACGATCGCATCATGTGCGGCAAGGGCTTCAAATTTATTTTTTGCGGTAATAAAGGGAAGTTTTGTCAAACGGGAAATGTGGCGGGCCACGTTCACATCATATTGGGGAGGGGTATTGATACCGGTACCCACCGCCGTGCCGCCCAGGGCCAGTTCACTCAGGTGCGGCAAACTGTTCCGGATGGCTTTTAAACCGTGGTCTAACTGTGATACATAACCGCTGAATTCCTGTCCAAGGGTAAGCGGGGTGGCATCCATAAAATGGGTGCGGCCGATCTTCACCACTTTTTTAAAAGCCTTTGCCTTCTTGTCCAGTGTGTTCCTTAGTTTTTCAATGCCGGGAATGGTGGTCTCCAGTAATATCTTATATGCGGCGATATGCATCGCTGTCGGAAAAGTGTCGTTGGAGGATTGCGACTTGTTTACATCGTCGTTCGGGTGCAGGTACTTTTCCTTATCGGTCAGCTTGCCGCCATGGATGACATGTCCACGGTAAGCCACCACTTCGTTCACATTCATGTTGCTTTGTGTACCGCTTCCCGTTTGCCAGACCACGAGGGGAAAATAGTCGTCGAGCCGGCCCTCCAGGATTTCTTTACACACTTTGGCGATCAGGTCGGACTTTTTCTTTGTCAATACGCCCGCTTCATAATTGGTAATTGCAGCCGCCTGTTTCAGGTAGGCAAAGGCACGGATGATCTCCCTGGGCATGCGGTTGATATCCTGGGCAATCCTGAAATTATCGATGCTGCGTTGTGTCTGGGCTCCATAATAGGCCTGGGCAGGTACTTTTACCTCACCCATCGTATCTTTTTCAATCCTGTATTCCATGATGATATGATAATATATTCAGTAATGATTTTGCGCAGCAAAGTTAACTTATATGTGGGTAAGAAATCCTAAATTAGGTTAATGAAAGGAATGATACTCATCATATCAGGGGCGCTGTCCTTTCTTTTGCTGATCAGCCTGCCCATGCACACATCAGCACAGTCACCAAGACCTACAAAGGTTCAGCTGGCCTGGCAGGATATGGAATTTTATCTTTTTACCCATTTCGGTCCGAATACTTTTACCGATAAGGAGTGGGGGGCGGGTGATGAACCCGAAGATGTTTTCAATCCTGTCGGTTTTGATCCTTTGCAATGGTGCCGCATTGCCAAACAGGCAGGGGCAAAGGGGATCATCATTACAGCAAAACACCATGATGGTTTTTGTTTATGGCCCAGCAAATTTTCCAATCATACTGTGAAAGAGAGTAAATGGAAAAATGGGAAAGGGGATGTACTCCGCGAGCTATCACAGGCCTGCCGGGAAACCGGTTTGAAATTCGGGGTTTATATTTCTCCCTGGGACAGGAACCATCCAAAATATGGAACGGCTGCATATAATGATGTATTTGTTGGGATGCTGGAAGAAATTTTTTCCAACTATGGCCCGATCTGGGAATTATGGTGGGATGGCGCCAATGGTGAAGGGCCGGATGGGAAAAAACAGGTCTATGACTGGCACCGCTTTAAAGAAACGGTATATCGTCTTTCCCCGCAGACCCTGGTATTTAGTGATGTAGGCCCACATATCCGCTGGGTGGGCAATGAAAGGGGAATTGCCGGGGAAACGAACTGGAATACAATGGATACGGCAGGATATACGCCGGGAATTGGGGCTCCGCCCACGGATACCCTGAACCGGGGTAATATCAATGGTAAAGCCTGGATCCCTGCAGAATGTGATGTGAGTATACGGCCCGGTTGGTTTTATCACCCCGAAGAAGATCAAAAAGTGAAGACCCCCGCACAATTGTTCAACCTCTACCTCAAAAGCGTGGGCAGGGGCGCCAACCTGTTGCTCAATGTGCCCCCCGACCGGAATGGACTGATTGCCCGGTATGATTCTGCTTCACTGGTTGGATTCGGAAAATTGGTATCGGGCAGTTTTAAAAATAACCTCTCAAAAAATGCCAGGGGCGAATTGCATTACAAGGGAATTGTTTATCAGACCGACCATTTGATCGATGCCAATGAGAAAACCATGGAAAGCCTGCCCGATTTCAGGGAAGGGAGTTTTTGGATCAAGTTCAACCCTGTTCAGAAGATCAACTGTATCGTCCTGAAAGAATCCCTGGAAGAAGGGCAGCAGATCAAAAAATTGAGCATCTCTTTTGTCAATGGCGCCGAAGACATGGGCCAGATCAACCTTACCACGGTCGGGCATAAGCGGATCATAACCTTTCCGCAAAAAACAGTGAGTGGTATCAGGATCGTGATTCAGGATGCCAAGGAAATGCCCTCCCTGAGTGAAGTGGAAACTTATTTGATCGATGAAAAGCTTATTGAGCAATAATGGGCTACTGACCGGTAAAACGAGCTTTTCTTTTCTCCAGGAAGGCCGTCACACCCTCTTTAACATCCCGGGTCCCGAACAATTCCCCAAAAGCTTCCACTTCTTTTTGTAAGCCATTGTCTTCGCCCCTTGCAGCGCTATTGGTCAGGCTGATGATTTTTTCAATGGCCAGCGGGGCCTTGCTCATGATGGTGGCCAGGATTGCTTTTGATTGTTGTAATAAGGTGTCCGTGCCTGTTACATGGTTCACAAGTCCCAGTTGTTTTGCTTCTTCGGCACCGATCATTTGTCCTGTCATCATCAGTTCCATGGCCTTTCCCTTTCCGATTAATTGCGTCAGCCTTTGTGTGCCCCCGTATCCCGGTATGAGTCCCAGGTTCACTTCGGGTTGCCCGAATTTGGCATTTTCACTGGCGAGCCGGAAATGGCAGGCCATGGCCAGTTCGCAACCCCCGCCCAGGGCGAAACCGTTCACAGCGGCGATGATGGGCTTCGGGGCATTTTCAATCTTGCTGAATACCAGTTCCTGGCCTTTTTGGGCCAATGCCTTACCGGCATCTTGTTCAAGTGATATGAACTCACTGATATCGGCCCCCGCCACAAAAGCCTTGGGCCCGGCGCCGGTGATAATGGCAGTTTTGATTTCCGGATTTTGATAAATTTCATCAAGGGCAGCGCTTAATTCTTCAATCACGGTCTTATTCAGCGCATTTAATTTATCCGGCCGGTTAATGGTGATGATGTAGATACCATTATCCAATTCGGTAAGCAATGTATCGTATGGCATATCTTTTTTTATAAAATTACTGATTAAGGATGAGGTATTCCGCCTGACGCAAAGGCAATAGCCTGTTCCCATCCTTCAGTGAAATAAATCTTATTGCTGCTGTTGCTGCATCTCCAAATATCTCCGGTAGGAATTATTGGAGATGCCGGGGTTTTTGGTGGTATAGGAAAAACTGGCCACCGCCGCTTTTTCTTCCGGCGTCCTGATATGACCGTTATCAATGCTTACCGATACTTCAAGGGTATGTTCGGAGGAGCCTTTGTAGGTGCCTTTAACAGGGGTACAGTCGGTAAAACTCCTTCCAACAGCCAAACGGATATGCCGGTCGTTCACGATACAGTTATTGGTGGGGTCCAGCCCCAGCCAGCCAAAATAGGGGATATAGGCTTCCACCCAGGCATGGGTAGCGCCCTCACCACGGAGTTCATGATTCTTGGGACAAATGTATCCGCTCACATACCGGGCGGGAATACCCATCATGTGTAACATGACCAGCAGTACATGAGCAAAATCCTGGCAAACACCGGCTTTCAGTTTCAGGATCTCTTCCACTTTTGTCTCAACATTGGTCACCCCTTTTTTATATTCAAAATGGTCAAATACATATTCGGATAATACCAGCGCATTGGTCAAAGGGCCTTTATCCTTATTCACAATCTGATGAAGGATCTCTTTCATATTTTCAAAACCCGGGAAAACATCAGTTTGCAGGAAATCCATATAGGGCACTGTTTCAACTGACCTTGCCAGTTCTTCCCATTGATCCGATACCGGCTGGTTGTCTGCAGGGAATACCAATGGATGGGTAATGGCATCAAAATCGGATTCGATGGTCAGGGTATTATGAGGCTGGATAATGGAAAACACACCGATCCGGTTCCCAAAATAATCCGTGAAGATCTCCACTTCGGGATCGTTCGTGATCCTGATCTCATGGTTCTTCACTTCCTGCAGGGCATCGTTAACAGGATACAGGATAATCTGGTTGGTACAGTCAATGACCGTTGAAGGATAGGAATACCTTGTGATATGCTGGATATGAAATTCGGCCATAAGTGATTTGCTAGGTGTTACCGAAATAAAATTTATTAAATAAAGATGCGATTTCAAAAAGTTCGGTCCTGGTTTGCTGTAAAAATTTTTTCAGCATGTCGCTGTTGCCGGATACCTTACTGTACCGGATATTGTTATAGCATCGCCCGATCAGGAATTCAAGCTGTTTATAATTTTCAGGGATACTCTCGGTCTTGAGCCTTTCAAAATACCGGTTCAGCCTGACCATTGAATATAACAGGGAATGGGGGAAATCTGTATTGTATAATACATGCTGTATCACCAGTTCCGAATGCAACCTCCCCCTGTTGGTTTTGAGGTAGAGTTCATAGCCCGATAAGGAATATAAGAGGAAACGCCAGGTAGCATCCTCTGCATATTTTTCCAGTTCATAGTTATATTCCTTTAGTTTTATGTTTAACAGGTCGATCGTGATGATGGCCCTTGAAAGGAAGCGCCCGATATTTAAAAAATTGAAACTTTCTTCCCTGGCCATGGTAATATCGACGGTGCCATTATAGAGCATCCCATGCCGTATGAGCGCATCGAGTGAAGTGACCGGGTCGCCATGCTGCAGGTTATACTGGATATTCGGCTCCCGGATCAGGTGGTAATATTCGTTCAGGCATTGCCAGACCTCCTTGGTGATATGGTCCTGCACCGACCTGGCATTTTCCCTGGCCCTCGTAATATTATTGATGACGGAAAAGCTGTTCTCCCTGTCGATTACAAGATGTTCCAGTACTTTCGATGAATCTTTTTCGATCAGGGTATATTCCTCTTCTTTCAGGTCACTGTATGTTTGCAGCACGGAATTCCAGCTGAAGTCGGTCACTTCATCCTGCGAAGAAATATATTTGGTATGCATCATCCTGAGCATACGGTTGGTACGCTCCATATATCTTGCCATCCAGAATATCGATTCCGCCACACGACTTAACATATATACAGATTTTAGCTGTTGATCTTATTAATTTCCCAAAACCCAGGTATCCTTGCTCCCGCCGCCCTGCGAAGAATTGACCACCAATGAGCCTTCGCGCAAGGCCACCCTGGTTAATCCTCCCGGAACAATATCCACCCCTTCAGGCCCATATAAGGCATAAGGCCGGAGATCGACCCGGCGGGGCTGCAATTCGCCATTGATATAACAGGGAGCAGAAGAAAGGTTGATGATGGGTTGGGCAATAAAACTCCTGGGATCTTCCCCGATCGCTTTTTTAAATTCATCCATTTGCTCTTCCGTCGCGGCGCTCCCGATCAGCATGCCATAACCACCCGATTCATTAGTCTTTTTGATCACCATCCTGTTCATATTGGCAAAAACCATTTTTCGGTTGTCCGCATCTGCGAGCTGGTAGGTGGGCACATTTTTTAAGATCGGCTCTTCATTCAGATAGTACCGGATCATATCCGGAACATAAGCGTATACTGCTTTATCGTCTGCTACGCCGTTTCCCATGGCATTCACGATGGCTACATTGCCCTTTCGGTAAGCCCAGTAGATGCCGGGTACGCCCAGCATGCTATCAGGTTGAAATACCAGCGGGTCAATAAAATTATCGTCCACCCGACGGTAGATCACATCCACTTTTTGCAGCCCCCTGGTTGTCTTCATAAACACATGGTGGTTATCAACAACAAGATCACGGCCTTCCACCAGTTCGATGCCCATCATCCTGGCCAGGGTGGTATGTTCAAAATAGGCAGAGTTAAACATGCCCGGCGTAAGTAAAACAACGGTCGGGTTGCTTTTTTGCCGGTTGGAAAGCGACAACAGGTTCTTTAAAAGCCTGTCCGGGTAATCCTTCACCGGCAATACATTGTTTTTGGGGATCAGGTCCGGGAATATCCGGTAGGTCATGCTCCGGTTTTCCAGCATATAGGAAACACCCGAAGGGGTACGTAAATTATCTTCCAGCACATAAAATCTTCCATCATGGTCACGGATCAGGTCCACCCCCGAAATATGGGTATAGATTTCAAAGGGCACATCCACATTCACCATTTCTCTCAAGAAATTTGGGCAGGAATAGATCAGCCTGGCCGGAATGATACCATCTTTTACAATAAACTGCTGGTGATAGATATCGCTCAGAAAAATATTCAGGGCCTTCAGGCGCTGTTTGATCCCTTCTTCAATATGCAGCCATTCATCGGCTTTAATGATACGGGGCACTACATCAAAGGGAAATATTTTTTCTATCCCTTCCCCGCTGCTGTACACGGTGAACGTGATGCCCTGTGTCATGAAGAGCTTTTTAGCCTGCTCATCCTTGCGGGTCATTTCTTCGGGGGATAGATTTTCAATGGCCCCGACAAAGTTTTTGTAATGGGAACGGATGTCGGCATTGCCAAACATCTCATCCCAGACTTCGGGATGCTCGTGGTAATTTTTCAATAATGCATGCTCATCCATAGGCAGTTGGAAAATACGAAGAATTATGAAAGTAAATGAGGTTAAACAGTATTTCGATGGCAGGCGTCGTTACGCATGAAATTAAGTGAAAATCGGGAATAATGGGGTAAGGATCAGAAATTCCGGTGCTCCTGTACCCAGCTCCTGATATATCCTGCGATTTCGGATGTAGTGGTGCCGGGTGCAAAGAGCTTCCCTACACCGAGTTGATGCAGTTTCTCCATATCATCCTCGGGAATGATACCACCTCCTGTGAGTAATACATCATCCATTTCCTTTTCCTTCATCAGGGCAATGAGTTTTGGAAAAACGGTATTGTGGGCACCGGAAAGGATACTGATGCCGATCGCATCCACATCTTCCTGCAATGCAGCATTGACTACCATTTCCGGGGTCTGCCTTAAACCGGTATAAATGACTTCCATGCCCGCATCCCGCAGGGCCCTGGCAATCACTTTGGCACCCCTGTCGTGACCATCGAGCCCGACTTTTGCCACCAAAACGCGAATGGGTCTGTTCATAGTAAGCGTAATTAAGGGTAAAACTAATTATTCTTCTAACGTGAATACTGGCTTTTTAATTGGGCTATCGCTTTTTCAATGATCCTGTTCAGCGAATCCTTACCGTTTTCAAAAAGGATAATCTTCATCCCGTTCTCCCGGAATAAAGGCATCTTCACAGTATCCATGACCGTCACCTTTTCAAACTGGTTAAAGACCTTGTCATCTTTATCCGGCAGATTATGGCCGACCAGCAATAGGTTCCTGATATTCACCGTATCGGGTAACCACAACAGGAAGGAAGCATCGTCGCTGATCACTTCGGGCAAACCGGCTTCCTTTCTATAATAATTCAGCGCACCCGCCGTATAATAACCCCGGCAGTACACGGCCGTTTTTGCTTTTTCTGCAGCCGGCAGCCTATTATAAATTGCACCTGCCTGCATCGCCATTTCTTTCCAACCGATCATGTCGGCAAAATCCTGGGGCAGTGGATGCCGCTCCTGGTCCTCCCATTTAAAGTCACCGACCTTGTTCAATTTTGTCTTTTCATAATACCGGGTAAGCGTATCGGGTTTTGCAATGGGTAATACCAGGGGTATGATAAACAAGCCCAGCGAAAATGAATAAATGAGCATGAGGTATCTTGACCATTTCGCCCGCAGGGCGGTTATTTTTTCAAGATGTATGGCTCCGAAGGCAAACAATACCGGGTACACGCCCAGTGCATAATAACTTTTACCGCTTAAATAAACGAGCAGGCCCATCACCAAAACATAGGAAAACGCAATAAACCGGTAAGGTTTGCCTGCAGCCCGGAACAGGATAAAGAGCAGCCCGCTGATCCAGATATATACACAGGGCATATTCATGACGAACTGGTCGATGATAAAATCCCTGGCGGAAATATTTTTCAGTTGTTCTTCCTGTAATTCCTTCATGTGATGAATGACCGGGAACCGGTGCTGATATTGCCATAGCAGGTTGGGAAGAAAGATCAGGAATGCCAGGCCCAGGGAGATATAAAAAGCCTTTTTCCCGAAGACCTTCCTGATGGGTGAAAAGGCCAGCGCCACCACCAGGCTGAACCCATAAAAGGCAACGGAGTATTTGCTCATCATGCCTAAGCCCAGGCTGAGCCCAAAAAGATAAAGCCATTTATTGTTTTCCGATGCTGCATAACGGATCAGGGTATAGGCCATCGCTGTCCAGAAAAAAACATCCAGGAAATTGGGCTGGAACAAAAAGAACAAGCGCAAATAACCATCGAGGACAAAGGGTAACCAGCAAAGCAGGATAGCGAAAAAACGGCCACCCAGCAAGATCACAATATTACCGGTCAATAAAAAAGTGAGGGAGCCGAACAGGGCAGGCCAGACCTTAATCCAGAACATCCCGCTGCCCATAAGGTTGGTGATCCATGCAAAAACACTCAGCAACGGGGGCACTTCCATATATCCCCAGGCCATATGATGCCCTTCTGCGAGGTAAAGATATTCATCCCTGTGTGGCTGGTAATAGCTGTTTTGTAAAAAAAAAGGAAGCAGGAAGCGGATGATGGCCAGTACATAAAGGAGTTGCCTGGCATGGAGTGAAGTTTGATTCCTGTTTCCGAACATACCTGTGGACATAGCAATGTTTTGTGGATTGATCAGGAAAGCCTGAGCAGGGTTTCTTTTATCCGGTGAATGGTTTCATCCCTGCCCAGGATTTCTGCAATATCGAATACACCCGGGCCAAACTTGCCTCCTACCAGCATGATGCGGAAGGGCAAGAGTACATCTCCGGGTTTTATATGATTGGCGGCGGCGATCTCTTTAAAATTCGATTCCAGGATAGACGCTTTCCATTCAGGGTCCAGTTCAAAATTCCTGATCACTTCGGCAAAAAAAAGTTGTTTTTGTTCGTTCCATTTCGGCTGTATGGCCTCGAGATCGATCTTTTCCGGGCTTTTGAAAAAGAAAAAGGACTGGTCATAGAAATCAGGAAGCAGGTGGCATCTTTCTTTCACCAGGGTAATGATCTTTTCCAGGAAAGACTCATCGTTCACCGGGAGCCCTTTTGCCTCCAGTACCGGTTTTACAAACGGCATCAGCCTGCCTGCGTTGGATGCCTTGATCCATTCGTGGTTGAACCACTTCGCTTTTTCATAATCGAATCTGGCACCGCCGCTGTGCACCCTGTCCATGGAAAATTTTTCGACCAGTTCTTCCAGGCGGAAGATCTCCTGATCGGTTCCGTCATTCCAGCCCAGCAGGGCCAGCAGGTTGATAAAGGCTTCGGGTAAGAAACCTTTTTCTTTAAAGCCTTCGGTCAGTTCACCGGTTACCGGATCGGTCCAGTTCATGGCAAATACCGGGAAACCGTATTTGGCGCCATCGCGCTTGCTCAGTTTCCCGTTGGGCCCGAGTATGAGAGGCAGATGAGCCCATTGCGGCATCTTATCCAAACCGAAAAGGTATTTCCATAATAGAATATGTACAGGGGCGGAGGGCAACCATTCTTCGCCACGAAAGGCATGGGTGATCTTCATCAGAAAATCATCTACCACGACGGCCAGGTGATAGGTGGGCATGCCATCGGCTTTGAGTAATACTTTGTCATCCACCACGGAGGTTTCAAAACTTACTTCTCCTCTTATCATATCGGTAAAGCTTACCCTTTCCTCTTTGGGGATAAGGATGCGGATCACATGGGGTATTCCTTCCTTTATCAACCTATTCACTTCTTCCTCTTTTAGTGTAAGGGAGTTTTTCATCCTGTTCCGGACCGCATGGTCATACTGGGGTGAGGGGTTGGTTTCCGAGCGGTTTTCCTGCCGCATCTTTTCCAGCTCTTCTGGCGTATCGAAAGCATAATAGGCATGGCCATCCCTGACCAGTTGTTCTGCATATTGCCGGTAGTTCTCTTTTCTTTCGCTTTGGCGGTAAGGTCCGTATGCGCCTCCGTGCACAACACTTTCATCCGGTTCCAGCCCGCACCATTGCAGGCAGTCGAAAATATAGGCTTCCGCCCCCTGCACATACCTGTTTTGGTCGGTGTCTTCGATCCGTAAAACAAATTCGCCCCGGTGCTGCCGGGCAAACAAATAATTATATAAAACCGTCCTTACACCCCCGAGGTGGAGTCCTCCGGTGGGGCTGGGTGCAAACCGCACCCTTACTGTTGTATCCATGCGGGCAAAGATAGGTTACCCAAAAAATTTTATGAGGGCAGGGAATAAAAAAACCGTGGCCCGGCCACGGTTTTCATTATCAATGCTTATTCACGTTTAGGGTAATAATATCGTTCTGGGTGTATTGCCATCGATCGATATCGTGGCTACCCGGTCGCAGGTGCCATCGCCATAATCCAGGATGGCAAAATGATTCGGTCCCTGGATCTTTATTTTTCCTTTGGAAACATTATGACAGATGAGTTTTTTCTCCAGCACTTCCGTGATGGTTGCGGTCCTGCTTTTGCCGGCAGGGTTGGTAACCGTATGGTCGCCGGTGATTGAATATACATCATCGAGGAAATTCAGGGGTGTATTGGCACCGGCTGTCTGTTGTACCGTTTTGGATCCGGTATGCAGCCAGTAATAATTACCACCCGGGGCCGTGATCTTTCCATCGGCGATGGTGCGGGTCCAGCTGATGCCGTTAGGGCTGCTGGTATTGGTCCAGGTGATGGTACCTTCCACTTTATAATCTTCCACGAAATAATTGTCAAAACTCATAATGGCAACTGCCCCGGGGTGATGCACAGAATCGGATAAACTGATATTGATCTTTCCGGAACGGGCGATACCATCCATGGAGGTACAGCCGCTGCCAAAATCGATCACGATGGTTTTGGGAAAAGTATTTTGCGGGGTGATGGTCACCGTGGCACAACTCAGGCTGTTGGTGGTTTCGTAGTTTTGAGCGGTGCGGCCCGTCATTAAACCGGCATTGGCAGCCACTTCGAAGAAAAGAACATTGGCATCATCTGCAAGGCTTTCGCCGGCGGCCTGGTCTTCGCTGAGCTGGAACGTGGTTTCAATTTCATCATCGGTGGTAGACTTGTCCTTTTTACAGGCAAGGGCAGCCACGACCAAAAATGCGGTTAACAGGAAGAAGAACTTTGAATGTTTCATAAAGTATTGGGTTTAGATCTTTTCAGACACTGTAAGATGATAAACGTTTAACCAATAAAAAAATTATTTTGCATGATGTTTTACCTCGTAAAAACCCCCTGGTGGCTAAAGAAAGTTTACCCCTCTTATGTTTGGAACATGCCTCCGGGTGAACAGGATATCTATCTGACCTTTGATGACGGCCCGCATCCGGAAATAACGACATTTGTTTTACAGCAATTGAAAGCCTATGATGCGCTCGCCAGTTTTTTCTGTATCGGTAAAAACGTGGTCAATCATCCCGAAACCTACCGGGATATCCTGGATGGGGGGCATTCGGTGGGAAACCATACCCATCATCATTTGAATGGCTGGAAGACCCCCAATGATATTTACCTGAAAGATATTGCGCAGGCCGGTCAGTATATCGATTCGGGTTTGTTCCGCCCGCCCTATGGAAAGATCAGTAGCTTCCAGGCCAAACACCTGGCTCCGGTGATGCGGGGCAGGAAGCCTTCGATCATCATGTGGGATGTTTTAAGTGCTGATTTTGACAGGGCAGTAAAGCCCGAAAAATGCCTGGAAAATGTAATTTTTAATATTAAACCTGGGTCAATTGTCGTGTTTCATGACAGTGAGAAGGCGTTTTCGCGCTTATCCTATGCCTTACCCCGGGTGCTGGAACATCTGAAAAACAAAAAATACAGGATGAATTCTTTGTAAAATAGGGACAAAAAATATATGTAAGTGATTGATTATCAATAAAAAAATTTGGGCCTGGGTAGAAACCCTGGCCCGTTTTTAATCCGTACCCTATGAAAACTGATTTAAAGGTATAATAATTTTTTTATTATGGCAAAGTAATTTCGTGAGAAACTCCATTAATTGTGAGGATCGCTTTATTGTCACAAATCCCGTTGCCATAGTTCAATCTTCCGATCCACGGTGAGTTCGTGGAAATATTCAAACGAGCCACTCTAACTACGCCTTTTACAATCCAATGGCAATCGAATCTTTTGATCAGGGGTTCCACTATTTCCGTGTTCCAGGCAACGATCACATCGCCTCTTTTTACTTTACCGTTTGCCGTACCCTCTATTTGGAAAACATCATCCAGCGGGAACAATAGTGTGCCGAAACCGTCTATCTGGGTGATGACTTTATGACTGTTCCACATGGTGTAGTTACCGTTGGGTCTGCTGAGTTTGGCATTCTCCACAACGATCTTGAACTGGGGTGTAGTGGAGGTGCTGGTATTCGTCACCACATGAGTGCCCTCTACATGGGTACTGTCGAAATAGAAATTTTCAAAGGTGGTGGAAGCTTTTGCCCCCGGTACGATCAGGCGGTTGGTATAGGTAGTGATGATCTTCCCGGAACGGACATGCCCGTCACGGCCGGTACAAGCGGTACCAAAATCAACGATGATCTTAACGGGAAATGCAGCCGGGGGGGCTAAGCGTTGAATCGTGACCGTAAAACACCTGTTGGCAGGATTCAGAGAATCGCCACGGGAAAAGACACCACTGGAATTACCGCCGGTATTCCCGGTACGGCCAAATACACCGGCGCCTTCTACACCCACTTCGTTATTCACGCCAATCACATTATCAAATACGTCATTGAACACGACATCTGCTTCGGCATCAGCCTGTGTGGAGTACATCGAAGCCTGTTCTTCTTCCTGGTCGGTCAACGTGGTATTCTGGCTTTTTTCTTTCTGGCAGGCAACTAATAAGATGGCCGTCAGGATGAAGGCAGTTGTCAGTCGGGTTAAACGGGCAATAAGTTTCATAAAAGGAGTTTTTGTGCTATAATTGATTTAACGGAGGTGAGACGGCAAATATTGGTATAAGTTTAACGGAAATCTTAATATTTTTTAACAGTTTTGCCGGAAACGGATTTATCCTGCTTTATGCTGATTGATACCCATTGTCATATTTACCTGGAGGATTTTGATAATGACCGCGAGGCCATGGTCTTAAAGTCTGTAAATGAAGGAGTTGGTAAATTTCTCCTGCCGGCAATCGATAGTGGGACCCATTCATCCGAATTGTCGGTAGCAGCCGGTTTTCCGGGAAAATGTTTTGCCATGATGGGGCTGCATCCCTGCTCGGTCAAAGAAAATTACCGGGAGGAACTGGCCATCGCCCGTGCTTATTTTGAAGCGGAAAATATTATTGCTGTTGGGGAAACCGGTCTTGACTATTACTGGGACCTGAGTTTTAAAGCTGAGCAGGAAGCTGCCTTTGATGTGCAGATCGGCTGGGCCCTTGAAAAGGATATCCCGGTGGTGATCCATTCCCGCAATGCCACGGATGACTGTATACGGATGATCGGGGCGCGGCAGAACGGCAGGCTGAAAGGGGTTTTTCATTGTTTTTCCGGTACTGCGGAGCAGGCCCGGCAGATCGTTGACATGGGTTTTTTCCTGGGCATCGGCGGGGTGCTGACCTTTAAGAATGCAGGACTTGATGCAGCCATCAGGGATATTCCGGTTGAACATATGGTACTGGAAACCGATGCGCCCTACCTGGCACCGGTGCCTTACCGGGGCAAAAGGAATGAAAGCAGTTATTTACCCCTGATTGCCGCTAAACTCGCGGAAGTGAAAAGTATTTCAAGCGAAGCCGTGGCTGTGCAAACAACAAATAATGCGATTAAATTATTCGCGCTCTGAGTAAGAGACCGTATTTTTGCAACCCTTTAACGGAGACTTGTCCGAGTGGTTGAAGGAGCACGCCTGGAAAGTGTGTATACGGGAAACTGTATCGAGGGTTCGAATCCCTCAGTCTCCGCTGATCTAATATGTTTGTCCGGAGTATCTTACTCCGGACTTTTTTATTTTCCGACCTCACTTAGCCTTGGTTCGTGTCTTCAGGTGACTATATACATGTTTCTTCCCCGACGAGTCTCCTCCGTATTAAAGTTTTTTTCAAACCAAGTACAGCAAGAGGGACTCGTCGCTACGAAACAGCGTTTTTTTGAAGAGCATGGTTATTGTGTTTTGTAAATTGGGATAGAATATAAGACTTGTTTTGGCGACGAGTCCCTCCGGGTCGTTTTTGATCGATAGATTCGGCAATATGGAGGAGACTCGTCACTACGAAACAGCGTTTTTTTTGGAGAGCAAGGTTATTGTGTTTTCTTCCCCGACGAGTCCCTCCGGGTCGTTTTTGATTTCTTCCCTGACGAGTCTCCTCCGCACTAAAGTTTTTTTCAAACCAAGTACAGCAAGAGGGACTCGTCGCTACGAAACAGCGTTTATTACAAGTGAAAGGTTATTGTGTTTTGTAAATTGGGATAGAATGTAAGACTTGTTTTGGCGACGAGTCCCTCCGGGTCGTTTTTGATCGATAGGGTTGACAAAATGAAGGAGACTCGTCGGGGAAGTTTTGAAGCGTTTTGAAATAGTGGTTCATGCGTATACGAACCATAGCGTAAAATGTAATTATCAGAACTACTCTTCCCCGACGAGTCTCCTCCGTACTAAAATTTTTTTCAAACCAGGTACAGCAAGAGGGACTCGTCGCTACGAAGCAGCGTTTATTACAAGTGAAAGGTTTTTGTATTTTATAAATTGGGATAGAATGTATTTCTAAA
>WGMO01000020.1 GCA_016125075.1 Terrimonas sp.
GAAAGTAAAAAAGCAGCCCTTATCCAGGAGAAAAAGCTTAATAGTTGTAATAAAGCATATTTAGATTGGTTGATAGGTCAATCTGTAAATTTGCTCAATAATAGTTTGGATCGGTAGTTCAGTTGGTTAGAATGCCGCCCTGTCACGGCGGAGGTCGCGGGTTCGAGTCCCGTCCGGTCCGCAAAGCTCCAGCATCGCCTGGGGCTTTTTTATTGCTGCAGGCTCTGCGTCGTTTGTTATCTTTGACGATTAAAACCTGTTTCATGCTGAAAGTTGGCGTTTTTGGCGTTGGCCACCTGGGAAAATTTCACCTGAATAACTGGAAAGAGATCGAAGGGGTGGAACTGGTGGGCTTTTTTGACCCCAATGATGATGCGGCCCTTGCCGTAACGGAAAAATACCAGCTGCCCCGGTTCCTGGACAGCGGGCTCCTGATGGATGCCTGCGACCTGGTAGATGTAGTGGCTCCCACCAACTATCATTTTGAATTGTGCGAAAAAGCCATCCGGAAAGGCAAACATGTTTTCGTGGAAAAACCACTGGCCAATGATATGGACGAGGCCCGGCAACTGGTGAAACTGGCCAGGGAATCGGATGTTAAATTCCAGGTAGGACATGTCGAAAGATTCAACCCCGCCTTCCTCGCTGTTAAAGACCTTGATCTCAACCCACTTTTCATAGAAGTGCATCGCCTGGCCCAGTTCAACCCGCGGGGTACCGAAGTCAGTGTGATCCTTGACCTGATGATCCATGATATTGATATCATCCTGAGCATCGTGAAAAGTGATGTGAAAAGCATATCGGCCAGCGGTGTGGCGGTCATGACTGATACCCCCGATATCGCCAATGTGAGGATCGAGTTTCACAATGGCTGTGTGGCCAACCTCACTTCTTCGCGGATCTCCATGAAGAAAATGCGCAAAATGAGGCTCTTCCAGAAAGACGCCTATATCGGTATTGATTTCCTGGATAAGAAAGCCGAAGTGATCAAACTCAAAGAACCCAAAGATTCGAATGTATTCGCTTTTGATATCGACACCCCCTCCGGCAAAAGAACCATCGCAATCGCCAACCCGCCGGTGCCCGAGGTCAATGCCATCAAACAGGAACTGGTAGAATTTAAAAAAGCCATTGAACAAAATACCAAAACCATCGTGTCAGAGATTGATGGCCTGATGGCGATGGATGTTGCCCACCAGATCCTTCAGAAGATCGGCAACAATGTATTAGCCCGATGAAATGAAGAACCCTAAACGCCTTCATATAGCCTGGTATGCTGTCAGCGATTTTATCGCAGGCTCACTGGTTTGGGGTATTATGTATTTTCTCCGCAAGTCCTATCTGGGTATACCCGTTGAAGGAGATGACGGGCTTCAGACGGATAATAATTTCTGGCTGGGCATTTTCCTGGTACCACTGGGATGGCTCTGTTGCTTCACCCTTGTGGGATCCTACCAGTCCATTTACCGGAAATCAAGATTACGGGAATTTCTCATCACATTAATCGTTAGCCTGATTGGTTGTACCTTTCTTTATTTCACCATCCTGCTCAACGATATCAAGATCAGGAATGATTACCGCTATTATTATTTTGCCTTTTTCACCTTAACAGGACTTCAGATTCTGATCACTTTTTCCGGCAGGTGGATCTTACTCAACCAGGCAAAACAGCAGCTTCTTTCCGGCAGGATACGTTACCGGACCCTGTTGATTGGTGAAAACGGAACCGCCATGAAGATCCTGGAAGAATCCACCCAGGAACTGGCCAGGGAAGGCTATCATTTTTCCGGATATATCGGCCTTTCAGAAGGGGTCATCCGCAATATCAACAAAGAACTGAGATACCTGGGAGGCCTTGACGAGATGGAGCAGGTCATCCGTGAATATGAAATCGATGCCGTTATCATCGGGCTCGACAGGTCTGAAGAAAAAATGATCCAGGACATCATCAACCGGCTCAGCGAAAAAGATGTGGAAATAAAAATACGACCCGATACACTGGACATCTTATCCGGTGCTGTAAAAATCAGCAACGTCATGGGAGCTGCCCTGATGGATATCAGAACGGGTTTGATGCCTGAATGGCAGCAGCATATCAAAAGATTGCTCGATGTACTGCTGTCGCTCAGCAGCGGCATACTGCTTTCTCCCCTGATCCTTTTTGTTATCATCAGAACAAAATTCTCTTCCAAAGGACCGGTTATCTATTGCCAGGAAAGGATCGGGTTCAAAGGAAAACCCTTCCTGATGTATAAATTCCGTTCGATGTATGAAAATGCTGAACCCGAAGGCCCCCGGCTTTCTTCCGACGAGGATGAAAGGATCACCACCTGGGGAAGGACCATGCGGAAATGGAGGATCGATGAACTGCCCCAGCTCTGGAATATCCTCAAAGGCGAAATGAGCCTGGTGGGCCCCCGGCCGGAAAGAAAATTCTATATCGACCAGATCATACCAGAATACCCTTACTACAAATACCTGCTGAAAGTAAAGCCTGGTCTGACCTCCTGGGGAATGGTGCAGTTCGGTTATGCCGAAAACACGACAGCAATGATTGAACGGGCAAGATTTGACCTGATATATATCGAGAATATTTCACTGGCACTCGATTTCAAGATCATGATCCATACGTTGAAGATCATCTTATCCGGTAAGGGTAAATAATCTATACCGGATTTCAGATTGCAGAATTAAGATTTTATTTTTGATGAAATGCCTTCCTTTTGAGAAAACAATTGTTGTCTTTTCTGTTTTTCCAGTGTTGCTGCCTGTCTGTTTTCCCCCAATACTGGCAGCAAAAAGTAGATTACAGCATCGATGTCACTTTACAGGACCAGGAAAAGACCCTCGATGGCTTTGAGCAAATCACCTATCAGAATAATTCTCCCGATACCTTATCCTTTATCTGGTTTCATTGCTGGCCCAATGCTTACAAGAATGATAAGACAGCTTATACAGACCAGTCTCTGGCTAATGGTAATACCCGCTTTTATTTTTCCAATAAAGAACAAAGGGGATATATCAACCGCCTGGATTTTAAAGTAAATAATATAACGGCCGCTGTGGAAGACCATCCCACTTACGCCGATATCATCAGGCTCGTGCTGCCTTCACCCTTATTGCCGGGCAAAGCTATTACCATTACCACCCCCTTTCATGTCAAACTACCTTTTAATTTCAACAGGGGTGGTTACGACGGTGAAAACTTTTATATCGCCCATTGGTATCCCAAACCGGCGGTATATGATAAAGAAGGCTGGCATGCCATGCCCATGCTGGAGCAGGGAGAGTTTTACAGTGAATTCGGAGACTATGATGTGCAGATTACCTTACCGGAAAATTATGCTGTGGCGGCGACAGGTGTCTTACAGGATGAAACGGAAAAAGAATGGCTGCAGCAAAGGGCAGGTTTTACCTGGGAACCGGTGAAGGAAAAAATCAAGATAAAGGGTGTTTCTAAAACAATCACCCATCCCTATCCCGCTTCCTCCACTAAAATGAAAACCCTGCATTATCAACAGGAAGCTGTTCACGATTTTGCCTGGTTCGCCGATAAAAGGTTTATTGTTCAGCTGGATACCCTGGTTTTAGACAACCAAAAAACGGTTGATTGTTTTTCCTTTTACCTGCCTGGCAGTCCGCAATGGAAAAACAGTTTAACCTATATCCGGAAATCGATACTGTCCAAGAGTGCCCTGATCGGAGATTATCCTTACTCCACCGCGACGATTGTACAGAACCCGCAACCGGTTACGGGTGGCACAGAATATCCTACCATCACCATTTTGAATGCTCCCACGGAAAACCTGTTGGAGTATACCATCAATCACGAGGTCGGTCATAATTGGTTCTATGGTATGCTGGCCAGCAATGAAAGATCATTTCCCTGGATGGATGAAGGCATGAATAGTTTCTATGATGACCAATATACAAAGGACAACAAGGAAGCTGGCAGGATGGATGCCGGACCACTGGGACCGATTAATATTGATATGCTGGAAGACCTGATGCTCAAAACAAGGGAATCAGTGAAACTGGACCAACCGGTCAACCTGCCCAGTGAAGCTTATAATGCCATTAACTACAACCTGTCTGTGTATCATAAGGCTTCCTGCTGGATGCAATTGCTAAAAGATAAAATGGGTGCGGCATCTTTCAACAAAGCCATGCAGGAATATTTCGAGACCTGGAAATTTAAACATCCCTACCCCAATGATTTTAAACAGGTCATGGAAAAAAATACCGGTCAGACCCTTGATTCCGTCTTTAACTTACTGGGGGCAAAAGGGCCGCTCAACAGAGCAACCGATCTTTCCACCAGGGTGGCCATATTCCCGAAACTGAGGTCATATGGGGATTTTATCCGGAAACCCTCAAAAAACCTTATCAGTATCGGGCCGGCAATCGGAGTTAACAGTTATGATAAAGTCATGCCCGGTATATTTATCACCAATGTGAAATTGCCGCCTTCAAAATTCCAGTTTTTTGCCACTCCCATGTATTCGACCGGAGCCAAAAAGCTAAACGGTCTTGCCAAACTCAATTACAGTTTATTTTCCGACCGCGGACTGATCAGGAGAACAGATATCTTTTTCAATGCGGCAAGATTTTCACAAAATGAACTGACGGACGGAGAAAACCGACAGACGATCTTATCGTACACCAAGTGGGTTCCGGGTTTAAAGTTCACCTTCCGGGAAAAAAACAACCAAAGCAGTATATACCGCTACCTGCAGTTAAAATCCTATCTTTTCCAGGAGGAGCAATTTTCTTTCATGGCCGACACCTCGATTAACGGGATGGATACTACCATCAATTTCCGGACCAGTAAAGCAAAAACAAACCGGCAACTGGTTCAATTGAAACTGGTGCTGGAGAACAACAGGGCCTTATATCCCTGGCAGGCAAATTTTTTAGCAGAAGCCGGTAAGAATTTTATCCGGCTGGGATTTACCGGTAATTACTTTTTTAATTATGCAAAAGCCGGGGGATTAAGCGTAAGAGTTTTTGCCGGTAAATTCATCTACACTTCGCCAAAAACAACCTTGAAACAATTTGAAACAGACCGGTATCATCTCAATATGAGCGGTCCCTCCGGTTATGAGGATTATACCTACAGTGATTATTTTTTGGGTCGCAATCGTTATGAGAAATTACCCAGCCAGCAGATCATGGTCAGGGACGGTGGCTTTAAGGTGAGGACAGAATTGCTGGCTGACAAAGTAGGCAAGACCGACAATTGGCTGACGGCGGTGAACCTGGCCACTACGATACCGGATCATCTGAATCCCCTGTCGGTATTACCGATTAAGATACCATTGTCGATATTTGTTGATATAGGTTCTTATGCCGATGCCTGGCAAAAAAACAGTAACCTTGACCGTTTCCTCTATGATGCGGGCTTACAGGTCTCCTTATACAAAGAAACCATCAATATTTATTTCCCATTATTCTATAGTGCTGCCTATAAAGATTATATTCAGTCGGTGATCGGAACTAAAAAGTTTGCACGCAGCATCAGTTTCAGTATCAATATCTCTGGTTTTAACCTCCGGAAATTCAATAATAATTTCAGTTTTTAACATGGCGGTCACCCAGCCCATACGATTCCTATCCCGGCACCAGATTGATAAAGCTAAGTGGGACCGATGCCTGTCATTGGCCGAAAATGGCCTGTTGTATGGTTATTCCTATTACCTGGATCATATGTGTAAACATTGGAGTGGCCTTGTGCTGAATGACTATGAATCGGTAATGCCAGTCACCTGGCATAAAAAATATGGCATCTATTATCTTTACCAACCCCCTTTTTGTGCACAACTCGGTGTTTTTGGCAACCATATCGACGCCAACAAAATGAGTGAATTCCTGGGCAATATTCCCGGCCGGTTCCGGTACTGGGATATCTATTTAAACCCGGGCAATCCCCTCCATGAAACAGAGGGTTCCTACCTGCGAAAAAATTTTTCCTTACGGCTGAACCTTTCCTACGAATCCCTCATCAACCGATTTTCAGACAATATCAAAAGGAATATCAGGAAAGCAGTAGCGTACGGATCTGAATCCAAGCGTAATTTACCCCTTGAAGAAGTCATGCGTTTTATAAAAAAACATCCACATGCGGATAGCAGCATCCGGGAAAGTGACTTTGACCGGTTTGAAAAATTATTCCAATTCCTGCATGCCCGGGGACAGGCCCTAAGCTATGGTATCCTGAACGGGGAAGAGAAATTAATCGCAGCGGCTATCTTTTTTTTCTGCGGCCAACGGGCTTACTATATACTGGCTGCCAATGCGCAGGAAGGCAAAGATACCGGGGCCTCCCAGTTGCTGATGCAGCATTTTATTAAGGACCATGCGGGAAAAGAAATGGTACTGGATTTTGAAGGAAGTGACCATCCAGGGCTTGCACATTTCTACAGCAGTTTTGGGGCCCGCGAAGAGCAATACCCCTGTATCAGGCGCAATAACCTTCCCTGGTATATACGGTGGCTTAAACAATAAGATCATGCCGGCTGCCGGTCCTGCAAAATCTTCTCAGCTATGACCAGGTCGACCGGTTTCGTGATTTTGATATTATCCTCCCGCCCGGGCACGAGCGATACCTTCAGGCCATAGGCTTCCACAACTGTTGCTTCGTCTGTGAATTTGTCCTTATAATCGATCTGGAAGGCAGGTATTAATATTTTTCCATGAAAGGTCTGTGGTGTCTGGACCAACATCACTTTTTCACGGTCGATGGCCTCATTTCCCTCATCACTGATGATCCGCACACTGTCTTTGGAAGTAATAACCGGTATGGCGGTACCGGATATAAGCGCCTGCTGGTAACAGCTTTCAATCAGGTCGCAGGTCAGCAGGCACCTTACACCATCATGAACGAAAATGATCGCCTCTTCCTCTGCATATTGTAATCCATTCTTTACAGACTGGAACCTGGTATCCCCACCGGCAGTCAACTGTATCCTGTCCTTATCAAAATAAGCATCGATGATTTCGCGGCCCATTTCCATATAATCGACGGGGAGCACAAGGATGAGTTTCAGGTCTTCATAACAATCCAGAAAAGTATTTATCGTATAAAACAATACCGGCCTGTCCCTTAGGAGCATAAATTGTTTGGGCAGTGCCCCACCCATCCGGGTACCGGAACCTCCCGCCACAATAATTGCATACTTCTTCATATCTGCCTTCAATATCTTATTGATAAATTAAGGTTTCGGCATTCCCTTCACTATCTTTCATTCCCCGGTACATGCCTTCAGAATTAAATTGCATAGAACAGTTCCCCGCAGGGTCCACACCGATCATTCCTCCTTCTCCATTCATGGCAACCAGCTTTTCCTGCACCACGAACTTCATCGCTTCGTCCAGTGACAGTCCCTTGTATTCCATCAGGCAACTGACATCGTAGGCAGCCACCGCTTCGATGAAGCGTTCCCCGTGCCCCGTACAACTGATGGCACAGGTTTTATTGTTGGCATAGGTACCGGAACCGATCAGGGGACTATCCCCAATCCTGTTGAATCGCTTATTGGTCATGCCGCCTGTACTGGTAGCAGCGGCTAGGTTACCGTTCCTGTCGCAGGCAACGGCACCCACGGTACCGAATTTCTTATCTTCTGCGATATGATGGTCAAGAATAATATCGCCTGATGACTGAGCCGATAACAATTGTTTATACCGGACATCATAATAAAAATAGGCATCCTCTTCAATGCTGATATTGTGCATCCTGGCAAACTGCAAGGCCCCTTCACCACTGAGCATAACATGTTCGGAATGATCCATCACAGCCTGCGCCAGTTCAATTGGGTTTTTTATGAACTGCACCCCCGCAATGGCACCGGCACGCAAAGATTTTCCGTCCATGATGGCTGCATCCATCTCGTGCCGGCCTTCATGTGTAAATACCGAACCCCTGCCTGCATTAAACAAGATGCAATCTTCCATGGATTTTACAGCAGCAATTACTGCCTCCCGGGCCGTCATCCCCTTCTCTAATAATTGGTAGCCTTCTGCTAAGGCGGCAGACAGGGCTTGCAGGTATTCCTTTTCCATCGCAGGGGTCATGGCTGCTTTGCGTATGGTACCCGCTCCTCCGTGTATGGCCAAACTGTATTTCCGCATCCGTGTTACAGGGTATTTATTCATCGCCGAAATTAAGTATTTTACCAGCTTTAATAAATAATCTTATTCATGCTGAAAAGAAGGATAACGGCCTATGACCTTCCCCTCATCATTGTTAACCTCATCCCTGTAGCGGGTGTTTGGTTTTTCGGCTGGGAAGCGAGGAGCATCTTTATTGTATATGCGCTGGAGACTGTATTGATCGGGCTTTTTACCATCCTGAAATTAGGTGTCGTTACCCTGGTAAAAGGAAAGGACCAATGGAGTAATAACGGCCAGACATCACAACAAAGCGGGATATTTTTTATACTGTTCTTTATCGCGCATTATGGTTTATTTGTGGCGATACAGATGGGGCTGTTCCTCTCGATCTCCGGGATCGGGCACCAGGACCATTTTGGATTATTCGGTTTCTTTCAGCAGATACCCGCCCTGCTCAATGAAAATACCATCTGGGTGCTGGCAGCATTCTTTGTCATGTATGGTTACCAGTTCCTGACCGGATTTATTTTAAACAAAGCCTATACGCAGGTATCAATGAGCTACCTGATGTTCCAGCCCTATGGCCGCATCTTCATCCAGCAGTTCACCGTGATTGCCGGAAGCTTTTTCCTGGCATTTGGTTCCGGCAAGCTATTTATCCTCATCTTCATCGCCGTCAAGCTTTTTTTTGATCTGCGTATCGATTATGATTCACTGATCGAAAAAGCGGTTAAGGATGTAGCTGAACAATCAGGAAAGCAATAATTCACATTCGCTCAACAACTTGTTTTTATTAACGGCTGCCGTTCCCACCTCTTCACAAACAAGCCCTCCTGCGATATTGGCGATTTCCGCCATGAGGTAAATATTTTTCGTTACAGCATATACGAGGGCAGCCACCGCAATGACTGTATCACCGGCCCCTGACACATCCGAAATATTACGGATATGGGAAGGCAGGATCGCCGCTTCATCATCCTGCTGGTAAAATACACCGTGTTCCGACAAAGTGATAAAGGATATCTTATGATGCAGCATAGCGTGAAGTTCCTTATGGATTTCTTTAAGGGTTGCTGTACCCACCTGATCAAAAATAATGTTCAGGGCATCTTTCACTTCCTTGAGATTGGGCTTGAAAATATCCACACCCCTGTAACTAAAGAAATTCTTTCTTTTGGGGTCCACTGCCGTGAGGATACCGGATACCCGGCAAATTTCGATGGCCTGGTGGATCACTTTTTCCGATAATACCCCTTTATTATAATCTTCAAAGATCAGGATATCAGGGTCTTCCTTTTCAATAAAACTTTGCAACTGGTGGAGAATTGCCGCCTCGTCCTGTTGATCCAGGTCATCCGTAACTTCTGCATCCAATCGCATCATCTGCTGGTTCCTGCTAATGATCCTTGTCTTGCTGGTCGTGATCCGGGAAGAAGATTCTGACAGGTAGGCCGTTGAAATATTATTATCCCTTAGCAGTTTTTGCAGCCATTTCCCTTCTTCATCGGTCCCTGTAACCCCTAACACAAAAACAGCAGCTCCCAGCTTACTGCAGTTCAGGGCTACATTACCCGCACCCCCGATCCTTCCTTCTTTATGGTGAAGGGTGACGACCGGTACCGGTGCTTCCGGTGATATGCGTTCCACTTTCCCGATCATATAGGTATCCAGCATCAGGTCGCCGATCACGCCCACTTTTACATCATTGAAATTGTTGAATATTTTACTGAGGTCTTTCATACAAGAAAATCAGGTTGATACCACAAGTTATGAAAACGAAAATAAAAATGACGGGCCCGGTAACAGAATATATTTCCCATAAAAAAATCCCGCCGGAGGCGGGATCTGTAAATGCAATTTTATTTTTTATCTTTTTTTTCTGACCGGTACATTTCATTCAGCCCCTTCAGCAGATCGCCGGTCACATTATAAACCGTATCCTTGAGGTACATCAATCCAGGCTCACTGGCGAAAATATAGGTATACCCTTTTTCTTCATTGTATTGTTTAAAAAACTCGCGGATCATATTTAATATCTTTTGCTGTTTCTCCATAAAATATTCACTGGAGCGCTGTTCCATATTATCTTTTGTCGCCTTGATCCTGTTGTCAATATCCTGTAATTCCTTTTGGGCAGCTTCCCCCTGGGCCTGGTTCATTCCCGGAGCCTTCATTTTGAAATCCTCATATTTCTGCTGTAATATTTTCTGTAAGCGGGTCAGTTCATTGACCTTTTCATCCTGTTTTTTGTTCATTTCTTTCAACACCTCTTTGAACAGCTCAAAATTCTCTTCCACCGAATCCATTTCGAAATAGCCAATTTTAACCGGAGCGAAATCTGCCGGTGTATTCGTTTTAGCCGTCTTTGATCCCTTTTTCACCCCTTTCTCCGGGCCGTCATAGACCTTATAAAAAAGGAAGCCAACAGCCGCCAGCAACAATACATTCAACCCCAGTATCCATTTGTTCATGTCGGTTTTTTTTGCAAATTAATTATTGATGACCGGCAAAGGCAAAATTCCCTGTTACTTTAGGAAACCCTTAACGTACCATTGGGTCTTAAAAAAAAGGAGCAGAGATGAATCTGCTCCTTCAATAGTTATATCTTGAAGAAAATCAAGAAGTCTTATTCTTCCTCGTCAAAACTCATTGCTTCCCGGGTCGTTTGCAGCAACTCATATTCTTCCTTACTACCCACGATCATATTCTCAAATTCGCGCAAACCGGAACCAGCCGGGATCAGGTGACCTGTGATCACGTTCTCTTTCAATCCAAGCATTTCATCTGATTTACCCTGGATGGCTGCAGAGCTCAACACCTTGGTAGTTTCCTGGAAAGAAGCGGCTGATATCCAGCTCTGCACTCCTAAGGAAGCCTTGGTGATACCCAGCAGGGTTGGCGCCGAGGTAGCAGGTTTTGCATCCCTGAACTCAATCAGTTTCTTATCATTTCTTCTCAGGATGGAATTCTCTTCCCTGACATCACGGAGGTTAACAATCTGGCCAGCCCTGTACTTGGTAGAATCACCGGGTTCAGTGACCACTTTTTTATCATAAACCCAATCATTCTCTTCAATGAATTCAAGCTTATCGACCAGGTCATCCTCCAGGAATTTAGTATCACCCGGATCTACGATAGTCACTTTACGCATCATCTGGCGAACGATCACTTCAATGTGCTTGTCATTGATCTTCACACCCTGTAACCTGTACACTTCCTGGATCTCATTCACCACGTATTCCTGAACAGCAAAGGGCCCTTTGATTGACAATATATCAAACGGAGCCGTTTGACCGTCACTGAGTGAAGCTCCGGCTTTTACAAAGTCACCATCCTGCGCCAGGATCTGGCGGGTCAGCGGAACGAGGTATTTCTTGGTCACACCATCTTTCGCTTCGATGATGATCTCCCTGTTACCCCGCTTGATAGCCCCCATGGTCACCACACCATCGATTTCAGATACAATGGCAGGGTTGCTCGGATTCCTTGCTTCGAAAAGTTCGGTAACCCTTGGCAGACCACCCGTGATATCCCTCAACTTGCCCAATACACGGGGAATCTTCACCAATACCTGTCCTGCTTTCACGTCATCAGCATCATCGATGATGATATGGCTGCCTGTGGGCAGGTTATAAGATTTGGTATCCTTATTCCCTTCAATCAGCAAGGAAGGAATCTTTGTTTTATCCTTGGTTTCAATCACCACTTTTTCACGGTGTCCTGTCTGTTCATCTGATTCTTCGCGATAGGTGATACCCTCGAGTACATTTTCAAATTTGATCTTACCACTGATCTCAGCAATCACAACATTATTGAACGGATCCCATGAGCAGATCACATCGCCTTTCTTCACCTTTTGGCCATCCTTGACAAACAGGGTAGCACCATAAGGTATGTGCATTGTATTGAGTAACCTGTCTGAGCTAACATCAAGGTTTCTCATCTCACCGGTTCTTCCGATCACGATCGGCACCTTATTGCCTTCGTTATTTTCGATCATAACCGTTCTGATACCGTCAAACTGGAGGGTACCATCAAATTTGGCCAGTAACTGTGATTCTACGGTTGCAGATCCTGCCACACCACCCACGTGGAAGGTACGGAGTGTAAGCTGGGTACCCGGTTCACCGATCGACTGTGCCGCAATGATACCCACGGCATCTCCTTTCTGGGCGATATAACCGGAAGCCAGGTTCTTACCATAACATTTTACACATACCCCGCGCTTGCTTTCGCAGGTCAGTACAGAACGGATCTCCACGGTTTCAATACCGGAATCCTCGATCTTCAAAGCCAGCGTTTCTGTAATGGACTGACCGGCACTTACGAGCAACTCATCTGTTTGCGGATGGTATACATCATGTAAGGAAGTCCGTCCCATAATACGGTCGCTCAATGGTTCGATGATATCCTCATTATCTTTTAAAGCAGAAGTTGCAATACCACGCAGTGTTCCACAATCCTCTTCTGTGATCACCACATCCTGAGAAACGTCAACCAGACGACGGGTCAGGTAACCGGCATCAGCCGTTTTAAGGGCCGTATCGGCAAGACCCTTACGGGCACCGTGCGTAGAGATAAAGTAATCCAATACGTTCAATCCGCCTTTAAAGTTGGACAGGATCGGGTTCTCAATGATCTCAGAACCGGTAGAACCACTTTTTCTGGGTTTCGCCATCAATCCCCTCATACCAGCCAGCTGCTTAACCTGCTGCTTACTACCCCTTGCTCCTGAATCCAGCATCATAAATACAGAGTTGAAGCCCTGTTTATCGGTGCTCATTTCATGAATCAGGGTTTCTGTGATGCGGGTATCCACACGGCTCCAGATATCGACGATCTGGTTATACCTTTCATTATTCGTAATAAGACCCATATTATAGTTCTCCCAAACCTCGTCAACCTCACTCTTGGCCTGCTCCAGCAGTTCTTCCTTCACTTCGGGAATAATCAGGTCATTGATATTGAATGATAACCCACCCTGGAAAGCCGTACGGTATCCCAGCGATTTGATATCATCAAGGAATTTTACTGTTTTGGGAACGTTGGTGATCTCGATAATATCGCCAATGATCTCCCGAAGGTTTTTCTTCGTGAGCAAGGCATTTACAAATCCTACTTCTACCGGAACGTGCTGATTGAAAATCACCCTTCCCACCGTTGTTTCGATGAGTTTGAATTTCAACTCATCATTTTCCCTGACATTCACTTTCACCCGGATATGGGCATGGAGATCAACCTTCTTTTCATTATAAGCAATAATAACTTCCTCTGCGGAATAAAATGCCTTGCCTTCTCCCTTAACTTTTTCAGTACTGGTGGATTTTTTCCCTTTTGACAGGTAATAAAGTCCAAGAACCATGTCCTGGGATGGCAGTGTTATCGGCTGACCGTTTTGGGGGTTCAGGATGTTATGGGATGATAACATTAGTAACTGGGCTTCCAGCACTGCTGCATTACTCAGGGGTACGTGCACAGCCATCTGGTCACCGTCAAAGTCTGCGTTAAATGCAGAACATACCAGGGGGTGCAACTGTATCGCTTTACCTTCAATCAGTTTGGGTTGAAAAGCCTGGATGGACAAACGGTGCAGTGTGGGGGCACGGTTCAGCATGATCGGGTGCCCTTTCAAAATATTTTCCAGGATATCCCAAACTACAGCCTCTTTTTTATCCACGAGTTTCCGGGCGCTCTTCACGGTTTTGACAATACCCCTTTCAATCAGTTTGCGGATAATAAACGGCTTAAACAGTTCTGCCGCCATATCTTTCGGCAGACCGCATTCATGCAATTTCAATTCGGGGCCTACCACGATAACAGAACGACCGGAATAATCAACACGTTTACCCAGTAGGTTCTGACGGAAACGGCCTTGTTTTCCTTTTAATACATCTGACAATGACTTTAAGGCACGACCACCTTCCGCTTTCACGGCATTTGATTTCCTTGAATTGTCAAACAGGGAGTCAACTGCTTCCTGGAGCATCCTTTTTTCATTCCTGAGGATTACTTCAGGTGCCTTGATCTCGAGCAAACGCTTCAAACGGTTATTCCGGATAATCACCCGGCGGTAAAGGTCATTCAGGTCTGAAGACGCGAAACGACCGCCATCCAGCGGAACCAACGGACGCAGTTCGGGCGGGATCACGGGAATATATTGCATCACCATCCATTCCGGACGGTTGGTAATTCTTGAATTGGCATCACGAAATGCCTCTACGACACTGAGTCTTTTTAATGCGTCGGCCTTACGTTGCTGAGAAGTTTCAGTTGCCGCTGCATTCCTGAGGTCAAACGACAACTGGTCAAGATCGATCCTTTGTAAAAGGTCATGAACAGCTTCTGCACCCATCTTGGCGATGAACTTATTAGGATCATCATCCGGCAGGTACTGGTTATCCTTTGGCAGCGCGTCCAGGATATCGAGGTATTCCTCTTCTGTCAACAAGTCGCCATAGTTCTGACCGGCATCCACGCGAACACCGGGTTGTATAACGACAAACCTTTCATAATAAACAATCGTTTCCAGTTTCTTGGAACTTACCCCTAAGAGGTAGCCGATCTTATTGGGTAATGATTTGAAATACCAAATGTGCACGACGGGTACCACCAGTTTGATATGGCCCATCCGCTCGCGGCGCACTTTTTTCTCCGTGACTTCAACCCCGCAACGGTCGCATACAATACCCTTGTAACGGATCCGCTTATATTTTCCGCAAGCACATTCAAAATCCTTAACCGGCCCAAAAATCCGCTCACAAAACAACCCATCCCTTTCAGGCTTGTAGGTACGATAATTGATCGTTTCCGGCTTCAGCACCTCTCCGTAACTTCTTTCCAGGATATTATCCGGAGAAGCTAACCCGATAGTGATCTGCGAAAAACTGGATTTTGGACGATTTTCTTTACGCATTGACATATAACTTTTAAAGTTGTCGTTAATTTTTTCGGTTATTTCTGCCAGTTATCTCCGGGCAGCACAACCATTTATTATTTCCGCTGGCCTCGGGCCAGGACCCATCAATCGAATTTCAGATCCAACCCTAATCCCCTTAATTCATGAACCAGTACATTGAATGATTCCGGAACCCCGGGCCTGGGTATGTTTTCACCTTTCACAATGGCCTCATATGTTTTTGCACGGCCAATGATGTCATCCGATTTCAGGGTCAGCAATTCCTGCAGGATGTTGGCAGCACCATAGGCTTCCAGTGCCCACACTTCCATCTCACCAAAACGCTGTCCTCCAAACTGAGCTTTACCACCCAGGGGCTGTTGCGTGATGAGGCTGTACGGCCCAATGGAACGGGCGTGCATCTTATCATCCACCATGTGGTGCAGCTTAATCACGTAAATAACACCCACGGTTGCTTTCTGGTGGAAACGGTCGCCGGTCTCACCATCATACAGGTAGGTATGACCGAACTTCGGGATACCGGCTTCATCGCAATAGGATGCGATTTCATCGGTGGTTGCTCCATCGAAAATCGGTGTTGCAAATTTTATCCCCAGTTTCTGGCCGGCCCAACCCAGTACGGTTTCATAGATCTGTCCAAGGTTCATACGGCTTGGTACCCCCAACGGATTCAGTACGACATCCACGGGTGTTCCATCTTCAAGGAAAGGCATATCCTCGGCACGCACGATCTTTGCCACAATTCCCTTATTCCCGTGACGACCTGCCATCTTATCCCCTACTTTCAGTTTACGCTTCACCGCGAGATACACTTTGGCCAGTTTCAATACCCCCGCCGGTAATTCGTCACCGATGGATATATTGAACTTCTCCCGCTTGTATCTCCCTAATTCTTCATTGTACTTGATATTGTAATTGTGCAGGAGCGTATTGATCTGGTCATCCACTTTCGCATCATTGGTCCAGCCCAGGGGGTTGATATTCTGGTAATCCAGCTGTGCCAGGTTCTTTTGCGTGAATTTTGCGCCCTTTCCAATTTGCGTCTCTCCAAAGTTGTTGCTGACTCCGGCAGAAGTATGGTCTTTCAGCAGCATTTGAAGTTTTTCCAATAATACATCCATCAGGTCGGTCACATTCTTTTCATGGATCTTTTCCAGTTTTTCGAGTGCAGCCTTTTCCCTGACTTTGGCATTCTTGTCTTTCTTGGCACGCTGGAAGAGTTTCTTTCCGATCACCACGCCTTCCACACCATTCGGCGCTTTGAGGGATGCATCTTTGGCATCGCCCGCCTTGTCACCGAATATCGCCCTTAACAATTTCTCTTCCGGAGTTGGGTCAGATTCCCCTTTGGGTGTAATCTTTCCAATGATAATATCACCTTCTTTCACCTGTGCTCCCAGCCTGATGATACCGTTCTCATCAAGGTCTTTGGTGGCTTCTTCCGATACGTTTGGAATATCAGGTGTCAATTCCTCTTCACCCAGTTTGGTATCCCTTACTTCCAGTTCATATTCGGAAATATGGACAGAGGTAAACATATCCTCTTTCACCACCCTCTCGCTGATGACGATGGCATCTTCAAAGTTGTAACCTTTCCATGGCATGAAGGCCACTTTGAGGTTCTTACCCAGGGCGAGTTCGCCATTCTGGGTCGCATATCCTTCGGTCAGAAAATCACCTTTCTTCACCTTCTGGCCTTTCATTACGGCAGGCTTCAGGTTGATCGAGGTCTCCTGGTTTGTTTTAATAAATTTGGTGAGCCTGTAGATCCTGAGATCGTCTTCAAAGCTGACGAGTTTTTCTTCGTCATTCCTGTCATAGCGTACATGAATCTCATTAGCATCAACATATTCCACCACCCCGTTTCCTTCTGAATGGATCTGGATCCTGGCGTCACGTGCGGCCTTGCTTTCCAAACCGGTTCCGACGATAGGTTCGTCAGGACGGATCAGCGGAACAGCCTGGCGTTGCATGTTAGAACCCATCAGTGCACGGTTGGCATCATCATGTTCAAGGAAGGGGATCAGGGAAGCGCTCAGACCCACGATCTGGTTCGGCGCCACGTCCATATATTCTACCTCTGATTTATCCAGGATCGGGAAGTCGCCGGTTTCGCGGCTTACCACCTTGTCTTCGATAAAATTGCCTTTCTCATCCAGTGGGGCATTTGCCTGTGCAATCTTCGCTTCATCTTCTTCTTCCGCACTCAGGAATGCCAGTTCTTTCATATTGACCTTTCCATTCTCCACTTTGCGGTAGGGTGTTTCAATGAAACCCATCTCATTGATGGTTGCGTGAACACAAAGGGTGGAGATCAGCCCGATATTGGGTCCTTCGGGTGTTTCAATAGTACAAAGACGCCCGTAGTGGGAGTAATGCACGTCACGAACCTCAAAACCTGCCCTTTCACGGCTCAGGCCACCGGGTCCGAGTGCGGAAATACGCCGTTTGTGGGTGATTTCTGAAAGCGGGTTGGTCTGATCCAGGAACTGCGACAACTGGGATGTACCAAAGAAAGAGTTGATCACAGAAGATAAAGTACGGGCATTGATCAGGTCGACTGGTGTAAACACCTCGTTATCCCTTACGTTCATCCTTTCCCGGATCGTTCTTGCCATACGGGCCAGACCCACACCAAACTGTGCATACAACTGCTCACCCACGGTACGAACCCTACGGTTACTCAGGTGATCGATATCATCAATCTCTGCCTTGCCGTTGGTCAGGCGCACCAGGTATTTGATGATTTCTATGATATCTTCTTTGGTCAGTGTTTTCTGATCCAGCCTTGATTCAAGACCCAGTTTCCTGTTGATCTTGTAACGGCCTACTTCCCCAAGGTCATATCGCTTATCAGAGAAGAACAGTTTATCGATAATGCCGCGGGCTGTTTCGTTGTCCGGGGCATCGGCACCACGGAGCTGACGGTAAATATGCTGAACAGCTTCCAGTTCACTATTGGATGTATCCTTATTCAGCGTATTGTAGATAATCGCGTAATCGCCCCCAACATCCTCTTTCTGGATAAACACACTTTCCGCTCCCATCTCTGCAATCATATCGATCGCTTCCTCATCCAGTACAGAATCCCTTTCCAGGATCACTTCATTCCTTTCAATTGAAACCACTTCACCGGTATCTTCATCCACAAAATCCTCGACCCAGCTCCTCAGGACACGTGCTGCCAGCCTGCGGCCGACATACTTTGACAATGATTTCTTATCGCCTTTCACTTCATCGGCCATGCCAAAAAGCTCAAGGATATCCTTATCCGTTTCAAAACCGATAGAACGCAATAAAGTAGTGACAGGGAATTTCTTTTTCCTGTCGATATATGCAAACATCACATTATTGATATCTGTAGCGAATTCCATCCAGGCTCCTTTGAAAGGAATGACCCTGGCGGAATAAATCTTCGTACCATTGGGATGGATCGACTGACCGAAGAATACGCCGGGGGAACGGTGCAACTGTGAAACCACCACCCTTTCGGCACCATTGATGACGAAGGTGCCCCGGGGTGTCATGTAGGGAATATTTCCCAAAAACACGTCCTGAACAATGGTTTGGAAATCCACGTGCTCCTCGTCATTACAGCTCAACCTGAGTTTTGCTTTTAGCGGAACAGCATAGGTCAGACCCCTCTCCATACATTCCTCAATGGAATAACGGGGAGGATCAATAAAATAATCCAGGAATTCCAAAACGAAGATGTTTCGGGTATCCGTGATTGGGAAATTCTCCTTGAACACCTTGAACAAACCTTCATTATTCCGTTTGTCGGGGGTCGTTTCTAATTGGAAAAAGTCCTTGAATGATTGAATCTGAACTTCCAGCAGGTCGGGGGCTTCAGCTAAATGCTTGATCTTACCGAAATCCACCCTTTGATTCACTTTTTTTGAAGACATATGAGTATACACCGGTTTTAAAGATTCAGGACGTACAAATTACTTTCAGGTCTTTATTCCCTCTGGAATAAAAAACCATGAAAATCAATTATTTAAGCATGATTTGTGACGTCAAAATGTAATTGGCCAAAATTAAAGGATGGCAAAGGTAAGGAATTATTGGTCTCAAACAAGAAAAGTTTCCTACCAAAGATTAAGCCATAAATACCACAAACTGGCTATTTTCAGGGTTTTGTTTTAGGCCTAATTTGACCAAAAAAAGGGATGAACTGGCATGAAATTACAAAAGATTATCTGCGTTTTTCAAAAAAGGAAAGAGTGGGCATTATCAGTATCCTCTCACTCACTTTTCTTATTTGGTTTTCGCCTTCCCTGTTTGGTGTGCGGCAAGCGGGAAATCCCATTACCGAGGCTGATACAGCCTGGTTTTCCGCGATCGACAAACAGGTCCTGCCCCTCCGTGAACCGGGAGTTGATTTTACCAGTGAAGAGGAACCCGGTCAGCCAGGGGGCCTGGTTTCAACGGAAAAATCAGACCGCCCGTCCAACACTGAATTATTTTATTTTGACCCTAATTCCCTGTCCGCAACCGAATGGGAGCGGCTTGGATTGAGGAAGAACACCATCAATACGATCCGGCATTACCTGGCAAAGGGCGGCCATTTCTATCAGCCGGAAGACCTGAAACGGATCTATGGCCTGCGGGAAAATGAATATGACAGGTTAAGACCATACATACGCATAACAGCAACCGAAAAGCAAAAATGGCCGGGGTCAGAAAAGGATGAAAACCGGGCAATACCCATTGAAAGACCGGAAAAAATCCCCCTTGATCGCATGGACATTAATACAGCAGATAGCCTGACGCTGGAGACACTGCCCGGAATTGGTCCAATACTCGCTGCCCGTATTATCCGGTTCAGGGAAAAGCTGGGAGGTTTTAATGCCATAGAACAGGTCGGGGAAACCTATGGTTTGGCCGATACCGTATTTCAAAAAATCAGGCCCTTCTTATCTATCAGCCAACCCTACCTGCAAAAGATCAATATCAATACTGTTGATGTTGAACATTTACAGGCACACCCCTATATCAGCCGGAACCTGGCCAAAGCGATCATTGCTTACAGAAACCAGCACCAGGATTTTCAAACCCTGGAGGAACTTAAAAAAATTGAGATCATAGACGAAATGCTTTTCAATAAGCTAATGCCCTACCTGGTTGTAAAATAAAAAAACCCGGCAATCCGGGTTTTCAGTTTCTTGTTATTGTTTAGTGCTGTATTAAGCGATTTCGACATCAGCACCTGCTTCTTTCAGGCGGGCTGCGATCTCATCTGCTTCGGCTTTGGAAACACCTTCTTTAACATTCTTAGGTGCACCATCTACGAGGTCTTTAGCTTCTTTCAGGCCTAAACCAGTGATCTCTTTAACGATCTTCACTACGTTCAGTTTAGAAGCACCACCGCTTTTCAGCACAACATCGAATGCTGTTTTTTCTTCAGCAGCAGCTGCGCCACCACCGTCGCCACCAGCGGCCATTACCACTGCAGCTGCAGCAGGTTCAATGCCGTATTCTGATTTCAGGAAATCGGCCAATTCCTGCACTTCTTTTACTGTTAAGCCTACAAGGCTTTCTGCTAATGCTTTTACGTCTGCCATTTGATTAAAATTTTTACCGTTTTCACTGCTTTAATTAGCTCCAACGGCGGTTTAAAAAAATTTGTTTTGCCTTTTTTTACCCTTCGGCCAGGTTATTATGCGAATTGCTTGCGCAATGATATAATACGAATTTTACTCAGCTGCAGGGGCTGTTTCAGCCTTCTGCTCATGATGGTGCAATAAAGCAGCCAATACCCGCTTGGCAGGTGATTGCAACAAACCAATGACCTCACCGATCAGTTCATTCTTGGTCTTGATCCTGGTTAAGTTGGTCAACTGGTTATCGCCCATATAAAGGTCGCCATTGATAAAGGCGGCTTTTAAGACCGGTCTTTCTGTTTTGCTGTCTTTACGGAAAGAGCTGATGATCAGCGCTGGTTCCTTGGGGTTTTCAGAAAACATCAAAGCAGTTACCTGGTGCAGTGATTCATAAACACCAGCATAACGTTCTGCATCCAGCGATTCCAGGGCCTTTTTGATGAGGGTATTCTTGGCCACCTTCATTTCCACATTCTTGCTGAAACAGGCGTTGCGGAGCTTACCAACCTGTTCAACAGTCAGTGATTCCGTATCGGTCACATAGAAGTTATTATACTGGGCGAATTTGCCTTTCAGCACTTCAATCACTTCATTTTTTTGATCTTTTGTCATGACTTTTTATTTGTCAACCCAAACCCCCGGTAGGAGCGGGATCGTTGTTTTGTAATTAATGAATAAATCCTTTTGTATCGATCGTAATACCCGGACTCATCGTGCTGGCCATACTAACCCCTTTCAGGTAGGTACCCTTTGCACTGGAAGGTTTTGCCCTGATAATCGCATTCAGCAGCTCCTGGCTGTTTTCTGCTATTTTCTCAGGCGTAAAACTCACCCGTCCGATTGAGGCATGGATGATACCCGCCTTGTCTACCTTAAAAGCGATCTTTCCACCTTTTACATCATTCACGGCTGCTGCCACATCATTGGTTACCGTACCAGTTTTAGGATTGGGCATCAGGTTACGGGGACCTAAAACCTTACCCAGCTTACCAATCTTTGGCATAACAGAAGTTGTGGCCACAATCACATCTACATCGACCCAACCTCCCTCAATTTTTGTTACAAACTCATCCAGCCCTACAAAATCAGCACCGGCTGCTTTTGCCTCTGCTTCTTTATCGGGTGTACAGAGTACCAATACCTTTTTGGTTTTTCCGGTACCGTGGGGTAAAGTAACTGTACCGCGTATTGCCTGGTCAGCTTTTTTGGGATCTACGCCCAAACGGATATGCAAGTCAACAGATGCATCGAATTTTGTCGTATTGACCTGCTTAACCAATGAGGAAGCCTCATTGAGTGAGTATTGCTTATTGCTGTCTACTTTAGATTCAGCTGTTTTTCTTTTTTTACTGATGAAAGCCATTGTAATTCGTTTTTACGTTTACGATTAATTTTCCCAAGGAGCTGAACCTTCAACCGTCAAACCCATGCTGCGGGCCGTACCGGCCACCATCCGCATAGCGCTTTCAACGGTAAAGCAGTTTAGATCGGGCATTTTGTCTTTTGCAATTGCCTCTACCTGGTTCCAGGTCACTTTACCGACTTTATTACGGTTAGGCTCTTTGGAACCTTTTTGCAATTTTGCTGCTTCCATCAGCTGAACAGCCGCAGGAGGGGTCTTGATGATAAACTCAAAACTCTTATCAGCGTAAACAGTAATTAATACGGGGAGAACTTTTCCCATCTTGTCCTGGGTGCGGGCATTGAATTGTTTGCAAAATTCCATGATATTGATACCCTTGGAACCTAATGCCGGACCGATAGGAGGTGCAGGGTTGGCCTGGCCACCCTTACACTGTAGCTTTACATAGCCAGTGATTTCTTTTGCCATTTTCTTCTGATTTATTGGTTCAAACGACCTTTCGTTTTTTACTACCGGGTCTCCCAAATTCCTCATTTTCCGCCGTAGCGGATTATCGAAAGAACTTTTTGGGGCTGCAAAGATAGGGCTAATAATTAAATTTCAGCATTTTTTTGCCCTAAAAATTGCGCCTGCGAAACAACCGGTATTTTAAGCATCCCGTTCCGGAAGCTAGCCCCCGCCTGGCCAACCATTTTCCAGCAATGTCGCTGGTCCGGCCAAACGGGTCTTAGCATAAAAAAAGGTCTGCCGTTTGCTACAGCAGACCCCATGTATTTTAAGAGCCGGATAATCAGCTTATCTTTTCCACCTGCATATAATTCAGTTCCACAGGGGTGGATCGGCCGAAAATTTTTACGGTCACCTTCAGTTTCTTTTTATCGTCGTGCACTTCTTCAATTACGCCGTTAAAGTCATTGAATGGCCCTTCAATGATCTTGATGGTTTCCCCAATGATAAATGGCTCACTCATGCTTACGCCACCCGCTTCTGCCATTTCATCCATTTTACCAAGCATCTTGTTCACTTCTGCCTTACGCAAAGCTATCGGGTTTTCTTTTCCCAGGAAATGTATGACGTTGGTCGTATTCTTGATCGTGTCGCGCAGATCATCCCCGAATTTTCCATCTACAATTTCAATCATCACATAGCCCGGGTAATAGTTCCTTTCCCGCATCACTTTTTTGCCATTTTGCACCTTATACACTTTTTCTACAGGGAGAAAGACCTGTCTGACAATATCACTCCAGCCACTGCGTGCGATTTCTTTATCGAGGTACTCTTTAACCTTTCTTTCTTTCCCACTGATGACACGAAGTACATACCACTTCGTTTCCTTGTCCGTATGTATGATATTATCTTCCATTAACTCATCATATTATAAATGATCGATAAAAGTTTGTTCGTGCCGAGATCCATTACCCAGATCAGGGCAGTGGTCAACAGCGTAGCCACCAACACGATCATGGTGGATTGCTGTAATTCCGACCAGGTAGGCCAGGTCACTTTTTCAAGTAATTCTTTGTAGCTCTCTTTGAAATAAGTAAGGATCTTATTCATATTCGATGTTTGATAAATAAATGATCAATCGTTCATTCGTTAACAACTCTTTCACCGGAACCCGGGTAAAGAAATCATTATTTTCCAGCACGGGCAGAGAGATTCGAACTCCCATCAACGGTTTTGGAGACCGCTATTCTGCCATTGAACTATGCCCGTAGAAAGCTAAAAGCTATTCCGTGTTACCGAAACAGCTTTTAGCAGATATATAGCAAAGATAAAAATCTTTTGCAAAATACGCCGAAACCCAATCTGCCCGGGGGCAGACCGAAGCCCGGTAAATATTACTTAATGATCTCCGTAACCTGTCCGGCACCTACGGTACGTCCACCTTCCCGAATGGCAAACTTCAGACCTTTTTCCATCGCAATCGGCGCGATCAGTTTTACAGTCAATGAAGTATTATCACCAGGCATAACCATCTCAGTTCCAGCAGGTAATTCTACTTCACCTGTTACGTCTGTTGTCCTGAAATAGAACTGGGGGCGATATTTCTGGAAGAATGGAGTATGACGACCACCTTCTTCTTTGCTCAATACGTAAACTTCACCTTTGAACTCCGTATGCGGCGTGATGGATCCGGGTTTGCAGATAACCATCCCACGACGAATATCTTTCTTTTCAATACCCCTTAACAGCAGACCGGCATTATCACCAGCTTCGCCTTCATCAAGGATTTTCCGGAACATTTCAACACCCGTAACTGTAGAAGTAAGCGGTTTTTCGATCAAACCAACGATCTCAACTCCTTCACCCGTCTTGATCCTTCCTCTTTCAATACGACCCGTAGCAACTGTACCACGGCCTGTGATAGAGAATACATCTTCAACAGACATCAGGAAAGGCTGATCAACCGGACGGGGAGGCAGCGGAATATATTCATCAACAGCTTTCATCAACTCATCGATGGCACCAACCCATTTTTCTTCTCCGGCTAATGCACCAGTAGCAGAACCCTTGATAATAGGTGTATTATCACCATCAAAACCGTAAAATGACAATAACTCACGGATTTCCATTTCAACCAGTTCCAGCAGTTCAGGATCATCTACAAGGTCAACCTTGTTCATGAAAACCACCATACGGGGTACACCCACCTGGCGGGCCAAAAGGATGTGCTCTTTTGTTTGAGGCATCGGACCATCTGTAGCGGCAACGACGAGAATCGCACCATCCATCTGAGCGGCACCGGTAATCATATTCTTTACATAGTCAGCGTGACCAGGACAGTCAACGTGAGCATAGTGACGGTTATCCGTTTGGTACTCAACGTGTGCTGTATTGATCGTGATACCACGTTCTTTTTCTTCAGGCGCAGCATCAATCTCATCGTACTTCTTAGCTGTTGCAAATCCTTTCTGAGCCAGGATTGATGTAATTGCAGCAGTTAAAGTTGTTTTTCCGTGGTCAATATGACCAATGGTACCAACGTTCAGGTGGGGTTTGTCCCTCTTAAAGGTCTCTTTTGACATTGTTATCTGTTTTAGATTGTTTTTACAAATTTATTATTAATATATATAACCTGCGGTATAAGTATTTAAACACAGCAGGCCATAATCAGTTTTCAGTTGATTCTTTGTTTGACGGGTGGATTTCATCAAGCAAAAAATAAACAATTCCCAGCGCTCCGGACAGAGGAAGCATTTTTTCCTGCCTTCCCGATACCATCGGGATGCTCAACCCCAATCTCCAACTAAGCTTTTTGAGCCGTTGATGAGAATTGAACTCACGACCTCTTCCTTACCAAGGAAGTGCTCTACCACTGAGCTACAACGGCTGGTATAGCTAAATGAGAGTTCATCTCTCAATTCTCAACCAAACAAAGAACTACCTGAGCGGGAGACGAGGCTCGAACTCGCCACCTATAGCTTGGAAGGCTATCGCTCTACCAAATGAGCTACTCCCGCTTTTAAAAGAACTAATCGTGGGCAGAAGAGGATTCGAACCTCTGAAGTCGAAAGACAGCGGATTTACAGTCCGCCCCATTTGGCCACTCTGGAATCTGCCCGCCTTTTAAGAGCCAGTGGAGGGATTCGAACCCCCGACCAGCTGATTACAAATCAGCTGCTCTGGCCAACTGAGCTACACTGGCAATTACGCTCAAAAAAGGCAATAAAGAGCTACCCCCTTTTTTTGGGAAGGCAAAGGTAAGGGAATTTGACTATTGCAAAAATTTTGAAAACGAATTTTTTATGAAGAGATACCCCCAATAAAAAAGACCCCGGAGGGGGTCTTCAAAAAATATCAGGCTGCCTGTTTTTCCTTTTTCCTTTTTATCTGTTTGATAAGCGACTCAAGGGCATCATCAAAAGATCCCTCGAAGGATTTGCTGGTCGATTTTACAAAAAAATTGTACCGGGGTACGTGTACTCTGATTTCTGCGATTTTATCCTTTATGGCATGTACCACATTGTCGAGTTTCAGAAACACATCTACTTTTATGATATGGTCATGAAAGATCTGAAGTTTTTCCAATTTCTTATTGATGTAATCAACAAGTTTCATGTCCGCATCGAAATGAACTGTCTGAATGTTTACGTTCATAATAATCGCATTTAAACGGTGAAATAATAAATAAAGAACTTGAAGTTGGGGAGGGTACTTATTGCATAGAAGGTATCATTTGGTTCAGTTTCAAATTAATAAAAAACACAGCTGAATCCAAATAAATAAATCACAAAAAAAGAAAAGATTTTCAGGCCCGGGGATGGGCTTTTTTGTGCACATCCTTAAGCTTTTCAATGGTATTGTGGGTGTACACCTGGGTGGCAGCAAGGCTGCTATGGCCTAAAAGTTCCTTAACTGCGTTGAGATCAGCGCCCTGGTTCATTAAATGGGTGGCAAAGGTATGCCGCAGGATATGCGGACTTTTTTTGTCAAGGGTCTTTATCGTTCCTAACCAGTCATTGACTATCAAATAGGCATATTTGGGGTATAATTTTCTGCCTTTTTCTGTTACCAGCAGAGTTTCGCCTGTATTGGCAAAGGTTTTTCTTTTCAAATCCCTGTAATCCCTGATCAAACTGATGATTTCACCGGAAAGGGGGATAATCCTTTCCTTGTTCCCCTTACCCAGCACTTTTACCCTTGCCCCGGACAAATCCACCTGTTTTTCCCTGAGATGGATCAGTTCGCTGAGCCGCATCCCGGTAGCATAAAATATTCCAATCAGCATTTTCGCATTCAGACTTCTCCAGTCATCGGTATTGCGCAATGCTTCCAACAGCAGTTCGGTGTCTCTTTCTTTAATAAATACGGGTAACCGTTTGCTGATCTTGGGTGCAATAATTTTACCCATCGGGCTTTGCCCGAGTAATTCGTTTCTAAGGCAGAATTTGAAAAAAGATTTGAGCGAGGATATTTTACGGTTGATGGATTTTGAGGTCAGTTTATTATCCTTCAGGAAGGCCAGCCAGGACCGGATATAGGAATGAGAAATTTCCGAAAGAGGGGTTTCGCCAAAATGCTGGTTTACAAAGAGGAAGCACTGGTCAAGGTCGTCCTGGTATGACCTTAATGTGTGCTGGGAATACCGTTTTTCAAATTTCAGGTATTCCAGAAAGGATTGAACTTCGGGATACAGGGGTTTTTCCATAAAAAAAGATAGCTGTAAAGCTAAACACTTTACAGCTATCCTATCCAATATTGAAAAAAGGAAATTAAATTTCTATTTTACCGCTGGCAATCTGTTGTTTGTAGGTGGCTTTCAGTACCTGGTTACGGCGCCTTACAGAAGGCTTTGTAAAAGATTGTCTTTCACGCAATTGCAGCAAGGTCTTGGATTTCTCAAACTTTTTCTTGTACTTTTTGAGTGCCTTGTCAATGTTTTCGCAATCTTTTGAATCGATAATCAGCATAATAAATATACCTCCTTTGGTAGTTTTTAGGAAGCGCAAAGGTATGGGGAAAAGTTTAAAATATCAAAGCGGGGAATTCTTTTTTTCGTTGTAAAGATTCGAAGTACCAGGGCAGCAGGCAGGAATGAGATTTGGAATTTGAAAATTCAAATTTGAGATTTGCAGCATGTTTACAGGAATCATTGAAAAACAAGGGATAATAAAGCGAGTCCAGGAAAAAGGATCGAATAAGATATTTTGGATCAGCTCTCCGATTGCTCCAAAACTAAAGGTAGACCAAAGCGTAAGCCATGACGGGGTTTGCCTCACCATCGAAGAGGTCCGGGATGGCAGGCACCGGGTAACGGCCATCGCCGAAACGCTGAGCAAATCCACGCTAGGCAGCTGGGTGCCTGGCAGGCGGGTGAACCTGGAAAGATGCCTGAAGATGAATGGCAGGATGGATGGCCATTTTGTTCAGGGGCATGTTGATACCACCGCCATTTGTGCCGATAAGCAGGAAGCCGATGGCAGCTGGCTGTTCAGGTTCCGGTTTGACGGTCGTTTTGCTGAACTGATCATTGAAAAGGGATCCATCACTGTAAATGGTATCAGCCTCACCGCATTCAATGTAACCGGCGATAGTTTTGATGTAGCCATTATCCCCTATACGTATGAAAATACAAATATCCAGGAAGTGGAAAAAAACGATCGTGTCAATCTTGAATTTGACATGATTGGGAAATATATCAACCGAAAATTATCTTTAGGCAGATAATGTATGTAAACTTATCAGCAGCTATTCCACCATATCCGAAACCGTTCCTGCAAATGACCGCCCCCACTATCCTGCCTTGGACGGATTAAGGGGTATAGCCATCCTATTGGTCATTCTCTATCATAATTTCAATTTCATTGAATATTTCAATTATGGCTGGCTGGGTGTTGACCTGTTTTTTGTTTTATCAGGTTTCCTGATTACAGACATCCTGCTAAGAACCCTTCAAGAACCTCATTATTTCAGGAATTTCTATGTAAGGAGGGTGCTGAGGATCTTTCCCCTGTACTACCTGGTCCTTGTATTTTTCATCCTTGTCTTACCGCTTTTTAATAATACACCGGTAAACACTTCTTATTACACCCGGCACCAGGCATGGTTCTGGACCTACCTGCAGAACTGGCTATTCATCCTTCACCCGGAGGGGGATACCCGGGCGCTTTTTCATTTTTGGTCGCTGGCGGTAGAGGAACAGTTCTACCTGATCTGGCCTTTGCTGATATTCCTGATCAAAAAACCCAAAAAAGTATTTATTGTCAGTCTCCTCTTATTGATACTCGTTATCATCGCAAGGATCCTGATCTGGCGCTATAGGAGTCATTTTCAAACATTTGAATGGCTGCTGTTATTTACCCGTATCGACGGCATCCTCATCGGGTCCATGCTGGCCGCTTTGATCCGGTACAACCCCCAGCTTCCCAAAAAATACTTTACCGCCTTCGTGGTTATTTTTACTGCTTTCAATTTCCTGTATTATTTCTTTAAGAAAGGCCAGGATCCCAATTTCCCGGTATGGGCGATTGGCGGCTTCACCTCTTTCTGTTTTGTTTTCGCCATATTTGTTTACCTCGGACTTGACCGGGAAAACCGGGTCATCAATTCCCTGTTAACGATAAAGCCCCTTACGGTTTTAGGCAGGTATTCCTATGGGTTTTATGTGTTTCACCTTCCCGTAAAACTATTCCTTGATAAACCGGTTACGGGATTTGCAGCTGTTGTAGCTGAAAAAAATATTTTCCTGCAAAACCTCACGGCCGCCATCATCGTTTCTGCAGCCGGGTTCCTGTTAAGCGTTTTGTCGTATCATACATTCGAAAAACATTTTTTGAAAATGAAAAGATATTTCATCAGTTAATCATCTATTGCTCATCAGCACAATTCCTTCCGGTTCATGTTTACTATACAAAACAAACCTGCATCAAGAACGAAACATTACCCAAATGATTCCCTGCTGGCTTTCCTGCTCACCCTGCCCGTATTCCTTTTCGTCCTGCTGTATTACCTGAAATCCGGCAATGGATTGATTGCCCCGGGATTTTTACAATACGACAATATCAGTTATATCGCCTATGCCCGTCAATATCCCGATTCCGGTTTCCAACACCTCCTGTATAGTAACCCTTTCAATGATTCGGCGCAATATCCTGCCCTCTATTTCCAGGTACAGAATTTTCTTTTTCTTGCATTCCTGTACCTGGGTGTTCCCCCGGGAGTTACCCTTATAGTATTCACTTTGCTTTTTGCCTTCATCACTTTCAGGATCATTATCGCCCTCTATGATCAATTGATGCCGGAAAGTAAGAACCGGGTGTTATCAATACTTCTTTTCTCCTGGGGAGGGGGTTTACTGGTAACTGCCGGATTGGGAGCGCTCTCCTTCATCCCAATTGGTGGTCTAGACAAAATCGACCGGCTCTTTGTACTGGATCCCGGCTGGGGATGGTGGGGCCTGAACCTGGGGAGATCACTCCTTTTTTCGACAGAAGCCTATTATCATGCCCTCTTTCTGGGAGGCATCCTTTCCATCTTAAAAAGAAAATGGGTACTGGCAATTTTCCTGTCTTTCTTATTATTCCTATCCCATCCTTATACCGGTATTGAATACCTGAGTATCATTGTAGCCTGGTGCGGGTATGAAATCATCCTTAAAAAAAACAGGGCAATTCCCGCCTGGTTTGCCCTGGCCAACCTGATGATCCTTGTTCTCCATATCGGTTATTATATGGTCTGGCTCAATCGTTTTCCCGATCACCATTCAGTACATGAACAATGTGCCATGAACTTGTCAATGCGGTACAGTACTCTCATACCTGCCTATATCCTGACCGGGTGCCTCGCCATTGGGGCGCTATTTACAAAGGGAGGAATCAAACCATTTTTGAATAAAGAATACAACCGGCTATTCCTGACCTGGTTCCTGATCAGTTTCCTGCTGGCCAATCACGAAATTTTTATGAAACCCCTGGAGCCCGTCCATTTCACCAGGGGTTATGTATGGACAAGCCTATTTATACTGGGTTTGCCTTTCCTGGAACAAATTTGGGGTTACTTACGGCAAAAAAAGAAAGCTGCCCTTTGGATTTCAATACTGCTTTTTATTTTTCTATCCGATAATGCTGCCTGGCTGGCCAACTATGGAAGAAAGGGTTCATCTACCGGGTTGTCTGTTTATCTGAATAAGGACCAGCAAGCGGTACTTGACTGGTTAAAAAACAATACAGATACAAGCACGCTCATCATCAGTAATGATAATCTTATTTCGATACTGAGTACGGTTTATACTAAAGCCTATCCTTGGATCTCGCATAACCTGGCCACCCCTTTTCTATCACAAAAAAAGGATATTTACTATCATTATATCAAAAATGGGGTGATTGACCGTGCATGGGGCGGCAGAAACTTTATTTTCATCCTTAACCATGAAGAGGGTTTAGAAAATAACAGGATCCAGCATCCTGGCTTTATACCTGACAAAACAGTCAGAATAGGCATGTTCAGTTTGCTGATAAAGCGTAATTTAACCAGAAAAGAATCGTCCTAAATAACAACCGCCTCCAATTTTAATGCTGATTATTTTTTTCATACAGTTGATCCTTTTATTGTGCTTTGCAGGAACCGGTTTCCTGATCGAGCATTTCAGGGGCAACCCTCCAACCGGGAAACACCCGGTGATTTTGGCGATCAATGGCCTTATTTTTTTCACTGCGGTTGCCCAGATCATTGCCTTATTCCTTCCGGTCAACCTTACAACCGGGGTGATCATTTTCCTTCTCATCATCCTAATCGCCTGTTTAAAAAAGAATTTCATCAATAACCTGATCAATTATATACAGTCTCAATCCAGGTCCTTACCCCTGTCCGCTCTTTTGCTGATCATCGCATCATGGATGATCATGATCATGATGGCGGCTGGCCCCATCCTGATGGACGATACAGACAGTTACCATATACAAATGATAAAATGGATCCAGGAATACGGTTCTGTGCCAGGGATTGTCAACCTGCACAGCAGGTTTGGATTCAATTCCTCCTGGTTCAGCAGCGTTGCTCTTTTGGGTTATTCCTCCTCCACGTTTAACCTCTACACAACTCTTAACAGTTTTCTTTCATTCCTTTTTTGCTATTATCTAGTAAGCCGCATCTTTGACCCTACCCTATCCTTTAATACCCGTTCAGGTTTTATCCTCGTATTCGTTGCAAGTATCGTTCTCTGGCCACTGACCCGGGGCAATAGCGCCACTTCCAATTACGATTTCATCACCACCGTAACGATCTTTATCCTTTTTGCCGAAACCTGGCTGGCCCCAAAAAACAGTTTACTGCTGACTGGTGAATGGTTTATCTGGCCTGCTTACCTATTTACCGTAAGGATCATCAATGCCCCTTTGCTGCTGATCAGTATGATAGCTTTTATGATGCTTGTGAAAAGAAAAGAAATATCAAAAATTCTTATCTGCGCAGGCGCCATGACAGGGTTGATCCTGCCTTTCCTCATCCGCAATATCATTGTATCCGGCTTCCCGTTTTATCCTGTAACTGCTTTGGGATTTATCCATGTGGACTGGCAACCAAACGCCTCATCAATCGATGAACTATTATTCTACATAAAATATTATAACAGGGTGGGCACGGCATATCTTGACCTCGCACAAACGGAATCGTTGGGTAACTGGGGATGGATACCTACCTGGTTCCGATACCTGTTTATATATGATAAAATAATATTATTGGCAGGCATGGCGGGCCTGGTTAGCGGTTTTATGTATGGGCTGCGATCGCGCCAAAAATTATCTCCTGCCCGTATGATCTTTTTTGTATTGTGGATACAACTGGTTGTTTGGTTCCTGATCGCTCCGGATCCAAGATTTGTTTACGGACCGCTGCTCTGCGGGGTACTGCTCCTACCTGTCATCTGGCCGGAAAAAATATTTCGTTGCTTTTCCATTCGCAGCATCTCGATAGGGTCATCCGCTTTTGGCCTGGCGATTATCTTTTTCCTGGCTCTCAAAGCATCGAAAGACAATGCTTACCGGAACTGGATTCGGCCACTGTCATTACCGGTACCTACCGTCAACAGCATACAGATTGACGGTATACCCATGAACATCCCTGAGAAAATGAATGATAACTGGAATACCCGTTGTTATGGAACAGCACTCCCCTGTATCTACGCATTAAACCCCAAACTGGAACCCCGGGGAAAAAAGATAAAAGATGGATTTCGGGTAAAAAAATAAACGGGCTTCTTTATCTTCACCACATAATTTTCGTTTTGAAAAAACTGAGCATCATTATTCCCTGTTACAACGAAGAAGCCTCTGTAAAAACGGTGCTTGCTAATATCGCCGCCACTCCCCTGGGTTGGGAAATGGAAAAGGAGATCATCATAGTGAATGATGGTTCCAGTGATAACACCGCTTCGCAACTGGAAGAATTCCTTTTGCAGGATGCTTTCAGGGGCCATCAGTTGATCCATCATCAACAAAACATGGGCAAGGGGGCTTCCATCCGCTCGGGGCTTGAAAAAGTAACCGGCGACATTGTGATCATCCAGGATGCAGATCATGAATATGATCCCAGGGACTATAACCTGATGCTGGAGCCCATCATGGACGGGCATGCGGATGTGGTGTATGGTTCAAGGTTCATGGGCGCAGGCCCCCACCGGGTATTATTTTATTTTCATACCCTTGGCAATAAATTCCTAACCTTTCTTTCAAATTTTTTCACCCAGTTGAACCTGACCGATATGGAAACTGGATATAAGATGTTCAAAACCGAAATCCTGAAAAGCATCACGCTCCGGGAAAACAGGTTTGGCATTGAACCCGAAATCACCGCCAAAATAAGCCGTATTAAAAATATCCGCATTTATGAAACCGGTATCCGGTACTACGGGCGCACTTATAAGGATGGGAAAAAAATCAACTGGAAGGATGGCTTCAAAGCCATCTACTGCATTTTTAAATACAATATTTTTTCCCGCCGATGAGTAACCCGGTCATATCCTCCCTTGACCCTGTGGGTTCGCATACATTAGCAGTGATTTCAGGGGCCGGCCATTTTAATCAATGGGTATACCAACAATTCCGGGAATACCTGAAAGGGAATATTTTGGAAATTGGCAGCGGGATCGGTAATATCTCCCAATTCGTTATCGACGATGGTCATTCCTTAACCTTATCGGATACCAATGAGGAGTATTGTCACTGGCTTGAAAAAAAATATGCTGGCCAAACAGCCGTCAACGCCATCCTGCAAATTGATTTGCTGGATCCGGAATTCAGTTCGGTACACAAAGATTATCGGGAAAAATTTGACAGTATCTTTCTCCTGAATGTAATTGAACATATAGAAGACGATGCCCTGGCTGTAAAAAATTGTTCTTACCTGCTCAGGCCCGGCGGCCACCTGATCATGCTGGCGCCTGCCTGGCAATACCTTTTCTGCCAACTGGATCGGGAACTCGGACATTACAGGAGGTATACCCAAAAAACGATGACGGCATTGTTTGAGCAGCAACAATTCCAGGTGATCAATAAAAAGTATTTCAATATACTGGGATGGATGGGCTGGCTGATCTCTGGGAAACTGCTCCGCCATAAAATGCTGCGGAAAAATGAGATGTCCCTGTTTGACAAACTGGTTGTTCCGGCCCAACTGATCGACCGGCTGCTTTTCAAGATAACCGGTCTTTCGGTGATCGTAACCGGGAAAAAAAGAATTGACTGATGTTCTGGACCCTGATCATATCTGCCTATATCAGTTACCTGTGCTGGACATGGGGCGTTATTTCCTGGAACCTCTTGAAAAAAATGACGGGCAGCCAGTACACAGCCCTGCCCCATTTCAGTATTCTTTCCTTTTTGGGTTTTTGTGTACTCACATCCCTCCTTGGCTTTTTATCCATTTTTATCCCCCTGGGGGGGATAATACCCCAGCTTTTACTGGGGATCCCGGTTGTTTTGGCCTGGGTTTATAAAGGAAAGCAATTCAAACTGCTATTCATCCAGGATTTTAAAGACATGGCAACACCTGCCATTTTATTATTGGCCAGTTGCCTGCTCATGATACTGGTTGTTGGTTCCTGGAAAATCGTCCATCCCGATACGCTGGGCTACCATGCACAAACCATTCAATGGATCGAAAAATATAAGGCCGTACCTGGTCTTGTTCATCTTCAAGTCAGGTATGGGTACCAGGGTCTCTGGTATGTGAGTGCTGCTTTTTTTAGTTTCCGTTTTACCGGCCTTCATGCCGTTACATTTATCAATACGGCTATATTGGCCTGGTATCTTTTTTTTGTAACCGGCAGGATCAGCAGGGCTCTCCTTGAAAAGGAAAAATCCTTTCTGCTTATTGGATGGATATTGTTATTGGGAATCAGCCTGATCAGCTATACACAGGTCAGGCTGACAGCCGCATCGGCCAGCCCTGATTTTATCGCTGTATTACTGACCTGGTTATCTTTCTACCTTTTTTTTCTTGCTGATAAATATAACAACAGTCTAAGCCTGGTACTGGTTTCCATTTTTTCCATAACGGCAGTTGTGATCAAATTATCGGTATTACCTGTATTACTCTTATTACCCGTAATACTATATGTCAGGCTGAGGAGAAAAGATTTCCGGATGGGTATTATCCTGTTGTTGATGGCAGTGATGATGTTTATCCCATTCCTTTCGCGGAATATCATCAGTTCCGGGTACCCGGTATTCCCATCCCCCATTCCTGATCTTTTCAATACCGATTGGAAATACGATCCCGGTTTGACTAGTCTTGAAAAGGATTATATATCCGCCTATGGCAGAATGCCGGTTGACCATAGCCGGGAAGCTATTGACCGGGTACTGCACAAGCAAACCGGCGAATGGATTCCGGTATGGTGGAACAACAGGTCGTTGGCCGATCGATCCATCATCATACTCCTGATCTTTGCGGTTGCTGTTATGCTCTTGAAATCCCGCATTTTTTTCAAGATCAGCAAACGAAAGGCTGTCGTACTGTTTACGGCAATTGCCGGAATAATTTTCTGGTGGTTGCAGGCACCCGACCCGAGATTTGGGTTCGCTTTCATCATACCGGTGCCCGCCATCGTGTTTTATGAAGTCTTTCAGCATAAAAAGATAAAAGGGAAGTCCATTGCCCTACTGCTGGTCATTGGCCCGCTTGCACTTGTCCTGTCCTATACGGCATATAGGCTGGTCAACTTTTTTTCACCCCGGCAGCTGCTGGAACCTGTGGGAATTGTTGAAGGAAAATTTAAGGAAATAGATTGTTACCAGGTGAAGTTTACAGTGCCGGCACCTGAAAATTCCTGTGGCGATGCTCCTGTTCCCTGTGTATATGGGGACTGCTCGCAATTTATTTTAAGGGGATCATCGCTGGATGAAGGATTCCGGGCTAAATAGAGCCTTTGATACTTTTGCCGCTCATCACCTTGCTGATAGCCTGGTCCATCACCCTTTCCGCATAGGGCCGGGAAATATCATTCAACGCTTCAATTTTCTCCTGGATCATGTCTTTATTGCCTGATTCCATGACAGCGTTCAGTACTGCAATTGCATTTTGTGTAACCTCAATTTCTTCGGTGCTGAGCAGGGAGGCATTCCTGGAAAGGAATTGAGAAGTTGTTTCCATAATCTGTTTCGCTTCAGTCTGTGCTTCCACCAGGGCCCGGGACTGCATATCTTCTTTTGCATGGGTGATGGAATCGAGCAACATTTTTTCAACTTCAGCATCCGTTAAACCATACTGGGGTTTTACTTCGACGGTTTGGGATACCCCGCTACGAAGTTCTTTTGCCGTTACACTGAGTATGCCATCGGCATTGATCAGGAAGGAGACTTCCACTTTCGGAAGCCCTGCAGGCATTCCGGGGATACCGGTCAGGTTAAATTCAGCAAGCTTCCTGTTATCCTTTACAAGATCCCTTTCTCCCTGGAAAACGGAAATACGCATACCGGACTGACCGTCTTTCTGGGTAGTATACTGCCGGCCCGCCTTTGAAGGTATCTTTGAATTGCGGGGGATCAGGATGTCCATCAACCCACCCATGGTTTCAATACCCAGAGACAAGGGCGTAATATCCAGCAACAAAAGATCCTTATTGTTCCCGGCCAGGATATCAGCCTGTATCGCGGCACCCAGGGCAACCACTTCATCCGGGTTAACATCATCATGCACTTTCTTGCCAAAAAACTGACCGATCGATTCTTTGATGAGGGGAACCCTTGTTGTGCCACCCACCATCACAATTTCATCAATATCGGTTACAGAAAGACCGGCATCCTTAAGCGCTTTTGTACAGCAAACGATTGTCCGGTCAACAAAGGGGCGGATCAATTCTTCAAATTTTTCCCGGGTTAGATGAACGGGGGTGCCAGCTATTTCACTGGTGAAGGCATTCGCAGTGCTCAGGAATCTCTTGGCTTCTTCTGCCTTTAACCGGAAAGACTGGGCAACCTGCTTATGCAGCTGCAGTTCCTCCCGGGTGATACCCGTCTGCCCCACCCAATAGTCCACGATCGCCTGGTCAAAATCGTCTCCTCCAAGATAAGTGTCACCGTTAGTAGACAACACTTCAAATATACCCCCTGCGATCCTCAAGATGGAAATATCGAAGGTTCCACCCCCCAGGTCGTAGACTGCCACCGTTTTTGATTCTTCCTTGTTGAGCCCCAACCCGTATGCCAGGCTCGCGGCAGTGGGTTCATTCACGATCCGCAATACATCCAGACCGGCCAGTTTGCCGGCATCACGGGTAGCCTGTCGCTGCGCATCGTTAAAATAGGCCGGTACCGTGATCACGGCCCTGGTTACAGGTGTTTTAAGGATATGTTCGGCCCTATGTTTGAGCTCTTTGAGTATATAAGAAGACAATTCCACCGGGGAATAGAATTTATTACCGGCCTGGATCTTCACCAGGCTTTCGGTATTATCATCGATCACCTTATAGGTAAAAAAGGAAGATCTTTCCCTGATATCATTATAGGATTTACCCATGAGCCTTTTCACAGAGAAAATGGTTTGCTGAGGTTCAGTGACCAGGAAACGTTTCGCCTCATTCCCCACGGTGATATTACCCTGTTCGTCGAAATGGATGACCGATGGCACCAGCGAACTGGAATCGTGTTCTTTGAGAGCGACCGGTTGCTTGTTATCCGGATGGATGATCGCCACGAGACTATTGGTGGTGCCCAGGTCAATGCCCACAATGATTTCTTCTTTCTGTAAACTGCCGGTTGAAATATTAATACCGATTTTTGCCACAACTTCTTTTTTAGTAATAATCTGAATACAATCTGTAAAATTAACATTTAAGCGGTAGAACTGTTTACGAATAGAGAAAGAAAAAGGCCGCAAATGCGGCCCTTTAATATGCTGAAGGGATCCACCTTATCGCATCAAATACATTTTTCCATATCCTTTGTTGAAATACTTATCCGTATCATCATCAGAAGATTTGTATTTATCCAGCGAATGGCCGTTCAGGTTGGTGACCACCCTGTAGAGGTAAATGCCATTGGCCAGTTTCTGACCATACTGGTCGGTACCATCCCATTTAAATTCGGTGATATTGCGACCTATATGTAAAGGACCCAGTTCATCGATCGTGACCTCCCTTACAATCTTACCAGTAATGGTCATGATCTCTATCTTGATATTCTGGGGCACTTCACTGCCGGTGATGGTGAATACAAAGGCAGTTGAGGTTGTAAACGGATTCGGGTAATTCAGCATGTTGGAGATCATCGGTTTGTTGATGACCTGGAACCCTACATGGTATTCGAGTGCCCCGGCCTTATTACCACTCACATCCTTCCCGGAAATGATCAGTTCATAATCACCATCCTCCTGGAAATAGGGCAGGAAGTCGATGGTTGCGGTATTATCAGTATTGGGTGCCTGACCCGCTTCGGTGAACCGCAGCGTATCATTATTATAGAAATTGAAGGGGCGGGTGGTGCCATTCGGGTACCTTACCTGCACCGTAACGCCGGCCGTATCGTTGAGCATCATCCATTTTGATTCGTCCTTCAGTTTCACTGTAATATGGGGTTTGGAAGAAACAATATCCCTGTTCAGAATGTGAACACCGTCAAAGGTCACATCCAGTAATGGATTGGTAAGATCAGGTTTCACATAAAACTCCTTGAAAATAAAATTATTGAAATGATACTGTTCGGGCTGGTCATTGTCGGGGTTTACATCCACGTATACAGAGTTGGTTCCCGCAAAGTTCCGGGTATCGATCTGGTGCCTGATGGTCACCGTATCCCCATTGACCAGCGGCTTGAACCGGGGTAAAGGAATGATATTAGCCACATTATTCCTGTCGGTTACCACGAGTTTGACCCGTAAACTGTCGAAATTGCCTTCGCTGATATTTTTGAATGCCATCCTGAAATCAATGGGTTCACCCACATCAAAAGTATCCCGGGTGGGCTCAAAGAGGATATTGGGTGCAACAGCCCCTTCCGGAACTGGTTCATAGGTCAGACGCCAGTACCGCAACTGGTAAGGCGTAAGATTGACCGAGTCTTCATTCCGCATCCTCAGTTTCAAATAAGGATAAAGGTTCGTGTTGGTGGCCGAAATGTCGAGATCCTGTTGTGAAAGATCAATACCGGGATATAAAGTCGTTTCTACCCCATTCCCATCCACACCAATGATATCGATCTTTGGATCATCGCCAGGAGTAAGTTCCTGGGCATTGCCGCGCCATTTAAATTGTTTCCATTGTTTGGAAGGGCCGAAAAGCGGGGATTCAATGAACCCAAGCGTATCAGGGGTCGGACAGTCAACGTTAAGCAACAATGGTTCATAAATATTCTCCTGGAACACTTCGCGGGGAGCAAATGAATCCTTCCTGTCCTTCTTGTATACAAACATAAAGGCAAGGGTGGTATCATAATCGTCGATCCTGGTAAAACCCTGGTTCTTTAAAGTATGATAAAGTGATATTCCGGGACCGAGATAATTTTCATCGGTCTTCCAGACAGCCGAGTAGGTATTTGGCGCCCAGCTGTAGGGCGAGGTATTGGTCCGTATCGTAACATAGTCACCGGCCGGTACCACATTCTCCAGGAACTGCATCGCTTTCCGTCTGGATGCTGAATCGCCCAGGGAAAAATGAAAATTATATTCCCGTTGGGTTCCGCAACCGTTAAAACCACTGCCATACAAACCACCGCCGGGCGCATTTCGCCAGGGTTCAAAAGTGACAGAATCAAATACGTTGATCATTAACTGGTCGTAAGCACAACCCGGACCGATGTTGACTTCCCCATTGACGGCAATCGTATAATCAGCCTGCTGGTCAGACGTTGTCGGGTAAATTCCGGACCGCAGGAATAAATTATTGATCCGGGGATGATAGGCCCATATCCTTGTGGCAGAATCGATATAAATACGTTGTGAATTGGATTGTGCATGCTGGTAAAGATGAGACTGGTTGAATCCCAGATCACTGTTCGGAAGATATACAAAGGAAGCATTATTCCATTTTGCCGGATTGCCGGCTGTATCCAATGAAGATACCCGCCAGTAATATACCGTACTGTCTGTAAAACTGAAACCTGGTGTATATTCCACAACTCCACCCGCTGAAGTTATGCTCTGGGATATTTTAAAGGGCGAATTGAAAAGAGCGGTCGTATCCACTTCCATTTTATAGGACTGCTCGCTACTGAAAGGATTGGCTGTGGATGCGATCAGTTTGATATTCTGTTTGTTGATGATCGCGTAATTGACAGGATAAACAGGTTTGATATCATCTTCATAAATGAAAACATCTTTTGTAATGCTGTTATTGGTCTCATACATTTCATCAACCTGCTGGTCGGCATCCACCGTAATAAAGATCCTGTTCAGGCCTTTATCCCGCAAAGGAATGATGGGAACCCGGATAGAGATAGAGTCCGTATACCGTATACCGGGAATGGTATCTTTAAATATCTGGGCGATGCTCCCGTCCGGGTATTGGCGTTTCACCTCAATGGAGATATCCTGGTTAACGGACCTGCCCATGTTGAAAAATTTCGCTTTCACTTCAAAGGCGGTGTCGGCAACAGACACAAAACCCGGAGATACTTTTACATACTGGTCTTCAATAACATAATCTGGTTTGGGTTGGATATTCAACCGGATGGCCGGGTCGCCATGGAGCGTATTTTCTTCAGCATGCATCCGGGAAAAGAAATCATTGAATGATGTTGTATTATACATTTCCTGAATGGAATGGACGAGGATCTCCCCGATGCTCTTTCCATAAAATGAACTGGTTTCCCCGGTATAAGTTTGTTTGTTATAGCGGTCAAGATAATGCGCAATTCCAAAATGCGAACTGGCCAGGAAAGCGATACTGCCCCTTTCTTCTGCCAGTACAAATTTTTCCGATAAGGTTTCCTTCACGAAGAACCTGGCCGGGTTAAAACTGAAAAAATTACCCGCATTACAACCCATCACGATAAAGATGGGGTATTTGCCCTGGTTGTTATAACGGTCGGGGTTATCAAGGTTGAAATCAAGAACAGTTGCGGATGAGTGACCAAAATAGGTCAACTGGCTGATCCCCGTACTGAAAAGATCCTGTAATTTCTGATCGGTGAGGGGCTCCACTGCATCGGCAGAATTCTTACTGAAAGATGAAACATTGCCGCCAAATAAGGTATCGGAAATGATATCCCTGTAATTATCCATATACCCTACCAGCTGGCGCTGGGTGATGGAATCGCTGGCGCCCACCACGTGTACAACATTTTTGATCCAGGCTTTGTCTTCGATCAGGGGTGAGGTATATTTTTGAGCTGCTTCATATTCAATGACCTTATTCAGGTAGGCCGTTATCTCCTGTCCGTTGATGACCGAAAGGCGCCCAATAGGTGTATGCGGTAAAAACTTCGCGGAATCGGTTGCCAGCAGCCAATCGGAAGCCGGTGAACCATAAGTGGGCACTAAGTTTAATTTTTCGGCGTCAGGATTATCTTCATAATACCGGTAGTTGACATAGGTCAACCCATGTCCGATCAGGAAAACAAATTTGGGCCTGACAGAAAAATTATTTTTGGCCCAGCTCAGGAAATTCCGGATCGATGCAGGATGCTTTTTGATACCAAAAGCAAACTGGTCGACCAGTTCATTGATATCGTAAATTTTTGCATTATAGCTTCCCCCATCGGCTGAACTCCTGTATGCCCGGTATTCTTCCACCGGGTGGGTACCATTGGGACCATCAAATAATGAAGGATGCGAGATAATGATATAATCACCCTGGAGGGCTGTGTTCGAGAAATCGGTAAAATTCTTGGTATTTAATGTGGTTATACTTTTCAGGTTAGACGCTTCTTCATTGACCAGGATCAGATCCCTGGGCGTGGCAGAGGGAAGCAAAGCGATTTTGACTGTGCCAGGCGTGCTGATATCACCCACATATCTTTTACCATTGGTGAAATCATACAAAACCGGGGGGGTCGCTCCGTAATTGAAATTGGTGATCTGAAGAAAATTTCCCGCTGCATTGGCAGGCAGGGAAAATTCAAAACTTTTCTGGTTCCCGAAATTAAAAACCCTTGGGTATATCAGTTCATATTGCGACATCACCATCCTGTCGTAAGAACCCGGCGTTATATTCTTTATCTCGATCTGTGCAACACCCGAGCTCAGCGTGGATAATGCTACCGTGCCCTGTAATCTCGCATAGTCCAGGAAGTCAACATTCTGGCTCAGGATACTGTCGCCATTGATCCTGACGCGTATCCTTCTTGTATTGATCGCATTACCCGCCACATTGACCTTGAAAGTTGCTGCCGGTCCGCTGTTGTAGAGATATACATTATGGTTACCGATATAACTTTGGTTGGCCCCGATGTCAAAACAGATAAAATTCTCCCCCTTGTCATAGGTGGATGAATGCACATACTCACCGGCATCGATATAGTAACCCGGATTGATCCCATCTTCACAATACTTGGCCTCATCATACATGAAATAAGGCTCGGCCGGCAGGATATTTCCGGCCACATTATTAGCAGTATTGACTAAACGCCAATTTTGAGCAATGACCGGGTTGATGGTCAGAAAGAAAGCCGCAGTATCTGTTTCAAAACTGTATTTTTCAGAAAGATGATAGTCCTGGTTCCGGTACAGTTCCGCATCTGGTTTTCCATCATTGTTTTTACCCCAGAATTCAATATACCCACCCGAACCCAGGGGCCCGGTGGCAACGGTGGTATAGATCGGAACCTGCTTGCCATTTCTCCATAACTGGAACTGTTCGGCAGGTGTGCCTGCAATACCCAATGAATTTAATACGGTTTCGGATATGCGATAAAGGCCGGCAGCCCCAACCTTGAATTTATAATAGGTCTTACTAAAATCAATCCACTCATTATTATAGGTCTGGCCCTGCATTTTCAAAGCCGGTATGATGAGTAGAAATAGTAAAAATCGTTTCATGGAATAGAGTTTATAGGGATTCGGACGGCTATTTTTTCTTTTTGGGTTTTATCAGGTTTAAACGCAGGGAAAATACGTGCGTAAACAAAGGATTGGATTGGTTGGCCAGGTTTGTAAAGGCATAATCGATGGTTACATTGGATATCTTGAATCCTGCACCTGCACTGGGCTGATATATCCACACTTTCTTTTGATTCAGGGTATCACCGTCTGCCAGCGCCTGTTGGAAATTATTGATCCCCGCCCTCAGGAAAAACACATTATTGATATTGCACTCAAGCCCCAGTTTGGGGTCAACACTGACCGGATCGGCACTGATAACCGTATTTCTCTTGCCATCAAATGTCAGGTCAAAATTAGCTTCTGCCAGGAGGTTGACTTTTTTACTGATCCTGAAATCCCTGGCCACACCCAATACCAGCCGGGGGGCCGTTAGTTCAGTCGACTTTACCGGGATCTCATTATTGGTAAGGTAAAGCACCTGCTTTTCCCTTTCCGTAAAAGTAAACGACCAGGCATTAAAGGTGGTCGTGATATCTCTTGCTGCAATACCAAATTTCCATTTGTCCTGGAAAACCTGGATACCGGCATCCAGGCCAAAACCCCAGGCTTTGGCAAATTTGCCCACACTTCTGTGAATGACCTTAGCATTGACACCAAAATGAACGTTTCGTTTATCGGATTCTTTAAGTTTTTGCGCCAGCGAAAAAATAAAGGCATAATCTGCTGATGAAAATGCCTGGATATTATTGTAGTTGATGGACCCGTCCGGTTCCACAAGGAATAAGGTGTTCATGATATCATCGACGGCAAAACGAAGACCGGTAATACCAAAGGTCCTTTTATTGTCAGTGGTGGGAATGGCAATGCTGGCATAGTCATATTTTCCGATCCCGGCAAAATATTCAGCATGCATCAGGTTGAGCTCAGGATTATTTTTCACGCCGACAAGCCCTGCTGGATTCCAATATCCCGCCGATCCGTCATGCACAGAAGCCACTTGTGCACTGCCCATGGCCAGCCCCCTGGCGCCGGCACCAATATTTAAAAATTCGTTTGAATACTTCCTGAACTGGGAATGGACCTGTGTAGTCAGAATTGTAATCAATAGGGTTAGGTATAACGGTGGTTTTTTCATTCCTGCAATTTTCGGATAAGCAATTAAAAAAGACTGTTTTTCATACGGTTAGGCTGCCTGTAAAAATAATATTTGACCACCGAAAAACATAGTTTTGCCGGAGGATTTGGATTAACTATTGAAAACGAAAGCGTTAGAAAAATATTGCATTTCGCTTTCAAAGGTTAAATTCTATCTTACTTTTGCCGCAAATTTCAACAAATAACATGAACCTGATAGAAGAGCTACAATGGAGGGGGATGATACAAGATATCATGCCAGGAACTGAGGATCAACTACTTAAAGAAATGACAACCGGTTATATCGGTTTTGATCCCACAGCCGATTCCCTTCATATCGGGAGTCTTGTTCCCATATTGCTCCTGGTTCACCTGCAAAAAGCAGGGCATAAACCCATTGCCCTGGTGGGTGGCGCTACCGGTATGGTGGGCGACCCCAGCGGAAAAAGTGAAGAACGGAACCTGCTCAGTGAAGAGGTATTGAACCACAACCTTGCCGGTGTGCGAAAACAACTCGAAAAATTTCTTGATTTTGATATCACCCGGCCCAATGCGGCTGTCATCGCCAATAATTTCGACTGGTTCAGGGACATGGGATTCCTGCAATTTATCCGGGATGTAGGTAAATATATCACGGTTAACTATATGATGGCCAAGGACAGTGTCAAAAAAAGAATTGAAGGTGATTCCGGGATGAGCTTTACAGAATTTACCTATCAACTGGTGCAAGGTTATGATTTTTACTGGCTGTACCGGCACCAGCATTGTAAACTGCAAATGGGGGGTAGTGATCAATGGGGGAATATCGTAACCGGAACAGAACTAATCAGGAAAAAAGACGGAGGAGAAGCTTTTGCCTTTACCTGCCCGCTGATCACCAAATCGGATGGCGGCAAATTTGGTAAAACAGAAAAAGGGAATATCTGGCTTGACCCCGAAAAGACGAGCCCATATCAATTTTACCAGTTTTGGATGAACGCCACGGATGCTGATGCTGAAAAATGGATCCGGATATTTACATTTCTCGGAAAGTCTGAAATTGATGAAATGTTAGCAGCACATCAGGCCGACCCGGGGAAAAGATTACTGCAGAAAAAACTGGCCGAAGAGGTCACGGTATTTGTTCATGGTGAATCCGAGCTGGCAAAAGCCATTGACACTACCGAAAAACTTTTTGAAAAGCAGAACGCACCTGCAGAAAATCTCAGTATTGCCGACCTGGAAGGAATGGAAGGCGTGGTCAAATTTGATTTTGCCAAAGAAAGGTTTACCGAAGGAATTGATATTGTTTCCTTCCTGGCCGAAACCTCCATCTTTCCCAGCAAGGGAGAGGCCAGAAAGACGGTTCAGGGAGGCGGGGTAAGTATCAATCGTAATAAGGTTGATGATATCCAGTTCAAGGTCGACAGCCGCCTGTTGCTGCACGGAATATACCTGCTCGTTCAGAAAGGAAAGAAACACTATTTCCTGGTGAAAGCTGTTTAATACTGTTTTATCTGGTTCCACATCTTATCGGCCACCAGTTGGTTTCCGGTTGAATTGAGGTGGACCCTGTCGACCGTCAAGATGCCCCTGTCCTTATTGTCAGGATTATTTTTTTGATCATACGCCAGAAAAATCTGCCGCAGGTCGACAAGAGGGACCTTATTTTTGGCTGCGATTTGCCGGATAATCTTACTGTATTCATTCAGATCGCCATCCTGTTCGTTGCTGAAATCAGTCTTTTCACCAATACAGGCAGGTGTACATAGTATCACCCGGCCCCCGTTTTCAGTAATCTTATTGATAATCGCCTGGTAAAATTTTTCAAACTTATCAGGATCGGTACCCGTACCATAAGTTCTTTTATGCCAGATATCATTCACCCCGACAAAGATCACCACAATATCGGGATGCTTATCTAGCACATCTTCCTGCATCCTCAGGTAAAGATCATACACTTTGTTACCCCCGATACCCGCACCAATAAATTCATACCCATCAGAAAGGCCTTCCAACTTACACATACTATCAATCAGGGTAATATATCCCCCCGGTTTTACACCTGCCTGTGTAATGGAATCGCCAAAAAATATCACTTTCTTTTTCTTTTGCGGTATATATGCAAATAAGGCCAATAGGAATACGAGCGGGAGTATTTTTTTCATTTCAAACCTGTTTTAAAAAGCAATTAATGATTTACTGAACATCCACCTGTTTTTTTATCAGGGCGCCTTCGCTGGCTTCCACCAGGAATTTTCTTTCACTGACAATATACCCGTTTCCCTTTTCACAAAAATGCACTTTCAGGTTTTCAATGCTGATCGGGTTGCCATCGGGAATATCAGCAATATTATTATGGAGGATATCATGTCCATCAATAATCACCACCAAACCACTGCCAATCGCTTCCATTTTGTCGCCGCGGGTGATCAACATACCCGTATCTTCACCCAGGCCAATCCCGATACAACTGGGATTGCTGGCCACGGCCTGTACCAGCCTGCCAAACCGTCCCCGCTTTTCAAAGTGCGAATCGATAATCACAGAACCCATAAATCCCAGCCCGGATGTCATCTTAACTTCCCCTTTTAAATGGGCCCGGGTTGCATTGCCCTCATAAATCATCGTATTACTCATAGCCATCGCCCCTGCTGAAGTACCGGCAATCAGGAAATCTTCTTCCTGGTACCGCTTTTTCAGGAGGGAAAGAAAGGCGGTTCCACCATCGGTCACACTCAGCCTTAACTGGTTCCCTCCGCTGAACATTACGGCATCGCAATTGCGGATACGCTCAATATATTGCGGGTCCAGGGTGTCCTGTCGGTTCCGGATATGCATCACCCCGATATTGGTACAGCCGGTCTTTCCAAAAGCATCCATATAGCTTTCTCCCACTTCATGCGGTATGGTAGAAGCCGTTGTAATGATTTCAATATGTGCATCCGGCCCCCCGGCTTCTTCCACCACACGGCGGATAATCCCCAATTCAAAAAAGTTCAGGTTATTACGATGAATCTCACCCTTTTCAAGGTCAGTACCCTTATCTTCTGCTCCACCTATGGCAATCAGTTTTCCTTTGGGATAGCTCATTCAACGGGGTTTGGTATGTGACAAATGTAACAGAAAATGATAAAACGCCACGACCCGTAATTCGGGTATGTGCGTATGTGGACAAATACCCGATCGTTTCTCCTACTTGATAAAAATCATCGAACAGGAAGCCTGTTATCATTGGATGCAAAAAATGCAGCTGCTAACTTTGACTGATTTTTTTGGTGCCGGTAGCCGGATGAAGGGTTTAGCCTGTCCTGACTATTTCAACCAATTTTTTACAATCAAAATCTTAAGTTATGAGACATAGACACTATATACCATTGACCATTATGCTGTTTTTAACTTTTTCAGCCCTGTACGGCCAGAACGGAACCCGGTTAATCGGGTACGATGCAAAAACAATTGGTCGTGGCGGAACCGTAACCGGTTTTTTTGACAACCCTTCGCTGATGATGAACAATCCGGGGGGGATTTCATTTTTGGATGCCACACAACTGGATATTAATTTTTCCCTGATGGCCCCCACCGTGAGTTTTCAGAATGCTTATAATAATACAGAAGGAAAGAAAAATTATTTTCCGCTGCCATCCCTATGGTATGTCAATAAACCCCGGGAAAGTAAATGGACCTATGGTTTTGGCCTTTATACTCAGGGTGGTATGGGTGCCGATTTCTCTTTAAACCATCCACTGTACAAAAATCAACAGGGCGACTATATTCAACAAACCTACCACTCAAAATTTGCGGTCATGCAGGGAGGACCATCCGTTGCCTATCAACTCAACAAAAAACTGGCCGTGGGTGTATCTGCACACCTGGTGTACAGCCAGATGGAATTCCAGATGCCTTACAGCCTGTCACCAAACATGTTGAAGGGAATCATCAATCCGCAAAATGGTTTCACATTCGGAAATATGTTTTCTGCCCCATTTGAATCCGGAGGACTAAACTATTCAGAAGTTACTGCATCTGCCAATATGAAAGACCTTAACGCTTTTGGTTTTGCCGGTAAAATCGGTATTGCCTACAAGGCTACCAAGGATCTATCCCTGGGGCTTAATTATAATTCCCCTACCCGGCTTCATTTCAAGAACGGGAAAGCCGATATGGACATGAGTGCACAGATGAATGATGCTTTTGCAAGGGTGATGATGGGCATTCTGCAGCAAAACCCCGGGATGAGTGCAGAAGACGCACAGGTTGCTGCCATGAATAATTTCAGCCAGTTAGGGATCGATCTGAGTAAAGGGGCTGTAGCTGCATATGACCTATCCAATACTTTCAGTTTACCCCAATCTATCGCATTTGGTGTTTCCCTGAATGCCACCCGGAAAATACGCCTGGGACTTGATGTGGAATGGATCAACTGGGCCAATGCCTTCGACAAAATGCAGCTATCCTTATCCGGCGGAAAAAATCCCAATATCAATACCATGATGGGTAATAACGGATCATTCTCTATCGACTTTCCGCTGAACTGGAAAAATACAGTGGTGATCCGAACAGGAACCGAATTTGACCTCAGCCAAAAACTTACCGGCAGGCTGGGTTATGCCTATGGCAGCAATCCTGTACCCGCTGCTACCGTTTTCCCGGTTTTCCCCGCCATTGTTAAGCATCATATCATGACCGGGCTTTCTTACAGGGTCTCCCAAAAATTTGCAATAAACCTTGCATATGAACATGCCTTTAAGAATGAGTTGAAAGCCTCTAACCCCAGCCTTATTGCCAATGAATTCAACAACAGTACTTCAGGTTTAAAAACATCCATCTATCACCTGTCTGTTTCCTGGAAACTGTAAGGTGAGTACTGTAAAAAAGGCCTCCCGTTTCAATGGAGGCCTTTTTTTATTACAAATTCATTTCATTCCAGGGTTGCTTGCTGCCTGTTACGGATCAAATAATAAAATAACACCCCCGCAATCGCGATCAGGCTACCCCAAACAGCGAACCATGCTGTTGAAATAAAGAGGAATAGCCATATCAGGATCGACAGGATTACCGGAACCGGGAACAATTTCATTTTATACGGGAGCGTGGCCGTGCCCAATCGTTTGCGGAGCAGCACCACCCCTGTAGCCTGGGCAATGAACTGGACCAGGATCCGCATGGCAAGGATGGCATTGATCACCTGTGATAAACGAAAAATAAGGCTGAAAATAAATCCAAGCATACAGATGACCAGCAGGGATATATGGGGAAAATTTTTTGTAGGATGCAGTCTCCCAAACACTTTGAAAAAGTTGCCATCCACAGCAGCAGCATAAGGCACACGGGAATAACCCAGCACCACCGCGAATAAGGAGGACATGGCAATACAAAGAATAAGCACAGTCACCACCAGGGCTGCCCGGTGGCCATACAGTTCCTCCATGAATGTACTGACAAGATATTTATCATCTTCCCTGATCGATTGCCAGGGCACCACCCCCATTACACTGATATTCATCAGCAGGTATAGTGCCGCGATACCGATAATGGAAATGAAAATACTGCGGGGGATATTGATTTCGGGTCTTTTGATTTCTCCTCCAAGGTGACAAACATTATAATATCCGAGGTAGCTGTACACGGTTTTCAAAGACCCATGTGCTACGGCTGCCCAGAAGCTGAACTGGAAAAAAGACTCTTGTCCGCTGGGCCAGAATTTAATGGCATAATGATGATGAGAAAGTCCGCTTACGATGATCCAGCCTATGGTAAGGATCACGATAGAGCCAAAAACCACTGATATCTTACCCACCGTTTCAATTTTCCTGTACAACAGCAATAATACAAAGAGCACAAGCCCTCCGGAAACAATTTTCTGTTGCCAATCATTCAGATCAACGATATAAGTCAGGTATTGCGCAAACCCAATGGCTGCAGAAGCGACCACCAGGGGTGCCTGGATAGAGGTTTGCCAGACAAACAAAAAACTCATCATCCTGCCCCCTTTTTCTCCATAGGCGATCCGGTGAAAATTATAGGTGCCGCCTGCCAAAGGATATTTGGCACCCAGTTCACTCCATATCATTCCATCCACCAGGGCTGTAAAAGCACCAAATATCCAGGCCCAGAGAAAAAGCCCGCTGCTGAACTGGGCTACTACAAAGGGCATGACCACAAATGGGCCAATGCCTACCATATCAATCATGTTAATGGCCGAAGCCTGGAGCAGATTTATTTTGCGGTTGACCTGTGGAGTAGACAATTCAATAATTAGGTTATGAATAATCGAATTTAAATGAATTTAGCTTGCGGCAAATACACGAATGGCCCCCACCAGTTTATCCAGTTCTTTCACAGTGGTGTATACATTGGGTGTGATTCTTACGCCATGTATATTTTCCCAGTTGATCGCCACCGTATGAATCCGGTATTTTGATAATAAAAAATTATCCAGCTCTTCCGGTTTTTTACCTTCCACCGCCACATTACCGATTGCACAACCCCATTTTGGATCGAGTGAAGTGTTGAGCCGTATCTTCGGCGTACCTTGTATTTGTTCCATCCAGTAATTTTTTAAATAGTGCAGCCTTTTCTCCTTTCGGTCGCTTCCAATCATGTCATGAAACTCAAGCGCTTTCCCGATGGCCTGTTCGATAAAGAAGGGTCTTGTGCCGAGGGCTTCGAACTTGCGGATATCATTACTCCGGGGTTCTCCCATAGCGAATAAAGGATAGATATTCTTTATTTTTTCTTTTTTGATGTACAACATGCCGCTTCCGATTGGGGCATATAACCATTTATGGAGGCTACTGGCAAAATAATCGCATTCCAGATCCGGGATGTTAAACTGGAAATGCGCAAAACTATGCGCCCCGTCAACCAACACTTCTATCCCTCTTTTATGGGCTGCCGCAGCAATGGCTTTAACAGGTAGTATCTGGCCATTCCAGTTGATGATATGCGTAATATGAACCAGTTTTGTTTTCACAGTAAAGGCATTGATAAACTGGTTGGCAAGATACTGGCCATCTTCAGTGGGTAGTTCCAGGTCCAGCCAAACCAGTTTTATCCCGTCGCGCATTTCCCTTTGTTTCCAGGCATTGATCATATTGGGATAATCCTGTTTGGTCAGCACCACTTCATCACCGGGTTTCAGATCCAAACCAAAGATCACAGTTTCCAGGCCCTCGGAAGAATTCCGGTTTATTGCTATTTCTTCGGCCGAACAACCGGCAAGTTTTGCAATGTTTTCCCGTAAGGGTTCCCGGCCCTGGTCCAAGATCCTCCACATATAATAACTGGGGGCCTCATTACAATAATCATAATAACGTTTCATTGCATCCTGAACTGATTTCGGCGCCGGACTTACCCCGCCGTTGTTGAGGTTGATGATGCCGGAAGAGACCGTGAATGACTGTTGGATATAATACCAAAAATCCTCTTCTGTAGCCAGGTCGGCCGGCGACATGCCTTCCGCATCCCGCAAAGCAGCATGCAGGTTCCTGCTCCAGGCAGGTTGGGTGATCGAACCCAGGAAGGATGTCGCTGATAAGGCGCCCAGTTTGTGCAGGAATTTGCGTCGGTTGGAGACAGGCATGACAGCATATTTTTTGGCCAGCCGTAAATTATGGAATAATTATAAGAGTATAAACAGGATCTAATGGATACAGAGAGAAAAAGATATTTTACCCTGCAGGATGAGGAGAAAAGCCTGCGATAAGAAAATACCAAAATTGGCTAAAAATTCAAAATAGCCTAAATTGATATTTCAACATTCCCGTTTATGAAGATACTTGAAATCAAAGTGCTGAAAGGGCCCAATTACTGGAGCATCAGGCGCCCCAAACTGATCCAGATGAAACTCGACCTGGAAGAAATGGAACAACGCCCTACTCATAAAATAGAAGGTTTCCGTGAAAGATTGGAAAACATGTTTCCCACCATGTACGAACACCGTTGCAGTGTGGGTACGCCCGGCGGTTTTTTTCAAAGAGTGGATGAAGGTACCTGGATGGGTCATGTGATTGAACATATTGCCCTCGAACTGCAAACACTTGCAGGGATGGATACCGGTTTTGGCAGGACAAGGACACCTGAAGGCGAAAAAGAGGGTGTGTATTATGTAGTTTTCAGTTATATGGAAGAAGATGCAGGTGTTTATGCGGCACGGGCTGCCGTGCGGATTGCAGAAGCCCTGACGGACGCGAAGGCCTATGACCTGGCCGATGATATCCAGAAATTGAGAGAGATCCGGGAGGATACCCGGCTGGGGCCTTCCACCGGATGTATTGTTGATGAAGCGGCAAAAAGAGGGATCCCCTATATACGACTGAATAAACAAAGCCTGGTGCAACTGGGTTATGGTGTTTATCAAAAAAGGATACGGGCCACCATTGCCTCCACTACCTCCAATATCGCTGTCGATATTGCCTGTGATAAGGAAGAGACAAAGATGCTCCTCGAAGCGGCGGAAATACCGGTACCCCGCGGTACCGTGATCAGGACAGAAGCCGGACTGGAGGAAGCCATCGAAAAATTCGGTTATCCATTAGTGATAAAACCCATCGATGGTAATCATGGTAAAGGTAATACGACCAATATCAATAACAGGGAGCAGGCCCAAAGGGCATTTGATGCCGCCAAAGCATACAGCCGGAGTGTGATCGTGGAAAGGTATATCACCGGTTATGATTTCAGGGCATTGGTCATTAATTATAAATTCATCTGTGCGGCCCTGAGAACCCCGGCCTCTGTGATCGGCGACGGGGAGCATACCATCAAATGGTTGATTGATGAAACCAATAAAGATCCGCGGCGCGGATATGGGCATGAGAAGGTACTTACCCAGATCACGCCCGATCAATTTACCCAGAAAATGCTCGATGACCTGGGTTATACCCTGGAAACGGTCCCTGCCCTTGGAGAAAGGGTATTATTGAAACCCACGGCCAATCTGTCAACGGGCGGTACTTCCACCGACGTAACCGATGAAGTGCATCCCGCCAATATTTTCATGTTTGAAAGAATCGCGAGGATCATCGGTCTTGATATCTGTGGTATCGACATCATGACAACCGACCTGCGCACCCCGGTTGCAGAAAATGGCGGGGCCATCCTGGAAGTGAATGCAGCCCCCGGTTTCCGGATGCATATCGAGCCTTCGGAAGGATTGGCCAGGAATGCGGCAGAACCTGTGGTGGACATGCTTTTCCCGAAAGGGAGTGCCGGGAGAATCCCAATCATTGCCATCACGGGTACCAATGGTAAAACCACTACTACCCGGCTTACTGCCCATATTGCAAAAAGTGCGGGCAAAAAAGTTGGATATACCACCAGTGACGGTGTTTATATCCAAAATCAACTCATGATGAAAGGAGATTGTACCGGCCCGATATCCTCGCAGTTTGTGCTGAAAGACCCAACGGTTGATTTTGCGGTCCTGGAATGTGCCAGGGGGGGTATTCTCAAATCAGGGCTCGCCTTTCAAAATTGCGAAGTAGCGGTGGTCACAAATGTTGCAGCAGACCATATAGGATTGGGTGGTATCAATTCGGTCGAACAGATGGCGAGGGTGAAAGCCGTGGTTCCGGAAACCGTATTCCCGCATGGCTATGCCATCTTAAACGCCGATGACGATCTTGTGTTTAACATGAAGGAGGGTCTCAAATGTAATATTGCGCTGTTCAGCATGGATGAAAACAATCCAAGAATAAAAGCACATTGTGCGGAAGGGGGTCTGGCCACTGTATTTGAAAACGGGTATGTTACGATCATGAAAGGAAACTGGAAGATAAGGGTGATGCCCGCTAAAGATATACCCCTCACCTATGAAGGAAAAGCAGTTCATAATATCGCCAATTGCCTGCCGGCAGTGCTGTCGACCTACCTGTTCCGGGATATTACGATTGAAGACATCAGGATTGCCTTACAAACCTTTATCCCCTCCGAAAACCTGACACCGGGCCGGTTAAATTTTTTCCATTTTAAAAATTTCACCATCCTGGCAGATTTTGCCCATAACCCGCATGGATTGAAACTGCTTTGCGATTTCATCAGTAAACTGGATTATCCCTATCGGATCGGGGTGATCTCCGGAACCGGCGACCGCAGGGATGAAGATATCCGTGAACTGGGCTCCATCTCCGCCAGCTATTTTGATGAGATCATCATCCGGTGTGATAAGAACCTAAGAGGGAGAACCGCCGAAGCAATCATTGAATTATTAAAGGAAGGTATCCATAGTATCAACCCGACTATTCCAACACTTGTCATTCCCAATGAAGATGAAGCCCTGGATTATATTTATGAAAATGCCCGCCCCGGAGCCTTGTATACGATCATGTGTGACGTGGTGGCCCGGGCACTGGATAAGATCAGGGAACTGAAAGTGAGGGAGGAAAAAGAGCTGGCCCTCACGCATTAATAAAACCCAAAAAGCATTTGGGAGTAAGGGAATACTGCCCTATTTTTGCACTCCCAAATCAAAAAGAAGCGGGAAAACTGACCCATGGTGTAATGGTAACACTACTGATTTTGGTTCAGTCATTTAAGGTTCGAATCCTTATGGGTCAACAAAAACCCCTGAAGTTCAGGGGTTTTTGATTTTGTCCAGGCAATGTTCAAGACTTTCTTTCCAATTTTTGAGTGTAACCCCGAAAGTAACCTGCAGGCTGGTACAATCCAGCACTGAATAATGAGGCCTCCGGGCAGCTGTAGGAAAAGCTGAACTGGGAATTGGATTGATCGTACAGGTGCTTCCGGTATAAGCTTTGATCGCCAACGCAAAATCATACCAGCTGATCATGCCTTCATTACAAAAGTGATAGACCCCTGAAGGACAATTTACCGCATCGGCATCACATCGTTTCACGATCGTTAAAAGCGTAGCCGCCAAATCAACAGCATATGTGGGTGAACCCACCTGGTCATTGACCACACTGATCTCATTTTTTTCCTGCATCAGTTTTAGCATGGTCTTCACGAAATTTTTACCATATTCCGAATACACCCAGGAAGTACGAATGATGATACTGTCGGGATTATATTCCAAGGCCTGGCGTTCTCCCTGTAATTTGGAAGCGCCATAGATAGTTTGCGGATTTGTCGGGCTATCCGTCTGGTAGGGCAACCTTGCATTTCCGTCAAACACATAATCGGTCGAAATATGGATGAATTTGGTATGGTGCTCCCTGCAAATGGCCGCCAATACCCCCACCGACTCGGCATTGACCAGGTAAGCCAATTCCTCTTCTTCTTCCGCCTTGTCTACCGCGGTATAGGCTGCACAATTGATACAAAATGCAGGTTGAATTGTACGGAAAAAATTCCTGACCAGTTCAAAATGATGGATCCTGAGATCTTCCCGGGAGAGAAAGACAAATGCCCATTCGGGGTAAAAGGCTTCCAGTTGCCTGAGTGCTTTACCCAACTGGCCATTCGCCCCGGTTATCAGTATTTTTTTTTTTGACATCAGGTTAAGAATTCAAAAGTATTCCTGCAATCGGCAAACAAGGGCAGATTGATATCCTTTTCAGAAACAATAACTTTTTCTCCGGGTATTTTCCAGTCAATATTCAAACCGGGATCATTGTAACGGATGCCGGCCTCACTCTTCTTGTTATAAAAACGGTCACACTTATATAACACTTCCGCTTGCTCACTCAAAACAGAAAATCCATGCGCATACCCTGCAGGAATAAATAGTTGCTTTTTGTTTTCTGCAGACAATTCGATACCAAAAATTTTTTTATAGGTGGGCGACCCCACGCGGATATCCACTACCACGTCATAGATCGTACCCTGCAAAACCCTGACAAGCTTTGCCTGTGCAAAGGGATGCAACTGGTAGTGCAGGCCCCTGATCACGCCGTATCCTGAAGAAGACTGGTTATCCTGCACAAAGCGGTTTGTAATACCTGCCGCACGAAATGTGAGTGCATTATACGCTTCGAAAAAGAAACCCCGGTCATCTTTCATTATATGCGGATCGAAAACGATCAGGCCCGGAAAAGCTGTAGTATTGAATGGCATAATTTATAGACTCCAGTAAGTCCTGCTTTTAATATTATTCCTGTACGTTCCTTTCAGATCATAGATCACTGCATGTGGTTTTGTGATGGAAGAAAAATACCTATCATCGAAATTACCGTAATGCGCGTGGGACACCGCTACAATTACCGCATCGTAATCATTTCCGTTGACCTCAGATAATCCAAAACCATATTCATGCTGCAATTCATCAGAGGAAGCATGGGGATCATGAACATCCACATTGACAAAAAAGGATTTCAACTCTTTTACCACATCTGCCACTTTAGAATTCCTGATATCACTCACGTTTTCCTTGAAAGTCGCGCCCATGACCAAAACCCTGGACGCTTTTACATCCCCGACATGCTCGATAATATGCCGCACCACTTTCCGGGCCACATACACCGACATTCCATCATTAATATATCGTCCTGCAAGGATCACACGGGAATTGAATCCCAGTTCACTGGATTTATAGGTCAGGTAATAGGGATCTACTCCGATACAATGTCCGCCCACCAGGCCGGGATAGAATTTCAGAAAATTCCATTTGGTACTGGCAGCTTCCAGCACTTCATAGGTATTGATATTCATCTTGTCGAAGATGATCGATAACTCGTTCATGAGTGCGATGTTCAGATCGCGTTGTGTATTCTCAATAATCTTGGCGGCTTCTGCCACTTTGATAGAGGAAGCACGGTGTACCCCGGCTTTGACCACCAGTTCATACACTTTTGAAATTTCATCCAGCGACTCTTCATCACATCCGGACACGACTTTTACCACATTGGCCAGGGTGTGCTGTTTATCGCCCGGGTTAATTCTTTCGGGTGAATAGCCTAACTTAAAATCGGTACAAAAAGTTAACCCGGATAACTTTTCAATAACCGGCAAACAATCTTCTTCTGTACAACCAGGATATACCGTTGATTCAAAGACCACATAATCGCCTTTCTTCAATACTTTTCCAATGGTTTCGGAAGCCTTTTTCACCGGTGTAAGATCCGGCACATTGTGCTCATCAACAGGAGTTGGTACGGCCACTACGAAGAACTGGGCCTTTTTGAGGTCATCCAGGTTGGAAGTGAATTGAATATCACAACCCTCAAAATCCTCCTTTCCCAATTCATTGCTGGGATCGGTATGATTTTTCATCATTTCAATCCTGCCGGCATTAATGTCAAAACCAATAACCGATATCTTCCTGGCAAATTCAAGAGCAATCGGCAGCCCCACATATCCCAAACCAATTACTGCCAGTTTACATTTTTTATCCACTAACTCCTGGTACATTAATTTGATTTAATTGTAATGATTTATTTATTGCTGATAAACTCTTTCGGTTGTTTGCTCCATTCCTCCGGCGGCAATGTTTTGAAATAAGCATAGGTTATTTTTAAACCCTCTGCCCTGTCGACTTTTGGTGTCCAGTCAAGAATTTTCTTCGCCTTGGTAATATCCGGTTTCCGCTGTTTCGGATCGTCGACAGGCAAGGGCTTATAAATAATTTTGACCTTGTTGCCGGTCAGTTTAAGCACTTCTTCTGCAAAATCCTTTAGCGAGATCTCATCCGGGTTTCCGATATTGACCGGGTTCGGGTAGTCGCTCATCAGGAGGCGGTAGATTCCCTCTACCAGGTCATCTACATAACAAAAACTTCGGGTTTGTGACCCGTCGCCAAATACGGTCAGGTCTTCTCCTCTCAGGGCCTGTCCGATAAAAGCAGGAAGCGCTCTTCCGTCATTCAGCCGCATCCTCGGACCATAGGTATTGAAAATCCTGATGATCCTGGTTGCTACCCCGTGAAAAGTATGATAAGCCATGGTGATGGACTCCATATACCTTTTCGCTTCGTCATACACCCCTCTTGGACCAACAGGGTTAACATTACCCCAGTATTCTTCCGTTTGTGGATGAACAAGGGGGTCGCCATAGACCTCGCTGGTTGAAGCAACCAATATCCGGGCACCTTTTGCCTTGGCCAGGCCCAAACAGTTATGGGTGCCCATCGCACCGACTTTTAAAGTCTGAATGGGTATTTTAAGATAATCGATGGGGCTGGCAGGTGATGCAAAATGCAGGATATAGTCAAGATTTCCGGGAACATGAATAAACTTGGTAACATCGTGGTGATAAAACTCAAAATGCTCAAGTTTGAACAGGTGCTCAATATTTCTCAAATCGCCCGTGATCAGGTTATCCATGCCGATGACATGGTATCCTTCTTTAATAAAGCGGTCACAGAGGTGCGATCCTAAAAATCCGGCTGCCCCGGTAACGAGAACTCGTTTTTTTTCCATAAGTAATTTGTTTAACTGACAGTCCCTCTACCCACGCTTTCGTAATGGAAACCCAATTGTTTGATGGCTGTCACATCAAAAAGGTTTCTTCCGTCAAAAATCACTTTATTTTTCAAACTGGATACAATTTTAAGGAAATCGGGCGTCCTGAACTCATTCCACTCTGTTGCAATGATCAACGCATCGGCGCCAGCCAGGCATTCATACTGGCTTTCAGAATAACTGATCTTATCCCCGATCAGGTTTTTAACATTCTTCATCGCTTCCGGGTCAAAGGCGCAAATAGAAGCGCCAGCGTTTACCAGGGCATCGATCATGTACAAAGCCGGTGCTTCCCTGATATCATCCGTATTGGGTTTAAAAGCCAGTCCCCAGAGGGCAAAATGCTTTCCTTTCAGGTCCTGGTTGAAATAACGCTGGATCTTTGGCACGAGGTGAAGCTTCTGTTTTTCATTGACATCCATCACGGCATTCAATATCCGGAAATCGTAATCGACTTCGTTGGAAGATTTCACAAGTGCCTGTACGTCTTTTGGAAAACAGCTTCCGCCATATCCGATTCCGGGAAATAAGAACCTTTTACCGATCCTGAGGTCTGTACCGATACCCAACCTGACCATATCCACATCGGCTCCCAGTTTTTCGCAAAGCAGTGCCACTTCATTCATAAAGGAGATTTTTGTGGCCAGGAAGGAATTGGCAGCATATTTTGTGAGTTCAGCAGACCTTTCATCCATGAATATTACCGGGTTACCCTGTCTTACAAATGGCGCATATAATTCGGCCATAAGTTTTTTTGCTCTTTCAGAACTGGTTCCGATAACCACCCGGTCGGGTTTCATAAAATCATCTACGGCAACACCCTCTCGTAAGAATTCCGGGTTGGAAACCACATCAAATTCAACCTGGCTGTTCTTTGCAATAGCAGTGTGCACTTTTTCTGCCGTACCCACGGGTACGGTACTTTTATCGACAATAACCTTATAGTCCTTAATTATTTTTCCCAGGTCATCGGCAACTCCTAAGATGTATTTCAGGTCGGCCGAACCGTCTTCACCCGGCGGGGTGGGCAGGGCCAGAAAAATAATCTGGGCATTTTGAATGCCTTCTTCGAGATCGGTGGTAAAACGCAGCCGCTCCTCCCGGAGGTTCCGGATAAATAATTTCTCCAGGCCGGGCTCATAGATAGTGATCTTGCCATTAGCAAGTTTTTCGACCTTTTTTGCATCTATATCCACACAGGTTACGGTATTGCCGGTCTCCGCAAAACAAGTGCCCGTTACTAATCCAACATAGCCAGTGCCAACTACTGTAATTTTCATGTATTCGATTTATTGGTTAATGTATTCCCTTATGGCAGAAACGATATAATGCTGCTGATCTTCATCCAGTTCGGTGTGGATAGGTAATGAAATTACCCTTTCAGTGAGCCAGTCAGTAACGGGCAGGGACACCTTTGTAGTATCAAAACCTTCAAACATTTTTTGCCGGTGACCGGGAACGGGGTAATATATCATGGAGGGAATTCCCTTTTCTGCCAGGAATTTATTCAGGCCATCCCTGTCAATGCCATCCAGGATCAGGGTATATTGGTGAAACACATGATCGGAATAAAGTGCCCTGAAGGGGACCGTAATACCGGGCACAGTGGTAAGGGCCCGGTCGTAATAATCTGCAGCAGTTTTCCTGGCCGCAATATATCTATCCAGGTATTTCAATTTGATATCCAGGATGGCCGCCTGCAAGGTGTCGAGCCGGCTATTACAACCCACTATATCATGATAGTATCGTTTCCGCTGACCATGGTTGGCAATCATTTTCATTTTTTCTGCCAGGTCATCATCATCTGTAAATATCGCACCGCCATCGCCATAGCCGCCAAGATTTTTTGAAGGAAAAAATGAAGTGGTGCCGGCTATTCCGATCGTTCCGGTCTTTTTACGGGTACCATTGTCATACCGGTAAGTGCCGCCAATCGCCTGGGCATTGTCTTCAATTACGGGAATACCGTGTTTTGCTGCTATTGTCATGATCTCGGCCATCGGGGCAGCATGACCATACAGGTGCACGGGCACAATGGCCCTTGTTTTACCGGTTATTGCATTTTCCAGTGAGACCGGGTCCATACAGAATGTTTTAGGATCCACTTCCACAAAAACCGGGGTGAGCCCCAACAATGCAATCACCTCAGTAGTAGCGATATAGGTAAAAGAAGGGGTTATCACTTCGTCGCCGGGTTGTAAACCCAGGCCCATCATGGTGATCTGGAGGGCGTCGGTTCCATTTGCACAGGGTATAACGTGTTTAGAACCAATATATGTGGATAGATGTTCTGCAAAATCCTGGACCGGCTTGCCATTGATAAAAGCCACGCTTTCCAGTACTGCGATTACGGCCTCATCCACCTCAGACTTTATCTTGTGGTACTGTTGCTTAAGGTCAACCATTTGAATTGGACGCATATACTTAGATGTACGAATTACAAAATCAGTTTTCTTCAATATTGAAAGCCAGGCAGAACAGGCGCAAAAATAGTAAAATACACTTAGTTTCCATGTTTGCCTTTACATTTGTTGATTAATTAAACCTGTTGTTTTGCAGCTTTTTTTTTACAACCTTTCTATCTTTCTTTATAAAGCCGCCATACTGTTGGCCAGCCCCTGGAATCAAAAGGCAAGGTTATGGGTCAATGGCAGAAAAAAAAACCTTGCAACCATACGTCAGCAGGCCATTGGCTTCAACAATACGGTCTGGATACATTGCTCCTCCCTTGGAGAATTTGAACAGGGGCGCCCGCTGCTGGAAAATGTCAAAAAACAATTTCCCGATCACAAAATTGTGCTCAGTTTTTACTCCCCTTCAGGGTATGAAATAAGAAAGGATTATCCCCAAGCCAACCTGGTTTGTTACCTCCCTTTGGATACAAAAAAAAATGCCCGGCACTTTCTTGACAGTATACGGCCTTCACTGGTCATTTTTGTAAAATATGATTTTTGGTATCATTTCCTTTATGCCTGTAAAAACAGGCAAATACCCCTGCTCCTGGTCTCCGCACGGTTCAGAAAACAACAGCCGTTCTTTCAATGGTATGGAGGTTTTCACAGACGCATGCTGACATGTTTTACCGCGTTATTTGTGCAGGATTCTCCGTCCCGGGATTATTTATCAGCAATTGGTCTAACAGAAAATGTTTTTGTTTCAGGTGATACCCGTTTTGACCGGGTTGGCACGATAGCGGAAAAATTCGAGCCGGTCGCCATCATCGAAGCTTTTTGTGGCAGAAATCCCGTATTGGTTGCCGGCAGCACCTGGCCCAAAGATGAGCGTTTGATCAGGCGTTTTATCGATCATTTCCCGGATGTAAAACTGATCATAGCACCCCATGAAATTGATCCCGCCCACCTGAATGATTTAAAAAAGCTCTTCCCGGCATCCCATACCCTGTCAGATATCCGGGACCATCCGGAAAAAGGCGTTGCCCAAATCCTGATCATCGACAATATCGGCCTGCTTTCAAAACTCTATCATTATGCCACATTCGCCTTTGTCGGGGGCGGTTTTGACAGCGGGATCCATAATATACTGGAAGCAGCGGTGTTTGATAAGCCGGTTTTTTTCGGGCCCCGTTTCCATAAATTCCGGGAAGCAAATGACCTGTTGGCTGCCGGAGGAGCCTTTTCCGTAGAAGATGCGGCGTCTTTCAAAATAGCCGCCGAAAAGATCCTGAATAACCCGGACCTCTTACAAAAAACATCGAAGATTGCAGGGGATTATGTGCGGCAACAGCGGGGCGCCACAGAGAAGATCCTTTCCTTTATTCAGGAAAAGCGTCTTTTAACAAGCTGATAAAAGTGAATGACGGTTTCACTGGCCGAATCCCAGCCTAACTTTATTTCCAGTTCCCGGCTGATCCAGTATTCCGCCTCAGGATAAATATTAAAACTATTGATCGTTTTCAGGCTGCGTTCGTACATCGCTTCATCTCCACGGAAGAGTTCGCTGATAAACGTAAACCTGTCGTTGATGCCGATGGCTTTTCTTAAATCCCGGATTGGGGTGTCCATGAGTCTTTCTCCCAGTTCGGTTTTCTTTTCATTCAGCCTGTCATTGATGGATTCCTTTGCATCGGCAATGGCCTCATTGATGTCTTTTCCAATCTTCTGATGGGATAAGGTAGGGATCTCCGTAAGGGGGTCATAATTATATGCTTGCCGCACCTGTCCCCCGGCGGTAAACGGGGCAATGACCGGCTGTTCTTCCAGGACAACCTCTTTTACGGTATCCGACATTTTTATTTTGGGGGGCATAAAAGAGGGCATGGTTACCGACACCTTGGAGGTGCCCATGCTCCTTGACCGCATGGCCTGCAAATGCTGGAGCTCATGCTGGATCATCTGCAGCGTCAACATCAGTTGTCCGGGATCGGCTTCCTGGGCGGCCTGATCCCGCAATTTATCAATGAGTACTTTGATTCTTTCCATCAGATTATGCTACTTTTGGCGCTTGTGGGTTTTGCGTTTAAAGTTACAAACAGTTTGCCAATAAAATGATTTGCCGGCGGCAATCCAAGAATATTAACAATGTTTATTGAACCTGGTATCAATGGGGAAAAAAGGGGGTGGATCGAGGTGATCTGCGGTTCCATGTTTTCCGGAAAAACAGAAGAGCTGATCCGGAGGTTAAAAAGGGCAAAGATTGCCAACCTGAAAGTGGAAATATTCAAACCCGGCATCGATACCCGGTATGATGAAACGAAAATTGTTTCGCATGATGAAAACATGATCCAATCAACACCGGTGGGAAATTCCCAGAAGATCTTACTGCTGGCCCAGGGCGTTGATGTTGTGGGTATTGATGAGGCCCAGTTCTTTGACCCGGAAATAGGCGATGTGTGTGATGAACTTGCTTTTAAAGGCATCAGGGTCATTGTGGCGGGTCTTGATATGGACTATACCGGAAAACCCTTTGGCCAGATGCCGTTGCTGATGGCGAAGGCGGACTATGTGACAAAGCTTCATGCGATCTGCATGCGTTGTGGCAATATCGCCAGCTACTCGCATCGTAAAATCCCGAATGATGACCAGGTCATGCTCGGGGAAAAAGACGTTTATGAGCCGCTGTGCAGAAAATGCTATATGGACCTCAAGCACCAGCCATGAAACCATTACAAAACATTTGGGCCCTTTTCAGGAAAGACCTCCTGTTGGAAATAAGACAGCAGTACAGTTTTTATGGCATATTGCTGTATATAGGATCCACCATCTTTGTGATCTATATGGCGGTAGATACTCCGGAAAACAGGGTCTGGAATGGTTTATTCTGGGTTTTGCAGCTATTTATTTGTATCAATGCGGTTGCTAAAAGTTTTTTGCAGGAGAGCAGGGGCCGGATGTTATATTTTTATTCCATTGTGAGCCCGGCAGAATTTGTGCTGTCAAAACTGCTTTTCAATTCCCTGCTGATGCTGGTGATGAGCCTGCTCAGTCTCCTGCTCTTCAGCCTTTTCCTTTCCAATCCTGTGATAAAGATCTTTCCCTTTATCGGGCTGGTGCTGCTGGGCAGCTGGAGCCTGAGCCTGGTCTTTACCTTTTTGGCAGCGATCGCTGCAAAGGCCCAGCAAAATGCAGCAATCATGGCAATCCTAGGTTTTCCCATCATCATTCCACAGCTCATTTTACTGATGCGCTTATCCCGGGCCGTTTTCAGTCACCTTATTGCCATGCCGGTCAATGTGATTTTTCTGTTAATTGCCCTTGACGTGATGATCATCTTTCTGGCAGTCATACTCTTCCCTTTTCTCTGGAAAGATTAATCCCGCAAAGCGGAGATTGTGTTTAATAAATATTTTATTGTTTTATTGAACATTTGAAAACCTTTATACTAATTTTGCTCCCTTATACGATTGCCGGCCATTGCATTGGATTGTTACTTCCTCCGATGACCAATGTCCCACAAGAATATTTTCAATATGCATAAATCCTGGTGGAAAATACTGAGTGTTGTTCTGTTGGTATACACTTTTACGGCCGGAATACTAATGAAAGTCCCCCGCCTTCCACAGTTGCAGGAAACCATCCGCAACCTTTACTTCCATGTCTGTATGTGGTTTGCGATGATGATACTCTTCATTATTTCGGTGGTGCATGCCATCAAATATCTTCGTACCAATAACCTCAAGAATGATATTTGCAGCCGTGAATACGCTTCTGTGGGTATTATCATGGGCATTCTGGGTTATGCAACCGGTGCCATCTGGATGAGCTATACCTGGGCCGATCCCAATATCCCATCCGTCACTTTCAGCCTGATTGCAAAAGAACCAAAACTGATCGGCGCAGCTATCGCCCTGCTGATCTATTTCGCATACCTGGTGCTGCGCGACTCGATACAGGATATCGACAAAAGGGCAAGGGTCAGTGCTGTATATAATATTTTTGCTTTCGCCATGCTCTTTCCTTCCATCTGGATCCTGCCCAGAGTACTGCCCAGCCTGCATCCCGGAGGAAGTGAAGGAAACCCGGCGCTCGACTTCAAATCAGCTGATCCGAGGCTCCGCATGGTTTTTTACCCGGCCATTGCCGGATGGACACTGCTGGCAGTTTGGATCACCACGATCAAAATCAGGATGCGGTATATAAAAGACAAATCAATTTTAAACGCATGAAAAAAAATCTTCTGGCCCTCGTTACTGGGCTTTTGCTTTCCCTATCCATCTTTGCACAAAATAATCCCGAACAGGTGGAAATGGCCGATACCATGCGCAGCAATGGAAAAATATATGTGGTCATTGCCGTTATACTGACCATCCTGGCTGGCCTGATTCTTTATGTGGTCCGTATAGACCGGAAACTGGGCAAGCTCGAAAAAAATCAATAAGTCAACTCCTATCACAAAGTAAATTCACATCACATGTCAGAAAATACAGAATACAGTTTCTTCGGCGACGTTTGTAAAAGCTTTGACAAAGCCGCAAAATTCACAAAATGGGATAAAGGTATCCTGGAACAGATCAAGGCCTGCAATGCGGTTTTCCGTATGCGCTTTCCTGTAAAAATGGATGATGGCCGCATAGAAGTGATCGAAGCCTACCGGGTACAACACTCCCATCATAAAGCTCCCTGCAAGGGTGGTATCCGTTTCGCTGCAGAGGTTAACCAGGATGAAGTCATGGCGCTCGCCTCACTCATGACCTATAAATGTGCCATTGTCAACGTGCCATTTGGTGGTGCGAAGGGCGGTATCAAGATCAACCCCCGTAAATACTCCGCTTACGAACTGGAAAAGATCACCCGTCGCTATACCTCCGAACTGGTCAAGAAGAATTTTATCGGTCCGGGTACCGATGTGCCGGCGCCTGATTATGGTACCGGTGAAAGGGAAATGGCCTGGATTGTGGATACCTATACCACGCTTAAACCGGGAGAAATTGACGGGTTAGGTTGTGTTACCGGAAAACCTATTACACAGGGTGGCGTACGCGGACGCAGGGAAGCGACCGGAATGGGAGTATTTTTTGGGGTCAGAGAAGTTTGCAGTAATGATGATGTAATGAAGAACCTCGGACTGACCACCGGTATCCTGGGGAAAAAGGTTATTGTTCAGGGATTGGGCAACGTGGGTTATCATTCCGGCATTTATTTCCAGGATGCAGGCGCGAAAATTGTAGGGATCGCGGAATATGAAGGGGCCATTTATAACCCCGAAGGCATGGATGTCGATGAAGTATTCCAGCACCGGAAAAGCACCGGTTCCATCCTGAACTTCCCGGGCGCCCAGAATATAGAAAAAAGCACCGCCGCCCTGGAAATGGAATGTGATATCCTGATCCCAGCTGCCCTCGAAAACGTTATCAATGAAGAAAACGCCAATCGTATCAAGGCCAAAATCATTGGAGAGGCGGCCAACGGTCCGATCACACCAGAAGCGGATGAAATACTGAACGCAAAAGGGACATTGGTGATCCCTGATATGTTCCTCAATGCCGGGGGTGTTACCGTGTCCTATTTCGAATGGTTAAAAAACCTGAGCCATGTACGGTACGGAAGACTGGAAAAAAGGTTTACGGAAAACCTCAACAGCCATATCCTGAGCCAGATGGAGGTGCTGAGCGGCAAACAGGTTTCACCCAGCGAAAGAGAATTCATCATGCATGGCCCTGATGAGATTTCCCTGGTGCATAGCGGTCTGGAGGAAACAATGATCTCGGCTACCCGCGAAGTAATGGAAACCTGGAAATCACATCATAATATCCCGGATATGCGAACCGCTGCCTATGTTGTTGCCATCAATAAAGTAGCTACGAGTTATGCGGAACTTGGTATTTTCCCATAAAGTAATAACCGGCAAATTCATTCCCATCCCGCTGTTCAACAGGCGGGATTTTTTTTATCATCATGTTAGCGCTTGCGGTATGAAAAAAATCACGCATCATCCTACCGGTAAATTCCCTGCAGGTCCTTTTCAAATAAAGTAAATGGATCTTTATAAAACTTCAAAAAGTCCGGAACACTGACCTGTCCGGGAAAAGGTGCATAATAGTGGGTAGGGCTCCTGCTGTCATTCCTCCATACCAGCACATAACTTAAATGTAATCCTTTGGTCATTAACACCGGGAGTAAAGTAGTGGTCCACCATTCGGGATTTGGAATGGATTCAAGGCCGGTTTCAGTAAATGCGGCCAGTTTACCATTTTTTTCTGCAAACCCAGAAACAATCTTTAGTTTTCGAATAGCGGCTGCGGTATCATACCGGTCCCTTCCCATATCGGCATAATCATCCATACCCACCAAATCAACCCATGCATTGCCCGGGTAACGGTCCATAAATTCATTTTCTGAATTGAATGTACAATCGGGAGAAAATGCATAAATAAAATTATGAACCTGTAGCGTATCCCGTAAATAAGAAACCGTAAACCGCCACAGGCTTATGAAATCCTCCCTGCTGCAATGTCCTTTGCCCCACCAGAACCAGTTGCCATCGAACTCATGATAAGGCCGGAAGATCATCGGTACCGGATTGCCATCTGCACCTTTTATTGAATGTACCAAATCGGCGATAGTCGCCAATATAGATTTATATCGCTGGTGATAGCCGCCGCCCGGGATAATGTCTTTCACGGCTGCAGCGGCTGTGGAATCATTCCAGTAAAAATCAGTAGGAGAAACAGGGTTATTAAAATGCCAGGATACAGTCGTAACCCCTCCCCTTTTATAAGTATCCCAGATGATTTTTCGCAAAGCCGTCTTTTCCTTTTCAATCAGTGCATCAGTTCGCCCCGATAAACCGCTAAAATCAACACCAATCACAGCGGGATGGGAACCCGTTACTGAATGCACATCACTTCTGTTGTCACCGCCATACCAACCATGTCCGTATTCCGTGGCATGCTGATGGCCAAAAAGTATATGGTCTTTTGACAGGGTATGTAGGTGGTTAAACAGCGCGATTGTTTCCTTTGTCGCCGCCTGATCGATTAACTTCGGATCATTGTTTTGTGCATTGACATTACCCATCCAGCATATACTGATCATATAAACAGCCAGTCGGGGCGAGAAGGATAAGGTGTAAATCTTCATTGTTGAATTCCTGTTAAGATGTTAATTTCATTTCTTTTCCACTACAACATATACCGAGGATCTCGCTGCCAGCGGAATATTGATGGTGCTGCCGGCACTCACCAGCGCTGAAAAGGCTTTGATATCAGGGTAATTAGTCGGGCCACCCGCCACCTGCGTTGGTGCATTACCGTTGATGATGACTTTCCGTGAAAAATCACCATTGTCGGTGCCGCCGGTTAATGCATACCAATACACCCTTCCCCCGGGTATGAAATTCTTGAATTTCAACTGTACAGTGGTGGCATTCGCACTGGTGTTTAACAATATCGCACCCACTTCACCGGAAGAATAGGACGACGCATAAGCATACAGGGCGTTATTCCCGATCACCGTGGAGGTCACGAGCCTGTCGCCGATCATTTTTTGGAAATAATACATATGGTAAAAAGCGGGTCTGGCCGTCCATTTGGCTACACCAGGTTCCCCTCCCTGGCTGAACATACCATGATCATTACCATTACTCCAGTCATTGGCCAGGTCCCACCGGGATGTCATACCAAATTGGTTTTTCAACGCTTCCCCCAGCACCATATCCGCATGCATCCCGTTGATATGAGACACCTGTTGCATGGAACCCTGTGAAGTGATGTTCCATTCATTCAACACGATGGGTTTGATCGGTAATCCGGCCCCTGTCAACTGCTGTTTCACATAATCCATCATATTCTTCGTAACCGTTGAAGGCGTTGCCAGGATTTCGGCAACACCGGCATTGGTCTGGTAATTGGTATAATAGTTATGGACTACATAATAATCGGGTGTTGAGCCGGAAGCGCCGAATAGACCGGAATTCCAGTTTTTTGCCGTATTGGTCCACCAGGAAAGGGGAGCCGATTCGGAAGTAACAGCACCAATATAGATGGTATGGCCGGTTTCCTGGGCAGCTTTGCGCATGGAATCGGCAAATACTTTAAAATGCTGACCGTACAGCTGACCGGAAACATATTCAGTTTGGCCATCCTGGTTTTTGGAGAGGTCGATCCGGTACCCGGCTTCCCAGTCCCCAAAATTCTCATTCCCGATTTCCCAGTATTTTGTTCTTCCATTGTCGAAGCGCACCCAGTCGGCAGCGAGATGAGCGGCAGCCGCAACGGGGTTCGACCCCGTTCCATATCGCGCATATCCATAATTGATAGTGATCAAACCCTGGTTTCCGGTCTGTTGCAATAAACTATAATAATTGTCGACAGAAAAGGTCCAGCTTTCCTGGTTCTTTCCATACCAAAAACCAGCAGGTACCTTTGTGCCATTTGCCTGGACCAGCGAATCGGGTGCATTGGCCGGTTTTACATCCTTTGGTGCGTTCCAGAAAAAAACATCACTGATACTACCCCCCGGAAAACGAATGATATTGCCGGAATGCAGGTTTCGGATATCGTTCATCAAAGACGCTTCTGTAACAATCTGGGTCATCCATAAATTTGCATTATTGCCAAATACAGATTTCGGTACCTTGGTGATAATCGATGAGGGATTTATTTCAATGATGGGGCCGCCCGAAACCGGTAAGCCGGAAGCGATAAAATCAGGCGGCATAAAAGATTTCGGCTGCCATTGATCGAGGAAAAAACCAATCGTGTTTGCGACAGGGGGGTCGACAGCCGGATCAAAGTGTGTGGTGTCCGGACCCGGGTTGGGATTGGGATCGGGTACACTATTTTTCTTTTTACAGGCGACCGATAAAGTAATCATAAATACTCCGAACAATAAAACTCTTGTCATTGCAATATTTTTTTATGAATCCGATAAGTTTGACTGAATATTCCCGATCCTGGCAATTATTTCCATGCAGGCACGGGTATTGTGGTAAGGACATTTCCAGAAACCGGCTTTATCTTCCTGTTCCATCACCGAATAATCTTCTTTGACGCCCCAAAACCATTCACCGTTAAGATGGTCCCTGATATGCTTTTTAATAAATGCCCAAGAGGCAACAGACCGGTTAAGAAATATTTCATCCCCTGATAACTGGAAGGCATTCATAAATCCGATCATCGCTTCTGCCTGGGGCCAGGAATGTTTCTCCCGCACCCAGGAACCCGTCGGTGGATGGAATTCATACCAAAGTGCACCATCTTCATCTAATCCTTGCGCAGTTGATTTAGCAATTTCCACCGCCAGCGACTCAAACTTTTCAATCCATTCCCCGTGTTGCAATTCAGTGGCCGCCCGATGCAACAACCAGGCCGCTTCTATATCATGTCCAAAAGAAATTCCAGAAGACATTACCTGCCAGTTTTCGTTCATAAAAAGATGGAGGTGCAAATGCCGGTGATCGATAATATGATGATAAAATACTGACAATAATCCCCCGATTTGCCGACGAAGCAATTCGTCTTTCCAAACTGAATACAATGCTGCATAAGCTTCGATGATATGAAGATGGGTATTCATCGTCTTTTTCTCATTAGCATCCTTATCACTCAGCCGCAGGTCTTCCAGGATCCTCCATTCCCGGGTATAGGCTTCAAAATACCCCCCTCCCTGTTTGTCAAAACTGTATCTTTCTATGGCATAAAAAACGGCTTTCGCAAAATCCAGGGCGGGTTGTTCTTTCTTGGCTTTATAAAATGCCACCATTGCATAAATACAAAAAGCAAGGCCATAGATCTGTTTTTTGCTATCCTTCATTTTACCCTTATAATCCACTGACCAGTAAAGCCCGCCATATACTGGATCAATAAAATGGTCACAGATATACTCATAAGCCCTTTCTGCAGCCTGTAAATATTTTGCCTGCCCGGTAAATGAATATGCAGTCGAAAAAGCCCAAAGAATACGGCTATTCAATACCAGCCCTTTATCGGCAGCCAGGTCGGGTGTATTCTGGTTATTCACTTTACCGAAAAATCCCCCGAAACCCGTATCAACTGTAAAGGTCAGCCAATAATCGAGAATAGCTTTCAGCTCTTCGGCCATTTCGAGGGAAAAGGTATTGAGTACTTTTTTATAACCGGGTTTATGTAATGTCCCTACGCTCATCTCATTTTTTCTTTTCGCTGTGTTGGTGAACTAACACGGTATTCACCTGGTTGCGGTCTGCAAACTGGCATACCTTTTTCACTGATTCCGCAGAACAATAACCATCCGGAGCCGTATTCATGATATAATCGAGTAATTGTTCTAGGGTTGAAGTGGCAACATGCATGCGGGAGTCGGAGGATGCATAATAAATAAAAACGGATCCGTCTTCCTCCAGGATCCAGCCATTACAAAACAATACATTGGATACATCGCCGATCCTTTCGTCATTTTCCGGCGCCATAAAATACCCGGCTGGCTTATAAATAATCTTCGTCAGATCCTGCAGGTCCGTCATAAAGAGATAGAGCACATATCTTAATCCTGCCGCCGTGTTCCGAACACCATGTGCCAGGTGCAGCCAGCCGTGTTTTGTTTTGATAGGGGCGGGCCCCAAACCATTCTTCGCCTCATATACGGTATGATAGACCTTTTTATCGATCACTACCTGCTCCTGGATCCTCGCCTGCTCAATCGTATCACAGATTCCAAAACCCACGCCACCCCCGCTTCCCGCATCAATAAAACCGTCCTGCGGCCGGGTATAAAAAGCATAACGGCCATCTACAAATTCCGGGTGCAACACTACATTTCGCTGTTGGGGCGAAGTCGTGACCAGGTTGGGTAACCGTTCCCAGTTCACTAAATCCTTTGTCCTGGCAATACCACATTGTGCAATGGCTGCTGCCTGATCTGTATCGGGAGCATCCGGGTCCCTCCGCTCGGTACAAAAAAGGCCGTAGAGCCAGCCGTCCTGGTGCGCTACCAGTCGCATATCGTAGAGATTGGTTTCGGGTTCAGAGGATTCAGGGATGATTACCGGATAATCCCAAAAATGAAAGTTATCGATCCCGTTCTGACTCTCTGCTATGGCAAAAAATGATTTCCGGTCATATCCTTCCACCCTGGCAACCAGCAGGAATTTTCCGTTCCATTTGATGGCACCGGCATTAAACACTGCGTTGATGCCAAACCTTTCCATTAAAAAAGGATTCGATTCCGGGTTAAGATCATAACGCCAGATCAACGGGGTATGCTGCGCAGTCAGTACCGGGTTCCTGTACCGGGAGAAGATTCCGTTACCAGGCTCAATTTTTTTATTTGGCTTTGCGATGAGCGCCTCGTATTCTTTTTCCAAAAGGGCTAATCTTTGAAAAAAAATATTTTCCATAACTTAAAAATTAAATCAATTAATCCTCCAGTTTTTCCCACCATGTTTTCTTTAGAATGAAAATGATGATCACAAGAATGATGATGGTCACCAGCAGGGGTAATTTCATGAATAATACCAGGTACATCGGCAAAAGCGTTAAACAGCATTGTCCGATAATTCCGAGTATCACATTAAACATATCGAGTCTAAATCTTTTATTGGCAACAAAGGAAGGCTCATCCCGTAGGACCTGCTCATAAACGGGTTTCCAAAATCCCCAGGGTTTGACCGTCCTGTAAAATGATTTCAGCACTTCCATATCGGTTGGCTTACTGAGATAAGTACCGGCAACGGAGGCAGCGAATGAAATCACAAACAGCAATGGCCAGCTATACAAGTCTACCACGCCGTCAAACAGGTAGGGAAAAACAAGTGCGGCGACGATACCCGCCAGCATTCCCCAGAAAAAACCGCCAGCATTGAATCGCCACCAATGCCATTTCAGCACATTTGACGCTATATATCCTCCATACAAGGCGCCGACTATCCACTGCAGAATATCATTGACATTTCCTGCAAAAAACCCCATGATGATGCTCACAGCAACCACGATAACACCAACAAAATAACTTACCCCGGTGATCCTTTTGTTTGTCGCCTGTTTATTTATGTATTTGATATAGATGTCGTTGACGATATATGCCTGCGCTGCATTTAAGGTGCCGGCAAAGGTGCCGATAAACGCGGCTAATAAACCTGCCAATAACAAACCCATCAGGCCTGCCGGCACGAAGCTGTGAATCGTGGCAGGCAGTATCCTTTCAAAATCAATGGCGCCGGTTGCCGTGCGTAAATCCAGTTCCTGAAAAAAGAGTAACCCCAGCACCGCAAATCCGATAATCATCAGGTACCGGGTTGGTAATAATATAACCGAAACCAGTCCGCTCATTTTGGCAGCATCTTTTGGTGACCGGGTCGACAATAATTTCTGCATATCATAATTGGGTGCGGGGCCCGCCAGGCTGGCTAAGATTCCTTTTACCAGCATGAGTGAAAAAAACAGGCTGAAAGGTTCATACTGATCCGTTTTTATTTTCTCGTTTACATCAGCAATAATCTGGCTCCAGTCCAGACCCATGGTTCTGCCAAAAAAAGGATTATTCCAGCCATCCGGTACATGCAAAGAATGGCCTGAAAGTTTGTTCATGGCGATGATCGCAACCGCAACAGCTGCCACCGTCATGATCACATATTGAATGACATCTGCCAGCACAATACTCCGCATACCGCCTAAAATGGCATACACCACCGCAATCATTGTAAAGACAACCCCGTAAAAATGCGGGACATAGGCCGGGGCCACCGAAAAGGGAATAAATTCTTTTACGGATTCCCAGGGTATGAATATTTCAACAAATTTTCCCAGGCCCACAAATCCATAAGCCAGAAAACCCAGGCAGCTTAAAATGGCAAAGGCAACGATGACCCACTGGGCCAGCGATGACTCCTTACCCGATCCAAACCGGGTCACCATCCATTCCGCCCCGGTGGTAACATTGGACCGTCGAAGCCAGACAGATAAATACATCATTAAAAAAACCTGGTTGAAGACAGGCCATAACCAGGGAAGCCAAAGACTTTTCAGACCATACACAAAAGCCAGTGTCACCATCCACATGGTACCGGAAATATCAAACATCCCGGATGCATTCGACAAACCCAGGTAATACCAGGGCAGGGTCTTACCGCCCAGCAGGTAACTTTCCTTACTGGCACCGGCTTTTTTCCGTACCCAGAAGCCGATCACGAGCATGGTCACCAGGTAGGCGATTAGAACCAATATGTCGAGTAATTCAAATTTCATTGATGCTGTTCAAGATTGTTAAAAGGGTTGCCCGATGAAGAATCAACAGGCAACCTTGCTTATGCCTGCTGTACTAAAATTTTCTAAAATAATTTTTCCTTCTATCATTCATCACAATAAATTGCATGAAGGTCTGATTGAAATATGGTTTGTTTATCCTTATAAAATGAAATAAAATCATTTGCCGAATGTTCTCCCTGATAAGGAACATAATATTCGAATTCATTATTCAGTTTTAACCCGGCATTCCGCCAACCCAGTACATAAGCAATAGAATGCTTTTTCAATACAGGCAAAAAGGTCCCTGTCCACCACCCGCTATCCGACTGGCAATTCCCGCCAAACTCAGTCAGTGCAGGGATCTTCTTTTTTTGTCTTGCCAGGGATTCCAGCATATTGAGCATGCTGTCCAGCGCCTTCATATAGGTATCTTTGGGCATTTCCCGTTGGTAGATATCAAAACCGATAATATCCACCCACTCGTCGCCGGGATACCTTTCGAGGTATTCTTCCCTGGAAAAAAACCGATCGGTATTAAAAGCATATAATAACTGATGCAGGTTCTTTTTATCCCGGAGATATTGCACCGTATACCGCCATAAAGCATTGAAAGCGGCCGGTGTGCAATGGGATTTTCCCCACCAGAACCAGTCTCCATTCCCTTCATGAAAAGGGCGAAAAATAACTGGGATCGGTTCCTCATTCGGGCCCTTCAATTCGCTCAGAAAACGGGCGACCTTATCCAGCCAGCTATTGTATAAAATATTTTTTTCACCGCCGGGCAGAATAGATGTCACTGTTCCAGGTGCTGGATCCCAGGCTGATTTTCCTGTCAATGGGTTATTCAGGTGCCAGCTAATAGTAATCACGCCTCCACGTTCATACCCTGATAGGATAAGATCGCGCATTTTCGCAAATGGGACACTGTCCAGGTTAGTATTGTCTCCCAGTTCAAGGTGTCCCAGTTCCCATCCATAAACAGCAGGATAATCACCACATACCTCCCTGGTATCACTTCTGCCGGGTTCATATTTCCAGTTCACACCGTAAGCAAGGTCATCCTGATGACCAAACATGATGCCCCTTTCTTTGAGCGTAAACAGGCTTTTGTATAGGCAAACTGTCTCGCTTGTCGCATGATGATCAATGGGCTTATTTTCTTTATGGTATGCGTTCAGGGTAAACATCCATACAAACAAAGCCGAAAGCATTATCAAAAGCCGCTTTAACATAAATAATTTATACAACAACTGATAAAAAATCCCTGCTTACTGACCGCTGAAAATAAGGGTTGCAAGCAGGGTTATTATTAGCTATTTTAAGAAGTCATTACAACACCCATTTAATTAAGTCCCATGGCATCAACATAAATCGTAAATCCACCGGTGCCGCTAAATTCCTGTATCCAAATTTCACTCATCGTGGATGATGCTGTCAGTGTGGAAATGGGGATAGCATAATCAGTCCAAACACCTTCCACCACATTAAAGTTAAATTGTCCGTTTGTGCCATTAATTCCAACGGTAACGGTTTTGCCTCCGCTGCCGGGTGCTCCGTACACCGATAATTTAAAAGTCGTATAGGGGGTCATATCAATATTAGCACCACCCAGTTGTAATGGGGAACCATACCCGCCTACATAATCAATTTTTATCGACTTAGTCCCTTCCCGTACCGGAGAAGTGTTATTATAGTCTGCTGCACCACCCCATCCACCACCTATCCAACCTGTACTTGTCCAGTTAGAAGTTACTGCATCATTATAAAAAGGGAGTGCAACAACCGGTGGCGGGGCACTACCCAGTACTTCCAAAACGTCAGCAGATTGAACCGTTACAGTAGAATTTAATACACCCAGCGTAATATTCCCCCTTAAAATACCCATCGGAACTGTTACCACTATCTGTGTGGCAGTCTGGCTAACAAATGATGTTACGGGAGCAGCGTTTTCAAAAGTTATCGATGTAACCAAATCCAGGTTGGTACCGGTGATCGTTAAATCGGTACCCGGATCCACCGGGTTAGGGGTCATGGTAGCCACTGACGGTAAAATCAAATCAAGGTCCGTCGGCGAATCCGTACTGACTTCAGAAGCTGCCACCAACTTAATTTTCCCTTTTTTGGTGCCGGCCGGAACTTTTAAAACCAATTGAGTAGCCGTTTGGCTGATAAAGCTGGTTACCGGTGTACTCACCCCGGTAAATATTATTTTTTTGGCAAGATCAAGATCCGTACCGGTAATGGTAAGATCGGTTTGATGAAGAATAGGATTGGGTGCTAAGGATGTGGCGACTGGCAATGTCACCCGCAAAGTATCGTCGGTTTGAAAATCAGACGAATCAGTACCTCCATAAAAAATCAACAGGGGACCCGTTTCCGCATCATCGGGAACTGTTACCACCAGTTGGTCGAAGGCTTTGCTGACGAAAGAAGTCACTTCCTTATCATTGGCAAAAACGACCTTTTGTACCCAGTTAAGATAAGCGCCCGAAATGGTAACGTTGGCACCGGGTCGGGCCTGGTTAGTAAAAGAGGTGACGGTGGTGGTTACATCCAGGTTTAGCTGGGTTTTTGTAATAATATCACCCTGTGGCGTCTTCAGGGTCACATAGCCTTTTTCAGCGGCCTGTGGCACAATCACAAGAATAAGCTCTGATGTTTGAATTTTGAAATCCACCTGTGTTATTTCAGCAGCTGCACCTCCGGTAAATTCAATAGAAGTGACCTTGTCAAGATTATTTCCGATAAACCTCAGTGTATCGCCATGCCGGGCCCCCGTTGGCCCAAAACTTAATAGCTCAATTAAGTTTGATTGCCCGTTTTTTTCTTTTTTGCATCCTATCATCGTAGCAACCAAAAAAGCGATAAGGAGCAGGGAAGAAAATATTTTAAGATTTTTATTGTTCATCGCTATCATTTTTAATTACTGGCTTAATGAATATATTATTGAATGACCTTTGAAACGACCCGGAGGTTATCAAAGGCAATATCTGCATTTAAAGAACCCGGCCCATGAAACCAAATTTTGACGCCATACCCCTGAGGCCTAACCCCCCAATTCGTAACATAATGGGCTACAACATTCTCAAACGGAATGCTCACGGTTTGCCATTTTCCCTTCGTATCAAAGGGTGGTTCCCAGAAATAAGGTTCATTGTCCCAACTGGGGTCCGGTCCATTCACTTGCCCAATCATGAACTTGATCCTGTTCCCATTATAGGGTAACAGCGTATTGATCTCAAATTTCATATTGTATTTTGAGGGATTCAGCACTGCATCATCGGGCAGGTTATGGCTTGTAGACAAGGCATCTTCTTTGCCACCGATCCATTCTGTCCAACCCCAGGAACCAATCGTTTGGGTGATCCTAGTAAAATTCCCGTTAATGGCAAGGGGATCTGATGCGTCAACAACAAGGTTTTGTCCCCACCAGCCAGACCAGGGGTCATTGGTAATTAGCATATTCCTGTTATCCCTGAACCAGAAATTAGATTTAGTGGCACCAAAATTTGTGGTAACGGTAACCTGGCCCGGAAGTGCACCGGCTGGAATACGAACCTGTATTTCCTGGTCACTCACTTCCACCAATTCTCCTGTAACACCGCCTTCAAATGTAACAGTCAGGGGTTCATAGAAATAGTTCCCCCTGATAATAGCAACATCTCCTTCTTTTACATATTCACAATCCATGCTATTCACTACGGGTTCACTTATTTGAACCTGGAAGTCATATAATAATTCATACCCATTTTTAAAAATAATCTTAATCTTATTTGAAATAGTGATGGGTATCTGACTGGGCACAGACACCAGCAGCGAAGTATTGGTAATATACGTAGGCGTTAACCTTGCCATCTGATCATTAAACCATACCTGTACAGCATCCTGCAGGTTTTCTCCGACAATGGCAATCAGTTGACCCTGACCGGCACCTACCAGCAGTGAATCGGAGGATTCCGGTGCTGTAATCCGTACATACCTGATTCGGGGTTCGCCATTATTGGGTAAATCATCCTTCCCGCAGGAAGAGAATAAACCCATGGTAAAGAGGGTGGCGAGGAGGAGCAGTGATAGATTATTTAAAGATTTCATTTGATTTTTATTTACATTCTTTAATATATCAACAGGTTATGGATAGTCTACCGGTGGCTTCTGCAGATTAGGTGCCTGACTCAATTCCGCATTGGGAATGGGGAGCAGGAAATTTCCATCATTCGCATTTATATTTCTTTCAGAAAACCAGGAAGTCTTTGTAAAACTCCACTCTGTAGGATTCGGCATTTGATCAGGTGCTGTAAAGAATAAACCCCTGTCCTGAGCATTGAGAATATCATAGGCTTTTTGGGGGTTCCAGTAATGCAGCCTTACCAGGTCATACCAGGACATCCCTTCCATGGCAAATTCCTTAAACCGCTCCGAGAAGACCTTGTCCAATGTAAGAGGACCGCTACCGTTCACGCCACCCACTTCATAGGGAGGGAGACCTGCCCTTGTATGCACCGCATTGAAATATTCAACTGCTGTTGCATCGGTTGTGGAAGTATTATTACCAATTGTGGCTTCTGCATATATTAGATACAATTCAGATAATCGTAACATGTAGGTGTCGTTAGGATAACGCTGCTGGGAAGCATTGGCGCCCCAATCGATTGGAGAACCGCAAACATATTTTTTAACCGCCAGGAAGTTTTGATCCGTTCCCGTAAAAGGATAGACCAGCTTTGTCCGGTCGGAAACTTTGGTGATCTCTGGATAAGAAAACCCGGGCAACATAAAGGTGGCATGTAAACGCTGATCCAGGGTCCGGCCTTTTATAGTACCATCTGTCTGTTCGGTAAATCCATCATACTGCTGAATAAGCCACCAGGTAGCCCCTTTGTCTCCACCCCAGCCACCAAAGGAGATGTCCGGGTTATAGGCAAGATATTCGGGCATGCTGTTGTTGGTACCCCATTCACTGGTACCGGAAAACACCCATTGCAATTCAAAAAGCGATTCGTTATTATTATCATAAGGGTATTTAAACAGGTCCTCGTACTTATTAAGAAGTTTTTTACCGCTGTTATTGATTACCCTGGCGGCATAATATTTGGCGCTATCCAGGTATTCCTGTTTTCTAACAGTACCATTTGATTCAACACCAGCCCTTGTCAAATAAAACCGGGCCAGCATCCCCTCGGCCGACCATTTGGAAATTCTTCCTTCCTGTATGGGCGTTTCCGGTAAATCTTCAGCCACAGCCCTCATTTCTCGCGTAATAAATCTCCACACACTGGAAACTGTATTCCTTGTGATCGAGGTGTCAAACAACTGGTCAACATTATTTTCAATAATAGGAACCGGGCCCCAGTTCATTACCAGGAAACGATAGGCCAGCGCTCTCATGAACCTTGCCTCCGCAATGGCATTTTTCTTAATGGCAGGTGTAACATCCGGTCCGCCGTATTTTTCGATATTATACAAAAACAGGTTGGACTGACCCACTACGTTGAAAAAGGCCCTCCAGGAAGCACCATTTTCACCATTGTCGCCGGTTGTATTGAACAATACATTCCCCCGGTCATTCCAGGCAGAAAATGCCGTGCCTCCCCTGAAATCGCCAAGATTATACATGGCTTTGTCATTATAATCAAACCACACCCTGCTATACAGCAAACTGGTGGACGCCATCACCTGTTCATCATTTTTGTAAAAGTTGGCATCTACAATTGAGCTTAACGGGGGCTTATCCAAAAACTGCTTTTTACAACTTGCCAATGCCGATAGCACGACAACCAGAACGATGGTTATTTTGAATAGATTTATTTTTTTCATTTTCATACTGATTAGAAGTTAATGCTAAAAGATGCCGTATAAATGGGCGTTAATGGATACCTGCCAAAATCAATACCGATGGCCTGGTTGGCGGAACTGGAGCCTGTGCCTACATATGCACCAATCTCCGGATCAAACCCTTTGTATTTTGTAAACGTGTAAATGTTTTGAACACCTATTGTTGCTTTAGCGCCTTTGACTGCTTTTAACTTCCTGAAAATTTCTGTGGGGAAGTTATAAGAAAGGGAAATATTCTTTATCCTGACATAAGAGCCATCTTCTACAAACCTGGAGGTGATTTTCCCAAAATTATTGTCTGACGATATCGGGTTATTGGAAATCCTGGGTATAGTAGTACCGGGATTTAAAAGAGCCACTTCTCCATTCTTTTCCGTTAATTTGGCATACTCCATTGTCGACAATAAAAAGTTCCTGCTAAGGTTTACATTATTGGGGTTACTGTTAGCAGCAGCTGTAAAATTGTAAATATCATTCCCAAAAGTTGCCGTAACCAAAATGCTCAAATCAAAATTCTTATAAGAAAATGAGTTTGTTAAACCACCTGAAAGTTTGGGCCAGGGGTTACCAATATTCGTTTGGTCGTTGATATCAATAATGCCATCCCCATTTATATCCCTGTATTTGACATCCCCCACCCAAATACCATTTTGTTCATCTATCGGTCTTCTTACGCCATTATTATCAACCGGTACCGCACTATTGGCAATTTCATCAATAGATTGAAACAGGCCTTCTTCAATATATCCCCTGAACAACCAGGGCTGGAATCCAATGGCAGCACGCTGCGTCCAGTTATTCATCCACCAGGAATTTCTTTCAATAAATGCATTCCCCGAATTCAAAGATTCTACGATGCTTTTAAATGAGGAAATATTAAAGTTTGTTTCCCATTTAAACCCATTCTTCAATCGCATGTTCGTAGAATTAATCGTCAGGTTCCATCCATTTGTTTTCAAAGACCCTGCATTCACTAATGGAGCACCAACCGAACCGGGGCTACCATTTGTTCCCAAATACCAGGGGAGGCTTGCATTCATCAGCAGGTTATCTGTATTTTTTCTATAAAAGTCTGCTTCAATCGAAATCCTGTTTTTCAAAATACCGAGGTTGAAACCAAAATTGTTTGTCTTCGTTTCTTCCCATTGTAATTTCGGGTTTGTAAATGTAGAAGGCAGGAATCCTGTTCCCCAGGGTGTTGGGCCCGTGGATAAGGCAGCAAATATACCAGAACCATTACCCTGGTTACCGGTTAACCCGGTTTCATACCGCAACTTCAATTCGCTGATAAAAGGTATCTTAAAGAATTCTTCCTGGCTAACCCTCCAGGCGGCAGAGATGGAAGGGAAATTACCCCATCTGTTATCCGATCCAAAATTCGGAGATCCATCCCTTCTCATGGAAGCCGTTAATAAATAACGGTTATCATAGTTATAGTTAAACCGTCCCAGGTAAGACTCCATTGACCAGGGATAGGTGCCTCCACCATTGGTAGCCGTTAGGGGGTCACCGGCATTCACATCAAATATATCATTGGTTAAAAACCCTGTTCTGGTTGCCGACAGGGCCTTATATTCTGATTCCTGTGCCTCATGGCTCACCATCAGGTTAAAATTATGCTTGCCGATCTGTTTTGAATATTCAAGCAACTGGTTCCAGTTCCAATACCAGCTGGTATAAGTGCCGCTTTGAAGAGAGGCGATTGAATTATAATGCCATTGGTCAATCTGGTAGGTAGGGGTATAATAGGTAGAGACCCCGTTCCCGGTATTGGCATTGACCGATGTTCTGAACACCAAACCCTTGGTGATATTAATACCCAGGTTTAAGCCACCCAAAAACTGTCTTTTGGTGTTTTTATTGGTGATCAGGTTTGCAAGGGCAATCGGGTTGATAGGTGCATACTGGTTGGCACCATTCACCGGGTCGCTGCCTCCCCAGGAACCATTCAGGTTTTTGACCGGGATCTGGGGGGTCAGTCGCAATGCATTGGCGATAAGCGGGCTTTCTGCATTGCCATAATTTGTGGTAACAAGATTTTCATTGGTCTGGTTATAACTCAGGTTCACACCCAGTGTGACCCAATCTCTTGGTTTATTATCAACATTCAGCCGGAAACCATACCTTTTGAAACCAGAACCCTCCGCCACACCATCCTGGTTTAAATATTCACCGGATAAATAATAAGTGGTACTGTTATTACCACCACTTAAATTGATTTGGTGCTTATCCATCGCAGCATTATTAAAGAGTTCTTTCTGCCAGTCGGTACCTTTTCCCAATAATGATGGATCTAGGAATTCCTGAGGGGTGGTACCCCCTGCCAGCAGGTGATACTCTTTTACCATTTGCGCATACTGCTGCAGGTTCATCACATCGAGGTGCTTGGGAGGCGTCTGGATATTATGCTGAAAAGAATAATTGATTTTCACATCTCCCGCCTTACCCCTTTTTGTTGTTACGAGTATGACGCCATTACTCGCCCTTGAACCATAGATTGCCGTGGCAGAAGGCCCCTGGAGTATCTGGATATCTTCGATATCAGATGGGTTGAGACCAGCCAATGGGCTTGAAGAGCTTGTATTGCCATAAGAAACATCCTCGCTGGATTGAATCTGTACACCATCAATGACATATAAAGGCTGGGTGGCATTGAGTGAACTGATACCCCGAATATTTACAGAAATACCACCACCCGGCTGGCCTGAGTTTTGTGTAACATACACACCGGCAGCCCGGCCCTGTATGGCCTGTTCAATAGTGGTATTGACCGTTTTATTGATCTCGGCAGCCGAAACAGAAGTTTGTGCTGTTGTTAAATTTGCTTTTCTCGCTTTACCATACCCTACCACAACCACTTCATTCAGCCGGGTATCTGTAACTTCAAGCGTTACCAGCAAATTGGTTTTACCAGCAATAGATACTACCATGTCTTTGGTGCCAACATAAGAAATGATCAAACTGCTGGTACCGGAAGGAACCGTTAATTTAAATGCCCCATTGGCATCGGTAACGGCCGCTGCTTTTCCACCCTGGACAGAAATGGTTGCACTCGCAAGCGGAGCACCATTTTGGTCAGAGATAACACCCGTAATGACTTTGTCTTGGGCAAATGCACTAAGGATGGAGAATGCAAATAGCAGGAAGCCAAACGCTTCTTTGTAAAAAATTCGTTTTCTCATATAGCAATCTTGTTTTACCAAAACTAACTTAGTATATAACCTATAACTAATATTTTTTTGACTATTTTTTGTCTATTTTATACTTGTGGCAGATCAATTGAAATATAAAACCATGAAAATCATATTATTATTTTCCTATAAATATTTTTTCGATTAAAAAATATTGATACTAATTTTACATTCGATTGCTAATTTTTAGTATCTCTGCATTCGCTGTATGAAAAAAATGCTCCGCGAAATAACGCCCTTGACCCAAAATGACTGTTTTACGCTTTTTTCCCGGGTGAAGACGGAATTTGATTTCCCCTTACATTATCATGAAGAATTTGAATTGAATTTCATCCAAAACGCGAAGCATGCAAAACGGGTGATCGGTGATCATATCCAGGAAATAGATGATCTTGAACTGGTGCTGGTAGGTTCAAACCTGCAACACGCCTGGTTCACGCACAAGTGTAAAAGCAGTGATATCACCGAAATCACGATCCAGTTCCATAAGAATCTTTTGGATGAGAGTTTCCTCCGTCGTAACCAACTCAGTTTTATCAGGGCCATGTTTGAAAAATCGCAAAGGGGCATCCTCTTTTCCAGGGAGACCACCATTCAATTAGCGCCCAGGATAAAAGCACTCGGACAGAAACATGGTTTTGATTCCGTTCTGGAACTCTTTTCGATTTTGCATGATCTCTCCATTTCAAGAAATATGCAATTGTTGTCGGATTCCACTTTCAATTTCCAGGAATCCTACACTTATAATAACCGGCGCATCACAAAGGCCATTCAGTACCTGAACCAGAATTTTGACCGGCCCATCACCTTAAATGAAATTGCCAAACTGGCCAATATGTCTGATGTTTCATTCAGCCGGTATTTTAAACAAAGTACCGGCAACACCTTTATTGACAGTCTTAATGAAATCAGACTGGGGCATGCTTCCAGGATGCTGATCGACACAACTGACTCCATTGCGGAAATCGCCTACAACTGCGGTTTTAATAATATCTCGAATTTCAACCGCATCTTCAGGAAAAAGAAAAGTTGTACACCAAAAGAGTTCCGGGAAAGTTATAATACCTATGGTAGCCGGGTATTCATTTGATCTTAGTAATCCAGTAATTTTTTGATGCGCCCGGCCAGTTTTTCTGCATTGGGCAGAACGGCAGCTTCTAACCCCATGTTCAATGGAATGGCCGGTACATTCATGGCGCCCATTACCGCTACCGGCGCATCCAGCCACTGGAAACAGGCACTGGAAATCCTGCCTGCCAGTGCTTCTGCAAATGAATTATGCTGTTGTTCCTCTGTTAACACGATACACCTGCCATGCTTTTTTACGCTGGCAAAAACCAGTTCTTCATCCATCGGAAATAAGGTCCGCAGGTCGATGATCTCCACCCGCTGTTCAAACTGCCGGGCAGCCTGTTTCGCCCAATATACACCCATTCCGTAGGTAACGATACAACAGCTTTCTCCTTTAAGGATGGTATCTGCTGCTGCCGCCAGAACAATATTGCCTTTGCCAAAAGGAAGCATATAATCCGCTGCGGGTTCAATACGTTTTGCATCGTCAGTACCCGGCACTTTACTCCAGTATAGACCTTTATGTTCGAGCATGATAACCGGGTTGCCGTCATAATAGGCCGCTTTCATCAAACCCTTCATATCGGCAGCATTGGAAGGATAAGCGATCTTAATTCCTTTTACCGATAACAGGGTAGTTTCCACGCTCCCGCTATGATAAGGGCCTCCGCCGCCATATGCCCCTATCGGTACACGAATGATACAGGAAACCGGGTATTTCCCACAACTGAGATAACAGGACTTTGCGATTTCCGTGACCAGCTGGTTAAATCCCGGGTAGATATAATCTGCAAATTGTACTTCAACGATTGGCTTCACACCTGTTGCACTGAGACCCACTGTAGAACCGATGATATACGCCTCCTGGATAGCCGTATTGAAGACCCGGTAATCGCCAAACTGCTCGGCCAGGGTCGCCGCCTCGCGGAAAACGCCCCCCAGCCTTCTTCCTACATCCTGCCCGAAAAATATACACTCCTGGTGTTTCTCCATCAATTCGCGGATCGCAAACAATGCCGCATCAACCATCATCACTTTTTCATTGCCCGCGGGTTCCCTTTCTCCTGTTTCTTCCCTGACAGCTGTTGGGATAAAGACATCATCCCCCGCCGTGGCAGGATCCGGTTCTGCGACTTCTACAGCCCTTTGAAACTGTTGCCGGATATCATTCGCAATCTCCAAATGCAGTTCGGTAAAAACCTGTTCGGTGATGCCGTTTTCCGACAACTTATTTTTCAGTTTTGGTAAAGGATCCTCCTGGAAATGGGTGGCCAGGTCTTCCTCCGACCGGTAAAATTCTTTCCTGACACCGCTGGTATGGTGATTTAATAATGGCAGTTTGGCATGGAGCAACCATGGACGCTTGTGTTGTCTTATATCCCGGATCACTTTTCCGACGGCCTCGTATGCTGCCTCGAAATCGGTTCCGTCGATGCTGATCCTGTTCATCCCTTTAAATCCCTCAGCATATTCAAAGGCATTCATTGTCCTTGTTTCAGCAGCACTGGCACTGATTCCCCATCCATTGTCCTGTACCAGGTACAGTATGGGTAATTGTTTCAATACGGCAAACTGAAACGCTTCACTGACCTCTCCTTCGGTAACGCTTCCATCCCCCAAAGAACAAACCACCACGGGATTTTCACCCGAAGGGCCTTTGTCATACAGAGGAGATTCGATGGTTTCAAGATAACGGATCCCCTGCGCTACCCCGGTAGTGGGGATCGCCTGCATCCCTGTTGCACTGCTCTGGTGAATGATCCTGGACCTTGCCGGGTCTTTTGTATTCGGATGGGAATAATAAGATCTTCCTCCCGTAAAAATATCATCCCTTTTTGTAAGCAATTGCAGCATCAGTTCGTAGGGAGTATATCCCAATCCGAGTAACATACTTTCATCGCGGTAATACGGGCTTACATAATCACAGGGTAGCAGTTGAAAAGCCGTGGCCAGTTGAATCGCTTCATGCCCCCTGGAAGTGGAATGGACATATTTACATACCAGGCGGTTCGCCTCATATGTTTCTGCCATTATCTTAACAGCATACATCAATCGATAAGCCTTGAGGAGCATTTCAGTATTCGGCATAAACAACCCGGCATTGAAATAAACAAAAGTAAATAAAGCCTTCTTAAAGAAGCAAAAAGGCCACCAGTAATTTACTGATGGCCTTACAGTTGATTTTGGTTGCGCCCGGATGAACCGGGACTATCTTACTTATTTAACTTCGAGTGTAAGCAAACTTTCATCTTCAATAAACGCCTCGATCTCATCACCCACTACCAGTTCACCCACCCCGGCAGGTGTGCCGGTAAAGATCAAATCGCCGATATTGACTGAAAAATAATTGGAAATATAAGAAACAATCGTGTCAAAATTATTGATCATTAAACCAGAGTTCCCCTGTTGTACCAGTTCCTTGTTCTTATACAGGCAAAAGTTGATGTCTTTCTTGTTTTTTATACCGGATAAGGGTAACCATTTTCCGATGGCGGCAGAATTATCCCATGCTTTTGCTTTCTCCCAGGGCAGCCCTTTTTCCTTTAATTCATTCTGGATATCCCTTGCCGTAAAATCAATTCCGGTGGTGATAGCATCATAATATTTTCCTGCAAACTTATCCTGGATGTACTTGCCATTTTTACTGATCCTCAATACCAGTTCACATTCGTAATGCAGTTCGTTGGTAAATTCCGGGTAATAAAAAGGGGTATGGGGTTGCAGCAATGCACTTTTGGGCTTCATGAAAATTACCGGTTCATCAGGTATCTCATTTCCGAGTTCCTGGGCATGGGCAACATAATTTCGGCCAACACAAAATATCTTCATAAAAATGAAAAGTTTACTGTTAAATACATCGGATACAATTCCACAGGACTGTTCATCCCATATATTACAGGCATCATAAAAACATTGGATTCAAAAGGAAATTTTCACTGAAGGGGACGCTAAAATAAGTATTCCCCTTCAATTCTCATAATGAAAACTCTTTATTATTTATTTCGTTCATGGTTTGAGTAATCCCTTGTAAGACAAAGCTTTCAATCACTTTTACCGATTTATCCATCTTGACCTTTACCAGGGGCCATTCTGCAGCAGACCATTTCCCTAATACGTAATCGGATTGCCTGCCCTTGGGGTAATCGTTGCCGATGCCAAACCTTAATCTGGGGTAAAATGTTGTACCCAGCATTTCCTCGATACTTTTCAATCCGTTATGTCCTCCCGAACTACCCGAAGGTTTCAGCCTCAATTTTGATAAGGGGATAGCAATTTCGTCGACAATGACCAGGAGTCTGTCGGGGGGTATCCTGAGTTTATCCATCCAGTATTTCACGGCTTTCCCGCTCAGGTTCATAAAGGTACTCGGCTTGATGCAGTAAACATGTTTGCCTTTCAGTTTTACCTGTGCCAGATCAGCCAAGCGGTCTGCCAGAAAAACACCTGTATGGTCATTGACAAACTGGTCAAGTACATCAAATCCGATATTGTGTCGTGTTTGAGCATATTCTGCCCCCGGATTTCCCAACCCAACAATAAGGTATTTCATGTAAAATTCTTATGCGTCAAAATTATTTCCATAATCCGAATAAAAAAACCGTATCAGGAAATTGATACGGTTGTTATTTTCCTGTTTGGGAAAAATTATTTTTTGGCTTCTGCCGCAGGTGCAGCCGCTGCTGCTGCCGGAGCTGCCTTATCCACTGCCGCCTCTTCCTGTTTCAACTGCCTGGTCATGGCAACAGAAGCAATGGGAATACGGGGTGAATTCAGGATTTCATAATGCTCTTCTTTTACATCTTCTACCCGGATGTTTTCATTTAGCTGCAGGTCATCTACATTCACTTCAATAGCTTCCTTAAGATACTTAGGGAGTGTTTTGATTTTTAATGCTTTCATTTTGATATTCCGCTTACCGCCATCTTTTACGCCAGCAGCAACACCTGTAAACTTAAGGGGAATAGTGGCAACCACTTTTTTACCCTCTACCAGTTCAAGCAGGTCTACATGGATCAGTTTGTCAGATACCTTGTCAAACTGAAGGTCCTTCATGATACATTTATAGGATTCTCCGTTCAGTTTCACTTCTGCATACTGGAAATTTGGTGTGTAAACCAGTGACTTAAAAGCCGATGCAGGAGCAGAAAAACTGATCTCCTTTGCACCCCCATAAATTACACCTGGCACTTGATCCTGAGAGCGAAGCTGGCGGGTGGCTTCTTTGCCGTATTCGGTCCTCAGTTGTCCTTCGATTGTAATCGTGTTCATTTTATTTAGATTGATTGTTTACTTCTTATTCTATTTATCCCTTCTTTGAGAGTGGATAAACAAGCTGGTAATACTCCTGTTTTCAAAAGCATTCCGGATGGTTGTGGCAAACAAGCCGGCAGTCGATAAAACTTTGATCTTTTTAAACTCCTGCCTTAATGGAATGGTATCACAAACCACTAGTTCTTCCAGTTCGCTGTTTTCAATGTTCTCATGTGCTTTTCCACTCAGCACTGGGTGCGTGATCAGTGCCCTGACCGACCGGGCCCCTTTTTCTTTTAGCAAGGCTGCACTCTTTGCCAATGTACCGCCTGTATCACAAATATCATCGATGATCACCACATCCCTGTTCGTTACATCCCCGATCACCACCATACTCGCAATCTCGTTTGCCCTTTTCCGGTGCTTATCACAAATCACCATTTCCGCCTCAAAATAACTGGCAATTTCCCGTATCCTGTTACTGGCGCCCACATCGGGGGCCGCAAAGGTAAGATTTTCAAGTTTAAGTTGCTCAATGTAAGGGATAAAAATAGCGGAACTGTCGAGGTGATCCACCGGGATATCAAAATACCCCTGAATCTGGGGGGCATGAAGGTCCATGGTGATGACCCTATCGGCCCCTGCAGCTGTTAACATGTTGGCAACCAGCTTACTACCAATAGCCACCCTGGGCCGGTCCTTTCGATCCTGTCTTGAATACCCATAATAGGGTAAAACAGCGATGATCTTATAGGCGGAGGCCCTTTTGGCCGCATCGATCATTAAAAGAAGTTCAAAAAGATTGTCGGAAGGGGCGTAGGTGCTTTGAATCAGGAAAACAAAATCACCCCTGATACTTTCCTGGAAAATGGGTTGGATTTCGCCGTCACTGAAATGCTGTATGGATACGTTTCCCAACTGGGTGCCATATCGTTTGCAGATTTCAAGGGCCAGTGCCTGGGATCCCGTACCCGCAAATATTTTAGCCGAATGAGTTTGCATAGCCTGAAAATGTGCGGCGAAGATAAGATTTCACCGCCAAAGGCTGCCAAACCCGCTCAAAGTTTTGATTTGGAATAAGCCAATTTACCGTATTACAGCCACTGCTGTAGCTTCAGTCTTTGTTTCAGCCTTTTTCTCCGCTTTTACATAGCTGCTATTGGCATTACAACTATAAAAGATGGTAGAACAGATAAAAATGGAAAAAAACAAGGCAACGGCATAAACGCCGGCAAAAAACAGTACGGGATGCAGGGCACCTACAGGAGTAAAGGTTTTTCTTCTCATAGTCGGATTTTGATTTTTGTTTTCAAAGGTTTGGATTCGGCTCTTTACAACGAAAGGAATACCCTTAAAGTTGTATTGATGAGCATAAAAATATTCTCTAATCTTGAGTCATGCAAGAGCAGAATTACCCAATAAAATCATGGGCAAAAGACGACAGGCCAAGAGAAAAATTACTATCCAAAGGCCCCTCTTCCCTGAGTAATTCGGAACTACTGGCCATCCTGATTCAGAACGGTACCCGGCAACGATCTGCCCTTGACCTTGCCCAGGATGTGCTAAGGCTGGGAAAGGACAACCTGGTAGAAATGGGTAAACTGACCATCCGGGAGTTCATGAAAATCAAGGGTATAGGAGAAGCAAAAGCCATCAGCATTGCAGCTGCCCTTGAATTGGGAAGAAGGCGTCAGGCTTCATTTTCGCTGGTCAAAGAGATTGTCACCGGAAGCGGTGACGTAGCGGTTTATCTTCAAAACCTGCTAAAAGATTATAACCATGAGGTTTTTGCTGTCCTGTTCCTCAACAGGGCCAATAAGATCAACCAGTTCGAGATCATCAGCCAGGGTGGCATTACGGGCACAGTTGCCGACCCCCGGGTCATCCTTAAAAAAGCCCTGGAGGAGGATGCAGTGAGCATCATCCTCTGTCATAATCATCCTTCCGGCAACCTGAAGCCGAGCAGGGCTGACCAGGAACTGACCCAAAAAATCAAGGAGGCTGCAAGGTACTTTGATATCCGGGTGCTGGATCATATAATCGTCAGCGATGAGGGGTATTTCAGTTTTGCCGACGATGGGATGTTATAAAGCCAGCTTCAACCCTATTAGCAATTTATCCAAGAGGGTTAGGCCTGTGCAGTGGGGCCACCAAAATTCATGGGCAACTGCACTTCTTCTATATCCTTTATAGTCCCGTTGGCCGCCTCATAGCGTTCCACATTTTCATTCAGCGCTTTCATAAAACGTTTGGCATGCTGCGGAGTAAGAATGATCCGGGATTTCACCTTGCTTTTGGGGGTTCCGGGCATTACATTGACAAAATCGATCACGAATTCGGCATGTGAATGGGTAATGATGGCAAGATTGGCATAACTGCCCTCCGCCACTTCCTCGGAAATTTCGATATTTAACTGGTTGGGCTGTTGCTGGGGTTGATCAGGCATATTTTTTTTTTAATAGAAGGACAAAAGTAAGAAAGAAGCAACAGATGAAAATGAGAAGAGCCACCGGGAGGGGTGGCTCTTCCAAATATTTGTGAAAGATTATCTGGGTCCAAGATAAATCAAAGTATCGGTCCAGGCTCTTGATGTACCGGGAACAACATTATTTCCGGCATCAAGGCTATAACCAAACTTATCATACATGGTCTTTGTAGCTGGCTCATAGCGGTCAAAGTACCCAGCTACCATTGAATAAAAGGTAACAGCACCCGGGTAAGCATTTTGCACTGTGATAGCATTAGTTGTAGGATTAATAGTATACTCAGGCTCCTGAGCACCGAAAGCATTTAAAGATCCGCCGAATAAACCGGGATGATAGTATCCGCCGAAATCCGGAACATACATTTTAACGCTGTTGGGTCCGCTGGTATGCATTTCCACCTCTACACTAAAGGGATCAGTATTGGGCGACTGTGTGGGATGGTAAAAATCACCATTCAACATATAACGGCCATCATACTGATTTTTCAACCCGATTGAATACAAAGCGTTCCTGTAATCAGTGCTGATAATGGCGTCTCCGCCTACTTCGGTGATAGAAAATCCAAGGGCATATTGCTTGCTCAGGTCAAGTTGTGTTTTATCAACGGTAATACTGATCTCTTTGGCAAATTCACCCGGAGCAAAGGAAAGATTGCTGATATCTTCTGATAAAGTAAAAGAAGAGGCAGGCAGTTCTTCATAAGAAGTACTGTTTGCTGTATTATAATCTGCGATTAAGGTAGGGTTCTTTTGCATTTTGCAACTCAGCGCTGAATTCAGGTTTGCCTCGCTGTTGGCATCCCTGCGAAGATGAATCAATGTAAATGTTTCTGTTGAGGGTGTTACATCCCTTGCAATTACATTGATAGCTACTTCGGCATCAGGCGTCTTTACAATTGTTTTGCCTTCTGTCGTCACCGACTTTGGAACAACAACCTTTTCGCAGGCGGTAATCACAAAACTGGTGGCCAAAACCAGGATACCTGCCTTTAAAAGTTTTATTTTTTTCATATTGTTATTATTTGTTGTTAGTTATTTTAAAGGGGAGCTGACCGGGTCAGCTCCCGAAAATAATATTTACTGGTCCCACCACATTTTAGAATCCTGGGTATCGCCACCGGATAAACGACCGGCTGCCTCTGTTACATTGGCATTATTGGTGCTATACTCTCCGGTTCCGTAAACAAACCTCCGGGGAATCTGGCCACTGCTGTTTGAAGCATACTGAGCCGGGGTTAAAACAGGGTAACCTGTCCTTCTCCATTCGGCCCAAGCCTGCATACCATCAGGATACATAGCAATCCAACGCTGTGTTCCGATCTTCTTTAGATGGTCTGTTGCACCGTAGGCTACTGTACCTTGGGCGAGATATCCTGCAGCACCACTGGCATAACCCCACTGTTCCATGGAAGCGGTAACAGCCTGTGCATATAATGATGCAGCATTCTCAGTTGTCCAGCCCCGCTCGGCTGCTTCTGCCCTGGCGAACAAAACAGTGGCGGCATTCACTAACACTACGTCATCTGCATCGGAAATAGCCTGGCCAGCCAAAACAAGGCCCCATCCGCTGGGAACGGCCACAGCATGTGGACGATCCAGGCCATAAGGGAAACCAGTAGTTGTAGAACCATATTTATTGATCCTGGGGTCATTCAAAGAAGACAGTGTACCGGTCATGGTACTGCTGATTGCATCATCAACACGGGCACTAACAACATAAGATACATACCAGGGGTTTTGGTAAGCACCACCCGGGAAATTGATCTTGGCATTCTCTGTATTCTGATCGATGGAACCATTGGCATCATTCAATGCTGCCAGGAAATTGGTAGCCGCAAGGCCACCGGCGCTGGGATAACGTTTGCTCATGCGCAGGGAAACCAGCATCCGGAGTGAATTGGCAAATTTCTTCCAGCTGGCGGGGTCGCCACCATAGATGATATCGCCATTCATTTTTGCACCGCCATCAAAACTGCCCACAGCATCTGTCAAATCCTGTAATATGCCTGCATAGATTTCTTCCTGTGTATCGTACTTAGGCGTAGCATTACCGGTCAAAGACTCGGAATAAGGCACATCGCCCCAACGATCTGTAATCGTCCACATCGCATAAGACTTCAGTATCTTGGCAATACCGATCTGATTGCCATTTGATCCCGAAACCGAAACTGCATCTTTTGTTTCCGGATTGGTATTCTGGTTGATGATGTTTTGCAGGTCATTCAGGAAACCTGAATAGTTCTGTGCAAACTCTAATTGCGGTACCCCGTACAAGGAGGCTTCGGGATACTGCGTTTCAGAAAAATACTGGGCATAATAACCCGGGCGGGTATAAGTTGCAATAGAAAGTCCGCCCTGTCTGCCACCCAGTTCAGCGATGGACTCCGTTAATAGAGCTGCTGTAACCGGAATGGGTGTTACATTCGGATTGGTATTGGTATCACCAAAATCCTTGATTTTTTTACATCCTGTTCCCGCCAGCAGGATAGCTGATGCAAGGGCCAGTGATGATATCTTAAATATTCTTTTCATAATTACTAGTTGTTTAGCGTTAATAAATCAAAATCCAAGTTTAAGATTTACACCCAGTGACCTTGTACCAGGAAACTGGCCATTTTCACCATAAGTATTACTGATCTCTGAAGGATCAAAATCTTTTGTTTTGGCATAAATCAACCATGGGTTTCTTGAAACAATTGAAAGTGTGGCTGTGGTAAATACCTTACCGAGGCCTAACTTTTCAATATTGAAACGATACCCTAAACTAACTTCTCTTAATTTAACGAAAGTCAGGTCATACACGCTGTTTTCAGAAATACGTGATCCCTGGAACTGGTGATAATAGGTCTGAGCATCCACGTAAAAGTCAACGTCCTTACCGGTACCATCAACACCGTATACATGCACACCACCACCGTCAGCAACGGGGTCACGAACGGGGTTACCTTTATCGTTAGCAGCAGCTGTTGGCGCTGTTAAACCGGAGAAAGATCCCCAGAAATTAGACAGGGAGAAAAACTTACCGCCTTTTGAGAAGTCGATATTGGCATTCAGGACAAAATTCTTATAGGTGAAAGAATTCTGCACACCCCCTGTATAATCAGGAAGTACACTACCGAAATTCACTTCCGGATCGCGCACATACATGCCACTGGCATCCAGTACTGGCTTGCCGTCTATCCTTTCATAACCGGGTCCGAATAACTGGCCCCACTGCTCGCCTACTGCATTCACCACATAGGCAGCATAAGAACCTGCAAATGTTCCTGAAGAATAAGTTACACGGGTCAGGTCTCCTGCCAGTTTAACAATTTTATTGTCGATCAGCTTACCCCAGGTAGCATTAATCTGCCACTGGAAATCTTTAAATTTCAAGGGTGTAGCATTAAACTGCAGATCGATACCTTTTTTGGCAATTTCACCGGCGTTGATCAGCTTGCTGGTATAACCACTGGCTCCATTGATCGTGATGTCAAGCGGAATATCCTTAACCGTTCCATCCCAGTAAGTAACGCTTAGGCCTACCCTGTTTTTCAGGACCCTGATATCCAGACCGATTTCCTTTTGGGTGGAAACGGCACCACGGATCGTGGGGTCAATCAACCTGTTTGGCGTACTCATCAGGAAGTTACCATCCCACTGGTTACTGGCCACAGAGTAGTCAAATCCAAGCAAGTAAGGATTGATGGTTTGAGGAATCTCACCCCATGACAACCTTAACTTACCATAAGAAAGGAAAGGCACTTTTGACTTCAGCAGGTCGCTGAAAACAAAACTGGCGCCAAATGACTTACTCAGGATCCCGTTGTCATCCTTGGGTAAGGTAGAAAAATAGTCCTGGCGTACGGTAAAGTTGGCAAAAACCAGGTTCTTATAACCGATATCGCCGGTAACAAAACCTGCACGGTTTTTTTGGTTCTCCCGGTAGTTATCATAACTGATTGGGTTCTTTGAGTTGGCCAGGTCAAAGAAGTCAGGCACACTCAGACCGTTATTGGTACTGGCGGTGATATCTTTATACCTGGACCGTACTACCACAACACCTGCGTTGGCGTTGATATTGAAATCTTTGATCTTCTTGGAATAGTTGACCAATCCTTCAAAGTTCTCGGTGTTGGAATAAGTTTCACCCACCTGGTATCCGTTCTTCTCCCCAGTTTGGGTTGCGCTTGTTTCAAGGACGGCATATCTTCTGTTTTCGTAGTTAGTGGTCAGTTGCTGTTTTCTGTAGGTGGCTTTTACATTCAGATCATTGGTGATCTTGTAAGCGACTGATACATCACCAAATAACCGATCCCGGTTATTGACGTTCTTGATCGCGTCAAAATAAGAATAGAAATTATACCAATAGTTACCACCATAGAATTTTACAGGATTTGCAGCACTGTATGTTCCGGGGTTATTATGGTTCCAGCTGGCCAGGATACCTTCGGGTGATTTCAGGTTAACCAATTCTTTCATCAGGCCCATATCCAGGTCCCTGTGGAACCACTGGTTAAAGGAACCTGCAGACTGGTTGGCATAACCATCATCAAAAATACCGTTGGTTACCTGGTTCAGGTAAGTCAGGTTCAACCCTAAGGTGATCCGGCTGGTAACATCATACGTGGTATTAAAAGTCAGGTTGTTCCTTCTCATACTGGTAGTGGGTAAAAGACCCTGTACTGTCAAATTGGTATAAGAAAGACGGGTAGAATAATTATCGCCTGCTTTTGCAAAGCTGATATTATTGTTCAGGGTTACACCTGTGTTATAATAGTCTCTGGCATTATCTTTCTGTGGAACTAATTTAGCGGTCTTGAAAGAATAGTCAGATCCGGGATACCACGCATACCAGGGAATATATTCCTGGCCTACCATACGGGGGCCCCAGCTGGCATCATCAGAATAATCATGGTAATACTTGCCATCCAAAGCCTGCCAGTCTGTTGGCATACCGGGCTGCCATTCAAATTTGATCAGGTCTCCAACACCACCACCCGCATAGGAATTCTGGTAGTTAGGAAGGATATAAATCTTATCGAAAGTAGCACCCATATTCACTTCTACTCCGATGCCTTTTGCACCTTTTCTGGCTTTCTTGGTGGTGATAACGAATGCACCATTGGCACCCTGCGGTCCGAAGATAGCTGCGGCAGCAGGACCCTGTAAAATACTTACATCTTCAATATCATCCGGGTTAATGTCACCTGCGGATGAAGAAGGGATAATCGTACCATCCACTACATATAAAACGTTGGAGGCATTTCCGATTCCGGACTCACCGCGAAGACGAACCGTTGAATATCCGTTTGCCCCGAGTTTTACAGCCGACTGGCTACGCACCTGCACACCAGCCACTTTACCGGCAATGGCATTGTTCAGGTCGCTTTGACGAATCGTGTTCAGTTGTTCGTCAGAAACGTTCTGAGCATTATAACTGGTACTTCTGGCGGTTCTCTTGGTGTTAAAGGCACTGGTGATGATCACCTCTTTTAACTCTTCCGTCCCGGCTTTTGCCATGGATACGGTAAAAGAATTCAGGTCGCCGACCGTGACGGAGCTGGTTGCCCTGCCAACAGCAGATATCTCAATGATATCGCCCTTTTTTGCCTTCAGGGTGAATACCCCGTTAATGTCGGCAGAAATGCCTGATTTGCTTCCCTTAATAATAACTGTAGCATAAGGAATTGGACTGCCATTTTCGTCGACAACCTTCCCAGATACTGTTTTTTCCTGCGAGAATGCCAATGCACAAATGAGCATCAGCACTGTAAACAGTGATGCAAATTTTCTCATGTGGAGATCTTTTTTGTTAAAAAAATAATTGATTTAGAACAACTTAAGCAAAATCCAAAGGGTAAGGGTTGTTTTTAAAGACATAGTATGCTCTAAAAATGCTGCGCAAAGTAATATTTTTTTTAACAATAAGTTAAAAATGGATGAATGGTAAGGTAAAAAATATTAGAGTCGTATATTGATTTGAAACCGCATTTCCGTTCGTTTTTTCCCCTCGATTGTATCTAACCCTGACCCAACCTGTTCAGAATCAATATAAACAGATTGTGATATTTTTACCCAGCACCTGATTTTAGGGCTGATGCCTATGCTTAAATTAGTATAATACCTGATGCCCCTTTCAAAAAAAGCAGGAATGGAAAAATAATACAATACATCATTTTCATATGCGTAAACTCTTGAATTATAGCTATCAGACTCAAAATACTGGAAACGCAGATTGGCCGACCATTTTTTTCCCGGGGGTTGTACAAATAAATCAAGAAAAGATAAAAAACCGGTTTCACCCTGTGAACTGCCTTTATCATACCACAATAATTCGGTCCGGCTTCTTACCTGCATACCCTTACTCCATTTGAAATTTACCTGGGTTCGCCAGCTTTGCCGCGGAATCCGGACCAGGGCATAGGTAACAGCATTCTCAATCTCACTATTGATCTGTTTTCTTTCTGTCTTGAAACGGGTATAGATTTCTGTTTCCCTGTCGGGCTCCCAGGTCAGTTGAATCAAAAAATCATTCCCCGATGAGGGGGCATCCACCCGGTATTTCAGCCAGGGAAATACGAACAGGTCGGCATAAGCATTGATCCGCCAGCGGTTCGAAGGCCGGAAAGCCAAACCGGCATAGATGCCATGCTCATTCTCCGGATAAATATTCTCCGTAAATGCATTTCCATAGAGGGCCCGGTATGCCCGGTCAATGGACCGATGGAGTATCGACAGGTCGACACGGGGGTCGGGGCTAAGCAGGACAGCATTCAATACTGCTGTATGAAAATGATTGTCGATCGCTGCTTCGCCGAAGAAGTGCAGATTATTGACCGTAAAGGCATAATCCATACTCATGTTTTGCCAGTTACCGGAAGGGAGGTCAAATAAATTATAAGGGGCATCATTTTTTTTAAGCGGTAATGAAAGTTGCGTTGAAACAGCATTGAATCCCCAATGCCATCCCGAACCCTGGTACCGGATATTTCCACCGTAGGAAATTTGCCCTAATACATTTTTATCAGCGATTTCACCTTCCGTACGATGATATCCGGAACTTTGTAAGGCTGAAATATATTTCCTGCCAGCCAGGCTGTCTTCATAAAGATGAGCACTTAATTTCCGGTAAGAAATAAAAAAGGTGGTTTGAATTTTATTTCCCGCCAACGTAATGGCAGCACCCCGGTTAAAACCAAATTCACCGGCGGAGGTATAGGGCCGGATGGCTGGCGATTGCCTTTTGATGTTCATCACTTCTGCGCTCTTATGAAATGCCAGGCTTTGCCATTGGATAAGACCCTGTCCCAGGTTAACAGTATAATCTCCCAGTGCGAGCGCCTTTATCTTCCCGGCATCCTTCAGGAAAAAATGAAAAGAATAAAAATCAAACCCCCAGGGTTGTCTTTTTCCAAAAAGGGGCTCCCCTGCATCTTTATCCCCTGTTATCCCCCATTGAAGAAGTTGCTTATACCGGTACCCCAGGCGAAAAAAAAGCCTTTCCCTTCCCCCCAGGTATTTTGGGCCGGCAACGGAATTACGATACCCGTTCGCCTTTTCAAATATTTGAGAACCCCTGATTAATAAATTAGTTTCCCCATGTGTCAACCGGTTTTTAAAAATTTCCTTCCCGGTATACGGATTGTCCAGGGTAATAAAAGGAAGCATGCGCCTGATGGTAAGAATATCCAGTCCGGGTACAGCCTGTAACTCATAAATAGCCACCAGTTTTCCCAGCAATTTCCGGTAACGTAATATATTTTCAATCTGGATTTCATTCAGCATTGGAAGGGTTCTTAATGCATCTGCACCAGCACTGTTCAGGTTAACTGGATGTTTTCTTAAGTAAGACAGTTCCTGGAAATAAGTATCATCTTCTGTGGCATCACCAGCAACATCGGCATCATTTTCAAACTGCTGCTCCTTTTCATTATTCAAGGGCAATTCCTGTGCCCGGCCAGAAAGCGGGGACCCTAACAAGCAGATAGTAGATATGATCAATAAGTACTTCAAGGAGCAGTTTTTTTCAGTCCGTAAATGAGCATCAAACCCGGGGTTATCCCTAAACGGGGATGATAGCTGGTCATAAAATCAATTCGGAAAATATTGAACTGGAAACCGGTTCCGAAATAAAAACTTGAAGTACCTGTAAGCACACCCAAACGCAGGGTGCATTGGGGGATTATTTTATAGATAAGCCCTGCATGGAAATCGACCGGTTTTTTTTCTTCTTTTTCGATTTCTGCACTGATAAAAAATTTTTCCGACACCTCGTTGCCGAGACCCATTTTATAAACGGCAGCCAGTTTTTCCAGGCCGGAATTCCCAAATCTTCCTCCAAAGGGATTATCAACCTGCAAACCCAGGTGAACATTTGCAGCCAGGTGAAAGAGGACACCCGCCCCGACATTCACCGTGCCGGCTTGCCCATAACCGCTGACCCTGAAATTGTAGTAATTAAATTGAAGGCCGGCATCCGCCTTGTTCCCTAATTTTCTGGCATAGGCAATACCTGTATTCGTTTCATTATATTCCGCATAACCATAATAATCCTGTACGATACCAAAATTTCCCGAAGCAGTTGGTATAGTTCCGGCTATTTTATAATAGCTGAGTTCCTGTATTAAAAATTTTTTTTCACCATAAAGACCCAAAGAAAAATCAGTGATGCCGGCAAGGGCAGCCTGGTTGCCGGAAAAGGCAAACAAATCTGAGAACTGATGACTGTAAGCACCACTGCTGATATTGGTGGCAGCAACTGTTTTCCTGGATAGCTGGGCTGGCAGGAATATAGGATAGAACAGCAGCCATGCGCAAAAAAAGAAAGCTTTTTTCAGGCCGTTGAATTTAAGATAAGGAAAATGGTTTCCTCGTAAAAATAAAATAAAAACATGAAATCTAATTGGGTGGCAGAATGCTTCACCCTACCTTTGCGCCATGCAAATTTTAGATGGGAAAAAAGCGGCTCAATCGATCAAGGATGAGCTAAAATTAGAGGTCGCACAACTGGTCAATGACGGGAAAAAAGCACCTCATCTTGCCGCCATACTGGTGGGAACCAACGGTGCCAGTGAAACCTACGTGGCTTCCAAGGTAAAATCCTGTGCCGAAGTGGGATTTAAATCAACCCTGATCCGTTTTGAAGAAGAAATTTCTGAGATGAAATTATTGGACACCATCGAAGAACTGAATAATGACCCTGATGTTGACGGAATCCTGGTGCAATTACCTTTACCGGCTCATATCTCAGAAGAAGAAGTGATCAATACCATTGATCCCGAAAAAGATGTGGACGGTTTCCACCCTGCAAATGTAGGTAAGATGGTACAGGGTTTGCCTTCATTCGTGGCTGCCACCCCCTATGGCATCATGCTTTTATTGCAGCATTATAAAATTGATACGAAAGGAAAACACGCCATTGTTATTGGCAGAAGCAATATTGTTGGGCGACCGATGAGCATTCTATTAAGCAGTAACACGAATCCCGGCAATTGTACAGTAACCATCTGCCATTCGCAAACAAAAAATCTCCGCGAATTATGTTTACAGGGCGACATCATCATTGCGGCCCTTGGCAGGGCGGACTTTGTAAGGGCCGACATGGTCAAAGAAGGAGCTGTCGTAATCGATGTGGGCATAACACGCGTTGAAGACGCTTCGAAGAAAAGCGGGTTCAGGCTGAAAGGTGATGTGGATTTTGAAAACGTCGCCCCCAAATGCGCCTATATTACCCCGGTACCGGGTGGTGTGGGCCCCATGACCATCGCTGCCCTACTAAAAAACACCTTTCGTTCCTGCGCGATGAAAAATTATGAATAGTACAATCCCTTTTTGATTTTGAAAGATACTGCACCCATAGCGGCCAATGATAATTTGAAAAACACGGTCCCATTACCCGTGATGGAACATTTCTATACCCTGCAGGGAGAAGGTTTTCACCAGGGAAAAGCAGCTTATTTTATTCGGCTGGGAGGATGTGATGTAGGATGTACCTGGTGTGATGTCAAGGATAGCTGGGACAAAGACAAACATCCAAAATACCCTATCGGGCTGTTGGCCGCGGAGGTAAAAAAAACCCCGGCCCGCATGGTGGTGATCACCGGAGGGGAGCCCCTGATCCATGACCTGGACGACCTTACCCAACTCTTACAATCAAAAGGACTGCAAACAAATATTGAAACTTCAGGCGCTTATCCGCTTAGCGGGACCTGGGATTGGATTTGTGTATCTCCCAAAAAATTCAAAGCGCCGCTTCCCGATATTTTACCCAGAGCCAATGAATTAAAGATCATCGTGTATAACAGGTCCGATTTTGCCTGGGCCGAACAATATGCTAAAGCGGTATCGGCTTCCTGTAAACTTTTCCTCCAGCCTGAATGGGACAGATCCGCCGAAATGACGCCGCTCATCATCGATTATATTAAGTCCCATCCCCAATGGGAACTCAGTCTCCAGATCCACAAATACATCAACGTACCCTGATCCTTTCCTCTGCATTTTGTTAAATCGTTTGTAACGACCGCTAAGGGCTTTCACGGGGAATAAAAAATCAATAGTTTCGTTATAGAATCTGATATGATGAAAAAATCAATTATTTGTATTTTAATCTTAGCTTCTTTTCTATCCTGTTCGGCGCAAAAGAAAAGCAAATCCAGACCAGCCGCCGTCAATAAAACAGATCAATTGTATACGGAGGGTATCAACCAGGCCCAGGCAGGAAATTACCTGGCAGCCATCAGTTCCTTTGAGCAGGTACTCTACCTGGATTCCAATTATAATGACGCCTACCTTTCACTGGCTGGTGTTTATAACCAAATAAAGAATTATGCACTCGCGGCCCAATATTATGAAAAAGGGATTGCGAGGGATACTGCAAAGAATGTTTTATACAACCTGCCCTACTCCATTAACCTGGCCGGTACCGGACAGTTCCAGAAAGCGCTGAAGGCCGTGAACCTTTATCTTGCACATCCACGCCTGGGACAGAACAGCCGGAAAGCGGGCGAATACCGGCAACGCAGTTTTGCCTTTGCGGTTGATTATGAAAAAAAACATCCGCAAAAAGATTATGCATTTGTCCCCAGGAACCTTGGCCCCAATATCAATACTGCAGACCCTGAATACTTTCCATCCTTAACCATCGATGGAAAGGAGTTTGTCTTTACCAGGCAGGTCAACAACTATAACGAAGATTTTTTTTCCAGTCATTGGGAAGATACGGCCTGGGGACCGGCAACCTTATTACCCGGTGATGTAAACACCCCGCAAAACGAGGGGGCGCAGATGATTTCGCTGGATGGCCAATGGCTGGTGTTTACGGGTTGTTCGCGGAAAGACGGATGGGGAAGCTGTGACCTGTATATTTCTTATCTCACACCCCAGGGCTGGAGTGAAGCCATCAACCTGGGTGGCCGGGTAAATTCCGACCAATGGGATTCCCAACCCTGTCTTTCTCCTGATAAACGGGATCTCTACTTTGCCAGCCGTCGATTTGGCGGTTACGGAGGAAGTGATCTTTATGTCTGTCATCTCTTACCCGGTGGCAAATGGAGCGATCCTGAAAATCTTGGTCCGGAGATCAATACAAAGGGGGATGAATCCACACCCTTCATCCATGCCGATAACCAGACCCTTTATTTTTCTTCGAACGGATTGCAGGGATATGGGGAAGATGATATTTTTTATTCCCGGAAAGGCCCGGGCGGTGCGTGGAGCATACCAGTCAACCTGGGTTACCCTATCAATACCATCGACAAGGAAGGCTCCTTGTTCATTGCCCCTGATGCCAAAACCGCCTATTATGCCAGTAACAGGAGCGACAGTTACGGGGCACTTGACATCTATAGTTTTGAACTCAGGGATAATATCCGGCCTTATAAGACCTCCTGGGTGAAAGGAAAGGTTTACGACAAGAAAACAGGGAAGGGACTACCCTCCGCCATCGAATTGGTCGATATTGATAATAAACAACTGTTGTCAAAAGTGCAGACAGATGAAACCGGCAATTACCTGATCACCCTGCCGGAGGGGAAAGCCTATTCCTTTAATGTTAACAGGAAGGGATACCTGTTTTTCAGCGATAATTTTTTCATCCAAAGCAGCGGAAGGGATACCACCTTTGAAAAGAATATCCCCCTGCAATCCATTGAAAAAGATGCGACCATTACGCTGAAAAACATATTTTTTGATTTCAACCAATTTGACCTCAAGCCAGCATCAACCACGGAACTGGATAAATTAGTGGAACTGATGACTGAAAACCCGACCCTCGTCACCCAGGTAAATGGCCATACGGATAATGTGGGCAATGCCAATGACAACCTGAAGCTTTCTGAAAACAGGGCCAAAGCGGTGGTGAACTATCTCACCGGAAAAGGCATCGATCCCCATAGACTGATTGCCAAAGGATATGGCGCCACTCAACCAATTGCCGGTAATGATACGGAGGCGGGAAGAGCCCAGAACCGAAGAACGGATATTAAAGTGTTGAGCCAATAAAGAACCGGATCTGTTAATCTGATTATTATTTCGGAATGACCAATGACCTCCTTTACCAGTTAGCCTTAACCGAAGTTCCGCATATTGGTCATGTACATGCCAAGATTCTGGTCCAGGAATTCGGGAGTGCCGAAAATATATTCAAGGCAAAAAAATCCTTCCTGGATAAACTGGAAGGGATTGGGGCCGTGAGGGCCAAAAGCATCAAGTCTTTTACCGATTTCTCCAGGGCCGAAAAAGAGATCAGCTTTATAGAGAAATATCAAATTTCCCCCCTCTTTCTCACCGACAAGCAGTACCCCCGGCGTTTACTGCATTGTTATGACCCTCCAACACTTCTTTTTTATAAAGGGACGGCTGATCTGAATGCAGCAAAGATCATTGCCATCATTGGCACCCGGTCCAATACCGAATACGGGAAAAAAATTACAGAACAGTTGCTGAAAGATATGGCTCTCCAGCCCATTCTGGTCATCAGCGGCCTGGCATTTGGTATTGATGCCATTGCCCATAAAACGGCCAGCCGTCTTGGCTTGCCAACTGTGGGGATCCTTGCTCATGGCCTTGACCAGGTTTATCCCACCGAACATGCTGGGCTGGCCAGAGAAATGCTCAGGCAGGGAGGCGGTTTATTGACAGAATACCGAAGCCAGACAAAACCCGACAAACACAATTTCCCAACCCGCAACAGGATTGTTGCCGGCATGTGTGATGCCACGATCGTGATTGAAACCAGTATGAAAGGAGGGAGCATGATCACGGCCGAACTGGCCAACGGCTATAACAAAGACGTTTTTGCCTTCCCGGGGAAAACAACCGATTCTAAAAGCGCAGGTTGTAACTACCTGATAAGGACCAATAAAGCCATCCTGATCACCGGAGCCAAAGACATGTTAGAAATGATGGGGTGGGAGGAACAGAAAAAGAAAGAAAGGATAAAACCCCAGAAAGAACTGTTTATTGAACTTACCAGGGAGCAGAAAATCATCCTGGAACTCCTGAAAGAAAAAGATACTGTTGCCATTGATGAGATCAATATTAAAAGTAACCTGAGCAGCAGTGCCGTAGCGGCTGCCATATTGACCCTTGAATTACAAAACATTATCATATCATTGCCCGGTAAACTGTATAAGATTGCCTGAATGATCACCAGCAGGCAACATATTGACAATTATTTTTGTCTGGTATGGCTATACGCATCAACTATATATTGCTGAAAATGTCTTTCCCAAGAACCCTGATTACTGCCCTCCTTTTAGTTTTGTTACATACAAAAAGTATCGGGCAATGCACCGCCTTGGGGCAAAATCCATCGACAGCCTTTCCGGTTTGCGGGACCACCGTCTTTACACAGTCAACCGTTCCTGTTTGCAGTTCAAATGATATTTATGTACCGGGCTGCTCCGGTTCCGGTAATGCCAGTTATCAGAATAAGAACCCTTTCTGGTATAAGTTTACCTGCTATGCCTCCGGCACCCTTGGCTTTGTGATCACGCCTAACAACCTGGGTGATGATTATGACTGGCAGTTATTTGATATTACCGGTCATAATCCTGATGATGTTTATACCGATCATTCTCTGGTGGTTACCGGTAACTGGTCGGGAAGTTATGGGTTGACCGGTGCCTCAGCAACAGGGGTGGATTTCATTCAATGTGCTTCCGTACCGAGTGAAAACAAACCTACATTTTCAAAGATGCCTAATCTCATCCAGGGTCATGTTTATCTTTTACTGGTGAGCCATTATACCGATTCCCAAAGCGGATACAGCCTTTCATTTGGGGGTGGTTCTGCCGTGATCACGGATCCTTTGTTACCCCACATGGTGAGTGTCGTGCCTGATTGTGATGGTAAAAAAATCACTCTCAAACTAAATAAGAAAATCCGGTGCAACAGTATTACTGGTTTGGGTTCTGAGTTTACCCTCTCTCCATCGACTTCAACCGTGATATCCGCACAAACGGATTCCTGTGCCTTTGGCTTTGATTTTGATGAAGTGGTGATTACACTGGCAACTCCCTTAACCAGCGGAACACATCAACTGACCATCAAAACGGGATCCGATGGCAATACCCTCCTGGATAATTGTGGCAATGCCATTGCCATGGGTGAGCAGATCAATTTTGATTACCTTATACCCCAACCCATACTTGCCGACAGTGTTGCCCAACCCGCTTGTGCACCAGCAGCCGTTTATGTTTATTACCCGAAAAAGATAAAATGTTCCAGCATCAGTTCCGGAGGAAGCGATTTTTCCATCACCGGGTCTACACCGGTAACGATTTCCGGTGCCAGCGGAAATTGCATCAACGATCTCAGTGATTATATCATTGTTCAACTGGCCAGTCCCATTTATTCGCAGGGCAGTTACAACCTGTTTGTACAACCTGGAATTGATGGCAGCCCGATCGTGGATGCCTGCGGCCAGCCTTTATTACCCCAGCAACTTACATTTACGACAGCCGACACGGTGTCGGCCGATTTTCAGTATACCAACCAACTGGGCTGCCGGTTCGATACCCTGACCTTTATGCACAATGGAAATAACAATGTAAGCGGTTGGAACTGGCTTATCAATGATAATGTATCCGCTTCCGGGCAAACCTATACGGCTGTTTTTCCTGCCACCGGTACCCAAACGATAATGCTTGCTGTTGGCAACGGCACCTGTACCGATTCCGTGACTAAAACCATCGTACTGGATAATGAGGTCAGGGCAGCCTTTGATATGCCCGCAGACATGTGTCCTGAAGACCAGCTAACGGTGATCAATAACAGCACCGGTCTGATAGATGCCTGGCAATGGAAATATGATGTATACGGCAGCAGTACCCTGAGGGATCCCGGCCCTTTCAGTTTTCCCTCCAACAACAACAGGGAAACCCTGTATACCGTCAGTTTGCTCGCTTACAACCAAACACTGCAATGTACCGACAGTGCCATTAAAAAGATCAGGGTATTTGACAACTGTTTTATTGCAGTACCGACTGCCTTCACCCCCAACGGGGATGGCCTGAATGATTATCTCTACCCGCACAATGCCATCAAGGCCGAAAACCTAAAATTTAGTGTTTACAACCGGTGGGGCCAGTTGATCTTCACCACCCGAAACTGGCAGGAAAAATGGGATGGCAGGGTGAACGGTCAGTTGCAGGATACAGGTGTTTATGTTTGGTTCCTGAGTTATACCCTGCCTAACAACGGGAAGACCATTTTTCAGAAAGGCACGACTGTGCTGATCCGGTAAATCGATCTGTTCTTCCCTGAAATTTCATTTTGAAGATATTGTCCTGCCCGCCTATCTTTGCACATGGCAACAAGAATTACTCCCGCTACAAAAACAATTTCAGAAAAATTTTTTGGTGAAGGCCTCACGTTTGATGACGTGCTGCTCATGCCCGGTTATAGCCAGGTATTACCCAGGGATGTAGATATCAGGGCAAAACTTACCCGGGATATCACCCTGCATGTACCGATGCTTTCAGCCGCCATGGATACGGTCACAGAAGCAACACTGGCGATTGCACTGGCGCGCGAAGGCGGATTGGGGATCCTGCATAAGAATATGAGTATTGAAGAACAGTCAAGACAGGCCAGGAAGGTAAAAAGAAGCGAAAGCGGCCTCATATTAGATCCTATCACCCTGCAACCTACCCAATCAATTGCCGATGCATTACGCCTGATGAAAGAAAATAAGATTGGCGGTATTCCCATTGTTGATAAAGACGGAAAACTGGTGGGTATCCTCACCAACAGGGACCTCCGCTTTGAGGTGGACCCAAAAAAGAAAGTGAGCGAGGTCATGACAAAAGAGAACCTCATTATTGCACCGGAAGGGACCGACCTCAAAAAAGCAGAAAAAATTCTTCAGAAACATAAAATTGAAAAACTGCCGGTTGTCAGTAAATCCGGTAAACTAATTGGTCTCATCACCTACAGGGACATTTTACAGTTACAGAGTTTCCCGAATGCTGTAAAAGACAGTTATGGCAGGTTAATCGTAGGTGCAGGTGTAGGGATCACCAGGGATATGCTGGACCGGGTAGCTTCCCTGCAGCATGTTGGGGTTGATGTGATTTGCCTGGATAGTGCGCACGGGCATAGCAAAGGGGTGATGGATGCTGTAAAAAGTGTGAAGAAAAATTTCAAGCATATCAATGTCATTGCCGGTAACGTAGGGACCGCTGCCGGTGCCAAAGCAATCGCCGATGCCGGGGCCGATGCGGTAAAAGTCGGAATCGGACCGGGATCAATTTGTACCACCCGGATTGTTGCAGGAGCCGGTGTTCCGCAACTCACCGCTGTCATGGAAGCACATGCGGCATTAAAGGGTAAAAACATTCCCGTCATTGCCGACGGGGGTATACGTTATACAGGTGACATGGTAAAAGCCCTGGCTGCCGGAGCCGATTGTGTGATGATGGGAAGTGTATTTGCAGGAACAGAAGAAAGCCCGGGGGAGACGATTATTTACGAGGGAAGAAAATTCAAATCCTACCGGGGTATGGGATCACTGGGTGCCATGGCAACCGGCAGCAGCGACAGGTATTTCCAGGATGTAGAGGATGATATTAAGAAATTTGTACCGGAAGGCATCGAGGGAAGGGTGGCTTATAAAGGCACTTTGAAAGAAATCGTTTACCAATACGTAGGAGGATTAAGAGCGGGCATGGGTTATTGCGGGGCCGCCAATCTCGAAGAACTGAAAAAAGCAAAATTCATCAAAATATCCAATGCAGGCATGATGGAAAGCCATGCACATGATGTGGATATCACAAGAGAAGCTCCCAACTACAGCAGGAGATAAACGCTATTCGGCAACCCGTTTAAAAGAGGCAATCATGGGGGTTGCTTCTTTATTTTTGTTAAACCGGATTGGGCAGTATTGAATAGCTTTCTATTCTCTTTCTAACACATTACTTTTACAAAAAAAAGTAATTGAAATCACTGCAGCAACATGTGGTACGATCTTTACTGACTGTCCTGGTGTTACTGGCAGGCAACTTCTCGTCCAAATGCCAGGAAGATTCCTGCGGTTTACAATTCAGCCTGCTGACCTGTACGCCTGGCGAAGAACTTTATTCGAGTTTTGGGCATAGCGCCATCCGGTTCATTAACCACCAAAACGGTTCTGATATCGTATTCAATTACGGCACATTCGATTTCGACGATCCCGATTTCTATTCAAAATTTATCCGGGGTAAACTTTTATACTTTGTATCCATGGAGTCCTTCCAGGACTTCATGCTTGAATACCAGTATTTTCACCGGGGGGTTACGGAGCAGGTCCTCAACCTGTCCTGTGCAGAAAAAGATCAACTGTTATATGCGTTATATGATAATGCAAGGGAGGAAAATAAATATTACAAATACGATTTCAATTATGACAACTGCACCACCCGGTTACGGGATATCGTTCAGCAGGTTTGCCAGGACAGTTTCAAGACCAAAAATATCCTGCCGGAAAAAAATATCAGTTTCCGGAATCTAATCCATGAATACCTGGATAAGGGAGGACAATCCTGGAGTAAACTGGGGATTGATATCCTGCTAGGGGCACCGCTTGATAAGCATGTTACCAATCAGGAAGCCATGTTTCTGCCGGACTACCTGATGAAAGCCTTCGACAGCACCAATATCGGGAATAAAGCGCTGGTCAGCAAAAAACAGGTCCTGCTACCATACACGCCCAGTCCAACACACACGCCCCTTTTAAGCCCGGGAATTATTTTCGGAATATTATTTGTCCTGATCGCCTTTTTGAGCAGTAAAGGATTTAAAAAATATGCAGGAGTGTTAAGGGTTTTTGACGCCCTCTTTTTTTTTATTTGCGGAGGTATCGGGCTATTGCTGGTATTCATGTGGACAGATACCGACCATGCCATGTGCAAAAACAATATGAACTTAATCTGGGCGATTCCCTCGCACAGTATCATGGCCTTCTTTGTTTCCGGGCGCAGGCAATGGGTAAGGTTTTATTTCAGGATCATTGCAATTATTTCTCTTTTATTGATCCTCAGCTGGTTCTTTCTCCCGCAAGCGATCAACACCGCTTTGCTGCCGATTGCGGGTATAGCCCTGATCAGGAGTTTTTTGATCAGCAAAACAAAAGAAAAATGAAAGAAAAGAAAATCCCGGCAGGAAAGACCGATATCTTTTATACGGTTCATGGAAAAGGTAAGACCATCATGCTGGTTCACGGGTTTGGGGAAGATAATACGGTTTGGCGGCACCAGATTGCATGGCTGGAAAATGATTTCCAGGTCATTGTACCCCTGTTACCGGGAACCGGCCGATCGGGAATGATCGATGATATGAGTATGGAGGGGATGGCCGCCCTTTTAAAAAAGATACTGGATCATGAAAATATCCTTACCTGTACCCTGATCGGGCATAGCATGGGTGGTTATATCGCGCTTGCTTTTGTATCGTTATTTCCCAAAATGATAGAGAAATTTGTACTCTTTCATTCAACGGCTTATCCGGATAGTGCTGAGAAAAAATCTATCCGGGAAAAAGGAATCCGGTTCATCCGGGAATATGGGGCATTCGAATTTCTGCGCAGCACCACACCCAATTTATTTTCTCCCTTATTCAGGGATGAACATCCCGAAATAGTTGAAAAACAAATAGCAGGATTAAGCAACTTTTCAGCGGAGTCGCTCGTTACTTACTACAAAGCCATGATGGAAAGACCCGACAGAATTAATGTGCTGAAAAACAGTGAATTCCCAGTTCTTTTCCTGGCCGGAAAATATGACAATGCAGTTCCTTTACAAGAGGTTTTAGCGCAAAGTCATCTGCCGTATTTATCGTATATTCATATTCTAAAAAAATCCGGACATATGGGAATGATTGAAGAGTCTGAGGACAGTAACCGGGTTCTGGATAAATTTTTGCGGGATAATTGGAATTAAGAACACCGTAGTTACGATTCATGAAAAAACATCTCCTAATTGTATGCTTGTTTCTTGGGGTTTATGCAAACTCTTATGCCAGGCATATTGCCGGAGGAGAGATATACTATCAGTACCTGGGTCCGGGTTCGTCACCCAATACCAGCCAATACAGGATCACCCTGCGCCTCTTCAGGGATTGTGAATCCAGTGGTGCGCAACTGGATGGCAGTGTAAATATTGCCATCTTCAATAAAGGGGGCAATACGCCGGTTACGGGTTCCCCGTTTAGCACTAACCTTGATCATATTGAAACCATACAAAGAACCATTGGGTCCTTGCAATGTATCATCAATGAGCCAACTGTTTGTTATCAAATAGGATTTTATTACCTGATTGTTACCTTACCAGACACACCACAGGGTTATTGGATTACGTTTCAACGTTGTTGCCGTGTTGATTTTGTATCCAACCTTGGCGTTTCCAATAACGTAGGTGCTACTTATCTCGGTAGCATCGCAGGTTCCAACGGGGTAACCCATAACTCCAGCCCGCAATTCCAGGTAAAGGATACAGCACTGGTTTGCCAGAACAGGATTTTTACGCTAGATTTTAGTGCCGTCGACCCTGATTCGGATTCTTTGAGTTATTCATTCTGTGAAGCATATGATGGGGGCTCTGCCGGCTTACCGGTAGTAACCAATCCACCACCACCCCCGTATAGTTCGGTTCCATATGGCAACGGCTTTAGTGCAGTTAAACCTTTGGGTAATGGTGTTTCCATTAATCCTATAACAGGCATCATTACCGGGATCGCCCCGGCTGCGGGATCGTATGTGATTGCGGTTTGTGTCAATGAGTGGAGAAACGGTATTGTTTTTAATACACATAGAAAAGACTTTATTTTAAAAGTAGGCAATTGCGATTTTATTGCTGCCCAGTTACCATTGAAGATTTCTTCCTGTGATGGCTTTACTGTTTCTTTTGAAAATCAGACACCCAGTGCCCTGATTCATTCCTGGCATTGGGATTTTGGTGTCGCTGCGGTGGCCAATGATACTTCAAACCTTGAAAAACCGACTTTCACATTCCCGGATACAGGATTATACTCCGTTAAATTAATTGTCAATGGTGGTGATCCCTGTTCTGATTCGGCCACAACACAGGTGGCCGTTTACCCCGGCTATTATCCCGGGTTTATCATCAGCGGTATTTGCTTCGGGAAACCGACCCAGTTTACCGATACCTCCAGTACCCGTTACGGTGTGATCAGCAAATGGCGTTGGGATTTTGGTCAGGTCTCCGCTTCCAACGACACGTCCATCATCCAAAACCCAATCTATACCTACCCAACCATGGGTACAAAGTCCGCTACCCTGATTGTTGAAAGCAGTAAGGGTTGTATTGATACGGTTACCCACGATATTACCATCATCGATAAACCACCTATTGACCTTCCCTTCCATGACACGCTGATTTGCAGCATTGATTCTTTACAAATACCCGCCTCTGCGCCGGGTGGAGGAGTATTTAGCTGGGGACCGAACTATAATATCATTAATGCAAATTCTTCAACCCCCACGGTATTTCCGAAAGTCACTACGGTGTACCATGTCAATCTCGATGACAATGGCTGTTTGAATGATGATACCGTGCGGGTGAGAGTGGTCGATTTCGTTACGCTGAGTCTCCGGGGTGATACCACTATTTGTGCAACGGACCCGGTGCAATTATTCGCCCAGACCGATGGCCTGCAGTTTAACTGGACACCTGCCGCCTCGCTGGATGATCCCACCGCACAAAATCCAATTGCACGGCCGGATATCACAACTTTATACCAGGTAACCGCCACCATTGGAAAATGCAATGCCACCAGTTCGGTGAATATTGTTGTTGTGCCCTATCCATACTCCAATGCCGGAAACGATACCACCATTTGTTACAGAACAACCGCGCAACTGCAGGGTGCCGTCAACCCCGGCGCCATTTTTAACTGGTCGCCCGGGCTTACCCTGAGCAGTACCTCCATATTAAACCCTATTGCGAGCCCCCCTGCTACCGCGAGTTATATACTAACCTCTTTTGAAAACCTGGGATGTCCCAAACCCGGACGTGATACAGTGATGGTTGTTATGCTGCCAAAAGTCAATGCCTTTGCCTGGCGTGACACATCCATTGTAGTGGGTCAGCCGTTACAGCTGGCAGGCAGTGGTGGTGAATCTTACTCCTGGTATCCCCCTACCGGTTTAAATAACCCGAATATATTCAACCCCGTTGCCCTTCATGATGGAAGCCTGGATAGTATCCGGTATTGGGTTCGTGTCACCGACGAAGCCGGTTGTACGGACTCTGCTACCCTGCTGGTCAAAATTTATAAGGTTACACCCCAAATCTTTGTTCCCACTGCTTTTACTCCAAACGGCGATGGACTCAATGATGTAGTAAGACCCATAGCGGTGGGGATACAAAAAATCGAATATTTCAGGATCTATAACCGCTGGGGGCAACTTGTTTTCAGTACGACAGTGAACGAACAGGGATGGGATGGGAAAATTGGCGGCCAGGAACAGGGCACCAATACATTCGTATGGCTGGTGAAAGGAATTGATTACCTTGGAAAAACATTTTTCCAGAAAGGAACTGTAACCCTGATAAGATAAGCCGGAAATATCCGCAACATAAAAGATAAACTTATTATCTTCCCACCTGTTAGGACCTAAAATCAAGCCATGTCAAAAATCGTATTTATTACCGGCGCCAGTTCAGGTTTTGGAAAGGCCATAGCAGAAAAATTCGCCGAAGGCGGATATGATCTCATTTTGAATGGGAGGAGAGAAGACCGCCTGCAAGAGTTGGGCAATGAGCTGGAAAATCGATTTAACATCGCTGTTTACCTGCTCCCCTTTGATGTGCAGCAACAGGAAAAAGTATATGCCTCCATCCATCATTTACCCGCAGCATGGCAGCAAATCGACATCCTGGTCAACAATGCAGGTTTAGCCCTGGGGCGGGATTATTTTGATGAAGCTTCAATCGAAGACTGGAATGTCATGATCGATACCAATGTGAAAGGACTCCTCTACGTCTCAAAAGCGGTCATCCCTTTCATGCAAAAAAACAAAAAAGGGCATATCATCAATATTGGTTCCACGGCCGGAAAGGAAGTGTATGAAAAAGGAAATATCTATTGTGCGTCCAAACATGCCGTGGACGCCATTTCAAAAGCGATGCGCATCGACCTGCTGAAAGACAATATTAAGGTTACGGTTATACATCCCGGTGCAGCTGAAACCGAATTTTCAATTATCCGGTTTAAAGGGGATGAAGAAACCGCCAAAAAAGTATATGATGGCTATCAGCCCTTATCGGCAGCGGATATTGCCCAGGTAGCATTTTTCTGCACCACGCTTCCGGAACATGTCTGTATCAATGACCTCGTGATCACCTGTACCAGCCAGGCCAATTCTTTCTATACTTTCAAAAAGGGATAATACCGGTCTGCTCTTGACAATGTAAAAAAATATTCCTTTCTTACTAATCCTTATTCAGGATCCTGTCCCTCCATCACCCCTTGAATCATAATGCGTAGTAGCCCTAGGGAAATATACTTTCATGTCCATATTCCTGTTCAAAAATTTCAATATTCATGAGATTATCGGCTATATTTATGAGGATATTCCAATTCCGTTTAAAGACCACTATGACAAAGCCGTACCTGCTCATACCATTCCTGTTTTTTGCATCGCTGCTTTCCGCACAAACACAGGCCGTACAGGTAACCCATTATGGCAATTGCGATAGCCGGATCATTTCACAAGTCGACAGTATCAAAAAACTTTATGCTGCAGATGGCTTCCTGCTGTTGAAAGAGGCTGCCATCACCATGGAAAGTGAGTATGAATTACCGGTCATTGTACCTTTAAATGAAGGCAGCTGGTACCAGTTTGTGTTTATTGGCGAGTATACATCAAGGTTATATGAGGTAAGGATGTATGACTGGAATGAACGGATGGTGGTATTTCAGCAAAAAAGATGGGGAGATGTTGACGGGAATGTCATCTCCTATGCGTACCAACCCAAATTCTCTGAATTCCATATGATAAAACCGGTGCAGGTAAACAAAGAGAAAAAGAAAAACCTATGCGGGTATGTGATGATGTTTAAGAAAACTGGCAACACGAACTGATCCGCAGCTTACCCTTCAAAAAGTTATCCGCCCTGCAGGCGGTATTTTTTTGCCTTATTGATTCAGGGAAATTCTTAATTGCAGACCCGCCCTCGTATTGGTAACCGGTGCACTGGTAGCAATCTTGGGAATATTCCGGGTCTGTTCAAAATATAAAGTGGCCCTGACCCGGCTGTTCACCACATAATCGATCGTGGGGTTGATCCTTATCACTTTCTGACCCGCTGTGCCAAATGCTGTATTCTGGTCAAGCTTGCTGTTGGCCGTAGCATCATCCCGGATTCCGATATCGAGTTTAAACGTAACATCATTATCCAGTTTCATCTTTCCGATCTTTTTAATCAGCGGCATGCCTCTTTTTCTCCAGTCGGCCCCAATGGTCAATTCGGTTGACCGCTGTTCCGCCAACTGGTAATCGATAAGGCTCAGGCTCAGCTGTCTTGATTTTCTCACTTCAAATCTTGCATTGAGCTGGTTGGAGAAAGTCATATCAACAGAGATCAATGGACCGAATTCCTCACTGATGGTGATATTCGGCACCAGGAAAAAAGGAATATAGTTCCCGGTCAGTGTATCCACAAATTCGGGGAATCCATACCGGAACGGATCTTTAAAGAATAATGCCGAGGCAAAATTATTCATGCTGAGGGTGCTGTTATAACCATGGCGGATCGTAACATTTGTGAAAATCTTATCCAGCCCCGGTATCCTGCTCAACCCATTGTAGGTAATATTCCAGTTCGGTTTGGGCAGCAACCCTTTAAACGGGTTACTTTTTAGGTTTCCATTACTGTTCTTGATCAGGTTGATACTTAAAGGGTCCTTTTTCGTATAGGCACCGAGAAAGGATGGTATCAGCACTTCCTGTGCATAGCGGCCATAACCCTCATAATATCCATCCGGATTTTGGGTGCTTCCGGCCGCATAGGGGTTAAGGTTTTTAAGCTTTGCCGACATGATTAGCCGGTTGGCCTCAAACTGCTTGAAGGTTTCGGATAATATATTCGGGTCAAACTTGGTGAACAGGGTCTGGTAGGAGATATAACTGATACTGAATCCCCCGGTTGCATAAGGGTTATACCTTCGTAGCTGATCAGAACTGTTGGAAGATGTGTCCTTGTATAATTCGGAATAATTCTTACTGAAATCCTTTTTCAGGCTGAGGTCAATATTCAGGTCGCGGATCGGTCTTACCTGAGCGGTGATGCCCAGGTGCTGATCATAGCGTTGCTGGATCAGGGCATTAAAAATCGGATCACGGGTCAGCAGGTTTTTATTACCCGCCTTATTGATCCAGGTGGTATCCGGTTGTTTCCCAAATGCAAAACCAAACCCGGGGTTCAGCCCTCTCCAGTTCTGTCCCAGTAATACTGTACTGTCCAGGTATCCCGGTAATTCCGTTCCTGCATTTTCAGTAAACTGAACCTGCACCTGTTTCAGGGAGGTAGCCAGTTTCATCGCACCTTTAAGAAGTCCCGAGGGGTCGCCCGGCTGTTTCGTGAGCCTGCGAATCTGTTTCTGGAGTTTCCTGGCTTTCCGCCTGAGTTTCTTTTTTTCCTTTTTGGATACCTTATTCGAATCTATAATTTTATTCAGACTGTCCAGTTGCTTGGTAAAAACTGACACCTGGGGATCATTATTGACCGGAGGGGCCGTTCCATTCGAATTGATCTTGCGCAGGAACTTGGATTTATTATAGAGTTCTTCAAACTTCAATTCACTGGTCAGGTTTTTGGTCTGACCGTTTGTGATCGTATTCCCCTGCTCCCTTGCCAGTAAAGACGCGCCGATCCAGTCATACTGTGCTTTGTAACTCAGTCGCATGGTTGTCCAGTCAAGTAAAGGGAATTTATTGAAAGGCACGGTATAAGACAGGGTGGCTTCATGATGATAACGCGTATTCCTGCCGCCATCAAAGAAGTTCTTTCTTACCGAATCCTTCTTGGTCCTGGTATCGATCCTGCCCTCGGGTTCGTCAATCCTGGCATTATTCGTAGCACTGAAATCAAGGTTCAGGGATTTAGTGAGGTCCCAGCGGAGTATATAAAACCTGTCGAAAGTGAAATACTTATCATAAGTTTCTGGCACTTTGTAGGGCCCGCCACCGACATTACGGGGACGTAAGGCACCAAACTGCCGAAAGACATCTCCTTTGACCGAAATCTGCGAAGGAGCCAGGTTAAAATTAAAATCCTTCACCAGGCTAAACCATTTGGATTTCGATTTGATCAATTTCCTGAAAGGCTCAACCGTTTTGGGCTTTGGCGCAAAATTGTAGGCGATGGCTCCCCTGGTCCGCCTGATCTCTTCATTTTCGATCAGCGGGTTATGTGAAACTGTTGAGGTATGGGAAAAATTGAAATCAAGATTGGAGATATCCCATAAATGCGGGTTCTTATCCCCAGTCCTGTTCTTCTTAACATTGGTAAAGTTGATGGTCTTGATGGTGGTGATATCTGCTGCATTGTTTTTTATAGAGTCCTGCTTATCCTGTGGGTTATTTGCCAGCACTTGTTTTAATGTCAGGTCCAGCGCATAGGGATCATATTGAGGAGTATGAGTGGTTTTGCTGATACTGGCATACACCGGAATTTGTATCGCTGCCTGCCTGGGTAATAATTTACCAAGGTCGAGATTGGTCGATACATCAAACTGTCGGAAATCCTCCCGGCTTCGCTCATTCACTTTTTGTTCAATCGTTCCAAAACCTGCGCTTTTCGCCGTTCCTGAAAAACTCAGGTTGCCCAGGTCCGCCAGGGTAATATCCACCCTTCCGGTTGCGGCCCATCCTCCTTTTTCATCAAGTTTGGATAATCGCAGCTCATTAAACCATACTTCGGTACATACATTTTCACGTTTTGCATTCTGCACACCCAGTAACATGCCCCTCACCTCACCAAGGCTTGGATTACCGATGATGCCAAAGGTTTTACCATTGACCGTATCCGAATAATAATTAGACACGGAAGTGCCGCTTTTGTCCCTTTTCAATTTCAGGTTCGTGAGTTCCGGTATATCAAAATCAAGGTTATTTTCTTCCGGCCATATCGCCAATGAATCGGTAGCGCCAAAAGGCGTAAGCTTAAGCGGGATCTTCACTTCGTAGTAATTACTTACAAAATCAGTTCCGATCCTCACCACTGCATTCAGGTCCCCGTCATTCAACTGCGGATAGCCCTGCACTTCTTCAGCGTGTACAAACATCTGTAACCGTCCATATTGCCGGAGATCGAGGTTAAAATTCTTGAACACCCCCCTGGCCTGGTCCTGTTCCAGTTCACAGACCTTTAAACTTAAGGATTGTTCATTCAGGAATAACTGCACATTGTTATTACTCAGCTGTTGTTGCCGCTCAATGCCGGGAGGTATCACATATTTAATGGGCTGCCGCTGATCATTTTCCTCCAGGTTCACCGCCAGCACGTCAACATTCGTAGCATCGTTTGCAGGAAGCACTTTATACTGTCCGGTGGTATCGATCTCGTAAGAAAACTTTCTCCATTGGTTCCGGATCAGTTCCAGTTTACCAAACCGGAGCACCGCTGTATCTTCAAAACCCGTAAGGAACATCCTGATGAATCGTATCGATTTGAAATCCGGGATATTCCCCACTTTATCCTGGTATTCTTTTATTGGGATCCGGAAGAGGTACCAATCCTCATCCCTTTTGGTGCCATTGACAAGATCTACGGTCACAGTTCTTTTATCCGTGATAAAGTTTGAACCCGAAAGCATATTGGGTTTTATATCCACCCGGTATTGGAAATACTCTTCATTTTCATTCAGGGTATTATCCTTATTCAATTCTTCCTGATCGGGATAAAGCGTAAATGCATTGATGAATTGTGAATTGGCCGATGCGACCGGCGAATTACCATGGGGGTTATTGATATTCTTGTACCGTGCCAGGATACCATCATTGGAAGTGAAGCTTTCATCCCGGTAATTTTTGAAATTATCGGCAGAAGGATCCTTCAAAGCATTTTGATATACCGGGGCATTGGCGCCAAAATTACCCAGCAGGCTTGCGAGGTAATTGGCAAATTTGGTTTGCTCGTCTGTATCTGTCAATCCATCATACCCCACATCCTGGAAAGGCCGGTCATTGGGGTCATTGCTGAAAGCATTGGTTACCTGGATTGGGTTCTTGGGCACTTTTCCCCATACTGTTGTATCAACAGGGATATTAGGATTGGCAGCGGTCGGCAAACCGTTTTCATATTGTCTTTTCCCGTCTTTCAATACGTCTTCCGAAATATTGCCCAGCTGAAAATACAGTTGCCCACCGGTGCTGCCGGGTTTATTGGTAAAGGGATCCTTTAGCCAGAATTCAATAAATTCTACGTTACCGGTTTCAAAATCTGTCTGATCAATATTCCGCATGATACCCCCCCAGGCCTGTTTGGGATTGAGAAGGTTCCCATTGGCATCAACCCTTCCATTCCGGTATTCAAAATTATAGGGCCCTTTTTCTTTGGGGTAATAGGCAAGGTCAAAGGTCGTAAGCAATCCCTGACCATAATCGTTATAACGTTGCGGGAAAACCTCTTTTTGCAAAACCTGTCTTACTTCGGGTTTTGACAGCTCTTCAAGATTTTTTTGCAGGGGGTTATTGGAGTTTCTGGCTTCCTGTAAAACGGTTTCGATATTATACCAGGCCAGTTTTGCCCTGTTATAACCATAGGTTAGGTCGTTATTGAGTAAGGCTTCCGGAAATAATTCGGTCCCGTTTTGGTCTACGGCATATTGCGGCGTGGAGGCCAGGGTCCAGCTAATGATCGGAAACCTTAAATCGATACTGTTCCGGGTGCCTTCAAAATCATCAATATAAACAACGCCATTGGCTCCTTTGCCGATTTGTTTGGCATGTCCGGGTTTCAGCCAGGCCGCTTCGCCATAGGCGGTAATGGAAGACATGGCCTTTGTGGAATAAAACGGCAATTTATCCAGCCACTTGGAAAGCCTGGGTATCTCACTTCTGTAATCAAAGTCCAGTCCGTACATCGTATTCCGGACAGGGTCTTCTCCATAACTTTGTTTGATAAAGAAGGGGCGTTCCCCAACCCGTACAATTGTTCCTCCCAATGATAATTTTTTATTGACGAGGTAATCAAAACGCGTGGCCATGAAATTCTTGGTTTGCAGACCGAAGAGGGCATTGTTCTCATATTGAACATCCACCGGGAGACCGGCATTGATGATGGCCTGGTTGATGATCCGGAGTGAACCGAGGTCATAGTTAATTTCATAATCAACATTCTCCCGCAGCACCTGTCCGCCAGCTGTAACGGTAACCGAACCCCGGGGGATATTAAAGCCCAACTGGTAATCGGTCTGTGAAGCAGATTTAGACTTACCGATGATCTTGAACCTGTTCAGGTTGGCATAGGTCTGGGCAATCGCCTTGATTGTATCATACAACGGGTAGTAGATATATTTATCTTTCAGCGCCTGTGTGGCATACACATATTCCAGGTCCTTACCAAAAGGTTCCAGTACGGGAAATATGATCCTGCTTTGTGAAGAGATGACGGTAAACCCTTCAATATAATCGAACTTGCCGTCGGGCTGGGGGTCGTTCTGATTATTGAGCCGGTCAAGGTTCAGCAGGGAAAGCAGGGGCTTCCCTTTATTGTTGGGGTCCGACACATCATCGGGGGGCAGGTATTGTTTTTCACCCAGGCTGGGTTCTTCGTAATAGATTTTAAGATCAAAATCCTGTCTTTCCAGTTGCCCGAAACCGACAGAATACACATTCTTCATCATCAGGTTCCATAAAGGAAGGTTGGTCCTTTGGGATGTGGCTTTTAAGAGTTTCAAAAACAAGACTGGCTGTGTATTGGCCGATGAATCGGGTGGCACATCGGTTGAAAACTCTCCCACCTGGTACACCTGGCCGTTATAGGTATATTGAAAGGCTACTGCCAATACCTCGTCGGGCTGGAGTTGCTGGTTGAGGGAAATAAACCCGATCTGGGGATTAAAATAATAATCGGTCGGTTGCAGTTTCCGGGCAAAAGTTTTTTCGAAATCCTGCACCGGCCTGAACCCCAAACCCGTCAATACGGATTGCACATTGGTTGAACTCCTGGCATTCGGTGTATTCAGTAAAGTGGCATAGAGGTCATTCGCGTCATTTTTCGGAAGGGGGTTTCCGGATCCGGTTATCAACGGGTTGAAGGGCTGGTTCTCCCCCAGATCCATCAAACCCACCACATCCCTTGTTTCTGTGGTGGCACCGGTTCGGTTGGTTACCCAGGCCTCTACCCGCAGAATCTGTATCCGGGAATTGACCACCGGCAGTTTTGCCATGGCAGTATTATAATTATTCCTGAAATACTGCGACATAAGGAAATGCCTGTTTTCCTCATACTCATCAGCTTTGATGCTGAAGGGCTGGATGGATGCCCCACCCTGAAGACCCAGAGATTGTCGCTGGGACCGCTGGTTTGCCATCACTGCCGTTACAAAGAGTTTACCAAACTGCAACTGTGCCTTGATACCAAACAGCTCCTGTGCTGAAGGAATCAATGTCCCTTTCGAACTGAAGCTGACATTACCCAGTTGAAATTGTTTCAGGATCTCATCTGCCCCGCCCTTATAATCCAGTTTTAACTGGTTCTCAAAATTGAAATTAGCCAGCGTGTTATAATTAATTGGTAGTTTCAGTTTGTCGCCGATATTTCCATCCACCTGTAACTGGGAATTCATATTGAAATCAAACCCACCGTTGTTCCTGGCCCTTTCTGGAAGCGTGGGGTTATTGATTTTCTGCCCCTGGTAACCCGCCATGATATCCACATAACCATTTGGCTTAATCTCTACCTTACCGTTCCCGACAATCCTGTTCACCCATTCGCTTACAAATTTGAACTTGGGTTTATAATCACGCCGGTTAAGATCACTCAGCAGGTTAGCCCTTTTCCGGAAATAATCCTTTTCGTCTTTTTTACCCTGTAAATCGAGAAACTCGTTCATCGAAAAGGTCATCGGTGTCCGATAATATTTGTCACCGATCTTTTCAATGATATAATACTGTTTTGTAAGGGGATCATATTCAATGCTCCTCTTCACAAAAGCCGTGTCCTTTAAATCAAAAGCATTTCTCGAAGGGGAAGAATAGGGGTCGGCCCGTCTGTCATTCAGCGGGTAATGGTTGGTATCAGAAGGTTGAAAAATAAAATGATCAAAGGAAGAGGAATCAGCATGATCATACCGGGCATTTGCCTGTAGTACGCAGACCATGGCAAATGGCAACAAAACCAGTGTACGGAGTATTTTGGCAGTTCGGTAATTCAAGTCTGTTTCTCAACAATTAGTTAGGTAGAATTTTCGATCGATAAGCTTACAGGTTTTTTAATGCTTTCTTAATGACCTCTTCGAGGGAGGTTGTTGAGGGTTCAGATTTTATTACTTTTTGAACTGCCTGATCGGCAGGGTTTCTGCCAATGCCAAGCGCAATTAAAGCATTTAACGCATCTGCATGCAAAGTATTGTGTTTCAGCGCTGAATTATTTGTTTCCACGGGATTTTTTGCCAATTTATCCTTCAATTCCACGACAATTCTTTCGGCCGATTTTTTACCGATGCCTTTGATGTTTTCAAGTGTCCTGGTATCTGCCTGGATGATGGCATTTGCCAACTCATTGGGTTTCATATAGGAGAGCATCATCCTGGCTGTGGAGGCCCCGACGCCCGAAACACTGATCAGGTGCAAAAACATTTCTTTTTCTGCCGTATCATAAAAACCATATAAGATATGGGCATCCTCCCTGATGAGCAGGCAGGTATATAATAATCCCTCCTCCGCATCCTGAATCCTGGCATAGGTATGCAAACTGATTTGTACCTCGTAACCAACCCCTTGAACATCTACATAGACCAATGCCGGGGTTTTTAAAACAAATTTCCCTTTGAGAAATGCAATCATAAATGCGAAAATAAGGTAAAAGATCAAACCTAAAACGCTGATTACTAATGTAGGTTGAATAATTAGGGCAAATCGTATCTTCGTGCCTCAATTTTTTTGCATGCGTCGAAAAATAACAGCAGCTATTACAGCAGTAGGAGGTTTTGTACCCGAAGACAGGTTAACCAATTTTGACCTGGAAAAAATGGTAGATACCAATGATGAATGGATCAGATCCCGAACCGGTATCGAAGAAAGAAGGATCTTAAAAGGCAAAGGGCTGGCTACATCCGATATGGTGGTACCGGCGGTAAAACAGCTTTGTGAGAAAAGAGGGATCAGCCCTGAAGAAATCGATTGCCTGATTGTTGGAACCGTAACCCCGGATATGGTATTCCCTGCCACCGCCAATATAGCGGCCGATAAACTGGGCGCAAAAAATGCATTTGGATTTGATGTGTCTGCCGCCTGTTCGGGCTTTCTGTATTCCCTGACCCTGGGCGCTTCTTTTATTGAAAGCGGACGATACAAAAAGGTTGTGGTTTGCGGTGCTGATAAAATGAGTGCCATTGTAGATTATACAGACCGTGCGACCTGCATCATTTTTGGTGATGGTGCAGCTGCCGTTTTGCTTGAACCCAATGAAGAAGGGTTGGGTGTGCAGGACAGTATCCTGAAAAGTGATGGAAGCGGTTGCCAGTTCCTGCACATGAAGGCCGGTGGATCTTTAAGGCCAGCCTCCAATGAAACAGTTGCCAATAAAGAACATTTCATTTACCAGGAAGGACAGGCTGTTTTCAAATTTGCTGTGAAAGGCATGGCGGATGTGAGTGCAGAATTGCTGGAGAAGAACAAACTGACTGGCGAGGATATTGCCTGGCTGGTACCTCACCAGGCCAACCTCAGGATCATTGATGCCACCGCCAACCGGATGGGATTACCCAAAGAAAAAGTGATGATTAATATACAGAAATACGGAAATACGACGGCGGCAACCATTCCGCTTTGTCTTTGGGAATGGGAAAAACAGTTAAAAAAAGGCGACAATATTGTACTGGCAGCATTTGGGGGTGGATTTACCTGGGGAGCAACATTATTGAAATGGGCTTACAACAGTTAAGCCTCCCGGATAATAAAACGATAAATTAACCTGATATCTTTATTTAGTAAGTTTTTTCCTGTTAATTTTAATATCCCTGTTCATAAGAACAGGGATGTTTAAAAATTCTGTACTATGAAATTACTGACAAAAGGAAAATTCTGGATCAGAGTATTCCTTTTCTCCCTGTTGAATTTTTTTCTTTGTTTTTTGCTGGGTGTGTTGTTTAATGCAAAAGGGTTTACCGCTTTTTTTGATGATCTGAAGGAAAAGGACATCTGGAATTTTGTGATCATCTCCATTGCCTTTGCTTTCGGATTTACTTTGTGGATTTATAACGACCCGCAATCAAAACACAGCAATTCCTCGCGGTAGTTTTTCCACTTCTCCATCTACCCTTCTCCCGTAAGCAATAAAACGGTTACATTTGGCTTCAAATTATCGAACTGTCAACTGTAAAGATGGATAAAAATTTCCCCCTCAAAGGATTTGGCTCAGCCGCTGTGCACAGCGGAGATAAAAAAGACCCGAATGACGCTCACCTCGTACCGATCTATGCAAGCAGTACCTATGTTTTTGATTCTGCAGAACAGGGCATGCGGCGATTCAGCGGGCAGGAAGAGGGCTATATTTACAGCCGCTGGGGAAATCCCACTATCAACGAAGCAGAAGCAAAGATTGCAGCACTGGAGACCTTTGGTCTTCCTTTAACTGTTAAAGGGATCTTACATGCATCCGGCATGGCAGCCATCACCACCCTGATACTGGGCACCCTGCAATCTGGCGATAATATCCTGACTCATTATTCATTGTATGGCGGTTCAGAAGAATTGATGAATAAGATTCTTCCTGCCCTGGGTATTGAAGCCATCATCGCTGACCTGCGTAACCCTGACTATGCTGAAACGGTCCTGAAAAATGAACCTGGTATCAGGATGGTTTACCTTGAAACACCTGCCAACCCCACCATCCAATGTGTCGATATCCAGGCCATCAGCGAACTGGCCAAAAAATATCATAAGATCGTAGCCTGCGACAATACTTTTGCCACGCCCTATCTTCAGCAACCATTCCGGTATGATGTTGATTTTGTTGTTCATTCCACCACAAAATTCCTGAATGGACATGGAACAGCTATCGGGGGAATTTTGCTGGGAAAAGATATTGACAGGATGAAGGGGCCTATCACTAAGACCCATCGTTTACTCGGGGGCAATGCCAACCCCTTTGATGCTTTCTTACTGACACAGGGTATTAAGACCCTTGAAATAAGAATGGACCGTCATTGCAGCAACGCTTTGGAAGTGGCACGTTTCCTTGAAAAACAGGATGCCGTAAAAAAAGTGAACTACACAGGATTGGCCTCCCACCCCGACCATGCAGTGGCCGGCAAACAAATGCGCCATCCGGGTGCCATGCTGAGTTTTGAATTGAAAAAGGGAATGCAGGGCGGTATCGACTTCATGAATAAACTGAAAATGTGTATCCGGACCGTTTCCCTTGGAACCGTGGATACCCTTTTATGCCATCCTGCTTCCATGACACATTATAGTGTGCCCAGGGAAGCAAAAGAGCAATACGGAATTACAGACGGACTGATCAGGATGAATGTGGGTATAGAAAATATTGACGATATCCTTGCTGACCTGGAACAGGCACTGTAATTTTTTTTTTCTTCGTACGACTAATGACTATTATTAAAAAAAATAAACCCAACTGCCATGAAACAACTCCTCGCCTTTATTTTTCTTTTGGTCAGCATGACCGGGTATGCACAAAAGAAAAAGAACAAACCCACTGACCCCTTTGCCGGACTGGATGTTCAGTTTGAACAGGTTTTAAAAGACCGGAAAGCAGCGGGTTTTGCCGTTGCCGTTGTACGCAAGGGAGAAGTCATTTATGCAAAAGGATTTGGATACCGGGATGTGGAGAACAAATTGCCGGTAACACCGAATACGCTTTTTGCGATTGGTTCCTGTACCAAGGCGTTCACCGCTTCCCTGATCGGATTATTGAACAAGGAGGGCAAGATCGATTATGATAAACCCGCAAGAAATTACCTGCCGGCCCTGCATTTTTATAATAACGAGATGAATGATATGATCACTGTACGGGATATGATGTGCCACAGGACAGGCTTACCCCGTCACGATTATTCCTGGTATCTCTTCAAAACCGCTTCCAGGGATAGCCTGTTAGAACGTATCCAGTATTTTGAACCAACCGCACCGGTCAGGCAAACCTGGCAATATAATAATTTCATGTTCCTCGTACAGGGAATGATTGCTGAAAAACTGACGGGAAAAACATGGGAAGAGAATGTGCGGGAAAAAATATTTACACCGCTGGGCATGAACAACTCAAATTTCTCTGTGCATGACCTCGAAAAAAATAAGGATGCGGCCCTGGGCTATTTGTTGTATAAAGACAGCATCATCAAAAAGACCGATTATTATGAAATAAATGCCATGGGTCCGGCGGGCAGTATCAACAGCAATGTAATGGATATGGCCAAATGGGTAACGCTTTGGATCAATGGAGGTAAATTCAATGATAAAGAGATTTTACCCGCAGCTTATACCAAAGAAGCCATGAGTTCCCAAATGGTGATAGGCGCCGCCCTTCCGGATAAAGAAATTCCCGATGCCTATTTCTCCAATTATGGATTTGGCTGGATGCTCATGTCCTATCGCGGGCATTACCGGGTTGAGCATGGCGGTAATATCGATGGATTTTCGGCCAGCACCAGTTTCTTTCCCTCCGACAGCATTGGCATCATTGTGCTCACCAACCAGAACGGTTCTTCGGTAACAGGTATCGTCAGGAATATGATAGCCGACCGTTTACTGAACATCCCGGTCATTGACTGGAATAAAAGAGCTAACGATGCAGAGGAAAAGGCAAAAAAGGCCGCCAAGGAAGCAGAAAAAAATGTCAGCTCCAATAAAGTACCCGATACCCATCCCTCCCATGAACTGAAAGATTATGAAGGATTATTTTCCAACCCCGGGTATGGAAGATTTGAAGTGGTCCTGCGTAATGACTCATTAATCATGGTCACGCCAACCGGTGATGCGTGGCTAAGGCATTTCCATTATGATGTTTTTGAAGCCTTACCCATCGATAAAAAGGAAGGCATTGATACCACGGAAAAGGAATACCTGAAAGTACAGTATAGCATGAATGCGGCTGGCGAAATCAATATGATCGCCCTGCCCTTACAACCCGGACTGAAGGATATTGAATTTAAAAGAACACCCAAACCTTCGGATATCACCAAGGAGGAACTGGTAAAATATATAGGAGAATATGAACTGGCACCAGGCAGGGTGATCAAATTTTATATTAAAGGAGAGAAGACACTCTATGCATTTGTGGAAGGCCAACCCGAATATGAACTGGTGCCCATCGATAAAAATAAATTTCAGCTCAAGGTCCTGGAAGGATATAGTGCATTATTTGACGTGGATGATAATGGAGTCGTGACCAATGTCAGCCTTATCCAGCCCAACGGAACCTTTAAAGCCAAAAAAGTGAAATGAAAGTCGTCATCAGAAAAGCCGAAAAAGAAGATTGCCCAAGATTACTGGAACTCATCAAAGAACTGGCTGTTTATGAAAAAGCACCGGAGCAGGTGACCGTATCCCTGGCACATTTTGCAGAAAGCGGATTTGGTGACAAACCCCTATGGTGGGCTTTTTGCGCCGAAGTCGATGGAAAGATTGAAGGTTTCGCACTTTATTATATCCGCTATTCAACCTGGAAGGGCCAGAGGATGTACCTAGAAGACATTATTGTAACTGAAGCGATGCGCGGAAAAGGATTGGGGAAGCAATTGTTTGACCGGCTCATCCAGGAAGCCAGAGAAAAGCGATTTGCGGGCATTACCTGGCAGGTGCTGGAATGGAATGAACCTGCTATTCATTTTTATAAAAAATATGATGCCGATTTTGATCCTGAATGGGTGAATTGTTCCATCAATGTTTAAAAAAAGGGCCCCGATCGGGGCCCTTTACTAATATATGTTGTGATCAGTTTACACCGCTCACTTCTACTTCTTTGCTTACTTTCTGGATCAGTCCCTGTAATACCTTTCCCGGTCCCACTTCCACAAATTTGCCAGCCCCGTTCTGGATCATCGAATGGATGGTTTGCGTCCACCTAACGGCGCCGGTTAGCTGCTCCACCAGGTTTTCCTTGATCTCCTCTTTATCCATCACCGGTTTGGCCACCACATTCTGATAAACCGGACAGGTGGGGTTATAAAAAGTGGTTGCCTCAATGGCTGCAGCCAGTTCTTTTTTGGCGGGCGCCATCAGGGGCGAGTGAAAAGCGCCTCCCACCGGCAGGATCAATGCCCTTTTAGCACCTGCTTCTTTCATCTTTTCACAGGCGGTTTCAACGCCGCGTACTGATCCGCTGATGACCAGTTGACCGGGACAATTATAATTGGCCGGTACCACGATCTCCCCAGTCTCATTTTGCACAGCAGCACAGATCTCCTCCACTTTTTCATCGGATAATGCCAGCACTGCTGCCATGGTGGATGGCTGTGCTTCACAGGCTTTTTGCATAGCCTGTGCCCGGATGGAAACCAATTGCAGGGCATCCTCAAAACTTAAAACACCATTTGCCACAAGGGCTGAAAATTCACCCAGGGAGTGACCGGCTACCATCTCCGGTTTGTTGCCATCGATGGTCTTAAATGCGATAACGGAATGGAGGAAGACGGCCGGTTGCGTAACCTTTGTTTGTCGCAGATCTTCATCAGTCCCGGTAAACATGATATCTGAAATACGGAACCCCAATATTTCATTGGCCTGTTCAAATAATTTTTTTGCAAAAGCACTATTCTCATAATGCGCTTTTCCCATACCCGGAAATTGTGAACCCTGACCGGGAAAAACAAATGCCTGTTTCATAAGTGATAATTTATCCCCCCACATAAAAAAAGTTTGATTGAACAAAATCAACCAAACCTTTTCATCTGCAAATATAACGTTTAATGTAAATCCGTGCTGATCAATTTCAGGAACTCGCTCCGGGTGCTGTTTTTTTGGAATTCCCCGTCAAACGCCGAAGTGGTCGTTACGGAGTTTTGTTTTTGAACCCCCCGCATCATCATACAGAGATGCTTGGCTTCGATGACCACGGCTACCCCCAGGGGGTTCAGGGTATCCCTGATAGCATTCATGATCTGTACGGTGAGCCGTTCCTGTACCTGCAGGCGGCGGGCATATACGTCCACTACCCTGGCCATCTTGCTCAAACCGGTGATCCAGCCATTGGGGATATAAGCGATATGCGCCTTTCCAAAAAAAGGCAGCATATGGTGTTCGCACATGCTGTACAATTCAATATCCTTTACAATCACCATCTCACTCACCTCTTCATGAAATTTTGCAGAGTTAATGATGGCATTTGCATCCATCTGGTAACCCTGTGTAAGATATTGCATGGCTTTTGCCAGCCGTTCCGGTGTTTTTTTCAACCCTTCCCTTTCCGGGTCCTCTCCCAGCAAACCAAGGATATCTTCATAATTTTTCATCAACCCTGTGGTGGATTGCTCGTCATAGATTTCTGTCTTCTTATATGCCATAATAATGCTACTGTTTTTTAGTGAACCGGGTACTCAACAAAGTTCCTGGGTGTTTCATACAACCGGATTTGCAGGTCCTTGTCTTTATCGATATGCGGCCGCAACAATTTATAGATTACGATAACAATATTTTCGGCCGTCGGATTCAGCGTCTTAAATTCTTCGGTATCCAGGTTCAGGTTTTTATGGTCAAACCGTTCAGTCACCTCTTTTTTCACCAGGTCTGATAGTATTTTCATATCCATTACATACCCGGTGCGGGGGTCAGGCTCTCCAACCACTTTTACGATCAACTCATAGTTATGTCCATGGTAATGGGGCAAATTACACTTTCCGAAAACCTGCTGATTCGTGGCATCATCCCAATCCGGGTTATTGAGCCGGTGGGCGGCGTTGAATTCTTCTTTTCTGAATACGGCTACTCTTTCTCCCATAACTGAATGTACTAAATAAGCATATTAATTACACAGGGAATGTCATAAAGTTGACAAGAACAACAGAAACCCGGAAAAAATGTTCTGCAGGACATTAATCCCCGAAATACTCAACATATATCCTGGACGTTTCGATCAGCTTCAGGCAATGCAGTGAAACGGCGGGAGGTAAATGGGGTTCCAGTTCTTTCCAGATACCCATCACCAGGTTTTCGATGGAACACATTTTCCCTTTCATAAAATCAACGTCGAGGTTCAGGTTCCGATGGTCAAGCTTGTCAATTACCTTTTCATTGATGATCTTACTCAATTTCTTGGCATCAAAGATGAAGCCTGTATCCGGGTCGGGGGCCCCTTTGATGGTCACCCATAACTCAAAATTATGTCCATGCCAGTTTTCGTTGGCACATTTCCCGAAAACCTCTTCATTCTTCTCCCTGCTCCAGGTTGGGTTATACAGTTTATGTGCCGCATTAAAATGCTCTATTCTTGTGAGGTATACCATTTGCAATTGGCCGTTTAAAGCGGGGCAAAGTTAACGTTTGCCGATGATTAATGCATAATTGCGACATTTGCCTTATTATATAAAACTATGAACTGTCTGCTTGTTGCCGCTACTGCAAAGGAAATTAAACCTTTCATCGACTATTACCGGGATAGTGAAAAACTGAACCATATTGATTTTCATCTAGATATATTAATCACAGGTATTGGCCTTACTTCAACAACCTATCATCTGACCCGGCAGCTAAACCATCGGAAACCCGATATTGTTATCCAGGCAGGCGTGAGTGGATGTTTTGATAAAAATATTCCTTTGGGGGATGTCGTATCGGTCAAACAGGACACCGTGGCCGACCAGAGTGTGGTGGAATTAAGCAGGTTAAAAACATTATTTGACCTGAAACTGGTTCCGCATAACCAATATCCTTATAAAAACGGATGGTTAGTCAACCCCGACAAGGCCATGCTGAAAAGAATAAAACTTAGGTCTGTCAAAGGAATCTCCGTCAACCAGATCACCACGGCCAGGAATATAATTGAGTTTTATCGCGGTCATTTCAATCCGGTGGTAGAATCCATGGAAGGAGCTGCATTGCATTTCAGCTGCCTGATGGAGCAGGTGCCGTTTTTACAGTTGAGAAGTGTTTCGAATTATATCGGAGAGCGCAACAAGAAAAAATGGAATATGGCCGACTCCATCATGAACCTGAACAATGAATTAAAAAGATTATTCGAGAACTTATGAAACTTACGCTTGGATTTTCTCCCTGTCCGAATGATACCTTTATTTTTGACGCCCTCGTCAATAATAAGATCGATACAGAAGGCCTGGAATTTGACCTGCGGATGGAAGATGTGCAAACGCTGAACGAGTGGGCCCTCCAGGGAAAACTCGATGTTTCCAAGATCAGTTACGGGGTTTTACCCACCATAGCCAGCCGTTATTATTTACTGAACAGCGGAGGAGCGCTAGGAAAGGGGGTGGGCCCCCTGCTCATCAGCAAAGAACCGGTTGATGAAAAAGATATCAACGATGCCTTGATTGCCATTCCGGGAAAAAACACAACCGCACATTTATTATTTTCACTAGCCTTTCCGGAAGCCCGGCAAAAAAAATTCATGATCTTTTCCGGGATCGAAGATGCCGTTTTGCAAGGGGAAGCCGGCCTGGGTGTCATCATTCATGAAAACAGGTTCACCTACCAGGATAAGGGTTTGAAAAAAATCATGGACCTCGGAACCTACTGGGAAGAAGTGACAGGGGTGCCGATCCCATTGGGTGGCATCATCGTAAAGAAAAACTTTGATAAGCAGCTGGTCTTCCAGGTAGACCGGCTCATACAGCAAAGTATTGCTTATGCTTTTGAGCATCATTATCCTTTGATGGCCGACTTTGTAAAAGACCATGCACAGGACATGAATGAACAGGTGATGCGGCAGCATATCGACCTCTATGTAAACGATTATTCCCTGCAAATGGGGCAGGCCGGTAAAAAAGCCGTAGAAAAGCTATTTGATATTTTCAATTCCCTAAATGGGAAAGAAGGACCTGGTTTACCGGAAGACCTTTTTCCCGGTTAATCTTTCAAAGCCCGGGCATAGACTTCCAGGCATCTTTTACGTGCAACAACATGATCGACGATGGGCTGCGGATAGGTGAGTTCTTCAAATTCAGGTACCCATTGACGGATATATTGTAAATCCGGATCAAATTTCTCGGTCTGCAGGTAAGGGTTGAATACGCGGAAATAAGGTGCAGCATCACATCCGCTTCCTGCTGCCCACTGCCATCCGCCGTTATTGGCGGCCAGGTCAAAATCAAGCAGTTTTTTGGCGAAATAAGCTTCCCCCCAGCGCCAGTCGATGAGCAGGTGCTTGGTAAGAAAGGAGGCCACGATCATCCTGACCCGGTTATGCATAAAACCGGTTTGGTTCAATTCGCGCATACCGGCATCCACGATGGGATAGCCCGTTTTCCCAGCGCACCAGGCGGCAAATTCCTTTTCATTATTTCTCCATTGAATCTTATCATAGGCCGGCTTAAAGGAGTTATGCACGACATGCGGAAAATGCCAGAGTATCATGTGATAAAAATCCCGCCAGATCAGTTCATTCAGAAAGGACTCGCTTAATTTTATGGTTTCCCTTGCCAGTTCCCGGATACTGATGGTGCCGAAGCGAAGATGCACACTGAGTCTTGACGTTCCCCTGACCGCCGGAAAATCCCTTTGTTGCTGGTAATGCAACACTACTTCTTTTTTCCATTCCTTATCGGGGAAACGGGTATCCGTTTCTTGAAAGCCCATGGATCCAAGCGATGGCAGCGGCAGCGCATCCTGCTTAAAGAACCGGGAAAAATATTGTTCGGTCGGAAAGGCAGCTGTGTGACCAGCCCTCAATAATGATTTCCATTTTTTCGAATAGGGGGTGAAGACCGTGTAGGGTTTACCATCCTCTTTCACCACTTCGGATTTTTCAAAAATCACCTGGTCTTTATACGTATGAAATCCTCTGCCTGATGCTGCCAAAAGCTTTTTAATTTTTTCGTCCCTGTTTTTCGCATAGGGTTCATAGTCGTGATTGGCATACACATTTTTTACCGCATATTCTTTCAGTAAGGCAGGCCAGATCGATTCCGGTTTGCCATAGCGAACATCGAGGGTGGAGCCCAGGGTCATAAGTTGCTGCTGGATCTCCTGGAGGGCCTGATGGATAAACTGGACCCTTTTATCCGATTTATCATCCAGTTCGTCGAGGATATTGCGGTCGAAGATGAAGACGGGGACAACTGGATTGCCTTCCTGCAGGGCCTGAAACAATGCAGCATTGTCATGAAGGCGAAGGTCGCGTCGCAGCCAAACGATATTAACAGGGGTAGCCATTGGGTTATAAACAATTTACCGGGTAAGAAGTTGGATGGGGGAATGGGATGTGCAAAAAAAAGCCCCCCGAAAAAATCGGGGGGCTTAATAAATATGGCAGCTACCTACTCTCCCGCATTGTTGTGCAGTACCATCGGCCATGAGGGACTTAACTTCTCTGTTCGGTATGGGAAGAGGTGAACACCCTCGGCAAAACCACCATAAGGAGATCAAAATTCCAGACAGCAAACCCCAGCGATCCGGATTGGGATTTGATTTGTATTATGTTGGAACTTAATAATGTCATATTGGGATTGTTAGAAGAATACCTAATTAAAAAAAATTAAAGCGTACGGGCAATTAGTACTACTCGGCTTTGCTGTCACCAGCTTTACACCTATAGCCTATCAACGTCATAGTCTTTGACGGCCCTTAAAAGGAGACTCATCTTGAGGAAGGTTTCACGCTTAGATGCTTTCAGCGTTTATCCTGTCCGTACATAGCTACTCAGCACTGCGCCTGGCGGCACAACTGATACACCAGCGGTACGTACGACCCGGTCCTCTCGTACTAAGGTCATGTCCTCTCAATCTCCTGACGCCCACCACAGATAGGGACCGAACTGTCTTGCGACGTTCTGAACCCAGTTCACGTGCCACTTTAATCGGCGAACAGCCGAACCCTTGGGACCTTCTCCAGCCCCAGGATGTGACGAACCGACATCGAGGTGCCAAACCTCCCCGTCGATATGAGCTC
>WGMO01000027.1 GCA_016125075.1 Terrimonas sp.
AGGGATCCCGCTGGGGCAAGACCGCCGCATTCGACCGCTCTGCCATCTCTCCGGCGCAAAAATAGGCTTGGGTATTTAATCAACAAAATCAATTATGCCGGTTTTTCATATAATTCCTGAGGATTTCAGGAAATGATAACCGTCAATTTGTTTGAAGAAATATTCCCTTTTGGCTGCTTCCGTTTTTGAAGAAAATTCTTCAACATAGTGGACAACAAAAGGGATACGGCTTTTTGTGGACCGGACTTTTCCGGCATTGTGCTGTTTCAAACGGATGTCCAGGTTTTTGGTATGCCCGAAATAGTAGCCTCCGTCTTTTAAACTTTTGAGGATATAAGTGTAGTAGGGCAAGAGAAGAAAATTCGAAGACCCGGACCTGTGACAGTCAACGGTTTTTCCCGAAGGGATCCCGTTGGGGCAAGACCGCCGCATTCGACCGCTCTGCCATCTCTCCGGCGCAAAAATAGGCTTGGGTAATTAATCAACAAAATCAATTATGCCGGTTTTTCATATAATTCCTGAGGATTTCAGGAAATGATAACCGTCAATTTGTTTGAAGAAATATTCTCTTTTGGCAGCCTCCGTTTTTGAAGAAAATTCTTCAACATAGTGGACAACAAAAGGGACACGGCTTTTTGTGGACCGGACTTTTCCGGCAACGACCTGTTGGTGTTTCCCTTAACCCTATTGAAACCTGCAATACTTGTTCGGGATTATCTGTTAAAATAGGATAGTTCTCATACAGGGATGCCGTACTAATTCGGGTTCATGTTACATTTGCAATCCATGAAGCAACTGAAGGCCCTCAATAAATACTTATGGAAATACCGCTTTCGGCTGGGTATAGGTGCCATCTTCGTCATTGTGTCCAACTATTTTGCGGTACTGGCTCCGCAGGTCATGGGTTTTATCATCTCTTTTGTTCAAAGGGGTTTTCCGGGCTACCAAACCCCTTCCAGGGAAAAAAAATATGATTACCTGGTACAGCATTTCATCAGTTGGGTGGAAAATCGATATGCTGGCGTGGCAAATATCTATAAAGTGATCATCCTTTGTGGGATCACCATCCTGGTCTTGGCGTTGCTGCGTGGCTTTTTCATGTTCCTGATGCGGCAAACGATCATTGTGATGAGCCGCCTGATTGAATATGATCAGAAAAACGAGGTCTTTTATCATTACCAGCAACTGGATACAGCATTTTTCAAAACACACAGTACCGGCGACCTGATGAGCCGGATGGCGGAAGATGTGAGCAGGGTCAGGATGTACACTGGACCTGCTATCATGTACCTGATCAATCTTATTGCACTGATATCGCTGAGTGTTTTCTTTATGTTCAAACGGGACCCCGAGTTAACCCTCTATGTACTGGCCCCCCTGCCCATCCTGGCCATTACCATTTATTTTGTCAATACAGTGATCAACAGGAAGAGTGAAAAAATACAATCATTGCTGGCCAGCCTTACCACCAATGCGCAGGAATCCTATTCCGGCATCAGGGTCATCAAATCCTATGTCCAGGAAAAGGCCATGCTGGGTTATTTTGATAAAAACAGCGAGGCATACAAAAAAAACGCGATTGGGCTGGCAAAAGTGGAGGCCCTGTATTTCCCTTCCATCACCCTCCTCATCGGGCTGAGCACCCTGCTCACGATCATGATCGGGGGCCTGTATTATATCCGGGGAACCGGGGGTATAGATCTTCCGGCTATTGTTGAATTTGTGGTGTATATCAATATGCTCACTTTTCCGGTAAGCGCAATCGGATGGACGGCCAGTATGATACAAAGAGCCGCGGCCTCTCAAAAGCGGTTGAATGAATTCCTGAATACCGAACCTGCCATCAGGAATCCAGAAAAGGCCGTTCAACACAGGATAGAGGGCAATATCAGGTTCGAAGCGGTTGATTTTATCTATCCGCATACGGGTATCAGGGCCTTGCATCAGTTTAACCTATCCATCAAAAAAGGTCAGAAAATTGCAATTGTGGGGAAAACAGGCAGCGGTAAATCGACCGTCGCCCAGTTACTGCTCAGAATGTATGATCCTACAAATGGTAAAATAACCCTGGATGAAGTTGAACTGAAAACAATGGACCTCAAAAGCCTCCGGGAACAAATAAGTTATGTGCCGCAGGATGTATTTCTTTTTAGTGATTCTGTGGCCAATAATATCCGCTTTGGCGTGGCAGATGCCGACCAGGAAGCTGTTGAAAATGCAGCCCGGCAGGCCAGTGTACATCAGGATATCATGGGTTTCTCTGACGGCTATGAAACCCTGGTAGGGGAAAGGGGTGTGACATTGAGCGGCGGCCAAAAACAAAGAGTATCCATTGCAAGGGCCCTGATAAAAAAACCAGCGCTTATGATTTTTGATGATTGCCTGAGTGCCGTAGATGCTAAAACTGAAAAGGAGATAATTAGTAATCTTTATGCATATCTGGAAAATAAGACTGCCATTATCATCACGCACCGGATCTTTGCCCACTTTAATTTTGATAAAATTATTGTACTCGACGACGGGCATATCATTGAAGAGGGCACCCATCAGGAATTATTGGAAAAAGATGGATATTATGCTGAAATTTATGCCCGACAGCAGGATAATGAACAGGAAATGCCCTGATTTTTTGCCTAATATCTTCATATTCAAATTCTTTTATCAAATTTGGCTGTTTCGAAAACATAATTATATTTGTGACTTCTTGTTAAAACGTGATTGTTAAACTGTAAAAAAATAAAACTGTGGCGTACGAAAATAATGACAACAAAATGGAAAGTATTTACAGCAAAAGGATTCGTGCTGGAAAAAGAAGGACCTATTTTTTTGATGTTCGTTCTACAAGAGGTAATGATTATTACCTGACCATCACTGAAAGCCGGAAAAGGTTTAATGATAATGGGTATGATCGTCATAAGATCTTTTTGTATAAGGAAGATTTTAACAAGTTTATCAAGGCGCTCGGTGAGGCTGTCGATTATGTAAAAACAGAATTGATGCCTGACTTTGATTTTGATGCTTTTAACCATGATAACCCTGAAAATGGTGAAAATGGTGATAACGGTTATGCAGGAAATGGTACGGTTTCATTGGATGAATCTGCTTCGGCTGTTGCGGATGATGCACCTGCTGATGAAGCTACAATCGACACAACACCCGAGGCGCCTGCAGATTCGGATAATGCTGCCAGCGAAGAAGTTGACAAATGGTAACTAAAAAAATAACTGTTTAAAGCCCCTTTTTGGGGCTTTTTTTATATTTTGTTGTTAACAAAACCAACCCTTTGTGAAAAAATCAATAATCCTTTCCTCACTTTTTGTTTCCCTGCTTGCCATGCTTGTTTTTCAGCTTAAAAAAAGTGTGAAGCTCCAATCAGATATTTCCTTTGTATCAACAGCCGAAGATGCAGATGAAGAAGACGGTATCAGGGCCGCACAGGAAATGGAATTTGAACGTACAAAAGATATTTCCCTTGGATTTATTCCACAATCCAGATTGATTACTGCTTATGAAGACTTGCTTCGTACCAGAAGAATGCAGGGCAATGCCAGGACCGGAGCCTTAAGCTGGACGGAAAGAGGACCCAATTCCGATGCTGTAGGGCCCAGTAATGGAAATGGCCGGCCCGGAAACGGGGTTACCAGTGGCCGTATCCGCGCAGTATGGGTCGATCTGGCCGATCTGTCCAACCATACCGTATGGGTGGGTGGGGTTGATGGTGGTTTATGGAAGACCAACGATATTTCTGCTGCGCCCGCTACCTGGACTCCTGTGAATGATTTTTTCGGCAATCTTGCAGTCGGTAGTATTTGCCAGGATCCTTCCAATACAAATATTATGTATTTCGGAACCGGTGAAAAAGCCTTTAATGTCGATGCCGTAAGGGGAGGGGGAATTTGGAAAAGTACCGATCACGGAGTTTCCTGGTCCCTGCTGGGTTCTACAACGGGTTTCTGGAATGTTTCAAAAATCCTTTGTGATGCATCCGGTAATGTTTATGTCGCCACTATTGGCAGTGGGGCAGGCATACAGCGTTCTGTTGACGGGGGTACCAACTGGACAAATATCACACCTACTGGTTTGAGTAATAGGGTTTCAGAAATGGAAATCAGCAGTACCGGAAGGATGCATATTACCTGCGGGTATTATAATACGGCAGTTGGATCTGCCGGATACCGGTATACCGACAATCCTTCAACCGTGACTGCCGGGACCTGGAATGCTGCAACAACTTCGTTTTCGCCTGTACAATATAATGTTGATATTGCAACAGCCGGAAATACCTTATATGCTCTGAATGCTGATGCCAGTTTTGAGACCTCCCAAATCTGGAAATCGACAGATGGGGGAGATCACTGGGCGAATACGGTCAGTACGCCACCCACAACAGGATCAACACCCCTGAGCAGCGGCCAGGGCTGGTATTGTTTGTCAATTGCCGTGGACCCTGCAAACCCCAATAAAGTCATGGTAGGGGGGCTAAACAGTTATCTCAGTACGGATGGCGGAGCCAATTGGTCGGTCAATTCCATTTGGGTTACGGGTGTTCCCGGTTCCTCCAACTATATTCATGCGGATCACCAGGCTTCCATTTGGAATGGCAACCAGGTGCTGGCAGTCAGCGATGGCGGTATTTTTTATTCTGCAGATGGGGGTCTCAGTTTTGCTGACCGGAACATCGGTTTACGGCTAAAACAATTTTATTCCTGCGCCATTCATCCCAGTTCCACCAATTATTTTTTGGCAGGAGCACAGGATAACGGTACACACCAGCTTTCCAGTGCCGGACTGGGCAGCAGTGTGGAAGTGGTTGGGGGCGACGGTGCCTTTACCCATATCGACCAGGATGAACCCCAGTACCAGTACGGGGCATATGTTTATGGCCAATACAGAAGGAGTACGAATAGCGGTGCCAGTTGGTCGGCAGTCAACTATACGGCTTCGGGTACCAATGCCATTTTTATTAACCCGACTGATTTTGATGATTACAATAATATCATGTATACCTCCGGACCCGCAGGACAGTATGTCAGATGGGATAACCCGCATTCGGGTTCAACCTTTACCCCTGTATCGGTTGCGGCTTTTGCAGGCGGCAGGGCAACACATATTATGGTCTCTCCTTACACTTCCAACCGGGTATTTTTTGGTACCAGCGGGGGAAAAATCATCAGGGCTGATGATGCCCATACTGCCTCTCCCACTGTTTCAGATATTACCGGAGGTGGAATGTCGGCCAGTACCGTTTCCTGTATTGCCCTGGGTACGGACGATAATAACCTGCTCGCCACTTTTTCCAATTATGGTGCCACCCATGTTTGGGTTACCACCAATGGCGGAACGGGCTGGACCAATGTAACTGGAAATTTACCGGATATTCCCGTCCGCTGGGCTTTATTCTATCCGGATGATAATACACAGGCCATCTTAGCGACGGAAATGGGAATTTATGAAACAGCAGCTTTGAATGGAGGCGCAACCGTATGGGTGCAAAATTCTGGTTTCCCGGTGGTCCGTACTGATATGCTACAATACCGCAAAAGCGATGGTACGGTTGCTGCAGCCACACATGGAAGAGGCTTGTGGACTACGACCATACCTTTAACACCCCATATCCGGTTTGCAACACCCTATATTACAAATACGGAGTCAACTACCTCCACTATCGATTGCCGGGGCTATACAGATTATACGATCGATCTGAATATTGATGCAGCCCCTACCGGGGATGCAAATGTTACCGTAAGTGTTAACGGTAGCCCTACGGCTGCTCAGGGCCAGGATTTTGATTTTACGACCAATGGCAATTTTGCCGCTCCTTCTACAGCTATTACATTTTCAAACGGCTCAACAGCATCGCATACCATCAGTATCAGGATCTATGATGATGAGGATATTGAAGCTGATGAAACCTTCAGGCTGACTTTCAGCTTATCGGGTGCAACCAATGCCGCGGTAGCACCCAGCGGGCAATATTACGATGTTACTATTACTGATAATGATGCAGCTCCTGTATCAGGTGGTACAGGGCTTGCAACCATTGGAACTGGGGATTATCCAGGAGGATATATCCAGCCTTTCAGAAGCAGTTATCCAAAAGCCAGGAGCCAGTATATTTATCTCGCATCAGAACTCAGTGCAGCAGGATTGTCGGCTGGTAATATCACCACCGTTGGATTCAATGTATTAAGCAAAACCAGCACAGCCCCCTATAACGGGCTGACCATTTCATTAAAGAATACCCTGACAAGCAGTTTCTCGGGTACTTTTGAAACCGGAACTACCGCCTGTTATTCTGCCAATTATTCCACGGTATCCGGTATCAATAATATCAGTTTGTCAACCCCATTTGCATGGGACGGCAGTTCTAACCTGCTGGTGGAGATCTGTTACGACAATGTTGCAGGTTCCGGAAGCGGTGATGCTGTATCTTCCAATGTATCGGTTGATGATAAAGGTCTCTGGAACCGGGATAATGTAGGAACCGGGTGCTCACTGGCTGCAGTCTATGCAAGTGCCGGTGCCAGTTTTGTTCGCCCGGATATCTTGTTAACAGGTGTAATGGCGGGTAATAATGTTGAGACAGTGCTGAATGCCAGCAAGACCGCCAACCTGGGACCAAACAGCGATGTTTATTTTTATAATTCAAACGGAAATATTATAGCAAGGATCCACAACCTCTCTTCCTACGATTATGGTTGTACGCAGGTAATCGTAGACAGGGCAGGTTCTTCTTCCGTGTCTTTCTGGAACAATAATATTCCCGAATACCTTACTTCAAAAACATTTCATGTAGTGCCCACCAATAATAGCCCGGGTGTTTCAGATAGTTACCAGTTGACTTTATATTATACAGATGCTGAAAAAACGGGCTGGGAGGCGGCAACCGGTCAATCCTGGGGTAGTATCCAGATGGTAAAGGTTGATGGCCAGATCAGCCAGGTAACCCCCGGCAATCCAACAGGAGGGGGTAATGTTTCCATTGTTACACCAACTGTGGGAAGTTTTGGGTCTGATCATACATTGACCTATACGTTTACCGGGGGCTTTTCTGGTTTTGCTGCCGGGATCCCCGGTACCAGTCCCTTACCGGTGACCCTCCTCAATTTTGACGGGCAGAAATCCGGGAAACACATCCGCTTAAGCTGGAGTACAGGTTCGGAACAGAATGCCCATTATTTCCTGGTGGAAAAATCCACGGATGGCTCATCCTTCTTTACGATTGGAAAAGTCAGTGCTGCCGGTAACAGCAACCGCCTGTTAAACTATGATTTTACGGATACCCATGTCAATGAGAATAATTATTACAGGCTCAGGATGGTGGATATTGACGGACACTTTATTTTTAGCCGTACGGTATTGATCCGGAATCCCGGTATCCCGCAAAATCTGTGGTTAGTGACAAATCCTTTCCAATCGCAGATCAACCTGCGTTTGGCCAGGCAACCCCTCCGGGACATACGGGTGGAATTGTTGAACGTTTCCGGTGCCAGGGTCTATGAGGGTACCTACGGGTCGGCCACTGTATTGAGTATCGATGTTTCCCGGTTAGGTTTAAGTAAAGGGGTGTACCTGCTGCGTACGGTAGTCGATGGTGAATTATTTGTCAATAAGCTGGTGAAGCAATAAATCTTTCGGATATTATTACCTAAAAAGTCCCCGGCCGGGGACTTTTTTTTTATGGGTATTATTTTTTCCTGCGAAGCTCCTTGTACACATTGATAAGGCCGTTGGTCGAAGCATCGTGTGAGGTCACTTTTTGCGGATCCATCAATTCTGGCAGGATCTTATTGGCCAGTTGTTTGCCCAGTTCAACACCCCATTGGTCAAAACTGAAGATATTCCAGATAATACCCTGTACGAAAATCTTATGTTCGTATAAGGCAATCAGTTGACCGAGGTTAAAGGGGGTAATCTTTCTAATGATAAATGAATTGGTGGGTTTATTACCGCCAAACACTTTAAAGGGCAATAATTGGGCAATTGCCTCATTTCCCAATCCAGCATTCTCCAGTTCCTGTTCTACTTCCTGCTCAGTCTTTCCGTTCATAAGGGCTTCTGTCTGGGCAAAGAAATTCGACAATAATTTAGGGTGGTGGTCACCGATAGGGTTATGCGATTGTGCCGGCGTTATGAAATCGCAGGGGATGAGTACCGTACCCTGGTGGATGAGCTGGTAAAATGCATGTTGCCCATTGGTGCCGGGTTCGCCCCATATAACAGGTCCTGTGGAATAGTTCACTGCTTCACCATTCCGGTCCACACTTTTTCCATTGCTTTCCATATTGCCTTGCTGGAAATAGGCCGGGAAACGATGCATATACTGGTCATAAGGAAGGATGGCTTCTGTCTGTGCGCCAAAAAAATCCCTGTACCAGATCCCGATCAGTGCCATTAGTACCGGGATATTCTTATCAAAATCTTCTTTGCGGAAATGATTGTCAGCCGCATGGGCGCCTTTCAGCAGGTCCTCGAAATTTTTATAACCAATCGTGAGGGCGATGGATAATCCGATGGCGCTCCAAAGGGAATAACGGCCACCTACCCAATCCCAGAACGGGAACATGTTTTCCTTGTCGATTCCAAACCTTACCACCTCATTTTCATTCGTGGAAAGTGCTACAAAATGTTTGGCAACGTATTTTTCTTTTTTGGCTTTTTGCAGGAACCATTCCCTGGCCGTATGAGCATTCGTCATGGTTTCCTGGGTAGTAAAAGTCTTGGAAGCGATCAGGAAAAGGGTTTTTTCAGGGTCTACTTTCTTTAAGGTCTCTACGATATGGGTGCCATCTATATTGCTGACGAAATGGGTTTCTATCCCTTTGACTGTATAAGGTTTTAAAGCTTCTGTCACCATCAGGGGGCCCAGGTCACTGCCACCGATTCCAATATTGACGATATATTTTATTTTTTTATGCGTATACCCCCGCCAGCTACCCTCATGAACTTTTGCACAAAAAGACTTCATTTGCCTCAATACTTTTTTGACTGCGGGCATTACATTTTCACCATTGGTATAAACCGGCTCTTTGGAAAAATTTCTCAGGGCTGTGTGTAATACAGACCGATGTTCTGTTTCATTAATCAGGTCACCATTGAACATGGCGTCGATACCTTCTTTTACTTTACATTCCCTGGCCAGTTGCTGTAACAGAGCCATCGTTTTTTCCGTGATCCTGTTCTTGGAATAATCAAATACAATATCCTTTACACACATAGAGAATTTTGAAAACCGCTGCCGATCATCCCGGAACAGGTCTCGCATATGAACCGTTTGCAGCTCATCGAAATGTTTTTTTAATTCATGCCAAGCGGGGGTGGTAGTAGGGTTGATCCTGGGAAACATGTAAACTTGATTTATAATTTATTAATAATCTCAATTGTCTTTTCGGCCATGGATGGGGTAATATCCAGGTGAACAACAAGCCTGACCCGGTTCGGTGCAATGGCATAGGCCAGCACCTGATGATCCTTAAGTTTTTCAACCAGCTGAGGGGCAGCATTGTCTTCAAGCTCAAAAATGATGATATTGGTTTCAACCGGCAACAGTTCTTTTACAAAATCTTTTTTGACTATCGCTTCCCCGATAAGGCGGGCGTGTGTATGGTCCTCTTTTAAACGGTATACATTATTATGCAGGGCATAAATACCGGCAGCTGCCAAAAATCCTGCCTGGCGCATGCCCCCCCCAAAGACTTTCCTGATCCGGCGTGCTTTTTTGATAAAATCTGATTTACCCAATAAGAGGCTTCCAACCGGGCAACCCAGGCTTTTGCTCAGGCATATCGATATACTGTCAAAAAGAGCTCCGTATTGGTCGGGTTTCTCCCTTTTGGCAACCAAAGCATTGAATAACCGGGCCCCATCCAGGTGCAGTGCCAATTGATGACTGGCACAAACCTCCTTAATTTTCCGGATGGCTTCAAAATCGTAGCAACTGCCCCCGCCGCGGTTGGATGTATTTTCAAGACAAACAAGGCTTGTCCTTGCCTTATGGACGTCATCAGCATTTATGGCGGCATTCACCATTTCGGAATTGATTCTTCCCCGGTCACCATATAATAGTTTAACGGAAGCTCCTGAGTTGAAGGCAATTCCTCCACCCTCATATTGGTAAATATGGGCACTTTCATCACAAATCACCTCATCGCCGGGCTGTGTATGACATTTGATGGCAATTTGATTGGTCATGGTGCCCGAAGGACAAAAAAGAGCGGCTTCCATCCTAAATAAGGAGGCGGCAAGGCTCTCCAGCGCATTGATTGAAGGATCTTCGCCAAAAACATCGTCCCCGACCGGGGCCTGCATCATGGCCTCTAACATGCCGGGGCTGGGCTTTGTAACCGTATCTGACCTGAAATCTATCTTCGTTTCCATAAATAATGTTGAAAATCAGGCACGAAATTAAGCTAAAGCCATCCATCTTCCATATCAGCCACTTATCAATAAAGGATTCTTTTCAGTAACCCCCATTTCCCTGTCGCGTCATACCTATGTCATGAGAAACGGCCATTTATCATTAAATCAGGCCGTTTAATTTAAAACAATGTTCTTGGTAATGCATAGTACCTACCTTTGAACTGTAATAATTAAAAACTAGTACTAAATATAAAAAATCAATTGAAATGAGAAAGATTTTGACTTTGCTGGCGGTAATAATGAGTTTAGCTTTTACAAGCCAGGGACAAATGAAAACCGGAAAGATTTCCGGCGTTATTAAGGATGGTAACCAAAAGACCATACAAGCGGCTACAATAATGTTATTGAAAGCTGCCGATTCCTCAGTCGTAAAACTCAGTGTGGCTGATAAAGACGGTAATTTCCAGTTTGAAGGGATTCCGGAAGGGCAGTATCTTGTTAGTGTGACCGCAATAGGTCACACAAAAGAGTATTCACCCAATTTTGATATTTCGGAGGCCGGGGAAAATGTTGACCTAAAAACGATTGAACTGGTCCCGGAAGTTAAATCATTACAGGGTGTTACCATCACATCAAAAAAACCATTTATCGAGCAAAAGATAGACCGGATGGTGGTGAATGTGGAAGCTGCTGTTTCTAATGTGGGTACATCTGCTTTGGAGGTGCTCGAAAAATCCCCGGGTGTAACGGTCGACAAAGATGGCAATATCAGCCTCAAAGGTAAACAGGGTGTACAGGTCTATATTGATGGAAGGCCATCCTACCTGTCAGGTGCCGATCTGGCGAATATGCTGAAAAATATGAGCAGCAGCCAGTTGGACCAGATTGAGCTGATGACAAACCCGCCGGCTAAATATGATGCGGCAGGAAATTCCGGTATCATCAATATCAAAACAAAAAAGACCAAGCAGTTTGGTTACAGTGGCAGTATTTCTTCTACCTGGAGCCAGGGAAGGTATCCAAAGGTTTCAGAATCCGTGAATTTTAATTACAGGAAAAACAAAGTGAATATCTTCACCAACCTGGGCTATAGTAACCGCAAAAATTTCCAGAACCTGGATATACAGCGTAAGTTTATTGAGTTCAGTTCAAAAGAATTAAAGTCACGGTTTGACCAGGAGTCAAGGATCATTGAGTCCGGTAAATCTTATAATGCCAAACTGGGCCTTGATTATAATGCTTCTAAAAATACAACATTGGGTTTTGTATTGAATGGGTTTTACAATCCAGGCGTTTTTGGCAACCACAGTGATGTATTTATATCAGACCCCAATAATATATTGCTGAGCGAAACGAAGGCAAGTACCAGCAATAACAGGAAGTGGGAAAATTTCAGTTCCAATATCAATATGCGTCATGTATTTGATTCAACCGGAACAGAACTGACCATGGATGCAGACTATTTAAACTATACCAGCACCAATGCACAGGACCTGGTGAACGCCTATTATGATCAGGTGGGAATGCCGACCTACAAAGCCGATACCCTGCTGGGTCATCTGCCCCAGGATATCAGCATCTATTCCTATAAGGCTGATTTCAGCAAACCCCTGAAGAACGGGGCAAAATTTGAGGCAGGTGTGAAAACCAGTTACGTTAAGACCGATAATAATGCCATCTATGACAGCCTGAATTATGGTGTATTGGTTCCGGATCTTGGGAGAAGCAACCATTTTATTTATAAGGAAAATGTCAATGCTGCCTATGCCAATTTCAGCAGGCCTTTATCAAAGAAAGTGTTTGCTCAATTGGGGCTAAGGGTGGAGAATACGCATGCTCAGGGTGACCAGGTAACCAGCAATGAAAAATTTGACAGGAAGTATACCCAACTGTTCCCGACAGCCTATATCCAGTATACGGTCAACGATAAGAACAGTTTTGTGATCAATTACGGCAGGAGGATCAATCGCCCCGATTACAGCGACCTGAACCCTTTTATCATGTTCCTTGATAAATATACTTTTGAGCAGGGTAATCCTAACCTCAAGCCGCAGTTTGCCCATAATATAGAACTGAGCCATACCTATAAAGGATTTTTAACGACTACGTTGAATTATAACAAGACCACGGACATCATTACAGATGTATTGGAACAGAATACCGATAAGAACGAAACCTTTATCAGGAAGCAGAATGTGGCCAGTCAGCGCCAGTATGGGATATCTGTTGCCGGTGGCGGACCCATTAAGAAATGGTGGAGCATGAATGTGTGGTTGAATGCCTACAATAACCTCTATGAAGGTGTCGTGAATGGCGACAATATTTCCCTGGGAGCCACTACTGGTCAGGCCAATATTTCCAACCAGTTCAAATTTGATGGAGGATGGAGTGCTGAACTGAGTGGGTTCTATACAACGCCCATGGTGGAAGGTGTGTTTGAAGTCAAAGGTTTTGGTATGATGAATATGGGTGTGAGCAAGCAGGTACTGAATAAAAAAGGGACGATCCGCTTTTCTGTACGGGATCTGCTGAACACGCAGAAAATCAGAGGAACCAGCCAGTTCAGCAATATCGATGCCGCTTTCCAGCAGACACGCGATTCCAGGCAGTTTGCGATTGGTTTCAGCTACCGGTTTAGCAAGGGAAAAGCCGCAAGTGCTCCAAAAAGGAAGATCGGTGGTGCCGATACCGAGCAGAACCGCGTGAAAGTGGATGGCAACTAATCATTAACTCCCAATATAAGAGACTCATTATCCATTCCCACAGAGTCAATACCATCCCGCTTTTGCGGGGTGGTATTTTTATGGGGTGTACCGGAAGGAAAAGATTTCCATTCCTTTTCAGGACAGGGGCATAAGCTGCAATCTTTATATTTGTAAAAAAATCTGCTATGCCATCTTTCGATATCGTTAGTAAGGTTGATGCTCAGGCACTGGATAATGCCGTAAATGTAACAACCAAGGAAATCACCAATCGTTTTGATTTCAAAGGCAGCCATATCGTGATCGATCTGAACAAAAAGGAATTCAAGCTGAATCTTGAAACCGATGATGATATGAAAATGCGGCAGTTGATTGATGTCCTGATCAGCCGGGCCCATAAACAGGGTATTGCTCCCGAAGCCTTTGATTATTCAAAAGAAGGATACCTCAGCGGTAAGATTTGGAAGCAGGAGGTCCAGGTGAGGAATGGTTTAAAACAGGAGGATGCCAAGAAAATCGTAAAACTCATCAAAGATGCCGGGCTCAGGGTCCAGGCCTCCATCAATGATGACCTGGTGCGGGTTACCGGTAAAAAGATCGATGATCTTCAAACGGTGATCCAGGCTTCCAAGAGCTGGGATCTGGGTATTCCTCTCCAATACGAGAATATGCGTTCATAAACCCCTTCAAAACCTGAATAACACCGGCATTTAGGTGCAAAACCAGGTGCAGAACCGGTGCATATCAAACAGGCGAAAAATTTGGAATCGGGTATACTGTAATCGTATCTTCAATACATAAATCATACGGAGCTGAAAAGTGAAGTGTGATGAAGACTAAAGGAAACTGTCAAAGGTAGAATTTGGTCGCTGGATGAAAGAATCCCCTCAAAAGGAGGAAATCAACCAGGGAGGTGGATGGGTCCTTCAAAAGACTTAAAACCTCGAAAAGCGTTGGAATCGTAAACTGAAAAGATGCTTCGGCGGAAACTCAGTTGAAAATCCCGGCGCTTTTCATTTTTAACGTATATCCAATACCTGCTCTCTTAACCACTGTTTCTCTGCCTTTTTTCCATTTTGCCAGGTGATATCTATTTTCTAACTTTGCCGCTCCAAAAAATTAATTCATCTGGACGGCAAAATCCGTGCAGCCTTTAAATCAACAAGTTATGAAAAAAGGAATCCACCCCGATAGTTATCGGTTTGTAGTTTTCAAAGACATGAGTAATGGTTATTCTTTCCTGAGCCGGTCAACCGCCCAAACAAAAGAAACAGTGAAATGGGAAGACGGTAATGACTACCCGCTGGTGAAACTGGAGATATCCAATACATCACACCCTTTCTTTACCGGTAAAAATGTATTGGTAGATACGGCCGGCCGTATCGATAAATTCAAGAAGAAATATGAGAAGAAAAAATAATTTAGTAATTTTCTGTTACTAGAAAGTTTTTTGTTTTTCATGGCTATACTTTAAATCCCTTCGTTTTAACGGAGGGGTTTTTTATTTTACAGAAACCTTTAGCTTTACAGATGCCTTCCAGGATCATTTTTACAGAAGAATTTTGCCAGCCGGAAAACCTGTACCCGTTTTCCCTGACCCGGCAAATCCAGGATATCAGGGTGGGTATTATGACCATTCGGGAAAAATGGGAAAAGATCCTCAAAGCCCCCTCCTCCGATAAATGGGAGGATGATTATAAAGACCTTGACCGTTCTGTTCACCTGGATGAAAATATTGGAGAGGAGACGTTTTTTATGATCCACGGTAACCTGTTACCGACAAACCGGCTGGTAACGGCCATAAGGAAATTGAAGGATGGGGAGTTTATTTCGGTCAATGGCAATGCAGGGGTTATCTTTCGCTTCACCAAAAAACAGATCTCCCAGCCTCATAAGATCAGGGTAACAAAAGCGGTAACGATCAGGGATGAGGTAAAGCATATCAGTTTCCCCTGGGATATTTTTCAACTGAATGATTATGGGATCCGGCAGGATTTTCAATGGATCACCAAAAACCGCCTATCTCAACCCTTGTCCAAAACAAACCGGGTGATCAACCGTCCTGCCGTTTTTGTGGAAAAGGGCGCAGTTGTGGAACATGCTGTACTGAATGCCGAAGACGGACCCATTTATATCGGGAAAAAAGCAAGAGTCATGGAAGGGTGCCTGCTTAGGGGACCCTTGTCTGTCGGTGAAGGGGCCCTGCTGAAAATGGGTACCAGGGTATATGGCGCTACCTCGATCGGCCCATATAGCGTGGTAGGCGGCGAAATCAAGAACTCAGTCTTTTTTGGTTACTCCAATAAAGCACATGATGGGTATATAGGGGATTCGGTGATTGGGGAATGGTGCAATTTAGGGGCCGGTACCTCCAACTCGAATATGAAAAACAATGCCAGTAACGTAAGGGTATGGACGCAAAAAGGCGAATTGAATGCCGGCCCTAAATGTGGTATGTTTATGGGTGATTACTCAAGAACAGCGATCAATACATCTGTCAATACCGGAACCGTGGTGGGTGTATGCTGCAATATTTTCGGGAATGGTCTTACCCCTAAATATATACCTTCATTTTCCTGGGGTTTTGATGCCGTGCAGCGATATGACTTATCCAGGGCTATCGCCGATTTGGAAGACTGGAAAAATCTCAAAGGACAAACGGTGACAAAGAATGAAAAAGCGATATTGCAATATATTTATAAAAATTTTTAACTATTAATATGAGGAACCAAATTGCCGCAGCCAACTGGAAAATGAATTTGACTTATCAACAAGCGGAAAAATTACTCGATGAAATACTCAAAGCACAAATCGAACTCAGTACGCATCAGCAGGTGATATTTGCAGTCCCGGCTCCTTATCTCACCATGGCAAAAAGCGAAGTGGGAAGAGATAAGAATTTTTTTATTGCCGCCCAAAACTGCCATCATAAAAAATCAGGAGCCTTTACCGGAGAGATTTCGGCAGAAATGCTCCAGTCCCTGGGTATTAAATACTGTGTGATCGGGCATAGCGAAAGGAGGGAATATTTCCAGGAAACCCATGCAATGCTGGCAGACAAAATGGACCAATGCCTTGAAAATTTTATTACCCCCATTTTCTGCTGCGGTGAACCTTTATCCATCCGGGAGTCCGGAACACAAAATGAATATGTTGCCCAACAATTAAAAGATTCCCTTTTTCACCTTTCTGCTGCGCAGGTCCAATCGATCATTATCGCCTATGAACCCATCTGGGCCATTGGAACCGGCAAAACGGCAACAACGGAGCAGGCACAAGAAATTCATGCTTTTTTACGTTCTGTAATCAGTAGCCAGTATGGACAGGATACAGCCGATACCATTCCGATATTATATGGAGGTAGTGTAAAGGCGGGTAATGCCGCAGAATTGTTTGCCTGTCCTGATGTGGATGGTGGCCTGGTAGGCGGAGCATCGCTGGTGGCCCAGGATTTTATTACGATTATCAAGGCATTGAAATAACAGGACATCCCGCATAAATACCATATTGTCATTACCCGAAGGAATCACATGTTACTGAGCTTTCTGAAGATCAGGGCCATTGTGAACGGGAAAGAAATATATCCCCTTGCCAACAGCAACCCGATTGTTATCCATTTTGAAAACAATAACCCGAAGATCGTCATCACGGATGGCTTCCATTATACCAAACCCCTGGAACTGGTGTACCACCAGGTTCATACTTATTATTTCCACGTAGTATGCACCATCGGAGATGTACAAATGTTCTTTGGCTTTATATTCATGGCATTATTCTATTTATTGGGATTGGCTACCGGTTTTCTGTTTTTGAAACTGGCCTGTTTCTTCCCGGTCCTTTATTTTCTCTATGTATTCTATATCAACAAGCAGGATTTTATACAGCTGAAGGCGGTGTGATGACCGGCAACTCCACCGGAACGGTTTCGCTCAGTTTGTCAAGATCAAGGATGGTGGTTTGTCTGTTCTCACTGGGGCCATACATGGGGATAAATTTTTTCCCAAATATGATTTCATTGAATGTATAGGAACTCCGGGCCACTACTGTATTGGAAAAGGTTTCGTCAAAGGCTTTGACAAAGATCATCAGTTCTGCATCGACCATCTTTAAGTCATTGGGGCTAAGCTGCCATAAAAAACTTCTTTCATCGATAGGGTGGACGACAGTCCAGTTCAAGGCCAGGGCATTGATCTTGTCGATCTCTACCTTGAGGGGGTAAAACTTATTGACATGGTTGCCTTCTTCTTCAATTTTTATGGCAAGGGTCAGTTTAACTTCTGCATCGGTGAGATGGTTGTTTTTAAAGGGTACCATCCGGAACATCAGGGCCGTGATGCCCTTATAAGGTGCAATGATGGCCATTTCGCTGAATTTTAAAAATGCAACAGGCCTCGAGAAACGTCCATATAACAGACCGGTGGCCAGGGCAAAACTCAGCAGGCCGACAAAGGCTTCAAGGGATGAAATGACACCAGCCCAATGACCCACCGGGTTGATGCGGCCATATCCAACTGTTGTGAATGTTTGGGTGCTAAAGAAGAAAGCTTCAGCAAACTGGTCGCTGAATGAGCGTGCATTCATACCGTCCAGGTGCTTGACCCCGATAAGCAGGTAGACCCCCGCAAAAAAAAGATTGATCAGTATATACACCAGCAGCAGCATAAGCCAGAATTTCCAACGGGGGAGTGAAAGCATGGTATGGTACCAGCTATAACGTTCAAATACAGTAAGCCCTTTTTTCACCACATTGGCGGTCCCGTCTTTACGGTAAAACCGGCTGCCGCTGGCATCACTGCTGGTGCCAAAGCCCGTTGAATTGTCTGAATTAAGATTGATATTCCGGCGAAAAAGTGCCATGGTTGCAATTATTATAGTATCGTAATTTATTCAAATCTTCTGTAAAATCAGGTATTTAAATTCTTCCTCTATTTGATAACCTGTTATTAAATTCTTGACTAATAGTTATGTTTGCTGTATGCGGCAAATTTTCAGGGGCGGAGTTTTCCGGTTATTTTTTATGGGATTTAATTTTGGGGTAGGGTTGCTGATAGCTGCCCTCGCCGGCCCTGCTACCTTTGGTATATTGTCCCTGATGATTGTCAATGCTGCCGTTATTCATATCATCATCGGGTTTGGTACAGATGCCGCCCTGGTCTATCATGGTTCGGATGACCAATTCAATAAACACAAATCATTTTCAATTGCTTTTTTTACAGGTATGGTACAGGTGGCCCTTTTTCTGGTACTGGCGGCTGCCTATTATACAATTAGCGGTAAATTGGTTTTAAGCGGAAAGCAGGGCAACGGCTTTTTTTTCATAGAATTTTTGTATTTCACAGGAATCGTGTTTACAGAAAAATATACTTCTTTGTTTTATGCAAGACATCAGCAATCATTTTGCAATAAGGTATTGAGTATCGTTGCTGCTGTATTTTTTTTGATGTTGGTTTCCCTTTACTTTTTTGATCCTCCCGGGCATATCAAACCGATTGTATTTTTTTGTTCCATGATAACGATCCAGTCACTTGTGCTGGCCATAGCTTTTCATGGAAAGAACCGGGTTGGGTTTTCATCCCTCAACAGGAATGATTTACGTTCTTTCCTGCACTTCTCCTTTCTGGTATTTGTCACCAATGCCATTCAATTCCTGGCCTACCGGGTTGATTTCTGGTTTATCGGATATTTTGGGCAGATCTCTGATATCGGGATTTATGCCCAGGCTGTCCGGTTGGCCCAACTATTATGGATCATACCCAATATCCTGGCTGCAGTATTGATCCCGGCAATTGTTGCTGCACAAAAGGGATTTGATGCCCTGGGCCTGGTGAGGCTGATAAGGGTTCTGAATATTGTGAATCTGATCATTTTGGTTGGCTTAATCGGGGTCTCCTGTACCCTGTACTTTTATTTTATTCCGGATTATGCTTCGGGTTTACCCTCGCTGCTGTTGATGTTGCCCGGCTACTTATCTTTTTCCATTACCCTGCTGCTGGCTGCATTTTTTTCTGCAAAAAGACGATTGCTGGTCAACTTCTATGGTTCTTTACTTTGTTTCCTGGTTATTATTACTGCCGATTTTTTATTGATTCCTCGTTGGGGGATACAAGGAGCGGCCGTTTCCAATACGATTGCATATGGTTTGGCCACAATTTTTAATATTTTTATGTTTTCCCGAATAGCAGGGATCCCGGTAAAAAATTTATTTATGGTCAGGACCAGCGATATTCAACAATTAAAAAAGATACAATATTGATCAAATCTCCCCAGTATATCCTATGGCTTCCTTCCTGGTATCCGAATGAAATCACCCCCTATGACGGGGATTTTGTACAAAGGCATGCCCGGGCTGTTGCTGCTTTTGCGCCTGTCTGTGTTTTCCATATCATCCGGGACAAAAAAAAGAAGATGACCCGGTCAGTCAGGGTCCATGAAAAAAAAGGAGAGAACCTCACGGAAACGATCATCTATTATGCCAGTCCCGATATTCCCTGGGCTTTTGCCGACCGTTTCCTGTCGCAGGTGCGCTATGCCTGGATCTACCGGAAATACATCCGGAAATTGTTCCGGGAGAAGGGCTTTCCGGAACTGGTACATGTGCATATTATTTACAAGGCGGGTCTGATTGCCCGGTGGATTGAAAAAAAATTTGGGATACCCTTTCTTTTGACGGAGCAGTGGACCATCCATTTACCAGAGGCAAGACCCAGTCTTTTTGACCTTTCCTTTGCTGAACAAATGCTTTTCTCAAAGATCATGGACCACGTTTCGTTGGTTTTGCCCGTGTCAAAATACCTGGGCAAAGCGATGAAACAACATTGGCCCCATATCAACTTTGAGGTAGTGCCCAATGTCGTCGATCACCAACTTTTTTTTCCCGCAGAAAAGAAAGGGGAGGACCGCGTTCTCCGGCTGATTCATATTTCAACCCTTCAGTACCAGAAAGATCCTGAAAGCCTTTTTGCCGCACTGGGAAAACTGAAGGAACAGGGAATTGACTTTACACTGGATCTCATTGGCCCTGTAACTGCCGAAATCTCTGAATACATTCGGCAAACAGGCATTCAAGACCTCGTTAGGATACAGGGCGAGATGCCCCAGCAACGGCTTTCAAAACTGTTGCAGCAAACGGATGCACTGGTCCTGTACTCCCGGTATGAAACTTTCGGATGTGTCATCATCGAGGCCAATGCCTGTGGCATTCCTGTAATCGTTCCCGATACAAAACTGATGGAAGAACTGGTTGTACCTGGACTGAACGGAATTAAGGTGAAACCCAATGACCCCTCCGCACTCGCAGCAGCCATCATAGCATTTCATGCCAATAAAGCCAGTTTCAACCGGCAACAAATTGCCGATACTACGGAAAAGTATTCTTTTAAGAATGTGGGAAGTATGTTTTTCGAAATCTATAACCGTTATATCAGCGATTAACTGGTGTAAGCCTGGAGTTTGTCCATAAGGTTTACATATTCTTTCATCGCTTCTTCTTTGGGTTTGCCTTTTAAATTGGACCAGGCATCAAATTTGGCTTTTGCGACAAAATCGAATGGATTGGGTGGTTCAGTATTGACATCACCTTCTGTCGCCTGTTTGTAAAGAGAATAGAGTAAAAGCATTGTTTCATTACTGGGTCGTTCCGTCAGGTTCTTGCTTTCAGATACGGCTTGTTCAAATAGCTTGTGAAGGTCCATGGTGGCTAATGATTTTATACGAATGTATGATAATAACTGATATGTTTTTGCGAACACTTGTTAAAGAAAGCAGTTTTATTTTTCAGTATGTTTGGGGTAATTAAAGTATAATTATGCGTCTGCTTTTTATTGCCTTGATTTTCACCAGTTTTTTATCAAATGCACAATCTCCAAGCCCTGTCGGAAGCTATTGGCTCAAACCCGACCGGGTTTTTGATGGGGAAACAATGCACGAAGGCTGGTCGGTACTGGTGCGGGGAAACAAAATAATTGAGGCGGGTCTTATAACGAGTGTACCTGCCGGTACAACCATCATCGGTTTGAAAGGATGCACGCTTTTACCGGGTTTCATTGAGGGGCATAGTCATCTTTTTTTGCATCCCTATAATGAAACTTCCTGGGACGACCAGGTCCTGAAGGAATCCAGGGCCGAAAGAACAGCCAGGGCTGTGAACCACGCAAAAAACACTTTGATGGCCGGGTTTACCACGGTCAGGGACCTGGGTACGGAGGGAGCAGGGTATGATGATGTCGGTCTCAAGAAGGCGATTGAAAAAGGAGTTGTTCCGGGGCCCAGGATGCTGGTGGCTACAAGGGCCATCGTCGCAACAGGTAGCTATGGTCCAAAAGTGCTGTCTCCCGGGCTCGAGACGATAAAAGGTGCAGCTGAAGCCGATGGGGTAGATGGGATCATCAGAGAAGTGAGGACACAGATCGGAAAAGGTGCTGACCTGATCAAGATATATGCCGATTACCGCTGGGGCCCTGACAATAAAGCTGAACCAACTTTTACCCTTGATGAATTAAAAAAGGTGGTTGATGTAACGGTGAGCAGTGGACGTTATGTAGTGGCCCATGCTTCCACTGAAGAGGGCATGCGGAGGGCGATCCTGGCCGGTGTGAGAACCATTGAACATGGTGACGACGGTACCCAGGCCATATTTGACCTGATGAAAGAAAAAAATGTAGCGTTATGCCCAACGATTTCAGCAGGGATCGCTGTTCAGGAGTATAAAGGCTGGCAAAAAGGCAGGGATCCCGAAACCGAAAAGATGAAAAGTAAAAGACAATCCTTCCAGTGGGCTTTATCAGCAGGCGTCACCATCTGTTTTGGGGGTGATGTGGGAGTTTTTACACATGGTGATAATGCCCGGGAAATGGAAGCCATGGTGGAGTATGGGATGCAGCCCCTGGCCGTACTGCGTTCGGCCACCTCGGTCAATGCAGATGTTTTTGATATTGCCGATCAGTTGGGAAGGATCAGAGCTGGTCTTTTGGCTGATATAGTAGTAGTAAGCGGAGACCCCGGAAAAAATATTGCAGCGGTGCGGAATGTGAAACTTGTGATGAAAGACGGAATCCTGTATGTAAATAAATAAATCACATGAAAAAAATCGTAATCGTTATTACCAGTTTCTTTCTGTACAAGGGTCTTTTTGCACAGGTGTATGCAACAGATAATCCGCTGGCCCATACTTTTTCCATCGTAGCCCGGGATCCGGCAACCGGCCAGATGGCTGTGGCCGTTCAAAGCCACTGGTTTTCCGTAGGTACAACGGTCAGCTGGGCCGAAGCAGGAGTGGGGGCTGTTGCCACCCAGTCTTTTGTCAATAAATCATTTGGCATCCGTGGGCTCAACCTGCTGCGGGCGGGATTAACCGCTCAACAGGCATTGGATAGTTTATTATCAGATGATGCGGGTAGGGAAGTCAGGCAGGTCGCTATCGTGGATACCTTTGGTCATGTGGCGACCTTTACCGGTAAGGGCTGTATCCAGTATGCCTGTCATTTAAAGGGTGACCAGTTTTCGGTACAGGCCAATATGATGCTGGGCGACCAGGTCTGTGCCTCCATGTATAAGGCCTATAATAAAAATGGGGATAAACCATTTGCGGATAGGATCATTTCAGCGCTGGAAGCAGGACAAACTGCCGGGGGAGATATCAGGGGGCGTCAGTCGGCAGCCATTATTGTTGTTCCCGCCCGATCAGCAGGCAGGCCCTGGGAGGAAAGATGGGTTGATCTGAGGGTTGATGATAACCAGCAGCCGATCCGGGAACTGAGACGCCTCTATAACGTTCATTTGGCGTATGAACACATGAATAAAGGTGATCTTGCCGTAGAGAAAAATGATATGCAGGATGCCATGCGCGAATATGATGCTGCCATGAAAATGTTCCCGGATAACCTGGAGATGCAATACTGGACGGCCATTACTTTGGCAAATAATAAGGAATTTGAAAAGGCAATCCCCATGTTCAAAAAAATCTTTAAGGCGAATTCAAACTGGAAAGAACTAACAAAGCGGTTACCGTCCGTGCATTTACTGGATATCTCCGGGGAGGAATTGAATAAGATCCTTGCTTTATAGGATGCCATTACCCGACTTTGAATAATTAATGCGAACTTAGTGAGTATAATATTTTTAAGATGAAAACAGTAAAAGAAGTTCTGGAGAGAAAAAACAGGCCTTATAATTTCATATCACCGGATGCCCTGGTATACGAAGCATTGCAATCATTAAACGCCGTCAACCTGAGTTATCTCGTTGTGATGGATGGAGACCAGTTTAAGGGTATTTTCAGTGAAAGGGATTATACACGCAATGTAATCCTGAAGGGCAGGGCCAGCAATACGACAAAGGTTGCAGAAGTGATGTCAACCGATCTGCCGGTCATTGATGTACATGATACGGTAGAACAATGTATGAATAAAATTGACACTTACAGGACAAGGTACCTGCTGGCCTATGCTGATAAGCATTTTGAAGGTGTGATCACGATTCATGACCTATTAAGGATGGTGATCGCCAGTAAATCGGATGTGTTTGATGATACGATGGCCCAACGGCTGATTGACCATCATGAGGATAACAGGATTTATTGAGCCTTTGCTGTTTTTTTCTTTGCGACAAACATCCAGTCCCAGGGCCGGGGAGATTGCAGCCAGGACGGAGGTGATTCAAATTCCGTATCCCAGGTATATTCTATTTTTTCAACTTCTTTTACCTGCAATTGGTATTGTGGCAATAGTGCTTTTATTTCTTCCTTCAGGTAATGTTTAGTCGGTACCCCATCGAGGTCATAGATCCCCGATTTAAGGTTTTCAAATTTATCTACGGCATTATCACCTGTGAAGATGGGTTTAGAAGTCCCGTCTTTGAAATGCCAGCGTTCGAGCATGGCTTCGCTAAAAAGTGCAGATTCCAGGGAGGGGACCACCAGGATGAGATGGCCGTTACGGGGAAGACTGTCGCTAATGGTTCTGAAAAAAGCATCCCGCTTTGCAAGCACCGGCGTCATCACCGCATTGACACAAAGCACCACATCACAGGGCACAGGCTGAATATTTCCCGCATCAGCACGGATATATTCAATATTATGGAGATCGCTGTTATTTTCTTTTGCAAGGGTGATGAATTTTTCGGCAATATCGATAGCATATACCTTCCTGAAATTTTTACTCAGTGCGGGAAGCCACCGGCCCAATGCACAACCCATATCCGCCACCGTTTTTCTTTTGGAACCCAATTGCTCAATCTGTTTCAAAATGATTTTTTTCCGGTCGTTCTTAAGTACATTGAACATTTCATCCTGGTGTACAGGTGCCAGTTTTTCCCAGTAATTTTTATCCATTGCTCAATATATTATATGGAACAGATTGTTACAGATTGGCAGGTTCGCCGGTTAACTGCTGTTCCATGGCCATAAATGCAGTAAGCAGGTCTATAGTGATTTTTTGCGGCCTGCCATCACCAATTTGTTTATCATCGATAGCAACGACCGGCATGACCCGTTTGATCGTACTGGTCATAAAAACCTCTTTTGCACGGTAGACCTCGTATAAAGTAATATTTTTTTCTATGACCGTGTATTTTTTTTCTTTGGCCAGTTCCAATACTTTTTTCCGGGTGATCCCCAGAAGGATATTTTCAGTAGGGGTAAGAATCTCATTTTCATCGTTGACGATAAAAATATTCCGTCTCGAAAATTCTGATACATTTTCACCCTGGTGATATAAAATATCAGCAGCGCCTGCTTTTTTCATGGCCGGAAGCATCCAGACAGCGGTGGCATAGTTAATGGTTTTTGCCAACGGCAATTCCCGGGTGAAAGGATGGGTGATCACCTTAACGCCTTTTGAATAGCTTTCCCATGAAGGCATGCTGAGTTTTGATTGCATAATAAAGAATACCGGATCCCTGATAAGTGTATCCTCTTCCAGGATGCCACCGGAAAGCCCGATCCGGATCCCCGACTCATTTAAATTATTCCTGTGTATCAGTTCGTAAATAATGGCCATGATCTTCTCCCAGGAATGAGGCACGTGTAAATGCATCAGTTCGGCAGACCGAAAAAATCTTTCAAGATGATCCTCTAAAAACAGGGGAGTATTTCCCCGGGTCCTGAAAAACTCAAAAATCCCGTATCCCCTTTGAATAGAGAGGTCCTGAAGGCTCAGTCCGGCCTGTTCCGGGGCCATAAAGCGGTTTTCGAAATATAAGTGCATGTTTAACAGGGATGTTTAAAGATATCAATACTTTTAAACACCCGTAAAAAGTCTTAAAAATCAATGACAATACGCATATATCTTGTTGAATATGTGTATCTTTGCAAATAGTCAATCTATATCCAGCGCCAATGAGTGTTCCAAAATTTTCACATGTTCCTGTCTCTTTTTATACAGAGTTAAAAAAAAGGGTGAACCATTATTTTGAAGAAGCCGGTTCTTCAACTACAGGTAATTATAAACTGTTTGGGAAAGCGATTTTCCTGGTGGCCAGTTTTATTTATGTATATATCCACTTAATTTTTTATACCCCGGGTGTGTGGCTTGCTTTAGGCGAATGTCTTGTGTTGGGTGCGCTGACAGCTGCTATTGGTTTTAATGTGATGCATGATGGTGCGCATGGAAGTTTCAGCCGGTACAAGTGGTTGAATTACCTGGCGGGCCTATCGCTTAATTTCCTGGGTGCGAACAACTATATGTGGAAGACCAAACACAATATCATTCACCATGCCTATACAAATATCGATGGGGTAGACGATGATATTGATGCCCGGCCCTTTCTTCGTTTATGTGAAACGCAAAAATTTTATAAAGTACATAAGTACCAGCACCTCTATTTCTGGGCCGCTTATTCCCTGTTATATCTCTGGTGGATATTTGTTACCGATTATAAAAAGTATTTCCTGGGGCGGGTGGGCTCTGTTCCCCTTAAGAAAATGAACATGGTTGAGCACATCTCCTTTTGGGCTTTCAAATTGCTCCATTTGTTTTTGTTTATCATATTACCAATCTATGTTGTGGGCTTTTCAAGCTGGATAATCGGTTTCCTTGTTTACGGATTATTCGCAGGATTTGTTTTGAGTATCGTTTTCCAGTTGGCCCATACGGTTGAAGACACTTCATTTCCCGTTCCCGACCTGCTGACCAATAAACTGGATGATGAATGGGCGGTGCACCAGTTAAAGACAACCGCCAATTTTGCTACAAAAAATAAATGGGTTTCCTGGTTCGTGGGAGGTTTGAATTTCCAGATCGAGCATCACCTGTTCCCAAAGATTTCGCATGTCCATTATCCTGCCATCAGCAAGATCATCAAACAGGCCTGCCAGGAATTTGGGGTAAAATATATCGAATATCCAAAGGTCAGGTATGCAGTGGCATCTCATGTAGCCTATCTTCGGCAAATGGGCAAATTACACCATTAGTATATCCTGATTCCCTGAACAGGTTGAATTATTCTTATTTCCTGCAATACATTTTATAGGTCCTTTCTAAGGATAATAAATTCCAAAGGCTGATTGGGTATCCCATATGCCGGCTGGTTGGGGAAAGGTTTTGTTTCTCCGGTGCGGAAATAACCCTGGCGCAGGTACCAGTCAATGAGTTCTGTTCGTAATGAAATTACATTCATATGGATAGACTGGCAGCCATGGCTGCGGGCATGGTCTTCTGCAGCCAACATTAATTTTCGGCCAATTCCCCGGGCCTGTGCCAAAGGATCTACAGTAAGCATACCCAGGTACAATTGGCCGGGTTGAACCTGTACATAAACACATCCTGCATCCTGTCCATTTTCTGAATAAATCAATAGGGTACTACCGGCTTTTCCAAGCATTTCTTCAAGGCCGTTCTTATCAATCCTGGTATCACCTTCAAGGAAATCAGCTTCCGTGGTCCATCCCTTTCTGGACAATTCTCCCCGAAATGCCCTGTTCACCAATGCCGTCAGTTCAGGGATGTCCTTTTTTTCTGCAAAACGGATATTTGTTGGATTCACTATTATCTTTTTGTGAATGTAGCAATTCCTTGAAAGGGCTGTACATGATCTAATACACATAAATAATATTTTTAATATGAATGTGAATTTTCACTGATCCGTCATTTTTTAAGGGGATATTCATGATTATATCCACATTCAACTTAAATATCACTGGCTGGCACTTTATTTGTAAACATGAGATGGATATTTCCTCCATATAATACTCACCAAATATTTACGAAATAATACTCACCAAATATTTACGAATATGAAAACATGGAAACGGCCATTTCTTTTACTGGCCTTGTTAGCAGCCACAACCGTTATTTTTATTGCTTGCCAGAAAGACAATTCTTATAATAATAATATCCCTGCAGGTCAAAACAAATTGTCTGTTTATCTGACAGATGGACCTTATGATTTTCAGCAAGTATTGGTCGATATTCGATCGATAGCAGTAAAAATTGATACCTGCCAGGGTTTTGGTGATGACGATGATGACCACCATCCGGGCTGTGATGACCATCATGATTCTGTTGACAGACATTGTGAGATTTGGGACACTTTGGATATCAACCCCGGCGTGTATGATTTGCTGTCTTTACGGAATGGGGTAGATACCTTATTAGCGAGTGGTTTTGTGCTAAATGGTAAGATTGAGAGGATAAAGCTGGTACTCGGGGATAATAACAGTATCATGGTTGATAGTGTTGTTCACCCGCTTCATTTATTCAATAACTGGAATTCCGTTTATATTAATATTCACAGGGAGCACCTGGATTCCCTTTCTTCCAACAACTTCCAGTTATATCTTGACTTCGACCTGGCCAGGTCAATCCTATATTTCAATGGTAATTACTGGTTAAAACCCGTGTTGAAACCTTTTGGTAGGCATAGTTCCGGCGAAATTGAAGGAAAGGTAAGACCCGTCCATTCTTATGGAACGATCTATGCCTTTAATGATACCGATACTTCATATGCAATGCCTTACAGCCAGGGCGAATTTAAGATCAGGGGCTTGCAGGAAGGCACGTATAGCTTGTTCATCGATGGCATTAATGGTTATCGTGATACCACCATTACCGATATTATGGTCAGGAGAAACAGGGAGGTGAAGCTGGGTACCATTCAGCTTACCCAATAAATATTTTATTATTACCACACAAAAAATGCCGGAAAGCCGGCATTTTTTGTGCTTTTATTTCAATGGATTTCAATATGAAAATCCCTGTGTATTAGCCTTTCAGAACATAATTTTTTTGGATTTTTCAGATTCTTATCGTAACCTTATCCCCAACCAAAACAAATATTATATGATCTCCCGACTTAAAACACCTGCTGTAAGGCTGATGCTGGCATTTTTATTCGTTTCTATCGTTTTTATAGCTTGTAATAACGAAAGTAGTGACAGTAAAGAGGCAAAACCTGATGAAACGGTAACACCCGCCCCGGACAACAAACCGGCGATGGAAAGTAAGGATACCATAAAAATTGATACTGCAGATACAAGACCTGTAAGAACAACAGATTGAGAATATTTAATAAATTGGATAATCTTCAGGATCAGGGTTAAGCACTATTGTTTGACCCTGATTTTTTATTAAGGCTTTTCCCGGTCAATACTTTCATTCGCATCCTTTGATCCAGGTTCGGGAAGTATAGCTTCATTCCCTCCCTTATCCTTTCCGGAATCTTCTGCATCGGTTTCTCCGTTCCCGGGGATAGCTACAACCTCGTTTTCACTGATCAGATTTTGAGGCTCATTCTTTAAGCGGTGATGAATCAGTTTACTGATCAGCCAGTGTTCCAGTTTATGATGCGAGGGGATCAGGATGGCACCGATGCCCACAAAGATCAGTATTTCGATCCAGGGAGTATGGTGTGTTAATTCAGCGACCCTGGGGTGCAGGAACAGGGTCAGGTATTCAAAGAAAAAAAGCAGGGAAAGCACTCCAAGGATCCTGACAAACCTCACATGGATCTTGATCCTGCTAAGCAGCAAGGTTACCAAAAACAAACCCGGGATAAATATCCCGATAAACAGCAGTTGCAGTTGCTGGGCCCTTTCCTCTTTGGCGAGTTTCCGGTTTTCCTCAATTTCCCGCTGACGGAATTGCTCATTGCTGGAGATGATCTGTGATTCCCGGATCCGGCTTTTGCTGTTCAGGGAATCATTATAAGTATGCACATAATTCAAATAAGTATAGGCACTGTCAATATTTTTCAGCTTTTTATAGTGGTCGGCTAAAAATTCAGCAGCTTCCAGCTGATGGGAAAGGAACCCGTCTTTATTGGCAATGGACATGGACATGTTTGCATAATGGGCAGCAGAATCCGGCTTATTCACCTTTTTAAAAAGGTTGGCCAGCCCCAACGAGGCCTCGCAAAGTATATCATCATCACCGGCAGACTGAAGGTAATTAATGGCATTCCTGTAATAGGATTCAGAAAGCTGGTAATTGCCCAGTTTAAGATAGCTGTGTCCGAGTCCGGTCATGGACAAACCAATCAGGTCTCCGTCATTGCGTTGCAGGGCAATTTCAAGCGAACGGTTAAAATTCATATAGGCCGAATCTGAAATATTAAGCCGGTTATAGGCATCACCCATATTCAGCCGGATATAATACTTCATTTCCTCTACATTATACTTGTTGACAACAGAATCTGACTGGTAATAATAATAAAGCGCTTTCCGGTATTGTTCCTGTAAAACATAGGCAACCCCGATATTCTGTAAAACACTGGAAAGATTTCTGGGATTGTTTCTTTTTTCTTCCAGTTTCAATTTTTCAATATTGAGGTCCAATGCTCTGGGGTAGTTACCGATTTTCAAAAATGCATTGGCCAGCACACCAAGCGCCCTTGATTCACCTTCCAGGTAGTGAATACTCTTGGATTTATAGAGTACCTGTTGGGAAATTAAAATTGCCGAATCGGGATTATAGGTATTGATATCGTTGGCAAGTTGCCACATGAGACGGATCCGGATGGTATCAATCCTTTCCTTTATCAATAATTCCCGAAGGCTGTCTGCCTTCGGTTTTTGGCCGTAAGTAAGGGTTGATAAGATTAAACATAGAAAAAAAAGGGAAGAGCATAGTCCTTTTATAGGGAAAGGGTTTCCTGTCATTAATAGTTTGCTGGATTTAACGGTTAACATAAAGTCTTCTCATTTATTTCCTGTCCATTTTAATACTTTCATGGGCAGGGTGGGTGCCTTTTTGGCCTTCGGTCAGAACCTTTTTGGATAATTATAAATATATTATAGTTTTAGTAATTATTAGTCCGACTAAAGCTACTATTTATGAAATATAGAGCATTAATATTTTTATTTTTTATAACCATCAGCCTAGCTACAGGAGCTCAATCCCTTTTTGAACTGACCTATCATTTTGAACTGCCAAAAGGAAGGGAGGATTACAGGGCTTTCATGCTGCGCGAAGATGATGGAACCGGACTGGTAAGGCTGGAGTATTATGATCTGGATACCCATACACGAAATATCGTTGAAATGGACATCGAGGAGCATTTTGGGGTCGATAAAAACGGTGTAGAAGACAGCACAATACTGGTCCTGGTGGGATCCAACCAACAGCAGATTATGGGTAACGTGATGTACCCTCCTGATAATTTTGTTCTATCACTGAATCCGGAAACCGGATATTATGAACCATCTATTGTCTTGTCAATTGGGGATGACGAACAGGAAGATATTGGTGTTCTCGATGATATTCGTTTACTGAATCAGGAAGACCTTACTGTTGAATTGGTTTCCCATTATTTCACAACCGATGATGAATTTTTCAAACAACTTTTTGTCAATGAGGTGAGGGGGCTAACCCCTCAGGAAAAGCAGACCCAACTCCATTTGATTGTAGTCGCCAATACCGAAGAAAAGATTATTGGCAATACCTGCAGGATCGATAAGGAATCTGTTCTGAAAACCTATAGTGAACTATCTGAATTTTTGGGAATTCAGTTCAAGCCAACAGTAATTGCTGATAAGGACTTCAGTAAAGTAAATGTGGACAATGCCATTAACAATTTAAGACCCGGGAACAGAGATATTGTCGTGTTCTATTATTCCGGACACGGATTTAACGAGGCCCGTGATGGGTACCAGTTTCCCTATCTTGATCTCCGGGACAAAAGTTATCAGACCTATGGGGGACAATATGCCCTGAACATAGAAGCCGTTTACCAGAAAATAAAGGCAAAAGGTGCCCGCCTGAATTTGGTATTGAGCGATTGCTGTAATAATGATCCTTCCCAAACCAACAATACGAGTACAGATGTGGCCAGCACCCGGGCTTCTCAAATCGGCTGGAGCCTGGAAAAATGCAAGGCACTGTTCATGAGCGACCAGCGTCAATCCATTCTGATGACTGCTGCATCCAAAGGAGAGCTTTCGGGTGGTAACAGCAATAGCGGAGGCATTTTTACCTTTAATTTTATTGGTTCACTCGAACAATTCATTGGCCAGCTACCCCAGAAATCGCATGCCAATATTGAAGTTACCTGGCGGAACCTGGTAACTGAAGCCCAAAAACAAACGATCAATAAGGCCAATCATACTTTGTGCCGGCAGATTGATAATTCGCTCAGGGTATGCAGGCAAACTCCCGTGTACAAATTTGATTGAGTTATTTTTACCCGTTTCTGCAGTTCATTTGTTTATTTCTTTTCGGTGTTGATTACATTTGGTTATTTCGATCATTCTGTGGGCTGATCCCAATCATTTTTTCACTTTATTACCTCCATTAAATTACCAGCAGATGATTATGGTGATTTCCGGAAACATTTTTTGAGCGGTGGCAATTGTTGAATTTTTGAACTCCAAAAATTATAAACAATGAAAAAGTTATTTTGGATACCGCTGTTTTTTATGATTTTGCCATGGTGCGGGCTGGATGCCCAACAGGATACCGTTATAACCCTTCCTGCCATCACGGTAAAATCATCAGCCAAAGTGTTGAATAAACTGAATAAGGTTTTTGAGAAGTCCTTTCCTGATGCAATGGATTTAAAATGGTATAAACAGGATAAGGATTACCTGGCAAAATTCATGATCGCTGATATGGAACATAATGCCCTTTTTAAACAAAATGGGTATTTGAAATATGATATTGGTTTTGGGTATGAGCATAATTTGCCGCAGGATTTAAAAACAAGAATTCAGTCTGTGTACCCGGATTGCAAGATATTCAGGGTGGTCAACCTTAGAGGGCAGGACCGTAATGTTTGGGTGGTGAACCTGGAAGGATTAAAAAACTATTATTTGGTAAAAATGGAAGAAAGCGAGATGGAGCAGATTGAAAAAATCGTGAAGGCGGAATAAGCTTATAGCTTTATCGTGTCGGAAGAGGAGTTATTCTTGTTACCAGGAATAGCTCCTTTTTGATTTCAGGGCAGGTGGTTAGGATGCATTTGCCGTCCCGGGCAAGGGTTCTTGCCGGGCAGGTCGTTTTCCATTTTCAGGGCTCAACCCTCATTGCTTTTCACTACCTTTGCACGTCTTAAAAAACTAAAACAGAGAAACCCTTTTAGGGGGATAGGTGTATGAAGAATATTCGTAATTTTTGCATCATTGCGCATATCGACCATGGAAAATCCACCCTGGCAGACAGGCTCTTGCAGTCGACCGGTACCATCAGTGACCGGGATATGATGGACCAGGTGCTGGACGATATGGACCTGGAACGGGAAAAGGGGATCACCATCAAAAGTCACGCTATCCAGATCAATTATAAACATACCGATGGGGAGGATTATATCCTGAACCTGATCGATACCCCAGGTCATGTGGATTTTAGCTATGAAGTCAGCCGGGCACTGGCGGCCTGTGAAGGCGCCCTCTTATTGGTGGATGCCACCCAGGGCATACAGGCACAGACCATTTCAAACCTTTACCTGGCCATTGATAATGACCTTGAGATTATTCCCGTGATCAACAAGATCGATATGGACGGGGCTATGATCGAAGAAGTTAAAGACCAGATCATTGAACTGATAGGATGTAAACCGGAGGATATCCTGCTGGCCAGCGGAAGGACAGGAATTGGCGTGGAAGGTATCCTGAACGCCATCGTTGAAAAAATACCGGCACCTGTCGGCAAACCCGATGCTCCCCTGCAAGCTCTGATCTTCGACAGCATGTTCAATTCTTTCCGGGGCATTATTGTGTATTTCAGGGTCAGGAACGGCGCAATTAAAAAGGGGGATAAAGTAAAATTTGTTTCCACCGGGCAGGTCTATGATGCAGACGAGGTCGGTATCCTGAAACTGAAGATGACAGAAAAGAAGGAAGTGAAGTGCGGCGATGTTGGGTACCTGATAACCGGTATCAAAAATGCCAAGGAAGTAAAGGTAGGGGATACCATTACCCTTGCCGACAATCCCACCCAGGAGATCATCAAAGGGTTCCAGGAAGTGAAACCCATGGTTTTTGCCGGTATTTTTCCGGTCAATACGGATGATTTTGAGGAACTCCGGGATTGCATGGACAAACTCCAGTTAAATGATGCATCACTTTCGTATGAATTGGAAACTTCCAAGGCACTGGGATTTGGTTTCCGATGCGGATTCCTGGGTATGCTCCATATGGAGATCATACAGGAAAGGCTGGAACGCGAGTTTAACCAGACGGTGATCACTACTGTACCCAACGTAAGTTTTATTGCCTACACCACAAAAGGGGAAAAGATCATCGTTAACAATCCTACCGAGTTCCCTGACCCGGTAAAAACCGACCGGATCGAAGAACCATTTATCAAGGCCCAGATTATTACCAAGCCTGATTATATCGGCAATATCATGACCTTATGCCTGGGAAAACGGGGTATCCTCGTTAATCAAAGCTATCTGACCACCACCCGTGTGGAACTTATATTCGAAATGCCCCTTACAGAGATCGTTTTCGATTTTTATGATAAACTGAAATCCCAAACCAGGGGTTATGCCTCTTTTGACTACCATCCCATCGGATACCGCGAAAGTGATATTGTGAAAATGGATATTTTGCTGAATGGGGATAAAGTGGATGCATTAAGCGCCCTTATCCATCGTGGTAAAGGCCAGGAATTCGGGAGGAAGCTCTGTGAAAAATTAAAAGAACTGGTGCCCCGCCAGCAATTCCAGATTGCGATTCAGGCAGCTATTGGCGCCAAAGTGCTTGCCCGGGAAACAATTTCAGCGATGCGTAAAGATGTAACCGCCAAATGTTATGGTGGTGATATCAGCCGGAAACGCAAACTACTAGAAAAACAAAAGGAAGGAAAAAAGCGAATGCGCCAGATCGGAAATGTTGAAGTGCCCCAGGAGGCATTTTTAGCGGTTTTAAAGCTGGATGATTGATAAGCGGCTAAACGGAACGGAATATCATTCTGCAGGCATCTCCTGATGCCTCTTTTTGTTTCTTTAACTTGCAATATGTTCCAAAAAAGGGGCCCTCATTTTTATGTTGTTTTTGCATTACTGATCATTTACCTGCTGAACGGGTTTATGGCCATACCCCGGAATTCAGTTACCTATGATGAAATGGATCACTGGAGTTATGGAAAGCGAATATTAAAACGACAGCCCCAAAAAATATATCCCTTTGATGATGCCAGTGCCATGCCGGTCTCAGGGTTAAATGCGATACCGAGGGCAGTAGAACAGGTATTCAACCCGGCGCTGCGAAAGAAGGATGCCGGATTCAGCGATATCATGCATGGCCGGTATGTAACAGTGCTGGTTTGCCTATTAATCGGCCTTTGCATCTATCAATGGTCCAGCGAACTTTTTGGGCCGAAAGCAGGGATAGGCTCCCTTTTTCTTTTCGTTTTCTGTCCGAACCTGAATGCCCATGCCAGTTTGCTGACTACTGATGCTTATGCAGCCCTGTTTACCCTTATCACCTTGTATTTTTTCTGGAAGTTTGTAACCGCTTCCGGCTGGAAGTATTTTATCCTCTTTTCATTCAGTATAGCTTTGGCACAGTTGGCAAAGCAGTCATTGCTTCACCTTTTTATTTTATTGGGGGTTGTTTCTCTTATTATCCTGGTCAAAAGAAAGACCCTGATCAGCCACTTCAAAATTAATCTACTCCGTTTGGTCGTTTTGAAAATAATCGTTCTCCTTGTTATTAATACCGGGTTCTTTTTCCAGGGTACCGGCCATTCCCTGTCGAGGTATACCTTTCATAGCAGTAGTTTTACAACACTGCAATCCTCTTTTGTTAGCGGAGTCCCATTACCCTTGCCTGTCCCCTTTGTGGAGGGACTTGATATGACCCTGTACATGAATGAACTGGGGGCTGGTAACCCCAATGTCTCCAATAGGAACTACTTGCTGGGAGAACTGCGCTCAGGAACAGGTTTTTGGAATTACTATTTTGTGGTAGCATTTTTTAAAACACCCTTGTCCATTTTGGTATTGCTGATACTGGCAACGGCACTCATCTTTTATGAAGGCAGGAGGCTTCCACATTTTTGGGTAATCCTAATGTTGGGGTTTAGTATTTTTTACTTTATCTTCTATTTCAGTTTTTTCAATAATTCACAGGTTGGGATCAGGCATATACTGATGATTTACCCGTTGCTCTATGTTTTACTGGGTGTACTGACCCATCTCAGGATAAAGAACGGCTGGACGAAAGCAGGAGGCGGAACCCTGTTGCTGTATTCTATTTTCACGTTTTATAGATTTTATCCCAACCTCATTTCCTATCACAATGAAATGGTGAGGGATATCCATGTGTACAGGATCATGGGTGACTCAAATATTGATTTCGGACAGAGTGTATTTCGCTATAATGCATACAGAAGGAAACATCCTGATCTAAAGGTTCCGGGGCCAACAGCTAAACCCGGAAGATATATTGTGAGTCCGGATATTTATACGGGTGCCAATGATAAATATGATATCCGTTGGCTTTCCGATCATTTCAAGCCGGATGCTGTTTTTGACCATTGTTATCTGATATTTGATATTGCTGAAAAAGACCTGGAACAAAAAGGAATAAATTAATCTTGGAAATTGCACAGGACATATTTGTGATCATTCCCTGTTTTAATGAAGCTGCTGTCATAAGGCAAACTGTTGAAGCAGTTCATTCAGAGGGGTATTCGGTTGTGGTAGTCGATGATGCTTCAACCGATCTAACGACACAGGTGCTTTCCGGGTTGCCAGTCTATTATATCAAACATCCCATCAACCTGGGCCAGGGAGCGGCTATTCAGACGGGAATTGATTTTGCAAAAGAAAAAGGTGCCAGGTTTTTTGTAACTTTTGATGCCGATGGACAGCACGAGGTAAAGGATATCGCTCAGATGATCAAAGTGCTGATAGATAAAGAGGTGGACATAGTATTCGGTTCACGTTTCCTGCCCGGGGCGATGACCAATATTACCCCATCGCGAAATTTGCTCCTGAATGCAGGTCGTTACCTGAATTATTTCGTTTCAGGTATCCTGCTTTCAGATGCACATAATGGTATCCGTGTTTTCAACAGGAGAACGGCTGAAAATATCAGGATTCGGGAAAACAGGATGGCGCATGCTACCGAATTCCAGATTTCGGTAGCCAGGAATCAGTTGAAATATGCTGAATGCCCTGTGCACATTTATTATAATGCGTATTCAATAAAGAAAGGGCAGCGGGGACTTGCCAGTATCAAGATCCTTTTTGAGATTATCTTATATAAAATTTTCCGATAATGTCCTTAATCCAGATTGTACTCACTGTATTCATTTTGCTGATCGCCGTATATATGTACAGGCGGCTCCGTACAACCATCATTGATCTTTTGCTCATTCTTGTATTTGCCGTTGTCGGGGTGTTCTTTGTAATCTTTCCGGATACTACAACCGAGATTGCACATTTTGCCGGTGTGAACCGGGGTGCAGATATGATCTTCTACCTGGCCATTCTTTTTTTGCTTTTTCTGGTGATCAAGTTATACGCCCGTCTACGGAGACTGGAGCAGCATTTTACTGAATGGGTAAGGAAGAAAAGTATCGAGGAGATGGTGAAAAAAGAGGACTAGCGGTTCCCACCCGGTTTTTTTGTTTTATTTTTTTCTGATTGCTGTTCAAGCACGGATTCGTTCGTTTTCCCTTTATTGTCCAGTATGGGTTTTTCCAGTGGTGCCTCGCCATCCTGGAGTTTAAAATTGAATATTTTCTCGATATGCACCCATTGTCCATTCTGCCATTTGAATCCTTCATAATCCCCGTCAGGAACATAAGTCCATTTTTTTTCAGGTTCACCATCTTCAGGAACTAAATGGTCATATATGATCATTTGCATTTCAGGGTCATATCTCAGCAATATTCTTGCATCTTCCTTGTATTCCAACTGGACCCTGAATTGAACAGGTTTTTTTACACTGTCTTCTTTAAAGCTGAAAAAAGGTCCGCCAAACTGGGGTTCACCCCGTTCGTTAAAACTCAGCACTTCAATCCATTTCTTATTGCTCATCACGGTGTTGTTATCAATTCCAAACAGGGTATAGTAGGGCTTGCCTTTATACTCAGTTTTAACCATATCATAATACACAGCACCGATCCAGTTCAATTTTGTTCGTACTGAGTCCATAACATCCATACTAATCTCAGATACATCATACAGTGGAATCAGCCGTAATGAGCCATCCCTGGTTTGGAGTTGGATGGCTCCTCTCTGCCTGGAATAATAGTCATCATAGGAAAGTGTCCAGGAAAAGATCCTGAATAAACTGTCCGGGGCATACAATTTTGAAATTCCGAGAACATTATCAAATGGGTAAAAAAACGAATTTTTGATTTGCAGGGACCGGACAAGTGTCCTCACCAACTGGCTGTCAGAACGCATCCTTCCGGCAGTCAGGCTATCCAGGATCATATCCCTGGCAAAAGCGGCTAAGGAGTCTTCTTTTTTCTGTAATTGCCTGAGGTTTGCGGGGGTGATCTGGCTATTGCCCTGGTGGCATAATATTCCGAGGAGAAAAAGGGTAAAAAGGAATTTTGTTTTCAAAAGATAATAAATTTTTATGCCCGTTAAAGGTACAATGCTTTATTGAGATGCTGATAAGGTTGAATAGGTTGTAAAATATTTTAAGAAAATTATAATGCTTTCGCAAAATCGATCAGTAAGTCAAAGCGATAGTCTATATCAGGGTGGGGGAAAGCCACTTCGGGATGGGTTGTAGCGATATAGACGGTTTTCATACCTGCATTCCGGCCAAACCGCATATCGCTTAGCTTATTACCCACCATGATTGATTTTGAAAGGTCAACTGCCGGAAAGTCTTTTTGGGCAAGAAAGGCCATGCCGGGGTTGGGCTTCCGGTCAGGATGATCATTGTCAAGGCTATCGGCAAAGTAGATCTGATCTATATGGCCACCCTGCGCATTAAAAGCAGCGACCATTTTCTGGTGGATCGCGTTCAGGTCATCAAGGGTCATCAAACCTTTTCCGACACCCCGCTGGTTGGTGACTATAAAAATATGGCCAAAAATGGTATTTAGTTTTTTTATGGCTTCTGGTACTCCATCATATAAGATGAATTCCCCGGTATTGAAAATATAGCTGCCTTCTTTGTCGTAATTGATCACGCCATCACGGTCAAGGAACAGGGACCATTTTTTTGAGAACTTGTCTTGGTCGAAAGGGGATGCCGGCATGCTAATTAAATAATTTTTTTTCTACCAACTCGCAAATGATATGTCCAACCATGATATGGCTTTCCTGGATACGGGGCGTATCCTTTGCCGGTATATTGACCAGGTAATCTGACAATGCTTTCAATGCACCGCCGGTATCTCCGGTAAACCCAATAGTGGTAATGTTTTTTAACCTGGCCGATTCAAAGGCTTTGATAATATTGACGGAATTGCCGGATGTGGAAAATCCCATGAGAATATCTCCGGGTAATAATATGCCTTCGACCAACCTTGAATAGATCACTTCAAAACTGTAATCGTTGGCGATTGCCGTCAGGTAAGATGAATTGCAATGCAAGGCTTCTGCCGGCAAGGCTTTTCGGTTGATATAAAATCGCCCGCTTAATTCAGCAGCTATATGCTGGGCATCGGCAGCACTGCCACCATTACCACAGAGATACAGGCGGTGCCCATTATTAAAAGCGGCAACGACCAGCTCGGAAATGGTTTCGATGGTATTGATCATATCCTCATTGGAAAGAATATGCTCTTTAACGGCAATTGAGCTTTGAATGATTGCTTTAATACGGCTCATCGTAAATTAGTATTTTGATGGTCTTTGGCTAATTGTAATAATGATTGAGTCAGGTTCTTCCAGCTGTATTTTTCTTTTTCTGCACGAAGGTGGTCAATAAAATGGTTTTCACCTAATTGGTAGAACCTTTCGATGGCCGCAGCGATACTGTCTGCATCCGGTGTTGCTACCAACCCTGTCATTTCTGCCCGGATCAATGCCGGTAATCCGCCTACATTGGTAACGATCGTTGCCCTTTCATAATTAAAAGCCAGTGGGGTAACTCCGCTTTGTGTGGCATTCCTGTAAGGTTGTACAATAACATCAGCAGCACAGAAATAGTATCTTACTTCCCTGTCAGGTATGAAATCTGTTTCGAGTATCAGCCGGTCCCTGATTTTCAGCGTATCGATTAAGCGGAGGTATTTTTCCTTTTCCCCGTAAAATTCTCCGGCTACCAGCAATTTGATGTTTTGCTGTGGGGGTATTTTTGACATGGCTTCCAGCAGGATATCCAGCCCTTTATATTTCCTGATAAATCCAAAAAACAGGATGATACGATCCGTCTCTTGGAGGCCCAGGTGTTCCCTGGCCTGTGACTTTGATACAGGCGCTCCAAAATTATCATACAATGGATGGCGGGCCAGCAGGGCCGGCTTCTCTTTTTCAAAAATCCGAAGATCGTCCATCACTTTTTCGCTCATCGTGATAAACGCATCACAGGCTTTTAGGAAATAGCGGGTGAAAATCTTATCCCCAAATCTTTTTTCATGGGGAAGTATGTTATCGGCAATGCAAATGATGAAACTATGTTTGTTTTTCCTGATTTGGCGGGCAATGGTACCCAGCGCCGGTCCCATAAAAGGAAGCCAATATCTGATAATTACGATATCCGGTCTTTCTTTTTTTAATATCCGGCCTGTTTTGACCCAGTTCAGGGGGTTAATAGCATTGATAAGTGAACGTATCCGGATTCCTTCCGGGGCGGGTTCGTCCGTAAATTGAGTGGTACCCGGAAAAAGAAAGGTGGGGTATTGCAACGAAAAAGAACAAATGGAGCAATCCATGCCCATTTCGGAAAACTCCCTGGCCAGTCTGTGATTGAAGGTAGTCATGCCACCTCCTCGTAGCGGATGGGCCGGTCCTATGATCAGGATCTTTTTCTGCATTAGAAACCTGTCTTGTTTTCTATCAGATAGGCGTTTCTTCCCGGAGCATTCCTGGAGATCAGTTCAGCCAGGAAACCCGTTAAAAACATTTGTGCACCCACAATAAGTGATGTGAGTGCAATATAAAATCCGGGTCTTGAAGTGATGGCATAACTGTAATCGATCAGTTTCGAAACCACCAGGTAGCCGGAAAAGCCAAGACCGATCAGGAAAAAAAGGGTACCCCATAAGCCGAAAAAGTGCATGGGTTTCTTTGAAAATTTGCCGACGAATGTAATGGATAAAAGATCAAGGAAGCCGTTCACAAATCGTTCCCATCCAAACTTGGTGACACCATATTTCCGGGGACGGTGTTCCACCACCTTCTCACCGATCTTTCTAAACCCTGCCCATTTGGCGATGACAGGAATATAGCGGTGCATCTCACCGTACACTTCGATGCTTTTCACAACTTTTTGCCGATAGGCTTTCAACCCGCAATTAAAATCATGTAGCCGGACACTTGATACACTACGGGTAACGGCATTAAAGAATTTGGAAGGAATATTTTTAGTAAGGGTATTGTCATATCGTTTTTTCTTCCAGCCACTCACCAGGTCATAACCCTCTTCCCTGATCATCCTGAAAAGTTCAGGGATCTCATCGGGGCTGTCCTGTAAATCGGCATCCATCGTGATGACGACATCACCCTGGGCTGCGTGAAAGCCCTCGTTAAGGGCAGCAGACTTTCCATAGTTACGCTGAAACTTAATTCCTTTCACATTGCTGTTCCGGTCATGGAGTTGCTTGATGACCATCCAGGAACCATCATTACTGCCATCATCAACCAGGATGATCTCATATGTCAATTGTTCTGCTGTTACAACACGGCTGATCCAATCGCATAATTCAGGAAGCGATTCCTCTTCATTAAATAGTGGTATAACTACGGAGATATCCATTATGAGGGCTGCTGATTGAAGGGGTTGACGGGATTCTTCTTTGTAATGGCTGCACCAATCAAAGACCCAATAGCACCCAGGATGGCCATGCCAATCATTGTTCCCAGTACGGCAAAGAGCAGATAATTTCTGCTGATCATGCTGATAGTGGAATCAATCTGGGCATCTGTTGCTTTTCCATCCTCTTCCATTCTTTGCCTGGAAACCTCCAGCATTTTTTCCTTGAACTCCGGATAGGCGTAATAGACGATGATGCTAAATGCTATCATGATGATGGTTAGAAAAGCAGTTGCTTTAAAGCCATAAGAGAACAATCCGCCAAAACCCACCTGGTTGTTTTGTGATTTTCCATAGAGGTAAATGAAAACAACCAGTCCGCCAATCAGGATCCCGTACGAAAGGTAGCCAAGCGTTTGATTCTGTCCCTGGCCCATAAAATTGATGGCAAGTGTATAGATTACGAGTATGCCAGCGATGATACTTCCGGCAACTAAATGGCTAATGGGTTTATTTTCCTGCATAGTGATAGTTTAAGCATTCAAAAATAACTGGTCTTTATTAATAATACCCAGGACTTTTCCTTTCAGGGTCTTGCCGACAAAAGGCGAATTCTTTGATTTGGAACGAATATCGGATTCTGTGAATACCCAGACCTTTCCCGGGTCAAAAAGGGTTAAAGATGCTTTTCCTTCTTCCCGGATCGTTACCTTTTCAAGTCCGAATACTTTTCTGGGATTGATGGACAGCATTGCGATCAGGGTTGAAAGATCATTTTCCAGGCAGGTATTCAGGACTCCAAAAGCCGTTTCCAGACCTATCATGCCATTCTTTGCATATTCAAATTCAGTAACCTTGCTGTCCGTTTCATGTGGTAAATGGTGAACGGCAATACAATCTATGATACCCTCTTTAATGGCATTAACAAGGTTCAATCTGTCTTCTTCCGTTCTAAGGGGGGGATTCACTTTTAAGTTGGTATCATATTCTCCCAGATCATTTTCACTAAAAAATAAATGATAAGGGGTTACTGAACAGCTGATATGGATACCGGCATCTTTCGCTCTTTTTATATATTCGATTGATTTTGAGGAAGAAATCCCTGTAAAATGAAGATGAGACTCGGTATATCTTGTCAGCTTGATATCCCTCGCCACCACCAATTCTTCGGCCATTGCAGGTTTTCCACTAAGCCCCAATTGGGTGGATATGACCCCTTCATTCATGAGACCATGAGGGTTAATACTTTGGTCGTCAGGTATTTGTATTATGACCCCTTCAAAGGGTTTGATATATTGAAGCGCTTTTACCAGGAGTCCGGATGATTGAACGGGACTGGTACCATCACTAAAAGCAATGGCGCCGCTGGATCGCATATCATACATTTCAGCCAGTTCCTTTCCTTCAATATTTTTTGAAACCGCACCAATCGGATGAATATGAACGGGCAAATGGGTTGATTTTTGGCGGATATATTCAACCTGGCCCTTTGTATCAATTGCCGGTTTGGTATTAGGAATCACCATAACATCGGTAAAGCCCCCGGCTGCTGCTGCCTGAGATCCTGTTTCCAGGGTTTCTTTAAATTCCTGTCCGGGGTCGCAAAAATGGGAGAATACGTCCATCCATCCGGGAGATACGGTCAAACCACTGATTTCTATATACTTATCAGCCTTAATATCAAGACTCGTCCCGATTTTTTTGATATATCCATGTTCTATATAAATATCTTGGATTTGCCCGTTGAAAGGAGAGTTGGGGTCAACGATTTTGGCTTGCTTAATGAGGATTTTCATTAAGGAGCGAAGTTAAACTTTGTTTTTGACTTCACGAACAAAGACTGGATTTGAACCAGCGACCATCCCGCCTGGGCGGGACAGCCACTGTCATGTTCCTTTGGAAGAAGTAAAAAATGGGTCGGGATGACTGGATTCGAACCAGGGACCATCCCGCCGGAGCGGGACAGCCACTGTCATGTATCATTAGAAAAAGCAAAAATGGGTCGGGATGAGTGGATAAGAGCCAGGGACCATCCCGCCGGAGCGGGACAGCCACTGTCATGTTCCTTTGGAAGAAGCAAAAAAGGGTCGGGATGACTGGATTCGAACCAGCGACCTTCCCGCCTGGGCGGGACAGCCACTGTCATGTTCCTTTGGAAGAAGTAAAAAATGGGTCGGGATGACTGGATTCGAACCAGGGATCTTCCCGCCTGGGCGGGACAGCCACTGTCATGTTCCTTTGGAAGAAGCAAAAAATGGTCGGGATGACTGGATTCGAACCAGCGACCTCTTCGTCCCGAACGAAGCACGCTACCGGGCTGCGCTACATCCCGAAAATACCGGCAGGGGATAAAATTACTTAAAGCGGGTCAAATTCTAAAAATCAAAAAACCGCCCTGGTTACCAGAGCGGTTGAATGTCGGGACGACTAGATTCGAACTAGCGACCCCTTGCACCCCATGCAAGTGCGCTACCGGGCTGCGCTACGTCCCGAACAAACGGGGCTGCAAATTTAAGGGATATTTATTCATATTCTCTAAATGTCTAAAACGATAACATTTTACATTTCTATCCAGTTAATTTCTATTTATTATTTTGGATCTTTATTAGGGTTGTTTTGAAAATGGAATGATTATGAATTTTAGAATATTTATTGACCGATTCTTTAAAGGGATAACAATACTAGTCGTCATTTTGTATTTGATAGCCTGTTTAACTCCTTTCATTGATCCGGGAAAGTTTTGGATTGTAGCCCTTGCCGGACTTGGATTTCCATTCTTACTGATGCTGTTATTCATTTTGCTGATTATTTGGGCTTTTAAAAACCGTAAATGGGTGTTTGTTATTGCTGTATTGATGCTATTTGGCTTTAAGCAAATCCAGGTTATGGTTGGCTTCAATTTTCCAAAAGACTTTAGTATCGAAAAAAAACCTGGAGTTCTTCGGGTGTTGACCTGGAATGTTTCCAGGTGGGATGAGCGCAACAAGGAAAAGAGGGGTGGCGTTAGCTATCGTCCTTTAATGCTTGATTTTATTAGGGAACAGGGGGCAGATATCCTCTGCTTTCAGGAATTTTTTGAATGTAAAAATCCAGTTTACTTTGAATCTACCGTAACCGCGTTAAATGCCATGGGATACCCATTTCATTTTTTTCACCCGGCAGAGGAACTTTTTGATGGCAGTTTTCAATATGGGGTAGCTATATTTTCAAGATACCCAATAGTGGATACAGGATGGTTTGAGAATCATTTAACCACACATTCTGAAGGGGTTATATTCACTGATATCAATTTTGGGGACCAAAGGGTCAGAATTTTCACAAGTCATTTAGTTTCAGTTGGTTTTGTGAAAAATGATTATCAAAATGTGGGGAATATTGCAGAATCGAAAAATATTCTGCGAAAGATCAAATATTCTTATGAATTACGGTCGGATCAAGCAAAGGGATTAAGGGAAATAATAGACCAAAGCCCATATATGTCTATAGTTTCCAGTGACTTAGATGATGTTCCTAATTCTTATTCCTATTTTAAAATAAAAGGCGATTTAGCGGATGCATTTTTAAAGAAGGGGTCAGGTTTGGGTAGAACCTTAAGATTCATTTCTCCTACTTTAAGAATTGACTACTTATTTGCCCACAAGGTTTTTAACGTAAAACAGGTATACCGGCCTGAATTAATATATTCTGATCATTATCCCTTAATCGTAGATTTTGGGGTTCCACCAAAAATCGTAAAAACCCCCTAAAAATGGTATTTTCCGAAAGTAACGGTTTGATAATTTTGAAATATGAATCTTTGAGCATATTTTTAGACTTCAATTTCAGATGATAAGCCCCACAATTCCACCCTTCCTTTGAATGACTCCAATACTTATAAAACTTTTATTAAGGTTTTATTAGTTAAAATGCTTTCCTGTGTACAACTAATTGATTGATTTTTTCCAAATTTTCCTTTGAATAGCTAACACCTATGCAATGCCATTAATTAATTAAAATTAATTGGTAAACAGGATTTTACGCTATGAAACAGAATATTTTGGTAATTGAAGAAAATGCGGCGGTCAGGTATTTACTTACAACCGTACTGAATAAAAGATTTAAGGTGGCTGCTTATAGCAACTGTTTTGATGCCAGTTGTGAATTGAAGGACGCGTCAATAGAATTGATAATAATCAATATTGATCCGAGTAACAATGAAAATATTGATTTCCTGAAACATGTTCACACAAGCAGTCTCTATACAGATATACCGGTAATCGCTTTACTGAAAAAGGAAAATGACGAGTTGAAAGCGGTTTGTGCTAACCTGGAAGTTGATGAGTTTTTTGTAAAACCCTTTGATCCCATGGTTTTGTTAAATAGTGTCAGTAATCTGGTTTCAGAAACTGGTAATATTTATCGCAATATTGAAAAATTTGGACAAAAAGAGACGGAGCACCTTCGCCTTAAGTTGTCAAATTAATGTAACCCCAATTACCCTTATGAAAAGCTACAAACCTTTTTTATTGAAATGTAGCAAACATGAATTTAACCAACCCTATTACAGCTAACAATTTGCACAAGAGCTATCAGAAAATCAGTTTTTCTGATCCTAAGCATTTTGACAATTCTGAGACTACACTATTCTGGCTATGCAGGAAAGAAGACACATCTTCTCTTTCCTTCAATACGAAAACGATTAATTGGGTCACTGAAAATTTTATTTCTGCCAGAACCCGTTTGATCAGGATGAGTGAGAATAATCAAAAGTTGCCGGATGTGATTATTATAGAACTTCCTTTTCAGCAAAGGGAGATGAAGAATTTTATTAAGTGGCTTCACCGGTCTGCAGAATTTCAAAAAATACCGGTCATTTACAGTAAAAAATTTCTTACAAAAAGCCAGTTCAGTGAATTGAGGGTGTCAAAACTTGTTGATGACATTCTTGACTTTCCTGTACACAATGTGATTCTTAATGACAAAATCAGGTTTCTCAAAAATGTCAAATTACGGGATACGGTTTCCAATAGAAATCTCAGGAATTCAAAATTTTTGGTCGAATCCATCAAGTGTGATTCCAAATGTTTAATCAAGCGTATACTTGACATTTTTATTGCAACGGTTTTGATATTGTTTTTATTACCTGTTTTCTTAATAATTGCCTTTGCCATTCGATTTGAATCAAAAGGCCCGGTCATTTATTCATCCTATCGTACCGGTAAAGGGTTTAAGATTTTTAAATTCTTTAAATTCAGAACCATGGTAGTTGATGCGGATCAAAAGGTGGAGGAACTTGAAAAATTAAATCTCTATAGTTTTTCAAACAGTTCTGCCAAATTTTTTAAAATTAAGGATGATCCAAGGGTGACAAAAGTGGGGAGTTTCCTGAGAAACACAAGTTTGGATGAGTTACCCCAGTTATTTAATGTGTTGATCGGTGATATGTCAATTGTTGGCAACAGGCCTTTACCCCTCTATGAGGCAAATACTTTAACCACTGACGAATGGGCGGAACGTTTTATGGCTCCGGCTGGTATCACTGGTTTGTGGCAAATTAAGAAAAGGGGTAAACTGAACATGACGGTGGAAGAAAGGATCAATCTTGATATTTCCTATGCCAGGGATAACAGTTTCAGGAAAGATTTCTGGATCATGTTGAACACGCCTTCCGCCCTAGTGCAGAAGACGAATGTGTAATTTGGACTATTTTTTATATTTTTCGTACCTATTAAAATCGAAGCATGATTAACGAACCCTATCCGTTGGTTTCCATTGTTACTCTTACATGGAACACTACCGCTGTGACATGTGATTTTCTTCACTCAATCAATGAGCACTGTCAATACCCCAATCTGGAGATAATCATTGTTGACAATGGCTCTAAAGATGATCCCACACCTGTTTTTAAAGCTATTCGACCCGATGTAAACCTGATCCGAAATGGAAAAAATCTTGGTTTTACAGGAGGAAATAATGTTGGCATAAAGGCTGCCAAAGGCGATTACCTTTTTATCGTAAATAATGATACTGAGTTTACTCCAGGGCTTATTGAAGGTTTATTGGATATTTTCAAAAAATACCCGGATGCTGGAATTGTAAGCCCTAAGTTTCATTATTTCTTTCATAAGGGAACCATTGAATATGCCGGCTATCAAACTGTGAACATCTTCACCGGACGAAATGCCATGGTCGGTTGTAAGGAGAAGGATGAGGGGCAATACAACGATATTAAAATAACAAACTACGCACATGGTGGAGGTATGATGGTCCCTCGAAAAGTTATCGAGGAAGTGGGGGCACTGCCCGACGATTTTTTTATTTATTATGAGGAATTTGACTGGTGTGAACAAATTAAAAGAAGAGGGTATAAGGTTTATTATCAACCCAATTCACTCATCTATCATAAGGAATCAATGACCACCGGGAAGGCCAGTCCTTTCAAGACTTTTTATCATACAAAAAATAGGATATTGTTCATGAGAAGGAACATGACTGTTCCTAATTTCCTGGTTTTCTTACTTTATTTTTCATTTTTTACAATACCAAAGAATACAGCTACCTTTTTGGTTAAACGCCAGAAAGAACATTTAAGATCTTTTTGGAAAGGAATCATGTGGCATTTTAATCGTAAAATAACCTTCAACTAAGTGATATGTGTGGAATAGCAGGATTTATTGATTACGCCAAAAGTACATCTCCGGAAATATTAAAGGAGATGACGGATGCCATGTTACATCGGGGTCCTGATGATGCGGGTTATGAAATTTACGACGCCGGGAAAGCTCAGATTGGTTTTGGGCAACGCCGGCTGTCTATTTTGGATCTATCCCCATTGGGTCATCAGCCGATGCATTTCGGGGATTTGATTGTGAATTTTAACGGAGAAATTTACAATTTTAAAGAAATTAGGAAAGAACTGGAAGATAAAGGGTACTCGTTTAGCTCCTGGTCTGATACGGAGGTTATATTGAAAGGTTATCATTGCTGGGGTTTGGATGTGATCAACAAGTTTATCGGGATGTTCGCATTTGCCCTCTATGATAAACAAATTGAGAAAGTGTTTTTTGTACGTGACAGGGCGGGGGTAAAGCCATTCTATTATTTTTGGAAAGATGATATTTTCCTTTTTGGATCCGAATTGAAGGCTTTATATAAACATGAAAGGTTTGAAAAGGATATTGACATTAATAGTCTTGCTTTGTTTCTTCAGTACAGCTATATTCCCGGCAAACATTGTATTTTCAAAAATACCAATAAGCTACTGCCCGGTCATATCCTGGCATTTGATCTTAAGAATAAGGACATCGCAATAGAGAAATACTGGGATGTTTTCGATTACTATAACAAGCCTAAACTTCAGTTGACTGACGAAGAGGCCATTCAGCAAACAGATAAACTGCTCAGGAATGCCTACGAATACAGGATGGTTGCTGACGTGCCTGTTGGCATATTCTTAAGCGGAGGATATGACAGTGCCAGTGTTGCGGCACTTCTGCAAACAGGACGTACAGAAAAATTGAAGACATTCACGATCGGCTTCCATGAAAACGAATTCAATGAGGCTCCGGAAGCCAAGAAAATTGCCGAATTTTTAGGGACAGATCATACAGAATGGTATTTGACTGCGAAAGAAGCAGGTGATGTATTACCACTGCTTCCGGAAATATATGATGAGCCCTTTGCTGATAATTCAACAGTTCCGACAGTCCTTGTGAGCAAGCTTGCAAAGCAGCAAGTGAAAGTTGCGCTTAGCGCAGATGGTGGAGATGAGATTTTCGGTGGTTATAATAAATTTAACCAGGCCGAAAAATTCACAACCGGAATGCCGGTATTTCTCCAGTCCTTTTTAAGTGGTGCTATGTCGATTATCAATCCCTCTCATATCCCGTTTTTCAGGACAAAGTATAATTTCACAACCCGGTATGAGAAAATGAAGCTGATCTGGGAAAAGCATGATCCCATACAGGCGGTTAAGTATATCAGCCAGTATATCACTGAAACTGATGTTGAGTCCTTTCTGGGGCAGTCATTTGAACGCTATCATACTTTTTTTGAGGATGGTAATAAACTGGAAAAAAACGATGGTATTGCCAATCGTTTATTAGCCGTTGATTATAAGACTTTCTTGGTGGATAATAATCTCGTAAAAGTTGATAGGGCAACCATGTCTGTCAGCTTGGAAGGAAGGGAACCCATGCTTGACCAGCGCGTGATCGAGTTTGTGGCCCAGCTTCCCTCTGATCTTAAAATCAGGGGAAATGTGAATAAGTGGCTGTTGAAACAGGTAGTTCACAATTATATACCCAGGGAAATGATGGAAAGGCCCAAACGACCTTTTATTGCTCCTTTAATGGTCTGGTTTAGGGATGAACTGAAAGAGCAATTAAGTTATTATTTAAGTGAACGTTGCCTGGCTAAAACCGGGGTTTTTGATCATGAACCGATTGTAAAACTCAGAGACCAGTATTTGAGCGGCAAGAAAATTAATTATCAAAAGTTGTGGCAGGTGTTGATTTTCCAGTTGTGGTATGACAAATGGATTGAAAAATTATAACAATTATCAAAATCAGATAAAATGAAAGCAAATGTACTTGTAACAGGTGGTGCCGGATTTATTGGATCGCACGTAGTTCATCATTGTAAGGAAATGGGATTTAATGTCGTAGTACTGGATGACCTGAGTGGTGGATTTGAAGATCATATACCGGCAGGCGCGATTTTTGTAAAAGGGAGCGTAACGGATCATCTCCTGCTTTCAGAACTGTTCAGCGAATATCGATTTGAGTATGTTTACCATCTGGCTGCTTATGCAGCAGAGGGTTTATCACATTTTATTCGCCGGTTTAACTATAACAATAACCTTGTAGGCAGCATCAACCTAATTAATGAATCTGTGAAACATAAAGTTAAATGCTTTGTGTTTACCTCTTCTATCGCAGTATATGGAAAGGGTCAGTTGCCAATGACGGAAGCGATGACGCCTGTTCCAGAAGACCCTTATGGGGTTTCAAAATATGCCGTGGAATTGGATTTGAGATCTGCACATGAGATGTTTGGATTAAATTATGTGGTATTTCGTCCTCATAATGTTTATGGGGAGAATCAGAACATTGGTGATAAGTACCGAAATGTGATCGGAATTTTTATGAACCAGATCATGCAGGGTAAACAATTAACTGTTTTTGGAGACGGAACACAAACAAGGGCCTTTAGTTATATAGATGATGTCGCCATTCCTATTGCAAAATGTGTAAATATTCCCGCCTCATTTAATCAGGTATTTAATATTGGCGCAGATGTGCCGTATACTGTGAATGAACTGGCAACGGTTGTATGCAATGAGTTTGGTGTTCGCCCGGATATCAAACATCTAAAAGCAAGGAATGAGGTTTTGCATGCATACGCGGATCATACAAAAGCACATAACGTTTTCGGGGACCCCTCAGGTGTTGATCTGGCGGAAGGAATTAAGCGTATGGCCACATGGGCCAAAAAGGTGGGGGCCAGAAAAAGCCAGGAGTTTGATAATATTGAGATTACTGAAAAGCTGCCAGATGGGTGGGAAGTGAAAAAAGAAGTCGTTTAGAAAAATTTGATTATCTGGTATGTTTATGAAAAGAAAAATAAAAATACTGGAATGTATCCGCCAGGGCCAGATTGGTGGGGGGGAGTCGCATTTGTTAAGCCTCGTGGAAAACCTGGAACGGGATAAGTTCGATCCTGTGGTACTTTCATTTACGGAAGGCCCAATGATTGAACGTTTGCACGAAATGAATGTGCCAACACATGTCATTCATACGTTGCGCCCTTTTGATTTCCGGAAATGGAAAATGATAAAAGGGTTGATCAGGGATATACAACCGGATATTATACATGCCCATGGAACCCGCGCCAATTCAAATATAATATGGGCAGCAAAATCGCTGCAAATTCCTGTCATTTATACGATTCACGGTTGGTCCTTTCACCAGGATCAAAAGCCTTTTGTGCGAAAAATCAGGATAATGGGAGAACGATACCTAACCCAAAGATCTGATATTAATATTGCTGTTTCTGAGTCAAACAGAGCGTCTGGTCAGCACTTTATAGAATCTCTGAAAGCCGTTGTTATTAATAATGGCATCGACCAGCATAAATTTGACCCTCAGCGGGTGTACAGAGATATTAGGACTGAACTCAATATCCCACTGGATAAGATTTTGATTTTGTTTATAGCTCGTTTTACTGCTCACAAACAGCCTTTAACACTAATTCAGGCTTTTAGTGAAGCGATAAAAGTGAATCCGGGATTGTATCTCTTAATGGTTGGGGATGGGGATCAACGACCTGAAGCCGAAACATTAATTAAACAGTTGAACTTATTTGATCATGTTACAATAAAAGGTTTTAGACAGGATGTTCCGGATGTACTGGCAGCTGCCGACATTTTTGTTTTACCCTCTTTGTGGGAAGGTCTTCCCATTGGTTTATTAGAAGCAATGTCTATGGGGAAAGCAGTCATAGCCACGAATGTTGATGGAACAAAAGAAGTTGTCAAAAACGAGGAAAATGGCTTATTAATTGATACAGAAGGACTTATATCGAAATTAGCAAATGCCATCCTTGACCTAAGCCAGAATGGGATCAAAAGAAAAGAATTTGGCAAAAAGGCAATGGAAACAGTGCAAAACCGTTTTAATGCAGTTAAAATGACCCGTCAGATTGAAGAAATTTATACAGCTGTATCTGGGGATTAATTTTAAATTTTTAAAAATTTTGTTGTGGAATTTGTAAGAATTGCGGATATAAAAAGATTGAGATTTATTATTGATACCTTGAAGGCTTATCTGCCCGAGGGTGCAGAAGTACTGGATGTCGGTTGTGGTAACGGCGTTATTTCTAGGAGTCTTGGGGAAGCAGGTTTTAATGTAAGGGGAGTGGATATCAGTGAAAAGGCTATTGAAAAAGCAAAATTGTTGAACAGGTTTCCCCATGTAAGATTTGAAGTAGTCAGCGCGGAACAATTGGTTGCAGATGGAAGAAAATACCATGCAGTGATTTGCAGTGAAGTATTGGAACATTTGAATGAACCTTCTAAACTGCTCCATGTATTATACCAGATTCTTGATGAAAATGGCACATTGATTGTCACAGTGCCCAACGGAAAAGGTCCCAGGGAACTATTTGTAACAAGACCGGTTATTAAAATGCAAAAGAAAAATAATTGGGTATGGCGATCTGTAAAGTCTGTCAAAAAGTTATTTGGTTATCAGGGAACGACTGCCCAGAGTGATGCGGACAATCTTACGCATATCCAGTTTTTCACAAAGCAATCCCTTTTGCAATTGGCGGATAAGAATAATTTCAAAATTATGAAGTTTGGTAAGACCAATTTTATTGAAGATGTTTTTCCATTTTCTTTTCTTACAAAAAAGATTAAAATCCTGCAAAAGTGGGATTGTGCGATTGCCGAGGTTTTGCCTTATCAGTTTACGGGTGGGTTTGTAACCGTTTGGCAGAAAATAAAATGATTATGGTAGGGGTTCTAAAATTATTTAGTTGGGTATATGATATTGCCGAAGTAATATTCGCGGAATATATGATCATGCCTTTTTTAATGGTTGTTTTATATTTTATAATTCGAATATTTAAGCTTAAATCACCATTTCAAAAAAGAAATATTGTTAGTAAAAAAGACACTGAGTTTGGAATAATAGTAACAGCCTATCGGGATACAAAATTCATTTTACCCTTGATTGATTCTGTGCTACGACAAAAATACCAGAATTTTTATCTTTATGTGGTTGCTGATGATTGTTCAGAACCGATTAATGGTATTGATGACCAACGTATTCATGTTCTTACACCTCCTCAGGAACTTGGATCAAAGGTTAAATCTATTGATTTTGCCATCGCTTCTTTTGTCCAGGCGCATGATGCCATTGTGATCCTTGATGACAATTGTCTTTTGCATCCTCAATTTTTGTGGGTAATTAATCAATATTTTCAAAAAGGGTATAAGGTAGTTCAATCTGCTTTCAAGCCCAAAAACAGCGAATCCTCAATTGCGCGGATGGATGCAATTGGTGACATTTATAACTTCTTTATGCAAAAAGACATGAGGATGCGCCTTGGACTATCTTCGACAATTTGGGGGTCTGGAGTTGCTGTTGACCTTCCTCTTTATAAAGGCGTTATCTATACAGATTTTTTAGGGGGATTTGATAAAAAATTACAGGCCTATCTTGTTATGCATACAGATAAAATTGCCTATGCCTGTAATGCTATTTTGTATGATGAAAAAGTAAATAATCCGCATTCCTTGGTTAATCAAAGAACACGATGGATAAGTTCCTATTTCAAATATTTTAAAGAATCTTTTTTGGTTTTTATTAATGGTGTAAGAAAGTTCAATTTTAATCTTACTTTTTTTGGATTTTATTTACTACGACCGCCGCTTTTTTCTGTGCTTTTTATTTCTGTGCTATTTACATTAATCAATTATTTTATTCATCCTGTATTATTTTATATATGGCTGTCGCTTATCTTCTCATTTATTTTTGCATTCATAATCATCGTTCTTTTAAAGTCAAGGAATTTCAAATCCCTTAAAGTAATTTTTAGATTACCGGTTTTTATCTTTTATCAGGTACTGGCCATGCTGTCCCAACGAAAAGTAAAACACTCTTTTTTAAAAACGGAGAATACGAATGCCATTTATATTGAACACCTATTAGGAAAGATGGAAGGTGAAAATTCATTCACCCCGGATAAAATCGATAACTGCTAATAAATTCCAATCATGATTTTATTTTATTGTCTACAAGCCCTGATTGGCATTTATCTGTTGATACCCTTTTTATTGATGGTATTGAATCCGGGTTTGATTTTCTTTGGCAACCACGTGAAAAGGAGAAGGGGCAGTTTTGCACCTGAAAAAGAGTTTGATTATGCCGCTATTGTTACCGTTCACCAGGATACCAGATTTATTCTACCTATTGTGGATTCTTTTTTGAAACAAAATTATTCCAATTTTATTGTTTACGTTATTGCAGATGATTGTGATATCAGTGATATACAGATTGCTGACCCCAGAATTAGGGTTTTACGGCCTGAACCGGTTTTACATGCAAAGATTAAATCTATTCAATTTGCTGTTGATCATTTTATCAGGGATCATGATGTACTGATTGTTTTTGACTCTGATAATTTGGTGCATCCCAGTTATTTGAAAAATCTTAATTATTATTTTAATAAGGGTTTTCGTGCCGTACAAACTCATATGTTGTCAAAAAACACTGATAGTTTATATGCAAGGTTGGATTCTATCGGTCATGTGTATAATAATTTTACGGAGCGGGAATCAAAAATGAACCTCGGCTTATCTTCCAGTATCCTGGGTTTGGGTATTGCTTTGGAAACTTCATTATACAGGCAGGTCATGTATAAAGATGGGTTAGGAGGATTTGATAAAAAGTTACAGGCCGATATCGTTAAGACCATCCCCCAGATTGCATTTGCCGTTGACGCCTATGTGTATGATGAAAAGGTTGAAGATGGTTTTACAATGGAAAAGCAAAGAACCCGATGGATCTATACTTATTTTAAATATTTTTTTGTGAATTGGAGTATTCTGGTTGCAGGTATTAAACAGTTAAATTTCAATCGATTCTTTTTTGGCTTTTCTGCTTTACGGCCTCCGCTATTTATTACAATAGGATTGTCAATTTTATTCCTGCTTGTTAATTTATTGATTGCTCCTTACATGGCACTGGCATGGGGTATTTTAATCTCTCTTTTTATTGCTACTTTTTTTATTATTGTTATCACGCAAAGCCGTCAAAGGGGAATTAGTAATGCACTTTTGTTTGTTCCTGTAGTGGCTTTCAGGCAATTCATCGCTTTTTTCAAAATTAAAAGAGCAGGTAAAAGGTTTTTGAAGACCGAGCATCTTAAGGTTATTTATATTGATGAATTATTGAAAAATGAACCTGCTTAAAAAAGTCTTTTATCAAACGGCTGCAATTATTCCTTCGGGAGTATTAAAGTCAATTTCTCCGATAACAACCCTTTTTCCATACCAGCATACAGTTTCTGATAGCGTTCTTTTGCACATTAAGCATTTGTATCCTTATAAAGGGACAAAACAATTTACCAAAGATCTCGATTTTATTTTAAAAGATTATCGGCCTATTACTGCCAATGATATATGGAATGTCATACAAAAAGGTGATACTTTACCAAAAAATACTTTTCTTTTAAGTTTCGATGATGGTTTTCGTGAAACGGAAGAGATTATTGCCCCTATTTTGATTGCAAAAGGGGTACCTGCTGTTTTTTTTATCAATCCTGCATTCGTTGATAATAGGGAATTATTTTACAGGTGTAAAATAAGTCTTGTGATTGAAAGACTGATTGAAAAGAAAGAAAATACTTCCCTGCTAAATACAGGCTGTGAAATCCTTGGGTTAGATAAAAACACTCCGTTTGAAAATTTAATAAGGCGCATTAAGATTATTACAAACCTGGATGCCGGTCTGCTTGATAAATTGGCTCCTCATTTGGATATTTCTTTTGAGGAATATCTTTATACTGAAAAGCCTTTTCTTTCCATGAAACAGCTCGAATCTTTGGTTAAGATGGGATTTGAACTTGGTGGTCATAGCTGGAATCACCCTTATTTTCATTTGTTAAGTATTGATGAACAGATTCATCAGACTTCTGCCTCTATCGATTTCATCAACGCGCATTTTACCCAAAAGATTAAATTATTTTCTTTTCCTCACTCTGATTCCGGTATTTCAAATTCTTATTTCCAACACACAGATTCCGTTGATATGTTTTTTGGGACGCAGAATCAAAAATTGGAAAGTAATCATAATGTCTTTCATCGATTTAATACAGAAAGACCCGACCTTCCCTTGCAACAACAAATCAAAGGGATTTTACTGCTCTCTTTTTTACAAAGGCTATTTGCAAAGAACCAGGTGACCCGCTTTGATTAACAAGATTGATTACTGCCTCAGAAGTATACCCGAACATTGTTAACGTAAAAATATTGTTCATTCATCACTTTCCCCGAAGTGATATTTCTGTCTATTTTAATTTAATATGTTGATATATAATATGTTGCAGTATTTTTACTGTTATTAATTCCATCTTATTTTGTTTTGCTATTATTGTGATTTTATGAAATAAATCTTTACATTTGTTATCAGATAGTTAATGAAACATAAATATTTGATCTATAATATTTTATGTTTCCTCCTTTCCAAATTCTTTCCTACGATTGGCCTCTCATAAGTCCTCTGATTGTTAAGCCCCTTTTCTGGTTTAGAATTTTTGTTAATGCATAATTCATTTTAAGATTATGAAAACTATCCCCAAGATTTTCAGCATGCTGCTGTTAATGTTTTTTGCGTATTTGTTCCCTTCAGTAGTTAATGGTCAGAGTGTATTGGATCCGGATGATCCGATTGTGGTGTACAGTTCTTCGAACCCACCAGCATCG
>WGMO01000019.1 GCA_016125075.1 Terrimonas sp.
AACGCGGTGGTTCGGCAAATAAGCTTCCTATAACATCCATATAACTACAGTACCAAAACTCATTTTTTTAAATGGTCAAAAACCAAATACTGCCCTTTTAATGAAAAAAGGCCATCCTTTTTGGACAGCCTCTTTTTTTATGCTGATTTTTCCTCTTCTTTTTTACCCGGGAAAAAACGGCTGCAGCGGTCCCTGAATTTCGCCTTATCCTCCTCGCTCATTCCTGCCCATTTATCCTGCCAGTGTTTTTTCATATGCCGGTTGCCCCTGCAACCACCACCCCTGAAACCGCCAAAGAGGATCTTGGATAACAATAATAAGCCTGCCGCCTGCCAGAAACTGATAAGGCTGACACCCAATAAAGCGGGCAGGATGGCATTCCACAATAACATGACTACCCAGCTCAGTAAAGCAATTCCCGCTACTACAAATAAGATAATAAAGGGTATCCTGCGCATCCAATATCTTTTCATCTTTTAAAATTTTTAATGATTAAGGATTTCATCGTACAACTGCTGCAGTTTTTTTCTTAAATGCAGCACGGCATATCTTTTTCTTGAAAGCAGGGTATTGATATTTTCACCCGTCTGTTCGGCAATATCCTGGTAGGACATGTCTTCTATTTCATGCAATAAAAACACCCTCCTTTGTTCTTCCGGCAGTTCTGCCAGCGCTTCCTCCAGTGTTTCCCAGAAAGCAGCCCTTAATACCTCCATTTCGGGGTTTTTGGAGTCATCCAGTAAAATGCTGCGAAAATCGGCATTCAGGAAATCACCGTCTTCATCCGGGGGCACCATATCGTCTAACAATACCGGTTTCTTTTTTCGGTAACTGTCGGTTATCCTGTTCCTGGCCACCGTAAATAACCAGCTTCCGGCATTTTCGATGGTATTCAAATCAACGACGCTGGTAAGCTGATACCAAACATCCTGCAAAATATCTTCTGCATCCTCCTCGGTCCTAACCCTTTTCCTGATAAATGCACTCAGCCTTTTACCAAACTGGTTGATGATTCCGCCTATATTGTTTCTTTGCTCGTCGCTCATTGCAGGTGATATGCCCAATGGTTGCGTCATAAAACAATAGACGCAACAGGAATGTAAATATTTTAGTTGAGGGGTAATCTAGGTTAATTGTTGCTGCAGTTCCGACACCGGCTTGGTTTCCAGCAGCTTTCTGACAGATTTCCCTTTTTCTGTTTCCCACTTGACCAGGCTGATAGCCCCCCGGGCTATTTCAATACCGGTAATATCGCCATCGCTGAAACAGCAACACCCCGAATTAAAATAACCCGGCAGGGTTTTAGACACCCCAAAGGTGGAGGAATCATGCACCTGCTCCCGGTTCCGGATCTTTTCTTCGATCGATTTTATTTTTTCCATCGCCTGGTTTTGCCTGGCCATATCCAGCTCTCTTTGCAACCTTTCATAATGGGTGAGGGAGGCGAAAACAGGTTGGTGGGTATGACCGGTGATGAGGCAGCCATTTTTCTGTGTGGCACTCCATTCATACATGATACGGTTATGTTTTGTTTTTACCGCTTCATCATAGGCAGGCGTATTGGGATTAATGCGCAGATAGGCTTGCAACGGGGCCCAGATATTGGCTACAAAAAACTTACTGAACCAGTTGCCATCACTCGCCCTGTCGCCCTGGTGTCCATGCGTCAGGAAAAAACGGAAGGGCTTATTTTCTGTCTTCATCTTCAGGATGACTCCTTCATATATTTTTATATCCCTGCCATAAATCCTTTTTAATTGCCAGGCGGCAAAGGGGTCATTTGCCCAGAACAGGTCATGGTTACCGAACACTTTGAAATAGGCATCTCGCTCAATAAACAGTTTTTCCGCCTCAAAGGTCAGTGTATTATGCTTTTTTACCGCCGACAGTGAGTTTTCCCATAACTCCTCTGCATCACCAAGACTGATCAATATAAAGCCCTGTTCATTGTAATATTCCAGTGCCCGGAGATAATTCGGTTCTGCATCCATAAAATCATCAGCACGGTTTTTAGCCCCGCGGTGCTGATCGGAAAAAACGATAAAATTATCGTTTGAGATTTCTGTTTCTATCAGCGGCCCTTTTAAGCCCGGTGCCTCGAGGATGGCATCCTGTAAATCAGAAAGGGCTTTGAATATCCTTTCCGGATCGGGTTGTGAGGCAAATTTAGAAGCGGCCCAAAGAACCGGTTTGAGCAATATGAACTGTAGCAGTTGCCGCATGATGTTATTTGGAAGCGATCATACTGATCTCCACATTTACCATCCTGGGCAGTGCGGCCACCTGCACGGTTTCCCGGGCCGGGAAATAATCGTGGAAGTATTTTCCATACACTTCATTGATTTCTGTAAACCTGTTCATATCAGTGATGAAAATACTCGTTTTCACAACATGCGTAAAATCCATCCCCGCTTCTGATAATATGGCTTTCAGGTTATGCATGACCTGGTGGGTCTCATCCTGGATATCCTTATTCTTCAAAACACCAGTGGAGGGGTCGATGCAGATCTGTCCTGAAATGAAAAGCAAATCACCGGCAAGAATTGCCTGGTTATAAGGTCCTATCGGATCGGGCGCCATCCTGGTATTAACAATCTTTTTCTCCATATCAATCCTGGTATTTAATTGTATCAACGAATTTAAGTTTATGCCTTTTCTTTGCAAAAAATAACTGCATGCAGCTGGTTATACTGGCCAATAATGATCAAAGGGAGGCAATTACGGCTTCTTTATCACCGGAAGAAAAGGAGATTTCCTGGATTGACACTCCGGAAGCATTCTTACACTATCGGCAGGCACATGCATTTATCGACCTGTTATTCGAAAATACTGGAGAGAGAATAAAGATCCTGGCCGGGCTATTACCACAACCGGTATTTATCAATGCTGTTACAGACTGCCTGGATTCCATTCACCCCTCCTTTATCAGGATAAACGGGTGGGAAGGATTTTTAAGCAACAGGATCGTGGAAGCCGCAGCCCTGGACGATTCCCGCCGGTCTGCAGCAGCTGCGATCTGGGACCAACTGAACAAAAAGATTGTTTGGTGTCCCGATTTGCCGGGTTTCATATCGGCCCGTGTCATCGCGATGATCATCAATGAGGCTTACTGGGCACTGGAAGAAGGCGTTGCCACAAAAGAGGATATGGATATAGCCATGAAAACCGGTACGAACTACCCCTTTGGACCTTTTGAATGGGGCCGAAAAATCGGGCTGTTGAATATATACACCCTTTTGCAAACAATGAGCAAGGGGCATGAAAAATACCGCCCCTGTCCCTTATTAAAAACAGAAGCCCAAATAACCTGATATGTCATTATTGTTAGCGATCGATACCTCTCTGGAAAAAGCTTCCGTTTGCCTGGCAGAAGATCAGGAGATTTTATCCCTGCAAACCAATGCAAAGCAGAAGGACCATGCATCCTGGATTCATACTGCCATTCAAAGCCTGTTTGCCGATACCCGTATAAAAATGGAAGCGCTTACAGCCGTTGCGGTCAGCATCGGCCCGGGCTCCTATACCGGTATCCGGATAGGCTTATCCAGCGCAAAAGGAATTTGTTATGCACTGCATAAACCGCTTATCACAATTAATACGCTTGAAATGATGGCCCGTGCTGTTAAGGATGAAGCTACTGACCTGATCTGCCCCATGATCGATGCCAGGCGAATGGAAGTGTTTTATGCCCTGTTTACAAAATCAATCGATTGGGTTGAACCCCCTGCGGCAAAGATTTTATATCCCGACAGTTTTGAAGAATACCTGGATCAGCACCAGATTCTCTTTACAGGCAGCGGAATAAAAAAATTCCGGGAATTATCCCATAATAGTAAAAAATATGTCTTTTTTGAAGGCCATTTTGATTGTTCCCAGCTTATTGTCCCTGCCACCCTCAAACTAAAGAATCTTGATTTTGCCGACCTTGCTTATTCTGAACCCCTTTATATCAAAGAGTTCCATACAACTGCCCAAAAACCATTCAAATAATATTATCATCTTTTAACATTTTAATATATGAGGATAAGGAACTGGGTTATAATTTTGCTTGCAGGAAAACGAAACCTACACACCTAATTCTATGAGCAATTATTCCCTCACGCTTAATCAACGATCCCCCGACGGAAATATCATAACAATTGATCTTCTCAACCTGAAAAAGGGGGCACTAGTCCTCAGGGCCCTGAACCATAAATTAAGGCAGCAGATCGTTAAGTTGATCGACGAAAGTGAAAAGATTACCGTAACGGAAATCTATACCCATCTCCGCATCGAACAGTCGGTTGCCTCCCAGCACCTGGCCATTCTCCGGAAAGCAGGTATTGTAGATACTTCGCGTAACGGAAAATATATTTTTTACTCAATCAATGTAAAAAGGGTTGATGAACTGAATGAAATGGTGAGCCAGCTCCTGAAATAGGGAAGATCATTGTACCAGGTTACCGAATTCTTCTTTCCACTCCCATTTCCAGCGGCGATGGCTCCAAAGCCACATTTCCGGATGTTCCGTAATAAATTGCTGGAGAAATTGAACATATCTTTTTGTGATTTCACCTTCCGGCAGGCTGGCTGGGTTTTCTGCTCCCATTTCGAAAACAATCTCATAATAGCCCCTTTTCTTTTTTAAGAACTTACAAAACAGGATGGGGATATTATCTTTCCGCGAGGCTTTTTCAGGACCACTCACAAAGGGGGTCAGTTTGCCAAAAAAATTCAGCCAGTATGAGCTTCTGGGGCTTCCGGGGTTTTGGTCGGCCCCCAGCACCAGCATATATTGTGATGAGAGGTGGGGGGCAATGGCCTGCTTCATTTCCGTAGCCGGGAGCATCACAGCACCATTGCGGGTCCTGATTTTATAAATGAGCCTTTCAAAAAGGGGGCTGCTGAGTTTCAGGTAAACTACAAGAAATTTGTGCCGGATATCAAGGGGCATCCTTAACATGGCCATTTCCCAGTTGAAATTATGCCCTACCAGCAGCTGGCATTTTCTCCCGCTTTCATACAGTTGGTCACAAAGAGAAAAATCGCCTGTGAAATGTTTTTTTAAGAAAGCAGGTGATGCAGAGATCAGTTTGATGGTTTCAATAAAATTATCGGTAAAGTTGTGGTAGAAGGCTTTTGCCAGGCGTACTCTTTCCTGGTTTGTTTTGTCCGGAAATGCCTGTAACAGGTTTTTCATCACCACGTCTTTCCGGTAACCCACCCCATAATAAATAATACAGTAGGCGAAATCTGAAAAGAGATGCAATACCCAAAACGGAAGCAGGGATAGCAGGTAAAATATTCCGTAAACGATATAATACATGAATGAAAGCATTAAACTATAAAACGATATTTTGAACAAGATCACTCTTGCCCGGGTAATCAGTATTATAATGAAGCCCCCTGCTTTCCTTCCTGAAGGAGGCACCTTTTACGATCAGGTACCCGACAGTGATCATATTCCGGAGCTCCACGAGTTGTGGGGAAACTACAGATGACTTGTACAGATTCTCGGTTTCCTCCCAGAGGAGATCCAGCCGCCTGCTGGCACGTTGTAAACGGATATCGTTCCTTACGATCCCCACATAATCGGTCATGATCTGCTGAAGCTCTTTCAGGCTCTGTGTAATCAGGATCATCTCCTGCGGTTCTGAGGTCCCCATTGCATTCCAGTCGGGGATGGCGGTATTGATGCTGATATCCCCCACCTGTTTTACGGAATCGGTATAACAGCGGTGTGCAAATACCATGGCCTCCAGCAGCGAATTACTGGCAAGACGGTTGGCGCCATGCAAACCGGTACTGGAACATTCACCACAGGCATAAAGATGTTTGATGGAACTTCTCCCCCATTCATCCGTTTTTATGCCTCCGCACATATAATGAGCTGCCGGGGCCACCGGAATCATATCCTTTGAAATATCAATACCGATGGACAGGCATTTCTGGTAGATATTGGGAAAATGCTCTGTGAAATTTAAGGGGTCCATATGACGGCAATCGAGATAAACATGTTCCGTACCATTGCGTTTCATTTCATTATCGATGGCCCTTGCCACGATATCCCGGGGTGCCAGATCCTTCCGTTCGTCATAACGCTCCATAAAGGCTTCACCATGTTTATTACGCAGTATGCCCCCGTCGCCCCGTACAGCTTCAGTTATTAAGAAAGACTGGCCCCTGATGCCCGGTTCAAATAAAGCCGTAGGATGAAACTGGATAAATTCCATATTTTCTATCCGTCCCTTCGCCCGATAAGCCATCGACACCCCGTCACCGGTTGCAATCGCCGGATTGGTGGTGGTCCTGTAAACCTGGCCGTTACCGCCGGTAGCCAGCAACGTGATCTTGGCAAGGATCTTTTCGATTTTGTTTTCATGAAGATTCAATACATATACCCCATAACATTCGATATCGGGCGTTGACTTGGTTACCAGATACCCCAGGTGGTGTTGTGTAATGATATCTACTACAAAACAATGCTTGATGATTTCAATATTTTTTTTGCGCGAGACCGCATCCAGCAAAGCTCTTTCCATTTCTTTGCCGGTTACATCCTTGTGGTGCAGGATCCGGTATTCCGAATGCCCCCCTTCCCTGCCCAGTTTATAATCACCGTCTGCTTCTTTATCAAAATTCGCTCCCCACCGGATGATTTCACTGACCCTTTCAGGTCCTTCCTTCACGACCATTTCCACCACCTGCCTGTTGCAGAGCCCATCACCGGCTACGAGGGTGTCTTCAATATGTTTTTCAAAACTGTCATGCACCGGATCATTCACCACGGCAATGCCTCCCTGTGCATATTTGGTGTTGGTTTCATCCGCTGCTGCCTTGGTTACGACCAGCACTTTCTTTTCGGGAAAATGGTCGGCCACTTTCAACGCATAGGTAAGCCCTGCAATCCCGGAACCGATCACTAAGAAATCTGTTTGCTGCATGTCATTTTTCCTTTGGTACCAGGATATAACGAACCGCTCCTTCCACCAGGCAAAGCTGTGCCAGTCCATAGGTGAGCATTACCGCAACTCCTGCATGATTAAATGATTGATAGAATTTATTGATGGCGAGGGTAGAATCGGAGACCACAAACAGGATGGCCCCGGCCACCATGAACCAGCCCGCCCACTTATTGTTGATGTAAAGCATCTGGAGCGCCATCCAGAGCATGATCATGATAACGGCACCATATATGCGAACCGGTACCGAAAGGTCGCCCAGTTTAGCGGGCTGTATGAGTTTCATGAGGATAAAATACCAGACAACAGCAATGACACCCAGCATGACCTGCCGTTTGGAGCTCTCCTCCCTTTGAATCGTGCTAAAAAAAGTTATGTAGAAAAAATGGGCTACCAGGAAGGCCACCAGACCGGCCATAAAGAAACGGGTATCCTGCTGCTCAAACATCAGCAATACATCACCCAGCCAGGAAAATACAAGTGCCAGTATGATCCATTTTGTCAGTTTTGAACCGGAGGCCCTGACCGCAGTGAAGAAATAACTTCCCAGGACGATCAGTAAAAGAGATTTTGAAAGGTACCGCAGCGTATCCTTGCCAAAATAGATAAGCAGCAGGTCTGCTGCCAGAACCGCCATAAATAGGAGTACCCAATGTTGTTTTTTCATGATTGTTGGTTTGGTTCTGTCCAGACGCTGTTTTCTTTCAGTAATCCGATCAATTCATCGACCGCCACATCACTGTTCACATTTCGTTTAACAATTTCTTTCCCTTTATACAGGGTGATCTTACCCGGCCCGCTGCCGACATATCCAAAATCCGCATCTGCCATTTCACCGGGTCCGTTAACAATACAACCCATGATGGCGATTTTCACTCCTTTCAGGTGATGGGTAACCGCCCTGATTTTCGCCGTGGTTTCCTGGAGATCAAAAAGGGTCCTCCCGCAACTGGGGCAACTGATATATTCCGTTTTTGAAATCCGGGTACGGCTGGCCTGCAAGATGCTGAAAGCTGTATTATTGGTAAACTGGTAACTATCTTTTACCGGCAGGTAGGTTCTCCCTGCAGCCTGTACCGTATCCATGGTGGCCCCTTTGCCGTACCCGAGGCAAATCCCGTCACCCAACCCATCCAATAACAGGGCGCCGGTCTCGGCAGCGAAATGTATCAGGTGTTCATCCGGGGTTTTCCAGTTACTGTCGGTGATCAGGATAACCGGGTTCATGATCTTACGGTTCAATAATGCGGTGAACATCCTTCTCACCGACTGCATCGCATTTTTGCGGGTACTGCTCAGGCCAATAACTACAGCAGGATCATTGGCCACAGCGTCCAGAAAAGTATAATCATTGATTTCCGTTTCGTCGCTATAACAGTCCAGCATCACGAAATTCAGATGTTCACTGACATGATCCGCCTCCGCAAATCCCTTGGCATCAAAAATGGGGAAATACTTGGAGGGATCCGGTGATAGCTGCCAGGCTGCCGGATACGCAATGACTTTTAATGTTCCCGGTAATTCAAAATCCAGGAGCTGGTGACCGGTGAATATATAATCGGCAGCAGCATCCCCGATCAGCCATTTATCGGATTCCGGGTGATACCGGTAACCGATACTTTCAAGATGCTGTGTTGTTATTTTTTCAATGCCGGAAAGATCAGCGATGACTACCGGGACCTGCTCGCCTCCGATATTGTCAACAGGATAGGTCTTTCTCCGCTGGTAATGGAAGGGATCATAGCCCAAACCCGTTTCCAGTGTTTCTGGGTCATTTGCCGTGGTAGGCTGTTCTTTCATTTTGGTATATCGCTTCACCAGGTCCCTGCAAACCGGTATTTCAAATTCGGGGTCTTCTGTTAAGGAAACCCGGATCGTATCACCGATCCCGTCTTCCATCAGCGATCCAATACCAATGGCGGATTTGATTCGGCCGTCTTCCCCATCGCCTGCTTCCGTAACACCCAAATGCAGCGGATAACATTCCCCAAATTCTTCAAACATGGTCTTAATGAGCAAGCGGTAAGCCTGTACCATGACCTGCGGGTTGCTGGATTTCATGCTTAAAAGGATATTATGATAGGATTCATCCCGGGCAATCCGCAGGAATTCCATCGCGCTTTCCACCATCCCTACAGGGGTATCGCCATACCGGCTCATGATCCGGTCACTGAGAGAACCATGGTTCGTTCCGATACGCATAGCAGTTCCATATTCCTTGCAGATCTTAACAAGGGGGGTAAACCGATCCCTTATCCGTTCTATTTCTTCTGCATAATCTGCATCCGAATATTCGATCAGTTCAAATTTCTTTTTATCGACATAATTGCCAGGGTTCACGCGAACCTTTTCCACGATCCTGGCAGCGATCTCTGCGGCATTGGGCGTAAAATGGATATCGGCCACCAGGGGAACAAAATAACCCCGCCTGTGTAATTCTTCCCTGATGGGGAGCAGGTTTTCGGCTTCTTTTTTTGAAGGAGCAGTGATCCTTACCAGTTCTGCCCCCGCTTCGATACAACGGATGGTCTGCTCAACAGTAGCGATCGTATCCATGGTATCCGTAGTCGTCATGGTTTGTACCCTGACAGGATGAAAATTCCCCAGCAACAGGTTACCGATCCTGACTTCCCTGGTCTTGAGCCGTTTATATTGTGTGAGTGATTCGCTGTAAAATTGCATAAGGGCGGTCCGCTTTAAAATAGTTACAAAACTAACAAAGAAAGCGGCGTGATGTTTACCAATCTTTTTTCACCGTACCGGCATTGTTTGCGGGTTTTTTCTGAATCCTTTGCTGTGTTTTTTGTTCTTTCTGCTGCAGGTCTTTTAGCTTTTGTTCCGCTTGTTTTGGATTGAGCTTCGGGCGGGGAGGTTGCTTATCGGGTTGTTTTTTATTTTTCCGGTCTTCTTTTTTGGGAGGCGGATTTTTCAACTTCAACGCAGAAAGGGCTTTTTGTAAATTTTCTCTGGCATCATTATCAAAAGGATTGGCCCGCAGCGCATTTTTATATGCTTCAATACTGGCTGCCAGGTTATTTTTCCCGGAAAAGATGACGCCTTCATTGTAATACAATTTTGAAAGACGCAGGGGATCCGTTTCCCCCCTCCGCATTTTTTCAAATGCTGCCAGGGCGGAGTCGGCTTTATCTTCTTTATAAAAAGTCAGTGCAAGATTATAAGTAGCAACAGGATCTTCGGGTGATCCGGACAATACTAACTTGTATTGCTTTGCAGCCTGCTCATACCGGCCCTCCCTGTAGGCCATGTTCCCGGACTGAATCTTTTCTGCCTCTTTCTGTGCCTGCGAAAACATATAGGCGAGCAGCAATAGAAGGGTGAATGATTTTTTCATACAATGACTAACTTTTTCCGTTCCGGTACAAAGAACTCCGCTAATATTAATAGAAACATGGGAATTGCAAACCAAAGATAATAGCTCTTAAAATTCACCAGCGAAATATCACTCAGGGCCTCTTTTTTTACCCCTGACAGGTGCCCAATGATCTGGTCAGCAGGATCGGCCGTTTGATTGATTTGCACATAAATCCCGTTGGTCAGCGAAGCAATTAGCATCAATTCCGAAGCATTGAGTCGGGAATTGATCCGATTGCCCATGGCATCAAGGGCAGGCATGCCGGTGGAGGGGTCGGTGATGATGGTACCTTCAGCGGTTCCAATTCCAACCGTATTGATCATAACACCCCGCGCAGCCATTTCCCTCGCGGTTGCCAGGGCATCCGGATCATGGTCTTCGCCATCGGAAAACAGGATGACTGATTTAAACTTTCTTTCCTGTTTGTTAAAAGCCCTGTCGGTCATGTTCATGGCATCGCTGATCACCGTGCCCTGTTGGGGAATGGCGGTGGGATCTGCAGATGCCACAAAAAGTTTTGCAGCTGAATGGTCGGAGGTCAGGGGCATCTGCAAATAAGCTTTCCCGGCAAAAAGAACAAGACCAATCCTGTTATCCGGCATTTTATCGATCAGATCGTTGATAATGGTTTTTGCTTTTTCCAACCGGTTGGGTGCAATATCCTTTGCCCACATACTCCTGCTTATATCCAGTGCAATGACAACATCAATACCCTTCCTGCTTCCACCGGTATCACCACCGGGTTTCCTGGGGTTTACCAACGAAAATATCCCGGCCGCAACAGCCGTCATCAGCAATACAAACTTTAAAACAACCCGGAATGGTGAAGCTTCCCTGATGAGTTCGCTGACAAGACGGGGATCGCCGATTGTACTGACCGCTTTTTTTTTCCACCGCAGGTAAAAGTAAAAGAATCCCGATAATACAGGGATAAGCAATAATAACCAAAAGGCCGTACGGTATTGAAACTGAAGATCCAACCTATATTGTTTGCAGAAAGGAAGCAAGGATTGTGCTAAAAACGAATGAAAAGCGGAAATTGTATCAGCTCTTTACATTTTCCCTTCCAGGAAACCCAGCTTTTTGAGGATATCCTTTAACATTTTCATCCTGACAACTGGCATATCAAAATCCCTGGATTCCGATTCAATATTCAGCACAAAGAAATAAGGATGCTTGTTCTCTACCACCCAGCCAATGATCCATCCTACCTGTCTGTTTGTGCTGGCATTCCAACCGGTCCAACCTGTTTTATAACTAAGCTGGTAATTGGAATTATCTTCAAAAAGCATGGCCCTTTTCACCATTTCCTGGTAGGTCCTGAAAAAAGGTAGTTTATCGAAATACAAGAGGTTAACAAGTCCCAGTTGTTCATCCGGGGTGACCTTTACGGTGCCATTGAGCCAAAAAGAATCAATGGGGCCGGTCAGGGGTTGTTTCCCGTATTTCTGCGCATACCCGATACTGTCGAGCCAGAACTGCATTCTTTCCCGGCCGATCCTCCTGGCCACTTCCTGGTAATACGGAACGGAAGAAACCCGGAAGGCCTCATACATCGTAAGGTCCTTATTCCACTCCGGAACAGACCTTTCGATACCATCCCAGGGAATGGTCATGGTATCACTGCTGATCTTGCCTTCCTGTAATCCGATCAGGGAGTTCACAATCTTAAAAGTGGAAGCGGGTGAATACGTGCTGTCAAAAAAACGGTCGCGGTCATAAACGGTGATCTTACCGGTGCCATTATCAAACAAGGCAAAACACCCTTTTACATTGTTCTCCGTAAAAAATTTTCCCAGTGCATTATCGATCTTAATATTATTGGCGGTACAGGAAAAAAGTACGAATGATGATGCCATAATCACTATCAGGGAAATTTGCCGCATGATTTTTTTTTGCAAAGTTAAAGATTCAGTTCGCTGGGCGCCATAAAAAAAGCAATATCAGGAAGATATTGCTCAAAGAAATTATCTGTTGAACAGCTTAGATATAAATTCCGTTTTTTGTTTTATAGTGCTTGACCCCGTTGCAATCTCTTTTCATGGAAGTACAGGAGGATAGCAGAAAAACCAACAGTGATCCCGTTAGCAGGACAAATAATAATTTTTTCATTATTTGATTTCTGGGTGAATGAATACGGCTAATTCAAAGGAAGGATCTGTAAAATTGGTTCATCAGAGGGATAACGAAAATAATACACAGATATTGCAAGTCATAATTTTGAGCAGGGAAAAACCAGCATACTGCGGATCAAATAAAAAAATGACAGGAACTACTTTGTTTTCAACAATTTAGAAGAATCATTTTAACACGCCCAACTCTTTCCCGATCCTCACAAAAGCGGCAATTGCTTTGTCAAGATGCGGTTGTTCATGGGCTGCGCTCAATTGCACCCGGATCCGGGCCTGGCCCTTTGGCACCACCGGAAAGAAAAACCCGATCACATAGATCCCTTCATCCAGCAATTTTGTGGCAAAATTTTGAGCCAGCACCGCATCATAGAGCATGATCGGAACAATGGGATGATCGCCTGGTTTAATATCAAAACCGGCCTCTGTCATCTTTGTACGAAAGTATTTCGTATTGTATTCCAGCCGGTCTCTTAATTCGGTGGTTTCGGTCAGCATGTTCAAAACGGCTATTGAACCTCCCACGATCGAAGGAGCCAGGGTATTGCTAAAGAGATAAGGCCTTGATTTTTGCCTTAACATCTCAATCACTTCTTTTTTGCCGGAAGTAAAGCCACCGGAAGCACCTCCCAGTGCCTTACCCAATGTGCCGGTAATGATATCGATCCTTCCCATGACACCCCTGTATTCGTGTGTCCCCCTTCCTGTTTTTCCCAGGAAACCGGAAGAATGGCATTCGTCGATCATCACAACAGCATCGTAACGGTCGGCCAGATCACAAATCTTATCCAGTTGTGCAATGGTTCCATCCATACTAAATGAACCATCACTGACAATGATCCTGCTCCTGCATCCGGCTGCCTCTTTGAGTTTCAGTTCCAGGTCCTCCATATTATTATGATCATACCGGAAACACTGGGCCTTACACAATCTTACCCCGTCAATGATCGATGCATGATTGAGTGCATCGGAAATAATGGCATCCTCTTCATTAAATAAAGGCTCAAAAACGCCCCCATTGGCATCAAAAGCCGCTGCATAAAGTATGGTATCTTCTGTTCCCAGGAATTCAGACAGCTTCTTTTCAAGTTCTTTATGGATATCCTGTGTGCCGCAGATAAAACGGACACTGCTCATCCCGTAACCGCGAGAATCAATGGCCCGGTGCGCCGCTTCAATCACTTTCGGGTGGGATGAAAGCCCCAGGTAATTGTTGGCACAAAAATTAAGGACTGTCTTACCCCCTACCTGGATCTCAGCATCCTGTGGACTTGTGATGATCCTTTCCGTTTTAAAAAGCCCTGCTTCCCTGATCGCTTCTACTTCCCCTGCAATCCTTTTTGCAAATTTTTCATTCATATCCAAACGGTTTGAACAGCAAATATAAACCGATGTCAACATTATCAGCTTTCCTGGTCATATTGTCAATCTGAATCATATGTGATACTCCTGTTGACATAAAAGCCGGAGAAACCTGTAACATTTTCTTTCCTTCCTTCGTCAAATACCTAAACCATCCTTGTATGCAACGGAATAAACTCATGAGAATCAGTCTTTGGAGCATTGCTTTTCTATCAGCATTATTCATCCTAACCTCTTCTGCCAATACCAGAAAAAATGAATCAGCCACTGATTCCTCCAATTCATGTTGCATTGAATCCGGCCATAGCTGTGAATCCGGAGAATTACCCTGGGAAAGCCTTCCCCGTCAATTCATTTCCTCAATAAATATAATTCATTGATTATCAATGTTTGATTTTGTTTCAACTCCTGTAACATTTCAATCTCCAAAACGTATTACTAGCATCAACTGTTCTTAAAGTAACTTTAGTTTTCTATCCGCTGTTTATGACTGAAAGGGAATATAATGAGTGTGTTAACACCTATGCCGATAATGTTTATCGCTTTATCCTGAAAAATCTCAGGCATGAAGAAGATGCCCGGGATGTGGTACAGACCACTTTTGAAAAAATGTGGATCCACCGGGAAGAGATCGATACCCAGAAAAGCAAATCCTATCTTTTCACGGTAGCTTACCGGCAGATGATCGATCATATCAGGAAGGTAAAAAGGATACAACTAAAAGAGGAATTCAATGAAAATACAAGGATACAAAATCAACCCGCATCGAATATTAAGAAAATCCTGAACGAAGCCCTGAACAGGCTGAGCGAAACACAACGATCATTGGTTCTATTGAAAGATTATGAAGGATATAGTTATGAGGAAATCGGACAGATCACCGGATTGAGCGAAAGCCAGGTAAAAGTTTACCTGCACAGAGCCAGGACCCAGTTGAAGAATTTCCTGGTAAGCCCTGAAAATGTTATTTAATCGAAACAGGAGGCAATATGAAAATTGACAGACATAATTATGAAACGTTTTTCCTGTTGTATGTGGATAATGAACTGACCCCTGATCAGCGAATGGATGTTGAACAGTTTGTACAGGCCAATTCAGATCTTGAAGCTGAATTTCTTTTATGGCAACAATCCCGGTTAACCACCGACCCTTCCATCTCTTTCGGGCCAAAAGATAGTTTACTTCGTAATACCGCAACCCCTGAACACGGCTCATCCGGATATGAAGAAACCCTTCTTTCCTATATTGACAATGAACTGACCACCGCAGAAGAACAATCCTTTACGGATCTGGCCGCTTCAAACCCAACCATAAAAAAAGAGCTTGCCCTTTATCTGCAGGCCAAACTATCTCCTGAAGCTTCCATTGTTTTTCCCGATAGGGCATCCTTATACAGGAAGGAAGAAACTGCCCGTATCATTGCATTCAGCTGGAGAAGGATCGCCGTTGCGGCCGTATTCATCCTTGCCCTGAGTACGACCGGTATCCTCCTGTTCACCGGCAATATTCGCCAGGGTGACCCTGCAGGCGCTACTGCCAACATTTTGCCCCCTGAAAATAAACCGGTAAATAATAACTCTGCAGCACTTCCCTCACAAAAGCAGCCAGATGCCATTGTTGAGCAACCGGCACAGAACAGAGGTTCCCTGGTTGCCAAAACGGATCTTCCTCAATCCGGAAGCGAACAGCAGGTAACGAAAAAAAACAGGCCTGAAGAGCGGGATTTGCCAAAGCAAGACGAGAATAAAGTGGAACCGCCCCTCTACGCAGTGCTGGAAACCAATTCGGTTGTCCCTGAACAAAAGAACAGGACGGTGACTTCTGCCACACCGATTGAAAATAAAAATATGAACCCCGATCTTTCTGCCTCTTCACTATCCATTAACAAGGCACCTGTAACAATCCCTACCTACGCAACGTATAACATAACAGATGAGGGTAATAACAAAACCCGCGGACTGTTCCGGAAAGTCACCAGGTTATTTGAAAGAAATACCAACATCGACGCTGCTACGGATGATAACAAATTACTCATTGGTAGCTTTGCGGTAAGCCTTAAATAATTAAACTTATAAATTAATCAAATGAAACGGACGCTACTACTATGCATGGCTGTATGTATGATGCTGACAGGCTTTGCCCAAAATGACAGCACAGGAAAACAGCAAAATGATACCATCAAAGTGGGTGGGATGATCATCATTCGTAAAAAAGGGGCCAATAACCATGATAATGAAAACACACAGGTTACCATCAACAGGAGGAATGACGGAAAACAATCCAATGTCAGCACCAACTGGTGGATCGTAGACCTGGGATTTTCAAACTATAACGACCAGACCAATTATAACTCCGCCGCAGCCCAAGCATTTGCCCCGGGAATTACAGAAGACAATCTGCAACTCCGTTCCGGGAAATCTAGAAATGTGAATATCTGGGTGTTTATGCAACGGTTGAATATTATTAAACATGTCGTGAACCTCAAATATGGAATGGGTTTGGAACTGAATAACTATTATTTTGACGACACCCGGGTCAGGTTTTCCAAGAACCCCACTATGATCAACCTGGCCACCGAAGAACTGAAAAAAGCTAAACTGGCAGCCGATTATCTAACGATTCCCCTGATGATCAATTTCAACTTTACCCCGGACCGCAAAAGAGGTTTTGGTTTCAGTGCGGGGGTAAGTGGAGGGTATCTCTATTCTGCCAGGTTCAAAACCAAACAAAGCGGTGATATCAATAAAGTAAAAAATGATTTTGACCTTAAGCGCTGGAAACTTTCCTATGTGGGCGAACTTTCGCTGGGACCGGTCAGGTTATATGGCAGTTATGCGATGGATAATATGTGGGATAAAGGACTTGACATGACGCCTTATACCGTTGGATTCAGGTTAAGCAACTGGTAAAAAATTTGGGTTTCTCATGAACAACACCGGCAAACTGAGTCTTCCGTATTGCCGGTTTTTTTTAGCCATTCCCCCAAAAACTTACTATACTGCCTTATCTTTATTGCTTTAACAAACTCAATTATATGCATTACAAGATTGAAGATATTGAAGGTATCGGTGCCGCATACGGAGAAAGGCTGGAGAAGACAGGTATTGCCACGACACATGACTTACTGGAGAAAGCAGGAACAAAAAAAGGAAGACAGTCACTGGCCGAAAAAACAAATATCCCTGAATCGCTGATATTAACATGGGTCAACCATGCCGACCTGATGCGTATCAATGGTGTAGCCGGACAGTTTTCTGAATTACTGGAAGCAGCGGGTGTTGACACAGTAAAGGAATTTGCCCTTAGAAACGCCGAAAACCTGCATGCAAAAATGCTGGAAGTAAATGAAAAATACGGGCTTTCAGGAAAAGTTCCTTCTGCCGAATCTCTGCAGGATATGATTGCACAGGCAAAGAAAATGGAGCAGCGGGTCTTTCACTAAGTAATTCTCAAAAATACCTTGCTGAACTCCCTGTGCAATCCACTTCATATTACAATAAATAATTTATTAATATCCTGTTGTTCCGGCAACAGGATTTTCTTTTTGCAAAAACATCGTTAAATCAATAGTATGCCTGAAAATAAAGCTCAGTGGCATGGCGTTTGAAACAATAGGACCAAAGGAGTAGCACCATGAAAACTTTTCTATTTATTGCAGCCGTATGCGCCATTGTTATTTTCCCGGGCAGCAAAGCATTCAATAATACCACCATAAACAACCGGCAATTCCATTTGCATAACAGGACCTTCTTACCTCCCAATGGCACTGTATATGTTATCGTGGATAAATCAGATTATGAATTGAGTGTGTATGATAATGATGGTTGGTATGCCACCTACCCAGTGGTATTTGGTAACCCTTCACTCGCTGATAAAAAAATGGAAGGCGACCGGAATACACCGGAGGGTAAATTCACGATCATCTCCAAACGTATCCACGACAAATGGTATCGTTTTATGGCCCTGGATTATCCAACCCCTGAAAGCTGGGAAAAATTCAAAAGAAGAAAACAATCCGGAGAAATACCGCAAAGGGCTAGCATCGGAGGTGGAATTGGTATTCATGGCACCTGGCCCAACGAGGATTACCAAATTGACCGTTACCGGAACTGGACATTAGGCTGTATTTCCATGAAGAATTCAGACGTGGATGAACTGTACCGCTATATTCCGGTGGGAACAAAAGTCATTATCAGGAAATAACTATCGCAAAAATTGCACAACAGTATCATGCCATTTATCGTTTTCCGACCAGCATAAAGGAACATGACCTGACTGGTCATATACGACCAATTGCTTCTTTGAGGTACCTATATTCTTAAAGATTGCCTTTATCTCCGATTCCTTTACGTATTCATCCTGTTTTCCCCACTGGAGCAAAACCGGGCACTTGATCTTCCTGACATAGGTTGTTGTTTTATGTGCATAGCCCCAGTAACCCTGCTCGAGACCTGTCCAGAATGTAACAAAAAAGGCAAAGGGTTCTTCCGGAAACCCGAGGGTCCTTGCCCGGCTTCTCAAATGATCTTCCAGGGAAGAAAAGGGCATTTCAAGTATTATTTTCGAAGGGGAGATTGCATAATCGTCAATGGCCTTTGCGATAATAACGGCACCTACAGACATGCCCCATAACAAAATATTGCTCTCCCCCTTTCCCTTGATATAATCATACGCCAGTTTCACTTCTTCCGATTCTTTATAGCCCAAAGAAAAGGCCTTTCCTTCACTGGCCCCATGGGCACGGAGATCGATCAGCAGGGTATTATAACCCAGCAACCTCAATTCCGCCGCTTCATTCAGGGGCTGCCCCTTATTTGACCCTAATCCATGAAACAGGATGGCTGTGCCGATGGCGGTATCGGCCCTTATATACCAACCACTGATTTTTAAACCATTGCTTAGGGAGAGGCTCAGGGTATCATAAGGTACCGAGGGGGTATAGACAATTGGAGACCGTCCATATCTTTTTCCAACCATGAGCCGCCAGGTCCTTAACAGGAAAGTGCCTGCAGAAGGGGGCTGGTTATAGACCGCTTTATCTGAATAAAAATGCGTGAACTTATAAGCATGAAAAGCAGCGCTGATATTAATCAGGATCAACTGAAACAGGAGTACCCTGAAAATCCATTTCAGTATCCCTTTGCCCCACAATGTTGAAAAAAATGGCTGCATATCAGCAAAATAAGGTACAGGCTATGATTATCAAGCCTTAAAAATAGCTTTTATGCTTATAAATTCTAAAGGAAAAGGCGGGAAATTATAGTTAGGTACTATTTTTGTTGTTGTTACAACATTAAACTGATTAGAAAAACCTATTAAAGCAACTCCCTTCCGTAGTTGCTTTTTTATTTATACCCTCCCTTTACTGATCTCGGCAACAATAGCAGGATCCAATAAAGTGGTAATATCTCCCAGGTTTTCAGTCTCCCCCTCCGCGATTTTCCGGAGTATCCTGCGCATGATTTTTCCGCTCCTCGTTTTTGGAAGGCCATTCACAAACTGAATTTTGTCGGGCTTGGCAATAGGACCAATGATCCTGGTCACGGTTTGAAGGATATCTTTACGGGTCAATTCCTCGTCACCATGGGTATTACTGTCGATCACAAAGGCATATATGCCCTGGCCTTTTACATCATGAGGATAACCGACAACAGCACTTTCTACCACACCGGCATGCATATTGATCGCATTCTCAACTTCTGCGGTACCGATACGGTGACCGCTTACATTTAAAACATCATCCACCCTTCCGGTGATCCTGAAATTACCGGCTTCATCCTGAAGAGCACCGTCGCCGGTAAAATATAAATTGGGGTAAGCGGCAAAATAATTGGTGCGGCAACGCTCATGATCGCCATATGTCGTCCTTAATATGGAGGGCCAGGGCGCTTTGATACACAGGTTCCCTTTGCGATAACCGTTTTCATCTTTATCCTGCACTTCATTTCCCTGGTCATCTACCAGTAATGGTTGAACGCCGGGCAGGGGCAGCGTTGCCCACCCGGGTCTTGAAGGTGTTACACCCGCCAGGTTGGAGATAAGGATACCCCCTGTTTCTGTTTGCCACCATGTATCTACGATGGGACATTTCTTTTTGCCCACATTTTCATCATACCAGTGCCAGGCTTCCTCATTGATCGGTTCACCCACCGTGCCAAGGATCTTTAATGAATCCAGGTGTTTGCCCTGCAGTGGCCCATTGCCAAATCCCATCAATGACCGGATGGCCGTTGGCGCTGTATAAAGAATATTCACCTTGTACTTGTCAACAATATCCCAAAACCTTCCGGCATCGGGCCAGGTGGGTATGCCTTCAAACATGACAGAGGTGGCGCCGGCGCTTAACGGTCCATATACGATATAACTGTGCCCGGTTATCCAACCGATATCTGCCGTACAGAAATGAATATCGCCCGGCTGGTAATTGAATACATTGACAAAAGTATAAGTCGTCCACACCATATATCCCGCACAGCTATGTACTACGCCCTTGGGCTTTCCGGTACTGCCGGAAGTATAGAGAATAAACAGGGGATCCTCTGCATCCATCTCCGCTGCCGGGAAATTGATGGTGCCTTCCTTTTCCAACTGATCCTCTGCAAAAAGCATTTCATCTTCCCACCATACATCCCTTCCTTTGATCATGGAAACCGGGGTCCTTGTTCGGGTATATACGATTACTTTTTTAATGGTTTTGTTTCCGATCAAGGCGTCATCGATCACAGATTTCAGAGGAATATCTTTTCCCCCCCGGTAAGCACCGTCGCAGGTAACGATAAATTCAGCCTGTGCATCATCAAGCCTGTCGGCAATACTTTGCGCAGAAAAACCACCAAATATCACGCTGTGGATAGCCCCGATCCTTGCACAACCCAGGATGGCATAGGCCAGTTCCGGCACCATCCCCATATAGATACAAACGCGGTCTCCCTTTTTTACACCGTTATTCTTCAATACCTGGGCAAACTGGCAAACTCTTTTGTGCAACCGGTTATAGGTGACCACCCGGGTTCTTTCTTCGGGGTTATTGGGTTCCCAGATGATCGCGGGCTTATCACCCATCACCGCCAGGTGCCGGTCAATACAGTTTTCCGTGATATTCAGTTTAGCACCGCTGAACCATTCCACTTTGGGTTGGCTGAAATTCCAGCTGAGCACATTGTCCCATTTTTTTCTCCATTGAAAGTTTTCCGCAACTGCCTGCCAAAACTTTTCAGGATCCTCCAAACTTTTTTTATACGCTTCCTGATACTGCTCCAGGGAAGTGATCTGGTAGGGATATGACATGAGAAATATTTTTAGGATAAAAAAATAGTATTGCAGGGATTGCGCACGAATTTTGAGGCCGGAGCGGGTTTATTTTTTGGGCACCGCCCCTACGGGTAATACCGTTTTTCCATACACTTCATTCAAGAGCGTGGCAACTCCCGTATAGATGGCGGAACCCCCGCAAATAATGCCTTCATACCCGGTAAAGGTCTTAATACCGCTGTTACCCGTTGCATCACCGATGGCCAGCAAAAAGAATAAGATCGTTAAGGTGGCAAACACAAACTGCAAAGCTTTATTGATCCTTAAGGTACCGAAAAATAAAAGCCCGGTAAAAATACCCCACATTATTAAATAGGCGACCATCCCTTCCGTAGAAGGTGCTGCTGCCAGGTTCCATTTTGGTAACAGGATCAACGCAACCAGCGTGAGCCAGAAGAAACCATAAGAGACAAATGCAGTGAGGCCAAAGGTGTTATTCTTTTTTGCTTCCAGAATACCCGCCACAATCTGTGCCAGCCCACCATAAAAGATACCCATCGCCAGTATCATAGAATTCATTTCATAAAAACCGGCATTATGCAGGTTTAATAATACGGTCGTTAAACCAAAGGCCAAAAGCCCCAGCGGTCCGGGGTTAGCACTATTGTCTTTAATAACGATTGCTGAGGATTCCATATAACAGCTGTGTTTACAAAATAAAGAATGAGGTTTCTCTCTCAAATATCAATTTTTTTTTAAAATCAGACATTTTTCTTTTTGATACTGCTACCCGGTAAAGACAAAGCATCCGCAAGCCAACAGTGTTAGAGGTGTCTGATAAATGCCCTCACTTTCCGGGTAAATGACTGCACCGGAAAAGACCCGTTGTATTTATCACCGGAGCGGAGAAACAGTGAAATTTTAAATATTGTATAACGTTAATCATTAACCGATTTTTTTCCGGATGTTCTTAACAGGATAAACCCACCGATGGCCGCCAGGCAGGAAGCGGACAGGATAGCGATTTTTGAATTGATCACCAGGCTTTCGTCATCAAAAGCCAGCAGGGCAATGAAGATAGACATGGTAAACCCGATGCCTGCTAATAATCCTACCCCCAACAGGTGTTTCCAGTTGACCTGCAAGGGTAAACGGCTAAGCCTGGTTTTAACACCCACCCAGGCAAATAACAGGATCCCCAGGGGTTTTCCCAATACCAATCCTGAAATGATACCAATACTGTTTTTCGACAACAGATCGCTGTAAAAACCGGGTTGCAACACGATGCCCGTATTGGCCAGGGCAAACAAAGGGACAATGACAAAGGCTACCGGCTTATGCAAACTATGCTGCAGCCTGTAGGAGAGTGAATCCTGATCCCCTTTGCCAAAAGGAATGGCAAATGCCAATAAAACACCGCTGATCGTGGCATGAACACCCGACCGAAACATGCAATACCACAGCGCGATACCGGGCAGGATATAAAACAGGAGCCTGCGTACCCCCATCCTTCCCATCAGGTACAGACCCGCAAATATGCCCAGGGCTATCATTAAATAAAACAAGGAAACGGTTTCGGTATAAAAAACGGCTATAATCAAAATAGCCCCCAAATCATCGATGATGGCTAAGGCCGTCAGGAATATCTTCAAGGCCGGGGGCACTGATTTCCCCGCCAGTGCGAGTATCCCCAGGGCAAAAGCGATATCGGTAGCCATGGGAATCGCGTACCCATTGACCGTAGGAGTACCCATATTGATCGCAAAATGGAACGCAGCAGGCACCATCATCCCACCCACCGCTGCAATGATCGGGAGAGAGGCATTCCTGATAGAAGATAACTCACCGATATATAATTCCCTTTCAATTTCCAGGCCCACCAATAAAAAGAATACCGCCATCAGGGCATCATTGATCCAGTAACGGACCGAAAGCCCCCCGGCTTCTTCCTGCCAGATTTTTGCATAGCCCTCCCCCCAGCCGGAATTGGCAATAATGAGAGAAATTGCCGTACAAAGGATAAGGATAATACCTGAAGCCTTCTCACTATTGAAAAACTCGGTAAAGAGTTTTGAAAATAGAACGGGAAAACCGGTTTCTTCTTTGATTATGTTGGCCATCCTGCCTGTTTTAAAAATAAAAATATTGATTCCAAACGGAAAGACGGCAAACTCAGATTGGCAGTATCGCCTTTCCTGTTCTAAGAATTCCTAAAATACTGAGAAAATTTTCAAACAAATTTGCAAATTGCTTGTTGACTTGAGATATTTACATCCATTTTGAAATGCTTTGTAACCATATTATTGATGATTTTCACGGTCACCGTCATTGGCCCGGCCGTTCAGGCCCTGCATAAGCAAGCGTCTGTCAGTTTATTTTCAGCTGATGAAGAAAAAAGCAATTCACAGCAAAATGAAAATGAAGGATTTAAAAAAGAATCTGACAAGCATTTTATTACCGGCACCCTGCAGTTTCAGCAAAAGGAGTACCCTGATTTCAACTTTGTTGTCCTCCCCAAAAGGATCAGTTCGCCTTTCCTGGAATATGCTGCGCCCCCACCCGATCTTTCCTGATTTCCCATCCCGCTTCCCCATCCGGAAGCCTTCTGTATCATTTTACTAACATTGAAAATTTCCTGAATGGAAAATACGCTGACTCCTGTTAACAGGATATGGAAACTGGTGCGCCAGGATAAATCCGAAATTACTGCCATCTACTTTTATGCGGTGCTCGCCGGTCTCATCCAGTTATCACTACCGGTGGGTATCCAGTCCATCATCAATTTTGTGTTGGGGGGATCCATGTCTGCTTCGCTGATCGTACTGATTATCCTGGTCGTTCTGGGTGTGCTGGCGACAGGTCTTATCTATATCAACCAGATGAAATTGATTGAAAAGATCCAGCAAAAGATCTTTGTACGGTTCTCGATCGATTTCGCCGATCATATCCCCCGGATCGATCTGCAAAAAGCCGATTCGTTTTACCTGCCGGAACTGGTGAACCGATTTTTTGAGATCCCCTCGCTACAAAAGGGATTATCAAAACTGTTATTGGATATCCCAACGGCCACTATCCAGATCCTTTTCGGCTTGATCCTGCTCTCCCTCTATCACCCTGCTTTTATCCTTTTCGGCATCCTGCTTATTGCCATACTGGTTATGATCCTTTACTACACGGGTGCCAGGGGCCTTCGAACCAGTTTGGCAGAAAGTGCCTATAAATACAAGGCTGCTGCCTGGCTGGAAGAACTGGCCCGGGTGATCAAGTCTTTTAAACTTTCAAAAGGAACATCCCTCCACCTGAAAAAAGCAGATGAGCACACCACACAATACCTGCATGCCCGAACCCAGCACTTTTCGGTATTACTGTTTCAGTACCGGGTATTGGTTACCCTGAAAACGATCATCACGGCCGCCATGCTGGTAGTAGGTTCATTCCTGCTGGTCAACCAACAGTTAAACATCGGTCAGTTTATTGCTGCTGAAATCGTGATCCTGATCGTCATCGGAGCCGTGGAAAAAATGATCGGAACCCTGGATAGTGTATATGATGTACTGACCTCTGTTGAAAAGATCGGGAAGCTGACCGACAAACCGGTAGAAAAAGGCGGGACGCAATTGCTGGAGAACCGTAAAAAAGGAGTAAGTGTTGAATTAAAAGATATCAGTTTTCGTTTTGCCAACACGGGTAATATCATTGATCATGTCAGTTTTTATGTGGCCCCGGGAGAAAAAGTCTGCCTGCGCGGAAAAGAAGGCAGTGGTAAATCCACGTTGCTGCGCTTACTGGCTGGCACCTACGCTGATTTCTCGGGTACCGTGCTGATCGATGACATCCCCATTGGAAACTATGACCTGGATTCATTACGATCCCAAACCGGTATATTCCTGAGCCAGCAGGATATTTTCCAGGGCACCCTTTTGGAAAACATAACCATGGGGAATCCGAAAACAGATATGGATGAAATAAAAAAATGGGTGGCCCTGATCGGTTTGTCGCCGATGGTCAATTCTTTCAAAAACGGTTTTGATACGGAGTTGGACCCGGTGGGCAATCATCTGCCGGGTAATGTGATCCGTAAAATACTGCTCCTTAGGGCCCTGATCAACCAACCCCGCCTGGTACTGCTGGAAGAACCCTGGCTCGGATTCCCGGATGATCTGAAAGAAAGGATCCAGGATGCCCTCCTGCAAAAGACGGAAAACAGTACGGTTATCGTCATCAGCAATGATGAGCAATTTGCAGCCCGTTGCCATAAGGTCATTCAAATCAGCGAAACAGAAACATTGATCACGAACAACAAAACAGGAGGGGAAAATGAGCATCAATAATTATACCGTAGAGGCGTACCAGCATATATACCGGTACAATACCCATAGCCGGGTGAAATACTGGTTTGGGGGTCTGTTCCTGCTGCTGGTGATCATCGCATTTCTTCCCTGGACCCAAAATATCCGATCAAGGGGAAGCGTAACGACCTTAAGACAGGAGCAAAGGCCCCAGCAGATCAATACGATTATACCCGGTAAGCTGGTGAAATGGTATGTAAAGGAAGGCGATTTTGTAAAAAAAGGCGATACCATCCTTCAACTGTCAGAAGTAAAAGACGATTATCTCGATCCGAACCTGATCATGCGTACAGAAGAGCAAATGAAAGCCAAATCCATTTCGATCGATCTGTATAAAAATAAAGCCGGAACAGCGGCCTCACAGATGACCGCACTGGCCAATGAAAGAGACCTCAAACTGGAACAGACCCGGAATAAGATCAGGCAACAGGAAAGAAAAATTGAAAGCGACCAGTTGGATCTCCAGGCTGCTATCAACGAGTTGAATGTTTCAAACCGCCAGTTACAGGCGGGTCAGGCCATGCTGGATTCAGGAGTGATTGCACTCATCGATTATGAAAAAAGAAAAGTGGCTTACCAAAATACCCAGGCCAAGAAGATCAGTGCAGAAAATAAACTGGCCAATGCGCAACAGGAACTAACCATCCTGAAAATTGAATTAAATGCACTTGAACAGGAGTATACCGAAAAAATATCAAAGGTGACCGGCGAACGATGGCAGTCTCTGTCGGAGGTGGCCAGCGGCCAGGGTGATATAGCAAAGTTGCAAAACCAGTTCAGTAACTATAATATCCGCAATGAAATGTATTATATCCTGGCGCCACAAAACGGGCAAATCACCAAGGCCAAAAAAGCCGGGATCGGTGAAATTGTCAAAGAAGGAGACATACTGGTTGAAATCGTACCGGATCACCTGCAATATGCCGTTGAGGTCTTTGTAAGGCCGGTTGACTTACCGCTGATTGCCATAGGACAAAAAGTGCGGTTTTGGTTTGACGGGTTTCCCGCGATCGTTTTCAGCGGCTGGCCCAATGCTTCCTATGGCACATTCGGGGGAAAGGTGTTTGCAGTGGAAAATTCAGTAAGCAGCAATGGGAAATTCAGGGTACTGGTGGAGGAAGATCCGGATGACCGGCCCTGGCCAAAACAGTTAAGGATTGGCGGAGGGGCACAGGGAATGGCTCTTTTGAAAAATGTGCCCGTTTGGTACGAGCTATGGCGAAACATCAATGGGTTTCCACCGGATTATTACAAACCCTCACTGGAAAAAACAGCAAAACAATGAAGCAAGTATTCTTATTGGTCTTGATCATCCTCCCGATAAAAGCCCTCCAGGCACAGGACAGTACAAAGGTTTTTACCCAAAATGAACTGATGGCTGTCGTGCTGAAATATCATCCGGTTGCCCTGCAGGCGGATATCAATATCGAAAAGTCGATCGCTGATATATTGATTGCCCGTGGTGATTTTGACCCGATGGCCACTGCCGGTACGGCTCAAAAAACATTTGACGGCACCCAATATTATAATCATGCACAACCCGAAATCCGTATTCCCACCTGGTATGGAATAGAACTGGTTGCAGGCGCCGAATACCTGGAGGGAAACCGGACCAACAGGGAAGAAACACTGGGACAAACGAGTTATGCTGGCATGGTCATTCCCCTGGGAAAAAACCTGCTGATGGACAAAAGAAGGGCTGCCCTTCAAACAGCAAAAATTTTCCGGTCCTTATCGGAAGTGGAAAAAAGAAGTACCCTGAATAATTTATTACTGGAGGCCAATAAAGCTTACTGGGACTGGGCATTACAATACCAGCAATACCAGGTGATCCGGAATGCTGTTACCGTTGCTCAAAACAGGTTGGCCCTGATAAAAATATCCTTCCGGCAGGGCGACAGACCGGCATTGGATACCACTGAGGCCCTTACGCAACTCCAAAGTTTTCAATACCGGGAACAGGAGGCATTATTACAATTACAGAATGCTTCCCTGGAACTTTCGGTATTTCTCTGGCAGCAAAATACAGCAAGCTATACCCTGCAACCGGATGTGATACCGGAGAAAAACTGGATCACCGAACCTACTAATGCCCTGAGCATTCCGGTATTGGATGAATTGTTGCAACAGGCCGTCATTGCCCATCCTGACCTGCAGCAATATGCATTCAAACTGGACGCGCTGTCAATCGACAGGAAACTAAAGTTCCAGGAATTATTGCCCAAACTGGATTTCAAATACAACCAGTTGGGCAAGGGCTATAACCTGTTGAATGCAAAATCCGGTCCCCTATTCAATAATAATTTTCAGTATGGGATAGCGTTTTCGCTGCCCCTCCGACTTTCAAAAGGCAGGGGTGAATTCCGTAAAGCCAAACTAAAAATAACGGAAACCCAGCTTGAGCAACAGATGAAGAAGCGGTTGGTGGAAAACAAAGTCAAAACCTATTATAATGAATTACTGGCCATAAGCTCACAGGCAGCGATACTTGAAAAAGCATACCAGAATTTTGCTGTCTTACAAAAAGGAGAAGAATTAAAGTTCCGGAATGGAGAAAGTTCCCTGTTCCTGGTCAACAGCCGCGAAAACAAAACGCTGGATGCCTTAGAAAAGTTATTGAAAACCAAAGCGTCATATTTCAAATCAAGGGCAGGTTTGTTTTGGGCGGCAGGTTTGTTAAACTAAAGTAAAGGGATTGTAATTTATCGTCATAAAACTACCTTACCAGCCCCGATAAGACTATATTTGCAATCCGTGAGCAGGAACAAATCCATATTCAACGCATTTTTGGCTGTTTTCATGATCCTTATCTTATCATGGCTAACGGTGAGTCTTCCTTTTCTGACCAGGCATGAGCTCCAGACTGAGCAACAGTCGAATGATAATTTCCCCAACAGTTCTGAAGAAAACAATACCGGCAATATTTCCTTTGCCGAAGAATTTGTACATCATCAGAAGGAAGATGCCGGCCTTTTACTCCCTGCCGTCGCCCGGACAGGTTACCCCGGTAATGAAACGGCCTATGAGGCTTTCCATGGCGAACTGCTATCACCTCCCCCCAACTTCCCGCTGTAGTTTTTCCATTTCCCTGTATGCACTGCTCATGCACTCCATGAGACCGTAATTATTATTCAAAAAAAATCACTATGGCACCCCGTGCAAAAGATTATATAAAAAGTTTTCCAAATGATTTCGCCGCCTCGATTGTTGTTTTCCTCGTGGCCGTTCCCCTCTGCCTGGGCATCGCCCTGGCATCCAATGCCCCGCTTTTTAGCGGGTTGATCGCCGGTATCGTTGGTGGTATCGTTGTGGGTATTGCCAGTAAATCACACCTCAGTGTCAGTGGCCCTGCAGCAGGTCTTACCGCCATTGTTGCGGTGGCCATCACAACTCTTCCTTCTTTTGAAGCCTTCCTCCTGGCAGTGGTGATCTGTGGCGCCATACAAATTATCTTAGGCTTTATCAGGGCCGGGATTATTGGCGATTATGTACCCAACAGTGTGATCAAGGGAATGCTGGCCGCCATCGGTTTGATACTCATACTGAAACAGTTTCCGCACCTCGTGGGCTATGATAAAGACTACGAGGGCGATCAGGCATTTTTGCAAACGGATGATGAAAATACTTTTTCCGCTATCTTCCGTTCTTTCAATCATATTGCACCCGTTGCAGCATTGATCGGCATCTGCTGTCTCGTATTTTATTTTGTTTGGGAAAAATGGGTGTCGGGCAAAAAGGGTTTTATAAAAATGATACCGGCCCCCCTGATTGTTGTATTGATCGGCGTTGCCATTAATGAATTCGCGAAACAAATATACCCGGCATATGCAGTGACCGGCGATCACCTGGTGAAAATACCCGAGGCCAATTCCACAAAAGAGTTCTTCTCCTTTTTCTCCTTTCCGGATTGGCAGCATATTTTCAATAGCCAGGTGCTGGTGGCGGGGATTACATTGGCACTCGTAGCCAGCCTGGAAAGCCTTTTGAGCATTGAAGCAGTGGATGACCTGGATCCTTACCAGCGGGTAACACCCACCAACCGGGAATTAAAAGCCCAGGGGCTGGGAAATATGGTATCCGGCCTGATCGGCGGCTTGCCCGTAACCAGTGTCATAGTAAGATCATCTGCCAACGTAACTGCCGGAGCAAAAACCAAAATGTCATCCATCTATCATGGTATCCTGATGCTGATCAGTGTGGCCTTTATACCCTTCGTGCTGAACCTGGTTCCGAATGCGGCTTTAGCAGCGATCCTGATCTTTACAGGGTACAAGCTGGCTAAACCTTCCTTATTCAAAGCGTTTTATAAAAAAGGCTGGGACCAGTTTCTGCCTTTTGTCATCACCATTACCGCAATCCTGTTTACCGACCTGTTAAAAGGGGTTATCATTGGGATTGGGGTCGGCCTTTTCTTCGTAGTGAGGAGCAATTTTAAGAAGGCAGTTTCCGTGATCAATGATAAACAGAACTACCTCGTAAGGTTGAAAAAAGATGTATCTTTTCTGAACAAACCCATTATAAAAAATATACTGGAAAAAATCCCTCCCGGCTCATTTGTTTTAATCGATGCAGGACGGGCTGACTTTATTGACCTGGATATTATTGAAGTCATAGAAGATTTTATGATTCATGCGCCCTTAAAGGATATCAGGGTGGAACTGAAGAAAAATATGCAAAAAGAGCAGGGATTTGATCCCACACTCAACATCTGGCAAAATATCAGGAAAAGCTTTGTCAGAACCTATGAAAAAAAGATCGAAGAAATTAATTAATCAAAAAAAGAAAAAAATGACCTCTTACGAGCGATTATTACTGGAAAATAAGGCATGGGCTGATGAAAAAGTTGTTGAAGATAAAAATTACTTTAAACGTCTTTCAGAACTTCAAACACCGGAGTTTCTCTGGATTGGCTGCAGTGACAGCCGGGTTCCTGCCAATGAAATTACAGGTACCAGCCCGGGTGAAATTTTTGTGCACCGCAATGTTGCCAACATGGTGGTCCATACCGACCTTAATCTGCTTACAGTACTCGATTATGCAGTCAATTACCTGAAGGTGAAGCATATCATTGTTTGCGGACACTATGGTTGCGGCGGTATAAAAGCATCCATGACCAATCATAATTTCGGGATCATCAATAAATGGTTGCGGAATATAAAGGATGTGTACCGTATTCACCGGGAGGAAATCAACCAGATCCGGGATGAAGAAGAAAAAACAGACCGGCTTGTAGAACTGAATGTACAGGAACAGGTAATGAATCTTGCAAAAACATCCATCGTTCAAAAAGCCTGGCTCCATGAACAAAGACCCCATCTGCACGGCTGGGTGTATGGTCTGAAGGACGGCATCATTAAACCTGTTTTTGAAATGGAAGCGGGTACACACCTGGATCCGCTTTATGAATTTGATGACCTGTAAAAAAGGAGCTGATAGCTGCTTATTTGAAGTTTTCATACCAATCAAACTTCTCCTTAACAATATTTGCCTTTTCTTTCAAAACATAATCCAGGTAACCCTGTGCAACCGGTGAAAGCTTTTTCTCTTTTAGCCAAATCAGGTTCCACACAGAAATAATGGGAAATCCTTTTACCGGAATGATTTGCAGGTCATGGTTTCCCAATTCATTTTTTATGCCGATCAGAGGCATGATAGAATATCCCATGCCTGCAATTAAAGCCTGTTTTACGGCTTCATTGGATGTGAGTTCCATTTTCATCTTTAAGGGCAGGTTATTCCTGGACATGAATTGCTCAAAGGTATGGCGGGTACCGGATCCCGGCTCCCGGAAGATCATCGGCAGGGATTCGAGTATTTCCCATCCATATCCTTTTTTCTTGAAACGCTGCTCTGCCGGGGCCACCAGGAAAAGCTTGTTCTTTATCAATTCCACTTTTGAAATGTTCATGTGCTGCGGCAACACCGATACCAGCGAAAAATCGACCTGGTTGTTCTCCAAACTCTTGACCACTTTTTCCTTGTTCGTTACATCCATCTGTAACTCCACCCCTTCGTGCTGCTGCATAAATCCTGATAAAAAATAAGGCATCACATATTGGCCGGTTGATACGATCGATATTTTAAGCCGGCCGGTCAACTTCCCTTTGTAAGCCATTGTTTTGTAATTGATCGCATAGGCCTCATTGAGGATCGCTTCTGCCGCATTTGCAATTTCCTCTCCGAAATCGGTGATAAACAGTTTCCGACCGATGACTTCTGTGAGGGGAATTTCAAACTGATCCTGGAAATTCCTTAACTGTATGGAAACCGCCGGCTGGCTCAGGTGCAATGCTTCCGCTGCACGTGTAATATTTTTGGTTTGTGCGATTTTCAAAAAAACCTCCAGTTGGTGCAAGGTATAGTTCATAAATATTTTTTATGCAATTTATATTAAATATAAATAATCACTTATGTAAATTTTTACCAATTTTGTACCCACAAAAAAAATAAAAAACAACATATGCAAACAGTAACAGTAGCAAAAGGAGATGGTATCGGGCCGGAAATAATGGATGCCACCCTTTCTATTATCATGGCCGCAGGCGCCCGTATCAAGGTGGAAGAGATCGAAGTTGGTGAAAAGGTCTATCTGGCCGGAAACACATCGGGTATCGCCAAGGAGTCCTGGGACATTATCCGGAAAAACAAGATATTCCTAAAGGCCCCCATTACCACCCCACAGGGCGGCGGATACAAGAGTCTGAACGTAACCACCAGAAAATTCCTGGGTTTGTATGCCAATGTTCGACCCTGTATGAGCCTTCACCCTTTTGTAAAGACAAAGCATCCCGTAATGGATATCGTCATCATCCGGGAAAATGAAGAAGACCTGTATGCCGGGATCGAACATCAGCAAACGGACGAAGTAGTACAATGCCTGAAACTGATCAGCAGACCCGGATGTGAAAAGATCATACGCTATGCCTTTGAATATGCCCGGCAATACGGAAGAAAGAAAGTCACCTGCTTTACAAAAGATAATATCATGAAACAAACTGATGGTTTGTTTCACCGGGTATTTGACGAAATAGCCGCAGAATATCCAAACATTCAGCATGAACATTGGATCATTGATATCGGAGCCGCAAAAATGGCAGATACCCCCGAGGCATTTGATGTAATCGTAATGCCCAATTTATACGGAGATGTGTTGTCAGATGTCGCAGCCCAGATTACAGGATCCGTAGGTTTGGCCGGTTCGGCCAATATCGGGGAAACCTGTTCCATGTTCGAGGCCATTCATGGTTCCGCTCCCAGGAGAGCAGGACAGAATACAGCCAATCCATCGGGTTTATTGCAGGGTGCCATTATGATGCTCAACCATATCGGACAAACCGATGTGGCCGAAAAAGTGCAAAATGCCTGGTTGAAAACCATTGAAGATGGCGTTCATACCAACGATATTTTTAAAGAAGGGACCAGTAAGAAATTAGTAGGTACTAAAGAATTCGCAGAGGAAGTGATCAAAAACCTGGGACAGGAACCCAGTGAACTTAAAAAAGTCAGGTATGAAAAAGGCATGTCACTGAACCTGCCTAAATATGTCAGGAAATCACCTTCAAAAAAAGAACTGGTGGGTGTGGATGTGTTTGTGCAATGGAATGGCAACAACCCCGATGAATTGGCGACCCTGATGCAAAAAACCGATCTGGAAGAGATCAAATTATCCATGATCACCAACAGGGGCATCAAAGTATGGCCAGAAGGATTTGATGAAACTTTCTGTACAGACCATTGGCGATGCAGATTTAAAACAATTAACGGCCACCCGATTTCCAAAAAAGACATCATCGAACTCCTGAAAAAAGCGGAGGAAAACCAGATTGACACTATCAAAACCGAAAACCTTTACCACTTTGACGGCATCCAGGCTTTTTCAATGGGCCAGGGCCAATAAATTATAACGTATGGAACTACAATTAATAAAAGGTGTTTTTGAAAAGAAAGAAATCCTGGATATCATCACGCAAATGGTTCATGTCAAAATAAAATTTCATGAAAACAAAATAAGCAAATCCAGTAATGAAGAAGATATCAAATTCCGGGAAAGCAGGATCAAAAAACTTCAAAAACAACTCTATGAAGTATCCAGGTTCATAGAAAGTAAGAAGGATTTATCCGATGTCCAATCCAGCATCATCATTGAATGATGGTAAATAAACCCGGCAGGAATAGATGCCGTGGAGCAGACGACGAAATGTGAAAATTCCTGTGAAGAACCAGAATGAACCGTATTTAAGCAGCAAGCCTGGTTAGCGCCTGCTTAAATACGGTTCTTTTATCAGGTATGAAATAAATATTGCTCTAACAGGTAGGCACCGGCACCGGCGAGGTAACCGATCAGGGCCAGCCAGGCAATCTTTTTCAGGTACCAGAAAAATTCGATCTTTTCAATACCCATCGCAGCCACCCCGGCCGCTGAGCCAATAATGAGGCAACTGCCCCCTGTTCCGGCACAATAGGCAAGGAATTCCCAGAAATAATGATCTTTCGGGAACTGGTCCATCCCATACATGCCCTGGGCTGCCGCCACCAACGGCACGTTATCGACAATGGAAGACAATAACCCGATGGAGATCGTTATGATCCTGATATCCCCGATACCCTGGTTCATCCACAAAGCCATCTCCCGCAATACGCCAATGGACTGCAAGGCACTTACGCTGATCAGGATGCCGAGAAAAAATAATATGCTGGGAGAATCTATTTTCCGCAGTGCATAATTCACCGAAAGGATATCCTTATCCCTTTCGTCCTTTTCGCTATGTATCATCTCCGTAACGATCCACATAATACCCAGTCCGAATAAAATGCCCATATAAGGAGGCAAATGAGTGATCGTCTTAAAGATGGGAACAAATAATAAAGCACAAATGCCGATGAAGAAGACGGCTTTTCGTTCACCCGGAAGTGAAGACAGGTTTGGGGTGGCGGGCTTTGGCTTTTCCAGTTCGCCTTTGACCTGCAGGCTGATAATAGTAGCAGGAATGGCAAAACAGACAAAGCTTGCGATAAAGGTCTTCATGATGATATTACCCGCACTGATCTGCCCCCCGATCCATAACATCGTGGTCGTCACATCCCCAATGGGAGACCAGGCGCCTCCGGCATTAGCTGAAATGACCACCAGGCCGGCAAACAGCAATCGTTCTTTGTTAGAAGGTATTATTTTCCTGAGCAGCGACACGATAACGATCGTGGTGGTAAGGTTATCCAGCACCGCGGAAAGAAAAAAGGTGATGATGCCAATGATCCAGACCATCTTCTTCTTGCTTTTTGTCTGGATCCTGTCCGTTATGATCTCGAAACCATCATGGGCATCGATCAATTCAACGATCACCATGGCACCCAGTAAAAAGAAAAGGATACCGGCAACATCGCCCAGGTGTTCCGTCAGGCTTTCTACCACATGTTCTTTGTCTGGTGTAAAAAGCGAAAACACCGTCCAGCATAAAACCCCGGTCACCAAAGCCGAGGCAGCCTTATTGATTTTAATGGGATGCTCCAATGCGATCGCCGCATAACCGAAAATAAAGATCAATGAAACGATAAGGACCATGCTTACTATTCTTTTGGTTGTTCAGAATGCAAAATCTGGCAGTCAGATAACTGATAAAAAAATTTTACCCGATACCGGCGAAGTTATGGGTTTAAGTTGTTAAGCGTGCAGGAAGCAGATACTGTTTTAGCAGCATTTTCGCTCGTAAAGTCAGGGAATAAAATAAAAAAATCTATCCATGGATGAACCTGATTATTTTATCCATTCTGCTTCGATGGAAACAAAAGAAAATATGAATTGACGAACGATTGTTCACGGAAATCAGTCCCGGATTGTTAACAGCATACAGGATACCTCCTGCAGACAAAAGATTGGCATCCCCAAAAATCATAATCCTATATTTACAAAAACAGATTTCCAGTATGAGATACCTCCAACTCATAATCCTTATTACCATTTTGGGATGTAATGCTTCGGCGCCAGGCACCACGAGGCCCAACCCCGAATGGTCCTTGACTCCCTTTGAAAAAGTTGATTCCCTGAACCCCATCCTTCTTGCGGATACGAATTCAGTTTTTCACTGCCCGGTCCGAAACCAGCCCATACAGTGGGAAGCAAAAGATGTATTCAACCCGGCGGCCGTTGTCAGGAATGACACGGCTTTTCTACTATACAGGGCTGAAGATAAAATCGGGAAATATGCCGGCACCTCCAGGATTGGCATTGCCTGGAGCAGGGATGGTTTAAATTTTACGAAATACCCTTACCCGGTGCTGTACCCGGAAAAGGATTCATTTGATATCTATGAATGGGAAGGCGGCTGCGAAGACCCCCGGATCGTGGAGGATGAACAGGGCATCTATTACATGACCTATACCTCCTATGATGGCCAAACCGCCCGCCTGATGGTGGCTTCTTCCCCGGATCTCTTTCACTGGAAAAAGACAGGCCCGGCTTTTGCAAAAGCTGAAAACGGTAAATTCATGCAATTATGGAGCAAGTCGGGGGCTATCATTTGCCGGTATCAACAAGGGAAAGCGGTGGCGGTAAAGATCAACGGAAAATACTGGATGTACTGGGGTGATACCAATATATTCCTGGCGGCATCGAATGACCTCATCAACTGGACCCCGGTTGAAAATGGCGGGGGTGGGATCCTGCCGGTTTTTGGCCCGAGAAAAGGGATGTTTGACAGCGACCTTGTTGAACCCGGTCCCCCCGCCATGCTGACTGACAAAGGCATTTTACTGATCTATAACAGCCGGAATGTACGGGCTAGAGGCGACAGCAGCTTACCCGAAGGCACGTATACCGTTTCACAGATCCTGCTGGATCCGCAGCAACCTTCCAAAGTGATCAGCAGGATGGACCATTATTTTATCAAACCCGATCAGCCCTATGAGTTGAATGGCCAGGTGAATAATGTTTGTTTCGCAGAAGGGCTTATTTACTATAAGAATAGATGGATACTTTACTACGGTACGGCAGATGCAAAAATTGCAGCAGCCATTCAGTAATTAGGGGCCGATGCTGATGAAATGAATTAAATTCGCAAATCTGCAAGGAATCAATCTGCAATCTGAATATGTCAATACAAGTAACTGATCTTTTGAAAGTTTACGGCAGCCAAAAAGCCGTCGATCATATTTCTTTCCATGTCAATAAAGGTGAGATCGTTGGTTTCCTGGGCCCCAATGGAGCGGGCAAATCCACAACGATGAAAATACTCACCGGTTACTTACAGGCGGATGGGGGGACCTGTTCAGTTTGCGATATCGATGTGGCTACTGATCCAATTGGCGTAAAAAAGAGAATTGGGTATCTGCCCGAACTCAACGCCCTTTATTACGATATGTATGTACGGGAATACCTGGGTTTTATCGCCTCCTTACACAAGGTCGGCCATGCCAGGTTGGCCATTGAGAAAACGATCAGTTTGGTTGGGCTGGAAAGAGAATCAGGGAAAAAACTGGGGCAGCTCTCCAAGGGATATAAACAAAGGGTGGGCCTAGCAGCCTCACTGATCCATCAGCCGGAAGTCCTGATACTCGATGAACCGACATCGGGCCTGGACCCCAACCAGATCGTTGAAATAAGGGAAGTAATCCGGCAACAGGGAAAAGACAAAACTGTCCTTTTTTCCTCCCATATACTACAGGAAGTGGAAGCCATCTGCGACCGGGTCATCATTATCAATAAAGGAACGCTCGTAGCGGATGACAAACTGGCCAACCTCCGGGAACAGTCTGTTTCCAATATCGTGAAGGTTGAATTCAAGGAAGAAGTACCAGAAGAATTATTCAACAATTTACCGGCACTCCAATCAAAAATAAATACCAATACAAACAACTGGCAGTTAGCAACGGCAGACCCGGAATCCCTGCGTAAACAAATATTGGAACTGGCTTTGCAGCATAATCTCAACATCGTTTCTTTGCAAAGTGAAAACAGGAGCCTGGAAGATATTTTCAGGACGCTGACACAGGAAGCCGTTACTGCCAGCATATAAACAGGAAAACCGGTAAATCTAAAAATCATATCAACTAATAATTAATCAACCATGAGCTACATTTCAGAAATTTTTGCCCGCCAGATACTTGATTCCAGAGGTAACCCTACCATTGAAGTAGATGTGATAACCGACGAAGGCGCCCTTGGCCGGGCCGCCGTTCCAAGCGGTGCCAGTACAGGTATCCATGAAGCAGTTGAACTCCGCGACGGGGATAAGAAAAAATATGGCGGTAAGGGTGTTATCAAAGCGGTGAAAAATGTAAATGATATACTGGCCCCGGCTTTGCTGGGTTATGATATTGCAGATCAGACCGGGATTGATCAAATGATGATAGAACTGGATGGCACGGAGAATAAGGGAAAACTGGGTGCAAATGCGATACTTGCGATCAGCATGGCCGTCGCCAAAGCAGCAGCAGAAGAAGCAGCCCTGCCTTTATTCCGCTATATCGGGGGAACCAATGCAAAGGTCTTACCCATACCCATGATGAATATCTTAAACGGGGGCGCTCATGCCGATAACAAAATAGATTTCCAGGAATTCATGGTGATGCCGGTAGGCGCTGCCAGTTTCAGTGAGGGTCTCCGATGGGGTGTTGAGATCTTTCATGCTTTAAAAACTGTATTAAAGAAGAAAGGCTTTAGTACCAATGTTGGGGATGAAGGTGGTTTTGCCCCCAACATCCAAAGTAATGACGAAGCCATTGAAATCGTACTGACGGCCATTGAAGCAGCGGGATATAAGGCCGGTACCCAGGTGAAGATCGCCATGGATGCCGCGAACAGTGAATTGTGGGACAACAAAAAGAAAAAATATGTATTCCATAAAAGCAGTGGCAAGGAAATGAGCAGCGAACAGCTTACCAAATACTGGGAAAGCTGGGTAAAAAAATATCCCATCTGCAGTATTGAAGACGGTATGGCCGAAGATGACTGGAACGGATGGAAGATGCTGACAGAAGCAGTGGGCAGCAAATGCCAATTAGTGGGAGACGACCTGTTTGTAACCAACGTCACCCGGCTGCAGCAGGGTATTGATAAAGGAATCGGGAATGCCCTCCTGGTTAAAGTCAACCAGATTGGCACCATCACAGAAACCATCAATGCCGTAACCCTGGCACAGCATAACGGATACAATACGATCATGAGCCATCGTAGCGGGGAGACCGAAGACACTACTATTGCCGACCTGGCGGTAGCTTTGAACTGCGGACAAATAAAAACGGGTTCCGCCTCCCGGACAGACCGTATGGCCAAGTATAACCAATTGATTAGAATTGAAGAGCAGTTGGGCAGCAGTGCCGTTTATCCGAAAGGAAAGATTAAATTTGGTAAATAATTTACTGATGGTTGTTTACGGCACTGAAATTGTGCCGTAAACAACCATACAAAAACAACATTTATTCCAGCAACTTGAAACTATTTGAACATATACCTGCCTGGTTAAGGAATAAATATTTTATTGCTTTTATTGTTTTTGGCGCCACACTGCTCTTCTTTGATAAGAATGACCTCTTTACCCAGCGTGCCAGGAGCCGGGAACTCAGAACCCTTGAAAAAAGCAAACTGTATTACGAATCCCAGATCGCAGCACAAAAAAAAGAACTCGACCAACTGAAAAATGACCCTGCCACGCTTGAAAAATTAGCCCGGGAAAAATACCTGATGAAAAAGGACAATGAAGATGTCTATATCATTCCGGAAAAAGACTAGCCTCTCTGTTGAAAAACCGCACAATAAGAATATCCAATTTGCGTTTATATAGCGGACGTTTTACACAACACTTTCGTAATTTATTAATTTTCAGGACATTAAAGGTTTGCCAATGACCAACTTTACACCAGAGGATCTTTTATTGTATTTGTACAAGGAAACAAGCCCTGAACAGTCTGCCGCCATCGACGAGGCCCTAAAAAGCGACTGGACACTCAGGGAAAAACTAAATGTATTAAGGACATCTATGCAAAGAATTGAACGCATCACGGAATCCCCCCGCACAGAAGTGGTATTAAACATACTCAACTATGCGCGGCTGGTATCGGCATCGGAAGAAGTCAAATAATCAGATCCTTTCTATCCAATTTATTGTAGCATCAGCTTCGGCTGATGCTTTTTTTTGCCGCATCATCCCCATATCTGATCATCCTTTACTTTTGTAAGATGACCCAAAAAGAGCGATATCAAAATGTGATTGACTATTTTGAAAAGCATATACCGGTTGCCGAAACAGAACTATCCTACGACAACCCTTACGAACTGCTGGTGGCTGTAATTCTTTCAGCCCAGTGCACCGACAAGCGGGTGAACCTTACCACACCGGCTCTCTTTGAAAAATATCCGGATATTATATCCCTATCCCAAACTTCTTTTGAAGAGTTATTCCCCCTGATCAGCAGCATCTCCTATCCCAACAATAAAACCAAACATTTAATCGGGATGGCACAAAAAGTAGTCACTGTATTTAATGGAGAGATCCCCATGACCGTTGAGGAACTCATACATTTGCCGGGGGTGGGGCGCAAGACCGCCAATGTGATTACCTCCGTAATCGACCAGCAACCGAATATGGCGGTTGACACCCATGTGTTCCGGGTCAGTAAACGTATTGGCCTGGTACCACAAAAGGCAAACACTCCGCTGGCCGTAGAAAAAGAATTGGTAAAAAATATTCCTGAAAACCTTATCCATAAAGCCCACCACTGGCTGATCCTTCACGGACGATATACCTGTATGGCCAGGAACCCCCAATGCGCAACCTGTGGTATCCGGTTTACTTGTCGCTATTACGAAAAAAAGATAAACCACTAAATCGATTCGTATTATTTCGTCGGAAAACTGCTGTTGGCCCAAAGATATTAGGGCAGGAATTAGTTTAGCACAATAATTGATTCCCATAGGTCATTACCCTATGTATCGTATCAATACGCCAAGAAAAAAAATGCTGGCCCTTGTTGCCCTGTGGATCATGCTATCATTAATGGCCCATCCACAATTGGCAGCACAGATGCCACCTATACAATGGGCTCACCAATACGGTGGCTCTTCTGTTGATATCCCTTTTGTGATCAAGTTTACCCGAGATGGAGGAACCATTACGGCCGGTTATACCACTTCAAAAGACGGACAGGTAGGAAATATCGCTACCAGGGATTATTGGGACCTGTGGATCGTCAAACTTGACAAGTGCGGGAATATACAATGGCAAAAAGTACTGGGTGGCAGTGGTTATGAATCTGCCCGGGATGTGGAAGAAACGGCAAACGGAGGATTTATCATTCTTGGAGAAACCAATTCCACAGATGGAGGAGTAGTAGCGGGATACGGGGGGACAAAAGACATTTGGCTGATTCAGTTGGACGCCTCCGGCAACCTGCAGTGGCAAAAAAGATATGGTGGTAATGGGCTTGATATCGGAAACAAAATAATGATACTGGATGATGGCAGTTACCTGATCGCCGCTTCAACTTCTTCCAACGATGGTGATGTACAAGGTAACCATGGCACCGGAGGATATACTGATGCCCTGGTGATGAAAGTTTCTGCCCTGGGAACGATGCTTTGGTGCAAATGTTTTGGCGGAAGCAAGAATGAAGAATTACTCGACTTTATCATCATGAATGGCCGGATCTATCTTTCCGGCTATGCAAATTCTACCGATGGGGATATCCCGCCCAGTCAGAAAAATTATGATGTATGGCTACTGGCCATTGATCTGAACGGCAATAAGGTGTTCAGTAAAGTGTACGGCGGTTCCCAGAACGATGTCGCGTATTCAATGACAAAGGCAGCCAACGGCTCGCTGACACTGGCCGGATATACCACTTCAAATGACGGAGACGTGAGCGGGGCCCGTGGCAGCCAGGATTACTGGATCATCAATATTTCGGAAACCGGCCAACTGAATTGGCAGCAGGTAATGGGTGGAACCGATGCGGAATATGCCAATACTGTTTTACAGGATGAGGATGGCGGATTCCTGGTAGGGGGCATCACTTATTCAACCAACGGGGATATCCAAAACAACCTGGGGGAAGGTGATTACTGGATCGTTAAGCTGGATGCGTCGGGAAATATGCTTTGGAATCAAACCTTGGGTGGCAGTACAAATGACCATCTCCGTTATATGATATTTAATCCCCCGGAGAAGACTTATTACCTGGCAGGCGACACCGACTCCTTTGATGGTGATTTTTCTAACGGCCAGGGGGAGACTGATTTTGGGATCATCAAATTAAGATGGCCCGACATCATCATTAGGGATTCTGTGGTTTGTACGAGCATCGGGTTTCAATCACCAAATGATACCCTGCGGGATGCCTGTGGAAATGACTCAGTATTCCTGACCTACCGGCCGGTGCTGATCAACAAGCCATTTGAAAATATGCAAAGGAGGGATACAATATTCGCCGGCGAAACCATCACCCTGCCTTCTGCCGGTAACGGCACCATTTATTGGAACCCCGACCCAACACTGAGTTGTACCCAATGTCCTCATCCTGTAGCCTCCCCCACCATCACTACCGTTTATACGGCGAATAATAGCCTTGCTTCCGATTGCAATGTTACTGACCGTTTCACAGTCGTTGTACTTGATGACGTACTGGTGAGGATCCCAACAGCATTTACCCCGAATGGTGATGGGCTGAATGACCTCTTCGGGCCAGTGGGTAAAGTGCCGGAGGGTTACAGCATGCAAATCTATAACCGGAACGGTGAATGTGTATTCAGGAGTTCATCCCTTGATGCCCGTTGGAATGGCAGGTTCAGGGGCAAAATTCAGCCGACAGGGGTTTTTATCTATTATATACAATACAGGGACCTCCAGAATAATAAACACCAGGAAAAAGGAACATTCGTGTTGATCCGATAACTAAAGAAAATATCCTTTATGGACAGAAGATCATTTTTAACCGGGGTTACAAAGAAGATACCCGCAACAGGGAAAATACAGGATACCCGTTACCGCAATACCGACAGTGGTTTAACCGCCTATTCCGGGAACTGGACAAGGAATGAAATCAGCCATCTGCTGAAACGCACGATGTTTGGCGCGAAAAAATCAGATATTGATTATTTCTTGGGAATGTCTGCCAGCGAGGCGGTGGATGAATTACTGAATGCTGTTATTCCCTCCCCCAGCCCGCCATTGCGGGATTATGGTCTCATTAGTGATGAAGACGGTGTGCTGCACGATGATAAGGGGGTTGCGCAGGGACAAACCTGGGTGAATGATTATAATACACTCAGCGACCCGGTGGTGAAAGGCTCGATCAACCGGCTGCGGATCGAAAGCCTGCGGAAATGGTGGGCGGGTCTTATCGTCCACCAAAACCGGAGTATCTGGGAAAAGATGGTATTGTTCTGGCACCATCATTTTTCCGTACAGGTGGAAGAAGTGGACAATGCGACCATGATGTGGAAACATCATAACCTGCTTCGCACAAATGCATTGGGCAATGTAAAACAACTTGTAAAAGAGGTGACCATCGACCCCGCCATGCTGATCCACCTGAATGGCTACCTGAACTCGAAACAGGCACCCGACGAAAACTACGCCCGGGAGATGCAGGAACTGTTTACGGTAGGCAAGGGGCCGGATTCTGCTTACACGGAAAATGATGTGATCACGGCTGCCAGGGTGTTGACAGGATGGAGGATTGACAATACTTATACCGCTTACCTGGACAGCAATAGCCATGATACAGGCAGTAAAACCTTTTCTTCCTTTTATAACAATACTACCATCAGCGGAAGCGGTCAGTCCGAGGTAAGTGATCTTGTCGACATGATCTATTCGACCACCGAGGCAGCCCGTTTTTTCTGCCGAAAACTCTATACCTGGTTTGTGTATTACCAGGTCGATGAAACCGTGGAAACGAATATTATTGTCCCGCTCGGGGAAATGCTGATCAGCAACGGTTTTGATGTGAAACCGGTGTTATCCGCCCTTTTAAAAAGTGAACATTTCTTTGACCCGGAAAACCAGGCCTGTTCTATCAAAAGCCCCCTGGATATGATTGCCGGTACCCTGCGGGAATTCAATGTCCCCTTTCCTCCCTATACAGATTATATAAACGGATACCCATTGTTTTACGCCGTTTATGGTAAGGCTTCTGCCATGCAGGAGACCTTATTACAGCCACCCGATGTTTCAGGCTGGCAGGCCTATTACCAGGACCCCATGTTCTATGAAATATGGGTGAACAGTAACTCCCTGCCGAAAAGGGCGGATTTTACAGACGCCCTCGTGGAGGACAACGTAATTGATTACAGGGCCTTTGCAGGGAATACCAGTAATCCCGCTGACCCGAACCAGTTAATCGATGAGGTGACTGAACTGCTCTTACGGTATCCCTTATCCGGTAATTCAAAACTTTATATAAAGAACAGATTCCTGATCAATAATACGGGCAATGACGCCACCTGGACGAATGCATGGAATAGTAACAATAATGCTGTCATCAATAGTTCATTGAGCGCCCTGTTTAAGTTCATGATGAACCTGCCGGAATTCCATTTGTGTTAAACATTCACAAACCCTTTGAAAAACAAGTTATGAACAGACGTCATTTTATCAAGAATACCGTTCCCGCCGCCGTTTCACTCCCGGCATTGGTAAACGGATTTTCCTTTTCCGCCTACGGATCATCGGAACATGCGCTTGGCCGGATGTTTAACGGAGCGGCTGCCAACGATCATGTACTGGTGCTGATCCAACTGTCCGGGGGCAACGACGGCATCAATATGGTGATCCCGCTCGATGTGTATGCCAATTATTATAATGCCAGGACCAATATAGCTATTCCGCAGAGTAAAGTATTACGGTTAGACGGCACCGATAAGTCTGGCCTGCATCCGGCCATGACCGATCTCCAGAATATGTTTTCTGCCGGCAAACTGAATGTGGTCCAATCCGTCGGTTATGAAAACCAGGACTTCTCCCATTTCCGGTCTACGGATATCTGGATGAGTGGTGACAGTACAAAAAACCGTTTTGACCGGGTTAAGACCGGTTGGCTGGGCAGATACCTCGACAATGAATATCCCGGTTATCCTGATGCTTATCCCGATAGTGAAATGCCCGACCCCCTGGCCATCCAGATCAGCAATATCCCGACACTAAAGGTGCAGGGGCCTGTCCTATCCATGGGACTTTCCATTACAGACCCTGAAAAACTATACAGTTTTGTTAACCCGTTTTCCGACTACCCGCTTACCACCACAGCTGCCAACAAGGAGTTAAGGTATATCCGGGTCATTTCAGAAAAAACAAAAATCTATTCGGATATCATCCGTGCTGCTTACCAGCGGGCTAATAACCTTGCTGCCTATCCGGAAAACAGCCTGGCGCACCAGTTACAGATCGTGGCAAGACTAATTAAAGGGGGATTAAAGACGAAGGTCTATACGGTAAATATTGGCGGTTTTGATACGCATAAGAAACAGGTGAATGCCAGCGATACCACAACCGGGAACCATGCCAACCTGATGAAGGAACTTTCTACCGGTATCAGCGCCTTTCAAAAAGACCTGGAACTAATGGGATTGGATGACCGTGTAATGGGCATGACCTTTTCTGAATTTGGAAGACGCATCAAGTCAAATGCCAGCCTGGGGACCGATCATGGAGCCGCAGCTCCCCTATTGTTATTTGGCAAACATGTCAAAAAAGGCATCCTGGGTAACAGCCCGGAGATCCCGGCCGATATACAGGTTGTCAACAATATCCCTTTCCAGTATGATTTCAGGAGTGTATATGCTACAATCCTCGAAAGGTGGTTTTGCGTGCAACAGCCTTTGATCAATACCATTCTTTTGAATAACTACCAGTCATTGCCCCTGATCAAGGGAGGACCCTGCGGTTTACCGGATGATATAGATGATACCAATAACCTGTCGGAGAAACTGGTTTTAAAGATGTACCCTAACCCCTATTCAATCAATGCCACCTTACAGTTCTCCACAACCGGGGGGCATACATTGATCCAGCAGATCAATACGCTGGGTCAGGTGGTAAGGGTGTTGACCAACCAGGCATATGCCAGTGGCACTTATAATATTGACATCTATGGTGACGGACTGCCGGGCGGGGTCTACTTTATCCGGCTGCAAAACCAATCACTGCAAAAAGTGATCAGTGTTGTAAAAACAAGCCAACAATAAGTAGCGGTTCATGAGACCCCCATCGATTCCGCAGGCACCCGATGACGGATAGGAGTATAACATTCAATCAGTACAAAAAAAATCCCCCGGTTTTTTGGCCGGGGGACGGAATATATCTTATGGGTTTATAAATATTTCCTGATCTCTTCCACCAGTTCTGTTTTGGTGATCGGCACACCCATGATCTTGTTGTAGGGAATGGCATCTACAAAATAAACATCACGGATGATCTTGACCAATTGCCCGTTATTGATTTCAGGGATGATCACTTTTTCGTAATTCTTCAGCACTTCGCCCAGGTTTTTAGGAAAAGGCCTCAGGTAACGGATATGAGCATGCGCTACTGAATATCCTTCTTCCAGCAGGTCTTCCACCGCCGTTTTGATGGCGCCGTAGGTTGACCCCCAGCCCAGGACCAGGATCTTTCCTTTGACAGGCCCGTTGTCTATTTTCTGGTCAGGTATATAATCGGCGATCCTGTCCACTTTTGCCTGCCGCACTTTAACCATGTGCTGGTGGTTCTCCGGATCATAGCTCACATTACCGGTAATGTCTTCCTTTTCCAAACCACCGATACGGTGTTCAAACCCTTTGGTACCGGGAATAGCCCAGGGCCTGGTCAGCTTTTCATCCCTTTTATAGGGCAGGTATTTCTCTTCCCCTTCATCCAATTCCGTTTTAAATGAAGTTTTGATCAGGGGAAGATTCGCACTCACCGGGTATTTCCAGGGCTCTGCACCATTGGCGATATAACCATCGCTCAACAGGATAACAGGTGTCATATGCTGTACAGACAGGCGGGCCGCTTCATAGGCCACATCAAAACAGTCGGCCGGTGTTGAAGAGGCGATTACCGGCATCGGACATTCGCCATTCCTTCCATAATAAGCCTGTAAAAGATCACTTTGTTCCGTCTTGGTAGGCAACCCGGTGGAAGGGCCCCCTCTTTGAATATTGACAATGACCAGGGGAATCTCCAGCATGACAGCCAGCCCCATGGCTTCTGCCTTTAAGGCAATGCCAGGGCCCGATGACGTGGTCACAGCCAGGCTGCCGCCATAGCTGGCACCAATCGCCGATGTAATGGCAGCGATCTCATCCTCTGCCTGGAAGGTCCTCACGCCAAAATTCTTGTGTCTCGCCAGTTCATGTAAGATATCCGAGGCCGGTGTAATGGGATATGAGCCCAGGAACAGGGGTAGCCCGCTTTTCTGGGAAGCGGCAATCAAACCATAGGACAAAGCCTGGTTACCCATGACGGACCGGTAAGATCCGGGTTCCATCTTTGCCTTTTCCACTTTATACGTGGTGGTAAAGGTCTCCGTAGTATCGCCATAATTATATCCTGCGCGCAAAACCCTGATATTGCTTTCCAGGATATCGGGTTTTTTGCCAAATTTATCTTTCAGGAACTGCTCGGTATTTTCCAGGGTCCTTCCATACATGAAATACAGGAAACCCAGTACAAACATATTTTTAGCCCTGTCTTTCTCTTTCATACCCATCGTCATATCACTTAATGACTCACGGGTCATCTTGGTAACATCGATCTTAATAAGTTCATAATTTCCCAGGCTTCCGTTTTCCAATGGATTGACGCCGTCGGGGTAATTGGCCAGCCGCAGGTTCTTGGCATCAAAACCATCGGTATTGGCAATGATCTTTCCACCTTTCTTTAAAACACTAAGATTGGTTTTGAGTGCGGCTGCATTCATGGCTACCAACACATCACACATATCGCCGGGGGTAAAAACAGGTTTGCTGGAAAACCTCAGCTGGAAACCGCTCACGCCCGGGAGCGTTCCCTGGGGAGCACGGATCTCCGCCGGAAAATCCGGAAAGGTTGCGAGATCGATACCTAATAATGCTGTGTTATTTGTAAACTGGCTGCCGGTAAGCTGCATTCCGTCTCCGCTGTCTCCTGCAAATTTGATCACCACATCTTCTACCACCTTTACTTGTCGGGTCATATTGATCGGGTAAGTTTTTTGTAAAGTTAAGTCTATGTATTGAGTAATAAAATCGATTATTCCAGCTGCATATTTAATAAAAATTCATCAAACCCACGATGATTCCCGGGGTAAATATGGATGATTTGGGCAAAAGCAGGTTTTTCATTGTTTACAGGGTCAGGCTACCGGCTCCAAAATAAGGATGCAGTACAGCCGGCAGATCGATATGATCCCCGGCCTGGTTATTCTCCAGCAGGCAGGCAACAATTCTTGGCAGGGCCAGCGAACTTCCGTTCAATGAATGCGCCAGTTGCATCTTACCATTTGCATCTTTAAAACGGATCTTCATCCTGTTGGTCTGGAAGGATTCAAAATTACTGACAGAGCTCACTTCCAGCCATCTTTCCTGTGCCGCACTATATACTTCGAAGTCAAAGGTGAGGGCCGATGCAAAACTCATATCCCCACCACAGAGTTTCAGGATGCGATAAGGCAACTCCAAACTTTGCAGTAACGACTCCACATGGTTCACCATTTCTTCCAGTACGGCATAACTCTTGTCGGGATGAACGATCTGAACAATCTCCACCTTATCGAACTGGTGAACCCTGTTTAAGCCCCTCACATCTTTTCCAAAACTTCCGGCTTCCCGTCTGAAACAGGGCGTGTAGGCCGTCATTTTAATGGGTAGTTCCTCTTCCTTCACAATCTCATCGCGGTAAATATTGGTCACCGGCACTTCAGCTGTAGGGATTAGGTAAAAATTATCCGCCGGCATAAAATACATCTGCCCTTCTTTATCGGGTAACTGACCGGTTCCATAGGCCGATGCTTCATTGACCATTAAAGGAGGCAAATACTCGGTATAACCCGCTGCTGTATTATAGTCCAGGAAATACTGGATCAGGCTCCTCTGGAGTTTGGCTCCCTTCCCTTTGTATAAGGGGAAACCGCTACCGGTGATCCTGGCACCTGTTTCAAAGTCGACGATCCCGAACTGGTTAATAAGGTCCCAATGCGGAACAGCCCCCTGGGGTAAAACGGGTTTTGCTCCTCCTTCTCTTACCGTTATATTATCAGATGGTAATTTACCGGCAGGCACATCCTGCGCAGGAAGATTGGGCAGTTTCACCAGTTCCCCCTGTAATTGTTGCCCCACTATGTTTAATTGTTCGGAAATGGGTTGCAGGGAAGTTTTTAAGGCCGCCACTTCCAACTTCCTGGTGGCCGCTTCTTCCTGCTGCCCTTTACCCATGAGCAACCCGATCTCCCGGGAAGCCGTATTCACTTTTGACTGGGTTGTATCAAATTCCAACTGTAATCTTTTTCTTTCTTCATCCAGCCTGATCACTTCATCCACAACGGACAAATCCTTAAACTGCTTAACCGCCAGCCTTTTTTTGACTAAATCCGGGTGCTGTCTGATATATGCGACCTGCAACATGGTATTGAAATTTGCCGCAAAGATAACCGAACCGCTGCTTTCCCCCTGAAAACAACCGGGTACCTGCATGAATTTTTGTGCCGGCATCATCCATTCCGGTGAACAGGAATTATATTTGCCGGATGAAACAGATGCAGGATGATTTACAGACCCGGTGGTGGAACCTCGAAGCGAAACTGGTTGAACGTTTCAATAAAAAACCGGACCTGGAGACCTTGCTTTTCCTTATCGGCATCCAGGAATTCGGCCAGATTAAAGAAAAATTTACCAAAGAACAGAAACAGGACCTGATGCATGTGGCGGTTTGCAGCCTTTTTGCCCAAAGCGGTTATTATGAAATGATGGGAAAAGACAATGAAGGCTGGCCGCATTTCAGGCAATTAAAACCCCTGCCCGAATTGAATGCGAAAGAGCAGGAAGATTTCCTGAAAGACCATATCTTACTCTATTTTCAAACAAATGCATTAACCGATTGATATGAAAAAAACAGGTTTGGCACTTCTCTTTCTCCTGCCCTCGATCTTCTCTTTCGGCCAGAAAGATTCCATCATCAGGAAAAAAGACCGGAAAAGGGATGTATTGTTGCAGACTTCCATGGGCGATATCGTGATCCGTCTTTCTGATTCAACACCTCTTCACCGTGATAATTTTTTACGCCTGGTTAAAACTGGCTATTACGACAGTGTCCTTTTTCACCGGGTCATCAGGGATTTTATGATCCAGTCGGGTGATCCAAACAGCAAAAGGGCCCCGAAAGGACAACCCCTGGGCAGCGGCGGGCCTGGCTACAGGATCCCGGCCGAATTCAGGGAATCATTGTTCCACAAAAAGGGGGTGATAGCAGCCGCCCGTGATAATAACCCCGAAAAAGCGAGCAGTGGAAGCCAGTTCTATATTGTACAAGGAAAAAAATTTACAGATGAAGAACTGGACAAGGTTGAAACGAACCGCCTCGAAGGAAGAAAAATCCCTTTACAGCAGCGGGAAATTTATAAGACCCTGGGTGGAACGCCCCATCTTGACCAGGGTTATACGGTGTTTGGAGAAGTCATTACGGGGTTGGATGTGGTGGATGCGATTGCCGGTGTTGCCACCAGTACCGGCAGGGACCGGGACCGGCCCCTGGAAGATGTAAGGATTCTACATGCCAAATTGATCAAACGCAAAAAACACAAATAACAGCCCCAATTTATTATTCCGGTAAACTTGTAACATAATTGATTATTTTACTTGCTTTTATTAATCTTTGCAACTCAAAAATTTCATCACATGAATTTTCCCGCCAATCTCCGTTATACTAAAGATCATGAATGGGTAAGTCTTGAGGGTAATACTGCAACTGTGGGTATTACAGATTTCGCACAGAGTGAACTGGGTGATATCGTATATGTTGAGGTCGAGACTATTGGAAAATCACTCCAGTCGGGGGATGTTTTCGGAACAGTAGAAGCCGTAAAAACGGTTTCCGACCTTTTTCTACCTGTAAACGGAACTATAATTGAATTAAATCCCGCCCTGGCCAATGCACCGGAATTGGTCAATAATGATCCATATGGAGCAGGCTGGATGATCAGGATGACCGTTAATGACCCTGCTGATGTGGAGAGTTTACTGGATGCTGCAGGGTATGAAGCCGTGGTAGGATAAATCTGCCCCATTAGATATTACGTAAATGCATTCGGATATCCCGGTATCCGGGTTTTTCTTTATCTTTTAGCCAACTGATTGAATCTGAAAACCAAATACAGCGAACAGGAGCTGGTGGCTTTGTTACAACAGCAAAGTGAACCTGCGTTTAATTATCTCTATGATAATTACTCCGGCGCCTTGTATGGTATCATTCATCAGATGATCATGGATTCGGAAACAGCCAATGATGTACTGCAGGAAGTATTTATCAATATCTGGAGAAAAATAAGTCTCTATGATGCGGCAAAAGGAAGATTATACACCTGGATGCTGAATATTGCGAGGAATGCTGCCATCGACAAACTTCGTTCAAGGGGATTTCAGGAAAGCAGGAAAAACCAGGCGATGCCTGAAAACGTAGATACCATCAGTGCCAGTGTGGGGCCAAAAATTGATGATGTAGGTTTAAAAAAAGTGTTAGTGCAATTAAAAGATGAACACAGGACATTGGTGGACCTATCCTATTTCCAGGGGTTTACCCATGAGGAGATTGCAAAAATGATGGATATCCCCCTGGGTACTGTTAAAACCAGGATCCGGTCGGCTTTGACACAATTAAGGACTTTATTAAAATAAATTGAATATACAGGAATACATATCAAGTGGAATCATCGAAAGCTATGTGCTGGGGCTCGCTTCTGCAGAAGAAAAGAACGAGTTTGAGCAATTCTGCCGTCAATATCCCGAAATAAGGGAAGCAAGGGAAGCTTTTGAATTATTGCTTGAAAAACAGGCCATGGAACAGGCTGTTCCTCCACCACCCGACCTGAAACAAAAGATTTGGGGCCAGATCAATTTCAATGCCCCGGTTGGCCAAACCGCTCCTATCGGGGAAATACCGCAAAGCCCTGTTGCCAGGATGGGATGGCTGCGATATGCTGTGGCGGCCTGCCTGGTCCTGCTGGCCGGCAGCCTATACTGGAATCTTTCTTTACAAAAACAAAACACTGCTATCAGGGAATCCTTATCATCGGTTCAAAATGACCTCGATGCTGCCAAAAACACGATTGCAGGACTTGAAGCAGATGCCAAAGTGATCCAGGGTAATAATATCAAAATGGCGGCTTTAAAGGGCATGCCTGAATCGCCACAGTCTTTTGCTACGGTTTACTGGGATACCACATCCAAGGATGTTTACCTGATGGTCAATAACCTTCCCAAACCTGCCTCCAACCAGCAATACCAGTTATGGGCCTTACTGGATGGCCAGCCGATTGACATGGGTTTACTGACCATCACGGAAAAACCACTCCAGTTATATAAGATGAAAAATGCCCGGGCCGCACAGGCTTTTGCCATTACGCTGGAAAAGAAAGGGGGCAATCCAACACCTGAAGGTAAAATGTATGTGATGGGTAATCTTTAACCTGTCTGTTTCAATCTGAAAATTTATTGATTACGTATCTGATTACAGGAATGATTCCATTATTCCATAGCTTTTTTGGTTCTATAGTTGGTTAACGGGGGCTCTCTTTTGGGAGCCCCTTTTTTCATGTATCATTGCAGGAAAAAGATTCGGTTTGCAGCTATTAAAACGTTTTCTCCCCGCAATGCTATGGTTGATCATCCTTACTGTTCTGCATTGCCTGCCGGGTGATGAAATTCCAACTGGGGGCTTGTTCAACATTCCACAGCTGGACAAAGTGGTCCATTTTTGTTTATTCATGATCCTCGTTATCCTGAGTTGCCGGGTTATTGATCGCACAGCCATCAACCCGTCACGGTTAAAAAAGATCTATCTGACCATTGCGATTTCGGGTTTGCTGTATGGGATTGCCATGGAATTTGTACAGTATTATTTTATTATCAACAGGACATTTGATATAGCCGATATGGCCGCAGATGCCGTTGGGAGTTACGGTGGTTTCCTGTTCGCCACGAAAAGGTATATAAAAAAATAGACCCCTGTGGAAACAGGGGTCGCAACCAAAACTAACTGCTTATGAGAAAATTGACTGCTTTATTGAGAATTCGTTTTTTCTAATTATTATAACGCAAATTTACTGCCAATATTTTGATGTTTGCTGTTAAGGAAAGTTTAAAAGGCCATGCTAGAAAAATCCCCATGTATTATCCACATCTGTTTCTGTTAGAATTCCGCTAAAACGCTATTGATAACAACAAGAACTACAATCATATAACGGGAATAGGTCCTGAATGTTGCATCGTTTTTTCTTAATTTTTATCTAAAGAAATCATTTAAGTATGACAAAAAACTGACAATAGCCTGAAATACAATAACAAAAAAGCTGCCAATTTGGTATTCCGGGTAAACCCCTGCCAATCGGGAGTTTATTCACATTTGAAAAGTATTGTGCATAAAAAAAGGATACATCATGTATCCTCCTTTATCCATCACGATCAGTTGTTAGTTTCCCATCAGTCCTTTGAGCATATCCATGATCCCGCCGCCCTGTTGTTGTCGTCCAATATTGTTTTGTGCCCGACTCGTGAACTTGGCAATCATATCCTGCATATCTACATCCCCGTCGCCGTCTACATCCATCCCGCCCCCGGTGAACCTGCTGATCAGCCCACCAATATCAAATCCCCCATTTCCGGTTTCGGCTTGCCCTCCACCCGATAAACTATCGAGGATTCCATTCAAATCAAACTGGCTGTTAGTAGGATCATTTGATTTTTGGATCAAACCTTTTAAGGTGTCCGGTATCAGTTGACTGGCTACAGATCCGGCAGCCTGGGGACTCATATTATACTTACTCACCAGTTTTTGGGTAAAGTGGCCGATCATCATCGCAACCATCGGGTTCTTCATCAGGGATGCCACATTATTTTGATCACCGCCGGTAAACATTTGAATGATATTTTGAACGCCACCTCCGGCCATCACATTTTGCAAACCGCTGGCAACCGTATTAGTGGCTTCCGCTACGATGTCCTGGTTTTGCTGGTTGGGAATTTCCTGATTCCTGATAACGGGCTCCTCTGCGTACTCCTTAACAAGATTTAAAAGTTGATCAAGCATTTTTTTTATTTCAAGTTATACAATACTGCGAAATGATTGTATTAATAAAAAGATATTATTGCTGTTTCGCCATTTTATCAGCATTCTCAGCAAACTGAAGGGCATCGATAAAATCCTGTATATCGCCATTCATCACAGCATCGAGATTATAGGAAGTATAATTGATCCGGTGATCCGTCACCCTTCCCTGGGGGAAATTATAGGTTCGGATTTTTGCGCTCCGGTCTCCGGTACTGACAAGGCTCTTTCGATGCCTGGCAATTTCATCCTCCTGTTTCCTGACCTGCTCTTCATATAATTTTGTCCGCATCATCTGCATGGCTTTTTCACGATTCGCAAGCTGTGTCCTTTCTGTCTGGCAGATAACAACCGTACCGGTAGGTATATGGGTCAATAAAACCTTTGTCTCTACCTTGTTCACGTTCTGTCCACCGGCCCCGCCACTTCTTGCCGTTTCCATCTTCACATCACTTTCTTTCAGTTCGAAGTCCACTTCCTCCGCTTCCGGCATTACTGCCACAGTGGCCGCTGAGGTATGAACCCGGCCGCTGGCTTCCGTATCGGGCACCCTTTGCACGCGGTGCACCCCGCTTTCAAATTTCAAGGTTCCATACACCTCTTCCCCGGTCACTTCCAACTGTACTTCTTTATAGCCGCCGACGGTTCCCTCATTCTCGCTCAGGATAGCGGTTTTCCATCCCCGGCCTTCACAGTACCTGATATACATCCGCAACAGGTCGCCGGCAAACAAACTGGCTTCATCGCCACCGGTCCCGGCCCGGATTTCAAGGATGGCATTTTTTTCATCCTGCGGATCCCTGGGGATCAGCATTTGCCGGATCCTGAACTCCAGGCTGGTTTTTCTCGCTTCCAGTTCCGGCATTTCTGTTTTGGCCAGGTCCCGGAGTTCTTCATCGGTACCTTTCATGGCTTCACTATAAAAAGCCACATCGTCCAATATCCTGCGATAATCGTGATAGGCGGTAACAATCTTCTCCAGGCTCCTGTATTCCTTACTGGTGGCGGTAAATTTTTTACTGTCCCCAATGATCTCGGGATTCGTCAAGGCCACACCCAATTGGTCAAATCTTGCTTTTATCGCTTCCAGTTTGTCTAACATAAAATGCTAATTCTAAATTCAATTGCCGAAATTCGAAACGGAATTAAGGCGTGCAAAGTTAAAAGAATAAAAGGCATGAGATTTAGAAAATTCAGGGCAGATCAGCTATTCGACGGGTATACATTCAGGGAGGCAACCGCTGTTCTCATCACAGATCGGGAGGGCGTGGTGCAGGACATTGTTCCCGAATCAGAAGCGGGGGATGAGATCGCATACGTGGAAGGCATCCTGTCTCCCGGTTTTATCAATTGTCATTGCCACCTTGAGCTCAGTCACCTGAAAAATGTGATCCCTCCGCATACCGGCCTGATCGATTTTCTCTGTTCCGTAGTGACCAAACGGGGGTTCGATCCTGCATTCATCCAACTGGAGATTGTGCGGGCTGAAAAGGAAATGTATGAAAACGGGATTGTCGCTGTTGGAGATATCGGTAATACGGCCGATACGGCCAGGGTCAAATCGAGCAGCCGGATCCGCTGGAGTAATTTTGTAGAGGTACTCGGATTTACAGATGCAAAAGCAGCAGAGAACCTCGCACATTATTCGCATATAAAAGAATTGATGACGGAGCAACTAAAAAGATCACCCTTGCCCCATCAAAGTTCCCTTGTACCCCACGCCCCTTACAGTATTTCCCCCCTGACCTTCCAACTGATCAACAAAGCCACCGCCGGTCAGGTGATTTCCATCCATAACCAGGAACATCCGGCAGAAGATGAATTGTATCAAAAAGGGGGAGGCGATTATCTCCGGTTGTTTAAAATCTTTGGCATCAACGAATCTCCTTTCCCGGTAACCGGGAAAAGTTCCCTACGATCATACCTGCCCTATTTTACCCTTGGCCAAACCCTTATCCTGGTGCATAATACCTTTACGACCGAAGAAGATATTATCTGGGCTAACGCCTTTGCTGCCGAACAGGGCATAAAACTGGTATATTGTTTTTGCGTCAATGCCAATCTCTATATTGAAAACAGGACCCCAGCAATTGAAAATTTCATCAACCAGCATTGCCATATCGTGATGGGGACAGACAGTTACAGCAGCAACTGGCAGCTCAGCATGGCCAAAGAAGTTCAGGCGATAAAAAAACATTTTCCGCATCTGCCGCTGGCTGATCTGCTGCAATGGTCGACCAGCAACGGGGCGAAAGCCCTGCAATGGGATGATGCACTGGGTAGTTTTGAAAAAGGGAAAATGCCCGGGATCATCCGGATCAGCCATGATCTTTCTGTATCGGAAAGGATATTGTAATTAACAGTAATACGGTAGGCTATTCATGATCCCAGGATGGCTTTCAGCACCGGTAAGGTCTTCAGCGTGCCAAAGTCCGGCAGGTGCAGTGCATAATAGTTTTCATAAGCATGCAGCAGGACGCGACGAAATGAATGGTTAAGTTTGATATCCCGGAGTTCACCGGGGTGCATGACTTTGAGTAATTCTGAACTGACCCTGGCCTCTTCCCCTTCCAGGAAATAAGGATGACCGGGATTTTCTGATACAAAGGAACCTTCCTGCAAATCAAGGAAATGATTCCTGCCGGAATAACGGTCATCAATCCTGAAACCGAAAAAAGTGGCGAAATTAAGGGCGAAATAAAGAGCGAAATTGGCCATCACCGCATCACTGCAGGTATCCAGGCAAAGCAGTGCATCCTCGCAAAAATGAAAAAGATCACTGTTGGGCTCGGGTTGTTTCAGGCATTTCGTCATCAGTTCTACCATAAACTGTGTCACTGCATGTCGGGGTATATCAGAAAAAATTTGCTGGTACAGCAGCTGCCATTTATATTCTTTGATTCGTTGCAGGTTTTTGTTTTCATTATGATAAACCACCATGTCGAGAATTGCCGCCGGTTGAAACATACTGGCTTTTCCCCCTGCCTTTTTTAACGAACTGCGCACACCATTCACGAGGTAGGATTGTATACCGAATAATTCGGTATAGATGGAAACGATTATACTGGTTTCTCCATACTTGACGGTCCGTAACACAATGCCTTTTGTATGATGTAACTTATCTGTCATTTTTTATCGAGCAATAAATACAATTTTTGTCGCCAGCTTTTCCTGCCGGCTATCGTCACTGACCAGTACCAGGTACACGCCGGTGGAAATCTTTTTACCCCGGTAATCCTTTCCATCCCAGATTGCCTGGCCGCCCAAAGCGCGGGTCTGGTAGACCAGTCTCCCATCCAATTCTGTGATCTTAACAACCGCATGCTCCACAAGGCCTCTGATGGCAATGGTACCGGCATATCCAGGGGGGACCGGATTCGGGAAAACCAATACATTGGAATTGGTGCTTCCGCCGGTGGTGGCTGTGCCCCTGAAAGAACAGATGCCTTTGACCGTACCCAAAAACACTTCGCCGCTGATGTTATCGATACAAACCTGTCTTACGTCATTGCTCAGCAGGGCACTGTTTTCTTCAGTAAAATGTTCAATCAGTTTTTCCCCGTCGGCACTGATCAGGAATACCCCCTGGCTGGTGGCCACCCATTTCCTGTCGGCACCATCCACTGCCATACTCCTCACTTCTTCCCCTTTGAAGAGGTAACCGGCAAAATTCCCTTGCTGTACGATCGGTAAAACAGCTTCACAACCCGGGCTGCTGAAAACCTGCTGCGGGCATTGGATCACCGCCATACCATCGTCGGTTCCGACCCAGATAAAACCGCTTTTATCCAGCAGTATGCTTAACACATTATTGGAAGGCAGGTTGCCATTGCCCGCACCGAAACGAAAAAGCTTCCACCGGTCATCAACAGGATTATCAATTGAGTGGTTATCATCAAAACAGATCAGCCCGTTCCCTTTTGGCGAAATCATCCATTTCTGGCCACTATCATCGATGATGATTCCGGCGGCAGCATTTTCAGTGAGGGAAAAAGGAGCAGTGAACGATACCCAGTTGCCGTCATTTTTTTTCACGAGCAGGTTTCGGGAAGCCCCGTCATTGGCCATCCAAAGATTATGATCATGATCAAATGCCAGGCCGGCCACACGGTAACTGCTCCTATCAAAATTGGCAGGCTGTATAGGGGAATTCTGTTTAAATAATTCCAGGGATTGGTCTTTTGGGATATGCAGTAAGCCTCCGCCAAATGAACCGGCCCATATTGAACCATCCACGGGATCATTGGCCACTGCAATGATATCCTTTACACTATCCAGAACAGGTGAAAAAGAGGAATTATAATTGGTCCAGTCTCCATCTGCCAGGCGAAAGAGCCCGTTGGTATTTTGACGGGGCTCCCATTGTTCATTCACCGTTCCGGCTGCTGCAAGAAACACCTGATCCTTCGACAGGAGCTGACCTGTTGCCACAGAATCGGGAGAAGCCGGCCGGAACGACACGGCCTGTCCATTGGCATATTTCAACAAGGAATACAGGGGGTCTGCGATCCAATAATTTCCCTGGTAATGCAGCACATCTGCCGGCACCGAGATGCCATCCTGAATATATTCACTGACGGCCCCTGTCATATCCAGAACGGCAATCCTGCCGGTTTGATTTTTTTGCTGACAGACCAGTACCCGGTTATCTGAAAAGCTGACCCTGTTGATCGACCAGGCAATATCGTTATACAGGAGATCCCAGTTGTTTCCGTTCCTGATAAAGAGGCTGTCCCCGATAAGTGAAAGGATCGTGCCGGGCAGTGACAGGACCGCTTTGCAGTTCCCGGGCGGTAACCCGTTTAAGCCGCTTTCCTGTTGCCAGTTATTAAAATTGGCGGGGTCATTATTACTGACCGCTGTGCTTTTTAACCCTTCTTCTGTTGCGGCATAATAGAAACCATTGGAAACGGTAATACCATTCACTTTTACATAATTCCCACCATTCCCGATACGCCAGGTATCCTTCACTTCATATTTTTCGCCATCGATGATGATGATGCCCAACCCCGAAGAGAGGTAAAAGTTTCCGCCAAATGTATAAATACTGTAAATAGTTTTATCGGCCTGCAGGTTGGCCCTTTTGATATCGGGAACATGGTAGACATCATTCCGGTACAGGATATCAATATCACTGTTGGTATAGGCAATCAAAAGTTTTTGGGTCTGTTCATCAAATTCAATTGCCCGTACACCGGTTGCATGCAATCCGTTGGTCTTACTGTACCGGGTTATGGAATACTCCGAAAGGTCCAGCGAAAAAACACTAAATGGTGTGGCACAAAAAATGTTGTTCTCCCCCTGCGTTAAGCCGATGACAGTTTTATAGGGTAAATGGTCCCTCCATTGTCCCACCGGCGGCAGGGATGACTGGCAAAGAAGAGAAGAGGAATGCATTAAAAAAGCCAAACCCATCCATATAATAAAATTGCGCCTCACCTTTCAAAAATATCAATACTGCTGCAATTATTATATTTTCTGTTTCTTTGCGCCACAGCACCTGATATTATGTGGAGAAACCTCGGACAATTTATCGTAAAGCACCGTTTACCGTTATTAATCGTATTGGCCATTCTTACTACCGGGATGGGGTTTCTTGCGAAAAAAGTGGAACTCAGTTATGAGTTTGCCCGGGCCATACCGACCGATCATCCAAAGTACAAAGCTTACCAGGAATTCAGGAAAAAGTTTGGGGAAGATGGCAACCTGCTGGTAATGGGTATTCAAACAAACCGGTTGTTTGAAGCCGATACCTGGAATCACTATGCCGCTGCAGCCAGGGATATCAAGAACCTGCCGGGTGTGGAAGATGTGATTGCTGCCCCTTCCTCCATCAACCTGGTAAAAGCAGACAGTTCGGAAAGACTGTTGTCCATACCGATTTTCAGGGATACCCTACTTGGGCAGGCAGAAATTGACAGTTGCCGGGATATCCTTTATAAGCTCCCGTTTTATCATAATCTCTTATACAATCCCGAAACCCATGCCTGGTTGATGGGTGTGCGGATCAACAAACAAATACTGGCATCCAAAAAAAGAGAGAAAGTGGTTGCCGACATTTCTGCCATCGTGAATGATTTTGGCCGTGCCAATAATATAGAAATTCATCTCAGCGGTTTACCCTTGATCCGGACAGTTCTGGCCACCAGGATCGCTAATGAAATGCGTTGGTTCCTGATTGCCTCCATTGCCTTATCGGCCATTATTTTATTGCTGTTCTTTCGGTCCTTATCGGCCATGTGGTTATCCCTGGCAGTCGTGATCATTGGGGTGATCTGGAGCCTGGGGGTAATGTCGTTGCTGCAATATAAGATCACCTTACTCACTGCCCTGATCCCTCCCTTGATCGTGGTGATTGGGATCCCCAACTGCATCTACTTCCTCAATAAGTTCCATACCTCCTTTAATGAAACCGGTGAAAAAAATGCGGCACTTGTATTAATGGTGGAGAAAATGGGCATCGTAACCTTATTCTGTAACCTGACAGCTGCGATCGGCTTTGCCGTATTTGCATTGACCCGAAGCGAAGTGCTGCAGGAGTTCGGGGTGGTGGCAGGTTCCAGCATCATGCTATTATTTTTTATCTCGCTGGTCTTGATACCGGGGGTTTTGAGTTTTCTACCCGCCCCAAAATCAAGACATACAAAATATCTTGATAATCCAAGATTAAAACGCTGGCTGAACAGGCTTGAAACCTGGTCGTTGAACCACCGCAGGCTGATCTATATCTATTCCTTTATCATTGTGGCCATATCCATCGCCGGAATGTTCCGTTTGAGAAGTGAAGGATTTATCGTTGATGACCTGCCCAGGACAGATAAGATCTATACGGACCTGAAATTTTTTGAAAAGAATTTCAGGGGCATCATGCCTTTGGAAATCATCCTGGATACACGGCAGAAAAATGGTTTAAGGAGAAACGCCCTGCAAACTTTCCGGAACATCGATTCTCTTTCGCAGTTTATTGCCTCCCGGCCCGAAATGGCAAGACCCCTTTCCATTGTTGAAGGGATGAAATTTGCGAAACAGGCGTTTTTTGACGGCGACAGTAATTATTATTCTGTTCCGGATGAATATGTGATGCCTGCCCTTAACCAGTATTTCAATATGAAGGGGGGCGAATCCGACAATACCAATTCTTTTTCCCGGATTGTATCCTCGTTCATGGATAGCAATAAACAGGAGACGAGGATCAGTGTAAATATGGCGGATGTGGGCAGCCATCGGTTACCCATGATACTCGACAGCATTCAAAAAAGGGCCGACCAGTTATTTGATACGAGTAAGTATAATGTTAGACTGACCGGCACCAGTGTGACCTTCCAGGAAGGGAGCAGTTTTATTATACATGGATTAAAAGAAAGCATCCTTTGGGCCTTTTTCCTGATCGCCCTCTGTATGCTTTACCTTTTTAAATCACTCAGGATATTATTCTGTTCCCTTATCCCGAATATCATACCGCTGCTGATTACTGCGGGGGTGATGGGTTGGGCAGGTGTACGCTTAAAACCTTCAACAGTTTTGATCTTCAGTGTTGCGTTGGGTATTGCCATCGATGTGACCATCCGTTTCCTTGTCAATTTCAAACAGGAGCTGCCGGCACAGGGTTATGATATGAAGAAAACGGTTATTGAAACGATCCATAGTACCGGCATCAGCATCATATATACCTCACTGGTACTAATAGCCGGGTTTATCATCTTTTGCTTTAGCGGATTTGGAGGCACCCAGTCCCTGGGGTGGCTCACCTCGCTGACTTTGATTACGGCAACCATCACCAATCTCGTGCTGTTACCCTCTGTTTTGATTTCCCTTGTCAGGTTCAAAAAAAAGTAAATATCCCTCCGGGAGATGGTTATCCCGAATCATAAAGAGCCGATAAGACCGGAAACAGGAATGAAGGCCAAATTGGGTTTTGGATCCTTCCATTAATTATATATCTTCCTTTGCAGGTTTTTATACACAATATATTGTAAATCAATTATTTTTATTGCGAACAAGTGTTTTTATTGACAATCAAATATTATTTATTTTAATATATATTACCGCTGGGCAACTATTATCAGGGTTAATACGTATAGTTAAGCAGCAATTCCTATAAATATTTTGTCAATTATTTCACATTTAAAGGTTGCTAAAACATTAACAATCTTTAAAAAAACCAGTTGAATCCATTTATTTTAGATTTTACTGGTGTTATTTTGTCTTTTATTAACATTAACTTAAACTAAGTACACATGAGGAAATTGCTATTTCTTGTAGCTGCTTTTGCATTTATCGGACTGAATGCCCAAGCTCAGCGTACAATTACAGGCAAGGTTACCGACGAATCCGGTGCCCCTGTATCAAATGCCTCTGTTCAGGTGAAAGGAACACCCACCGGAACAGCTACCAAAGCAGACGGAACTTTTACACTCCAGGTTCCGCAAAATGCCACCACATTAGTTATTTCTTCCATTAACATGGAAACTAAAGAAGTAGCGATCGGCTCCCAATCTGTGATTAATGTGAGCCTGGCATTAAATGCTTCTACACTGGAAACAGTTGTTGTAACCGTACCATACGGTACGATTAAGAAAACAGCGTTTACCGGTTCGGAAAACACGATCAGCGCCACCACCATCCAAAAGCAGCAGGTAGCTTCTGTTACCCGTGCCCTGGAAGGTTTGGTGCCCGGTTTGATTGCCACCAACGGTGGTGGTGCTCCCGGTACCGGTGCCAGTGTTTTGATCCGTGGTGTTGGATCAGTGAGTTCTTCAAGTGCCCCGTTATATGTTTTAAACGGTGTGCCTTATGATGGTTCGATTTCTGCCATCTCTACTGATGATATAGAATCAGTAACCGTGTTGAAAGATGCTGCTGCTGCAGCCCTGTACGGATCCCGTGCCGCAAATGGTGTGATCATGATCACCACCAAAAAAGGTAAGAAAGGAAAATCTGTAACCAGTGCTACACTGAGACAGGGTTTTATGAGCCGTGGAATTCCGGAATATGACCGCGTAGGCATCAAAGAATATTATGAACTGTTCTGGGAATCTTACAGGAATTCCTATATGGCAGGTGGTGATAATATGGCAACTGCCGGTACAAAGGCCTCCAACGTTTTGGCCGGGCCAAATGGACTGGTGTATAATGCCTATAATGTACCTGCTGCACAAGTGGTAGATCCTACAACCGGAAAATTGAATCCCAATGCGCAATTGTTATGGAATGAATCATGGGAAGATGCATTATTCCGTAATGCTTCCCGTACCAATGCCAATTTCAATATTTCAGGGGCCACCGACAAAACTGATTATTATGTTTCTGCCGGTTTCCTGAACGAAGATGGCATTGTCAGGTTTTCCGGATATAAGCGCTATAATTTCCGTATCAACGTCAATACAGCGGCTACTGACTGGCTGACCACCGGTGTGAACCTGGATGGTGCCATGGCAGAAAGAAAGGATGTACCCAGTGGCGGTACCGCTACTACCAACCCATTCTATTACACAAGACAAATGGGACCGATCTACCCGGTATATCAGCACGACCTGACCACGGGAGCTTTTGTGATCGATCCCACCACCGGTAAGAATATGCTGGATTGGGGTACGGTTGACCAGATGGGAACCCGTCCTTATGCCGGTCGTTCAAACCTGCTGGGTTCATTGGACCTTGACGACCGTTCCAGGAATATCTTTAACGGCAACATGAACACCTATGCTGAGATCAAATTCCTGAAAGATTTTTCTTTCAAAGCAACCTTAGGTGTTAACTATTTTGGAAACAATATCACCAGCTACCAGAATAACCAGTACGGCGATGCTGCTCCTACACCCGGTTTGAGTGACGGGGGTAGGTCAACCAAGACCAATGACAGGCAGGTTTCACTTACAGGTAACGAAGTATTATCCTGGAGCAGAAAATTCGGAAAGCATAATGTAAGGGCGCTGGCAGGTCATGAAAATTATAAATACCAGTATAGCTATGTATCTGCAAATGCCTCAGGTTTTACATTCCCCGGCCAAACAGAACTGGATAATGGTACAGGACCTTTTGGACCAGCCAGTTCAGCCACCGATAACCAAAGGATTGAAAGTTATTTTGGCGGCGTGAACTACGACTATGATCAGAAATACCTCCTATCAGGAAGCTACCGTACAGATGGTTCTTCCAGGTTCCGCGATGAAGTTCGTTGGGGTAATTTCTATTCTGTAGGTGTGGGCTGGAGATTGTCTGAAGAGAATTTCCTGAAAAATGTAAGCTGGATCAATGAGTTGAAGTTCAAAGCCAGCTACGGTGAGCAGGGTAATGAGAATATCGGTCTGTTCTATCCTTATGTATCTTATTACTATGCCAATGGAAACGGAACCTATACACCTCCTTCCCGTCCGGTAAATGCGGATATCTCCTGGGAAACAAACAAAGCTTCCAATATAGGCTTTGACTTTGTATTCTTCAATAACCGTTTACAGGGTACGATTGAATACTTTACCAAGACATCTGACAACCTGTTGTTTGACGTTCCCCTGCCGATCTCAACCGGATATTCTTCCGTATGGCAGAATATCGGTACGATGACCAATAAAGGGATCGATGTTCAATTGGGCTATACTGCCATCAGGAAGAAAAACTTCAACTGGCGTATTGACCTGAATATGTCGCACTTCAAAAACGAGATCACCAAATTACCACCGATCCAGGCGAAAAATGGTATCGTGAGTGGCACCAAGAAACTCTCTGAAGGACATGGAATATTTGACTACTGGCTGAGAGAGTATGCCGGTGTGGATGCTTCCAATGGTGATGCACTGTATTATAAAGATGTAATTGGTTCTGATGGTAAGCCTACAGGTGAAAGAGTGCTGACCAACCAGATCAACCAGGCCACCTTCTACTATACCGGTGGAACTTCATTACCGGATATCTCTGGTGGTTTGACCAACTCTTTCAATTACAAGAACTTTGATCTTTCCTTCCTCCTGGTATTCTCTTATGGTGGTATGTTCTACGACGGTAACTATGCCGGTATCATGCACCGCGGTTCTCCTGGTATTTCCTGGAGCAAGGATATTGAGCAGCGCTGGCAGAAACCCGGCGATGTTACTACTGTTCCAAGATTACAGAATGGTGTTGCCGGACAGGATGGCGCTTCCACAAGATGGCTGATGGACGGTTCTTACCTGAACATCAAGAACATCACCCTGAGTTATAATTTACCGAAGACGGTGGCAAACAGGCTGCATATGGCGGGTGCTTCGATCTTTGCCAATGTGGACAACGCTGCATTATTCACGGCCAAGAAAGGTATGGATCCACAGCGTGCATTTAATGGTACATCGGATGCAAGTTATACACCTTTCAGAACCATTAGTTTTGGATTCAATGTTAACCTACAATAAATAAAAACAGATAAGAATATGAAAAAAGTACTATTATATGTAACGCCTTTTCTGCTGCTTGCGATGGCAGGCTGTAAGAAAAGCTATCTCGAAACCAAGCCCTCGAATGCTGCCAGCGAGGCCCAGATCTTCAGTAAGATCAATGCGGTGAACGCAGCCATCGGTGGTATGTACAAAGAAATGTTTTCCTTTGCTGTAGGCGGAGGAAGCCATTCAGATTATGGGCAGAAATCCTATGATCTTTCCTGCGACCTCATGGGTAATGATATGGTGATCCACACACAGGGTTATGGCTGGTACAATACAACCTACCAGTACACCAACTGGGGTATTGCCACAACAGGACAGATGTCTGATTTTGCCTGGTACCGTTATTATGACCAGATCAAACAGGCTAATAAGCTTTACAATTTTGTGGATGGAGTAACCGATGCATCTGCGGCTCAAAAAGAAAGCATCAAGGGCCAGGCCCTGGGTATGCGCGCTTATGCTTACTACTATCTGGCCAATTATTATCAGCAAAGCTATAAAGGACATGAAAATGATCCCGGCATTCCCATTTATACAGCCGATACTACCGGGGGAAAAACCAGGGGAACGGTTCAGGATGTGTATAACAGGATCATTGCCGACCTTACACAAGCTGAAACATTGCTGACCGGTAAAACCAGGGCTTCAAAAAATGAGATCGACCTTAGCGTTGTTCAGGGTCTGAGAGCAAGGGTTGCCCTTACCATGGAAGACTGGCCAACTGCCGCTACTTATGCCAATAAGGCCCGCCAGGGTTATACCCTGATGACACCTGCGCAGTTAACCGCTTACACAGCCATGTCATCAGTTAGCAGCCCGGAATGTATGTGGGGATCCATCATCCTTGCATCTGAGGCTACCATCTACGCATCTTTCTATTCTCACATGGATATCCGCACCGGTGGATATGCCGCCCTGGGACAGCAAAAGAAAATCACCAAGGCACTGTATGACCAGATCAATGCTGCCGATATCCGGAAAGCACTCTGGACAACTCCAGGAACCGGCACCACCAGCAATCCTGATTACAACCAGCTCAAATTCCAGGTTCCTGATGTCAGCAACAGGTGGCAGGCCGACTATTTCTATATGCGTGCTGCTGAAATGTACCTGATAGAAGCGGAAGCACTGGCCCGCCAGGGTGGACAGGACGCAGCCGCAAGGGTTCCTTTGGAAGCGTTGGTAAAAGCCAGGTATCCTGCTTATTCTGCTGCTTCTTTAAGTGGTCAGGCTTTATTGGATGAGATCCTTTTACAAAGAAGGATTGAATTATGGGGTGAAGGTTTTGGATTACTGGATATCAAACGCCTGGGACAGGGTCTTAACCGTCCTTCCGGTCCCGGTAATCATGGTAGCCCGAACTTCAATCCCGGCATTTATACCACACCGGCCAACGATCCAAGATTCCTGATGCGTATCCCGCAAAGAGAACTGGATAATAATGCCAGTATGACACCGGCTGACCAAAACCCTTAAGCAAAGAACAAAAACAAACTATCATGAAGAAAACACTGATCTATATGCTGGTTGCAGGCTCTATCCTGAGCCTTGCATCCTGCAAAAAAAACAACCTGGTGGTTGACAAGGATGTTACACCTCCGAGTTTTGCTAAATTCAATACGAGTGCCACATCCGGTACCTATTATATCAAGAGTACCAACAACACGTATCGGTTACCCATTGGATTTACGACTGTTTCCGATAAGGACAGAACCATCAATATTTCATATGAATCCTCTACCGGAGCTGCTGCAGGCGTGCAATACAATGCGCCTTCCTCTTTTGTAATGCCTGCTGGAAAGGCCCTGGATACCCTGACCATTTCAGGCCTGTATTCAGGATACCCTTCTTCAACCCGGATTGATATTTTAAAAATCACTCTGACCGATGGCGATGTTCCGGCTAATGATTACAACAAGGTATTCACGCTCACCATGCGCAAATATTGTGATGTGGTTTTAGCTAACCTGGCTGGAGACTATACCTTAACATACGAAAATGGATCTTATGGTCCTTATACCAGTACCATTTCCAATATCGTATCTACAGGCGCTACCACCGCCACTGCTACACTGTCTAATATTTATGACAGTGGTATCAGTGCTACCATTGGTTTGGATTGGACAGATCCTGCCAACTTTAAGGTAACGATGGCATCTCAATCAACAGGATTTACTTCAGGTGGCCTGCCTTTGTTAGTAAGGGCCAATGCAACTGGGGTGAAGACCTTCAGTTCCTGCGAGAATACATTCTCCATCGCTTTACAACTTTATACCTCTGCCGGAATTTATGATTCCTGGCAGATGACGATGGCGAGATAATCTTACAAGGTCTTTAACCAGATCAATATAAAAAACCGGATGCATGGCATCCGGTTTTTTATTTACAGCTGTATATATTACGGCTTCCGAATTATTTCAATACTTCCTGCAGTTTATTTTCTAAATCCATCCCCCTTAAACTTTCTGCTATAATTTTTCCATCGGGGTCTACCAGCACATTAAAGGGAATGCCCTGTACATTATAAGTGGCAGCGGCCACCTGTTTTTCGTCGAGGGTCTGTGCCCATGTTAACCGATCCTTCTCAACTGCAGCGCGCCAGGCTTTTTCATTATCATCCAGGGAAACACCCAGTACCGTAAAATTTTTGTTCTTATACTTATTATAGGCCGCTACCACATTCGGGTTCTCTTCCCGGCAGGGCTTGCACCAGCTGGCCCAAAAATCCACCAGTACATACTTCCCTTTATAGGAACTGAGACTGACCGTGTGTCCCTCCAAATCCCGCAGGGAAATTTCCGGAGCCTTCTGCCCTACAAATTGTGGTGCGGGTTTATTTTGCTGCATGGCGGCCATTTGGTCGGTGAAATTCTTTCCGGCCTTTTTTACATTGTTATCCTCGGGATATTTTTTGGACAATTGTGATAAAAGATCGCCATACTGGTCGGGTGTATACCAGTTCTGGTTGCTTTGCAGGGCCATCAACGCCAGGACCGGGCTCTTGCCATTGATGACAATCGCACTCACGTCATTTTTCATATTGGCAACAATGCCTTCCCCTTTGGTGTTCAGGGCCACTAACAGGCTGTCTGGCGCCTTGGCCTTGGTAAGGCTATCATATTCTTTTCCCAGGAGGGCGAGTTGCCCCCTATGCTGCATAAACGAGGTGTAATATTGCTGCAAGGCGATACTGGCCGGGGAACCTTCGTACGCTGCGGGAAGGGTTTTGGACTGGAGGTCGGCTTTCACGGTAATACTCGGCACATCACTGATCAATGTAGCAAAAGGATACTGTTCATTATCAATCCGGAGATAATAAAGATTTTCTCCCTTTGTTTTTGTCTTGAGCACAAAAGATCCGTCTTTTCCCAGCAAGACTGAATCGACCGGTTTGTGCATGCCGGCTTCCAGCAATATTTGGTCCATATAAACCATCCTCGCCTCCGTATTTTTCAGCGTCCCCTTCACGGAAAAGGACTGAACCCCTTTTTCCTTGCAGGAAAACAGGATCAGCATCAGCCCGGCTGCCATCAGTTTTTTTTGTATCATCAGGTGCTATTTATTATTTAGTTTTTCCAATAAAAGATCATTCACCACTTTGGGATCTGCTTTTCCTTTTGAACGTTTCATCACTTCCCCTACAAACATTCCGAGTAAACCTTTTTTTCCTTTCTGAAAAGCCTTTACCTTCTCCGCATGACTGGCCAAAACATCCTCTACAAGCGGTTCCAGCATATTAACGTTGCTTTCCTGCAGCAGGTTTTCCTCCATCGCCAGTACTAACGGTTCTTTAACAGGATTATCCAATAGTTTTTGGAAAAGTCGTCCGGATGCGATGGAGAAACTGAGTTTTCCATCTTCCACCAAGCTGATCAGCACAGCCATCGATGCTGGCGAAAGCGGGAATGCACCGATTTCATTTCCAGTTTCATTCATCCAGGTCTTAACCGGGCCTGTCATCCAGTTGGCGGCAGGTTTATACAAGTCCGTATGAAGGATGAGGGCATCATAATAATCGGAGAATTCCTTTTCTTCTGTTAAGACCGAAGCATCATATGCAGAAAGCTGGTTCTCCACCCTATATTTTCGGATCCTTTCCTTTGGCAGTGCCGGGATTGTATTCCTGATCTCTTCTATAAAATCTTCAGTAAGATGAAAAGGTGTCAGATCGGGTTCAGGGAAATAACGATAATCGTTGGCTTCCTCTTTTTCCCGTGTTGAAAAGGTGGTACCGTTTCCTGCATCAAAACTCCGGGTCTGCTGGAGGATGGTTTCGTTTCTTTCCAGTTGATTGACCAGCCTTACCGCCTCAAATTCTATCGCCTTTTTTACGTTCCTGATGGAATTGAGGTTTTTCACTTCCACCCTGGTACCTAATTGCGGGTCCCCTTTTTTCCGCACGGAAATATTAGCATCGCATCGCATACTGCCTTCTTCCATATTTCCGTCACATACGCCAAGGTAGCGTACCAGTTTCCTGATCTCGGTCAGAAAGGCAAAAGCCTCTTCCGAAGACCGCAGGTCGGGTTCGGTCACCATTTCCAGTAAGGGGACGCCTGCACGGTTTAAATCAATACAGGTATTGGCATCCTCCACATCATGTAAACTCTTACCGGCATCTTCTTCCAGGTGGATCCTGTTTAACTGAACGTTCTTTTCTTCCCCGCCAACAGTTATATTCACCCTCCCTCCTTTACAGATAGGCGTTGTATGTTGCGAAACCTGGTACCCTTTGGGAAGATCGGGGTAGAAATAATTTTTCCGGGCAAAATAGTTATCTATTTCAATTTCACACTGACAGGCCAATCCCATTTTGACAGCAAATTCTATTGCTTTCTTATTCATCACCGGCAAGGTACCCGGATGAGCCAGGGTGATGGGAGAAACATGGGTATTGGGTTCGCTGCCAAAGGAAGCGGGGTCACCACAAAAAAGCTTGGTGTTTGTGCTTAACTGAATGTGGACCTCAAGGCCAATCACAATTTCATATGCCTGTGGTATTTCCTGCATAAAGAACCGCAAAAATAGCCAATTCTTCCGGGGGGCCTGTGATATATGTGACAAAGCTTTTATAAAAAAACCATCCCGCCTTTCGGCGGGATGGTTTAACTGCATTTATAACAAATTGTCTTTAGAAAGGCCTAGAGGTCGGCCGTCTTTAATTTCCTCGGTATTTTGATGTCAACATTCTGTGATTTCCCGTTCCGCATCAGTTGTACGGATACTGCACTGGCTTTATTTTTCAGGTTTTCACGATATAATTTAGCAACATCATCTGCACTGTTCACATCTTTACCGGCAAATTGCATGATCAGGTCACCCTCTTTGATCCCTGCTTTGGCCGCATTGCTTTCTTCATCCACTTCCAGCACTTTCACACCTTTTCCGTCTTCCGTATCCTGGATGGAAAGACCCAAACGCTGGTCTTCATTGAAAAAGTCAAAATTGAAATTCTGCCCGAGACCTTCTATACGGGGGATGGACTGCATCCTTGGCATCCTGTATTCCCGCAAAGCCTCCATATCGTGTAAGCGGGGAGCCACATCAAAATTATAGACCCCTGCATATCCTTTTAACTTACCCAGTTCGGCGGTCGTCTTATTTTCTTTCTTTCCCCGCTTATAGGTGACAGTAACCTTGTCACCCGGTTTATGTGCCCGTATCGCTTTTGTCAATTCGTCGGGATTGGTAATTTTTGTATCGTCAATCTTTGTGATGATATCATCTTCTTTCAGACCGGCTTTTTCCGCAGCGCTTTCTTCGCTTACATCGGTGATCTTAACACCCTCCTCATCATTTTCTGTGGTAACACCCAGTAAGGCCCGGTTTTCTGAAGTGGTTGACAAGGCAAAGGGACCATCGCCCATTGGGCTCCAGTTCATATTCCAGTTATTTTTCCCGTCGGCAATCACCAGGCCATCCATCCCTTTGAATTTATTCCTCAGCACCTTGATATCATCATCTTTCAAATCATTGACATCTTTCCCGTTGACTGTTACCTTATCGCCATTGATCTCCACAACGATCTTTTCATCCCCACCCCCTTTTTTAGTAATGATGATCTGTTCCACATCCTTGTTCTTTTCTTTCTTCTTGTCCTTTGTATCCTGCGCTTCAACTGCCAGGGGACCCAGCAGCATAAAAGCCGCTCCGGCCAGGAAAATTGTTTTCAGAATTTGCTTCATAAGTTTTTATTTTTTGTACTACGTTAAATTTCGTAGTTCAAATATAATGACAATTCCTGAAATACGAAACATTTCGGAAATGTTAAAATATGGTAACAGGTTTTGATCCTTTTTACAAAGTCGCTTTCTGAATGATATAGGTAAGGGCCGGGTGCCCATCCACAAACTCTTCCCGCACAAAGCGCATCCCGCACTTTTTCAGGACCTTCCAGGAAGCGATGTTTTCAGGCATCGCCCTGCCAATTATTGTATTCAGGTTCAATACTTTAAATCCATACTCAATGCTCGCCATTGCTGACTCATAGGCATAGCCCTGGCCCCAGAAAACCTTCATAAACCGATAACCCAGGTCAATCTCATTTCGCTCCGGGCGGTTTTTTAAACCACACCAGCCCATAAATTCTCCGGTTACTTTCAGGTGTACGGCCCACCTGCCCATGCCATAAAGATCATATTGGGGCAGGATGATTTCTTTTAAAACTCCAAGGGCCTGTTCAAGGCTAAAGATGGGGTCTCCCGTATACCGGGTAACGGCCGGATCTTCATTGAGCTTCCATAAAAGGGGGGCATCCCCTTCGCTGAATTTTCGAAAGTAAAGCCGTTCTGTTGCTATAACAGGTATACCTTCCATCTAATACCGGTCTGTTTTACTGACCAATTTATGATCGGGCGTATTTTGTCCGCTGATAATTCCGGCGGTTCCTGTCACAATCGCCCTGATCACTTCTCCCATCATTGTATAATCGATGCGAAAAGGTTCATCCTTTACATGATGATAATATTTATCGTTGACATAGGTACTGGAAATAGAGACAACAGGTACATGGTTCCTGGCAAAGGATTTTGCATTTACATTCTGGCACTGGTTCCTGCTGTTAATCCAGGCATCAACGCCTTTAAAATCCTTACCGGCCAGGAAATTCTTTTGCAGGGGGGTCAATCTTTTTGTATCGATTTCTGCTTTGCTATTGTAGAGAAAGTACTGCCTGCCATATTTCACAGGATCCGCGTTATAAAGATTTTTATTCAGGATAGTTTGTAATTCCCTGCTGTAGCCGTCGGTAAAAAATGGTTTTGATAAAGGGGTGAAGGATCCGATCATATCCATATTGATCACGGCACAAATGGAATCGTTCTGAAAATGATCTACAAAATGTTCAGAGCCCCAGGGACCGAATTCAGACCCGGTAACGGCTAAAAAAATCAATGACCGCTCATTTCCAGTAAGGGAATGGTAATACCTTGCCAGTCCAATCAATGCGGCCACCCCGGAAGCATTGTCATTCGCCCCGTTAAAAATATCATCCTCCGATACCGGGACCCTGTTATCATCCTTTGACAAATCAGGAAATGGATTGGTGCCCACCGTACCGATATGATCATAATGCGCCATAAAGATCACCACCTGGCCCGGTCTTGACCTACCCTTTATCATCCCGGCCACATTGAACCAGGAGGGGTTGATGGGTAAAAGAAAATCATTTGATCTGTTTAAAGCAACCAAACCCGCCTGCCTGAATTCATCAGCAATGAATCCGGCTGCGGCAACAGCACCATCTGATCCGGCCAGTCTGCCATTCAGGCTATCAGCAGCCAGTAAGTTGATCAGTCTTTGCAAGGAGTCAGGATGAAAAACCGAATCCCATAATGAATCCTGCGAACGGGCGGGGGAAACTGCAAGAATCAGAAATACCAATAGGATGAAAACCCTTTTATGCATAACCTGCTTTTATAAAAGGCCTTTTATTGTTTCAATTACCTGTGGTAACTGAGCGGGATCCTGGCCACCGGCTGTCGCCAGGTTCTTTTGGCCGCCGCCACCGCCTTTGATGAGCGGGGCGATATGCTCTTTTATCAATTTACCGGCATCCAGCCCCCTTGCTGCCACTACCTTGTCATGGATACCCAGGGCTACAAAAGGTTTGCCACCGATATTCGCAGCTAATGCCACAACATAATCGTTCAGGTGATGCTTCAGGTCAAGGCAAAGCTTTTTTAAAGCATCGGCATGGCCAACCTCCACGATATCGCCAATAAAACATATACCATTGATGATCTCATCCTTTTGCAACAATTCATTCCGGATACCCACGAGCATGCGGTTTTCCAGGTTTTCCAGCCTTTTCTTCAGGCCGGCATTCTCGGATAAGAGGTTATCGATAGCGATCGTGATTTCCCTGGGGTGTTTGAGCGATTCACTGACCGCATTCAACAATGCCAGTTTTTCTGCCAGGAATATTTCTGCCTGTTTCCCACAAACAGATTCAATCCTGCGGACCCCTGCAGCAACAGCCGTTTCATGTTTAATCTTGAATACACCCAATTCGCCGGTGGCCCCAACATGTGTGCCCCCGCAAAGTTCAACCGAATAAGTGGGATCAATCATCACTACCCTGACCCTGTCACCATATTTTTCTCCAAACAAGGCCATGGCGCCCATCTGCAGGGCTTCCTCCTTTGGCATTTCCCTGATGATTACCGGAATATTCTCCCTTATCTTTTCATTGACCATTGTTTCAACTGCGTGGATCTCGGTATCCGTCATTTTTGCAAAATGGGAAAAATCAAACCGCAAATGTTCCTCGTTGACGAGAGAGCCTTTTTGAGCAACATGGTTACCCAGCACTTTTCTTAATGCCGCATGCAGCAAATGCGTGGCGGTATGATGCAGGGTAATTTCTTTTCTTCTGGCTGCATCGACCTTCACCCCAACTTTCCCCTTCAAGTTTTCCGGCAGGCTATCGGTAAAATGGATGATCAGGTCATTTTCCCTTTTGGTATTATGAATGACCAGTACCTCATCACCTGCCTTTAGGATTCCGCTATCCCCTACCTGTCCGCCACTTTCGGCATAAAAAGGAGTGGCTTCCAATACAAGTTGGTAAGCGGTCTTTCCTTTTGTCTTTATTTTTCTGTACCGGGTAATCCTTGTCTCCGTTTCAAGGGAGTCATACCCGATAAATTCATGAATGGCCCCGTTATCCAGCAGCACCCAGTCCTCGGTATCAACATTTGCAGCGGCCCGGCTGCGGTTCTTTTGTTGCTGCATTTCCGTACTAAAACCTGTTTCATCAACGGACAGGCCGTTTTCTGCTGCAATCAGTTTTGTAAGATCAAGTGGGAATCCAAATGTGTCGTAAAGCTCAAATGCGTCGCTTCCCGCTATTGTTTTAATATCGTTATTCTGAATAATATCATCCATCCGCTTCAATCCTTTTTCCAGGGTGCGCAAAAAAGCCTCTTCTTCTTCCTTGACCACTTTTACCACAAAATCAACTTGCTGTTGCAATTCAGAAAAAACCGTGGCAAACTGCCGGGCAATTACCGGCACCAGCTGGTCCAGCAAGGGCTTTTTATAATCGAGATAGGAATAATAATAACGAACTGCCCTGCGGAGAATGCGACGGATCACATAACCCGCTCCGGTATTGGAAGGCAGTTGCCCGTCGGCAATAGAAAAACCGATGGCCCTGATATGGTCGGCGATCACCCGAAAAGCAATGGCCTGTTTACTGTCGCTGTAATCATAAACCTTACCGGTTAATTGCTCGGTCGCCTTCAGGGTATCGGCGAAAATATCGGTATCATAATTAGAGGTTTTGTGTTGCAAAACCCTAACCAGTCTTTCCAATCCCATACCGGTATCGACATGCCGCGCGGGTAAGGCTGCAAGCGAACCGTCTTTCAGCCGGTTATACTGGATGAATACATTATTCCAGATTTCTATCACCTGGGGGTGATCTTTATTGACCAGTGTTTTGCCATCCACCGCTTTTCTTTCAGCATCAGGCCGGCAATCCACATGGATTTCTGTACAGGGTCCGCAAGGTCCCGTATCCCCCATTTCCCAGAAATTATCCTTTTTATTGCCCGGCAGGATCCTGTCTGCGGCAATCCATTTCTTCCAGGCTTCCAAAGCCTCTTCATCTTCCGGCAGTTTTTCGTTCAGATCCCCTTCAAAAATGGTCACATATAGCCTGTCTTTATCGATGCCGAATTCCTGTGTCAGCAATTCCCAGCTCCAGGCTATCGCTTCTTCCTTAAAATAATCGCCAAAACTCCAGTTGCCCAGCATTTCAAACATCGTATGATGGTAGGTATCCACTCCCACTTCTTCCAGGTCATTATGTTTTCCACTAACACGGAGGCATTTCTGGGTATCAACCACCCGTTTTGCACTGGCGATTTTATGGCCCAGAAAGAAATCTTTGAACTGGTTCATCCCGGCATTGGTGAACATCAGGGTGGGGTCATTTTTCACGACAATGGGTGCAGAAGGAACGATTTCATGGCCCCTGCTTTTAAAGAAATCAAGAAATTTTTGTCTTATTTCCGCACTTGTCATCATAATGAATAAATGGGTTGATTTTTGCTGTTAAAGCCTCTATATTTGTTTTTCCCGCTAATCCGGGACGCAAAGGTAATCCATTCAGCCATCATTTATCCCGCCGGCAGCGGGATTTGCAGGGGCCAGCTATGAAGAAAATCAAGTATTACTATAATACGCATACGCTTCGGTATGAAAAACTGGAAACCCCGCTCAGGGTAAAGGTCCTGCGGGTCTTTGGCTTCCTTGCCGCCGCCCTTGTTACAGCCGCCATGATTTCATTTTTTGCTTTTCGATTCATCGGTTCGCCCAATGAACGACTCCTTAGTATCCAGTATGAAAGGATGAAAGACGGGTATAAACAGCTGAGTAAGGAACTGAAGGAAGCCAAACAGGAGATGTCGGAGCTGGAAAAAAGGGATAATGAAGTATACCGTTCTATTTTTGAAGCCAACCCCATTCCCGATAGCGCCCGGGCAAAGGCAAAAGAAAAGGAACAGCAGGTGGCGATGATTGAAAATATGGGTGACAATGAACTCTACCGTTCCCTGCTGGCCTCCCTTTCCCAGCTCAAGAACAGGATCATCACCCAGAAGACTTCCTATGTGGAGATCAATGACCGGATCAAAAACAAGGCAAAAATCCTGGCTGCAACCCCAGCCATCCAACCCGTAAGCAATAAAGACCTTGAAAGAATCGCCTCGGGTTTTGGTTACCGGATCGACCCGATCTATAAAACCATAAAACTTCATGCCGGGCTGGATTTTACGGCCCCCCAGGGTACCCCGATATACGCAACTGCCGACGGGGTGGTCGACGTAGCGGGTTTCAGTGATGGCGGCTATGGCAACCATGTCGTGATCAATCACGGTTATGGTTATGAGACTTTATACGGACATATGGTGCGGGTAAAAGTGCGAAAAGGGCAGAAGGTTACCCGGGGCGAAGTAATCGGTTGGGTGGGAAGTACCGGCAAATCCACCGGGCCGCATTGCCATTATGAAGTCCATAAGAACGGCCAGAAGATCGATCCCGTCTATTTCTTTTATAATGACCTGTCCCCTGACCAGTTTGACCGGCTCCTGAAAAAAGCTGCAGCGTCGAATCAAAGTTTTGATTAATTGATACCGTCCTTCCTATTGGTGGAAAACTTAGCCCATCCGTTTTATGTATTATCGTATTTTTACAGTACCTGATGACAAAATCACTAACACAAATAACATTCGACTTTTCTGCGGAAACCGCCAAAGAGGAAGTAAAGCCTGTTGCTGATGTATTACTGGAAAAAAGGATACTGACAGCTCCCAAGCCGCCTGCTGAGGAAAATGTATTTGAAAACGGGGAAGACAAGGAAGAACCGGAAACAGTCAAAAAGAAATCAACAAGGGGCCGTCGTTCTTTAAAAGAGAACAGCCAGGAGGCTGACCTCGTCAAGGTGCCGGCTGATGATATCCTTTTCCAGAAACAATATTATTCAATCGGCGAAGTGGCGGGCTGGTTCAGGGTAAATCAATCCCTGCTCCGGTACTGGGAATCCGAATTCAGTATTCTCAAACCCAGGAAGAACCGGAAGGGCGACCGCTTTTTCCGCCCGGAAGATGTAAAGAACCTCTTACTGATCCATGACCTCCTGCGCAGACGTAAATTCACGATTGAAGGCGCCAAGGACTTTTTAAAGAATAATAAAAAGGTGGATGAAAAATTTGTGATGATCCAGTCTTTGGAAAACATCAAGTCATTTCTCCTGGAACTTAAAGCCAGCCTTTGAGCCTCCGGTTTCAGCTATCCATAAAACCGGCTCAGTATTATTTTTCCGAAGCCATTTCCATGTGTTATTCACCTGTTTTTTTATATATTCCAATTATCATTTATGTCGAAAATAAAGTCAGTTATTCCACTCCTCATTTTCTTTTGCGGATTTTACAATTCCCTCTCTGCTCAAAACCAGTATGTGATTTCCCGGGATAGTATCAATGGCAGCAAGGTGTTGAAAGGAGTGATCAGCAGGGAAATTTTATTAAACGACACTGCTTTTAACTGGTTCAGTGAAAGTCAAAAGGGATATGTTCCCTACGAAAAGGCGGTAGAAGCCCTGAAAAAAAATCCCTCCATTCAACTGATCGTGTTCATGGGAACCTGGTGCCATGATTCGCATTTCATCATCCCCAAGCTATTTAGTGTGCTCGATGCAGCCGCTTTCCCTATGGATCAAATAACAGTATTGGGTACAGACCGGAAAGTCAAAACAACAGGGAACCTGGCAGCAGCATTTCATATCACGGCCACACCCACCATCATCATTATGAAAGACGGAAAGGAACTGGGTCGGGTGAAGGAATATGGCAAATACGGTTTGTTTGAAATGGAGCTGGCTGAAATCATCAATAAAACAGGGGGCTAAACTACTGGAACCGGTAGACTTCAATTTCATTCTCCTTAAGGGCATAAAATTTCGTAGGGGTGAATTCCACCTTTTTAAACCCACGCACGGCATCCGGCATTTGTTCGTCATAAATGCGAAAAAGGTCGATACGATACCGGTTCATGCTGTTCCCGGTAGTGCCCAGGACCGATCTTCCCACCACTTTAAAATTATCCCAACCCGTGATCAGGATCTTATTCCTTAAAGATCCGTAATAGTCAAAAACATAGATGGCTTTCTGCTTATCGTATAAGTATACGAGTCCATCTTCGTCATAGATACGCTGGGGGGAAGGCACATCATCAAATAATTGCCTGAAATCGGGTGTTTCCAGCAATAATTTCCCGGTTTCATCGATCTTTTTAAGTTTATTGTCCAGTTCATCATAGAGCCAGATATTATTATCATAGGACAATCCAATGGCCTGGACCTGGAAGATGTTTTGCTTGCGGAGATCAATGGTAGAACGGATATTGAGCAGGCGGTCAAGAATAACAATCGTTGAAAAATTCCTGAAATACAGTAATACCCTTAAGGGATTCGATACATCGGCGTAAGACACTTTCCCGAATTTTCTTACATCATTGAATACGGCCACTGAGTCACCGCCGGCGCTGATTTTCTTTAACTGATCCGTGCTGTTGAACAGGTAAAGATTATCCATATTGTCAACGGCAAAATCAACGATATCGCCTTTCACCGATTTCAGGAATACAAATGACGAATCCTGCTGCGCCTTTACAAATCCGGAAAGGAACAGGAGCGGTAAGAAACAATATTTAAACAATCCTTTCATAATCGGATAATCTTTTCTTCCTTACCGGTAAAAGACCTGAGGTAAAGTTCAGCTCCATCAAAAACAGCATAACTGGAATAATGAATCCAGTCGCCCAGGTTGATATAACGGCTATCCTCTGTTAGACGATAATCGATGGCAAGGTGTCTATGCCCAAAGACAAAAAAATCGAAATGATCTTTTTTTAACCTTTCCTTACAATAAAGGATCAGCCATTCCCTCTCTGCTCCCATAAATTCTTCCTCCGACTTCCCGGTTTGCGCCCTGCTGCGCCGGCTCAGATAATTAGCAAGTCCCATACCTATATACGGGGGGAAGATCCCAAAAAACCACTGGCAGGCCCTGTTACGGAAAATTTTTTTCAGGAATTTATACCCCTTGTCGCCCGGACCCAGGCCATCACCATGCCCAATCAGGAATTTCCGGCTGTTGAATGTAAACGCAAGGGGTTCAAAATATACCGGTATGTTCAGTTCCTGCTGGAAATAATCTTTCATCCACATGTCATGATTACCCACAAAAAAATGTACAGGGATACCTGCATCTGTAATTTCGGCCAGTTTACCCAACAGCCTGACATATCCTTTGGGAACGACTTTCCGGTATTCATACCAGAAATCGAACATATCGCCGACGACAAAGATGATGGCCGCCTCCGCTTTGATGGAATCGAGGAAGGCAACAATTCTTTTTTCCCTTTCCAGGCTGGAAGCATGGTCGGGTGCCCCCAAGTGAAAGTCAGAGAGAAAATATATTTTTTTACCGGGAGCTAATTCCACGCCTATTGTTTCTTTTCAGCAATGTATTGTAAAATATCGCCCGATTCTACAATGGGCTTTCCGCTTACATCCTGGTTATACCAGTAGATCCAGGCTGGTTGATTGCCCTTATCCGTAATGACTTCTGTCAGTTCGCGGCGGTACAGCTGCGTTTCGCCCACCTCTACATTGACCCCCTCATAATCATCCAGCTGCCCAAAAGCCCAGCCAAATTCATGGGGATGTTTTATTGTATAAAGTTCCCCAACGATAAAATGACCATCATTCCCTGGAATAGCGGCAGGATAATCGCCCATATCCACCATCAGTCCCCTGACTTTTGCCTCGGCCACAAAATCAAAATAGTTGCTGATATATTCATAAACGGGGCTCTGGAATCCTTTTCGCAAAGACCCATATACAAACAGGTTATAGGTAACAGGTTTGTTCATACCTTAAAATTACGAATTTGTGGCCCCTTAATTGTCTACCAGGAATAAAAAAACCTCTTTGGGCCCATGAACGCCTACCACCAGTGTTTTCTCGATATCGGCGGTTCGGCTGGGTCCGGTGGCAAAGCTGATCAGGGAAGGAAGTTGAGTACCATACTTATTCCTTACCAGTTGCAGGGCATCATTGATATCGTAGACCAGCTGATTGGAAAAAGCGATACAAATGTGGATGGGTGCAAAAACACTGGCAGTCCTTCCGCTGGCGGTTTGCGATCCCAGCACAATGCTTCCTGTTCTGGCGACCAGGGCTTCACAACCCGTAATTGATATATCACAGCCCGGAAGATCGCCGGTCAAACGCTCGGTAATCTGCCCGCCCAGGATTTGTAACAGGTGCTGCTCTGTACAGAATATTTTTTTCCAGTCCTGTTTCCTTACCAGGCTGTTCAGTTGAAAGGCCAGCTCCTGGCGGTTTACGCAAAAGATAAACCGTCCCTGGAGTTGATTGAACTGCTCTGCAAATTCTATTTCCATTTCCTGTTGCTGGGCCTTGTAAAAAGCCTGGTTCCCTTCGCTGTTTGGAAAGGGCATACCTGTAGGATGGATCAGGGCGGCCCTGATCTTTTTTAAGATATTTTCTTTGGAAGGGGTAACAGCCAATCTGTTTGTTTTTTCAAAATTAAAATAAAAAGTCTCAGCAATGCTGAGACTTCGAATATTGTTCACCGAATGGTCAGGCCGGCAAGGGTGTAATGCCGGGGAGCATATCATCACCCCTTTCAGTCTCGGGTTTTTGTTTGGTTTCAGCAGGTTTTGCTTCCGCTACGGCAGCTTCGGGCTCTTCGACTACTTCAATCGGTCTTTTGTCTTCATAAGGACGTTTACCGATCAGGGCTTCTACATCACTCTGGAACAAGACTTCTTTGTCCAGCAGGGCATTAGCCAGTTTCTCGACCTGCTCCTTTTTCTCCACCAGCAATTTCTTCGTTCTCACATACGCTTCATCGATTAACTTCCTCACTTCTTCATCGATCAGTTTGGACGTTTCCTCAGAATAAGGCTTTGTGAATGAATTTTCGAGCTGGGGATCATAAAAACTCACATTGCCCACTTTATCATTCATACCATAGACCGTTACCATTGAATAGGCGATCCGCGTGATCTGCTGAAGATCATTCTGGGCACCGGTAGAGATCTTATCAAAGAAGATCTCTTCGCTGGCCCTTCCGCCCAATGTCATGCACAACTGGTCGATCAGCTGGTCGGTATTGTATAAATATTGTTCTTTGGGCGTGTATTGGGCATAACCCAATGCGGCAGTACCCCTGGGAACAATCGTCACTTTCAATAAAGGATAGGCGTGTTCCAGGTACCAGCCACAGATCGCATGCCCGGCTTCATGATAGGCAATGATCTTTTTCTCTTCCGGGGAAATGATTTTTCCTTTTTTCTCGAGGCCGCCAATCACCCTGTCTACGGCATCCTGGAAATCTTCCATACTCACAGCATCCTTACCCTTTCTGGCAGCGATCAGGGCAGCTTCGTTACAGACATTGGCGATATCAGCGCCGGCAAATCCCGGAGTCTGTTCAGCCAGCTTATGGATATCCAGTTTTGCCGAAATCTTGATCGGTTTCAGGTGGACTTTGAAAATCGCTTCCCTTCCTTTTAAATCGGGTTTATCAATACTGATCTGCCTGTCGAAACGACCCGGGCGTAGTAATGCCGTATCCAGTACATCGGGTCTGTTGGTGGCTGCCAGGACGATGATCCCGGTATCACTGCCAAAACCATCCATTTCCACGAGCAACTGGTTCAGGGTACTTTCCCTTTCATCATTACTCACCATGGCATTTTTTCCCCTGGCCCTGCCGATGGCATCGATCTCATCGATAAATATCACACAGGGCGCTTTTTCACGGGCCTGCTTGAACAGGTCCCTGACCCTGCTGGCTCCAACACCTACAAACATCTCAACGAAATCGGATCCGCTCAGGCTGAAAAAGGGAACCTGTGCTTCACCGGCCATGGCCTTTGCCAATAAGGTCTTACCGGTTCCGGGCGGACCGATCAGCAAGGCCCCTTTAGGGATCTTACCCCCTAAAGCCGTATATTTTTTTGGATTTTTTAAAAAATCAACGATCTCCATCACTTCCACTTTCGCCTCATCGAGCCCGGCAACATCAGCAAATGTGATATTGACCTTGGTTCCCTTATCAAACAGGGTAGCTTTTGATTTCCCGATATTAAAGATACCACCGGGCCCGCCGCCGCTACCGGCACCGCCGCTCATTTTCCGCATCAGGAAGATCCATAATCCTACAAATAACAGGATGGGGAGCAATGTTCCCAGGATACCACTGAACCACTCGGTTTCCCTTTTTGCAGAATAGGGATCCGTGATCTTGGTGGTATGCGCCGGGTCTTCGTTATAGGTTTGAACAAAAGCAGCTATTTCCTTCCGGAAATCATCAAATGAATACACAAAGAATTGAGGGCCTTCCTTATCCAGTTTGCCGTCAAATCCTTTGGATAATTCATCCTTGTACTCGTCGACCGCAGATGGTTTCAGGTAAATCCTTACTATCTTCTTGTTGGTTACCTCTACATATTTATCAACCTGCCCCTTCACCAGCATTTGCTTGAGGTCTTCAATGCTTTTTTCCCTGGGTTTAGGGGCAAAGGGATTAAAAAGCGAATAACCGATCATTAATGCGAAAATGATAGCATAAACCCAATAAATACTGAATTTAGGGCCCTTCTTCGGGTTGTTATCACCCGGGTTACGGTTGGGCTGAAAACGGGGTAACTTTTTATCTTCTTTATTATATGGTTCCTGTGACATAAATTTTGGCGTAAGCCTGCTAATTAAATGATTATTGATTGAAAAAGTTCGAATATTGAATTTTTTAACAAATCCGTTTAACCTTCGGAATGTTCCTCAGCGGCAGCATCGCTCCACATTTCCTCCAGCCTGTAGAATTTCCTATTTTCAGTCAGCATTACATGTACCACAACATTTACATAGTCGATTAGCACCCATTGCAGATTATGATAACCTTCATGGTGATAGGCGTCCTCCCCGCAGTGCTCACTTACTTCATGCTGTATATGCTCGGCGATGGCCCTGATCTGGGGCTGGTTGCCCGCTTCACAGATGATAAAAAAATCTGCAACAGCTTCATTAATTTTCCTCAAATCCAGGGAAACGATGTTTTCGCCCTTTTTATCCCTGATCGCGTTGATGATTGTTTTAATGATTTTTGAATTCTTTGTCAGTCTTGCCACATTCTTCTTCCGGGTAGCCAGTAATGCCAGTTGTTCCAATAAGAAATAATTTAAGTAAGTGAATCGTATTTGCGGTTAAATAAAAAGACGTATTAATTGATACATTATTTTATCCGATAACAGCATTTCCGGTTAATTTCAAAAAAGCCACTGTCTCCTGCCATTATCTTTGTCAAAAATAATAATTAATTGCCACTCAAGCCGCTTATAAACGATACGGGTCTGCCATTCATTGAATTGCAATCAGTTGACAGTACCAACAAGTATGCCATGGGTCTTATTCATGAAGGACTGGCACAACATGGCACGGTTATCATTACCCATGACCAAACAGGGGGCAGGGGCCAGCGGGGTAAGCACTGGGTGACCGAGAAAGATAAAAATATCGCCTTAAGCATGATTATTGACCCGGCGCCGCTGTCCGTGCCCGATCTTTTCATTTTGAGTGCCGCCATCTCGGTAGGTGTTTTCGACTTTTTCAGTCGGCATGCCGGAGAGGACACAAAATTGAAATGGCCAAATGATCTGTACTGGCGTGACAGAAAGGCAGGGGGTATCCTCATCGAAAATCAAATAAGGGCTATTCCGGGTGCCCCGGCTAAATGGAACTGGGCCGTTGTCGGTATTGGCATCAATATCAATCAAACCGATTTTCCACCGGCGGTCATTAACCCGGTTTCCTTAAAACAAATTACCGGAAAAGAATTCGATCCCTTTGTATTGGCAAATGAACTCTGCCAGGATATCAATAATGTGGTAAGCGCATTGGATCAATCGGGCTTTCCGGAAATCCTGAACAGGTATAACCGGGTCTTATACAAAAAGGATGAAAAAGTGAGGCTGAAAAAGGATCATCGGTCTTTTGAAGCAATTATTAAATCCGTCAACGCATACGGACAACTGGTTACGGAGAACGGTACGGAAGAATTATTTGATTTCGGACAGGTTGAATGGGTGATTTGAGCAATACCGGTGTTGAATGAACCCAGGAAACGAGGGGTCGTATCCTTCTCATTGCTGCATTCCATATGCTATAGCGCCAGTTCCTTCCAGGCCTTAACGATTTCTTCTGCATGTTGTTTACTCCGGGGTTTGAGGAAAATTTTTCGGATCACCCCCTTTTCATCTATGAGAAAAGTGGTTCTGTGCACTCCCATATAATGATTCCCGAACATCTGTTTTTCCCCCCATACCCCATATTTTTCAAGGATGCTGTGGCGGGGGTCGGCCACCAGGGTAAAAGGGAGTGAAAATTTATCTTCGAACTTTTTATGCTTTTTTACCTCATCCGGGCTCACCCCGATGACTTCAAACCCGTTTTTCCTGAGCAGGCCATAGTTATCCCTGAGATTACATGCCTGCAGCGTACAGGTGGGAGTATCATCTTCGGGGTAAAAATACAAAACCAGCTTTTTGCCTTTATAATCAGCCAGTGAAATTTTATGCCCGTTCTGATCGGTTCCTGTAAAGGCGGGGGCCTTTTTACCTTCCTGCAAATGTGTAGCCATGTTGTGTGTTTTCAGTTTAAAACCTTTATAACAATTCCATACAACCTTAGTTCTTTTTCTTTGCCGGAACCGCTTTCTTTCTGACAGGCGCTGTACTGTTCCGATTTCTTTTCAGCCACCATGATCTGACGGTTGTATTGCCGGCCAGGTCTTCAACCCTTACCGTCAGCCGGTGAACGCCATAAGGGAAATGTTCATCAAACCTGTATATAAATGACCTGCCTTTATCATTGGAAAACATCAGCCATTTACCATCCAGTTCGGCCCTGAAATTCCTGATCACATCAAAATTATCTGTTGGCCGGAAGACTATAGTACTGCTCCTGCTCAGATCAAGCGTATCTCCTTTTCCAATACTATTCAAGGCCGGGGGAACTGTATCCAAAAAAGCCTGGAAATCGCCAAAATTCCCAGCCGAAGCAGTCAGCCAGCCTGCTTCCCACCTTGCTTTGTCGACAGATTTGCTTTTGCCCGATTCGCGGAGGATCAGGATCCTGTTTTTTTCTTTGTCAGCAAGGACTACATCGGGTTTGATCCGAACCGCAAAATGCTGGTGAACAGGAATGGAAGCATCATTCAAATGAAACCGGGCTGAAGCAGCACCCGTGGTGGTAGTTTCTGTGGCGGCGAAATCGGGGTGGATCGTATCATATAGGGTACCCTCTTTGATGAAGGCTTCAAAATCATCCCTTTCAAACACACTTACAAAACCGGGCGGGAATTTTTCTTCACCGGTTACTGCTCTGTCTTTTTTGAGACCGGGTTTATACACCAGTTCAAAATTCAGTACGGCGCTATTTCCATTGGCATCTTTCACCTCAATTTCCATTTTATGCCGTAGACTGTCGTTTAAAACAATAAGTCCCCTGTCATCCCGGAGTATATAGGCCGGCCCGTTGTCACCCGGAAGTTTTGACAAATGCTGCAAATAGATCCCCCCTTTATTTTTATACCGGTAATCGATCTGGGCATTGAGATAAAGTGTTTCATCATACCCAATATCATCCAGTTTAAATGCTGACAATAATTTATCATCCATACAAATCTTTGCTCCGTAAATCCCATTGGGACCGGAGGATATATTGGTCCTGTCAGTGGCATTGATGGCAAAGCTTACCCGATTGTCGCCGGTTTCGATCACCTGCGGGTTAGTGATATATTTATAGGCTGATGATTTTGACACGGTGATCAGCCGGGGAGATTGTTCATAGAGACTGCGTTCGCGGTCATAGATCGCCAGCCTGCCGATGACAGGTGGAATTTTATCATCGTCTGCAAATCCGAACAAAAGCGGATTCAGGCATTTTTCTGTTTGGGTATTCCTGATCTCAAAATGAAGGTGGGGCCCCTGTGATCCGCCCGTACTCCCGCTGCGGGCTATTTCCTGCCCCTTTTTAACCGGGAACTGGCCGGGCGTGAATGTGATATCGATATTCCAGGATTCTTTTTGATACTGTTGTTTTTCAATATAAGCAGCCAGGGCCGGAAAAAAGGCATTCAGATGGCCATATACAGTAGTCAGTCCGTTCGGGTGGTTGATATAGATTGCCTGCCCGAAACCAAATGCCTGCACGGAAACACGGGCTATATATCCATCGGCAGCGGCATAAACCGGCAAGTTTACCTGCCGGTTGGTCCTGATGTCCAGTCCCATATGCCAGTGGTTCGCCCTCAACTCACCAAAGTTTGCACTCAATGACATGGGGATGGACAAAGGGTTCCTGAAATAGTTTTTGGGATAATCAGCTGCGCGGGGTGCCTGGGCTATTACATTAGCGGCAATCAGGCAAAAAAGAAAAAAACCGGGTACTTTTTTTATGATCTTGTGAACTGGCATTATTTACAAAATAACAATAACCATTTTTTTTTACCCAATAAAATATACCGGATAGTCGATTCCGGCAGTTGTTTCCTGTAAAAGATCAGGGCAGGCAATTGAAAGGATGACCACGAGTATGGAAACCCGAAAAAATTAAGGATTTCTTGCCGAATTGTGTCATAATGATGCAACAAAACAGGCTGATTATTTGTCTTACTAACGAGGAACAGGTGTATAAAATACCACAAAGATGGTATTGTGACGATTCACCATTCAATTTAGATTGCAACAGATTTCAGTATTATAAACCGATCCGGATGAAGAAAATGATTTACAAAATAACTTTATCTTTTATTATCACAGCAGGCTTGTTTGTCGGTGTAGTGAAAGGTCAGGAAGCAAGAAATAAGTGGGTGAATAAAATGAAAGGGCGTTTTGAAAACACCCCAGAAAAAAATCACCCCAAACCTGGTGAAGTCGTCCTTGATGATATTGAAATGGCAGCTTTCCACAATTTTTAAGCACTCCGGAAAAAACCTTGAAAATTATTATTCAAACCCTCCGGTAAACCCATTCGTTTCCCTTACTTTTGCACCCCGGGTAAAACCCGGTTTTTTTATGCCCTTTCGGGAACAGGGGCGATCAAATAAAACATATCATGCCAAAAGACACTTCCATCAAATCAGTGCTCATTATCGGTTCAGGACCCATCATTATCGGACAGGCTTGCGAATTTGATTATTCCGGAACGCAGGCAGCCCGAAGTTTAAAGGAAGAAGGCATCCGGGTGATCCTGATCAACAGTAATCCGGCTACCATCATGACCGACCCGATGATGGCCGACCGGGTATACCTGCTTCCGCTGAATACCGAAAGTATAGAACAGATATTACAGGAAAATGAGATTGATGCGGTATTGCCCACTATGGGAGGCCAAACTGCGCTGAACCTGGCGAAAGAAGCTGAAGACCTGGGCTTGTGGAAACAATATAATGTAAGACTGATCGGGGTCGATATCAAAGCGATTGACAAAGCTGAGGACAGGGAAAAATTCCGTCGGTGGATGATTGAAATGGGTATAACAGTTGCCCCCGCCAAGACAGCCAATTCATTCCTGGAAGGGAAAGAGTTTGCCCAGGAGATCGGCTTTCCGCTGGTTATCCGTCCTTCCTTTACCCTGGGTGGTACCGGCGGTGGTTTTGTGCATGATAAAGATGAATTGGATGAAGCCCTGAACAGGGGCCTCCAGGCTTCCCCCATCCATGAAGTGCTGGTTGAAAAAGCCGTGCTGGGCTGGAAAGAATTTGAATTAGAACTGCTGAGGGATGCCGCAGACAATGTGTGTATCATCTGTAGTGTGGAAAATATTGACCCCATGGGTGTGCATACGGGCGATTCCATCACCGTGGCACCGGCCATGACCTTAAGTGATACGGCCATGCAATTGATGCGGAATACTGCAATCAGGATGATGCGTGACCTGGGGAATTTTGCCGGCGGATGTAATGTGCAGTTCGCACTGAACCCGGAAAATGAAGAGATCATCGCCATTGAGATCAACCCGAGGGTTAGCCGTTCGTCGGCCCTGGCTTCAAAAGCCACCGGTTACCCCATTGCCAAGATTGCCGCAAAACTGGCGATCGGTTATCGTTTGGATGAACTGGAAAACCAGATCACCAAAACAACTTCGGCTTATTTCGAACCTGCCCTTGATTATGTGATTGTGAAAATACCCCGTTGGAATTTTGATAAATTCAAAGGAGCCAACGATACCCTTGGTTTACAAATGAAAAGTGTGGGGGAAGTAATGGGTATCGGACGCAGTTTTACCGAAGCCATTCAAAAAGCCTGTCAGAGCCTTGAAAATAATGCGGTGGGATTGGGTTACTATGGTAAGAGCCTGATGCATGCCGATGAGTTGCAGGAATACATCAAAACGCCAAAGTGGGACCGGATCTTCCGGATCAAGGATGCGCTGATGGCGGGTATCTCTGTCAATACCATTTCCAAGGCCACGAACGGCATCGACCGTTGGTTTTTATATGAGATCCAGAAGATTTGTGACATTGAAAAAGAAATTGAACAATATAATCTTGACGACCTGCCGCTTCCTTTATTGAAAAAAGCCAAGGTGCATGGTTTCAGCGATGAACAGATCAGCAGGATCCTGCAGCATGGCAATGAAGAGGATGTTTATGAAAAAAGAAAGGCAGCCGGTATTACCCGGGTGTATAAGATGGTAGATACCTGTAGCGCGGAATTTGAAGCCAAGACCCCCTATTTCTATTCCACTTTTGAGGACAATCCCTCAGGTATTACGAGCATCGATTCAAACGAATCGAAGGTTTCAGACAAAAAGAAGGTCATCGTACTGGGCTCAGGCCCCAACCGTATCGGGCAGGGTATCGAATTTGATTATTGCTGTGTGCATGGTTTACTGGCCCTTGAAGAATGCGGATATGAGGCGATCATGGTGAATTGCAACCCGGAAACCGTTTCCACTGATTTCGATATGGCAGACAAACTGTATTTCGAACCTGTTTACTGGGAACATATCCGGGAAATTATTGAACACGAAAAACCTGAGGGGGTGATCGTTCAGCTGGGGGGCCAAACCGCTTTGAAACTGGCGGAAAAACTCCACGAGAAAGGAATCAGGATCATCGGCACTTCGTATGATAGTATGGATATCGCGGAAGACCGTGGCCGGTTCAGCGATATGCTCAAGGAATTGGGCATCCCTTATCCCGATTATGGAACGGCCTATGATGTGGATGAAGCGATTGAGGTGGCTAATAAAGTAGGGTACCCCGTATTGGTGAGACCTTCTTATGTATTGGGAGGTCAAAGAATGCGGATCGTATTGAATGATGATGAAGTTGAAAAAGCTGTTATCAGCTTATTAAAACATATACCCGGCAACAAGATCCTGGTGGATCATTTTCTGGACCGTTGCCAGGAAGCCGAGATTGACGCCATTTGCGACGGGGAGAAATTTCATGTGATGGGCATCATGGAACACATAGAGCCCGCAGGAATCCATAGCGGCGACAGCAATGCCGTATTACCGGCTTTCAACCTCACCCCGCTGGAGATTCAGGACATGGTGGACTATGCCAAAAAAATCGCCCTTGAACTTAAAGTGAAAGGACTGATCAATATCCAGTTTGCCATCAAGGAAGGAAAAGTTTTTGTGATCGAAGCGAATCCAAGGGCTTCCCGAACAACTCCTTTTATTGCCAAAGCCTACCAGAAACCCTACCTGAATTACGCGACAAAAGTCATGTTGGGTGCCATGAAAGTGGAAGATATCCCGGAAGAGAAATTCCTGGATGGTTTTGCGATCAAAGAACCCGTATTCAGTTTCAATAAGTTTCCGAATGTGAATAAGGAACTGGGACCGGAAATGAAATCCACCGGGGAAGCGATCCGGTTTATCAAAAACCTGCGAGATCCTTATTTCAGGCAATTGTACAAGGACAGGAGTATGTACCTGAGCAAGTAAATCGGTTAGCGCCTACACTTCCACGATGCCATTTTTAATGGCATACATGACCAGTCCGACCCGGCTATGCACTTTCAGTTTACTGAACAGCGATTGCCGGTAATCGTCGATGGTACGGGGGCTCAGAAACATTTTCCCTGCGATCTCCTTATACGAAAGTTCCGTACAGGTCCACCGCAGGAATTCCCTTTCTTTTTCATTGAGTACTACCATGGCCTCAACACTGCCGGCATCATTGTGCAGCCCGCTCACCAGTTTTCCTGATACGTATTCGGAGAGGTACACGCTTTTATTCACAATTGAATCCAGTGCTTTTTGCAATTCCTCGGGATTGGTGTTTTTCAGGAGGTAACCCTTGGCCCCTAAGCGGAACATTTTGATAATGGTCTTCTCATCACTGAGCATGGATAAGGCAAGGATTCTGATTTGCGGATAATGCTTATGCAGCCAGGCTGTTGTTTCATAACCATCCATCTCGGGCATATTCACATCCAGCAAAACAATATCGGGTATTTGGTGTTTCAGGATCTCTTCTTTCAGCATTTTGCCATTATCTGCCTCCATCATTACGAAATAATCCTCAAAGGAATTGACAAGCCTGGCCAGTGCCGCCCTGAGCAGGACATGATCATCAATAATAGCAACCTGTATTTTTTTGTTCGTTTTTGTCATGGTATGCTTATAGCTGCGGAGGCAACTGTATCACAATGCTTGTTCCCAAACCGGGGGTACTTTCCATCTGCATATCGGCGCCAATCAGTTCTGCCCTGTTGAATAAATTTTTCAGACCCACCCCTTTTGAGGAGGAACCGGATAATTTCTTTGCCGACAAATCAAAACCAACCCCATTATCCCGCATGTTCAGTACAAATGTATCATCATCTCCATAAACAAGGCTTACGGATATTTCGCTGGCCCCGGCATGCTTCAGGGTATTATGCAAAAATTCCTGGAAAATCCTGAAAAGAAAAATTGCCTTTTGCTCTGTAAATTGAAATTCATTTCCTTTTACGGAGAAATTCACGCCCATCAGGCCTGCATTTTTGATCGCAGCCAGTTCATATTTGATGGAGTCTGTTAGTCCCACTTCTGTAATCCGGTCCGTATGCAGGCTTTTTGTGAGGTTAGAGAGATCTGCGATGGCCTTATTCAATACTTCCTGTGCATTCTGTGCCAGGGAATAGGAGGGACTATCTTTTTCAATTGAAAGGGCGGCCAAAGTCAGTTTGACAACCGAGAGCATCTGCCCGATATTATCGTGTAGTTCCTGGGAGATATTTTTGAATGTCTGTTCCTGAATTTCCAACTGGGAGCGGAGCATTTCCTGGTCGTATCTTGATTTCACCATTTCCTTTTCCTGGCGGTGCCGGCTGCGCTGGTACAGAAAGAGGATCGTCACAATAAACCCAACCAGCAGGAGGCCCAATACCACGCCGATGGTGACTACAAAGTATATTTCCGGGTCCTTATACATAAGAATGCAATAGCGAGTAAAGTGTATAAAAAAATATTCAGTATGGTAATGATGTTTTCAAAATTATCAAGCAGGATCGGTGAAATATCCACCCATACATTAATAAACGCAAAGAGGGGAAAACTACAACAATAATAAAACAATAAAGCGGTGCAGATCCAGAAGGCAGGATTACGCACCAGGTTATCTGATTTTGGCAACTGGAATAGTTCAAAGAAATAATACATGCAGGAGGCCACGACGAGGAGGCAACCTAAAGCATAAGTATTCGTATGAAACTGATTAACTCCTTGAAAAAAAACATAATTCAAAATAAATATCAATGCATATATCACAATCACTAGCCGTAATAATTGTTTAATTCTCTTTTTTCGAATTATTAAACTAATTATAAATAGATAATAACAAAATTCTATCAGTATGAACACATTATAAATTGTTATATTATTTCTTCCCAAAGAACCTAAATATGATCCAAGGCATTCAATAATAACAGAACCAAATAAAAAAAAAGGAAATGACTTTAGATATCTGTACTCCTCTTTGGAATTTCTAAATACAGTCAGGCTTATCAGGAAACAAGTAACAATAAAATAAATATAAACAGGTAAAAAAGACAAATTGATAAATTAGATTTAAAATTAGATTATAAAAACAAAAACCCCCTTGTTAAGGGGGTAGTATTTAGTTTTTTTTAATCCTCATTAAATTATTGCCATCCCATCTTCTCCCTTATCGACCAATAAAATACCAATCTCATCAAAACCACCGCCATCATGTGTGGTACAGAAAGGAGGGCAAAGTCTTCCTGTATTATATGCCAGGATCGTATTCCCGGATTTTGACTGGATATAAAGATCTTTGTTGACTTCCCCATTGGGTGTCTCTTTGCATTTTGTGGCAACGAGTACGATTGTCTGTCTGCCTGCGTAGAGGGGTACTTCTGCCTGTTCTTTGTCATAAGCCCCAAAATACATCCTCACCCCGTCGCCGCCTTCCCTCCTGACTTTTTGCAGGAAGTCCTCCAATTCTTCAACACTGTACCAAACGCTCAGGGAGTCTTCCTTTCCAAGTCGTTTTGAATTATGCACCCATCTTTCCTGTTTGTAATTTTTTATGGCCGCATCAACATGTTCGGTATTCACAAACTTTCCTGCTTTTACTGATTTTTTTTCAATTGTAGACATAGCTTTATGTTTTAAGTGGTAAGAGAATTTAAATCCTGATTAAAGCTATCAAGACATTGACTACAAAGCGGGAAACAAGCGTATGTTTATCAATGAATTATGAATTATATATATTTATAACATAAAGATTATCAATTAATAATGATTAAATTATGATACATAAACCGTAAAAAAATTGAAAAAATACCGTAAAAAAATGATACTATTTCCCGTTAAAAAATACCCGTTTTAAGGGTATATAAAAATGCTGTACCTTTTCAATGGAAGAAATATTCCTGATGCCCCGAATATTTTCCTGCAAAATGGCCGGCTTAAACGAAACAAGACATATCGCCAACAGCTTCAAAGATATTCTGGAAGGAGAACCCTGGTACGGGAAACCGGTATATACTATCCTGGAAGAAGTGGAAGAAACCAGCGCAGAAAAGACGATCAACCCAGGTGACCACACCATGATGGACCTGTTACGCCATATGATCAGTTGGGCGGGTTTTACCCTCAGCCTGCTCCGGCAGGATAAGGAAAAAGCTGCGGCCTATGAGACCCTTGACTGGGAAAAAACCGGGGAGTCCCAAACGCGATGGGCGGATGCCCTCCGGCAATTCAAAGACATACATCATGCCATCATACAGGACATTACTACACGGGAAAATGATGATTTCCTGAACGATATAGCTCCCCTGCGTACTTATTCTTTCCGCTACCTGTTACAGGGCCTGCTGCAGCATAATATCTACCACGCCGGTCAGATCGCTTTTATCCATAAATCACTCTCCCACCGTTCTTCAGCTCAGTAACATTCAACTTGGCACCGGCATGTTCTATTACCTGCTGTTTTAAAATACCACTAATTGGTGATTGTCTACCGGCATAAAGAGGTTTAAATTGATGATGATCACCATATCGAAATGATTTTCCTGAAGAAAGCCCCGTTCCTTAAACTGATCATACCTTTTATTGCCGGCATTATCCTGCAATCGGCATTTTCATTTACGCCCGGTTTTCTTCTCCTCTTTATCGGAACTGCTATTTTAATAATCCTGCTGTTTCCTTATCTATCGATTCAGGAACGATTCTCCCTGCATCCATGGGTCGGCCTGGTCATCCTGTTCCTCATGACCGCCACTGGCTCAGTATCCTTTTACCTCAATGATATCCGGAATGATAAAAACTGGTTTGCCAAACACTACCCCGCCTATTCAACGGTAATGGCGAGGATTGATGAACCCATTTCCGAAAAAGAAAGGTCTTTCAGGGCCATTGCCACTGTAACCGGATTGGAGGGACAGGGTTCACAGATCAACACAAAGGGAAAGATGATCATTTATTTTAAAAAGGACAGTGCACTAAAAGACCTGGATGTGGGTATCAGGATCATCTGCAGAAAACTGCTTCAGCCCATCAGCAATTCCGGGAATCCCGGTGGATTTGACTATCAACGTTATGCCCTATCCAGGGCTATCTCCCACCAGGTATACCTGGCCCCTGGCGAATTTTTGCTGCTTCCCGCCAACAACAGAAATTCCTTCAAAGCATGGCTTTTCCAGATCAGAAAAAAACTGATTGGTATCATCAGGCGGTTTATCCCCGGTGAAAAAGAACAGGGATTTGCCTCCGCTATTTTGATTGGCTATAAAGATGACCTTGACAAACAAGTCCTCCAATCATATGCCAATACCGGGGTCATTCATATCCTGGCGATCTCCGGCCTTCATCTTGGTATCATCTACGGATTGCTGGTTCTGTTGCTGAAACCCCTCTTCCGTTTTAAAAGGTCTAATTGGATCAGGGCGATCCTGATCATCCTTGTATTATGGATATTTTGTCTTTTGGCAGGAGGGGCCGCATCGGTCACAAGGTCAGCAGTGATGTTCAGCTGTATTGTTCTCGGAGAGACACTGAACAGGAAAGCTTCGATTTATAATACGCTTGCATTTTCAGCCTTTCTGCTGCTATGCTATAACCCATTTTGGTTATGGGAGGCCGGGTTCCAGTTGTCCTATGCCGCAGTGTTAAGTATCGTTATCTTTTCCCGGCCTGTCTATCAGCTTTTCTTTATCAGGAACAAGATCCTGGATTTTTTCTGGAAACTCAGCGTGGTGAGTTTTTCCGCCCAAATATTAACACTACCACTCTGTATTTTTCATTTTCACCAGATCCCGGTTTATTTCCTGGTCAGTAATATCATTGCCGTACCCCTTGCCGGTTTCATCCTGACAAGCGGAATATGGTTATTTGCAATAGCCCCGTTCAGTATGCTGGCAATTCCATCCGGCAAGATCATTTCTTTTTTCATCCGCCTGATGAATGCCTGGATAGAAAGAGTCGAAGCACTGCCATTTGCAGTTTGGAAAGGGCTGGAGATAAATTTAATGCAAACCCTATTATTGTTTCTTTTTGCAGGCGGTACCGGCTACTGGTTGCTGTCAAAAAATAAAAAAGGCTTAGCCCTGGCCCTGGGGGCAGTCTTCTCATTCACAGTTATCAGAGCCCAATCCTTTTTCCTACATGCAACACAAAAAAAGATCATCGTATATAATGTGCCCCAGTACAGTGCCATTGACTTCTTAAGCGGGAACCAATACCGCTTCGTGGGGGATTCTTCGTTCCGGACAAAAAATCTTTCCCTTAATGCCTATATTCAACCCTGCCGTAATCTGAACAGGGTTGGCCGGCCTGTTGCAGGGATACCCTTCAATAGTAATGGTTGCCTGCAATTTTATGGTAAGAAAGTGCTGATCATGAACACACCGGGAAATTACCGGTCAGCCAGGAAGAAGGAAAGAATAGACCTTATTATTGTTTCTAAAAATACCATCTCTGACATTTACACAATTCTCCGGAATTTCGAAATCGGAATGGTGGTATTTGACAGCTCAACCCCGTACCGGAAGCTGAATGCATGGAAAAAAGCCTGCGATTCACTGCAGGTCCATTACCATAGCGTACCTGAAAAAGGGGCTTTTGTGATGAACCTGAATTAGGCTAATTTTGCGCCTTCTTTAGCAAACAGCCTGCCTCAACTATTTACAACTATGAACAAGAAGATCAAATCAGCGCTTATTTCTGTCTTTTATAAGAATGGACTTGAAAATATCGTACAGCAACTGGATAAGCTGGGCGTTACCATTTATTCGACGGGGGGTACGCAAAAATTTATAGAAGACCAGGGTATAAAATGTATCCCGGTTGAAGAGATCACTTCCTACCCCTCCATCCTTGGTGGCCGGGTGAAGACCCTGCATCCCAAGGTTTTTGGTGGTATCCTAGGCAGAAGGGATCAACCTAAGGATAAGGAGGAAATGGAACAATTTGGCATTCCGGAGATAGACCTGGTGATTGTTGATCTTTATCCCTTTGAAGAAACAGTTGCTGCCACTAACGATGAAAAATCGATCATCGAAAAAATAGATATCGGCGGGCCCTCGATGATACGGGGCGCAGCCAAGAATTTCATTGATGTGACGGTCATTGCTTCCAGGGAAGATTACCCCCAGCTGGAAAATATACTGACCGGGCAGGAAGGATCCACCAGCCTGGAACAACGCAAACAATTTGCTGCCAGGGCCTTTGAAATCTGCGCCCATTACGATGTAGTGATTTCACAATATTTTACTCCGGACGGGGGAAATTATTTTCTCCAGTCATTTTCCCACCCCAAAACCATGCGGTATGGAGAAAACCCACACCAGCATGGGGTTTTTTATGGCGACCTGACGCAATTATTTGAACAGGTGAACGGAAAGGAATTATCGTATAATAATCTTGTGGATGTGGACGCTGCCCTTGCCCTGATCAAAGAGTTTTCAGACACTACTTTCGCCATCATCAAGCACACCAATGTATGTGGCGTCGCTCAAAGAAATACTGTAAAAGACAGCTGGGACCATGCGCTGGCCGGTGATCCCGAAAGTGCTTTCGGCGGGGTACTGGTCTGCAACAGGACGATCGACAAATCCACTGCCGACGCCATCAATGAAATCTTTTTTGAAGTATTGATCGCCCCCGCTTTTAATGAAGACGCACTCCAGGTGCTGAAGTCAAAGAAAAACAGGATCCTTTTAGCGATGAAACCTGATGCCGCAAAAGAAGACCCATCCATGTTCCGTTCATTGCTCAACGGCGTACTGGTTCAGGGTAAGGATGCAGGTAATTACGAAAAATGGGAAGATGCCGGCGGAAGGGAAACGACACCTGCAGAAAAAGAAGACCTGATCTTTGCTAATCTCATCTGCAAACATTTAAAATCCAATGCCATTGCGCTTGTAAAAAATAAACAACTGGTGGGGAAAGGGTGTGGCCAGACCAGCAGGGTGGATGCATTGCGACAGGCCATTGAAAAAGCAAAACAATTCAATTTTAACCTGAGGGGTGCCGTTATGGCCAGCGATGCTTTCTTCCCATTTAATGATTGTGTGCAAATGGGTCATGAAGCCGGAATCGAAGCCTATATCCAACCCGGTGGCTCCATCAGGGACAAGGATTCGGTAGAATACTGTCAAAAACACAAGCTGGCAATGGTGATGACCGGTATGCGGCATTTTAAACACTGATCCTTCATACAGCCAGAACAAATGAACAGTAAGCCTTCAATAGAAAAAACAGGTTTTGGAACCAAAGGGTTAGGATTCTATACTTATAATACGATGAATCAATAAATCATTTATGCTCCGGTTCAATCCTGCCAAATCATTTGAATTTGCCGGCATCAGCCGAAAAAAATTATCGGAGTACAATCCATTAAAGATTCGTCAGAAAGGATCAAAGACCAAGGCTATTTTCGCATTGGGACTGGTCTGTTTTTTCTGGGGTACGACCTGGCTGGCCTCAAAAGAAGGCGTACGGTATATGCCTGCCCTTCAACTGGCCGGTATTCGCCAGTTTATCGGTGGATCCGTATATGTATTTTGGTTTATTGCCAAAGGAAGAAAATTACCCAGGGGCAGGGAATGGGGCCCGGTGATTGTGCTGAGCTTACTCAATTTTCTTCTTGCCAATGGCTTATCCACCTGGGGTGTGAAATTCATTTCAGCGGGCCTGGCCTCCATAATCGGTGCCATATTCCCTTTATGGCTGGTTGTTATTGGACTGCTGGTTTCCAAATCCAGGATGTCGGCCATGGCCATTATCGGTATGGTGCTCGGGTTTGGCGGTATCTGCGTTATATTTATTGAACATCTTTCGGATTTCCTCAACCCCAATTTCACTTTTGGAATCGTGTTGTCGCTGATCGCCACCCTTGCCTGGGCCTTTGGAACCTTGTATACAAAAAAGCAAGCCATCAGTTTTAATCCCTATTTCAGCCTGGGTTTACAAATGGTGATTTCCGGGATTACCCTTTTTACCATTTCATCCCTGAACCGGGGATATATCTCCCTGTTTCAAATTCCCTGGCAGGCATGGGCTGCCATCAGCTACCTGGTGATTTTCGGGTCCCTGGTATCCTTTATTGCCTACCTGTATGCCCTGCAAAATTTACCAACAGCATTAACATCAATTTACGCCTATATCAACCCGGTAGTAGCTGTAATATTAGGCTCTTTGATTTTCGACGAAAAGCTGACCGTTTTTATTGCCATTGGAGGGGTCACCGCCATTGTGGGTGTTTACCTGGTCAACAGGGCATACAGGGTCAGGTAAGCATTGACCTGATAAAACCCTCATACACCTCTTTCAATCCGGAGAATTCTTTTGAAGATCCCAGGAACTGGTTATGCCATAAAGTGATGAGCATGCCGTTTAATGATTTAACCTTCTTACCGTAATGCAGGATCTCAGCCCCGGTTTCAGGAACAGAATATTGCTGTTCATAATAGGAATTGGCTTCCATAAAACAGAAGGGGAAAACCAACAAACCAGTTTGTTCCTCCTTTTCCAGGTCATACCAGTAAAAGGGGTCTGCCACTGATGCCCGGAATCCGTTAATGCTGCCATACCCCATCGAGTGGTCGTTACGAATCCCTTCCCGGATCAGCTGCCGGTAAGAACCAGGCAGGTTGAACCGTACATAATGAAAGCGACAGCTATCAATATCCCTGCCCGTCATCTCACGAAGCCGGTCGATCTCTTCTTTCAACAGGTTTTCATCATCGCCGCTTTTCCAGGAGGGGTGGATCCCCACTGCATATTTGTCAGCAATTTTCCTGACCAATGATCGCATCCGGGGATTCGAAGGCAAAATATTTTTATCATATTTCCCCTTTTTTTCGGGAACAAGAAAAAAATATAGCGGCTGCAAGTCAAACTGATCATGTAAGGCATCCATCCAATCAAAACTGTCGTAAGGATCTCTTACTCCCCTTCCTACAACCCGCAGTCTTTCAGAAAATGAAGGAAAATCAGCTTTGAGAAATGACCGGAACAGACCACCGGCTGTTTTCATAAAACCTTTACCCTGGTATGCAAAGGCTATATCGATATCATAGGTTGGGATGAACCGGAACGTCTTTGGAGAATCAACCCAGCTTAAGCCCGAAGACCTTAGCGCATTTTTAAATTCCTCCATCCAGATATTCACCAGTGGGATCTGCAGGAATCCCTCTTTGAAAGCCAAAGCGTTTTTATGTGCAAACCTCCCATAGATATCTTTTGTATGCGGCAGGTATTCTTCATACCGGCTTAGCAGGTAAAAGGTCGAAGCAAAAATATCAAAAGGGAAATCACCCCCCGTCCTGAAAAAAGCTTTCTGTCCTGCGAAGTCAAAACAATCAACCTGTTGCCGGCCAATGCCCTTTTCAAATAACAAGGAATGGGGTTGTACCCAAAATTCCTCATCTTTCAGTTGCTGGTTACTGTAATTGACCGATAACTGGTCAGCAGATATATATTCGCTGATATCGGTGGTGATCCTGACAGGTATTCCAAAATAAGCCTGGCTGATAAATTCAGCTATGTATTGGAGCCGGGGGGATATTTGTTCTGTAAAGAGTAGCACAGGTTGAAGATACTTATCTGTCGCCGAATTTCTCTTTCCAGCGCTGGTTGAAGGATTGGGCCGGGAATTCGATCTCGCCCCTTGTATCCTTCCAGCCTTTGATGAAGGAATTCACAACCCGGCTTTTCAACTTACCGCTTCCCATATTCATCAGTTTTCGGTGGAGCATGGCCTGCTTCCATATTTTCCAGGCCATCTTTTCCCCAAAAGAGTTATCGCCTTCCGCTACAGCCTCATGCCGGTTTTCCAGCAACAACTCATGCAGGTTGATCTTCACCGCGCAAACTTCTGTACAATTGCCGCAAAGGGAGGAAGCATAACTCAGGTGTTTCCAATCATCCATTTTTTTCAGGTGCGGGGTAATCACTGCACCAATAGGACCGCTATAGGTCGTTTCATAACTATGCCCACCGATATTCTTATACACAGGGCAGGCGTTGAGGCAGGCGCCACAGCGAATGCAATAGAGGCTTTCCCTGGTTTTTTCATTGGCCAGGATATTCGTGCGGCCATTGTCCAGTAAGATCACATACATGTCCTCCGGTCCGTCTGTTTCACCGGGTTGTTTCGGGCCGGTAATGATAGAATTATACACTGTGATACGCTGGCCGGTGCCATAAGTGGCCAGTAAGGGCCAGAACAGGTGCAGGTCATTCATGGAAGGGATCATCTTTTCAATGCCTACAATCACAATATGGGTTTTAGGAAATGAACAACTCAGCCTGCCATTGCCTTCATTTTCTGTAAGGGCAATACCGCCCACATCCGCAATGATAAAATTGGCCCCGGTTACCCCCACTTCAGCGTCAAGATATTTCTGTCTTAGCTTCTGCCTGGCCACCTGTGTCAGTTGTTCGGGGGTGAGTTTGGGATCCGTACCCAGTTTGTCCGCAAACAGCTTCGCCACATCCTCCTTACTCTTATGCATAGCCGGTGTTACAATATGATAGGGGGCTTCCCCGTCCAGTTGCTGAATATATTCACCCAGGTCAGTCTCCACACTTTCAATCTCCTGCTGCTCCAGAAAATCATTGAGGTGAATCTCTTCGGTCACCATGCTCTTGCTTTTAACCAGGGTCTTACAATTCTTCTCCCGGCAAATTTTCAGCACGGCATCCAGCGCCTGCTGACCGTCTTCTGCCCAGATCACTTTTGCTCCCCTGCGGGTAATATTGGCTTCAAACTCTTCCAGGTATTTATCCAGTTTCTCTATGGCCTTCCATTTTACATTCTTGGCTTTTTCCCGGGCTATCTCAATATGGGAAAACTGGCTCTTGCCGTTGGGTACGACAGCATTGTAGCGACTGATATTGAAATTGATCTTCCGTCGGTGATCTTTGTCGCCAGCTTTGATGGAGCTTTTGGCAATAAATGATGCAGCATTTTCAGACATAATGCAAAGGTAATACAGAACCGCCAACCCCCTATAGGTTATCGGCCCTTTGAGAGGTTTCTTTTTATCCAGGATACGGCTTTCCGTACATAATAGTCCTCATCCTTTTCCAGTTCTTGCACCAGTCGCCCTATCCTCTTTCCTGCCGTTTGGTCTTTCGTAAAGACCTCCACCAGGACCAGCGAGTACCTGCGTTGCCAGGGGTTATCCGATAAGACCAGTTTTTCTGCCAGTAAAAAAATCTCTTCCCGGATCTTGCCGGCAACCGGTTTCAGCGCCTGCATCCCCATGGCATCACACACGGCCCAATTGGAAATATCTTTTGAAAACCGTTCTGCCAGCTGTAATGACAATACAGGGTCTTTACGGCAAACCTTTCCGAGTAATTTAGCCGCCAGGATCCTTTCTTCGTAGGCGCCGGATTTCCATAATTCCTTTACCAATGGAAAACCACCGGTCTTAAATTCTTTTGCCAGTTCATTGAGTAAAGGCATGGTAACACCGTAAACCTTTTCTGCATGGGGGACAAAGTTCCGGATCGAAGCCTTTGCCTTCTCCGTCGTTGCGGCCATCAGTCTTTCGTGTATTGCGATTAACTGATCCGACATGTTATATGATACTGTTTTTTAAATGGTATGCCAGGCAAAGTTTTTCTATTTTCTTTTTCAACGCAATCTGGTATTGCCGGTTGGGGGAAAACCCGGATCCGAACAGCTGAATATACTGCTCACAGAGGTCCGGAAAATATTGCTGAAGAAAGCGGTAATAAAGTGTTTTACTGTCCCCGGGCTGTTCACCAAAAAGGGTTAATCCTCCTGCCAGCAGAAAGTTGGCTCCATATTGTTTTGCCAATTGAACAATCTTTGAGAGGGAAGCATCCGTATCGCTGATCATGGGCAGTAATGGCAATGCATTTAGGCCCACGAGGAAACCGGCCTCGCTGAACTTCTGCATGGTATCCAGTCGTTGCAGTGGAGGGGGTGCCCCCGGCTCCAGTTGTCTTGCTATATTTTCATCCAGGGTTGAAATGGAAAAGGAAAGGATTACCCCCCTGCCCAGCTTTGATTGAAGATCGTGTGGCAGAATGGCCGATTGGTCAATTTCCCGCAGAAGGTCAATATCCCTGGTAATCAATGTCGATTTTGTGGAGATAAAAACGGGAAACCGGTTTTTCAGGATCACGTTTAGTAATGCCCGGGTTTGTAACAGTTCCTGCTCCACCTGCATATAGGCATCAGTCGAAGACCCCACAGCAATGATTCCATATTGACCCTTTCTGGCCCTGTTGGTCAATTGTCTGTCCAGGATGGCTGCCGCATCATTCTTAAGGGTTATCTTTTCTGACAGGTGCTCCCCGTATTTACTTCCCCTTACATAACAATACTGGCAGTTAAAACCACAGCCTTCATAAGGGTTAATCGAATAATCATCCAGGAACCAGCTGTCCCTTTTTTGATGCCGGTTTAAAACCGACTTTACTGTCTTATGAAAAATCATTTTTCCGCTTCCTGCTTTTTAGCAATAGCTTCCAAAGCCTTATAAAAAAGCTCCCCGTATTTTCGCACCAATGCCTCTTTCAGGAAACGGAACACCTGCACCTTTTCTTTTTTACCTAACACACAGGCAGGGTTGCAGAGTTGCTCCCGGGGTTCATAATTCAGGCGTTCATAATCCCCATGCTTTCCCTTATAGGCAATAATGGGGTATAAATGGCAGCTGATCGGTTTTTTCCATGGGATCTTTCCATCATAATAAGCCTGTTCAAATGCACATTTAATAACACCGTCATTCCCCCTGATACCATATACACAGATTTCAGCATCACTGCCCAGGGTTGGGGTTACCCATCCAAACTCGCGGTGGTAAGTATATTTGCCCTTTCGCTCAATTTCAGCCAGGGAAGCAGCAGACAGGTAGGGCTTTACCGTTTCAAAAACTTCCAGGATGGTGTCCAGTTCCTCATCCTCCAGGGGTGCACCGGCATCCCCTTCTTCACAACATCCCCCCTTACATTTTGCAAGGTCACAAATAAACTGTTTCTCTATGATGTCATCGCTGATGAGCTTGTTATCAATTACTATCAAAGCCTGAATTTTATTTCCATTTAAAAGTATTAATGAGGTGGAGCATATCCTGTTTAAAGAAGTCATTCACCACGCTCAGGGAGTCGCTGTTGGGGGTAGCGGCAAAGTACAGCGCGCCACGAAGAAAGTTCTTTACGGAATCTGTCAGAAAGAACTGGTTGGCAGTGGCTGTATTGCCTTTCAGGGTAAAGTATATCCCTTCAATACCATTGGGTGTGCGCATTAAACTATCATTGATCTCTGAAGCTTTGTAAGTATGCTGCTTATACGACATTTGAAATGCATCATTGACCAGGGAATCAAAATTGTTTTTTCCCACTTTCTTATAGCTGATATGGATCCGGCCATTATAGCTTGGAAAATCAATATTGATCCACCAATCATTATCTACCTTACTGTCAAAAAAAAGGCTGTCTTTGATGATATTGGCATAAACGGGGTACTCGAAGGAATAGGGATAACCGGGCTGGTCAAACAGCCGGTATTGTTTTTCCGGAAAATCGATTTTGAAATACCCCCTTTTTTTAAAGGTATACGGGCTATTGCATGCGGAGGCGGAAACTATAGCCAGGAAGAAAATAAAATGGAGTACACGCATCTAAACAATAGTATTTATTCGGGTTTTCTGATGATGGATATTTTTACTTTTTCCAGCCGGTTCTTTGCAATATCCAATACGGTGAATTCAAAATCGCCGCAGGGAATGGTATCATTGATACGGGGTAATTCACCGGCTATTTCGAGAACCAGACCTGCCAGCGATTCGCTGTCACCCTTTACCTCATCAAAAGTATCTACGGGCAATTTCATGGCCCTGCACACTTCTGTTATTTTGGTTTTCCCTTCAAATATGAAGTTGGATGCATCCAGCATTTCGTAGCTGGTTTCTTCTTCATCAAATTCGTCCTTGATATCGCCGATCACTTCTTCCAGGATATCTTCCAGGGTTACGATACCACTGGTACCCCCAAATTCATCGACCACTACGGCAAAATGGACTTTTTTGGTCTGGAATTCCCTTAAAAGGTCTTTTATTAATTTGGTTTCCGGAACAAAATAGGGCTGGCGCATCAGTAAATGCCAGTCATAATTTTCGGGTTCCTGCAGGTGAGGAAGTATGTCTTTCGTATTGATCACCCCTACCACTTCATCCAGGCTGGACTTAAAGACGGGTAACCGGGAATAATGCAGTTCCTCGATCCTTTTTATGAGCGCCAGAAAAGGAGTGTTGTATTCAATACCGCTCACTTCCAGTCTTGAACGCATGATCTGTTTTACATTGATATTGCCGAATTTCACGATCCCTTTCAGGATATTCTTTTCTTCGATGGTTGTCTGGTCATCGATGGATATGTCGATGGCCTGGTCAAGTTTCTGGAGGTTATTCATATCTGACCGGTTGGCGCCCAAGCGCTGACCGATATTATCCGCCACTTTTACCATGCTCACACTGATTCTCCGCAGTAACAGGTGCAGTCCCTCTACAATAACAACCGAACCGTAAGCAAAGCGGATATTGTTTTGTGTGGCCCAGACTTTGGGAAGAATGGTGCCAAAAAATATCAGGATAAACCCGATAATACAGACCTTTATAAAGAGTTCGATATAAAAACTGATATCGATGGAAAAGACCATGATACTGCCCAGGGTACCCGTCGGGAAATACTGTTGAACCAGGTGGCCCAGCAGGATAATAATCGTAATATTCGTAAATGTGCCGGCGATTAGCAGGGAAGTATAGACCTGCTTTGGCTCATCCAATAATGTAATGATCTTGCGGGCTGAGGTATGCTGTTTGGTTTTCAGCATATTGATATCCTTTCTGTTCAAAGAAAAGAAGGCAACTTCTGAGCCGGATATTACAAATGAGAACACCAGCAATGCAACGAGTAATACAAAAAGAAAATTGATCCCCTGTGGTTGGGCAGCCAGCATTACAAAGGATATCGTTCCCGACATTTGATCAAACCACGATAGATAGTCCAACTGATTTCTTTTTCGGTTATAATCAGACAGGCAGGTCAAACACCTGCCTGTAATTATTTCATTTTACAAAAATATCATTTTGATCCGAAACCCCTAAAATGAATGATCCTGGTGACCGTCCGGCGGGGCATCCGAATCGCCCAAACCCTCTCCATGGCCATGTTCCCCTCCGGGATGTGCAGGGCCATCATTTCTTTTATCCAGCATAATCAGGTTATCGCCCACTACTTCGGTAGCAAATTTCCTGTTCCCGTCCTTATCATCCCAGCTTCTGGTCCTTAACCGGCCTTCTATATAGACAAGGCTACCCTTATGAAGGTATTTCTGCGCCAGTTCTGCCAATCCTCTCCATAGAACAACCGTGTGCCATTCCGTTTGTGATACCAGTTTTCCAGACCGGTCCTTGAATGTTTCTGTCGTTGCCAAAGGAAATTTTGCCACAGCAATATTGCCTTCCAGCACCTGTACATCAGGATCCTTCCCGAGATTTCCGATCAACATTACCCTGTTTACGCCTCTCATACTCATAGATTTTTTAACGGTTCAGATTCATAAAGCCCTTTAAAATTAATTTTTTTTATCGGGAAATATGAAATTTACCGCCCGATTAACAAATTAAAAGACTTTCACATGAGATTCTCTGACAGGTAAACTGTGATGATTCTCGGAAATGCAAAACCGGAGAGTTTTTTCCCGGGCACCAGCTGGCTACCGGCCGGTAACAAAGGTTTTTTATCCAGCTTCAGGCGCAGAAACCGGGCATAGATCCTTTGATGGGTGAGTTGTTGCACGTAGATATCAGAAAAAGTAATGAAACCATTACCCGTTTTTGCCGGTAATATTTCTTTTTGAACAGCCAGCTCTGCCACCTGCCGGCTATTCAGTTCCTGATCGGATTCAAGAAGTGGAAATTCATAGAGATGCTGCCAAATATCCTTTTCCTTCCGGGGAGCGATGATATATTTATCCCTGTAGGTAATGACGAGGTAATAAAATCTCCTTTCACGGATCCGTATTTTTTTTGATTTTACAGGAAAATCGTTTACCCGTTTTTCCTTATAGGCAAAACAATTTCTTTTAAAGGGACATTCCCCGCAGACAGGCGTCACCGGTTTACAGATGACAGCACCAAAATCCATGATGGCCTGGTTATAGGCCCCTGCTTTCTTTTTATCCAGTAACTGGTTGGCCAGCGCGGTAAAATATTTCTTTCCCTCTTGTGAGTCGACAGGAATATCGACCCCGAATATCCTTGATAAGACCCTGAAAACATTTCCATCCAATACTGCATAAGGCTGGTTATACGCAAAGGAAGCAATAGCGGCAGCTGTATAGTTTCCCACACCTTTCAGTTGAATGATCTCCTCATATTGTTCCGGAAATTTTCCTTTCAATTCATTTGCGATATAGCGGGCCGTCAGGATCAGGTTTTTGCACCTTGAATAATACCCAAGACCTTCCCACATCTTATAGACTTCTTTCTCCGATGCAGTGGCAAGTTTTTTAACCGTGGGAAATGCTTTGGTGAACTTTTTATAATAATCCCAGCCCTGTTCAACCCTTGTTTGCTGCAGTATGATCTCACTCAACCAGATCTTATAGGGATCTTTTTCCCCTTTCCAGGGCATTTTCCGGGTATTTTTTTCCCTGTTCCATTTTAAAAGCCTGATGGAGAACAAATTAATAGAAGCTGGTTTTGTGTCCATGTTTTTTGCTGAAAAAGCAATATTAAACCGGGTGATCTGAAGTACCAAAACGGGGCAGAATAAAAAAAAGTTCATATCCTATTGACTATCATAGAATTTTGTCATATATTGTAAAAAAATAAACTGCTAAATCATTAAACAATGAGAAAAGCTGATTTGGTAAACCACATCTCGGAAAAAACCGGAATTCCTAAAGTAGATGTATTAGTTACTCTTGAAACCATGTTTAAAGAGATAAAAGATTCACTCTCAAAGGGTGAGAATATTTATATCCGGGGCTTTGGTAGCTTTATTACCAAGAAAAGAGCCGCCAAGATCGGCCGTAACATTAAAAAGAATATTGCTGTTCATATCCCTGAACATTATATTCCGGCTTTCAAACCTGCAAAAGAGTTTGTAGCTGAGGTGAAAAAAATCACCAATCTGCCCGAAAATTCAGACTCAGACAGAGACGAATTAAATAACAATTAAGTATAATATTCAATAGGGCCTTTTGGATAGTTTCAAAAGGCTTTATTAATATTTTTCATATTTCCGTTTCCTTTGCAAGGTTATGGTAACTTTGTTATGAAATTGAATGAAAATTGAAGAAAAATCAGTGGATTACAGCCGGGGGTGGTATTGTTTTGGTTATTGCACTATTCCTGTTCAGGGATGAGATTCCTCCAAAAAAAGCTATTGATAATCAACAGGCAGCAAATGATGACCTTAGTACAGAACAAGTACTGGAAGCGGCCAGATCCAGCCTTTCGCCCGGGCAATTAAGCCAATTATTGTTACTCGAAAATTCACTTAAAAGGGGCGATATCCAGGGCCAAAAGATTGATATTTATCATCAGTTATCCCATTTCTGGAGAGATTCGGTACGGGCTTTTGTTCCCTTTGCCTGGTATACAGCAGAAGCAGCCCGGTTGGAAAATTCGGAAAAAAACCTCACCTTTGCCGCCCATTTGCTGTTAGATAGCGTAAGGGATGAAAGTGATGTCCGGCTCAGGAAATGGGAAGCCTTACAGGCAAAGGACCTGTTTGAAAGATCTTTGAAAATCAATCCGAACAATGATTCTTCAAAAGTGGGACTGGGGTCCTGTTATCTCTTTGGAGGCATTGCAGCCATGCCCATGGAAGGGATACGGCTGATCAGGGAAGTAGTAGAAAAAGACAGTACCAATATTTATGGTCAAATGATGCTGGGATATGGATCCCTGATTTCAGGACAATATGAAAAAGCGGTTGACCGTTTTGAAAGGGTACTATCGGCAGATAAAGAGAATATGGAAGCCCTGCTGATGATCGTGAATATTGCAGACGAATACGAAAAAGAAGGAAAGAAGGAAAATGCGGCGGCCCTGTATACAAAACTGCTGCCCCTTGTGAAGAAAGAAGACTGGAAGGTCCAGCTTCAGCAACGGATTGATGAATTAAACAAATAACCCGACCTTATTTTATAAATTAATTATTAAATCATTTATTATGCCTTGTGGTAAAAAAAGAAAGCGTCATAAAATTGCGACGCACAAAAGAAAGAAAAGACTGAGAAAGAACAGACATAAGAAAAAGAACAAGTAAGTTCTTTTTCAGCTAAGATATTGCCCCGGTAGAACCGGGGCAGTTTCAGCTACTGATTGCTTTCTGTACGTGTGTTTTCCCGTCAATTTGCCCCAATAACCCTATCCTGATCCTTTGCCTTCGTACAGTTTGCCAGTAATCAGCCTTATCAGGAACAAGTTTGTATTTACACAATTAACGTTCTGTAGTGAACAAAGAACTTATCATTAATGCAGCGCCGCAGGGTGTAGAAATAGCGCTGCTGGAAGAAAAAAAGCTGGTAGAACTTCACAATGAAAGAAGTGATGCTAGTTTTGCCGTGGGCGACCTTTACCTGGGAAAAGTAAAGAAGCTCATTCCCGGTCTCAATGCCGCATTCGTTGATGTGGGATTTGAAAAAGACGCCTTCCTGCATTACACCGATTTAAGCCCCTATGCCAAATCTTTGCTGAAGTTTACCACGGCCTGTATCAATGATAAATCTGAAAACGGACTTGATTTTGGTAAATTCCAGGTGGAACCGGAAATTGTAAAAACAGGAAAGATCAATGAGGTGCTGGGCGGAAAACCCCATGTGCTGGTACAGATCTTAAAAGAACCGATCGCGGCCAAAGGTCCCCGGCTCAGTTGTGAGATCTCGCTGCCGGGCAGGTTTATCGTCATTACCCCTTTTAACAATATCGTTGCTGTTTCCAGAAAAATACATTCTTCAGAAGAAAGGAAAAGACTGCAGAAAATCGTTGAGGCCATCAAACCCAAAAACTTTGGTGTGATTGTCCGTACAGCCGCCGAAGGGAAGAATACTTCAGAATTACATGAGGACCTGTCCTCCCTCGTGGCCACCTGGGCAACCATTCAGTCAAACCTGAAAGGAGCCACGGCACCCAGCAAGATCCTGAGCGAGCAAACCAAGACCCATAGTATGCTGAGGGACCTGCTGAATGAGAGTTTTAACAGGATCGTAATCAATGACAAGAACATCTTCAATGATACGAAATCCTATATCCAGCGCATTGCGCCGGAAAAACAGGATATCATTTCTTTCTACCAGAACGGCCAGCAGATATTTGATCATTTTGGTATCACCAAACAGGTGAAAGCCTCGTTTGGCAAAACGGTCAATCTGAATAGCGGCGCCTACCTGATCATTGAACACACCGAAGCCCTGCATGTGATCGATATCAACAGCGGCTATAAAAGCGTGGGCAATAACCAGGAACAAAATGCGCTGGAGACAAACCTTGAGGCAGCAGAAGAAATTGCCAGGCAGTTAAGGCTCCGTGATCTTGGCGGGATCATTGTCGCAGATTTTATCGATATGAAACTGCCGGAGAACAAACGAAGACTCATGGAGGCGATGGAAGAATTCATGAAACCCGACAGGGCCAAGCATGCGGTTCTCCCCATCTCTAAATTCGGGCTGATGCAGATCACGCGGCAACGCATGAAACCCGAAATGAATATCAATACACAGGAGGTTTGCCCCAGTTGTAACGGCACGGGTAAAATCACTTCCACCCTGATCCTGGAAGACGAAATAGAAAAGAACCTCAATTATCTTTTCACCCATCAGCATAACCATCTTACCCTGGTGGTGAGCCCTATCATGTATGCCTACCTGACGAAGGGCTGGATCTGGAGCAAGAAATCTGCCTGGAAAAGGCGGTTTAAGAAGTCTTTTAAAATGGTAGCCAATACAAACTACCATCTTACCGAATTTCATTTTTTTGACCGGAATGAAGAAGAGATCAAACTCTGAATCAGCCCCTTACTTTAATTCCTGTCACGGCTGCCCAGGTACAACAGGATATACTGTACAAGGTTGACCAACGCTGCCAATGCTGCCACCAGGTAGGTCATGGCTGCCCAGGTTAAGGCATCCTTTGCCTTGGGATACTCACCGGCACTGGTAACATTTGTCTGGTTCAACCATTGGAGCGCCCTCCTGCTGGCATCAAACTCAACGGGTAAGGTAATGAGTGAAAACAATACGGTCAGGGAAAGGAGGATGATCCCCACCAATAACAGAAAATTATTACCCGAAAAAGCCATGATAACACCGATCAGCAGCACTATATTGATGATCCCGGAACTGAACTGAACAATGGGTACCAGGCGGCTACGCATCATCAACCAGCTATAGGCCCGGGCGTGCTGCACAGCATGCCCGCACTCGTGAGCAGCCACTGCTGCGGCGGCAATACTGCTGCTGCCGTACACTTCAGGGCTCAGGTTGATGGTTTTATTGATAGGATTATAATGATCACTCAAAAAACCCTGCACCGATGTTACCGTAACGTCTGTAATCCCGTTTTCCCTTAACATTTTTTCCGCCACCTGCCTGCCCGTTAGGCCATTTGAAAGCGGGATCTTGGCATACCGGCTAAACTTACCCTTTAATACCAGGGAGACGCCTACACTGATCAAAACAAAAACCAGGGAAACCAACATAATACCAGGTGTCATATCGCAATTTTTTGTTTTTTAAAGATCAAATCTGAATCCAAAATTTGTTTCAGGAAGGCTTGTCATTCACCGCCTGAACAAACAGTCGTTTTGTCATCTACGAAAGTCTTCGTTTCGAGAAGAGAAAAAAATTTACCCGGGATTTATGAAAATAATAAATAAAATTTATTTAAATTATATATAATTGATTATAAATAGTTTAAATAAGTATTTTCGATAAATCAATCCTGTTAAATACCCTGATTTTTACGCTAAAAGTTATCAACAGGAGGAAAAATTAATTTTGTTATCTACCACAGATTTGTAACTTAGTACCAGAATTTAATGGGTTAGTAAGTAAAAGGGTCAATCGCAAGATTGGCCCTTTTTACTTTTCACTTTTTTTCAAAAAGTTGAATTTTATCGGGCCGGATTTTTTGTACCCCCACCGACCTCGTTTCCCCCCGCTTTTTTTCTTTTATAACATCGTTTATTTATTGGATTAACATCGCGGTTGAAGATTTATCTTTAGATCATGAGTAAGATCAGGTCTTCATTTTTTTGCCAAAACTGCGGATATGAAAGTGTAAAATGGGTTGGGCAATGCCCGTCCTGCGGACAATGGAATACATTTATCGAGGAACAGGTCCAAAAAGAAAATAAAAAGACAGAAACCGGATGGAAAGAATACAAGTCGGGAAAGAGAACGAATAAAACAATTTCCATCATCGATATTGAAGGCACCGAAGAAAGGCGTTTTAAAACTGCTGACAATGAATTGAACCGTGTTCTTGGCGGAGGGATCGTTGCCGGCAGCCTGGTACTGATTGCCGGGGAACCGGGTATAGGGAAATCGACCCTTTTTCTGCAAAATGGTCTTGCCTTAAAAGAAATTACGACCCTCTATGTTAGCGGGGAGGAAAGTGAACAACAAATAAAAATGAGGGCGGACCGGCTTCACCTTTCCAATGAAAAATTTTATTTGCTGACGGAGACCTCCACCCAGGTAATTTTCCAGGAGATAAAAAAACTAAAGCCGGATCTTGTCATTGTTGATTCCATTCAAACCCTGCATACTCCATTTATTGAATCTTCACCCGGAAGTGTTTCCCAGATACGGGAAAGTGCAGCAGAATTTCAACGGTTTGCCAAGGAAACGGATACACCTGTCTTTTTGATTGGACATATTACAAAGGACGGGAGCATCGCCGGTCCAAAGATCCTCGAACACATGGTGGATACCGTGTTACAATTTGAGGGAGACCGGCATTATGCATACCGTATCATCAGGACACTGAAAAACAGGTTTGGCAGCACCGCCGAACTGGGCATCTATGAAATGACAGATGCCGGTATGAAAGCGGTTACCAATCCCAGTGAAATTCTGATCACGCAGAAAGAAGACAGCCTGAGTGGAATTGCCATTGCAGCTACCATCGAAGGGCTTCGGCCGCTGCTGATAGAAGTGCAGGCACTGGTCACCCAGTCGGTGTATGGCACGCCCCAGCGAACTGTTAGTGGTTTTGATCTTCGCCGCTTACAATTATTATTAGCGGTCCTGGAAAAAAGAGGGGGGTTTCATTTTGGCATTAAGGATGTATTCCTCAATATCGCCGGTGGTATAAAAGTAGAAGACCCCTCCATTGACCTGGCTGTTCTATGCGCTCTTTTATCATCCTATGAAGATGTGGTATTGCCACAACATATCTGCTTTGCCGGTGAAATCGGATTAAGCGGAGAAATAAGGGCCGTCAACAGGATTGAACAAAGAATTGCCGAGGCGGAAAAACTTGGCTTTGAAAAAATAATAGTATCCCGGTATAACCAAAAAGGGCTGGCCCGACAAAAATTCAATATTGAAGTAATAACAATGGGCAAGGTGGAGGAGGTTTACCAATATCTTTTTTCATGATGCAGGCATTAAAAACAATACAGGCATCGCTGTTACAATTGATATTTCCCCATGTCTGTTCCGGTTGCGGTAGCGACCTGCTGCCAACTGACAGTTCCATCTGTTTTCAATGCCTGGAAGCATTGCCGGAAACAAATTTTATTTTTCACGCCAATAACCCCGTTGAAAAGATTTTCTGGGGACGGCTGCCCCTGGTACAGGCTGCCGCCCAGTATTACTTTACAAAGGAATCGCTGATACAGCAATTGATGCATGAATTGAAATACAGGGGAAACAGGAACCTGGGCCTTCAATTGGGAAGACTGATGGGACTGTCCCTGTTACAAACCAACCGTTTTAATGATATTGATGCACTGGTACCTTTACCCCTCTACCCTGCCCGTGAAAGAAAAAGGGGATATAACCAGGCTGCTCTTCTCTGCGAGGGTATTACAGCCGTTACCGGGATCCCCATACTGAACAATATTGTATCCAGGCCACAGCCCACCGTGACGCAAACCCAAAAAACAAGGATAGAACGCTGGCAGAATATCGCCGGTAAATTCAGGTTGGATGATCCTGATTCCGCTTCGGGCAAACATTTACTGTTAATCGATGATGTGGTAACGACGGGCACCACGCTGGAAGCCTGCGGACAGGAACTCCTCAAGATCGGAAATGGCAGGCTGAGTATTGCCACGCTTTGCTATACCGCACATTAGCGTTTGTCAGTTTGTTGAATTATTTTTGAACTTATGAAGACCGCCGGACTACTATCCATATCCTTCCTGTTCATAGTTCTTTCCTGTAAAAAAGAAAGTTTTATTACGAGTGCGGATGCCCGTGTTACGATTTCATCCGATACGCTTAAATACGATACGGTTTTCACGAGCTTCGGATCTATTACACAGTTCCTGACCCTCCGGAATGATAATAAGCAAAGACTCAGGATCTCTTCCATCAGGTTAATGGGAGGCAATTCCTCCGCTTTTAAAATAAATGCTGACGGGTCCCCGGGGCCCCTGATCAGTAACCTGGAATTAGCGCCCGGAGACAGCACCTATATTTTTGTCAATGTCAGCATCAGTCAAACCACGGCCAATCTTCCTTTTGTCCTGCAGGACAGTATCGCCATCAGTTATAATGGAACAGAAAGATGGGTACAACTGGAAGCCTGGGGTCAGAATGCCCATTTTTTACGCGACAAAGTGATCACTGCCAATGAAACATGGAATAATGATCTCCCCTATGTAATACTGGGTTCCTTTCACGTCCGGGAAAACAACACCCTCACTATCAATAAGGGTTGCCGGATCTATGTACATGCCAATGCTCCATTGATCATTGATGGTACTTTAGAGGTGAATGGTGAAAAGGATACTGCGGACAGGGTTTATTTTATTGGCGACAGGCTGGATGAACCCTATAAAGATTTTCCGGCCGGATGGCCGGGTATGTTTTTTACTGCATCCAGTAAAGACAATACGTTACGATATGCCGTGATCAGGAACGCCTACCAGGCCATTGCTGTTCAGGGTATTCCTGCCAATGCCAATCCCAAAATCAGTTTGCAGGAATGTATCATTGATAATGCCTATGATGCCGGTATCGTTTCCCTCCACTCCTCCATCAATGCCAGGAACTGCCTGATCAGTAATTGTGGCAAAAACCTGTTGCTGGCACAGGGCGGTGATTACCAGTTTACACATTGTACCGTGGTCAGTTATTCGAATAGTTATATCCTGCACAGGGACCCGGTCTTATTGCTGACCAATTATATTGTTATTGATAACAGTCCTGTTGCTGCTGACCTCAGGGCGGATTTTTCGAATTGTATCTTCTGGGGAGAAAATGGCCTTGTGGATGATGAAGTAGTGGTGGGCCGTTCCGGGAATACCGTATTCAATGTTTCCTTTGACCATATTTTATGGAAACTGGTGAACACACCTGCCGATGTCTCCATTGCACAGGTGATCTATAACCACCCCCCCCTATTTGATAGTATCAACACCTCGAAACACTATTATAGCTTCCGGCTAAAAGAAGGTTCCCCCGCCCTGGAAGCCGGATCGGCTTCAGCAATTGCCATTGATCTTGACGGGGCACCCCGGCCTGTTGGCCTGCCCGACCTGGGCTGTTTTGAAAAACAATAATGGGTCCGAAAGAATTTTTTCCAATTATCCGGCCAAATAGAGAACTTTATGATCCCGACATTTGTTGTGAAATCGTAACAGTAAAAATCATTGTATGAAAACTTTTATCCTCACCATGGTATTTTCACTCAGCTTATCAGTCAGTTCGATCTATGATTTTAAAGTGCCCGGGTTGCTGGGGAATGAAATCGATTTTGCCCAATACAAAGGCAAAAAGATCCTTATTGTCAATACCGCTTCCAAATGCGGCAACACCCCTCAATATGACGGCCTGGAAAAACTGTATGAAAAGTACAAGGATAAACTGGTGATCATTGGCTTCCCGGCCAATAATTTTGGTGGCCAGGAACCGGGAACCAGCGATGAAATTGCCAGCTTCTGTAAAAAGAATTATGGTGTTACCTTTCCCATGGCGGATAAGGTTTCAGTAAAAGGAAAGGATATCTTCCCATTGTATAAATACCTCGAAGATGAAGCGGCTAAAAAGGGCTTTGAAAATCCGGTGACCTGGAATTTCGGCAAGTTTCTCATCAATGAAAAAGGAGAGCTGATTGCCACTTTTGCACCCAGCACACAGCCCCAGAGTGAAGAAATCTTAAAATATCTCAATTAATACCCATTTCGTTTTTTTTTAAGCGCTGGATAAAACCAGCGCTTTTTTAATGTCATATCATTTATTTTCGCTCAAATGCTTTTCCGCGAAATCATAGGGCAGGCCGGGGTTAAAAAAAACCTTACGGAACTGGTTCAGCATAACAGGCTCAGCCATGCTTTATTGTTCCTGGGTAAGGAAGGCAGTGGGGCCTTGTCATTGGCCACAGCACTGGCCCAGTATATTGTCTGTGAAAGGAGAGCGGGTAACAAGGAAACGGCAGATACCGGATCCCGCTTATTTGCCGAGGAAGCCCTGCCGGTCAACAAGCTACTGCCCGGGGATGCCTGTGGCAACTGTCCTTCCTGTTTCAAAACCCAGCAGTTGGTTCATCCGGATATTCATTTTTCTTTTCCCGTTGTAACAAAAAAACCGGGAACAGCCCCGGTCAGCAATGATTATATAGCTGAATGGCGGGAATTTTTTATCAGTTACCCCTATGGTAATATTTATGACTGGCTCCAGTTTATCGGCGCCGACAATAAACAGGGGAATATCACCGCTGCGGAATGTAATGATATCATCCGTAAGCTGAACCTGAAAAGTTTTGAAAGCGGGTACAAGATCCTGATCATGTGGATGCCGGAATACCTGGGTAATGAGGGTAATAAACTTTTAAAGCTCATAGAGGAGCCGCCACCCAATACATTATTTATCCTGGTAGCTGAAAACGAATCTCTTTCATTACCGACCATCCTTTCCCGGTGCCAGCTGGTAAAAATCCCCCCATTAGGAGTATCGGATATTGAAAATGGACTGGTTGAAAGAAACAATACAGCACCGGAAACAGCCCGGCAAATTGCGGGCATCAGTGAAGGGAATTACCGGGAAGCCCTGCATTTATTGCAACATGCAGAAGAAGACTGGCAGTCCCTGTTGCGGGAATGGTTAAACGCTATCCTGAAAACCGGCCCGGTGGCCCAAACCCGTTGGGTGGAGGAGATCAGCCGGCTGGGAAGGGAGAAACAAAAACAATTTCTCCGGTATTTTAACCATTTACTGGAACAGGCCGTCAGGCTTCGTACCCTAAAGCAGGACTTCCAAAACTTGAAAATGCCGGAAAATGAATTTGATTTTGCCAGCCGGCTGAATAAAATAGCCAATATTTCTCAGCAACAATCCATCATAGAAGAGCTGGACAGGGCCAGTTATTATATTGAAAGAAATGCTAATGCGAAGATGCTGTTCCATGCCCTAACGATCAAGATCTATCATATCATCCAGGACCAGACCGTGCTGGCCTGAAAAACAGGCGGATGGGGACGAAACTAAAAATTTAGCCTCCCTTGCCGGAAAATTGTATTTTTGAACCAATGACCCGGCGGTTTCAGGAAAGGGTGAAGAAAGGGGGTCAAAAAAAGGGAGAAAGAACCGGTGCTGATTTGAAAGTCGATTACATCTTTTGTGTCTGTTTTTCATACTTATAGGGCTATTGATGCAGTGATTGCTGCATAGCGATATGAAAGTACAAGAGTGCGACGCAACAAAGGTTTCATAGACATTCTGCAGCCGGTTTCATCATTTTCCCCATTATCTTACTTTAATCATAATGAATACATGAGTTGCAGTAATTGCGGTACAGGAACTCCAAACGGTTGTAAAAGCAATGGCGGATGCAGTTCGGGTGGTTGCAACAGGATGAATGCTTACGACTGGCTGAACAACCTCCCGATGGTGGATACGGAAAGCGCCTGCCGGGTCATAGAAGTGAGTTTCAACAATGGTAGCCGGAAAGATTTCTTTCGCAACAACACACTCAATCATTTTGAAAAAGGGGATTATGTTTCCGTGGAAGGTGTTAGTGGTTTTGATGTTGGGGAGGTATCCCTCACCGGGGAAATCGTCAGGCTGCAATTGAAAAAAAGGGGGATCAAGGAAAACAGTGATGAGATCAAGAAGGTATTACGCCCCTCCAGCGACAGGGATATTGATACCTGGCGACATACAAAGACCCGCGAAAAAGATGCCCTGATCCGCGCAAGGGCCATTACAAAGCAATTGAAACTGGACATGAAGATCAGTGAGGTGGAATTCCAGGCTGATGGAAGAAAAGCCACATTTTTTTATATCGCCGACGGAAGGGTTGATTTCCGGGAACTGATCAAAGTATATGCTTCCGAGTTTAAAGTGAAAGTGGAAATGCGCCAGATCGGTGCCCGGCAGGAAAGCTCAAAGGTGGGCGGAATCGGCAGTTGTGGCCGCGAGCTCTGTTGCAGCACCTGGCTGACCGATTTTAAATCGGTGAACACGGCCGCTGCCCGATACCAGAACCTTTCCATCAACCAGACAAAACTGAGCGGCCAGTGCGGACGATTGAAATGCTGTCTTAATTACGAGCTGGACACCTACCTGGATGCTTTACAGGGCTTCCCAAATGACTGCGATTCCATCCAGGTTGCCAAAGGAACGGCCCACCTCATCAAAAAGGATATCTTCAAAAACCTGATGTGGTATATGCTGCCCGACAGTTCGAAGCAATATCCCGTTCCGATTGAAAGGGTCGTAAAAATAAAATCATTGAACCGGCAGAATATCATTCCGGATGAACTTGAAGCGGTTGATGTGACCAGTTCCAAACCCAAAGAAGTAGAACCTGAATTTGTAGATGTTGTAGGGCAAATAAGTCTCCGAAGCCTGGAAAAAGCTGACCGGAAAAGAAAAAACAAACAACAACAGCAACATCATCGCAGACCCCAGCAGCAACAAAGAAGACAGGGAAGTGGCGGTGGACAGCAACCCAACCCGCCCAGGGGAAACCAACAAAGACCGCCCAAGCCCAGAAAAAATAAATAATGATTAACCAACCCCTCCCCGAAAAATGAGGGGTTTTTTATTAGATTTAATATTTATTCGCATGTTAAGAAACCACCGATGGAGAAAGCTGTCTTTTTTCCTACTACTACTATTGGCCCTATGGGTGATCCTGGCCCAAAGCTGCATGAAATTCAGGATCAGTGATGCCCAGGCAACCGTGAAATTCACCAATGCCGGCGTCGCATTACAGACCCATTACATCGATGTGGATGGCTATAAGATGCATTATGTTTCCACAGGCAGTGACAGCTTACCTACCTTGTTTTTTGTACATGGATCCCCGGGGAGCTGGACTGCATTTGAACGATACCTGATGGATAAGGAACTGCTGGCTGCTTTCAGGATGGTGGCAATTGACCGACCCGGTTTTGGATACAGTGAATTTGGTGAAGCCAAAAACCTGGACGATCAGTCCCGTCTGATCCGTCCCATCATTGATTCAATTTCCAATGGCCAACCTATGTATGTTATCGGGCATTCACTCGGTGGTCCGGTTGCTGTTAAACTGGAGGCAGCCCATCCGGGCAGTTTTGCCGGGATTATCTTATTGGCCGGTTCAGTTGACCCCGGTGAAGAAAAGCCCGAAAAATGGCGGCCCTGGCTGATCAACACACCTCTCCAATACCTGGTACCCGGGGCCATGGAACCGGCCAACCAGGAACTCTGGTACCTGAAAAAGGACCTGGTGAAACTTAAAGATGATTTTTCCAAAATTCATTGCCCGGTTTGGATCATTCATGGAGATAAGGATAATATGGTTCCGGTAGGGAATGCAGATTATGCAGGAAGGATGCTGGTCAATGCACCCCTGGTGGATGTAACGATCTTAAAAGGTGCCGGCCATTTTATTCCCTGGAATCATTTTACGGAAATCAAAAAAATTCTGTTGAAACTTCCGGAAGAGAACATACCCGGTCAGCCGACGAAAGCATCTCCATTGCCATGAAGAGCAGCCAGGATCCTATCATTTTATAGCAGCATAAATAATATCCTGGATCTTACCACGGATATTCATCTCGGCAAACATGCGGTTATTCCGGGAGGGGTTGACCCTGTTTGACAGGAATACATATACCAGGTTATACTGGGGATCAACCCAAACACAGGTTCCTGTAAATCCGGTATGGCCAAAAGTGCGGGGCGAGGCATTCTCACAGGGATAAGGGTCCTGGCCCCTCCTTAATTTTCTTTCGGGTTTATCAAATCCGAGGCCCCGACGGCTTTCGGTACTGCCATAAGCAGTAAATAATTTTATGGTTTCACTGCTCAGGTACCTTTTCCCGTTCATCACTCCGCCATTGAGCAACATCTGGTACAAAGTGGCAAGGTCATAGGCATCAGAAAAGAGACCGGCATGCCCGGCAACACCTCCCATCATCGAAGCCCCTTCATCATGCACATCCCCCCTGATCAGCTGGTTGCGGAAATGGGTTTCCAGTTCGGTGGGTACTATCCTGCTGACCGCAAACCTTTTCCGGGGTAAGAACCCTGTTGTAACCAGCCCCATCTTTTTATAAAAATGTTCATACACATATGCGTCCAATGACATGCCGCTTATCGCTTCCACAATCTTACCAAGGAAAATAAAGTCATTATCGCTGTATACATACCTGCCCCTCGGGCCAAGATCACTTTGCAGGATACGGCTGATGATCGTATCCTCATAATCCTTTCGCAAATAAAGATGCGCTGCGACCCTGATGGTAAAATCACCTGCAGGATGGTCTGAAAAATATACAGGCGAAGGCAAACCGTTTGCAGAATCGATCACCTCTTTGTAAAATGGAATAAAAGGAACCAGACCTGCCTGGTGCAGTAAAATATCATGTATATAGAGGTTAGCCTTATTGGTGCCCCTGACCCAGGGCAGGTAATCACCGATCTTTTTTTTCAGGTCCAGTTTCCCCTGTTCATAGAGTTTCATAACGGCCAGGGTGGTGGCGGAGACCTTGGTTACTGATGCCAGGTCATACAGGTCGCCGGGCCTTACAGGCTCTTTACTATCGTACGAAATTGTTCCAAATGCTTTCTGGTAAATGATGGCCCCATCTTTTGCTGCGAGTATGACACAGCCGGGTATCGCCTTTTTATCGATCGCATCAAGGGCGATCGAATCAATTGCGCTGAATCTCGCCATGGCATCCAGGACAGGCGGGCCGCTTTTTTTATCATACACCAAACCGGTGCCATAAGGAAAATTACAAACAGATACGGGGAGGGTTCCTTTGGGCGTTATATAACCCTGTAAAAGGTCGGCAGCCACTTCTCTGGTAATTTCATCATCCTGGTAACAGGCCACCAGGGTTTTTGCATCACAGAAATTTTTCAAAGCCAGGACATTGCCAAATACCAGGGTCGTACTGTTGAATGCCTGTAATTTCCGAACCAGGTCCGAGGCCACTTCGCTGATATTATAATTATTGGCAGGCCGCAGACTGTAATCATGGATACCGATAACCAGGAGGTCGTATTGCTCTTTTTCGATGGCAGCATGAATTGAATCAGCCACAGCCGTACCATCTTTATACGAAAGCAGGTAGGTATCTGCATCATTTTCCAGTTGCAGCCTTTTTCCTAAATTATTCAGTGCCTGGCATCCGACCCCAACATAGGCAATCCGCTTATTCTTTAAGTCGGGTAATTCGGCTGCATCACTTTTTACAAGTGTAAGGGTATGTTGTGCGATCAGGGACCTTACAACATCCGTCCTGGCATTGAGGTCAGCCACAAGGTTATCCGTAATCACCGGTTGCCAGTTATTCAACCCCGACCTGTATTTGGCATGTAAGACTTTTAAAACCTTTTCATCAATATCATCCCAACCTATCTTTTTTGCGCGGATGGCCTTTTTAATGGCATCGATAGCATCCGGTACGCTTTCAGGCAGGCAAAGCATATCATTCCCGGCTATCAAGGCTTCAACTGCGATGGTGCCACCGGGAAAATATTTTGCCACCCCCTTCATTTCGAGAGCATCGGTGAAGGTGAGTCCCCGGAATCCCATTTCTTCTTTTAAAAGCCCTGTCACTGCATTCTTTGAAATGGAGGTGGCTTTATTGGCTGTATTGTCGATGGCGGGCACAGAAAGATGTGCGATCATAACGCTACTTACGCCTTCCCTGAACATTTCCTTAAAAGGGAAAAGCTCCAAGGAGTCAAGGGCCTCCCTCGATTTATTGATGACAGGAAGGTCGAGATGCGAATCTACCGCCACATCCCCATGCCCGGGAAAATGTTTGGCACAAGCCATGATCCCGGCATCCTGCATCCCTTTCATATAGGCAACCCCCAGGGAGGCCACTTTATACTTGTCTTCCCCGAATGAGCGGTATCCAATTACCGGGTTATCGGGATTATTATTGATATCCACTACCGGTGCATAGTTCACCTGTATGCCCATCCGCTTGCACTGGTTACCAACTTCTACCCCCATCTGGTAAACCAGTTTCGGATCATCGATGGCCCCCATTGTTAACTGGTAAGGAAATTTTGTCACGCTGTCAAGCCGCATGCCAAGCCCCCATTCACCATCGATGGTGATGAGCAAGGGGGTTTTTGCGATTGACTGGTAATAATTGGTATAATGCGCCTGCCGGACGGGCCCTCCCTGGAAAAAACACAAACCACCGACATTATAAGTCCGGATGATATCGGCCACTGCTTCCGCATACGCATCGCCTTTATCAGAATGTGCCCTGATGACCATCAGTTGGGCAATCTTCTCTTCTTTATCCAAAGACCTGAAAACACTATCCACCCATTGGTCCTCAAAAGGGTCGACCACCTCCTGTGCAGTAACCCGTATGGAGACCAATAAAAATAAAAAACAAATAAACCGGAAACCACGCTGCATTTCGTTGATATTTTATAATAAAATTAGCCCTTTTACAGAAAGGTACCGTTAAGTAAATCACAACCCTGCAAATGCCGTATTTTTGAGGCGAAAGGAGAAACGGAAGTGTCTGATACGATTTTATTATTACCTGACAATATTGCCAACCAGATAGCGGCCGGAGAAGTCATTCAACGGCCTTCGAGTGCTGTCAAGGAATTATTAGAAAATGCAGTGGATGCCGGTGCCTCCGAAATCCAACTGATCATCAATGATGCGGGGAAGTCGCTGATCCAGGTGATCGATAACGGCAGGGGCATGAGTGAAACCGATGCCCGTATGTGTTTTGAGCGACATGCCACTTCAAAGATCCAAAGCATCGATGACCTTTTTCATATCAAAACAATGGGATTCAGGGGCGAGGCCCTGGCTTCCATTGCCGCTGTAGCCCAGGTTGTGCTGAAAACAAAAAAACCTGAAGATAAAGACGGCGTTTATATTGAGATCGAAAACAGCCAGGTGGTAAAACAGGAACCTGTTGCTGCGATCAACGGTACGAGTATAGCCATGAAGAACCTTTTTTTCAATGTACCGGCCAGACGGAATTTTTTGAAAAGCAATGCGGCTGAAATGCGGCATATCGTGGATGAGTTTACCCGTGTTGCGCTGGCCTTTCCTGAAATATTCTTTTCCCTTACCAGTAATGGCCAGCAGATTTTTCACCTGGAAGCCGGCAGCCTGAAACAAAGGATCATGCAATTGCTGGGTAACAATTACAATGCAAAACTGGTGACGGTAAAGGAAGAGACCGATTACATGAACATTTACGGTTTTGTGGGCAAACCTGAAACGGCAAAGAAAACAAGGGGTGACCAGTATTTTTTTGTCAACAACCGGTTTATCAAGAGCCCTTACCTGAACCATGCTGTGATGAATGCCTACCAGCAGATGATTCCTCCGGACAGTTTTCCCCTGTATGTATTATTCATTGACCTCGATCCTACGCAGGTAGATGTAAACGTGCACCCGACAAAACAGGAGATAAAATTTGAAGACGAGAAAATTGTGTATGCATTTGTTCAGGCCGCGATCAAGCATGCACTGGCCCAGTTCAGCATTACCCCCACCCTGGATTTCGACCTCGATGCATCAATTCAACAATTATCCTCTGTTCAGCAGCCTTTCACCGAAGAAAAAAAATCGGCAGCCAGTGCCAGTTCCCTATTCAAAGGGTTCACCCAAAAAAACCAGGCCCATTTCATTGAAAAAACAGACAGGAATGAATTGAAACACTGGAGGGATTTTTATGAAAGCAACCGGCAACAGGAAGGTATGGATGACCCGGCGAAGCCTCCCCAAAATTTTGAAGCGGAAGCCAGGGAACATTTACCCTTTCAGCTTCCCGAAGACAGCACCCTTTCTCAGATCCTCAACACCTATATCCTCTTTCCTTCCGAAAATGGATTTATGCTGATTCACCAGCAACTGGCCCATGAAAGGGTACTTTATGACAGAATGGTCATTGCTGCAGCAGGAAAACCAATGGCCACACAACGCAGTATGTTCCCGGTTTCGCTGGAACTTACTCCGGCCGATGCAGTTTTACTGGAAGAACTGATGCCGGATATCCAAACACTGGGTTACCTGATCGAACCCTTTGGTAAAAACAGTTTTGTCATCCAGGGAACACCTGCAGATGTGGAACAGGGCAATGAAAAAGTAGTGATCGATTTCATGCTGGAGCAATACAAGCATTTCAGCAATGATCTGAAATTTTCTAAAAGAGAAAAACTGATCCGATCCCTGGCCAAACAACAATCCATTAAAGCAGGCAACCGGCTAACAGAAAGGGAGCTGAAGATACTGGTTACAGACCTTTTTAATTCCTCACAACCCAATACGGCACCGGACGGAAGTCCCATTTACCTGAGCTTCAATAAAGCTGCACTGGAAAAACTGTTTGGAAGGTAATTGCGGATTTTATCAACCGGCCTTAATATTTTTTACGGATTCCCACCAGGAATTTTTCAATGGTATGCCGGATAGCAGTTGCTGAAGCCCGGTGATTATTGACCAGGGTTGAGAATACCAGCAGTTTGCCTTTTCGGGTATACAGGAACCCGCTAAAAGCGACTACCCCGGATAGCGTGCCTGTTTTACCATATACAAATCCCTTCTCTTTTACATAATAGTTGCCAAGGGTACCTTCACCCCCGGTGGGTAAAATGACCCTGATCCGCTCCATGCCAAATTCCTGCTGCATCCTGGTAAGGATCGCGACAAAGTCCTGCGGGGAAAACAAGTTATACCGGCTGAGACCCGATCCATCCACCCAGCGGGGTGTTTGGGGAAGGAATGCAAAATCTGTTTTCAACAAAGTGTCGATGATCGCTTCATCCTTCATATACCCGAGTCGCTCATTGCTTAGCATCATCAAGGTCTGCTCTGCAAAAAAGTTATCACTATGGTGCATCATTGGTTTTAGCAGGGAGTCCGTAGGCCGGGAGTAGATAATTGTTTTCACCGGATCAAAGAAATACCCTTCTGCGATCGATGCAGGAATAACCGCTTTTCCCAAAGTATCCGCCAATAATCCAGCCATCAATCCCATATCCGCTCGCAACGGAATGGATGTGCCGGAGAATTTTTTTTGGGATGGCTTCAATACAAATTCATCACTATCAATTCCCCTTTCTACAGAAAAGTTATTTGTTTGGAGGGTATGATTAACCGGATCAAATCCCAGGTCTTTATTTGCCCTGATCAAAATGCCTGGAGGACTGAATTTCAAGGTATCCTTTATTAAAAAGAAATCAGCCACATTTCCATACATGGGAAAAGGTGACCGTTCTGCCATATAAGCAGCATCATAATCATTCCATGACCAGCCATTTCCCCATCGGTCGTCTTTCCAGGTATCCGTGTACAGCAAAACCTGTTTTTTCATTTTCAGTATATCGAATACAGGTTGTGAAGGAAACGCGGCCTGTAAAAAGGTCGGATCACCGGTTGGAAAAACCAGACATCCGCCCTTTCCATCATCAGCTATCCCCGCTCCCGCTAAACTATCCCCCAGGTACTTCATGGCAGCATAACAGGTGGGAATTTTCGTATTACTGGCAGGCACAAAATAATGGTCGCCCTGGTAATCATACCAATATTTCCCGGTAGCGGGTTCGTAAATACTGATACCCAAATTGGCAGTTTGTAATACTGGGTCCCGTATAACACCTTTTGCTGACCGGCTGATCTTTTTTTGCAGGGAACAGGAAGCCAATAATAATAAGCAGCAACCGGAAAAGAAAAAGCAGGATAAGCGTGCAAAAAGGTTTTGACTTTCCATCTTTAAATAATACTACTCTGTTACAGATAAATCTTTTTGCCTTCTGCTGAACTTTGCAGGGCCGCCTCAATGATTTCAATGGTCCGCACCCCATCGCTGGCCGGAACAGGGTTGGGACCCTGACCGGTCAATGCCTTATAGACATCATCGAAAAAAAACATATAGTTACCGGGAGAGGAAATGGTTTGTTGTTTGATCACTTCGCCATTGATCTCGGTGTGTAACAAACCGTCGGGTCCAGGCAGTTCGCCGCTCCAGTTTTCAAAAGAAGGCTTCACGGCATCGAGCAGTTTTTGTTCCTGCAAGTCTGAACGGTGCTGCAGAAAGCTCCCTTTCATACCCTGTAACATATAGGCATAAACGGTTTCGCGGGCTATACAAGTAGCTTTTAAACGTACCCTGCATTGTTGATAATACAATAATATTTCAAAATAATCCCTGGCCTGAACATCAGGACGCATTTTCCATACATCGGCAAACACTGCTTCCGGCCGGCCAAAAAGCTGAAGGGCCTGGTCTACAAGGTGGGGACTAAGGTCATAGATAATGCCTGCACCTGGCAGGTCGCCTTCCTTGTGTTGCTTGCCGCCATATGCTGGGCGGTACCGGTCATAGCGGATCTCCACTTCCCTTAGATCACCCAGCCAGTTTTTTTCCACCACATTTTTAACGGCCCTGTAATCGCCATCATAACGCCGGTTCTGGTATATGCAAAGGAATAATCCTTTCTTTTCCGCCAGCTCCGCCAATTCAATAGCTTCACGCAGCAAAACGGTAAATGGTTTTTCAACGATCACTTTTTTTCCGGCCCTCAGGGCTGCCTGTACATACTCATAATGGGTATGGGTGGGCGTATTGACGATCACGAGTTCAATCGATTCATCTGCAAGCAGGTCTTCGAATGAACGGTACAGTTGTGCCTGGGGGTATCTTTCCCTTGAATCGTTACGATGCCTTTCCACAATAGCAGCCAGTTCATAACCGGGATGAGCATCAATAAACGGGGCATGAAACAATTTTCCGCTCATGCCGTAAGAAGCGATACCTGTTTTAATGATTTTCATATTGTAATTGCGAAAGGGAACTTTATGCTGTTCTCCCCCATTTGATTAAATGACAATTATCCTTAGCCCCGTTCCTGTGCTCTTAACCAACGCTCCGGGATCTCGTTGCTGCTGGCAAGCAAATAATCCTTATAACTACAGGCGATAAATTTTTTATCGGGCAGCTGCATCCACCACCTCCCGGTTTTCTTGCTTTGCAGGAAAACGGTTTCCACTTCAGCAAATGCCGTATGGTACTCATTGAAGGAGTCTTTTTCATCGAGTTTTGCCTCGCGCCTGCCACGGCTCCGGCCATCCATGATATACCAGAGCATCTGTGCAATTTGTTTGGCGGTGAGGTCGTGAATATCCTTCTCGGGATCATAACCATAAATACCCACGGTATTGATATTCGGGCTCATGCCGGCATACCGCATCAGCACACAGGCCTCCTCTCCGTTAAATCCGTTTGGCGATTCCTGGTTTGCCGGGGCAAAGGGATGAGCGATGGCAGAGATATCAAAACTGAATAACTGGGAATTTCTCAAAACGGGTTCCATTTCCTCGATACTCTCTTTTACATGACCCACCCGGTAGCAATCAAACCTTAGCTTGTCCATTGTTTCCAATACCCGCGGATGGATATAATAGCTCTGGAAGCCGATATGGTTATAATGCCGGATAAAATTGGGTTCACCGGTCAGCATCTCCATCAGAAAATTATCACAGCGGAAATCAGAGTCAAGATTGAGATCGATCAGGGCATCGGCACAGGTAGCTTCTATGATCTTTTTATTGTCTTCATAGGCATAGTACTGGGCCAGCGTAAGGTCATGAGAACCCCCTAAGATAATCACGGTCTTCCTTTCATTGATGAGTTCATTCACAACGGTCTTCAGGGCAGCATAGGTATCCGCCAGTTCAGCTCCTTTTTTCAGGTTGCCGATATCAGCAATCCGGATATCAGGATGCCAGAAATACTGGGCGTAAAACTGCCGCCTGATCGTATCGGGTGCCAGGCTATAGGCCATGTGGATACCGTTGCCCCTTTGCTCTCCGCAACCAATCAGCACAATATCGGCCTCATCCAGGTCGGGAAACTCTTCATCAAATATCTGGATGGCTTTCCCGATCTGCCCGTCCTTATAACCCATATCAAAGGATATTTCAAAGAGGTTGACCGGCAGCAGGAAATCAGCAATATTGAGAAAATCGGACATGGGGTATATTTATAAACAAACTTACACGAAAACAATAACCGGTAAAAATCGAACAATTAACATCAATAACAGTAAATACTTCATAAATTGCCCTTACTTGAGGAAATTTTCCGCCATATTACTCAACCTGGTCTTTGTTGCGGCCAGCATCATCATGCCTTATGGCAATTTCCAGGATGACCTGGCACTTCATACCGTTTACAACGATCTTCAGCAACAGGATCCCGATCTGAATATCGGTGAATTCATTTTTGAAAAACTATTGGTATTCGGACAGTTCCTGGAACATGACGACGAAGATGACGAGTTGCCTGTTCATCCCATTCCCGCCAATACCGTTGTGCTGCAGCTACAAACCGGAAGTATCGTCCTCACTAAATTTTCCTTAGACATTGAATCCCGGCAGGCTCCTCCGGAAAAACCAACCTGCCACTTTAAGGATATCAGTTATTTCCCGGAATACCATCCCAGCATTTTTCATCCTCCCAGTTCAGCCGCCTGATGATTTTTCCCAGCCATCTATTCCTTTAGATGGAATTATTTTATCAGAAAAGAAACTAATATGAAAAAAATATTTTCAGTATGGGTATGCTGTGCCCTGCTTGTATTTTCCTGTACAGCACAAAAGATCAAAATGCCCAAAGCCGTATCTGATGCTTTTGCCACTAAATTCCCTGAAGCAAAAGAGGTAAAATGGGGCAAAGAAAGCGCGACAGAATATGAAGCGGAATTCAAAGTAAAGGGGCAGTCCGTTTCAGCCAATTTTGATGCAACCGGGAAATGGGTGGAAACAGAATCGACCATTGCCCTCTCCGACCTGCCCCCGGCCGTAGTGGCAGCGGTGAAAGGTAAATTCCCGAATGCCGAAATGACCGGCGCGGAAAAAGTGGATCAACCCGGAAAATCACTTTATGAAGTATTATTAAAATCAAATGGCCGGAAAAAAAGCGTCGAACTGACACCGGAAGGAGTATTTACGGAATAATAATTTAAAGGCAGGCTCTAAGGAGCCTGCCTTTATTTAAAAAAAAAATTTTATAACAATAAAACTATTTTAAAATGAAAAAAATAACATTCATGTCATTCCTGTCCCTCTTGCTGTTTTTTTACTGCAATACATATGCGCAGGGAGATGCAGAGTTCAGGATCCGAAATACATTTCATATCCAAAGCCCGGGGGGCTGGGACTACCTCACCTTAGGGCCAGGCAACAACCGCCTTTATGTATCCCATGGCACACAGGTCAATATCCTGGATGCCACCACCGGTGACTCTTTAGGTGTAATTGAAAATACCACAGGGGTACACGGAATTGCCTTTGACCAGGCAAACGGGAAAGGGTATACCAGTAATGGCCGCATCAATAATGTATCGGTTTTTAACCTTGCCGATAACAAAGTGATTACGCAAATACCCACCGGTGAAAACCCGGATGCTATTTTATATGAGCCATTTACTAAAACGATCATTACCTGTAATGGTCGCAGTCATGACCTTACCCTGATCGATCCTTCACGCAACAGTGTGATCGCCACCATACCGGTCGGCGGAAAGCCCGAAACTGCCGTATCGGATGAAGCGGGTAAACTGTACGTAAACATTGAAGATAAAAGTGAGATCGTGGTTGTCGATCTGAACAATTTTACTGTTCTGGATCACTGGCCGCTTGCACCCGCCGAAGAACCCACCGGCCTGGTTATCGATAAAAAAACAAACCGTTTATTTGCCGGTTGTGGTAATAAATTGCTGGCAGTGGTTGATATCGTGACAGGAAAAGTAGTTAAAACTTTACCCATCGGTGATGGTTGTGATGGTGTGGGTTTTGATTCCGAAACCAAAAACATTTTTACTTCAAACGGCGAAGGCAGCCTTTCCATTTTTCATGAAAATTCTGCCAATGACATAGTGGCCATTGCCACAATTCCGACCAAAAGAGGAGCCAGGACCATTGCGGTGAATAGTCAGACACATTTTATTTATCTTCCTACAGCAGATTTTGAACAAGCAGATCCCAATGCCGCGAAAGGAAGACCAAAAATGATTCCCGGTACCTTCCAGGTATTGGTGATAGGGCAGTAATGCCTGGCAGCCTGAAAAATGAAATTATGAAAAGGGTATCGATCATATTATTGTTATTTTTTGTTGCCCGATCCGTAAACGGACAACAAAACACACTTGAGTTTTTTATTGACCGGGCACTGGAAAACAGCCCGTTGCTGAAAGACCTCCGGAACCAGGCAGAGGCTAACCTTGCCGATAGCCAGTTGGTCATTGCGGGATACAAACCCCAGGTCACCGGCAGCAGTTACAATTCCTATGCCCCCGTCATAAAAGGATTTGGCTATGATAAAGCCATTACCAATGGCAGTAATATTGCTGCCCTGATTGGTATTAACAAGACAATCGTTGGCAAGAACAACCTTGGTTCCCAGTTTGAAAGCATCCGGTTGAACAATGAAACGGCCAATAACACTGGTAAGATCACCGAACAGGAATTGAAGCGATCCGTCACCGCACAATACATTACCACCTGGAGTGATTTGCTTCAAATTGATTTTAACAGGGAAATCCTTGATCTGCTGAAAAAAGAGGAAGTGCTTTTAAAGGTGCTGACAGCAAAAAACGTTTACCGGCAAACCGATTACCTGGCCTTTCTTGTAACGCTTCAACAACAGGACCTGCTGCTGAAACAACTTTCCATCCAGTACAGGAATGACGTTGGCACGCTGAATTACCTGAGCGGCGTTGTAGATACGGGATCCGTAACACTGATAGCACCGGCGATTGAGTTGAATACCTTGCCGGAGCTGGCTTCCTCCGTATTTTTTCACCAGTTTACGCTTGACAGCTTAAAACTGAAAAACAGCAGGGACCTCCTGAATTACAGCTATAAACCAAAGATCAACCTCTTTGCGGATGGCGGCTATAATTCATCGCTTGCCTACAGGGCCTATAAAAATTTCGGCGTGAGCCTGGGTATCAGTTTATCAGTGCCTATTTATGACGGGCAGCAGAAAAAGATCCGTGAAAGCAAACTGGCCCTTGCAGAAAAGACAATAACCGGCTATAAGGACTACTATGCCAAACAGTATGAACAGCAACTGGCGCAATTAAAACAGCAACTATCCGCCACAGAGCGCCTGCTCTTGGATATCCGGGAACAGATCAAGTATGCAGAGACCCTCATTACCGTTAACGGCAAACTTTTACAAACCGGGGAAACAAGAATTGCGGATTATATCCTTGCGATCAACAATTATCTCAATGCCAAAAACCTGTTGACGCAAAACAGGGTGAACCGTTTGCAAATTATCAACGAGATCAATTACTGGAACCGATAAAAAAAAATTTGATGAAAAAAATTATCGCTAGTTACCTGTTACCCCTCCTGGTTATTACCGGGCCCATGATTGGCTGCAGCAGCCCTGAATCAACAGCAGCAGCAGATGTGCCGGTGACCGTTACTCCTGTTACGGTAACCGGCATCAGCCATGAACCTATGACCAACAGTTTTGAGCTCAATGCCACTTCCGCCTACCTTCAAAAATGGTCTGTGAAATCGAATGTGAACGGATATATTCAAACAACGCAAGCGCAACTTAACAAGACCGTCCATGCCGGACAGGTACTGTTTACCATCAAAACAAAGGAAGCCACCAGTATCGGATCTGTGATCAATGACCTGGATTCCAGCCTTCGTTTTACAGGAACCAATTCCATTACTGCTGCAGCAGGAGGGTTCCTGTCTGAGATCAATCACCAGGCAGGTGATTATGTGCTCGATGGTGAACAACTGGCGACCATCACCGATACCAGGAGTTTTGTCTTTCTTTTGAATTTGCCTTATGAGCTCAGGCCTTACCTCCTCAACAGGAAGGACCTGGAGCTGGTGCTACCGGATGGGGAACAATTACCCTGTTCCATCCAGGGAATGATGCCGGCCATGGATTCTGCCACACAAACACAACGTATCATTCTTAAAGTAAACCCTTCGCACCCCATACCAGAAAACCTGATTGCCAAAGTCAGGGTCACGCAGGCGCTGAAAGAACACCCTGTATCCCTGCCCAAATCAGCTGTATTGACAAATGAGACACAGGATGAATTCTGGGTGATGAAAATGACGGACAGCACCACCGCTGTAAAAGTTCCGGTAAGGATTGGCCTCGAAAACAATGACCGGGTAGAAATACTCACCCCTCCTTTTAGTGATGCCGACAGAATAGTATTGACCGGGAACTACGGCTTACCCGATACGGCCAAAGTAAAAATTGTTCAATAAAACCGCATGAAAAATTTCTTTGTTACCTATAAAAATCCGCTGACTGTTATAATCGTCTTATTCCTGCTGGGTGGTTTTTTTGCATACAGCAGGATGCAAACGGCACTCTTCCCGGAAATCACTTTCCCGAAAATAAAAGTGATTGCCGACGCGGGACAGCAACCTGCCGATAAGATGATGATCACGGTAACCCGCCCCCTGGAAAATGCGATCAAGAAAGTTCCGGAACTAAAAACCTTACGCAGTACCACCAGCCGCGGCAGTTGCGAAATTTCTGCATTCCTCAACTGGAATGCCGATATCGATATCAGCCAGCAAAGGATCGAATCAAGGATCAGTGAAATCAATAACGAATTACCTGCCGGTGTGCAGATCACGGTGGAAAGAATGAACCCTTCGATTCTGCCTGTAATCGGTTATTCCCTTGAAAGCCGTTCAAAATCGCCCATCGAAATGAAATTGCTGGCCCTGTACACCATCAAACCATTCCTGTCGCAAGTAGAAGGGGTATCGGAGGTCAGGGTGATCGGTGGCAAAACAAAGGAATACTGGTTACAACTGGACCCCCAAAAGATGAACACCCTGGGACTGACGCCGGAAATGATTGCCGGGATCCTCGGTCAAACAAATTTCATACAATCCAATGGCTATTTATCAGACTATAAGATGATGTACCTGACGGTTACCGATGCCACTGTAAGATCAAAGCAGCAACTGGAGCAGACCGTGATCAGCAATAATGGCAAGAGGACCATCCTGCTAAAAGATATTGCGGATGTGCAGGTACAGGAAGCCAAAGAATATGTCAAGATCAATGCCAACGGGCATGAGGGTATCCTGATAGCAATCGTTAAACAACCCAACAGCAACCTTGTGGATCTCTCCGCAAAAATGAAAGCCAAACTGGCCGAACTGAAAACCACGCTCCCCGGTGACGTCCGGATTACGACTTATTATGACCAGGCCAATTTCGTGAATGATGCCGTGAAAAGTGTTACGGACAGTCTTTGGTTGGGCCTGGTACTGGCGATCATCGTGGCAGTCATCTTTCTGAGATCCTTAAAAGCCAGTAGCGTTATTCTTGTCACGATCCCCATCACCTTATGCCTTTCCCTGATCGTATTGTATGCCACCGGGCAGACATTGAACATCATGACCCTGGGCGCTATTGCTGCTGCCATCGGCCTGATCATTGATGATGCGATCGTAGTGGTGGAGCAGATACACCGGACCCATGAAGAGCAACCGGGTGAATCATCCCTGACCCTGGTGCAAAAAGCCATCCGGTATCTGTTCCCGGCGATGGTGGGTTCCTCCCTGAGTACAATTGTCATTTTCCTCCCCTTTCTATTGATGAGCGGGGTGGCCGGAGCCTATTTTAAAGTGATGACCAATTCCATGATCATCACTTTGGTCTGTTCCTTTATCGTCACCTGGCTGCTCCTGCCCGTGATTTACTTATTATTCAGCCGGCATAAAATTCCGGCCGGCAAGAAACCGGTTGTTGGTAAACCAAAAAAATCGCAGGCCTGGGTTAAGTTCTTTATTCAGAAAAGCTATATCAGTTTTGGGATCATCCTGGTACTGGTAGCATCGATTATATTCATTTTCCCAAAACTACAAACCGGGTTTTTACCCGAAATGGATGAGGGCAGTATTGTACTGGATTATACTTCCCCGCCGGGCACCTCGCTGGAAGAAACGGACCGTATGTTAAGTGAAGTTGAAAAAATAATTGTAAAGGTTCCCGAGGTTCAGGCTTATTCGAGAAGGACGGGAACACAGATGGGTTTTTTTATTACGGAACCCAATGATGGAGATTACCTGATCCAGCTCAAAAAGAACAGGAAGCGTTCAACCGAGGAAGTGATCAGCGATATCAGAAAGAAGGTGGAAAGTTCCCAGCCGGCCTTAAGGATCGATTTCGGACAGGTGATCGGGGATATGCTGGGAGACCTTATGGAATCAGTCCAACCCGTTGAAATAAAGATTTTCGGCACTAATCCCGAAAAGCTCCGAAGCCTGTCAAAGGAAGTAAACGGGATCGTGGAGCAGGTACCGGGTACCGCAGACCAGTTTGATGGCATCATCATCGCAGGGCCTTCCATCAATGTGCTACCGAATGCTGGAGTGCTGGCCCAGTTTGGGCTATCCCCTTCCAATTTTCAATACCAGTTGCAAACTGCCCTGGAGGGTAATATCGTGGGCAGTGTTTATGACAAGGACCAATTAAGCAGTATCCGGATTGTTTATCCCGGCAGCCGGCATCTCAGTGTTGAGGATATAAAAAAATTACAGGTATTTCTTCCGGGAGGGCAATTAAAACCGATTGAACAAATGGCCGAGGTGCAGTTGAACCCCGGTGAAGCTGAAATTCACAGGGAAAACCTGCAATCGATGGGAATCGTAACGGCCCGGCTTGAAAACCGTGACCTTGGCAGTACGGTAAAAGAAATACAAAGAAGGGTGAAGGCCCGGGTTTCCCTTCCCCAGGGGTATAGTATCGAATATGGGGGCGCTTATGCAGAACAACAGCAGTCCTTTAATGAATTGCTGGTGATCCTGGTGACGGCCAGTTTATTGGTTTTTGGGGTCATCCTTTTTTTGTTCAAAGATTTCCGGGTAGCCTTCGCCATTTTATTCATAGCCGTTTTGGGAATTTCCGGTAGCTATATGGGTTTGTATTTTACCCATACTCCCCTAAATGTAGGCAGCTATACCGGGTTGATTATGATCGTGGGAATCATTGGCGAAAATGCCATCTTTACCTTCCTGCAGTTTAAAGAAAGCCTCCGGGGGAAAACGGTGGATGAGGCCATCATCTACGCCATCTCTACCCGTTTAAGGCCGAAGCTGATGACAGCCCTGGGAGCAATCATTGCTTTAATGCCTTTAGCCTTGGGAATAGGTACGGGGGCCCAGTTACACCAGCCCCTGGCAATCGCCGTAATCGGGGGCTTCCTGATGGCCCTACCACTGCTGCTGGTTGTACTGCCATCCCTGCTGCGTTTAATATTCAGAAAACAGTCATAATCCCCGCAGCGCTTATCTTTGCAGCCTTATGGAACAACTGTTACAACAGATAGAAGCCTATAAACAGGAAGTGGCCGGTTTCAGTGCTGCTGATTCTACTGCGCTGGAGGCCTTCCGCATCAAATGGCTGGGCACAAAAGGTATTGTAAAAGCCACCATGGGCGAAATGAAGAATGTGCCTAATGAAAAGAAAAAAGAATTTGGACAGGTATTGAACGAGTTTAAAACCTTTGTCGAGAACCGCTTTGAAGAACTCAAAGAGGGTGCGGGCAACGGTCAACAGGCAACGGCCCCTGAAACAGACTTTTCCCTGCCGGGTGACCATATTCCCGTAGGTACCCGCCATCCGATTACGATGGTAAGGAACAGGATCATTTCCATATTTCAGCAACTGGGATTTTCGGTTGCAACCGGCCCGGAGATCGAAGATGACTGGCATAATTTTACGGCACTCAATCTACCGGCCCATCACCCTGCCAGGGATATGCAGGATACATTTTATGTGCATCAAAACCCCGACTGGCTTTTACGCACGCATACCAGTAATGTCCAGATCAGGGAAATGGAAAAAGGTAAACTGCCGATCCGCATCATTTGCCCGGGACGGGTGTACCGAAATGAAACGGTCAGTGCGAGGGCCCATTGTTTCTTTCACCAGGTAGAAGGATTGTATATTGATGAGAACGTAAGTTTTGCCGACCTGAAACAGACACTGTATTTTTTTGTAAAGGAAATGTTTGGCAAAGATGTCAGGGTCCGCTTCCGCCCCTCTTATTTTCCTTTTACCGAACCCAGCGCCGAAATGGATGTTAGCTGTTTTATTTGCGGTGGTGAGGGTTGCCGGGTTTGCAAACATACCGGTTGGGTGGAGATACTCGGCTGTGGCATGGTGCATCCCAATGTCCTGGAAAATTGTGGCATCGACAGCAATAAATACACCGGCTTTGCCTTTGGCATGGGTATCGAACGGCCGGCGATGCTCTTATATGGTGTCAATGATCTTCGATTGTTTAGTGAAAATGATATCAGGTTCCTGAAACAATTTACAAGTGCATAACGGAAAAGAAACCCCATCAACCAGGAAGCCGCATTTTTGAATGCGGCTTCCTGGTTGATGGGGTTATTGTTATTTTGATTTCATGAACCGGTAACTAAAAAAAGCAGCTGCGGCAAAGCAAAAGACTGCAATATAGAACCAGGGTGTAAACTCTGCCACGATTTTCATGCTATCTCCCATATCCAGGTTAAACCCATTATTATTCCCGGAAGAAGAGGGCACATCTGTCCTGATCTGGCTTTTCACATCGATCATCAGGGCCACCAGGGCCACCACTGTGGCGGATCCCAGTAGTAGGGTGAGCACAGATCTGCCTTTGAAACTCATGAAAGATAAGATGGCCGCTAAAATCCCCATTCCCAGGGCTGCCAATGCAAAAAGATTGGGATCCTTTGTGGATTTTTTATTCGTACCCATATTCATATTGCTATTGCCCATATCACCAAACATTGAATGCTGGTTTCCGGGGTCCTTGATTTCAAACCCGGTAGCCAGTTCCAGCCCGGTTACTTCTTTAAATGACATATTTCCGCATTTGATATTAACAAATGGCATCAGGAAAACAAGTACGCCGATGATCAGGGAGGCGGAAACGGGTAGTTTTGTTCCAAAAAGCCCCGGTGAAGAAACAGTAGAGGCCGCTTGTTCTGCAGGTGGTTGTTGGCTGGGTTCCATTTTTAAAAATTTATAGTAAGGTACTGAATTCTACTTATCCTTCATTTACCTTTATCCTTTATAAGGAAAAAACTAATCAATGGTCTATTCTGCCTGTGTCTGTGGTGCCGGAACAATGGGTAGCGGTATTGCGCAAAACCTTGCTGCTGCCGGTTTTCCTACTATCCTCTATGAATTGAATCCGGTTGTACTTGATAACGCAAAACTTCAGATGGAACGCAATTTCCAAAAGATGGTGGATAAGGGGAAGATGCAAACAGATGAAAAAGCGGCTGCCCTTGATCGCCTGGTCTATACCAGTGATTTAAAGGATTGCATGGCCGATATCATCATCGAAGCCATTGTTGAAAAACTAAGCGTTAAAACCGAATTATTCAATCAGCTCGCGGCGATCAATTCTCCTACAACCCGGTTTGCGACTAATACTTCATCCTTATCGGTCAACAGGATCGCCAGCGCGATCAGCCATCCCGAAAGATTTATTGGCATGCATTTCTTCAACCCCGCTCCGATCATGAAGCTTGTAGAGATCGTACTGGGAGAACAGACGGATGAAGATACCAGGCTTGCTATTACCGCTCTTGCCAGGTCAATGGGTAAGATTCCGGTCCTTTGCAAAGATGCGCCGGGATTTATCGTCAACAGGGTGGCCAGGCCCTTTTACATCGAATCCCTGAGGTTAGCGGAAGAAACCGGTCTTGACATCGAAACCATTGATACTGTTCTTGAAGATCGTGGTTTCAGGATGGGTCCTTTCCGACTCATGGACCTCATTGGAAATGATATTAATTATGCCGTCAGTGTTTCCGTGTATGAACAAATGCATCAACCGGAAAGACTGAAACCCTCCTATATCCAAAAAGAAAAAGTAGAGAAAGGGGAGCTGGGTAAGAAATCCGGCAAAGGGTATTATACCTACTGAGCTTAAGGAGCTTCCCACAGTCGCAGAGGGGCAATGGATATCCGCTATCTTCGCAGCATATCTCAAACCGAATAATTATACGTCTTGTCAAACAAAATTCTTGTAACGGGTGGTACGGGTTTCCTGGGGGCATATATCATCCGGGAACTGGTGGAAAAAGGATATACCGTCCGTGCCCTTCACAGAAATAAGAAAAGGCCATTCTTTATTCCGGAAGATGTATTGAACAGGGTGGAATGGATAGAAGGCGATGTGCTGGATATTGTTTCGCTGGATGAAGCCATGGATGGTGTCAGCACCGTGATCCATGCTGCCGCACTGGTATCCTTTGGGAAAGGCGATAAGCAGGAAATGTACCAGGTGAATAAGGAAGGGACGGCAAATGTGGTCAACATGGCCCTGGAAAAAAACATGAACAGACTGGTGCATGTCAGTTCCGTGGCTGCATTGGGAAGAACTTTACAGGGCGATCATGTCAATGAAGAAAGGAAATGGACAGAAAGCAAATTGAATACCCATTATGCCAACAGTAAACATCTTGCCGAAATGGAAGTTTGGCGGGGAATGGGCGAAGGTTTGTCGGCCGTCATAGTCAACCCCAGTACTATCCTGGGTTTTGGCGACTGGCAGAATAGCAGCTGTGCGATCTTTAAAAGGGTCTATGATGGATTCAGGTGGTATACAACCGGTGTCAATGGGTTTGTAGATGTGGAGGATACCGCAAAGGCGATTGTCATGTTAATGGAGTCTGCCATCACGGAACAAAGATTCATTATCAATGGTGACAATTGGACCTTCCGGCAACTCCTGACAACAATAGCCGAAAACTTCAATAAAAAGCCCCCTGCAATAAAAGCATCAAAACAAATGAGTCATCTTGCCTGGCGGCTGGAATGGCTCAAATCGCTGTTCACCGGCAAAAAACCATTACTGACCCGGGAAAGCGCCAAAGTAGCAGGGAGCCGCACTTATTTTGAGAATGATAAAATACGGGCGGCATTACCGGGTTTTTCCTTTACCCCCCTCGAAGAATCAATCAAAAAAGCCTGCAAAAAATACGAAGAGGCAATAAAGAACGGCGACCTGAAGTTATAAGAACCGTATCTTTATGGGTACAATATCTATTCTATGAAGAAGTTCATCCTATTCCCTTTTCTGCATTTTTTTATTTTCCCCGCATTCAGTCAAAATGGATTCCTGGTGGCCGGCAAAGTCATTGATTCCACCACACAGACGCCACTATTCGGTGCATCCGTGTTCTGTCAGAACACCACTCAGGGTACAACAACCGGAACCGAGGGAAATTTCTCCCTGCGCCTCCGTCCCGGCGGGTATGACCTGGTGGTGACTTTTACCGGGTACCAGTCGCAGACCATCAGGGTCAGCGATAATGAAGCGGCCGATAACCTGACCATCCTTATGGTGAAATCGGAGAAGAGCATGGAAGAAGTGGTGATCCGTAGTTCGAACGAGGTATTGGACGGGTGGGAAAAATATGGGGATTTTTTCAAAGAAAATTTTATCGGTAACAGCCCTTTTGCAAAAGAATGTGTTTTGCAGAATCCCGACATTCTTAAATTCTTTTACTATAAGCGATCCGACAAATTAAAGATATTGGCTGAGGAACCCGTTATCGTAGTCAATAATGCGCTGGGGTATATATTGAGGTACCAGCTTGATTCTTTTGTGTATCATTATCCCGATAAACAATACAGTTACCGGGGTTTTTGTTTTTTTGAAGAGATGCAGGGCACCCGTGCGGAAATGCGGGTTTGGCATAAAAACAGGAAACTGGCTTATTATGGCAGCCGCCTTCATTTCATGCATGCTTACTATGACAAGACCCTGGAAGAGGATGGTTTTATCGTTTCCCTGCTGAATCCTGACGATGATAAAAAATTTGATATCATTTCCCGGCCTTACGATCCGAAATACTATACGCCCATCGACAGCACCGCTGAAATCGATATCTATTACCCCAGAAGGATCAGTGTCACTTATACCAAAAGGGTTCCGGAAAACGAATACCTGCAACAATATAACCTGCCGATGAACCTCGGGGTCCAGGCTTCCTATGTGGACATGCTGGATTATATCACCATCAAGGAAAACGGGTATTATTATAACCAGGGCGACTGGATCAATATTGGTTACTGGAGCTGGAAAAATATTGGAGACATGCTTCCCTACGATTATATACCAGATTAAAGTTACATGATCGACGATGGCAATCAGTTACAGATCCGCCAATGCCCGACTTGTACTTACTTAAAAGGGATTACAACTATTTGATGAGGTCACTGAGTTTTTGCCAAATTTCAGGAATCCGTTTCACCCATACCAGTTCCTTCATTTTTTCCTTTGCCTCAAGCGCCGGTGAGCCAAAATAACTCTTGCCGCCTTCCAGGCTGGAAGGAACACCACTCTGTGCCATAAGCACAGCCCCTTTTCCGATGGTGAGCGTTTTACTGACACCCACCTGTCCCCAGAGGATCACTTCATCTTCGATCTCGGTAGCCCCCGCTATCCCAACCTGTGCAGCCAGAAGACAGTTTTTACCAATCACCGTATCATGGCCAATATGCACCAAATTGTCGATTTTGGTACCGGACCCGATTACGGTATCCCCGCTGACACCGCGGTCAATGGTACAGCCGGCCCCAATTTCGACAGCATCCTGAATAACGACCCTTCCGCAACTTTTCATTTTCTGGTATTGCAGATCCCTGTTCGTTTTCCTGTTATAATAAAAAGCATCACTGCCGATCACGGTTCCCGATTGAATTACCACCTCATCGCCAATGATACAGTGGTCAAGGATCGTTACATTGGGATGGATGATGCAATGACTGCCAATCGAAACCTGGTTACCGATATAGGTATTGGGCATGATCACCGAACCTGTTCCGACCGTGGCGCTGTCACTGATCATTTTCAGGGAAGGAATAAAGGGCCTGAAATAATTTACCAGTTGCTGGTAGGCCTCAAAAGGTGATGCTGTTACCAGCAAGGACTTGCCTTCCGGGCAACTGACCTCCTTATTAATAATAATAAAGCTGGCTGCAGATTGAATGCATTTGTCATAGTACTTGGGGTGATCCACAAAAACAATATCTCCTGATTCTACTTTATGAATTTCATTGATCCCTGTAGCCTGGCCTTGTTTATTACCGATAATATCGGCATGGATAAAATCAGCCACCCAGCTAATGTCAACAGGTTTGTCAAATTTCATGTTACTGCATTTTTACAAAGGTATAGGCTTATATCTTTATGTTTGAAGAGGAAGACCGGTTCACTTCCATCAAGAAACCGGCAACATAATTTGACAATAGAATGCCTTTAAAGTGTACTGTTTTACTGCTTCCTTATCCACAGCACATTTTAAAATGTGAATAAAAAATCTAAAATAAATTTTCTTATTAGTAAAAATTCTTATTAATATTGTGATGGGAAATTATATTTCCCGGTACTTACTAACCCATCCACATATTATCTCCCCCGTTTTCGGGGGAGATTTTTTTTACCGGGTCGTCTATGGTGGTTTAAAATCTTTATTGATAAAAGGGAAGCGTTAAATACCTTTACCCGAACATTAACCGTTATTATGCTTAGATCAATGACAGGATTCGGCCGTGCAGAGAAGACAGCCGGTGACAAAACTTTTCTGGTTGACATTAAATCGCTCAATGGTAAACAGTTTGAATTACAACTGAAACTCCCGGCATTTCTTAAACCCTTTGAGTTCGATATCCGCAAACTCCTCTCGGAGCATTTGAACAGGGGCAGTATTGATTGCACCATCAGTCTCAAGGAAACCGGCAATACCAAGCCTGTCAGCATCAATATAGAACTGGCAAAGGCCTATTATAAACCCCTTGCAGAATTATCGGCCAGCCTGAACCTTGATCCCTCCCATATCCTTAGCACCCTTGTAAAACTACCGGAGGTAATTACCCCCACGGGCGAAACCCTTACCGATGAGGAATGGGTGGAATTTGAAAAAGTGATCAGGGCCGCCATTGATGATCTAAACCTGCACAGGAATGATGAAGGCAAAGTGCTGGAAAAAGACCTCCTGCTGAGAATAAAGAACATCCGGGTACAGCAGGAAGAAGTGATCAAACTAGAACCGCTGCGACAACAGCGTATCCGGGAAGGCCTGGAAAAATTAATGGAAGAAAAAGTTGGAAAGGATAATTACGACAAGAACCGGCTGGAACAGGAACTGATCTATTATATAGAAAAGATCGACATCAGTGAAGAACAGGTTAGGCTCAGGAACCATTGCGAATATTTTACAAGCATCCTCAATGAACCCGGTGATACCGGGAAAGGCAAAAAGCTTTCCTTCGTACTGCAGGAAATCGGCAGGGAGATCAATACTACCGGCGCCAAGGCCTATGATTCCACCATCCAGAAATGTGTGGTACTGATGAAAGATGAACTGGAAAAAGCAAAAGAACAGGTACTGAACGTATTGTAATATCCGTTCCCTTTCCGTAAATTAATATCCTGTTCATTACATTTGTAAAAAAAACAGCTTGAAAAGTCTGCTTCGTACTTCGTCCTTCCTGTTGGCTGCATCCCTGTTCATTCTTTCCTGTACGCATATTGACCTGTATGAAAAAAATGTGAATATTCCCGGGCACCAATGGAAGAGCGATTTTCGGCCATCCTTCAGTTTTACCATAAAAGATTTAACAGTAGGATACAGGCTGTTTTTCGTGATCCGGCATACGGAAAAATACAATTACAATAATATCTGGATCAACCTTTTTTCGCAACCCCCGGGTGACAGCCTCCGAAAAGTTGCCTATGAGATAAAACTGGCTACCGATGAAAAAGGCTGGTTAGGTTCCGGTATGGATGATATCTATGAACTCCGCCAGCCGCTTACCCCCGGTGGTTTATTTTTAAAACCCGGCGAGTATCATTTCAGTATAGAACAGATCATGCGGGAAGACCCGCTGCTAAATGTGCTTAGCGTGGGCCTCCGCCTCGAAAAGAATAACTAAGACAGATCATTACCCATATGCCACTCTCTGTAAAAAGAATACAGCGAATAACCATCCTATACTGGTTCCTGCTCTGTTATATCATTGCAGCCCTGGTATGGTGGTTCATTTCCCTGGAAAAACAGAACAGTGAAATGACGGCCCTCGCCCTGCAAAACCTGCAATCCGAAAAAAACGAGATCACTACAGAGGATTACCGGGTAATGGAAACGGAGATCTACCGGTCAGAAAAAAGAAACAATGCCAAATACCTGGGAGAAGGCATCACTTTCCTGACGCTTACCCTTATCGGAGCAGGCTTTGTTTCCCGTTCCATCCGGAAACAATTCAGGATGCAGCATCAGCAACAAAATTTCATGATGGCCGTAACCCATGAACTCAAGACGCCTATTTCCGTGGCCAGGCTCAACCTGGAGACCTTACAGAAACACCATCTTGAGGAATCCAAACAAAGAAAGCTGATCGCCATGACCCTCCAGGAAACCTCCCGGCTCAATTTCCTGACGAATAATATACTCATCGCCTCCCAACTGGAAGGGGGCGGCTATGCTTTTACCAGGGACGAATTGAACCTCTCCGATCTTTTCCGTGATTGCATCCAGGATTTTATCCAGCGCTTCCCCGACCGGGAATTCAACAGCAGTATCGAAGCAGATACGGAAGTGAAAGGCGACCCCCTGCTGCTGCAGTTACTGATCAATAACCTGCTGGAGAATGCCATCAAATATTCGCCCCGCCAAAAGACCATTCAGGCAATCCTGAAAAGGGTGGCAGGGAAACCGGTTCTCCAGATCATTGATGAAGGGGAGGGTATCCCGGATGCAGAGAAAAAAAATATTTTTGATAAGTTTTACCGGATCGGCAATGAAGCCACCCGGAGGGCACAGGGAACCGGCCTGGGTTTGTACCTTTGCAAAAAGATCGCCGCAGACCATAATGCCGACATTTCAGTGACAAACAATACTCCCTCAGGCAGTATTTTTACAGTCGAATTCCGGGTAAAAAAATGAATACAAAAGCATCTATATTACTGGTGGAGGATGAAGAGAATCTTCATGAAGCTTTAAAACTGAACCTTGAACTTGAAGGGTATGAAGTGACTTCCGCTTATGACGGTGCCGCTGCCATGAAAGCCATCCAGCAGGAATATTTTGATCTGATCATCATGGATGTCATGCTGCCCGAAATGGATGGTATCCATGTTACTGAAAGCATCCGGCTGAATAATAACGATACTCCCATTCTCATATTGAGTGCAAAGAATACAAGCGCTGACCGGGTCCTGGGACTTAAAAAAGGGGCTGACGATTATCTTACCAAACCCTTTAACCTGGAAGAACTTATTTTACGGGTACAGAAACTGATTGAAAAGAATAAAAAACTCCAGGATAAAGAAACCATCGGCGACCATTATTCTTTCGGGAACAATACGATCGACTTCAGGGCACAGGAAGCAATTACCAAGACGGGCGAGAAGATTCAGCTGAGTAAAAAGGAAAGTATGCTCCTGAAACTGCTGATTGAAAACAGGAATGAAGTGGTGCCCCGTGAAAAGATCCTGCAGGTTGTATGGGGATATAATGTATACCCCACCACAAGGACCATCGACAACTTCATCCTCAACTTCCGGAAATATTTCGAAGAAGATTCCAGAAACCCGAAGTATTTCCATTCTGTAAGGGCGGTCGGGTATAAGTACACCGATTCATAGATCTCCCAGCTGCGGGCGTAATACAATATCTTCAACACAGGCACCTGCAGAAAGCCGGGTAGCTGCATAGACCATCTCAGCAACATCTTCCGCCACCATGATCCTGTTGTCTGTATTATCAAAATCACCCCAGGATTCTGTCAGGACCGCACCCGGAAAAACGGAGGTCACTTTAATATTAAAAGGCTTTAGCTCTTCCCTTAAATTTTTTGAAAACCCATGCATGGCATACTTACTGATACTGTAAGAACCCCCGTTGCTATAAGCCTTTAATGCGGCAATGGAGCATATGTTAAAAATATGCCCGCTTTTTTTCCTGATCATATCCGGAACGATTACCCGGGTAAGATGGTAGGCACTGTACAGGTTGACCGACATCATCTGTTCCAGTGTCCCGTCCTCTTCCTGATAAATACTCCCGGGAATGAACTGGCCGGCATTGTTGATCAGGACATCGATGGGGTAACCATTGTCCAGTATCCATTTCCCAAATGATTGCGCCTCCTCTTTTTTTGACAAATCCCTGGCCTTGGCCTTGACCTTTATACCCGGATTCTTGGCATGTATCTCCTCCATCGTTTTCTTTAACTGCTCTTCTCCCCTGCTGCATAAAAAAAGGTTATGCCCGTTGGCTGCAAATATCTCTGCCATGGCCCTGCCCATCCCCTTTGATGCCCCGGTAATCACTACATTCATATCACTGTTATTTTGTATAAAGTTAACTTTCCCTCCGGAATTGAAACAAAACTTCAGGAAGCAGTCATCATTAATGACCATTAGTTACATTTGCCCAGCAACAGGCACCATGGGAAAGTTCCAGCAATATTTACCGGATTTTGCAAAAAGGCTGATCAAACAAACAGCTTACCGGCTCTATTATTTTACCGAATCGGTATTTATAGGGTCTATCGACAAGTATGACCCGCAGACAATCGCCATTTTCAGGAACTATCTCCGGCCAGACGCAAATTGTATAGATATCGGTGCGCATTACGGACATATTCTCCGGGAAATGCTGAAATCCGCACCCCGGGGAAAACATTTTGCCTTTGAACCCATCCCGCATTTATATGCCGCACTCAGCAAAAAGTTTGGCCGCCAGGTACGGGTATTCAATTATGCCCTCTCCGATACAAAAGGTACCGCCACTTTTAACCTCTTTGTTGACAAACCCGCGCTCAGCGGCTTACAGAAAAGGACGGATTATGGTGAGCAGGCCGTGGAAAATTTCACCGTTCAAACCGAACGGCTCGATGATATCATTCCACGGGATATTAAAATTGACCTGATAAAGATTGATGTTGAAGGGGCCGAACTGATCGTGCTGAAAGGGGCCCGGGAACTGCTGAAGAGAGACAAACCCATTGTGTTATTCGAATTTGGGAAAGGCAGTGGCAGTGCCTATTCTACAAACCCTGAAGAACTCTTTGACCTCTTTGAGCACTGCGACATGGAGGTTTCCGTTATCGAATATTTCCTGAAACAACAAAAAGGATTCAGCAGGGAGGAGTTTTGCGGCCAGTATGAGAAAGGGTATAATTATTTTTTTATCGCCTATCCTGCACAGCTGATCCCATCAATATAGCCATACATGCCATACCGACATCTCTTTTTTGACCTTGACCATACGCTTTGGGATTTTGAAGCCAACAGCAAACAGACTTTGCAGGAGCTTTATCTTTCCCTGGCCCTCAAAGAAAAAGGGGTGGATGACTTTGACCGGTTTCACCGGCAATACCTTTTGCACAACGACAAACTCTGGGAACGTTACCGGAACGGGTATATCAGGGTAGATGAACTTCGATGGAAGCGGATGTGGCTGACCCTGCTGGATTTCAAGATCGGCGATGAACAACTGGCCCGGCAGATGGGTGTAGTATTTTTAGACCTGCTCCCCACCCGTAAGATACTTTTTCCCTATACCCTGGAAATATTGAATTACCTGACCGAAAAAAAATACCGGCTCCACCTGATCACGAATGGCTTTGAAAAAACCCAGTTCTCCAAACTAAAAAATTCTGGCATTGACCATTATTTTGATGCAGTCATCACCTCCGAGGGCAGCAACAGCCTGAAACCCCATAAAGAGATTTTTGAATATGCCTTTAAGCAGACAGGGGCCTTACCGGAAGAAAGCATCATGATCGGGGATACGGTGGATGTCGATATACTCGGGGCCCAGAATGCCGGCATCGACCAGGTACATGTCAACCACATCAATAAGGAAATCATTCCGGTCAATGGAGTCCCTCCCACCTATACGGTATTTCATCTGCAGGAACTGGAATCGATCTTCTGAACCGGGATTGGTTCCGGATAATCTATAAAGGGAGTATTACCATTCGGCTATGACCGTAACACCACCCTTGGGCTGATCACCGATCTTTATTTTGATTTTCGCATCCAGCGGAAGCAAAAGATCAACCCGTGATCCAAATCGGATAAATCCCATTTCATCGGTCTGTTTCACCTCCATACCCGGCTTCAGATAATTGATGATCCGCCTGGCAAGTGCGCCGGCAATCTGTTTGGTCAGCAGTTCCTTATCCCCTTTCTTATACACCACGGTATGCCTTTCATTATCCGTTGATGATTTAGGATGCCAGGCCACCAGGTATTTTCCTTTATGATATTCACTATACACCACTTCGCCAGTAACCGGATTTCGGTTAACATGTACATTGAGCGGGCTCATAAATATGGAAACCTGTATCCGACGGTCGCTGAAATATTCATCGGCCGCTACTTCTTCGATGGCCACTACTTTCCCATCGGCCGGTGCCACAATTGCCTGTTCGCTGATGGTTAACTGGCGATGCGGGACCCTGAAAAAAGAAATCACAAATACCAGCAATGCAGCAGTTGCAAAGAAAATAATCCAGCTGAGCCAGGGGGAGTAAAAACTGAGAAAATAAAAGGATAAGAGGTTAAAGAGACCAAACAAGATGGTACTCCAGGCAATGATCGTATATCCTTCCTTATGTATGGTCATCTTTTTACTTTAAAGTGGTAAAGGTAAGAATTTGTGAATGCTCATAAATTTTCAGGGAGGTAAATACTTACGGTCTACTGTAAAAGAAAATGAATATAAATCCATACGCAGGGAACCGCCAGTAAAAGGGAATCAAACCGGTCAAGGAAACCACCATGCCCCGGCATGAATCGGCCGCTGTCTTTTACACCCGCCATTCTTTTGATCTTCGATTCTAAAAGGTCGCCGATCGTACCAAACACTGCACAGGATGCCGAAATAATGGCTGCATCTTTTACGGTCATGGATTGGCTGAAATAGGCCACCCCTGAAATCACCAGTACTGACAAAAAGATACCACCGATGGTACCTTCCCATGTTTTTTTGGGAGAGATCTTCGTTAAAGGGGTTTTGCCTAACCATGAACCCACCAGGTAGGCCATGGTATCATTGATCCAGATCGAAGCGATGATCGCAATGGGGACATAGGCCAGCCAGGCAAAAACAGCAATATCAACGCCATTCCAGGCGCCCGTACCTGTATAACTGATCATTCCAAGATCAATCATCATCAGGCAGGGCAGGGTGATATAAAGGATCCCCCATAAAGACCGTGTGATAAAGTTGTTGGGGTCAATCAGTTTCATGAGTTTAATAAACTCCCACCAGCAACCAAAATGAATGACCGAGAATAAAATAATAAAACTCCACGCGTTCCATAAAATTCCTAGCAACATAACAGCAGCAAAAATGACGGCCGTTAATGCCCTGACCCTGAAAACCTGGAGGTTAAATGCCATTCGCTTACATTATAAAGGGGTTATCCGGTCGTTTATCATTTGCATACACCTTTTCAAAACTTGTTGTGGATCGTCTCTTCATCCAAATAATGATACCCACCACCGCGACAAGACTGATGATACCCTGTACAGCGATGGAAGCACCTTTCAAACCCACAGCCGCATCATCCCTGATCATGGCTGGATTAAAATAGGTCAGTACCACAATCAGTCCATCATAAAAAAAATGGGCCAGGATAGAAGCCCATAAGCTACCGCTATACCAGTAGATAGCTCCTAATAAGATCCCCAGCATCATCCTGGGCAGGAAACCGAAAAATTGCATGTGGATGGCTGAAAATATAAAGGCAGCTGTTACGATGCCCGCCCAGGGGTTTTTGTACCACCGGATAAAAAGCCTTTGCAGGACCCCCCGGAAAAATAACTCCTCCCCTACACCGGCAAACACCGCGATAAAAACAAGATTGACCAGCAACTGGCTGATATTATGTTTTCCCAGCATGAATTCTACCTGCTGACTGGCTGCATCTTCCATTTCCTTCATCCATTGATAGGTCCCCCCGGGAATCGGAATTTCCTGGTTGAGCATACCCAGCCAACCGGCCAGGGGAACGGCTACCACCAGGAGCAGGACTGCGGCAAGATAGAACTGTGGATTCGTTTGGGTACGCAATCCCAGGTATTGCAGGGGAGCCGGATCTGAAAAATAAGCAAAGAGGAAAACAGGTATCAAAAAAAGGCTCAGGAACTGAATCAGCAGCATTCCCCGGATAAAAACGAGGGTCTGGGGATTTTGATAATCCCATTTTGAACTGTCAGCGAGATCATACACACTTATACCGGTCATAGAAGACAATACCAGGGTGCCCACAAAAGAAAAGACGAGAAAAATGCCAAAGGCCATCCCGATAAACAGCAAGATCTGGCTCCAGACTGGCCGGTATTTTAAATATGCATGCATACTGGTAACTCCCGTTTTTTGATTGTAAATTTGCAGGTTCAAATGTAATTATCAATTCATAATAATTGATGATTAATTAAGCTGGTAATCAAATGGTAAAGATCGGTAACATAACACTTTCTTCCTTCCCGCTCTTACTCGCCCCCATGGAGGACGTGAGTGATCCGCCATTCCGTGCTGTTTGCAAGGATAATGGTGCCGACCTGATGTATACTGAGTTTATCAGCAGCGAAGGTTTGATCCGGGATGCCATCAAAAGCAGGAAGAAACTCGACATCTTCGATTATGAACGCCCCGTTGGTATCCAGATATTTGGTGGTGATGAGGAAAGCCTGTCGCTGGCCGCCAGGATCGTAGAAGTTACCCAACCCGACCTGTTGGATATCAATTTTGGCTGCCCGGTAAAAAAAGTAGCGCTTAAAGGTGCAGGGGCCGGTGTTTTGAAAGACATAGACCTGATGGTACGGCTTACAGCAGCAGTGGTGAAATCAACATCCCTGCCGGTTACGGTTAAAACAAGGTTAGGCTGGGATGATCAAACAAAAAACATTGAAGAAGTAGCTGAGCGTCTTCAGGATGTCGGCATCAGGGCACTTGCCATTCATGGCCGTACCCGTACCCAGATGTATAAAGGAGAGGCCGACTGGACCCTGATCGGGAAGGTGAAAAATAATCCCCGTATACAAATTCCCATTTTTGGGAATGGAGATATTGACAGTCCTGAAAAAGCGGTCGCTTATAAAAACCGGTATGGGGTGGATGGCATCATGATCGGTCGTGCCGCAATCGGGTACCCCTGGATTTTTAATGAGATCAAACATTTTATCAAAACAGGCGAACACCTGGATCCCCCAACGATAGAAGACAGGGTTGCTGTTTGCCGGAAACATTTGTACAAATCAGTTGAGTGGAAAGGACCGGTTGTCGGCATCAATGAAATGCGCAGGCATTATGCTAACTACCTGAAAGGCTTACCCAACATCAAGGAATACCGCAACCGGCTGGTCACCATCCGGGAGGTGGAAGAAATTGATCAGGTATTGAACGAAGTAGTAGAAAAATACCAGGGTTTTGCTTTTGAAAAGACCGCCATCGAACTGATCGACTATCACCAGAAATGCCCGGTATAAGATTGGTATCAGCCGGATCGTCGCCGTAAAGTCCTGAACCATCCCAGTACCGACACCAGGAACCAAACCCCTTCCAGGATCACAAAGGGCCAGTACCCAATTCGCCAGGAGGCATAACAGGCCAGACCGGCACCGCCAATATTGAGGAGGAAAAACAATTGACCGTCACGGGGTATCATCCGGAAGGTATTACCAAAATATGCGATCAGGATCAGCCCGACACCAATTGCGCCAATGATATCATTTTCATTCATGATTTTATCAATGTCCTGATCTGTTTTTCATACACCCTGCCCCTTTTCTCTGCAAAAGAATCAGCGGACAATGCCAATAAAGCCATGATAGCAAGGGTAAGGCCGAATCCTTTCCAGAATAAAGCTTTTGTACTTAAGAAGGGGAGCGCTGTTCGGAAATAAATGAAGAGCCCAAGCCCCGCCAGCAATAATACGATCTCAGCATAACGAATAATGACAAAATTTGTCATCACAGTTTTCATTCTGGGGCCCTCCTCATTTTTTACAAATCCAACAGGGTCAAGACCCATTTTGTAGGCAGTATCCATGCGTTGCTGGTCACTTCGTGCATAAACGGTATATCCGACAATGGCCATCAGTAAGCCCAGGACAAACAAGGGAATAGCCGCCCCTTTGAAAAAAGAAGGATTCGTCCTGATAAAAAAGAAAAATATGACAGAAAGGACCAGAGCTGAAATCCCGAGCAGTATAAACAGAAGGCTCTCCTGTTTTTCGGCCATAAAATATTTATGGATAAAAGAAAAGTCCTGTTGATTCATATGGGCTATTTACACCAAAAGGTAATCATTTTTTTACCGCCCCCACCACGGTCTCACTCAGGGGAGAAACCGAAGGTTCAAAGTAAGCAGTAAGCATCCCTTCTTCATTGACCAGGTATTTTGTAAAATTCCATACAGGTGCCCGGTCATTCCAGCCATTGTATTGCTTATCGGTGAGCCACCTGAATACCGGGTTCTGTTCTTCACCTCTCCGGACACTACTCTTTTTGGCCAGGGGGAAACTCACCCCAAAATTCAGGCGGCAGAACTTCGCGATCTCCTCGTCGGAACCTTTTTCCTGTTCTTTGAAATCGTTCGCGGGAAAACCAATCACGACCAGTTTATCCTTGTATGTTTCATACAGTTGCTGCAGGTCATCATACTGTGCAGTATAGCCGCAATCGGAGGCCGTATTCACGAGTAGCACTTTCTTACCTTTATAGGCACTGAGCGGTAAGGGGTCCCCGTTATTCTGTACAAGGGTGAGATCATAAAAAGAGTGGGGCGCCCTGACCTGCTTTTCGTTTTTCAATACCCGGTCATGCCTCCCGAATAGTTGGGTGATCCCCGTTAATGCCGGGTAAAAAGCTTTTAGTATTTTTTGTCTTATAGTCATATCTGCAGAATTTCTGTTCACCACGGCAACATAACCGGCGATTGCGATGGCCAGCATCATGAAAACAATACCCAGCCTTTTTAGTTGCACAAAAAAGCCCTTCTTTTTTTTCATCGGATCACCTTTTTGAAAAGTTTCAACTTTCCCTTTAAAGGCGGGTATTTGACCGCAGGATCGAACCAGGTGGGTGTTTTCATCACCGCTTTTTTATGGGTGAACGTGTCGAAGGAATATTTTCCGTGATATTGACCGGTCCCGCTAAAGCCACGGCCCCCAAAGGGCAGATGGTGGTTGGTGAGGTGCCAGCTGGCATTATTGATACAACCACCCCCAAACGCTACAGCGTCCAGCCATTCCTTTTCTTTCCTGACAGAAGATGTGAAAACATAAAAGGCAAGAGGGTTCGCATGACGGTCAATAATTGCTTTGGCTTCCCGGGTTGTTGAAAAAGACAGGATGGGAAGGATCGGACCAAAAATTTCCTCCTGCATGACCGGGTCTTCCAGGGAGGGCTGGTCCAGCAGGGTGGGTTCCATAAACAGGTCTTCCCGGTTATGCCGGCCGCCGGCGATAATGTTACTCCCGGAAAGATAGGCTGCTAACCGGTCAAATTGTTTCGTGTTGACGATCCTGCCATACCCGTAATTTTCTTCCGGCCTTTCACCAAAAAACTGAAGCAGGGTTTCTTTCAAAGCGTTGATCAGTTCTTCTTTTTTCGATGCATGCACTAGGATATAATCGGGTGCCACACACATCTGGCCGGCATTGGAAAACTTGGTGACCGCAATTCGCTTTGCAGCCACTTTTATATGGGCATCACTTTCCACAACACAAGGGCTTTTGCCACCTAGCTCCAGGGTCACGGGCACCAGTCGTTCAGCAGCCATTTTATAAATGATCCTGCCAACCGCAGTGCTGCCGGTATAGAAAACATGGTCAAACGAAAAATGATTCATCATTTCCGGAATCACAGTGGCACCCTCCCCTTCCACGCATAAAATATATTCCGGGCTAAAATTTTCATCGATGATCTTTTTCATCAAAGCAGCAGTCGACGGCGAAAATTCACTGGCCTTTAATACTGCGCAATTACCGGCTGCTATCGCCCCGACCAGCGGATTAAAGAGCAGTTGTAAAGGATAATTCCAGGGGCCGATGATCAGGACGACGCCTAAGGGTTCCTTCAGGATACGACTGGAAGAAGGCAGGTTCAGTAAATTCGTCGACTTCCTTTCAGGCTGCATCCAGCGATGCAGTTTTTTGATCGCGGTACTGATCTCCGCAATAACGATACCGATCTCTGTTACCCAAACCTCTTCAGGGGTTTTTTTAAGGTCCTTATACAGGGCTTCGTTGATGGCTTGTTCATGTTGCAGTAAGACATGCTTCAATTTGATCAACTGTTCCTTCCTGAAGGAATAAGACCTTGTTTTTCCACTGTCATAAAAATCGCGCAGGGCCATCAATGCTGCAGGTGTCACTTTCATATATTTGATATATTCAGTTTTTCCATTTGATATTACAACCAATCCCGGGTCGTTGTTCCGGTGGAACCAGTAATCCGGCGAGCAGGCAATCAAGTGCTTTCCTGATATCCCTCCCGGTAACCGGTATGCCATTCCCGGGTCTTGAATCATCCAGCTGCCCACGGTAAACAAGATGCAAATGCTGATCATAGAGGAAAAAGTCAGGCGTGCAGGCCGCTTCATAATTTTTTGCCACCTCCTGCGTCTCATCAAAAAGATAAGGAAAGGGATAACCCTGTGCCATAGCCGTTTCCTTCATTTTATCCGGGCTGTCATCCGGGTAACTGACCACATCGTTGGAACTGATAGCAATGAAACCAACCCCTTTTGGAAAATAATCCCTGGCAAGCTGCACCAATTGAGGGTTCACCTGTACCACAAAGGGACAATGATTGCAGATAAACATGATAAGCGTGGCCATTTCCCCCTTCAACTCCCGTAGCGAGTATTGATTACCCGAAACCGTATCGGGCAAAGAAAAATCAAAGGCCGGTGTGCCCAGTGCCACCATGTTTGATAAAGTTCTTGCCATCCCATAAAGTTAAAGCAATTGCCGCTCAGGCATTACAATTCCGGGTTTTGTAAAAAACAAAATTCTACCTTCGGGGCTTATGACGGATGATTATTACATGATGCTGGCATTAAAAGAAGCAAAAAAAGCCTTTGAAGACGAGGAGATCCCCATTGGTGCCATAGTGGTTCTGAATGAAAAAGTGATTGCCCGGGGGCATAATATGACGGAAAAACTGAATGACCCTACTGCCCACGCCGAAATGATCGCACTGACATCTGCCTTTAATTATTTAGGCAGTAAATATTTACCCGAAGCAACCCTTTATGTTACAATAGAACCCTGCCTGATGTGTGCCGGGGCCTTATACTGGAGTAAGATTGGGAAAATTGTCTGGGGCGCCGATGATGAAAAAAACGGGCACAAAAGAATCACCGGAACCACATGGCCCTTTCACCAAAAAACAGAAATCGTAAAAGGTGTTTTAAAAGAAGAATGCGCCTTGCTGTTGCAAACTTTCTTTAAAAAAAAGCGGTAGGCTTAAAGTTTTTTCAGTTTGATGTTCTTAAAACTGACACCGCCCCCATGGTCCTGTAAGGCAATATGACCTGATTTTGACATGCCGTATGTCTTAACATTTTTCCACTTGCTGTTGGCCTTGTTTTTTTCCCATTCCGGTGTCCACAACTGGTAATCCACCACTTTCTCCCCGTTCAGCCAATGTTCGACATGGCCCTTGTTGACAATAATCACTGTATGGTTGTATTCGCCCGCCTTTTTTACGGTGTGCTTCAGGGGAGGGTTCATATCATAATTGGCGCCGCTAAACTGGCCATCCTTTAATTTTTCCGGATAGCCCAGGTCATCGATCAGCTGGTACTCGGGACCCGATTCATAACTGGCTTTATTGTCTTCTGTAACCATATAGATGATGCCACTGTTTTGTTCCGGGTCTATTTTCCAGTCGACAGATAATTCAAAATTTTCATACTCGTCATTTGTAATCAGGTCGGCCCGACCCGTGAAATCTCCTTTCCTGCAGATGAGTTCCCCGTTATATACGGTCCATTCTTTGGCTTCCTTGTTCTGATAGCCCCTCCAGCCATTGGTTGATTGTCCGTCAAATAACAGGACCCAACCTTCCTTTTTTTCTTTCTTTGTCAGACTGTTATCTTTTACCTGCTGTGCCTGGAATGCGCTCATAAGAGAAAAGCTGGCCAGCAAAACGAGGATCATTGTTTTTTTCATTGCTATCATTTTTCAATCGGCTTTTGAAATTACACAAAATTCCGACAGCCAGCGACAGATTATTCCTGATATCGCAAAATGCCTGGAATTGTTTTTCAACATTCAGGCTGTAAATTTGTTATCCTGTTAAACACTATTATTCATTCTTAAAATATATAATTATGGCATTTACATTACCTGCGCTTCCTTACGCACATGATGCGCTGGAACCGCATATAGACAAGCAGACCATGGAAATACACCATGGCAAACACCACCAGGCTTATGTTGACAATCTGAATAAGGCCATTGCGGGTACTCCGCATGAAAATAAATCGCTGGAAGAACTGGTTGCCCATGCCGGCAGTATTTCAACAGCCGTCCGTAATAATGGCGGAGGCCACTGGAACCATAGTTTCTTCTGGGAAATACTGGCTCCCGGAGCCGGCGGTAAACCTACCGGGAAACTGGCGGATGCTATCGATGCTGCCTTTGGTTCCTTTGAAGCTTTCCAGGAAAAATTCAATGCAGCCGGTGCCACCCGTTTCGGCTCTGGCTGGGCCTGGCTGATCGTGAAGGATGGCAAACTGGAGATCACTTCAACCCCCAACCAGGACAACCCCTTAATGGATGTTGCTGAAGTGAAAGGGACCCCGATACTGGGTGTGGATGTTTGGGAGCATGCTTATTATCTGAAATACCAGAATAAGCGCCCTGATTACCTCAAAGCTATCTGGAACCTGGTCGACTGGAAAAAAGTGGCCAGTCATTATGAGGCAGCACTGAAGGAAAAAGCTGCTGTGGCCTGACACGCACGACAAATAATAAATAATAGAAAAGGATTATGACCCTGTCATACTCCTTTTTTATTAGGGTCCCAGCAACGTCTCTCCGACCGGCCCCGTGTGATGGCCGGAGGACGTTGCGTCATAATCTTTCAGGT
>WGMO01000023.1 GCA_016125075.1 Terrimonas sp.
AGATTACAACCACCATCACCCTCATGAAAGTTTAGGGGATAAAACACCATTGGAGTATGGGAGAATTGGTATTTAGTAATCACAGGGAAACGGATTAAACTGTTGAATTGGACCCTGTAGGAAAAAGGGGGGACTTACAGTTTATAGGAAAATATCAAAATAAAAGTACCATGAAAAAAATCGTATTACTAATGTCATTTTCCTTAACCCTTTGTCACCTTTTCGGTCAGACTCAGCTAGAGTTGAACAACAAAGCCAATGAAGACTTTCTTAAAGCTGACAAAGAACTAAATTCAGTATATAAAGCCATTTTGAAGGAATATAAGACTGACACTGCCTTTATAGAAAACCTAAAGGCCTCACAGCTACTTTGGATACAATTCCGAGACGCCGAAATGTTAGTTAAATACCCTAACCGTGAAATTGGATACTATGGAAGTGTTCAACCAATATGTTGGTCTACGTATAAGACTGAGCTGACCCAAGACCGTATATCAAAACTGAAACAGTGGCTTGACGGAGAGGAGGAAGGAGATGTTTGCGCAGGAACAGTAAAAACCAAGGACTGAAAAGAAAACCTACAGCTAACAGTGGGTTTGGCAGCAAGCCTGCGACCAACTGGCTTCGGCGCTCTATAAGTGCAATTTCCAGTGGCGCCTCAGCCGGAAACCTCTAACCTTTATACGGCTTGCGCCAAGCCCCGACGTTATATGTCAATTTTATCGACACCCTACTTTCAATTAACTTTACGGGAACAGGATAAAAAACACGAACCAATAATATCGACAAATGCAAAAACTCTTTATCAAAGTAGCAGTTTCAGCACTTTTGCTATCACCCATGACCGCGGAAGCACAAGCAGCTTCCGACAGCATCAAACCTACTCAAAAAAAGTACCAGGCGAAAGCTCCACAGACACAGCCATTTGGTGCGAAAGCGTTCGATAGATCAAAAAAAACAACATTGCGATGGTTAGGGATGGCAGGCTTTTTAATCAATAGCCGCGGTACAACTTTTATGGTGGACCCTTTACTTGAAGGCTTTGATATGCCAATGCTGATTGACTTTCCAATTTTGGCAAAAAATGTACCTCACTTAGATGCAGTTTTTGTAACCCATGCCGACAATGACCATTTTAGTGTTCCAACAATTGTAGGCATGTCGAAAGTTACTGATGTGTACCATTCGACCGTTTATGTGGACTCTTTAATGAAAAACTTAAATCTAAAATCTGTTGGACACGATATTGGAGATGTTTTTAAAGTGAAAAATATTACCGTTAAGCTGACTCCGGCAGACCATGCTTATCAGAATGCTTATCCTGGAATGAGTAAGCGTTGGTTTAAAAATGAAGATGCTTGTGGCTTTTGGTTCGACACACCAGACGGGAGTATTTGGGCAACTGGTGATTCCCGTCTAATCCCAGAGCATTTAACAATGAAAGCACCTGACGCTATTTTATTTGACTTCTCTGACAGTGAATGGCACTTTACTTTTGAAGGAGCAGTAAAAATTGCCAACGCATACCCTAACGCACTACTTTTACTTTGTCATTGGGGTTCTGTGGATTCGCCAGACTTTTCACCATTTAATGGAGACCCCAAAAAACTATATGACGTAGTAACCAATCCCGAAAGAATCAAAGTATTAGCTCCTGGAGAGCCTATTGTTCTTAAACGCTTTAAAAAATAATTCGTCTTTAAAATTATTTTCTCCACTCAAAATTCAGATCATTTACAATGATAAAATATATTTTGGCTTTCATGATTTTGGCACATACAAACATTTCAGCTCAAACTAAGGACATGATGATTCGTTTATCAGAAATAGAAATTGATTCAAGCTATCTTCAAGAGTACAATAACATTCTTCAAGAAGAATCAAGGACATCTGTACAATTAGAGCCGGGAGTTATTGCAATTTATCCAATGTACCAAAAGGAAAACCCAACGCAGATTCGCATTTTAGAAATTTATGCAAATCGAAAAGCGTATGAATCGCATTTAAAAACACCTCACTTTCAGAAATACAAAACCAGCACTCTCAAAATGGTAAAATCTCTGAAACTGGTTGACATGGACAACATAGATTCACAGACAATGGTGGAAATATTTCGGAAAATAAAGTAATGTCGAGAGAAAAACTACGCCCAACAAAAGTATTTGCAAAAGCAGGGCTAAACAATGAAACATCAGCTATGTGCAAGCATCAACAGCAGTTCGGGCTCGACGTTCAATGTTCAGCTTTAGTTCATAACTTCAACAACATATTTTCAAATAAGCATTTATACCGGGCTGGACATTCAATGAATACCCTGCCTTCGCAAATACTCGAACGTTGGTAGAAATGCCCGAACCGCTAACATCGTATTGGCGATAGGCGGGGCGAACGGCTTCGTATCAACGGAAGTGCAAAATTCAACTTTCGTTTTTCGATTAAAGCTCAGTGCTAAAAAACCCACCCATAAGAACATAAGGAATTACCCCCCCAGCTAAAAAATGACGATTCGCCTAAACTCCCCAGGCCTGATCTTCTTCTTCTTTAAAAAAACCCGGTTAAAATAAGTTAGTGAATCAAAGCCGGAATCCAATGCCACCTCACGGATGGATTTATCGGTTTCAAGGAGCAATTGACAGGCGTAGGCTATCCGTATTTCATTGGTATAGTCAGAAAAAGTTTTGCCACTTGCCCGTTTAAAGAATTTACAAAAAGCAGTTTCCGATAAATGAATGATAGCCGCTGCTTTTTTTAGGGACACCTTTTCTCTAAACTCCTTTTCAACATATTGAAATACTTTATTAATCCTTAGCTGATTTTCATTTCCTTTTATCGGTTTATATTTTGCAGAAGCCAGTGGAAGAGATTTTTTCTGTAAAACCTGTTCCAGTAATTGCAGCAGCAGGGTAAATCGCATCATGTCACTGCTTACCAGCATGCGCTTCAGTAATAGCACATATTCCTTATTTTTTGCACTGCCCAACTCCAGCCCCCTGCCAGCCCTTACCAATAATTTTTCCAGCCCTTTCAATTCAGGAAATTCACATAATTTTTCAATAAAAACCTGCGTAAACTGAATCACGATAGCCTGGCAATTTTCTTTACTATTTTTATCGGAAACCCAGGTATGCGGCAAGTTAGACCCCAGTAAGACCCAGTCACCATCCTGAAATTTTTCAAATCTGTCCCCCACCAGCCGTTTGCCTTTCCCTTTTACAATACAGGTAAGCTCATATTCCGGATGGTAATGACAGAAAAATTCAAAAGCAGGCACATTGACCTCATAGCAAAGAAAGGATTGATTCTGTATTTTGGGTAATAGCTGTTCCAGCCTGGGTCGCATACTATATTATTCAAATATTGTAATAATCAGTATTATTTTGTCAATATAGTGCTTCTTTTTGAGAAAACCGTACCAGCAGGCCCTGTTTAAAGATGATATATTTGAAGAAAGGAAAAATATGGATCTGCCAAAACACCTAAAAGCGTTTTTACAGGAGCCTTACCCCCTGACAAAGGAGCAAATTGAATTTTACCAGCAAAACCGGTATATCAAGCTGAAACAGGTCCTGAATATAGCGACGCTTGATTTTTTTAATGCAGCTATTACCCGGGTGGTAGACAGCATGCAGACAGAGAAAAAGGCCCTTGAAGAAAGAAGCACCTATGGTAAGGCCTTTTTGCAATTGTTCAACCTGTGGAGGGAAGATCCCATCGTAAAGGAATTGATTTTCAGTAAACGGCTTGCAAAAATAGCAACAGCCTTAATGCAGACGAGCGGCGTACGCCTTTACCATGACCAGGCCCTGTTTAAAGAAGGCGGTGGCGGCATTACCCCCTGGCATGCCGACCAATACTACTGGCCGCTGGAAACGGATAAAACGATAACAGCCTGGGTGCCTTTACAGGCAACACCTTTAGCACTTGGCCCCTTAGAATTCAGTGCCTCCAGCCACCAGATCATGGAGGGACGGGAACTGGAGATCAGCGATGAAAGTGAAATCGTAATTCAGCAGCAACTGAAAGTGACCGATTTTAAGCATGTGATTGAACCATTTGATGCCGGAGAAATCAGCTTTCACTCCGGATGGGTATTTCACCGGGCAGGAGCCAATACTACGGATCAGATGCGAAAAGTGATGACCATCATTTATATGGATAAAGACATGAAGCTCAAACAGCCGGAAAATAAAAACCAGGTTAATGACTGGAATACCTGGTGCCCGGGTGCCAAAGTGGGTGAAGTCATCAATACAGCGCTTAATCCTGTTTTATATCCCTGAAAATCGCCAGGATCCAAAATACAAAAAAGGGTTAGCGCATATTGATATCCGTTAAAATGTATCCATCCTGTACAGCAACCTCTGAAACGACCATTCTAAAACCGAAAATCAACAAGTTTATGAAATTAAGAAATGGAATAGCCCTGATCGCTTTATTCTTTTACGTGAATACCCATGCACAAAAACAGGAAAATGCGGTTAAAGGAGAAATCATTTACCATGTTTGCCAGCGAAGCTTTTATGACAGCAATGGCGATATGCAGGGGGATCTGAAGGGATTGATGCAAAAATTGCCTTACCTGCAGGATCTGGGGATAACTTCTATCCTGCTATTACCCCTGTATGATGCCGATTGTTACCACAACTATTTTGCCAACGATTTTGAAAAGATCGATGCGGAATTTGGCACTATGAATGACTATATCCAATTGGTAAAGGAAATACACAAAAGAGGTATGAAAATTTACATGGATATGGAAACACAATATGTGACAGACAAGCATTTGTGGTGGAAAGATGCGGTTGGCAACCTTGCATCCCCCTATCGTGATTATATACTGTTTGACGATTCCGCGCATCAGATTCCAACAACGATCATTGCCAACCTTAATGAACTGAAAAGCTATGATGGTTCCACGATTAAAATAACCACGGTCAACCTGAGAAGTGAAAAAGTACTGGATTATAACAGAAAACTGTTTGGTTATTTTGTCGACCCCAATCAAGACGGGAAATTTGATGATGGCGTGGATGGTTTCAGGCTTGACCATACCATGGATAATTTAGACGGCAAAGCAGCACTGACAAATCTTTTTGCGAATTTTTGGAAGCCCCTCCTGGCAGATCTAAAAAAGATAAACCCCCGGCTTAAAAATGTTGCAGAGCAGGCAGAATGGAGGGATTATGGTATTGAATATTTTAAAAATGCGGGCGTAGACAGGATGTTTGGCTTTGGCTTGCGGCAGGCTATTTTATCATTCAATAAACAGCAGCTGATCGTCAATGCAGATAGTATCCTGGCGCAATGCCCTGCCGGAAAAGAGCAGATCATATTCATCGAAAACCACGATATGGACAGGTTTGCTTCACTTGTAAAAAATGTTGAAAAACAAAAAACCGCGGCCGCTTTGATGCTTTTGATTGGTGGTGTACCTTCTATCTATTACGGGCAGGAAATTGGGATGAAGGGTATTGGGGGTAACCAAGGCAATACAGATGGCAATGATATTCCACGCCGGGAGGCATTTGAATGGTATCAATCAGGCGAGGGCAAGGGGATGGCGATATGGTATAAAAACACAGGCCCCTGGTGGGACCATACCAACCTGAAGGCCAATGATGGCATTTCTGTGGAAGAAGAAACCAGGGACAGCAACTCCCTGCTCAATTATTACAAAAGATTAATCCAATTAAAGCAAAGCAATCCTGCCCTGGCCTTCGGAAATTATTCAAATGCGGTGAATAACAATGACCAGGTGTTTAGTTTCTTAAGAAAATATAAAAACCAAACCGTGCTGGTGGCCGTCAATCTTTCCGGCGATGTGCAAAATGCAATATTGAAAGAGGGCTTTACAAAGTACCTGCCGCTGTTTGGCAATAGCAAGGTTCAACACAAAACCATTCATTTAAACCCCTACCAGGTATTCGTATTTGCGGTTAAATAAAAGTATTTAAAGTTTTAGGTCATTCCGGGGCCAGACAAGCTTCATTACCGACTTATTGGCTTCGGGGGCGCCATACATTTTCCAGCCTCCCAATCCCGTATTCCAAAATGATGCAATCAGAAATGCTTAGACCCTGTAATTATCACACCAAATTTCCCCAAAACATAAAAAAAAATTACAAAAAACGACTTTTTCACCTCTCTCCCAACAAATATCAATTTTCAAACACATGAAAATCATAATATTCTAAAATATTGCCTTTTAACTTTAATTATGACCAAAAAAGACGTTTCCAACCCGTTTGAAGCGCTTTTTATTAATGCTACTGTTGGCATTTTAGTGGTAAATGCCAAAGGGGAGATTTGCATGATCAATGATTTCGGGGCCGCCATGATGGGATATAAAAAAGAGGAACTGACCGGTCAGCAATTGGAAATACTCATCCCCCACCGGTTCAGGGAAAAACACAAGGTCAACCACCAGAACTTCTATAAAAAACCGGTCAAACGGGCCATGGGCAGGGGGCCGAACTTCGTGGCCCTGCGGAAAAATAAAAAAGAAATACCCGTCGATATCAGCCTGGGGACCTATAAAGACCAAAACCAGGATTTTGCCATTGCCATTATCACCGATATATCGGAAAAAAAGAAAAAAGAAGAAGCGCTGAACAAACTGACGGCAGAACTGGAAAAAAAAGTAGAAAGAAGAACGCATAAGCTCAGCGAAACAGTAAAAAAACTGAAGAAAACAATTGAAAACATCAACGAGAAAGATAAAGCACTGCAGGAAACCAACCGTTTCCTGGAAGGGCTGCTGCTTCACGCCCCTTCCATTATTATCGTAACCGACGCCCATGGGAAAATCAGGATTTTTAATCAATGTGCCGAACGCATGCTGGGTTACAGTGCCCGGGAAATCATCAATAAAAAAAACATCAGCCAATTTCATTGTAAGGAAGAAACAGAGAAAAAAGCTACCCAACTGTCCCACCAGATGAAAGAAAGGGTAGAACCTGGCCTTGAATCGCTTATTGCCGCTGCCAAAAAAAATATTACCCGGGAAACCGAATGGACCTATATCAGGAAAGACAAGTCCCGGTTCCCGGTCTCCCTGACCGTTTCGGCCATCCTGGATGAAAACAACCAGATCAGCGGTTACCTCTGGATCGCCATTGATATCACAGAAAGGAAGAAAGTGATGGATGAAATGAGCAATGCCCTGGATAAAGAAAGACAATTGGGCGAGTTAAAAACCCGCTTTGTATCGGTAGCGTCCCATGAATTCAGGACGCCGCTCAGTACCATCTTATCTTCTGTTTACCTTCTGTCGAAATACACGACTACCGAGGAGCAGCCCAAACGGGATAAACATATCCAAAGAATTGATGGCTCCATCAAAGAACTCAATGACCTCCTGAACGATTTTCTATCCCTGGGAAAAATCGAAGAAGGAAAAATACAGGTCCGGTGGAGTCAATTTGATATTGCCCATGAAATACTCGAATCCATTGAAGAATTAAAAACACAGCTCAAACCCGGGCAACATTTCACTTTTAGCCATAAGGGTCCCAATACGGTGCTGCTGGACCCCTCCCTGCTCAAACATATCCTGCTCAACCTGCTGTCCAACGCCATAAAATTTTCACCCGAAAACAGCTCTATTGCCATTACATCCAGCTATTCGGGTAACCAATTGGGATTGGTGATCAAAGACCAGGGTATCGGTATCCCCAGGAATGAGCAGGCCCATATTTTTGAAAGGTTTTTCAGGGCCAGTAACGCGGATAATATTAAAGGGACGGGATTGGGCCTGCATATCGTCTTAAAATACACCGAATTGCTGAACGGCAGCATCCGCTATAAAAGTGATACCGGAAAGGGGACTGAATTTATCTTATCCTTTAAAACCTCCTCATAATATGAAATCAATTCTGCTCATAGAAGACAATGATGAAATCCGCGATAATACCGCTGAGATACTGGAACTGTCGAATTATAAGGTGTATACGGCTTCGGAAGGAAAGGAAGGGGTAGAACTGGCGCTTGAAAAAAAACCGGATATCATCATTTGTGATATCATGATGCCGGTGCTTGACGGTTACGGGGTATTGCATATGCTCCATAAAAACCCGGCAACCCGGAATACACCGTTTATCTTTCTGACGGCAAAAACGGAAAGGGCTGACCTGCGAAAAGGGATGGAACTGGGGGCGGATGATTATATCACCAAGCCGTTTAACGGCACTGAATTACTGAACGCCATTGAAAGCCGTTTAAAAAAGACAGAACAATTAGAAGTGGACGTTGGCCAGGGTATCCGGGGAGTTAACTACCTGTTGAAACTGAACCGCGGGAATAATGACCTGCAGGAACTGGTAGAAGGGCGGAATACCAATAAATACAAGAAAAAACAGATCATTTTTTCGGAAGGCAACCGGCCTTCCCGGCTCTTCTATATACAAAAAGGGAAAGTCAAGACCTATAAATCCAATGAAGAAGGCAAGAGCCTGGTGGTCGGTCTTTTCAGCACGGGTGATTTCCTGGGTTATACCGCCCTGCTGGAAAACAGCAATTATAAGGAAACAGCCGAAGCCATGGAAGCGACTGAACTGGCCATCATACCAAAGGAAGATTTTGATGAACTCATCAACGGTAATAACAGGGTATCCCAGATATTCATAAAAATGCTGGCCAAAAATGTGTCTGAAATGGAGGATCAGCTCCTGGCCTTAACCTATAATTCGCTCCGGAAAAAAGTGGCAGAAGCCCTGACCCTGTTCCGGAAGAAATACAATCCCCGGCAAAACCCGGATTTTGAAATTGATATCAGCCGGGAAAACCTGGCCAGTATTGCCGGTACGGCCACCGAATCGCTGATCCGGACACTGGGAGATTTTAAGGATGAAAACCTGATCGATATACAGAACGGCAAAATCATTATCCTGAATGAAAAAGGGCTGGCCAATATGGTCAACTGAACTGGTATCAACGAAATAAAAAAGCAGAGCCGGATAGACATCCGGCTCTTTGATTTTATCCAATTTCCTATGAATTCCCAGTGTAACTATTTTTTTACCCGGCCCTTAAAATGTTTTGACCGGGGTAGGTGTGTTCAGAATGTCATTTTTTACCAGGTCCCCAACGATCAGTTTACCATATTCATCGGCCATGCTGGAGGCGGAAGCCGGGTCAAAGGATTCCGTTTGTACAGAATATAACAACTCCTTATTATTGTTCAGTTCATACAGGTTGCTTTCCCAGAAATACTTTGTATTGGTTTGGTAATAACCGGGCGTGTACACCCTGTCATAGATCGTGGTATAATAGCCCCAGAATCGGTGCTGGTAAACTACATAAGGAGAATAATAGACCCTACCAGGCTGGTAATATCTTTCTTTCGTTTTGTCCAGTAAAACGATGGTCAGCACGGCATCATAGCCTGAATTCCTGATCTTGTCAATTGCTTCGTTTTCACTGAGGTGTTCGAATATTTTCGGGCCAAACTCTTCACAGGAACAGGAGGCATCATATCCCCGGCTCCTGAGATCAGCCACAAGGTGATTCTCCATCTTTTCCCTTAATACCCGGTTGGTTTCACTCATCAGTCCCACCACCAGTATCTTATTAAAGGAGGGGGTTGTGGCTACAGGGTTTTTCCAGGAACTTACGATCCGCGTAGTACTACAACCTGTGACGATGAGCAGCAGAAACACGATAAGACTTTTCGTAACTGTTTTCATAAAAAAGATTTTTTCATCAACTGTTGCAATATAAAAATGAGCAGGGCCTGTAATAAATGACGGCCATCATCGGGTGCAATAACTGGTATCAGTGAGGGCCCATCCTTAAAAGACCCGGTTATATTCATTTTTATAAAAGACCAGGTGACCCTTTTCATCCCAATCAACCAGGTTATACCAGATCACCAGTGCAAAAGGCCTGACCAGGGGTATGGGGGTCGGGGGCTGCTGTTCCGGGCAGCCCTGTTCATCCAGCGTATCTATCGCCATCCGGTTGGTGCCTAATAGCAAAACAGCCAATGACCTCGCGTCCTGCAACCGAATACAGCCGTGGCTGAAGAATCTTGGGGATTGAGCAAATAAGGTTTTTAAAGGAGTATCGTGTAAGTACACCCTGAATGGATTGCCGAAATTAAACTTGACCAGTCCCAGTGAATTATCGCAACCCGTCATTTGCCGGAGGGTATAAGGAAAATAATTCTGGCTAAGGCCTGACCAGGGAACAGCAGATGGGTTCACCAGCTTTCCCTGCCGGTCCAGCACCTGGAAATTATTCCTGGCCAGGTATCCGATGTCTTTTTTGATCAGTGGCAACAGTTCCTTACGGGCAATGGAAGCCGGTACCATCCAATAGGGAAACAATACGACCTCCCTGATACTGCTGCTGAGGGTTGGACTGGGGGTTTTTTTCTTCCCTGTTATCACCCGCATCATCAGCGACTGTGTATTTTTTTCATACACTTTTAGCAGTCCCGATGGTATATTGACAAGCACAAGCGGCTCCTTGATCTGTAGGCAATTCATCCACCGGTAATAGTTCAGGGACACCGATAGCAGATGGACTCTTTTCAGCAGCGGCACATTTAATGCCTGTACCGTATTCCTGCCGGGTTTACCATCCACGGCCAGGTTAAACAGTAACTGCGCCCTGCGGACAGCATCGACGATTATACTGTCGTCAAATTGACGGAAGGAATTATCCAGGAATCCCAGCTGCTGTAAGCGCCTGATAAGTTGATCGTTTTGAATCGGTATCGATTCCGGTGGAATGTTTATTTCCCTGAATCCGGGATTCCGGATCGTTTGAACGTAATCATGTAAAAGCAACTTTATATCCCGGTATACAGGCAACGAAGGCTCCAGCAAAGCTATCAGTTTATCCCAGGCGGGATCATCAAGATGAAGGGACAGATACAGAGGGATATTCAGGCAAACTTCCCGGTCGTCAAGACCTTTATAACCAAGGTCCGGTTTGATATTTCCATAAGCGATATCATGAAAAAAATGCACGAGGGCGTCCGTCAGCAATACATCGGTCACTATCGGATCGTCAATAAGTTCGGATTTAAATTTCTTTTCCAGGGTCGAACGGGCCAGTTGGAGCCGGTATGCATCTTCCTTTAAACCCAGGGAGGCTGCATGATCAATGCATGTGATCAATTTTTGCAGATGATGACCGGTGTCCTCCCCAGTCCAGAGTAACCGAAAATCCAACAGCTGATACAAAGTGGCCAGTTCCGCTGCATAGGTCACTCCCCTGTTTTTCAAAGCAACCCTGTTCTGCAGCAATGCAGATAAGCTATCGCTATTAGTCTGTCCCGGCAGAATAGGGGACTGCAATAAAAAAACAAAAGCAAAAATCCAGATTTTCATATTCATTCATTCTCCTTCCAATCATAGCCCTGGAGGATACGGTTATTGAATTCGTCTTTTATCTTCCTGAATAATTCTTCTGTTTCAAGTACTTTTCGCCGGATACGCTTGTACTTCATTTTGATGGCCTGGCCGTTATATCCATCAACATACAGTTTTATCCATTGAAATTTTTCTATTTCCAGGATTGTATGTCTTAATTTCCTGATGTTTTCCAACTGATCAAGGATCAGATTATGATAATGCTCTGCTGTTTCGATGAAAGAATTTTCATTTTCCCGCTTCAACAAATCCGTCAGGTGATCAAGCAAAAAAATATTTTCACTTTCAATAAATTCAAGGGTGCGTTTCCAGGCTTCAATTTCGTATTTCATTTCCATTCCAATTTTGACCTTGTTTTCTCGCTGCATCGGAACGGGACTTGTCTCAACACCGTCCCGGAATGCCGGCTGTGGAAAAAAGGCCATTGCAACAAATCTATTACAACAGTTCAGCAGAAGATAAGACGGCGGTCAGTATTTTTGGTGAGCCTGGTCAAGGGACTACAGGTGTTTTTTGAAATAAAAAGTGAAAAGCGTAAAGACCAGCCTGATGAATTCATAACAGGCTTTTTGCCAGATCCTCTTCAGGAAAGTATTGGACAGGTTATAGGAATCCTTGTCCACCTGGATACAATCCTGCAGTATAATCCTGTTCATCTCTTCGGTTACAATACCGGCAAAGTTTCCATCGAGGATATCGAGGTTAAGCTCGATTGCTGCATAGGCGCTGATATTATTCACATTGTAAGAACCCACGGTCACCCACCTGTTATCATAGGTGCTCAGTTTGCCATGCAGGACGTTGGGCTGGTATTCATAGAGCAGTACACCGTTTCTTAAAAGCCAGCTGTAAATATACCTTTCTGCCTCTTTGGCCAGCCAGACATCTGATTTACCGGCAACCACTACTTTCATAACTACCCCTCTCCGGGCAGCCTTCATCATATTCTTCCGGAAAACATTACCGGGTAAAAAATAGCTCGACATGATGAGGATATGGGATTTTGCTTTTTTGAACATCTCGATATAACTCCGGCTGATCTGGCTCTTCCCCCTGACCCAGTCATTCCTCCTCACCCTGACAAAACAGGAACCCGGTCTGAACCTGAAATTAGCATCCCCATCCAAAACATCCCTCAACGTTTTACCCCAGGAAGATTTGTTCCAGAGATCAGAACACAGATTATACAGTTCCCGGCTCACTTCTCCCTCTGCAAATACCGCCCAGTCCAGCCAGGCCGGCTGACCGGGAAGATCGTTATAGCGGTTACTGATATTAACACCCCCCACGAGACCCAGGTTTTCATCCACCACGATCACTTTATGATGCATCCGTCTCCCAAAATAAAAATAACGGGTTCTGAATAAGGGAGAGAACCACCGGAAATGGATACCCGCTGTTTTAAGGCGCTGTATAAAATTTTTGGAAAGTTTTTGGGAGGCATACCCATCCAGAAGCATAAAGACCTTTACCCCCCTCGCTGCAGCCTGAACCAGGGCATCTGCCACTGCCAGGCCCGTTCTATCTTCATCATAAATATAGGTCTGCAGGTGCAGGGAATACCTGGCCTGCCCAATCATGGCCAGTAAAGTTTCGAAATATGCTTTCCCGCCCCGAACCAGTTTCACCTTGTTACCGGAAGAATAAGCCGAAGAGGCATTGCTGAAATTGCCTGAAGACATAATTATGTATGATCCCTTTATTGATCGGTATCTTAGCGGTAGGCTGCCGGATTACTCAGGGATCTTTTCCTTTTTTAGTTTTTCAAGGTATTGAATCACCTCCTCATCGGAAACCTGGGTAAAGTCCTCATAAAAAGCACCAACCCCCATAAAATGAGAGGGGATCAGCAGACAGACGATTTCATCCACTTCCTTCGCCAGTTTTTCGATGGCATTTTCTGAAGCCACGGGAACCGCAATGACAATTTTGGCCGGATTTTTCTTTTCCAGCATTTTCACCGTCGCCATCAGGGTATTACCGGTTGCAATTCCGTCGTCGATTAAAATTACTGTTTTCCCATGGATGTCAAGGGGCAGGCTATCACCCATAAACTTCCTGTACATCTCTTTTAGCCTGTCGCGAATAGTTTTGGTCTCCCTTTCGATATAATAAGGTGATACATCTTCGTGGGGAATGATAAAACTGTCGGAGAGGCTTACGGCACCGATGGCATATTCCTTATTCAAAGGATGTCCGATTTTCTTGGTCAGGACGATATCCAGGGGTAACCCTAATTCCTTTGCCACCACGCAGGCGATTGGTACGCCACCCCGGGGTACCGCGAGGATGACACCGGGATTGTTTTTGTATTTTCTCAATTTCTCTGCCAGCGCATGACCGGCTTCTATTCTGTCCTGAAACATATAATCGGTTTTAGATCATGAAAGGAGATCAACCAGGCTGGCGGATAAAATCAGCAACAGGTTGATCAGTACACTGAATAAAAATACGGTTACGACTTTTTTTGATGACAGGCCGGCCAGGCTGGGTATAAAGGTCAGATACATGACAGCGGTAGCCATTGCCCAGAAAACAGGAAGATTTCCGGTCTTTAATATGACCAGTCCCACGAGAGGGGTAATAAAAATTGCCTGGATCACCATACTGATCCCCACCCACTGAAACCGGTTTTCACCCGTCGATAACCTGGTCAGGACCTGGTCAAGTCTTCTTGAAAATGAAACGGGTCCTTCTGTCAGCAACGGGACAGCCTTGTAGGTGATCCTCAAATAGGTTTTTTCTTTGCCCCTGATGATTTCTGTGGCCATGGCATAAATTTTAAAGGGTCCATTAATTTTTTTCAAAGCGGCCGGTAACTTTGTCTATATCGATCCTGTACATGACCGGTTTAATGCGGTTTTCATTATCAACCTTCCCATTTGTTTCATGCCCGTAAGGATGGATCGTCGAACTCGTCATCAGGGTCAGCACTTTACTGAACAGGATCTTGCGGGCCTTTTTTTCATCCTCACCGTTTAATTCCCTGAATTTGCCATACACCAGGACACTTTTCCAGTTTTGCATATCCGTCATCATATCCACTTCGAAACAGACTTTCGGATGTTTACGGAGTATGTCCAGTTTTTTTCCTTCCAGCGACTGGCCATAAATATTTTTCCCGTCATACACATACGTAACCGGTACGAGGTAGGGCTTTCCTTTTTTGCAACAGGCTATCCGTCCCAGCACCTGACTGGAAAGGACATTTGTGATCTCTGTATGATTCAATATTCCCAGCATCTTTATTGTTTAAACAGTTTGTAGATGTTTTTTCAGCCATGCAATAGACAAGTCCACCACTGCTTCCATTTTACCCGGTTCCTCAAAAAGATGGGTGGCTCCATTCACGATGGTTAATTCTTTTTCACAAGTCAGCTGATCATAAGCCTGCCTGTTCAGGGCCAGTACATCATGATCCAGGCTTCCTACGATCAGCAAGACCGGCGCTTGTACAAAGGGGAGCATAGGGCCGGCCAGGTCGGCACGACCGCCCCTGCTGATGACCACTTTTATTTCCCGAAGATGTGCAGCCGCAATCAGAGCAGCTGCTGCCCCGGTGCTGGCACCAAAATATGCCTTATCAAAACCTTCCGCCAGTTTAAAATGCTCCATCCACTCGGTAGCCCCCATCAACCTTTGCGCTAACAAATCAATATTAAAACGGTTGGGGTAATGCATATCTTCATTCGCAGTAAGCAGATCAAATAAAAGGGTACCCATCCCCGCTTCATTCAGTCTTTTTGCCACCTGCCGGTTCCGGATACTCATCCTGCTGCTCCCGCTTCCATGGGCAAAAATTACAATAGATGCAGCTGAAGCCGGAACCGCCAGATCGCCGCGCAGCCATGTCTTCCCGGACCGGATTTCCACTTCATCGAGGAAGCGGAATGAGTTATTGATCTGTTGTGCCATTTTGCGGTTTGATTTATTTAAAAATATCACATCATGCATGCAGGGGGAATGACCGCTATCACAGCATTTCGTGACAGTACTCATTGAATACAGCCTCGAATTTTGTTCTTTTTGATAAGAATAAAAATGAAATGCGTAACAATGATTCAAAACTCATGCATCCTGATGAAAAGGAACTGGTGAACATCATCCGGAAAAACAGTTTTCCATTGCACAGCCCCAGCAACCTGGAACCCTTACTGCAAAAAATTGGTGATGCCCGGATCGTGATGTTGGGAGAAGCTTCTCATGGGACCCATGAATACTATCAATGGAGGGCCTATATCACGCAACGGCTGATCAGGGAAAAGGGTTTTAATTTTATTGCTGTCGAAGGTGACTGGCCCGATTGTTACCGCCTGAACCGATTTATCAAGGGATATGACACGGATAACAAATCGGTGTACAAAGTATTACATGCCTTTAACCGGTGGCCGACATGGATGTGGGCCAACTGGGAAATTGTCGCCCTAGGAGAATGGCTGCACCAACACAATACAGGACTGCCTGCCAATAAAAAAGTGGGATTCTATGGACTGGATGTCTATAGCCTTTGGGAAAGCATGGAAGCGATCATGCAGTACCTGGAAAAAACAGACATGCAGGCGTTTCATATTGCGGAAGAAGCTTTCAGGTGTTTTGAACCTTACCGGAAAGATGAAGGGCAAGCTTATGCCCGCGCGTTGCAATTCGTACCGGATATCTGCGAAAACGAGGTAGTCCATTTATTAAAAAAGATCCGGCAGCAATTACCCACGTATAACTCAGACTATGAAAATGTTTTCAGCACCGAACAAAATGCACTCGTGGCCGTTCACGCTGAAAAATATTACCGCGCCATGCTAAAAGGTGGGCCCCATTCCTGGAATGTACGGGACCGGCATATGGCAGACACATTAGCGCGGCTGTTAACATTCCATGGAAAGAATTCCAAAGCAATCATATGGGAGCACAATACCCATATCGGCGATGCGAGGGCCACAGATATGGCGGCCGATGGTATGTATAATATCGGGGAACTGGCCAGGCTGGAACATCATGAAAAAGGGGTTTACCTGGTAGGATTGGGTTCTTACCAGGGATCAGTCATTGCCGGATCCCGGTGGGGAGGCCCTATCCAAAAGATACAGGTGCCCGAAGCCAGAAAGGATAGTTGGGAATACCTGCTGCACAAAGCCGGTAAGGAAAACAAGTTGTTGTTCATGGATCATTTTGCTGAAGAGGATGCGTTCATGGAAACGCCGATCGATCACAGGGCCATCGGGGTGGTCTACCATCCGGAGTATGAACAATACGGGAACTATGTTCCAAGCATATTACCGTTGCGCTATGATGCTTTTATCTATTTCAATGAAACCAGTGGATTGCATCCCTTACATATAGAGGAGGACAAGCGGCAGATACCCGAAACCTTCCCGTTTGGGGTCTGAGGAATTGCTCAATAAAGAAGGAATGAAAAAAAGAACCATTCTCAAATACAGCTTTAACTAAAGAACTGATGAAAATGGCGGAAAAGAAAAAACCAGGTATTAAACCTGAAATTCCCAAACACCCGGTTGTTCCGGAAATCGATCCTGAACAATTGCCGGAATACCCTGAAACACCCGAGGAAGATCCGGATGCCATACCGGATGAAGACCCTTTTGAAACCCCACCTTATGAAATCCCGCCACCCGGAGAAGGTCCCTAAAACAAATCATATGAATCACCACGCACATCCGGCATCGATAAGTGTCAATGACTTTAAACCCCTAACGGTAAGCAGTACCGCTTTTAAAGAGGGGGAATGGATCCCTGAAAAATATACCTGCGACGGGGCCAATGTCAACCCGCCACTTCACATTGAAGGGATCCCCGAAAACACAAAATGCCTCGCGATCATTGTTGATGACCCGGACGCACCGGTGGCCACCTGGCTGCATTGGATCATTTGGAATATCCCTGTTACGCATCATTATAAGGAAAACACGATACATGGTTCGCAGGGTTTGAATGATTTCCAGAAGAATAATTACAGCGGCCCCTGCCCTCCTCCCGGTAAAGAACATCGCTATTATTTTAAAATATACGCCCTCGACGAACTGATACTGCTTCCTTCCACCGCCGGGAAAAAAGAACTGGAAGCGACCATGAGCGACCTGATTATCGCCTATGGGGTGTTAACGGGATTATATAAACGAAAAGAAAAAAAATCATGAAGCTGGCGTTGGTCATATTGACAGGCCTGATTGCCATGACCGCCATCACCGGGGGACTCATGCTAATAGCCAACCCGGAGGGTACGGCTACAGGGCTTTCCCTGTCTGTACTGGAAAACACACCCTTTCATAGTTTCAGGATACCGGGCATTATCCTGTCATTGCTGGTGGGAGGCGTCAATTTTATCGCGTTGCTCTTCATGATCCTCAAACAAAAGCAACAATATGATTTAAGCCTCGCAGGAGGCCTCATCCTTTGCGGATGGATCCTGGCACAGGTCATCATCCTGCTGGTTTTCCATTGGCTGCAGATACTCTATTTTACCATTGGGCTGTTCGTTATCCTGCTATCACAGGCAATAAAAGGTAAATGGATGGCCTGACAAAAATTAACTGAAAATGTCATTCAGCTTCTCCCCGGCACAGGATTTTAACCCCGCTTTCAAGAAGAAAGTGGCCTACTTCTCAATGGAATATGCCATTCACCAGTCTTTCAAAGTGTATGCAGGCGGGCTGGGATTCCTGGCCGGTTCCCATATGCGCAGCGCCTGGGAACTGCAACAAAATATGCTGGGCATAGGTATCCTTTGGAAATACGGTTATTATGACCAGGTAAGGAAAAGTGACCAGGGCATGGATGTTCTTTTCCAGGAAAAGGTGTATGGTTTCCTTGAAAAAACGGATATCCGTTTCTCCATAACGATTTCCGGTCATGAAGTTTGGGTGACAGCCTATTACCTCGCCCCTTCCGTATTTAATACCTGTCCGCTTTTTTTCCTCAGTACGGATCTTCCGGAGAATGATTACCTGGCCAGGACCATCTGTCACCGGTTATACGATGCCAATCCGGAAACAAAGATTGCGGCTGCCATTTTATTGGGTGCCGGGGGTGCAAGACTGCTGGAGATATTAAACTGGGAGCCTGCCAAATATCATTTAAACGAATCCCATGCCCTGCCTCTTGCCTTTTTCCTTTATAAGAAATACAAGCATATCGATACTATAAAAGAAAAACTTGTTTTTACCAACCATACACCTGAAGAAGCGGGTAACCAGCAAACTGACATCAGTTTACTGAACAAGATGGGGTTTTTCTGTGAGCTGCCTGTTACGGAAGCAAGGGCCATCTCAAAAATGAAGGGGGAAATTCTCGACCATACGCTGACCGCTTTACGACTGGCCGGGAAAGCCAATGCCGTATCAAAACTGCACCATAAAACACTATGTGCCCTCTGGAGCCAATATGAAGACATATGCCCCCTTATTGCCATCACCAATGCACAATACTATCATTTCTGGGCCGACGAGGAATTATATGCCGCGTTAAAGGAAGGGGATGATGAAAAATTATGGAAGAAGAAATTATTCCATAAAAGAGCCTTATTTGAAGAAGTGGCTGATCAAAATGGCGAAATTTATGACGAGCGTATCCTTACCATCGTATTTGCCAAGCGTTTTACAGGATACAAAAGACCAGGACTATTATTGCATGACATGGAAAGGTTCCATCAGCTTGTTTCCAATAAGAAATTTCCCGTTCAAATCATCTGGGCCGGGAAACCATACCCAATGGACTATACGGCGATCGGTGATTTTGATAAAATTGCAGAGCTGTGCAAGCAATATACCAATTGTGCCAGCCTGGTCGGCTATGAATTGAAATTGTCAAAACTCCTGAAAAGAGGCGCCGATGTTTGGCTGAATGTACCCCGGCTGACCCACGAAGCGTCCGGAACAAGCGGGATGGCTGCTGCCATGAATGCGGCGCTCAATGTTGCTTTACCCGATGGATGGTTCCCTGAGTTTGCCAATGATAAGATCAATAGTTTTATTATCCCGCCTTGCGACCCGCATTTACCGGACCACCAGCAGGATGAACTGGATGCCAACAGCCTGTATGAACTGCTGGAAAAAGAGGTGATCCCCTTATATTATGAATACCCGAACCGATGGATGGAGATGATGAAAAACGCCATGCGGGATATAATACCCCCATTTGACAGTAACCGGATGGCTACTGAATACTATGAAAAATTATACAACCCTGAATGAACGATGTAAAGCAACCTTGACCCCAACATGTCTGGAGGGATCCGATCCTTTCAAAAACGGTAAAACGAATCAGGGAACCAGTTTGATCCAGGCATAAAAAAAATACAGGGATAGGATGATTGCAGATTCCAACTTCGAGATCCCTTTTCTGGTGATAAAAAAAGAAAAGACGAGCAGGGCGATTATCAGGAAATAAGGGATATCAAAATCAGCAATACGGATATCAAATGACAGGGAAGCAATACCGGAACTGACCCCAATCGGCACCAGGATATCAAAAATGGTGCTGCCGATGACGGTACCGCCAGAAATACCCGCCGAACCTTTAAAGATACCGCCAACAGCAACAGCGATCTCCGGCAAACTGGTACCCAGTCCGACGATAAAAATACCAATAATGGATTGACGGATATCATAATGAATGGCGATCGACAGTGCACTTTTAATGGTCCATTCAGAACTGAATATGACAATTGCTAATCCTGCCATCAATTGAAACCCGACCCATATGATCTGCCTGCTGGAAATTTTTTCCACCCTGCCGTTTTTAGCTTTTTCCTGGCTCAGCAGTACCGAAAGATAAACCAGGAAAATAACTACCAACAGCATTCCCTCCACCCGGGAAATCATTCCATCTGAAGCCAGTACCATCAGGACAAAGGCTGAAATCCCCAGCATCACACCATCCCGGATACCGTCTTTCCGGTCAACTGTCAACCGGTAAAACAAACCGGCAATTCCCAGGGCTAAACCCATTTGACCCAGGCAACTCCCGATGGCATTGCCGATGATCAAACCGGAGGTTTCCTCCCCCCGTAACCGGTGTAAGGCACCGGTTACGGATACCACCATTTCCGGAAGATCGGTACCAATTGAAATAATGGTGAGCCCGATAAAGAATTCAGATAAACCAAAATGCCGGGCGACTTTTACGGCATTGTTTACCGACAGATTGGTGCCCAGCCATAAACCGGCCAGGGACAATGCCAATATCAAAAAGCTTATCCAGGGCATAGTACATTTTTATTTGAAACCTTCTGATTAGCTGTACAAAAAATATCAGGCACAGAATCCACCATCCACCGGCAATGCAATGCCTGTAACAAAGGAGGCCGCATCAGCGCAAAGCCATACAACAGCATCTCCTATCTCCTGAGGTTTACCCATTCTTCCGATGGGTTCCATATCCGTATATTGTTTTTCGACTGATTTATCCTTCCCTGTGATCCGGTCGATCATATCGGTATGGATCACACCCGGGCAAACTGCATTGACACGCAGGCCCCGGGCAGCATATTCCAATGCAGCTGTTTTTGTCAACCCGACAATAGCATGTTTTGATGCGGTGTATGCAGGAAGGGTAGCAAAGCCTTTCAGGCCGGCTACAGAAGCACAATTCACAATAACAGAATGGGGATTTTTTAACAGTTCCGGGATTTCATATTTCATGCATAAGAAAACCCCCTTCAGGTTAACCCCTATCGTCGTATCCCAGTTCTCTTCTGTACACTCATGGGTACTGGCCATTTTACCTTCGATCCCGGCATTATTAAAAGCAAAATCGATCCGGCCGAAATGTTCAATCGCTTTTTTTATCAGGGCGCGCACATCGCGGGCATCTGATACATCAGATTTCACAAACAGATATTTCGCCCCGGTTTCCAATACCTTTTTCCCGGTTTCATCATTTTCATCCTGTACCTTATCGGCGACAACTATATTGGCTCCATTTTTTGCAAATGCAATAGCGGTTGCCTGACCGATTCCATAACTTCCTCCAGTAATCAGGGCCACTTTGCCCTCAAATATTTTTTTCATGGTTAAAGTTTTTAAAGCATGTATCATCCATTCTGGCAGCGGGTATTTCTACCCATTTTGCAATTTAATCAGGTACCCACTCTGAAAAAATAACCGGGGTCATATCACCACAGGACAGGTATCAACTTATTGAGTCCGGATTCAATCAACCCAACTGATGACAGCTATCATTAAAATTTGCAGGTGCAATCCCTAATTTTATCAGTATAAAAGCTATGATGACAACAGCTAATTATACCGTATTTTCCGGATTCTTGCTATCCATCACGACAGGGGTACTGATAGCACTGGTGGTTTGGTGGGGAGGACATGTGATCAGGAAGCAGCTCGGCTTTTTTCTGATGAAAGCATATTATTACCTCATCATCAACAACCCGGTCGTGTCATGATCATTAAAATCAACAATACCGGAACTACAGGAGAGGTAGAAAAACAGTTTACTGCAGGTTTCCCCTACCTGAAGATAGCATTCTTCCAATATCCACACCAGCCCGAACAGGGATCCCCAACCCAATACCGGTACAACGAAAACAAGCCGCTTCGCCAGATCAGGACAAAAAACAACTGTGATGAAATTGAGGTAACCGGATCCATGCTCACGAAGGATGTAGAACGGTTATTTGAGCACCTGTTTGGCTTTCATATACAGGTGTACCGGAAATCGGGAAAAGAATGGGTGCAGACGATAGGAACAGATCTACTGAGCCTGGATGAGCAAAACCATTTGGGGGAAATTTCAACTGTGCAGGAAGCACCCGAAAAGAAGAGGACCCATCCGTAAAGACAAAAGAAAAAACATCACCGGCTGAGTAGAACATTCCAGGCCTTTCCTTCCTCAAAATAATCTGTCAGGATCTTCAGGATGCCGGCAATGGGAATAAATAATACCATTCCGGAAACACCCCAGATAATGCTCCCTGCAATAATAAATACCAGCATGGTCCAGGTACTGACATTCAACTGTTTTCCCACGACCCTGGGAAAGATCACATTGGCTTCCAGGTATTGAACAAATGCAAATACGCCGATCACTCCCAGTGGCACCCATACCGATCCGGTATCGATCCAGGAAATTGAAATGGGTAGTAAGGCACTCACAAAAATTCCTATATAAGGGATGATCGTCATGATAGCCGTAAGAAAGCCAAATAAGAGGGCATGCCGGACACCAAGTATCAGCAAACCCGTACTGTTCAGGACACCCACAATCAGGTAAACCAGCACCATCCCCTTAATATAGTTGGCATAGGTATGAACCGTTTGTTTTAAGATCATGTCGAATTTATTGCCATACCGCTTCTGGGTCAGTAACCTTACGAAAAGCACAAACCTTTCCCGGTTGTATAAAAAAAGGACGGCAAATACGGGTATGATCATTAAGATAAATAGATTGTTAGTGATATTCTTAAATACTGCCGGGAGAAAAACAAGGTCATTTCCCATATTATCTTTTTGTGTTTCGATCCAGGCATTCTGCTTTTCGATGGAAAAGCCAAAACTGCTTTGTACCCAGCCCTGGAAATCCTGTAAGGAAGGCCGAACCTTTGCCATCAGATAGGGTACATCTTTCTGAAAAACTTTGAACTGAATGAAGAGCAGGGACAGGAGGGCCGAAAAAAGCAGGATGACAATAAGGAGGGAAAGGCTAACCGATAAGGTCCTGGGCCAATGATGCCGTTCCAGCCAGTTACTCAACGGGTACATGACCATTGCAATAAACAGGCCGTATGACATGGGGATAAACAGTGTTTTCCCATAGTAAAGCACAAGCATGGCAATGAAAATGACCAAGGCCATTTTAAAAACATCTGATCTCCTGGCGTTGTCCTGCATAAGCCGCTATTTAATCATAACAAGTTTATAAAAATGCTGCCGGATTATGCATGAGTGCGATAAGCAGTAACCGTGATTAAAATCAGTTATTTTACGTTGTAATTGATCAACCTTTATAACCCTTATCATGCGATACAACTTCAACCTTTGGGAGCTGCTGGCCGGATTGACCATTTTTATCATCGGCATGAATTTCCTTTCAGCTTCGTTAAAAAGCCTGGCTGGCCGAAGGTTTAAATTATTTTTAAAAAAACACACTTCCCATAAACTGAGGGCCGTAGGGGGTGGCGCTATTGTGACAGCCGTTTTACAAAGCAGCAGTGTGGTGAACCTCATGGTACTGGCCTTTGTCAGCGCGGGCATCATCAGCATGCAAAACGCACTGGCGGTGATGCTGGGGAGCAATCTCGGAACGACCCTAAGCAGCTGGCTGATTGTTACACTGGGCTTTAAAATCAGTATTGAAAGTTTTGCATTCCCCCTGATCGGAGTAGGGGGTATTTTGATGATGATCGCTAATCAGGAAAGCCGGTACTATACTTTTAGCCGATTTTTGACCGGTTTTGGTTTTTTATTCATAGGCCTCGGTTTTATGAAATCCGGTGTGGAGGGTTTTGTAACACAAATCAACCTTTCTGAACTCATCCAATACCCGGGGATCGTTTTCATCGCATCGGGGGTGCTGATCACAGCACTTATCCAATCGAGTTCAGCCACAATAGCCATTGTCCTGACAGCCCTCTATTCCCATATTATCAGCTTACCCATGGCGGCCTATATTGTATTGGGTTCAGAAATCGGTACGACCGTAAAATTATTGCTGGCATCCTCCAGCGGGCCGGTGGTCAGTAAAAGGGTGGCACTGGGAAACTTTCTCATCAACATCATCACAGTTATTGTCATTTTTATCCTCCTCAACCCCATCCTGCGGCTGATCACCCAGATTATACAGGTCAACGACCCACTGATTGCCCTGGTCCTGTTCCAGAGCCTGATCAATATAGCCAGTATCATCCTCTTCCTTCCCTTCCTGAAGTATTTTGGGAGGTTTCTCAACAACAGGTTCCCGGCTGAAGATGACACAACACTTTACATCAATAAGGTCAGAACTGCAGATACCGAACTGGCGGTGCTGGCCTTCATGAATGAAACCCGGCGTTTCCTGGAATTTACTTTCTATTTCTCCGCACATATGTTCGACCCCAAAACGACAATCCACATCGATGATAAAACCGGGAAGTCCTTTTCAAAAAAACATCCGCTGGAGATGTATGATTATATCAAGAACCTGCATGGGAAAATGCACAGCTATTATGTGCAATTGCAAAGCAATATCATCACCAAAGAAGAAACAGAATCATTGGACCGGCTCATTGCATCGGTCCGGAACGGGATGTATGCAGCCAAAAGCATGAAAGATGTTTATGATGATATCAACCAGTTAAGAAATTCATCCAATGACCGGAAATTCGGTTTTTACATCCATATGCGGGACCAGTTCAAAAAAATGGTGGAGGAACTCCTGCAGGAGCTATCGCAGGAAAACGGCAAAGGGAGGAAAGACATCTTCATCAACCTGTACAAACAGGTGGTGGCCAACTATAACAAGGCGCTTTCTGAACTCTACCACCTGGGTAACACCGAAAAACTTAGCCAGGTGGAAATTTCAACCATCATCAATTTCAACAGGGAGATCTATACCTGCTTAAAATCCCTCCTCTATGCGATAAAAGGATGGCGGTTGTCCCCAGGTGAATCTGCCGCCTTTGATGAATTACCCGGCTTTATCCGTTAAATATTGTTGCTGCTTTTTATAGAGCGCCCATTCATCATTCCCTGTCCTTTTCCAGGGGGGGATATACCGGAAACCAAAGAGCCCGTAAATCCCCTCTTCGGTTTCACCCGCCAAACGTTCACCCGTTTGCAAATCAAAGACGCCATACTCGTTAATCTTCCATCCCCTTTTCTTTGCCATCTCCCGTAATTGAATATTATGTTCTTTGCTGCCTGTAAAATAAAAAAGGGCTGATCCATACTCGTAATCATGTACCACCCGGATATCCACCTGTATATTACCTTCCTTCAGGAGTACGGTGGCACGGGTTTGTCCCTGTGCTTTGATTTCCTTTACAAAAGGAAGTTGTGTAAACTTATTGATGATCTTTTTCCAGTGTTTATATTCCGCCACCATCACAATATCAATATCCCCGATGGTCAGTTTTTTCCGCCTGATGCTGCCGGCAATCGTGGCGTTCTGAACACCGGGAATTTTCAGCAATTCGGAAAGCACATTGGCAGCAATCCTTTCCGCCTCGGATAAGGGGATCCTTTCTCTACCCGTTTTGACTTTGAGTACCTGTTGCAGGTTATTGATCCTTTTTTCGCCAAACCCCTTTATACCGCTCAGGCGGTCCTGCTCCAAAGCCTGTAAAAGGTCTTCCTTTGTTTGAATACCGGCTTGTTCGTGCAGGAGCCTGATCGTGGCCGGTCCCATACCGTCAATCTCTGTCAGGTCCAGGAGTTGAAGGGGAACCTCTTTTTTGAGTTTTTCATAGGTGGCAATTTTACCGGTGTTGACATATTCAACTATTTTGCCGGCGATGCTTTCCCCTATACCTTTCAACGCCTCCAGCTTTTTCATATCTCCCTTGTACAAACTGACCGGTTCTTTCATATTGCCAAGTGTTCTGGCAGCCATTTCATAGGCCATTGCGCGGAAACGCTGGTCCTTCCCCAAATAACGATAGCATGTAGACATTTTCCTGAAAATAGCCGCGAGTTCTTTATTGACAGAAAGCGAAGGATGACCCAACATGATATAGTTTTTGTAGTATAAAGGAAGGCCTTTGTTTGGTTGACAAAAATGAGACCCGTCAAATAAAAAAATGACCGCTATCATTTCGGCAGCCGCCCGGAATAATGATCATAATCACGGCAGGCGGTGACCCATTTCATTGTAAAAAAGAAAGAAAAAATAGAATTTTATATATGCCTTTACCGCTTTCCACAAGAAAGATATTAGCGGAAACCGGAGCGCTATCCAGGTTTACAGGAAAGTTCTTTACCACAGGTATCAAACCCCGTTATGAATGGAATGAATTGATCCGCCAATGTTTTGTTATCGGGTACAGGTCCCTGCCCCTGGTAGCCCTGACCGGATTTATCATGGGCCTGGTACTGACCATGCAACTCCGGCCCTCCCTGGTCGATTATGGAGTGGAATCACAATTACCGGCCATGGTGGCGATCGCAATTGTCAGGGAGATCGGCCCGGTGATTACCGCATTGATTTTTGCAGGAAAGATCGGCAGCAGCATCGGTGCCGAACTGGGGAGTATGAAGGTGACCGAGCAGATCGATGCGATGGAAGTGAGCGGCACCAATCCCTTTAAATTCCTGGTGGTAACGCGGGTTTTGTCTGCCACGCTGATGTTACCCATACTGGTCATTCTCAGTGATGTCATTTCCCTCTATGGTTCTTACCTCGGCGTCAATATCCGGTCAACAACAAGTTTCAACCTTTTTTTTTCACAGGTGATCGACAACCTGTCTTACAGTGATGTGATACCCGCCTTTATCAAATCGTATTTTTTTGGATTTGCCGTTGGCATTATCGGGTGTTTTAAAGGGTATCATTCCAATAAAGGAACCGAAGGTGTGGGACAGTCTGCCAACTCCGCTGTTGTCGTTGCTTCCATCATGATCTTTATCCTGGACCTGATTGCCGTACAAATCACTGACCTGTTGGGTATCAACTAAAACATGGAAACAGAAAACACCATACAAGGCACTATACGCAATCCAAAAAGGACTGAAAACGTGATTGAGATCAGGGGGCTGCACATGTCCTTTGGATCCAACAGGGTACTGAAGGATTTCAACTTCGTACTGCATAAGGGAGAAAACGTTGTGGTGTTGGGAAAATCAGGGAGTGGAAAATCAGTTTTAATAAAATGCATCATTGGTCTTCTCAGCCCGGACAGCGGCAGCATCTATGTTTTTGGCAGGAACATACCGGAATTGTCCCAGGCAGAACTCGACAGTATCCGGATCAGGGTGGGGTTCCTTTTCCAGAGCAATGCCCTTTATGACTCTATGACGGTGAGGGAGAACCTGGAATTCCCCCTGCGCAGGCACCGGTTGAATCTGAACAAGGAACAGGTCAATGAACTGGTGATGGAAATGCTGGAAAATGTGGGTTTACCTTATACCGTCAACATGATGCCTTCGGAATTATCGGGGGGGATGAAGAAAAGAATAGCCCTGGCAAGGACACTGATCCTGAAACCCGATATCATTTTATATGACGAACCCACAACGGGGCTGGATCCCATCACCGGCAGGGAGATCAGCGAGCTCATGCTGCAACTGCAGAAAAAATACAACACGTCCTCCATCATCATTTCGCACGACATGAAATGTGTGGAATTTATTGCAGACCGGATTGTCGTACTGATCAATGGCACCGCTTATGCAGAAGGGGATTTTGAAAACCTCAGGCTTCATAAAGACCCCCTTGTGCATTCTTTTTTTGATTAAAAAACCGCATCATGGCAAACAGGAAAATAAATAATATACGGTTAGGCATATTTGTTCTCGCTGGCTTATGCTTTCTGATACTGGGGCTTTACTTTATCGGTAAGGATGAAAATATATTTGGTGCCAGTTTCAGGTTAAAGGCAAATTTTGAAAATGCCAGCGGGCTGGTTCCGGGCAATAATGTACTCTACGCCGGTATCCAGGTGGGGACTGTTAAAAAAGTAAACCTTATCAATGATACACTCATTGAAGTGGTCATGTCGATCAATGAGAAAGCGAAGAAACATATCCGGAAAAACGCCCTTGCATCGATCGGCACGGAAGGCTTTATCGGAAATAAAATTGTCAATATCCTGCCGGGCGAAGGACCGGCTACCTTTATTGAAGAAAACGATATCATCAGCGCCAAAAAGGCAATCAGCACCGATGATATGCTGGAAACCCTGGCGGTATCAAACCGGAATATCGCCGATATCACCGTCGAATTAAAAACAGCAGTGCAGCGCATCAACTACAGCACGGCCATCTGGAAATTACTCAATGATGAAACCCTTCCTTCTAATATCAGGGCAACGGTTGAAAACCTCCGGTCGGCAAGTGCAAAGGCAAATAGCTTTGTTGCCTCCCTGCAATCAATGGCAGAAGATGTTAAAGCAGGCAAAGGCTCATTGGGCCAACTGGTTACCGACACCAGTATTGCCCGGCAACTTTACAAAGCCCTTGAAAAAATTAATGCAGCAGGAGACCAGGCCGAAAAACTGGCCGGAACGCTTCAGCAAATGACAGCCGGTATTGATCAGGACATCAACAATGGGAAGGGCATTGCCCATTCCCTTTTGAAAGACAGCCTGGTAGTTCTAAAACTGAACAGCAGCCTGGACAATATTGAAAAAGGGACCAGGGCTTTTAATGAAAATATGGAAGCTTTAAAAAACAATTTCCTTTTCCGGGGATATTTCAAAAAACTGGAAAAGCAGAAAAAAGTCAGCAAGAAATTCTAACATGAACTGGCACCATCTAACCATTGAAGAAACATATGAAAGAACCGGTTCCTCTGCTGCAGGCCTGAAGGATCCGGAAGCGGCAAGGCGATTGCTGGTTACAGGTCCCAATCAATTAAAAGATGCTGGCAAAAAAACAATCCTTAGCCTGGTCATCAACCAGTTTAAGGACCTGATGATATTGATCCTGCTGGCCGCATCCATTATTTCAGGTTTCATTGGAGATGTAACCGATACCATCGTAATCCTTGTCATTGTCTTGCTGAATGGGGGTATCGGGTTTTACCAGGAATACCGGGCAGAAAAAGCCCTGTTGTCTCTCAAAAAAATTGCCATTACCCTGGCCCATGTAATCCGGGATGGTGACCTGAAGATCATCCCCTCCACCCAATTGGTGCCGGGTGATATCATTGTACTGGAAGCCGGAAACGCCGTGCCTGCCGATATCCGGATCGCCGAATCATTTAATTTAAGGATTGAAGAAGCAGCACTTACCGGGGAATCGAATCCTGTTGAAAAAACATCCCCTTCGCTTCCCGACGCTTCCATTCCTCTTACCGACAGGATTAACATGGCTTACAAAGGCACATTTGTGACCTATGGCAGGGGGAAAGGGATTGTTGTGACCACGGGGATGGCCACTGAACTGGGACATATTGCCGGGATGCTGATGGAAAATGAATCGCAAACGCCCTTGCAAATAAGACTGACCGCTTTTAGTAAAAAGCTTTCCGTCATCATCCTGATACTCTGTCTTATTTTTTTTATTACCGGCTGGATCAGGGGTGAAGAACCCATGAGGATGATACTGACCAGTATTTCACTGGCTGTTGCCGCTATCCCCGAAGCCTTACCGGCAGTCGTAACCATTTCCCTGGCATTAGCTGCCAAAAGGCTTGTCCGTGCCCATAGCCTGGTCAGAAATCTTCATGCCGTTGAAACACTGGGTTCCGTTGCCTATATCTGCACGGATAAAACGGGTACCCTGACCAGGAACAAAATGAGTGTGGAAGAAATCTATATTCAGGGTGAAGAACTGGGCAAGGCGGAAATTGCAGCGACCCTACCCCATCGAAAAGACCTGTTCCATTTACTACAGTTCTGTGCGTTGAACAATGATGCGGAGCAAAATGAAAATGGGGAGATCGTCGGTGACCCTACCGAAATAGCCCTGCTGGAAATAGCCACCAGTAACCAAATAACGCCAACGGATTCGATCAGGCTGGCGGAAATACCTTTTGATGGAGCAAGAAAAATGATGACAACCTTTCATCACTGGCAGGGAAAATTTATTTCGATCACCAAGGGGGCGCCGGACATCCTGATCACCAGATGCGTGGAGGCAGACAGTGAGCAAATCATCAAAGCATTAGAAAAAATAGCTGCCAAAGGCCAGCGTGTGCTCGGTTTTGCCTGGCGTACCTGGGATAAAATACCCCCGGTAAACGAACCCACAGAAATTGAAAATGAAATGCGGTTTGCCGGCATGGTTGGATTAATGGATCCGCCCAGATCGGAAATATTTGATGCCGTGAAAGAATGTAAAGAGGCTGGAATCATTCCGATCATTATCACCGGCGACCACCCGCTAACAGCAAAATATATTGCGGAGAAAACAGGTATCCTCACAAACGATACTGACCTGGTGATAAACGGCCAGCAGTTTTCCGGGTTAACGGATGAAAATTATCTGTCTATTATTGAAAGGATCAGGGTTTATGCAAGGGTGAGCCCGGAACAAAAGTTCAGGATCATCCGAACCCTGCAGGAAAAAGGGCATTTTGTTTCCATGGTTGGGGATGGCATCAATGATGCCCCTTCTTTAAAAAAAGCCAATATTGGGATCGCCATGGGCATCACCGGAACCGATGTTTCGAAAGAAGCGGCGGATCTAATACTGTTGGATGATAATTTCAGTACCATCATTAAAGCCATCCGGGAAGGCAGACGGGTTTATGACAATATCCTGAAATTCATCAAATACCTGATGACCACCAATTCCGGCGAAATATGGACACTGATGCTGGCACCGCTTGCGGGTTTACCCATCCCCTTATTGCCCATCCATATCCTATGGGTCAACCTGGTATCCGATGGCTTGCCGGCCGTTTCCTTATCATTTGAAAAGGCCGAAAAAGGGATCATGAAACGACCTCCCCGGCCAACCGGGCAAACAGTATTTGCAGAAGGAAGGGCTATCCATATTTTCTGGGTGGGCATGCTGATGGCCGCCATTGTCCTCTTCATTCAAAGCTGGGCCTTAAAAAATGACCTTCATTGGCAAACCATGACATTTACCACACTCAGCCTGACACAACTGGCCCATCTGCTGGTTGTTCGGTCAGAAAGAGATTCCATATTCCGCATGGGTCTTTTGTCCAATAAGGTATTATTGATCGCATTCGTTTTATCCTTCCTGCTCCAAATGGTGGTTATATATGTTCCCTCGTTAAGCAGGATATTCAAAACTGATGCTCTATCCCTGTATGAATTATTAATTTGTTTAGCCGGTGCGTTGGCCATCATCCTCAGTGTAGAAACTGAAAAATGGATAAAAAGGAAAAAACATAAAATGTTCACCCATGACTGATATCCTTACCATCACGCTCAATCCAGCCATTGATAAAAGCACCAGCATTGCCGCCCTGATCCCGGAAAAAAAAATCAGGTGTTCAGTACCGAAATTCGAGCCAGGTGGCGGCGGCATTAATATGGCCCGGGCTATAAAAAAGCTGGGAGGACATGCAAAAGCTTTATTCATGGCAGGCGGATATACCGGATTCTATCTTACGGATTTGTTAAATGCCAAAGGGATTGAATCGGAAATCTGTCCAATCGCCAACCCTACCCGGGAGAACCTGGTAGTGGCCGACCTGGGTACGGGTCAGCAATACCGGTTTGTAATGCCCGGGCCCTCAATAGCAGGCGTAGAATGGGAGGATTTATTGACCCGGATTGAGCATTCCGGATCCCCCCGGTTTATAGTCGCCAGCGGAAGTATCCCCGAAAATATTCCCACAGACATTTTTGCCAGGATTGGTGCCATCGCCAAAAAGAAAAAAGCGAAATATGTCGTTGATACTTCCGGAGAAGCCCTTCAGTATGCGGTTAAAGAGGGGGTATACCTGTTAAAACCAAACCTGGGGGAATTAAGTTCCCTCGCCGGTAAAGCAACGATTCAACTTGAGCAGGTTTATGAAACCGCTCAATCTGTTATCCTGCAGGGGGGCTGTGAAGTCATGGTGGTGTCGATGGGAGCAGCGGGTGCCATGCTGGTTACAAAAAATAGCCAAAAACAATTAGCACCACCCCTCGTAAAAATAAAAAGTACAGTGGGCGCCGGAGACAGTATGCTGGCCGGCATTTTATTATGTCTGGAAAAAAACCTATCTTTAGAGCACTCCTTAAGGTATGGAATAGCCTGCGGAACAGCAGCTACCATGAATCCCGGAACAGGACTTTGTAAGAAAGAGGATGCCGACCGGCTCTACAATCTACTGCAAGACAAATAACACTTTTCTCCGGTGATCGCAATCATAGTTGGCCGTGTTTCCGGTCATTGAACCAGATCGTATTCGTCTATACCTTCAGACAGAAAAAGTATTTTTTAATCATAAAAATTATAATCATGAACGACACAGGTAAAATTTTAATCGCTGCTGCAGCAGGTGCTGCAATTGGTGGTATTCTCGGAGTTCTTTTTGCCCCCGATAAAGGATCTGAAACCCGACATAAAATCGCAGAAGGCGGAAAGAAAATTGTTGAAAATGTTAAGGACCAGGTTGAATCTGGCAAAGAAAAGCTCACCGGTTTAAGAGACAGGATCAGAGGAAATAAAGAAGTATTGAAAGGTGAAATGGAAGAGTTTGCATAAACCCATATAAGACTGGTTATGGAAAGCAAATTTGAAGATTTCGACGAATTCGTAAACCGGGTAAAAGAATATATCCATATCCGGATTGCTTTATTCAAAATCGGTGCCGCTGAAAAAGGCGCAAAGCTGGCAAGTAAAATCATGGCCAAATTCGTGATAGCGATCATGATCATGATGGCCATGTTATTTGCCAGTTTTGCTTTAGCGATTTGGTTATCCAATATAACCGGAAGGCCCTCTTTGGGCTTTCTCATTATGGCCGGCGCCTACCTGATCCTGGCGGTTATTTTGATCTCCCTGAAGAAAAGACTGCGTTTTACTGGAATCATGAATGAATTTATATCCCAACTTTTTAAAGAAGAAGATGATGATGGCATTGAAGATTAAAACCCTAGGCCAACTCAGGGCTGAAAAAAAGAAACTGGTGGCAAGACAAAACGAATTGGAAAATCATTTCCAAACGGAGTTAGAAGAATTAAAAAGAACCATCAGCCCGAAAATACAGCTTGCCAGGCTCATCGCCTACCTGATGAACAGAAAAAAAAGAAAGGAAAGGGCCGAAGATCTATTCGCAGATACCGTTGCTGAAATGGCCGCAAAATATGCCAGGCAGTTCACTGTTATGGCCGAAGAGAAATTCAGGAATTGGTTCCACCATAAATCCTAATACTGTGATGGCTGATGGAGAGAGAGCCAACATTTAATTCACCTTAAAAATACCAATAATGAGTGTTGTAAAAGTAATCGAACTGATGGCGGATTCGAAGAAAAGCTGGGAAGATGCCATCCAGACAGCAGTTTTAAAAGCCGGAAAAACCATACACAATATAAAATCCGTGTGGGTACAGGATCAAAGTGCTACGATCGTCAACAATAAGGTCAGTGAGTACCGGGTTACCCTGAAATTAAGCTTTGAGCTTGACCAACCCCTGCCTGCAAAAAAATAACGGATTTTCCCAGGGAAACAGATCATAGATTCATTTTCCTGTAGAAAGAAAACCTGATAGAGTTTTGCAATATCAAGAGGAATCAGTTTCCCCGGATACGCCTGATCAGGCCCTTTATGACTGCCAGGTTCCAACCTTCAAAACGCCCTCTTTGCACAACGAGCCTGTTATCGTCCGGGTGCTGAAGAAAATAATGAAATACAAATTTCTGCCGGGGCTGGTCCCACCCGATGATCTGTCCAAAACGGAGGTCGTTAAATACCAGGGTATCATGCCATTTTTCCACCGTATAAAATTGCCGGGAAAACCGGATTAGTTTTTGTACATCCTCATGATCGGAAACGGTTTCTAACAAGGAGTCATTCCTGGGGAAAAAGTTAAAATCGATATGCTCCCTTTTGTCAAAAACAGAATGGAACCCAACATAATATCCACTATCATTACCGGAAACCACATACCATAACCAGTTTTGCAGGGGAGCCGGTGTGGTGAAATATCGTTGATGCGGAATCTCCTGTTTTTGGAAGATCTGCCTTACCGATCTATCTGTACTGATTTTATTAAAAATGCAATACCCGAGGTATAGAAAAGGAAGCAGGATACCCATTCTCCACCAGTATTTTCGTTTGGGACTAAACGGGGATAAGATCAGCAGCATCAGGAAAGCGATACCGGGCCACACTGAAAAGAATGGATCCGCCACATAGATGGCATTCAGGGAATACCGCTGGTGGTTAAAGGGCTCGAACCAGCCGATTCCATAATTATTAAAGCCATCTATGAATAAATGTAAAAGTATACTGGTCAAAAAAAACAGCGCCCATTTCCGGAAATGGATATTGTGGGGCCGATGTACCCTTTCGGCTACAAGCGCCAATACCGGCACGATCAATACAACAAATAAAAGAGAATGGGTGAACCCCCTATGTGCCAGCAAACTTTCGGGTGTATTTAACCATAAGCCCGATACAAAATCAATATCGGGCACGGATTGCGCCAAAGCCCCCCAGAACATGGCTTTTTTGCCAAAACCTCTTTCGAAATAGGCTTCGCCGATACAAGCGCCTAAAGCAATATGTGTTATGGAATCCAAAAATTTGTTGCTTCCTGAAAATTATTGAATAAGATTTGACCTGTTCAAAAATATTTCATTATTATTGAACGGTTAAAAAGGGAATCATTTATTATGGGCAATAAAAAGGGGCATTTTCACTTCTTTCATGAGCCTGTCTGCCATACTTGCCCGGAACCAACGGGAGACCTCGCTCCTGCGGTAAGCACCTAAAACGATCAGGGCATTTCCTTTTTGCTCCTTGATCCTGTTCACGATCTCCTCTTCGGCGATCCCCTTCAGCACGGTGTATTTTGCCTGGGGGAAATGGCGTTTCATGAACTCTTTCATCAGTTCATTATCCGGCAAATGGAGGTCTTTACTCATTTCCTTGACGGATATCACCTCGGCCGGTAAAGCAGTCAGTGTAGGCAACAGATAACAGAACATTTTGACGGCATAAACAGAATTGGGTTCCCCGTCATATAACAGGATGATCTTATCAATTGGCCGATGCCTGGGAGGAGCTAAGAATACGGGGCATTGCACATTCCCTAACACTTCACGGACAAACCGGGTCGGCAGTTTCTGGTTATAATGGGTGAAAGTCTCTTTGGCATCGATGACAAGCAGGTCGGCATAAATACTTTCATGCATCAATTCCCTCAATGCAATATGACGGTCATGATGAATGGAATGCTCGATCCCTGCCTTACGGCAGGAGTTGTCAAAATGAAGCGCTGCTTTTTTCCGGGTTTGCTGGTCCTTATCATCCAAAATTTTCAATTTATCTTCTGCAACCCCTTCTGTTTTCAATAATTCATAAATCTTATAGCTGGTATAGGTCATATCATCCAGGAATACCCCCACCAGGTGTGTATTGTTCTGACGGGCCAGCTCAATGGCATATTTGCTGGTGCTTTCTGAAAATTTCAAGCCATCAAATGCGGCAATGATCTTGTTCATAGTTGGCTTTTTAACGGTGTGTGATGAAAAAAGGGAGTGTCAATGTCTTGATAAGTAGCCCGGCCTTACTTTTTTTGAAGAACCTGGAAAGTTCGCTCCGGCCATAGCCACCCATGACTACAAATGCATGCTTTCGGGTATACAGGTATTGCAGCAGGTTACCCGGCACATCGCCTTCTGTAGTATAAAAATTGAAATTGGTATAATGTTTTTTGATCCATTCTTTAAACTTATAATGATCAGATTCCGTTTGTTCGCCGATGGGATGAACACGAAAAACAATTGTTCTCTTATCCTTCAATTCCGGAAAAAGGTAGGTAAACTGTTTAATGGCAAAAATGGACGACGGGGTGCCATTATAAGTGAAAACAATTTCATCGATGCCCTCAAATGATTCGGGGGCAACAATCACAGGGCATTCAGCTTCTTTTAAGATGTCTTTTACAAAGGCAGAAGGCACTCCTTCATATCTTTTACGAAAAGAGGTTGCGGCATCTACGATGATCATATCAGCAAACCTGCTTTCTTCGATCATTTCATGGGCGGGCAGACCCTTGTCGCGGTGCAGGTTAAAATCAATACCTTTTTTGAAACTGGTTTCCCGCATGATAGCGATATGTTCCTCCACCCGGTTTTGCTTCAGCTGGTAGGCGTCGGAAGTCTTGTCCAGTTCCCATTCCAGAAAATGCTGCCCTGACATTTCTTTCAGAACAGGTCGTTCATCTGCCACCAGGTTTTCCAGAAAAACACCTGTAATCCCGGAATGGGACAAACCGGCAATAAAACAGGAAAAATCGAGTGCTGAAAGATCAGGCTGCAGGGCATCTATGGCTAGCAATATCTTTTTCATAACCCTTTTTTACAAAGCTATCCCTAAAAACCTCCGGGAATAATGACAGGCATTAGCAAGCCCGGTGATTGCCATCAAAAAAGCCGGTATATACCGGCTTGAACAAGATTGAATTACGCAAATGTCATTTTACTTTTCCATCATACATGGGTAACAAATACCGGAATCTTGTGTTCCAGGATCAGATCATTGATAAAACTTTTCCTGAAGAGTTGGGAAAAGCCGGAACGACCATAGGACCCGGAAACCAGTAGGGTGGCCTTTCTTCCTTCCAGCCATTCTTTAACCCCCCGGTAAGGGTTTGTTTCCAATTTAAAAAAGGCCAGATCTGGATAATGCCTGGCTGCCAGTTCCTCCAGGTAGTCCTGGTCCGGAAACTCGATCTTGTCATTTTCATCTGCATAAACCAACACGGTTTTTTTATGCGAAAGAACCGGGAAAAGGTAAGAGAACTGCTTGATCGCGTACACAGATGATTCGCTGCCATCGTAAGCCAGTACAATTTTCTCGGGATATTCATATTCTTCCGGAACAACGACCACCGGGCACTCGGCATCATGCAAAATCGTTTTCAGGTAAGTATTTGGCTTACCCCCCAGGTCTTTATAAAAGACTTCCCCGCCAATGATCAGCAAATCGGCAAACCTCGTTTCTTTTTTAAGTTCCGGTAACACGAAATTATCGGTATCCTTATGGACCCTGAATTCGATATCATTCCTGATACAAAGGGTTTCAAACTATTCAATACTTTTTTCCAGGATCGCTTCATTGTTAGTTTCCGAAACCGGGATGATCACCGGGGCAACCGTTCCCCCGTCAAAAACTCCGAAATTGGCATATTCCACTTCCGGCAGGAAAATTCCGGTCAATAAGATTTTTTCCACTTCATTCATATTCTTGGCAAATTCAAAAGCACCGGAGGAGAAATTACCCCCCTCAAATGCGAATAATATCTTTTTCATACCCTTGATTTATTTTTTAAAAATAGCCAAACGGGCAGGCTGTTTACAATGATAACGGGCAATCCATTCAATGACAGCAGTCAATGCGATAATGACCCGTGTACAATGAACCCTGCCTGAATCAATACCAATAACCAATTACAGCAAACTGTTTTCACCGCTTATTAATAGTCAATACTGGTAAGGAATACCTAAAAATGTTTATAGAACAATTCCGGGCCTGAAGATCGCTGGATTGTCAGCTCCTTTCAACTGAATAACTGTATTCCTTTATCAAAAAAATATTCACAGGGATATTCCCGGTCATGGGATGTGATAAATCCCTGTGCTGATACAATTTTCTACTAAGCATATCCGTTTATGTGAATTGCTATGTTTACTACGTAGTGTTTTGAGGGGTGACCATAAGTGACTCCTTTTAAATGAATTAAAATGAAATCCAAGCCAATATCCTTTGCAGGAGCCATCCTCATTGCACTGCTGTTTCATGTTCCTACCCAGGCCCAGACCTTTGGCACAAAGGCTTCCGCCGTCTGGATATCTGACTGCAACCAGAGTAATTATTACAATACCTCCGGCAATGCCATTGACCTGATCGGCCCTTCCGGCAATACATTTTCCAATAATAATTTTGGGGTTCACACTCAAAACTCCGGAACCCTGATCCTTCGTGGGGCACAGGTGAAAACATTTAAAAACCCGGCTACTTCCAATGTATGCAGTGTGCGGATGTATTACAGGGTCTACCTGCAATCAGGTGTTCCCGGTGCTTTTACACCGATCGATCTTCCGTTTTTAGAAGATTGCGATGTACCCCTCAGTCAATTTCCTTCCGGCGGCCCCTGCCAGCCCGGTGACCAGAAATGGGAACGTGTCATTGCCGACGGGGTAACCACACCCTATGCCCCGGTGAACCTGACCAATCACGCCCCGGGAAATTATGTTCTGGAGGTCTATTATGATGTTACCGGCTCCTCTTCCGGTACCAGCCTCTGTGATGAGACTGTTACACTGGATAATGGAGGCAGTTATTATAAAGCATTTTTCTCCTTGCAATCACCCACCCTCTCCAGTACGAACCCCTCCTCCTGCTTTGGCACAGAAGGATCGATCACGATTGGAGGTTTGGTTGCCGGTGCCAGTTACCAGTTATCCTATTCGGATGACGGGACAACGGTTGGACCTGCCAGTTATACTGCCAATGCTTCCGGGCAAATCATTATTACTGGCCTGAATGCCGGCTTTTATTCCAGTTTCAGCTTAACCATTAACGGATGCACCACGAACCTTTTTGTAGGGGTGATCCTATCCAATCCCATTTTTGTTCCCACCTTTAGTAATATCCCGGCTTTCTGTGCCGGCACAACAGCACCGGTATTACCGGGTACATCCAACAACAGCCTTTCCGGAACCTGGAGCCCAGCAGTAGTTGATAACCAAAATTCAGGCGCTTATACCTTTACGCCCTCCGGCGGGCAATGTGCTGTTTCCGTCACTATTAATATTACAGTCATACCGAGAACAACACCCAGTTTCCCTTTTGGCACGAGTGCCAGTTTCTGCTCCGGCGCTTCCGTGCCCACATTGCCCAATACCTCTACCAATGGTATCAATGGTACCTGGAGTCCGTCTGTCATCGATAACATGAATTCCGGTACCTACACCTTTACACCAAATGCGGGACAATGTGCCAACAGTACAACACTCACCGTCACCATCAATCCGAATATCACACCCACTTTCCCTTTTGGCACCAGTGCCAGTTTCTGTGCAGGCGCTTCTGTACCCACCTTACCCAATACCTCGGATAATGGTATCACCGGCACCTGGAGCCCGGCCACGGTCGATAACCAGAATTCCGGTACTTATACATTTACACCAGACGCAGGTCAATGTGCCCTAACGACCAGCTATAGTGTGACCATCAGCCCGAATGTCACGCCAACCTTCCCTTTTGGTACCAGTGCCAGTTTCTGTGCAGGCGCTTCTGTGCCCACATTACCCAATACCTCTGATAACGGTATCACCGGTACCTGGAGCCCGGCAACTGTCGATAACCAGAATTCCGGTACTTATACGTTTACACCTGATGCGGGTCAATGTGCCCTCACGGCCAGCTACAGTGTTACCATCAACCCGAATATCACACCTACTTTTTCTTTTGGAACCAGTGCCAGTTTCTGTGCAGGTGCTTCCGTGCCTGCATTACCCAATACCTCGGATAATGGTATCACCGG
>WGMO01000031.1 GCA_016125075.1 Terrimonas sp.
CTTCAAACGATTTTTACTTAAAGGCCCCGATAAAACGGAAATCGAATGGGGATTACTCTGTATAGCACACAATCTGAAGAAAATGGCTGAATAAAAGCTAGAAAAACGCGGTGGTTCGGCAAATAAGCTTCCTATAACAGCCATATAACTACAGTACCAAAACTCATTTTTTTAAATGGTCAAAAACCAAATACTGCCCTTTTAATGAAAAAAGGCCATCCTTTTTGGACAGCCTCTTTTTTTTATGATGGGGTTACAAACAGGGCTCCGGCAATTACCAATATTCAACTAAATATTTTATTATGAAATTCAAAATGTGCTCAATACCATTTTTCGCGGTCCTGCTCAGCCTGGCAGCCTGCACCCGAACCGCCGGTGATAATTCAACTGTAAACCAGGTGGCAACTTCCGGTACCTGGCGGGTAACGCTTTTTTCCGACAGCGGAAATGATGAAACGGCCGATTTTAACGGATATAGTTTCGCTTTTAATGACAATGGTTCCTTATCGGCCATTAGGAATGGTTCCACCCAGAACGGGACCTGGTCTGTTAGCAATGGATCCAGTAAATTCAATATCAACCTGGGTCCGAAAGACAACAGCAACAAACCGCTCGGAGAACTTACCAACGACTGGAAAATACTTTCCACGACTTCCACTGAAATAAGGCTAACTGATGATAATTCCGCCAGCAACGAGTTCCTGACATTTTCAAAAAACTAAAAATTAGAACTATGAAAACAATTATTTCCTATACCCTCCTGGGTAGTTTAGCCGTCACCATTTTTATAGCCTGTCAAAAAAAATCTGATCTGGCTTCCCAGGCTAGCCCGGTCACTACATTCCATGTTTATCTGACCGATCATCCCACCCCGGTTTTTGACAGTGTATTTATCGACCTGCAGGGCCTGGAAGTGAGGTTGAGCGATGATTCACTCGGCAATGACGGCTGGCAAGCCCTGACCATCCATCCCGGGGTTTACAATATCCTGAATTTCAGGAACGGACTGGACACCCTTTTTGCCACGGGGAATATTCCGGGAAACCATATCACCAAACTCCGATTGACCCTGGGTACACAAAATTCAGTGATGAAAGACGGGAACAGCTTCCCGTTAAGGATCAATGACCATGACCGGCAGGTCGTTGTCAATATCGGTACGGATAACTTTGATCAGCTATCTCAGGATCAGATCTTGTTTTGGCTGGATTTTGATGCGGCCCAATCCATAAGGGTTGACAATAGCGGACCCGGGAATAATAATGGCTTTGTGTTAAAAGCACATCTCAATGTATTCGGGAAAAGCAGATCGGGTAGTATTGAAGGCCGTATTCTTCCCCAGGCTGCCGATCCGGTCGTGACAGCCATGAGTGCTACAGATACGGCCTCTGCGATCCCTGACCGGCATGAAGGGGAATTTAAGATAATGGGTCTTCCGGCAGGAGTGTATACCATTTTCGTTGATGGTAATAATGGATACGGTGATACCACGATTCATAATGTGATTGTCAGAAAAGGGGAGGATACGCATTTAGGGTTGATCAGCCTCCATTAATGGAAAACATACACTATGAAAAACCAGCCGGGTTCATGAACCCGGCTTTTTCATTTTTAAAGCAAGATAAAAAAACAAGATTCCGGTTAGCAGGATTCCTGCCAGCAGGTAAAGCATAAAATGGCTGATGTCCGGAACAGGCTCGTAATTACCGATAAATACCATATGTCCCCAATAGCCGGGTATTTTCAGGGTGGGGTCGAAATCGGGGTTATTAAGCAGGTCCAGTTTTGCCTTTTGCAAGGCAATATCTTTTTGAAACCCGCGGTGTAAATAGAAATGCAGCCTGCTTAAAATATAGGAAGTGGACCTGTCCTCCGCTTTCCATAGTGAAGCGATGATATTCGGACATCCCGCATAGGCAAATGCCCTTGTCAGGCTCATCATGCCTTCGCCCCGGATCAGTTTTCCGCTGCCTGTTTCACAGGCGCTTAAAATGACCAGGTTCGTGGCATCCAGTTGCATGTTGTAAATCTCGCTGGCAAATAGTTTATCCTGCTGCTGGTGATCCACAAAAGCAATATAGGATTGCAGGGGTTCATCATCATTGGCTTTTGCGTGGGTGGCGAAATGGATCACAGGGAATTGATTGGCATATTTGATCAGGCTGTCTTTTGCAGCTGAATGGCCCAACAGGATTTTCCCCTTTAAATTTTTTATTTCTTCGCCGGAATAAGGCAGGTTCGCGAATTCACCCGGTATCTGCTGGTCTGTAAAAGGGGCTAAACCCAATGTGGGGTAATCTTTGGAAAGCGTATTTTTTTTATTATTGACCAACAGCGCGGTGGAATACTGGTATTGCACGGAATGATGGTACAGCAGGTATTCATTGTTCCTGTCGACCAGGGTTTCAAATGGAAGATAATTCAATTCGTCATCGGGTATGATGATCAGCCTTTTTGTGCTGGCAATATCATTGGATATGGGTTCAACGAGGTAATCATAAAGGGAACGGCAAAGCTCCTGGAGGGTTCTGAATTGATCTGTTTCACCTGTCCTGAGCAATTGGTTCAGGGAATCCGTTTTTATGTGAAAGTTATCATGGATCGGGATGCGTTTGTATGTAAAGGTTTTTTTGTTGATGATGAGGATCAGCAGTTCTGATTCAGAGAGATGATAGGATAAAATACTGGTATTTTTATCCAGGAGATCTTCCTGGAGAAAAGCGATATCGGGTATCCTGTCATGGATATTCAGGTTATTGGTTTCACCGGCCTGCCGGATCGTTTCTTCTGTTTTCCCCAGCATGATCTCCTGATCCCTGATCGCATTATTGATTTCATCCAGCGGGGCCTCCTCCACCATATTGGAAGCTTTCAGGGAAAGACGGGTTATTTCCCTTTTTATCCTGTTCCTGTTTTCAATCAGGGGTCTTATTTCCTGATTATTGTTGATCAGGGCAGATTGTGCAATATTGAAGGAGAGGATAGAAGCCTTATTTCTTTGATCAAAGAAATAGGCATCGTTCAGATATTGAATTTCTTTTTTTCGTTCGTATAGTAAAAGGGCAATATGGATGGGCTTACTATGGATATTGTATTTTATTTTATTGAGAAAAAGCCTGGCTTCATCCGAGTCATAACTGTTTTCAACATAATCAGCCAGTTTGAAGGCAGATTGATAGGCGTCGAGGGCGGCTACCAGGTCCTGGTCCTTATTGCTTTGTTGAAATAATTCGTAAAAAGACTCTGCTTTGGCCGTCAGCGTATTGAACAGGTTGATATAGGAGAAAATCCCCGAATAAGTACCCGGATTAACATAAATATCTTCATTCCCGAAATTGGTATAGAACTGGATAAGGGCTTTTTGATAGTAACGGATCGCGTTTTCAAATTTTTTTTCCTGGGTCATTTCGTCACCGAAATATTTTAAAGTGAGCCCGTGGCTAATATTTTTCCTGTTTTTGTTATAAAAGGTATTCAGGCTATCTGCCTTTTTTAAAAAATAGGTACAGGAATCATGGTTGTTGAGGTTCAGATAGGCCAGTCCTATATTATTGTATAGCCGGATCTGCAGGGGGCCGGTATAATTCACCTGGCGAAAATAGGCCAGCGATTTTCTGGATGAACCCAGGTTGAGGTGGATGGTTCCGATATTGTGGAGGATATCATTCCGGCTGATATTGAAGGGTAAAATTTCTTTATAGATTTCAATTGCCGGGTCAAATTCCTCTAATTTGGTCAATGTGGCGGCCAGGTTGATCTTATAATTGACCATTAATTCTTTATAATAACTATTTTGCCGGTTTAAAGTGAGCACCGATTTTTCGAAATAGTTTTTTGCCTGCCGGTAATTCCCCATTTCATAATAAAGAGCGCCAAGAGAATTATACAACCTTTCGGTTTCATAGGAAGCTGTATTTAAATGGGCAATGACCTTTTCAGCCATCTTATATTGTACTAGCGCCGAATCGAAATTTCCCAGGTTATAATAAATGATCCCACTATAAAGCAGGGGGTTGAAAAGAAGGGTATCATTTTCATTGCCGGGTTGTTGTACGATATTGATGGCTTTCATGTAATTGCCAAGGGCTTCCGGTAAGCGGTTGAAATAATGATCAATAACACCTGACTTATAATAACATTGGAAGAGGAGGGTATCATTTTTATACCCCATGCTTTGCAACATGCTGATAATTCCTTTGAATCCATCCTGCGCCTTTTGATTCAATCTTTCTTCCTCTTCGATACTCAGGTTGCTTTTCTCGGAAATATTATCGGCATAATTATAAAGTGAATTGGCTTTTTTGTAGGCTGTGGCCAGTGTAGCCAGTGAATCTGACGATGATTGTTGTGAAAACGTGACAGTCAGCAGGAAAGACAGTACCAGTAAGACCGTAACAAATAATCTTGCCAATTTTAAGGTTTTGATCCCTCTAATTTACATAAATATACCGTCGGTCATTGGCCAATGATAATGATACAGGGGGGTCTTGGCCTTGCCAGGCGTTGTGTACCGGCGGATCTTAAAATGGTGCCGGCATGGTCAATCAACAGGATATCCCAAAGGTATTGCGGTATATCTCCCTGCCGGTCGTAATAATAGAGTTTGACCTTAAGTTTATTCAGCGCTTTTTGACTTTGATCCTCGAGTTTGTAGTAATAGGTGAACTCTTTTTGGGCATCATTAATACCCGGGATAGCGCCATTTCGGATACTTTGCGCCAGGTTGATACTGCCATTGGCAAGCGATACGGCACAGCCCTGGCTGTTGCAGCCATTATCATCATCAAAGCTGTTATTGGTTCCTGTACCGAAAAGACCCGGTTGAAAAACCTGTCCATTGGCATTGTAGACCGGATAAGCTATTGAATCGCCGGAGGATAAATTATAGATCTTATCATAAAAATTGATCCCTGATATTACAATTTTTGTGGAAGTGGAATCTCCATTGGGCGATATATGTGTGATCTTGTATCGTAACCCGCTTTCGCTGTCCTGAATATTGATTGCGCCGGTATGTTCATCAATTTCTATACCTTCTGGAAATCCAACATATATACCGGGTCTTGTTTCCAGGGGTTGGATGATATAACCTGTGTTTGGGTTCTTTACATAAAAAATAGAATCGCCATAGCTTAAATGATAAGGAGATTCGTTGGTCCCGTTTTTCCTGCAGGCAGAAAAAAGGGTAACCAATACCACAACTGCACCATACCAATATGACCGATGAGGGCTATTCATACCTATTTTGTAATACCTGAACGGGATAATGTAACCACAGGTGGTTCTTTTTTTTTATTTTTTTAAAATTAATTAAAATTTAGTTTTTCCTCCTGATTAATCTCATTTTGTTTCCTAATTTATTTCACCCAATTTTGCTCAAAATCAAGCATTTGTATGACAAAGATCGGCCTGATCCGCGAAAGAAAAATACCTGCCGATAACAGGGTGGCGCTGACCCCGGCTCAATGCAAATGGATTCACAAAAATGCCCCCCAGGTCCAAATCCTGGTGGAATCCTCACCCGGACGCTGCTATACAGACCGGGAGTATGCTGCCGCGGGGATCAAAGTGGTGGATGATATCAGTGATTGTGATATCCTGATGGGGATCAAGGAAGTGCCGCCGGAGTGGTTATTAGCCGGGAAAACTTATTTATTCTTTTCGCATACCAAAAAAAAACAGGCAGGTAACCGTGACCTGCTCAGGGCCATCCTTGACAAACAGATAACGCTTATCGACTATGAGTGCCTGGAACACGAAGACGGTCAGCGGATCATCGGCTTTGGCTTTTTTGCAGGGGTAGTGGGTGCCCATAATGGCATGATGGCTTATGGGAACAGGACAGGCCTGTACCAGTTGGAAAGAGTATACAGGCAACGGAGTTTTCGGGAACTGATCCATACTTATTTTGGATTGCGGTTGCCCAACCTCAAGATCGCCATCACCGGCTCCGGCCGGGTGGCGCATGGTATCCTCGAAATCATGAACCTGATGGGTATTCATGAAGTAGAGCCCGACGAGTACCTGCAAAGACGATTCGCCTACCCGGTTTATACACAGTTAAAGGGAAGCGATCTTTATGCCCATCAGCAAACAGCCAGGTATAACCGCGAAGATTTTCATGAGCATCCTGAAAATTACAGCTGCCGGTTCCATCCCTATTGCGAACAGACCGATATCCTGATGAACGGCGTGTATTGGGAAAAAAACCACCCGTCTTTATTTGAAACAAAGGATATATCGTCAGAGCGATTTATCATTCAGACCATTTCAGATATCACCGATGACAAGAACGGTTCCGTACCGATCAACCTGGGTGACCAAACTATTGAAGACCCTGTTTATGGTGTTGACAGGATCCATTACCGGAAAACAGCACCCTACCTTCCCGGGTCGGTAGATGTGCTGGCCGTAAGTAACCTGCCCAATGAATTGCCTAAGGATGCCAGCCGGTATTTCGGGGAACAATTAATAAAATTCGTGCTGGAGGATCTATTAAAAGGGGGGGCGCCCATCCTGTCAAGGGCCACCATGGTAAAGGATGGAAAACTGACCGAACCCTATACCTACCTGAAAGATTATGTTGAGGAGCCATAATCAATGAGCTCAGCAGCTGAGATAATAGTCTTTTAATAATCGGGTGAATGCTGCTGTATAGTTCTTGTCCCTGTCCCGGATACTCATTTCCTCTTTTATGACCGGCTGACCGGGTGTTGGGGTATTGATCCCCTTGATAAAGACCCTGAAATAATCATGATCCGGGCTTTGCCTGACCAGCATGACCTGGCTGAGCGACATTTTGTTTTTGATCACCAGCCCTTTTGCTTCCTCAAATCTTTTATAGGGGAGCAGGAGATAGAACTGCCCGCCGGGTTCCAGCAGTGATTGGATTATTTTCAATAGGCCGGTTATCCTGAGATGTATGCTGTGATGGGCCGTATTTTTTTGCTGACTGGGAGAAACAAGTTCATTTTCATAAAAGGGTGGATTACTGATGATACTCTTAAACTGGTGGGGGTAGGCCGGGTAAAAATCTTCGATATCCATATGGATGATATGCAGGCGTTGTTCCCAGGGAGATCGTTTGGCATTCTCCTTTGCCTGACCGGCTGCCGCCATATCGATTTCAATCCCGATAATTTCTTTTTTGGTTTTTTGCGCAATCATCAGGCTGAGTAAACCGGTCCCGGTTCCGATATCCAGCAGCTTGCCTGTTAGGTTTTCCTGGCTTTGCAGGTCATCTGCCACCCAGGCACCAAATAAACAGCCGTCAGTTGTCACTTTCATGGCACAGTGTTCCTGGTGTACGGTAAATTCCCTGAATTGAAAAAATGTATTGGACATATGCACTTACCATTCAGACCTTGCCGAGGAAATCACCGAGAGGTCTGAAAATTCTTTATTGAGGTATTTATAATATCCAGTGATGGCAATCATACCTGCATTATCGGTACAATATTGAAATTCGGGGATATAAGTATTCCAATGGTTCTTTTCCCCGGTTTCCCGGATTGCCTGCCTGAGGCCGCTGTTGGCCGATACACCACCGGCAATACAGACCTCTCTGATCCCGGTTAGGACGGCCGCTTTTTTCAGTTTGTTGATCAGGATCGAAATGATCCGGTGCTGGATCGATGCACAAATATCAGGCAGGTTATCCCGGATGAATGCTTCCTGTTCTTCTTCCGAGGCGGTTTGCTCAGGTTTATACACCGTGCTTTTGCCGGCATTCCTGAGAAAATAGAGAAAAGCAGTTTTGACACCACTAAAACTGAAGTTAAGGTCACTGATCTGCGGTTCGGGGAATAAAAACCTTTCGGGATTGCCTGTTTGGGCATATTTATCAACCAGGGGGCCGCCGGGATAGGGCAGTCCCATTAATTTCGCAGCCTTATCAAAAGCTTCACCCGCCGCGTCGTCAATGGTTTCACCGATCACTTTCATTTTTAAAGGTGATTCACAAACCACGATCTGGGTATGACCGCCACTCACGGTAAGACAGAGGAAAGGGAAGGAGGGCCTCGGCTCGCTGATCAGGTTAGCCAGCACGTGTGCCTGCATATGGTGGACAGCAATCAAAGGTTTTTGCAGGGAAAGAGAAAGCGATTTTGCAAATTGGGCACCCACCAGTAGGGAACCGATCAGCCCCGGGGATTGGGTAAAAGCGATCGCGTCTATTTCGGGCAAAGCGATCCCCGCATCCCGGCAGGCCTTATGCACCACGGGAATGATATTTTGCATATGGGCCCTTGATGCCAGTTCAGGCACTACACCTCCATATTGCTCATGCACTTTCTGACCGGCAATAATATTTGACAAAATTTCTCCATCCCTGCAAATGGCTGCAGATGTTTCATCACAACTGGATTCGATGGCCAGTATGTTTACTTTTTTTTCAGGCATTTTATGGGCATAATATATTAAGACAATGCAAAGAAAATGAAAATCAGGGACGTTTATTTTCCTGGATTTCCTCTTCTTTTTTTGCAGCTGCGTTTTTAGGGGGATTTTGTTTTTTCCTGAAGCCCAGCAATTCCCAGATTGTATTAGCTTCTTTCCGGTAGGCAATACTGGCCCCATATTTTCGTGCTCTGTTATTCGAAGAGGAACTGGCACCGGTGAGGAAATCTATATTTTCCTTATAGAAAAACGTTGCCCTGATCGTTCCGCTTTTATTTATAAGGATTTCGGTAGTGATATTGGGCAATAGCTGGGTGGTGTAATTGGCATCCGCCCGGAAGGGAACATCAAATGCCCCTTCAACGGTCAGGATCACGCGCTCATTAAAGAAAGAGCGGCCAATTGTAAGGTTGGAACTGGCGCGGTCAAACCCAATGGCTCCTGCTTTCTGGTTAAAGAAATCCCTTTGAATCGAACTATTGAAATTGACCCTCAGGTTAGGATCGATCCTGGTAAGAAAATTATTCAGGAGTTTATTGACCTCGTTTGCCACTTTGCCGGTGATCGTATTCAGTACGGCATCACTGAAAGAGGAAATATCGGCCGTGGAATTGCCCAGGGGCGCGAAATTGTCGGAAAGGATCAGGTACGCCACCTGTTTATTCAATTCATCCTCATTGCTCTGAAGCTGCTTGAAGGTAAAGGAAAGCTCGGGATCTGTTTTGGCGGGGCTGCCTTCCGGGAAGTCGAGTTCAAAACTGATATCGGGTCTGAAAAGGTCACCTCTTAGTTTCGCGATCACGTACACATAATCCCGGATATTGGCGTTATTGCTGTTCAGGCTGTTCCCGCTGTTGACGATGGGTGCAAAACTGACTTTCTTGTCGCTGCCGTATACAGCATCAATTTTTATTTTGGCATTATACGGGTCTCCCGTCCATTCAATATAATTGCCGGCATTCTTCTGCAATTTGAATGGTTTCCTGATAAATGACTGGAAGGTGAATTTATAATCACCCTCTGTAATATCATACCGCCCACGAATGGAAAGTTCTTCGTTGGTGCCAGACCTGATCTTTAGATTGCCTTCTCCCCGGCCTACGATTTCATCCCCGGTCAGTTCGTCCAGGATCACTTTTACGGTTACCAGTTCGTTGGCGGTGAGATCCACATCATAGGTTACATTAGTTTCACCGGAAGCACTTTTAGTATCTAATAATTCCCGGCCATATTTTCTTTCCACCAGGAAATCAGAAATACCGGTTTCCTTGCTTTCGGTAGATGGGATGGTGATAAAGGAACTGTCGGCATAGGAGGCCACGGCTTTGATCTTCATTTGCATGTCTGTCTGCGGCCCTGTCAATGAAAAGGAACCTGTTCCGCGGGCCCGGCCATAAAAACTACTGTTATCCTTTGCAGTGGTATTGATCAGTTCAAGGGGCAGGACACCCGTGCGGGCAGTGATATTGTACGACATGTCCTGGAAGGAATTATGCTTGATCCATCCTTCCACCGTGGCGCTCCGCTGGTACCGGTCACGGATGGTCAGTGTTCCGAGATTGATTTCATTTTCGGTGAACTCGATCTGGTTGTCTTCGATATAATAGTGGCATTTTGTAAAATCGACAGTTAAAGAAGCGTCTTTCAATCGGGGTTTGCCAATGATCTTGATATCACCACCGGGATTCAGGATCCTGATTTTTCCCGTGACAAATCCATGCAGGTCGGTAAAAAGGGATCCTGTAAACCTTTCAATGATCTTGATCGGGTAGTTTTCGGGATTCACATCCAGGATATCATCCTGTGTGTTCGTGGAATCCTTCAGGAAAAATTTAAGGTCCAGGGATATCTTCTGGTCGGGGTTTGTGTTCGTGGCTTTTCCTGTCAGTTCCCCGGTTTTATTGATATAGGTCACACTCGTATTCATTTCACCAATCGAGTCGTCATCCCATCTTAATTCGGAAGTATTGATGTCTGAAACGATATTTAATTTCTTTTGCGGGTCTTCAATCCTGATGGTACCGGTGGCCAGTCCTTCCATCCTCCCTTTTTTCATCAGGTAGGGAGAGATATCGCCCATATTGATATTCTTCAGATCCACCCTGATATCGTTCCAGTCGCCGATACCGGATGGAACCGTGGTTAATTTTAATTCCTGGTTGCTTTCCTTCAGCACGAGTTGACCGTAGGAAAATGTATTTTGCCGGAGGCTTAGTTCCCCGTCTTTTTCTATATTCCATCTCTTGCCATTCACGGTAAAAGAGGAGGAATCAAATTGAATGGCTACCCCGTCATTGTAGGTCTGGACCCTGGCCTTTATCTCGCTTCCACTCAGTGCAGTCCCGATCTTTTCTGTTTCTATTCGCAGATTTGAAATGTCATTTTGCGATACAAAACTGAAACGGGTGGTCGGCAGATGGGAACTGTCGCTGATATTGACCTGGTCAACGGTTCCGGAAAATTCCAGTTTGTCAAAATTGCCGATCCCCTGGATATTCGTATTGTTGAACTGGAATTGTTTATAGGCAAAGAAAGGAACATCTGCTTTGAGTTCTAATTCATTATCGGCAAGGTTCAGGGTGCCGGCCATCGAACTGTTGTTAAAACCGGTCAACCGGGGGTCCACCAGTTTTATCATTTCGTCAACATAGCGGGTATGAAAATCAAATGAAAATGATTCATTTTTTGGTGTCTTTTTTGGTGCCTTTACGTAGGAGGGGTAATATTTATTCAGGAATAAACTGAATGCTGCCGGAAGATCCCTGATAGAGAAATCACCTGCTATCGAACCATTAAATTCATCAGAGGCCAGTTTTAATTGTTTCTGGCCGTTTTCAATGCCGGATATGATGGAGGCCTTTTTCAGGTTAACGGAATTGGTATCATGGCTGATAAAAAGATTTTCAGCACTCAGTGTACCCAGGAAATTATCAATATTGCTACCCGTGAAATTCATCGTGAACCGGCCATTAAAGGAAAGGTCTTCACGGGTCAGTTTCAGGTTCATGAGCTTAGCCTTATTGATGTCGGCAATCAGGTCGAATTTTGGCTGTTCGCCATTAAAGTCAATCAACCCGTTCATCTGGAGATCGAAATTATTATCAGATGCTGCGGCATAACCCTGGAAAGTCCTTTTGTCCATCTGGCCGTTCATGATGATATTTTCATACTGGTAATTATTGACCACTATGTTTTTAATTTTGCCATCAACACTGGCTACGAGTGTTTCCCATTTGAAGCCGCGCCCCAGCACTTTACTGTCGAAAGAAATATTGCCAACCTGGTCCGTGTTGAGAAATTTCCCGAGTTGAAAATCATTCCCTGAAATATTACCGGAATAAAGGGGAGGTGCCCCTTCCGGCAATTTCATGTTCAGGTCACTGGTAATGGTTCCCAGGTTCGTCCGGATATGGCCATAGGTTACAAAGTCACGGATAAAACCGGTAAAGCTGCCGGTAAAATCCAGGTATTGTACCCGGTCCAGGCGTGGAATTTTAATGCCCTTTAACTGGGGGAAGATCCTGGTGGCATCCGCATAATTGGTCCGGAAGCGATTCGCTTTGAAATCTATAAAGGTCTGGTTGATATTGGGAAGACCTACCAGGCTGATATCCCCATTCAGATAGGTATTGCCGCCCGCATTTATTTCAAGATTATTGGCAAAGAGGTCGCTAACGGTTCCGCGTGCTTTACCATTGACCCTGATCGTCTTTTTCCAGTCGGCAAGACCCGGAGCAAAAAAGGCAATATCGTCACTGTCGATTTCTGCATCATCGAATTCGGCATTCATATTCACTTTATCGATGTAATCATTCATGTCATCGTTAAAGCTGTCGTAATGCATGGCATAATATCGCCTAATCACACTTTTATTGGTATGGATTTCCATGTTATCAAAGGTCATGGACCCGGGAGTGATTTTGGTATCTGCGACCATTGACCGGACTTCAAAACCGCTTCTTTCTTTTGTTTTAATGGAGAGGTTGACGGAGATCGTATCTTTCTCAAGATTCAGGTTCGTCAAACGTCCATCAATGGAAGAGAACTCAATATGCCTACCGTCGAAATGGGCCGCAACAGGTTCGCCATTATCCTTATCCGTTTTAAACAGTCCGTCACGGATATTGATTTTACCGATATGCATGACCCAGCCTGCAGGATTCCAATGTAAAAGGGTGTCGGCCGGTTTTTCTATTTCCGGCTGGTCGGTACTTTCCTGAACTGAAACGTCGGGTCTTAATCCTGCATAATTGCTGATGGTTACAACTGGTTTGGAAAAATCAAGCGAATTTATATCAGCCTTTCGTGTGGAGAAATTGATCTCATTCGCATCCAGGTCCATGGATTGAAGCCTGACGCTGATATCCTCACCCCTCCATTGGTCTTTTTTGAGGAGCCATACATTTTTCAGGGCTACATTTTTCAGGTTCAAAGCAACCGCCTCTTTTTTATTGGAACTGCCAGGCGAAGAAAAATAATCAACCAGGAACTGGTAGTTCCACACACTATCTTTCCTGTTTATATTGATTACAGCATTTTCAAGACCCACATATTTAAGTTCCACCTTATCCTTAAAAAAGAACCAGTCTGTGATCCTGACCTGGATCTTTCCGGCAAACAGCAGGGTGTCCTGTTGACGGTCTTCCAGGAAAACACCTTCAATATTCATCTTGTTAAACAGGGAAAACCCCACATGCTGAATACTGATTTTTGTGTTGAGTTCTTTTGAGAATTTTTTGGTGATGATCCCTGTTATATAATTTTGACCCCAGTCTGAATTGATGATGATGATCAGCAGGGTAACCAGGAGGAGGAGGGTCAGGAAAAACCATTTTAATATTTTCTGGAAGCGCTTCAGGAACAATAATTTATGTGTAAAAATAGCCAATAGAAAGCTATGTACAAATTCAATACCATTTAGCTGGATGCTAAAATTCATTAACAGATTTGATGCAGAAGGAGGGTTTTTACATGTTTTCCGGCTCCGGGCCCGGATTCTTTTTTGGTTTCCAATGAAAATATTCCTGGCATTGGGTTCCAGGGTTATCCCGCCGGGCTGCATTTTCAGGATCGGTCACCTGCAATAAATAAGTGGAAAAAGAATATTCGCTAAAATACGAAATAGCTAACTATAAAATATTGAATATCAAATATTTAATGATTAATACAATTTAAGCAAATCTTTAACGTTTAAATGTTCGTATCTGATATCCAATAAAAACCAAATACCCAACCTATGCAGCTCCCGTACCACAACGACCAGGCGCATATCGCTGAACAGTTTCAGTTTGTTGATCAGAACACAAAGGATGTTTCAAGACTGGCGCTTTATAAGATCAGTTCTTACAAACTTTCCCTCACCAATGCCGCCTATTGTATCAGCAGGGACGAAATCAAGCAAATTATAAAGGGCACCCTGCTCAATTACATTGAACCCATCACAGTGCTGGCCAATTCCGGTTTTTATGAAGATGAGGTAGAAAACTGATCAGAGTTTCTTTTCCATTTTATGATGGGGTAATCCCACTTCTGTAAAAGCTTCTCCCACCACCTGGTAACCGCATTTTTCATAGAAGCCCAATGCTACATCGCGGGCATGCATCAACACCACTTTGAAGTTATTATTTTTTGCATGCAGTTCAGCAAAGGCAAGGATCTGCCGGCCTACACCCTTGTGCTGGCTCGATCCCGAAACAGCCATCTGCCGTAATTGGAGAACCTGTTTGTCTTTAGGGCTGAGGATACAACATCCTATAACGTTTTCCTGCTCAAATGCGCAAACCAGCCAATCGTCTTTTTCTTTTTCCAGTTGTTCTTTTGTAAACGAAATACCCAGGGGTTTCCGCAATATCTCGGTGCGGAGGGACACCATCTCCGTATAAGCATTTGAACCGTATGGTACCAGTTTGACTTCCATGGATGTAAAAATACGCTGCGGAATTGAATGAATGGTTCCTGCCTTTTAAACCGGTCGTGATCCGCCACTATCCGGCGCTGCACAAATTTGACTGTAAAGAAGGGAGTAATATTATAAAAGAACCGCTTTCTTTTTTTTCGCATTGGGATGAGGCGTATCACACTAACAATTGTTCGCAAAACTTATAGGAAGTATTATATTTGCCGCAAATGACGATACCATGCAATTTCAACTGAACGAAGAGCACCTGATGATTCAAAAAGCTGCCCGGGATTTTGCCCAGCAATCCTGCCTGCCCGGGGTGATAGAAAGGGATGAAAAGCAGCAATTCCCCAAAGAACAAATCATGCAACTGGCTGATCTGGGTTTTTTGGGGATGATGGTGAAGCCGGAATATGGAGGCGCCGGTATGGATACCATCAGCTATGTACTGGCGATGGAAGAGATTTCAAAAGTGGATGCCAGTGTAAGCGTTTGCATGAGTGTTAACAATAGCCTGGTTTGTTATGGTTTACAGGAATACGGAAATGAAGATCAGAAACAGCAATACCTGGTACCGCTGGCGCAGGGTAAAAAGGACGGTGCATTATATATTGGTGCCTTCTTGTTGAGTGAACCCGAAGCAGGCAGTGATGCGACTTCCCAAAAGACAACAGCGGAAGACAAAGGCGATCATTATCTCCTCAATGGTACAAAGAACTGGATCACCAATGGAAGTTCTGCCTCGGTATATTTAGTGATGGCTCAAACGGATGCTTCAAAAGGTTCAAAAGGGATCAATTCATTTATTGTTGAAAAAAGCTGGCCGGGCGTTACCGTGGCAGCAAAGGAAAATAAACTGGGTATCCGTGGCAGTGATACACATACGATCATGTTCAATGATGTAAGAGTGCCAAAGGAAAACCGGATCGGGGAGGATGGGTTTGGATTCAGGTTCGCCATGAAAACACTGGCAGGCGGCCGCATCGGGATTGCTTCCCAGGCCCTGGGAATTGCCAGCGGCGCTTATGAACTGGCGCTAAAATATTCAAAGGAAAGAAAAGCATTCGGGACCGAGATCATGCATCACCAGGCCATTGCATTCAAACTGGCCGATATGGCCACCCGGATCGAAGCGGCCCGTTTATTATGCCTGAAAGCGGCATGGGAAAAAGACCAGGGTATCGATTATGCTTTAAGTTCCTCCATGGCTAAAGTCTATGCTTCAGAAACGGCCATGTGGACAACCGTAGAAGCCGTACAGGTACATGGGGGTTACGGGTTTGTGAAGGAATACCATGTAGAAAGGCTGATGCGGGATGCCAAGATCACCCAGATCTACGAAGGGACCAGTGAAGTGCAAAGGATTGTGATCAGCCGTTCCATATTGAAATGACATTAATATTTCCACTTGTTTTTTAAAAATGAAAAGAGAATGCCCGGTTCCGGGCATTCTCTTTTCGAAAAAATGGGTTACTGAACGATCATCTTGGTCGTAATGATTCCAGATTTTGCTAGAGCTTGTATAGTATATACGCCTTTTGAAAGCGTACCCATATTGAACTGGATAGAATTAGACCCTTTTATATTTTCTATTTGCTTTGTGATAATTTTTCTCCCTTGCTGATCAATGATACTGATTGCTATTTTCTGATCTTCCGGAATATTGATAATGACCGTGAATATGCCTTGATTTGGGTTGGGATAAACCGTTAATATTCTTGAATCGGTTTCAGGTACCTGTTGCATTAAGGAATGTGAATTGAAATTTGTTGTGGTATTGCAATTTCCAAGATGCGAACCATTGGCAAGTAAGACTGGTACAGCTGCTTTACTGACGCAGTTATCATGTCCATTCGAAGGGTTTCCAGGCGGCACCTTGCATAAAGTAACCTTGTCCAGTTTATTGCCACAACGTATGTCAATGACTTCAATATTTTTTGTCAACGAAGTGGTACATTGGTAATTGTCAGTAACCATGACAGTATAAGGGTGCATACCCGGTAAAGCAGGATTTACAGAAATAGTAGCAGTAGTTTCATCTGTAGACCATTCAAAATTGTAACTGTTTGAAGATCCTGGAATTCCACCACCGGTTGCAAGAACTGTCAGTGAAAGTGCGGTAGGCCCGTATCCAATATAGAGGGTATTGGGGTTCCCGCCTGGATTCACCGCATATACATCCGGGATTGTTATGACAATGGGTTGAAGGACGACAAAATCATAAGAAAATGTTCCGGTATTCCCGTCATTATCGGTCATTGTCCATACGATGTGATTGGTTCCGGGGTTGAACACCCCACTGGCATTTGTACCGTCGCCTGTTCTGTTGGTGGCCCCTGAAATAGCATAATTCACGTTTTGTATTCCGCAGTTATCGAAAACATAAAGATCCGGTAATTCATAAGCGTTGGTAGGATTATAACAGACCGGTTTATCTTTGATCAATAGTTTCCCGTAAGGAGGGGTCTGGTCTGAAACTGTAATATTGAAACTGCAATTTTGTTCTGGATATTCAACCAATGAGTAGGTAACGGTTGTAATTCCTTTTTCAAAGGTTTGACCACTGGCAGTGCCTGTCCCGCTACCAACCTGCTGGCCATTAAAATATAAAGTATATTGAACATCTGGTGTAAAATCCGCAGGATTCACAGTTATGATCGGATCAATATTATTTACTATCGAATTACAGCTAATATCACTGGCAGCAATACTAATATCTTCATTGCAGGAAAGGGATACTTCGTAGGGGTTAAAAACCCAAAAATCATGTAATGCTCCGATATTATTGCTACCCAATCCGAAATATCCTTTGTGACCAATACCAAATGCAACTGTCGAATTTCTTTCTGATGCCGGCAAACTGGCTTCTTGTTTCCAGTTATTGGAAGTAGGATCATATTCCCAGAAATCGTTAAAATTCGAATAATAAATTCCTCCCCCGAGGTAACCTTTATTGCCGATCGTTATTGCAGAGGCAGCATATCTGGGTGTGGCCGGAAGACTTGCTTTTTGAACCCATGTATCTGTTAATGGATCATATTCCCACCAATCATTAAGCCGGGTATCATAATAATAAAATCCTGTACCTACATATCCTTTTCCGTTGATACTTGTACCTGCTGCATTGGTTCGGCCCTGTTGGGGGACATTGGCCTTACGCGTCCACAGATTGGTTGAAGGGTTGTATTCCCACCAATCATTATAATAAGTGGCTGGATAAGCCGGACTAATCCGGTAATTACCGGTACCCATATAGCCTTTGTCGCCAATACCAAATCCAACTGCAGTAAACCTTAAGCCACCTCCAAAATCTGCAATTTGAGTCCATGTATTGCTTTCCGGGTCATATTGCCACATATCTTTTCTCCAATTATAGCTGGCTACAACTCCGGTTCCTGCATAGCCTTTATTACCAATGCTGAACCCGGTTCCAAAAAAACGGATGCCACCTCCAAAATCTGCTTTTTGAGTCCAGGTGTCATTTTGGGGGTCGTATTCCCAGAAATCACTTTTAAAAATGCCGGCATTGTCGGAGCCTGTACCAATATATCCTTTATTACCGATACTAAAATGGAAAGTACCATAGCGGTCTCCTCCCATAAAATCAGCCTTCTGAGTCCAGGTGCCTTGTGAAAATGAGTTGATGGACATGGCCATCATTATTGAGTAAAAAATTATTTTTTTCATAAAAAAAATATTTTAATTCTATAATTTGATATGAACCATTTTTTGATCATGAATTTTCTTTGGTTAATTTATTTTGATTTTAAGTGATACTAATTCTTCCTTTGAAACCGATGGCAAACTTTCCCCTCTATTCATTTTTTGAATCACTAGCTGGGCTACTTTTTCGGCATCTTTCATTGAAAAAAAGCCTTTGTTACCTGTTATGCCAGGAATTGTAGGCTGGTGTATTATTTTTTTATTCCTTATATAGATATCATAACCGAAAAACGTTTTATCAACCGCATAAACTTTATAGGTGATGGAATTTTGAGTTTTCCTGGTCATTGAATTTAATATGTCGGGCATTGGTTTTGATTGCAGGGGAATACCATAGAACAATATTTGAAAAAGGAAAATAAAAGGCAGCTGGGTATATCGTAAGCGGCGGGTCAATTTATAAGTTTTAAAAGTTAGTAATTAAGTTGTGTACAATTTTGGCATTCAGGTTTTATGGGGTTGCCACAGCAAACTAGGTTGTACTATATTGCGGATAAATGACCGCCATCATGTGATTTGATGCACACAGTCATTCTTTGTACAGGGGATTTTCGCCTTTAATGAAGGAAAATGAAATGTAGATGTTTAACCATTGAAAGGTCGGTTAAAGCTTAATTTTTAAGGGTGGTAAGCGACCTGTTTTAATTATAACTTAGCTTTTCCAATCTTACTGAATACAATGATTAATATTGAAAATTATAACAGGATCAGGAAACTGGCCGGCAAAGACATTACCCTGGTGGCGGTCTCCAAAACCAAACCCGGGGATGATATCCAGGCTTTATATGATCTCGGTCAGCGCGATTTTGGAGAAAACTATGTTCAGGAATTGGTGGACAAGGAAGCGCTTCTGCCCCGGGATATCCGTTGGCATTTTATCGGCCACCTGCAATCGAATAAGGTAAAATATATCGCAGCCTTTGTTCACCTTGTGCATGGGGTTGACAGTTTTAAACTGCTGAAAGAGATCGATAAACAGAGCTTTAAAAACAACAGGGTGATTCATTGCCTCTTACAAATGCACATCGCAAAGGAAGAAACCAAATTTGGGCTTGACGAGCTGGAACTGGAGGAAGTCTTAACGCAATACAGGGAAGCCGGATTCAAACATGTAAATGTTATTGGATTGATGGGGATGGCCAGTTTTACAGACAATATGGACCTGGTGAGAAAGGAGTTTCATTATCTAAAAAGGGTATTTGATCAATGTAAGCAGCATCACCCCGGTATTGACTTCCGGATACTTTCCATGGGTATGTCATCTGATTACCCGGTTGCGATTGAAGAAGGAACTAATATGGTAAGGATCGGCAGCCTGCTCTTTGGAGAAAGGGAAAAGAAACCGGGAACATGAGGTTGATACTGGCAGGTTACCTGATAGCCCTCTGAAATTTTAACAGGATCATTATTTTTGAAAATCTATTTTTATAGGATGAAAGCGATCTTCATTTTCATAAGTTGTCTCCCTTTCCTGGTCAATGCGCAGGACTGCAATCTCAAGGATGTAAAAGATCCCCTGAACCAGGATATACGCTTATCCACGGGTTTTAAGAAAATGGGAGGGGGGAATGACCGTTTCATGGTTTCTGCCGAAGTCGATAAGCGGGAATTGGATTTCTTCTTTGTCCTGGAGGGCTCCAACCTGTGTTTTGATGATTATGCCAGGGTGCAGGCTATATTTGAAGGTGGGAAACAAAAGGCCATATACCGAAGTGGGGGCTCTGCCAACTGTCAGGGCTACTTTCATATCATCTTTAAGAACCAGGCGAACCAGCCCACCAACCTGAAAAACCTGGTTTCAAAAAAGATCATCAGCCTGAAATTCACTACCAAGGACCGTTCTGAAAAAGTGGTGAACCTGGTACCCGATGACCAGGAAAACCTGATGAAGATGCTGTCCTGTATCTATAATGCTTCTGCTGAACTTTTAAACGATACCTGGAAACCAAAACAATGAGCGGCAGCAGTTATGCCGCGGCAACCTTTGTTTCATTTTTTAATACGTAATAAGCGACAAAGGCACTGATGATCATGAATAGGGATCCCAGGTAAAAGGATATGCCGGGTACATGCAAGGGCGCTTTTGGTAAGGTGAAATAAGAAAAAAGTGAGGTCATGATAATCGGGCCAAATATACTCGTGATGCTCATGATACTGGTTAAGGCACCCTGTAGTTCTCCCTGCTCATTACCCGGTACATGTTCCGCCATGATCGCCTGCAGCGCCGGACCCGCAATACCGCCCAGGCAATAAGGCAGTAGGAATACAAACATCATCCAGCCCTGGTTGGCTAACCCGAACAAAAGCATTCCGATTGCATATAATATCAGTCCCCAGTATACACTTCTCTTATTGCCCAGTTTGGGGTTGATGAAACGGATCAGTCCTCCCTGTACAATACCGACCAGTAAACCCACAACCGCCAGTGAGATCCCCACCATCCCTTCACTCCAGTGAAAACGATAAATAGTATAAAAACTCCAGTTACTCTGTACCGCATGCGCAGCCAGGTAAATGAAGAAAAATGAAAAAAACAACCCGATGATCGCCGGATACCTTTTTAATTTGATAAGTGATACCCCGGGTATGATGGTCTTCCAGTCAAAGGCCCTTCTTTTTTCTACCGGAAGGGATTCCGGTAATACAAAATATCCATAGAGCCAGTTGATGAAGGCCAGTGCGGCTGCCGCATAAAACGGGGCCCTTGTATCAATTTCTCCCAATAAACCGCCCAGTGCGGGTCCCAGGATGAAACCGGCTCCAAAGGCAGCACCGATCATCCCAAAATTTTTTGCCCTGGTTTCTGCCGTGCTGATATCGGCAATATAGGCTGAAGCTGTTGAGAAACTCGCCCCCGTAATACCTGCAATAACACGACCCACAAACAACCAACCATAAGAAGGGGCAACAGCCAGGATAATATAATCGATGCCAAAACCAAATAACGAGAATAAAAGAACAGGCCTGCGTCCATATTTGTCACTGAGGTTACCCAGTGCCGGGGCACAAATAAATTGCATCACTGCATAGGCGGCAGTCAGCCATCCCCCGTATTTGCTGGCTTCATTGACGGGGATATGGAGCATATGGGAAATCAGTTCAGGAATGACCGGAATGATAATCCCAAAACCAGTAACATCAATCAGTAAGGTGATAAAAATAAATCCGATTGCCGCTTTTTTCTGTGTTGCCATGATCGAGGTTCATTATGAATGGCCAAATTTGAACATTTTTTACTGATCCCGGAAATGTATTCAGTAAAACCGGTAATGCCCGTTTTTGCAGCCACTCCGTTATTTTGTAACTTCATCAGGAGGCATCCATATGAAGAAAACAGGAGTCATATTCATTTCCCTGTTATTGTTTGTTTCCCTCTTTGGGCAAAAAAAAGGGATCAATCTCAATGCGGTCGACAGGAATGCGATCAGGACTGATGCGCTGAGCCCCCGTGCCTTATCGCTTGCCCTTACTGCCCATTACCATACCGACCTGGAAAAAGTGAGGGCCATCTTCCGTTGGATCACGGAGCATATTGAATACAGGATACCCGGTAAAAAAATTGGAGCTTCCGAATCCTCACCTGATTTTTCTTTGTTATCAGACAATGATACCTTAAAGGACCTTGATCTCAGGGTAGCGGAGCGGGTTATGGAAAAGCGTTCGGGGTATTGTGACGGGTATGCAAGGTTATTCAAAACCTTATGCAGTTATGCTGGAATCCCTGCCGAAATTATTGTAGGCTATGCAAGGTCAAATATGGTGGCCAATGAAACCTTCCGGTCCAATCATTCATGGAATGCCGTTTATTTTGACTCTTCCTGGCATTTGCTGGATGTTACCTGGGCCAGTGGTTACCTTTCCCTGAGCAACCGGCAATTTGTAAAAAGACTTGATGAAACCTGGTTCTTAACGGCACCCGCCGATTTTATCCGGGATCATTATCCCGATAATCCCCGTTGGACTTTATTAACCAATCCTCCGGTAATCCGGGAATTCATCCGGTCTCCATTCAGGAGCAGGTCTTTTGTGAAATATCCCGTACTTGATTTTTTTCCCCGGAAAGGAATCCTGGAAGCGGCGATCGGAGATACCCTGAAATTTGTGCTGGAAACGGCACCGCTGGCAAAAGACAGGAAGATCGCCCCCGATTTTTTTGAGGATACAATTACCGGCGATTATGATCAACACCGTGCCTATTTACAACCTGTCTTATCGGAAGACGGGCAAAAGGCCTATTATCAATACCCGGTGCAATCCGGGGATGTGGAATGGTTGAATATCCTCTTTAATGAAGATATCCTGCTCCGTTACAGGCTGGTGATACGAAACAGGAAAGAGCAGGTTTCTGTAAAAAGATGATAATCTGCTATGGCTGGATCATCAACCCCATTGTTTTTTTGATATGGAGTACCGGTAAGGTATTGCAAGCAGATCAGCTTCCCCTTGTTCCACCGGCTTTATGCGGCCGCTGGGAACTGACTGTTTTGCCGGGTTTTGCAATAAATTTTGATCCCTGGTTTTTAGCAGGTAAAGGGTTTTTGCCGGCCTGCTTTTTACCCTTGCTGTTTCTTGGATTGGTAATGGACATTGAAAAGATATTTTAGTAAATGTATCAATTTTTTTTTCAAAATTATCATATCAGGTTTCCTTACCCGCACCACATGGCCTGAATTGAACATTTGGCTTTATCTTTAACAGCACTCAATAAGATTCTATGCATTTACTGGAAAATAATGACTGGATCATTGGCATTCATACCCGGGGGGCGGAACTGATGCGTATTTATAATAAGATCAGCAACACGGAATACCTGTGGAAGGGGGATCCGGCATTTTGGGGTAAACACTCACCGGTCCTGTTCCCCATTGTGGGAACACTCAAAAATAATAGTTTCCAGTATCAGGGCCGGACCTATCAAATGGGGCGACATGGATTTGCCAGGGACCGGGTCTTTGAAATTGAGACAGAGACTGTGGATGCCATCTGCTTTAAACTTACATCGGATGATGAGACCCTTGCTATCTATCCTTTTCATTTTGAACTCAGGATCCGTTATACGCTTGCGTTTTCCACTTTAAAGGTTCAATATGAAGTCAGGAACACCGGCCATGAAAAAATGTATTTTTCAATCGGCGGTCATCCTGCTTTTGCGATACCGCTCGAAAACAATATAGGTTACGAAGATTATTATCTGGAGTTTGAGCAACCCGAAACCATTGACAGATGGCCTATTTCATCCGATAGCCTGATCGAAAATGACCCCATCCCTTTTATGGAAAACCAGCAACGGGTTCCCCTGAACCGGGAACTGTTTTACAGGGATGCATTGGTGTTTAAAGGCATCCGCTCCCGTTGGGTCACTTTACAATCTGATAAAGGCAGTAAAGGATTGCGCTTTACGTTTGAAGGATTCCCATTCCTGGGTATCTGGGCAGCCCGGGATGCGGATTTTGTCTGCATCGAACCCTGGTGTGGGATTGCCGACAATGTAAACAGCGATCAGCAACTGGCCGGCAAGGAGGGTATACTGTCTATTGAAAAGGGAGCTGAATGGGCCAGGAGTTGGGAGGTTAGGTTCTTTTAATTCCCTTATTATGCAGCTTGCAGATGAGAACCAAAGCTGGCCCCATTATTATTATCTTTGCAGCTCATTGAAAACACCTATGAGCGAAGAAGCAAAAAAAGAAGAAAAAAGCCTGAATTTTATTGAAGAGATTATTGAAAAGGACCTAAGATCGGGTAAATATGAATCGATCGTTACCCGCTTTCCCCCGGAACCAAACGGATATCTTCACATCGGCCATGCCAGCTCTATTTGCCTCAACTTTGGGCTTACCCGAAAATTTCCCGGCTATACCAACCTGCGATTTGACGATACCAATCCCACTACGGAGGAAACGGAATATGTAGACAGCATCAAAGAGGATATTCAATGGCTGGGATTTAAATGGGAAAATGAAAGGTATGCCAGTGATTACTTCCCCCGCCTGTATGAGTTTGCCCTACAACTGATCAAAAAGGGGCTTGCCTATGTGGATGACAGTACCAGCGAAGAGATGGCAGCGCTGAAAGGCACACCGACTGAACCTGGCAGGGACAGCCCCTTCCGGAACAGGACCGTAGAGGAAAACCTCGCGCTATTTGCGCAGATGAAAAATGGAGAATTTCCGGACGGAAGCCGTACCCTCAGGGCAAAAATTGATATGGGACATATCAATATGCTGATGCGGGACCCTGTTTTATACCGGATCAAACATGCCCATCATCATCGCACCGGTAATGAATGGTGTATTTACCCCATGTATGATTTTGCACATGGTCAAAGTGATGCGATCGAGGAGGTGACACACTCCATTTGTACAATGGAATTTGTCCCGCACCGGGAGTTGTATGACTGGCTGATCGCTCAATTAGGGATATATCCCTCCCATCAATACGAATTTGCCCGGAGGAATACAAATTACACGGTGACCAGTAAGCGTAAATTGTTACAGTTGGTCACTGAAAAGCATGTTTCGGGTTGGGACGATCCCAGGATGCCCACCATCAGCGGTATGCGCAGAAGGGGCTATACCCCGGAAAGTATCAGGGATTTCTGCGACCGTATCGGTGTCGCAAAAAGAGATAACCTCGTGGATATCGGCTTGCTCGAATTCTCAGTAAGGGAACACCTCAATAAGATAGCCCACAGGCGTATGGTGGTTTTTGACCCTGTCAAACTGATCATTACCAATTACCAGGAGCCTGAATCCGGAAAGGAATTCCTGCCGGCAGAAAACAATCCCGAAGACGGGAATGCCGGCGAGCGTGATATCCCCTTTGGCAGGGAGATCCTTATTGAAAGGGATGATTTTATGGAAAACCCTCCCAAAAAATATTTCAGGCTGGCACCGGGCCAGATGGTCCGATTGAAAAGCGCGTATATCATCCGATGTGAGGAAGTGATAAAGGATTCAGCCGGCCAGATAACGGAATTACATTGTTCCTATATCCCGGAAAGCAAAAGTGGTCATGATACCAGCGGCATAAAAACAAAAGGCACACTCCACTGGGTTCATGCCGGCGATGCTATTGAAGTGGAAGTCCGCGAATATGACCGGTTATTCCGGGTGGAAGACCCGACCGATGAAGAAGGGGATTTCAAAGAATATCTCAATCCTGATTCACTCAACATAGTAAAAGGATATGCAGAACCTTCATTGAAAACCGCCGGAATCAACGACAGCTTCCAGTTTTTACGCAAGGGTTACTATAAGCTCGACCGTGATTCGACAGTGGAAAGACTGGTCTTTAACAGAACAGTTACGCTCAAGGATTCCTGGGCCCGGGAAAATAAACAACCCTAGGAAATACCGATCCAATCAATGGCCTCTTCTTCCTGTCTATGATATTGGTCATGCCGGGATATGAATATCATCCTGTGTGCAAATCATGTTGGCTAAGCAGCCTGAATGAAAACAATCATCTTTTTCTTTGATTCTCCTCATCGGATTACAGGCAGGTGAATGATAGTTTTATCAAAATTATCCGTTATGAGCTATACAGGAATCACCAGCATCAGCACCGATCATAAGGTTTGGTTGAAAAGCCTTGACTTTTATAAGGATGAACTGAGGGGCATGCAAAAAAGACTGGGAGAGGTCGCAACCGCAAATACTGCTGTAGAAGTCTTACAGGAAGTGGAACATTTCCAAAACCAGTTTATTGTGCAGCGGAACAATATAGATGAGCTGAAACACCAGTTCAATCGTTATTCCCATGAACTGGACAATGACATGTTATATCCCGTAGATACATCCGAAACAACATTGTTGGAGGAGAAAAAAAGACTCAGGGGGAAATACGAAGATTTTGAAAGGGTCATGAACGGTTTACGGCACGAATTCAATAAATTCCTGTCGGAAACTTTGTAAAGCCATTTCACTTTTTTTGAATGCATAATGGGCTGGGTGGGGAACAACAATAAGGTTTCACTACCCGGCTTTTTCTTTCTTAACATTCCACCTGCCGGAGATCATTAATTTTCCTGCCTGATAAAAGTATAAGGGTCATATTCCACAAAATCATTGGCTTTGATATCGACAGCGATCACTTTGTTTTCTTTGGTTTTAAACTGAATGGCAAATATGCCATATTCAATATTATCATAGCGCAGCAACCATTCATCATGGTCCATGTATTGAAGCGTAGCCCCCAGGTCCCTATGGCTGTTATAGCGAATATGCAGGCCGTCTTTGGTTCTTGTGACCGTCATCGATCCATACAGGTTATTTTTATATTCACCGGTATAAGCGGCAAATGGCAGCGGGGGATCATTGCCTTTTAGCCGGGCCTGCCAGCCCGCAATTTGATGAAGCTGGTCCTTCATTTCAATCCGGAAACCCTTTAGGAATTGCCGGCTGCGGTTGATATAGGGCACCCCGAGGTATGCATCGAGTACCTGGTATCGAAGGGCTTCAAAAAAACTTTGGTTGTCATTGTTAGTAAGAATGGCTATACCGAGATTTTCTTCAGGAATAAAACATACGTTACTGACCATGCCGGCTGCGCCTCCGGTATGCCAGTATACCTGGCGGCCATTATAATCCGCAACAAATAGCCCCAGTCCGTACCCGGTGAAATGCACAGGGAATGCAGCGGATTTCCTGCTGTTGGTGATGATATTGACATCCCTTGTCATTTGCAGCACTTTGAAAGGCATCACCTGGTTGCCGTTGTATTTCCCGCTGTCCAATTGAAAAAACAGCCAATGCGAAAGGTCATTGACAGAACTGATGATGGCAGCCGCAGGTCCGAGGTTATCCCACTGGTCATAAGGCACACGGTTGAGCTGACCGGTAAAACTGGTAGAGTAGGGCCGGGCGACATTGGGCTTTGCTTCCATCCCTTTTGAAATCGCCGTTGAACGGTTCATTTCCAGGGGTGTCAGAATATTTTCCTGAACATATTGTTCCCAGGTTTTGCCCGTCACTTTCGGGATCACTTCTCCTGCTGTCATAAAGCAGCTGTTGCAATACCCGTAATCCTGGCGAAACAACCCGACCGGCTGGAGGAGCTTCATTTTTTGCATGATCTCGCTACGGGTAAGCTGGCTGTTCCAGAAAGTAAAATCACCCTGGAAAGTCTTGGTCCCTAACCGGTGGCAGAGCATATCCCTGATCGTTACGGCTGAGGATGCAACAGGATCGAATAGGGTATAGTCCGGGAAATATTTGCTGATCTTGTCGTTCAGGGACAGTTTTTTTTCATAACTCAGGTTGGCGAAGGAAGTGCCTGTAAACAACTTACTGTTACTGGCAATCATGAACAGGGTTTGCTCGTTGACGGGTTCATGGGTACTGATATCCCGGAAACCATATCCTTTCATCAGCACCACTTTACCGTCTTTCACAATAACAATAGAAAGCCCCGGGAGGTCCCAGTCTTTCATGCCCTGTTGAATATAGTCATCCAGGCTATCCTTTATAAATGCAGGCGTTTGGGCCGAAAGAACATGGTAAACTACGAGTAAGCACAATAATGTAATGATACGTTTCACCTGGTTTGTTTAAAGATGAAAAAATTATTTGATCATTGATATTCTCCGAATACACCTCTTAGCTCATCTGCAATCTCTCCCAGGGTGCAACAGTTTTCGATCGCTTCAATAACACCGGGCATCAGGTTCTCTCCGCTATTGGCTTTGTCGTTGAGCATCTGCAGGCATTGATCCACCCTGGCCCGGTCGCGGTTGTTCTTGTACCGGGTCAGTTTATCCACCTGTTGCTGCTGTATGCGTTCATCAATTTTCAGGAGGGGGATCGTGTTTTTTTCTTCCGTATGGAATTGGTTGACCCCAACTATTATTTTTTCCCGGTTTTCCACCTGCCGCTGGTATTCATAGGCACTCCGCGCTATTTCATCCTGGATATATCCCTGTTCAATAGCGGCAACACTGCCGCCCATAATATCGATTTTTTCTATGAGTTTCCAGGCAGCTTCCTCCATTTCTTCGGTCAGCGATTCAACGAAATAGCTGCCGGCCAATGGGTCTGCAGTTTCCGCTACACCACTTTCATATGCGGCAATCTGCTGGGTACGCAGCGCGATGCCCGCAGCTTCTTCCGTAGGAAGACTTAAAGCTTCATCATATCCGTTGGTATGCAGGCTTTGCGTGCCGCCCATGACCGCTGCCAGCGTTTGTATGGTTACCCGCGAAATATTGTTCAGCGGTTGCTGGGCGGTGAGGGTACTGCCGCCTGTTTGGGTATGGAAACGCAGCATCATGGCCTTAGGGTCAGTAGCCCCCAGATCTTTCATCATCTTTGCCCACATCCGCCTGGCAGCCCTGAACTTGGCCACTTCTTCAAAGAGGTTGTTATGGGCATTGAAAAAGAAGGATAGGCGTTTGCCAAAAACATTGATGTCCAGGCCTTTTTTCTTAGCGGCCTGCACGTATGCCTTACCGTTACTTAGTGTAAACGCGATTTCCTGTACGGCGGTACTGCCGGCCTCCCGGATATGATAACCGGAAATGGAGATCGTATTCCATTTGGGTATTTCCTGGCTGCACCATTCAAATATGTCTGTGATGATCCGCATGGAAGGTTTGGGAGGGTAGATATAGGTTCCCCTGGCGGCATATTCCTTCAGGATATCATTTTGGATGGTGCCTGAAATCTTTTTAAGGTCTGCCCCCTGTTGTTTTGCCAGCACAACATAAAGCCCGAGTAAAATAAAACTGGTTGCATTGATGGTCATCGATGTGGAGACCTTTTCCAAATTGATCCCTTTGAACAAAGCCTGCATATCTTCCAGGCTATCGATGGCGACACCTACTTTTCCCACTTCACCATCGGAAAGGGGATGATCACTGTCATACCCGATTTGGGTGGGCAGGTCAAAGGCAACACTCAGCCCCATCACACCTTGTGATAGTAAATAATGATATCGCTTATTGCTTTCTTCGGCGGTGGAAAAACCGGCATACTGGCGCATGGTCCACAATTTACCCCTGTACATATCGGGCTGTACGCCCCGGGTATAGGGCCACTCTCCCGGTAATTCGTTGATCAGGTCCGGGCAGTCGCCGGCGGCATACACTTTTTTTATTTCTATTCCCGAATCGGTAAATACTTTCTTTTCATCCATAATGATATTTTCAAAACATAAAAGGGTATGATTATTTCATCAGTTTCCGGGCTTCATAATTCAGGGCTTCCAGTACGATACTGTGTAAGGCTCCTTTTTGTTGTCCCATGATAAAATCCAGGAGGGCTTTATTGAGATCGATGGCCCTGGCTTCTGCCGGTAATGAAGATGCGATCTGGTTAATGATCAGCATATTTTGTTCTTTCAGGTTTTTGACAGACTCCCAGGCTACCGGGCTGACATAAATCTGCTGCGAGGAATTATATTCAAATTCCTGTTTGATACTTTCCAATAGCAGTATTTGCATTTCCTTTGCAGAGGCCAGGCCGGATTGATTGGCCCGGCTGACCAGGTTGGGGATGGATATCCTTTCGGTCAGCATGACCAGCCTTTCATAAGCTTGCAATTGAAGCGGTTTGGTACTTTCTCCTGCGGGCGTTTCTTTTACAGGTCTGTTTCTTTCTTTGGTCCAAAGCACAAAAGTGAAAGCGGAGATCAGGAGCGCTATGATCGATATCATCAGGCTGATTACATCAAAATCCATGGGGTTGAGTTTAGTTGAGCAAAAATAAGCAAGTTCGGCATGGTACGACAACCTGGCTTAATTCCGCTTTTCGGTATTTGATTTGAACAATTGAATTGTAAATTTGTATTGAAAATAGCGATTATGGATACAACTACAATCAATTTACCGGTCCGGTTCAGCGCCGGGGCCATTAACGAGATCAGGAAACTGATGGAGGCTGAAGGTTTTGATACATCCCAAAAACTAAGGGTAGGTGTCAAGGGTGGGGGTTGCTCCGGTATGACCTATGTACTTGGATTTGACAAGGAAGAGGCAGATGACCAGCATTTTGAAATAGAAGGCATTGCCTGTGTGATGAAAAAGTCGCATGAAATGTATCTCTATGGTATGGAAATTGACTGGCAGGACGGATTGAATAACCGGGGCTTCACATTTAAGAACCCCAATGCCAGCAGTACCTGTGGTTGCGGAACCAGTTTTGCCGTATAGGAACAACAAAGTCATAACACATAAAAAAAGAAGCCTCCAAACGGAGGCTCTTTTTTATGCAATGATTGTTATCAGTATATTAAGTGGTGGCCGGTTTTTTTAGGGCCGGTTTCCGGGTGTCAGGTTTTACGGTATCGGCCTCACCCAATGGTTTCTTGCGGGCAAGGTCTACCAGGATAGGCGCTGCAACAAAGATGGATGAATAGGTACCGGTAACCACACCGATCAGCATGGCAAAGGCAAATCCTTTTGTTACTTCACCACCCACGATAAACAGGATCAGGATTACAAGGAACACGGTTAAGGAGGTCATGATGGTTCGGCTCAGGGTATCATTGATCGCCCTGTTGATCACATTCTCCTTGGTCGTATTGCGCATATTCCTGCTGTACTCGCGGATCCTGTCAAATACAATCACTGTATCATTCATCGAGAATCCGATCACCGTCAATACCGCTGCAATAAAATGCTGATCGAGTTCCAATGGGAAATTCACAAAACCTTTCATGAATGAGAACACCGCCAGACAGACCAGCACGTCATGCAACAAGGCTACGATCGTACCTAAAGAGTATCTCCAGTCGCGGAAACGGATGAATATATAAAGCGAAATCACCAGCAGGGACCAGAAGGTGGCCCATTTGGCTCCTGATTTCAGGTCATCCGAGATCGTGGGTAAAACGGTTTTGGAACCCAGTTTATATTGCTTGTTGGTACTGAATTTTTCGTAAGTGAGGTCGGCTGGCAGGTAATTGTGCAGCCCTTCGAACAGTTTCCTTTCCACCATCGAATCCACCCCTTCGCGGGTATCTTTGATGAGGTAGGAGGTTGTAATATCCAGTTGGTTGTTGGCGCCAAATGTCTTGATCACCGGGTTTTCCCCGAAAGTCACTTTCAGTTCTTCCCTGATTTTTTCAATATTGGAACTTACCGGCTGGTCAAACCTGATCTGGTAACTCCGTCCGCCGCTGAATTCAACCCCCTGGTTAAATCCATTCAATATGGCACCGATACCCAATACCAGTACTACCACGGAAATACCATAAGCGACCTTCCTGTATTCGATGAATTTGAAACTGGCATGTTTGAAAATCCGCTTGGAAACACCGGTGAAATAATTCAGGTGGCGTTGTTTATTGGTAAACCAGTCAGTCACCCAACGGCTCACAAGAATACCGCAGAATAAAGAAAGCAGGATACCTAATATCTGCGTAGTGGCAAATCCTTTAACAGGACCTAAACCAAAATAAAACAGGATGATTGCCGTCAAAAGGGTAGTGATATGCGCATCCAAAACGGGTGGTAAGGAACGTTTATAGCCCTCATTGATGGCTGGTATATAGGCTTTCCCCTTGGTCAGTTCTTCCTTGATACGTTCATAGATGATAACGTTGGTATCCACTGCCATTCCGATCGTTAATACCAGACCTGCAATACCCGGTGCGGTTAAGGTGGCACCCAGTGCTGCCAATACGCCGATCGTGAAAAGCAGGTTTAGGATCAGGGCAATATTGGCCACCCATCCTGCTGTATTATAATAGATCAGCATCAGGATAAAGATCACGATAAAGGATATGATAAAGGCGTTCCGGCCACCGTGAATAGCATCGGCTCCCAGAGTGGGTCCTACTACATATTCCTGGACGATTTTTGCCGGTGCGGGTAACTTACCTGCTTTTAAGATATTGGCAAGGTCAGTAGCTTCTTCTACATTGAATCTTCCGGTGATCTGTGAATTTCCGCCTTCGATTTTTTCGCTGGCGATTGGTGCAGAATACACGATATCATCCAGTACGATGGCAATCGGAATCTGTTGGGCAGCACTTTTCTCGGTAAGGGTCGCCCAGATCCGGCTGCCGGAAGGGTTCATGCTCATGGATACGATCGGCTGGTTATTGGTAGGATTGAAATCCGGTCTTGCATTGGTAACGGCATCACCTTCCAGCGGTGCTGTTTCTTTGCCATAGGTTTTCAAACCATAAATGGGTACCCGGTCACTGGTCTTGCCATCATTCAGCCGGGGAGGGATTCCATATACAAATTTGATATCAGCCGGAAATTTGCTTCTCACAGCTTCATTCATCAGAATGCTTCTTACCCGTGCGGAATCATTGATCAGTACGGAACCGAATGCATAGCCTTCATTGGCAGCACCGATCCATCCGCTGCCCGTACCGGTTACATCAAACAACTGTTTGGTATTGACCGGGGTCTTATTCGATGCCTGTTTTTGTGTATCGGTGGATTGCAGTTGTTCGGCAATCGTTTTGTTTGCATCAGTAGTTGTACCTGCGGTCGTAGTATCATCGGGGTTTACACCTTTGAGGAAATTATCATAGGCGGTTTGTGCAGCCAGCATGGAACTCTGGAGTTCAGTGGTTTTATAAGTTTCCCAGAATTGCAGGTTGGCCGATGCCTGTAAATATTTTCTCACCCTTGCTTCATCATCGATACCGGGGAGTTCAACCGTAATGATTCCCTTTCCCTCTTCGAGGTTGATATTGGGCTGTGCGACACCGAACTGGTCGATACGGCTTCTTAAGATCCGGTAGGTACGGTTGATCGCATCTTTTGCTTCTGTCCTGATCTGTGATTCAACCTTGCTGTCAGCATCCCCGATCTTGATCGTGCCCTGGTTATTGGAGGCAAATAAAGATGCCAGTTTCCCTTCAGGAGCCAGCTTTTTATATTCATTGATAAACAGCGTAATGAAATCTGCATTGCTATTGGCTTTCTGGGCATTTGCATTATCAAGCGCTTTCAGGAAATTTGGGTCCTTTGAGTTATTGGACATTGATTTTAACAGTCCCACCAATTCCACTTCCATGGTCACGTTCATGCCGCCCTGCAGGTCAAGACCCAGGTTCAGCTCAGATTCCCTGGCTTTTTTGTAAGTATTACCCCACCAGGTTATTTTGGTATCCTTGGTGCTGTCTAATAATTCCTTAAGTCTTTCCTTGACAGCAACATCAAAAGTGTCTTCTTTGTAAATGTCCTGCATTCTTGGATCCCCGGGATACCGGGCAGCAGGGGTTTCCATATTCGCACTCACATATCTTTCGGCGCGGGCCTTCATTTTATTCTCGTGGCTGCGAACAAACCAGGTAAATGAAAGTTGCCAAGCACATATCGCAATAAGAATAATGGTAAAAAAACTAACCAAGCCTTTCAGTTGCATACAATGAGGTTTACAATTTTATTACCCTTTTGCCGGTCAATTGAACCGGGTTTGGGGATTTTACGGGTTTTTTAAGGACGGCAAAGATAGCCTTTTCGGTTTAAAAAAATGAACAAAATCACGGAGTTTAAATTGCCTTTTCCTGGCTGTTGGCCCCTGATGCTCAGGGTGTTTGGAAAAGACTTAAGTTTACGATATGCTTCGCAGAATACCCATATTGGTTTTTGTCATGGTTATAATACCGGGTTGGGCCTGTAAAACGGCTAAAACGGCGGTTGCTGGCGGAAAGGAGAAAAACAGCCTGTCCGACAATAAAAATTTATCAGAATTGAATGCAGGAGACCCTCCAAACAGTCCTTTGTTAACCCGTTTATTAGCGTCCCATAGTGCATTTTACCGGGATATGGTTTTGGACAAAGATCACCGCATCCAGATCATGTATACGCAAATCAACGGCAGCAAAAATGGCCGCCCGGGTTTCCGGGAGCATTACTTCAATGTCAGCGATCATGAATATTTTTATCCCGCTTCTGCCGTCAAGTTTCCAATTGCGGTACTGGCCCTGCAGCGATTAAGGGAACTCCGGGTGCCGGGCCTCGACAAAAATTCACTCATGGTAACCGGCAAAGCTTACCCGGGTCAAACCGAAGTGTATAACGATCCCCAGTCAGTCGATGGTGCTCCCAGCGTTGCCAATTATATCAAAAAAATATTCCTGGTCAGCGACAACGATGCTTTCAACAGGTTGTATGAATTCCTGGGTCAGGCGTATATCAATAATACCCTTCATGCCATGGGATTTAACAGTGTTCAAATCCTGCACCGGCTAAGTGTTGACATGAATGAAACTGAAAACCGGCATACTAATCCCGTCTCTTTTTATGATACTGCTGCGCAATTGCTGTATGAACAGCCACCCGGGAACAGTTCTCTGCAAATTGAAAAAAAAGATATACGACTGGAAATAGGGTATATGCAGGGGGGCGTACTCATTCATGAACCCTTCGATTTTTCGGCAAAAAACAGGATATCTGTCCGGGATTTCAGCCGGATGATACAATCGGTGTTTTTCCCCAATGAAGTACCCCCTCGTAACCGGTTCAATCTTTCAAATGAAGACCGGTTGTTTTTGTGGAAATATATGTCCATGTTACCGGCCGAATCCACTTTTCCTGATTATTCTTTTTTACCGGAAGCATCCCGCTATTCGCGATCTTATTTTTGGGGTACTGTAAATCCCGATGCTTTAAATGCAGTTCGTGTTTTCAACAAAACGGGCGGTGCTTATGGCTTTTTAACCGAAGTGGCTTTTGTTGTGGATTTTAAGAACCAGGTTGCTTTTATGCTTACGGCCACCATTCATTGTAACAGCAATGGAATTTATAATGACGACCAATACGATTATGAGCAACTGGGATACCCCTTTCTGAAAAAACTGGGAAGGATCATCTATGGTTATGAAAGAACCCGGAAAAGGAATCTTGCGCCCGATCTTTCCACATTCCAACTGAATTATTAAATCAAAACAGCCGTTAGTGTCATTAATAATTAATTTTGAAGTCCAAATATTTAAATGAATAACAATGGAAACTGTCGCAGCACCGGTTCAATTATCAAGTTTACTCTCAAGATTTGCAGAACCAGAAACATTAAAAATGGCCAAACTGGGCCGGGAACTCAGGGGGAAAGGCATTGACATTATTGATTTGAGCCTTGGGGAACCGGATTTTGATACACCCCAGCATATTAAGGAGGCTGCTAAAAAAGCCATCGACGACAATTGGAGTCATTATCCTCCTGTGGCGGGCTATCCCGACCTGCGGCAGGCCGTTTGTGATAAATTGAAAAGGGATAACCACCTGGACTATAAACCCGAAAATATCGTGGTTTCAACCGGTGCCAAACAAAGCCTTGCCAATACCATCCTTACACTGGTGGATGAAGGGGATGAAGTGATCATTCCGGCACCATTCTGGGTTACTTATTCCGAACTGGTAAAAATTGCCGGAGGAACACCAGTGATCGTACGCACAGCACTGGAAAATAATTATAAGATCACACCGGAGCAGTTGGAAGACAATATATCAGCCCAAACAAAGGTTTTTATGTTTTCCTCTCCCTGCAATCCAAGTGGGTCTGTGTATACCAAAGAGGAACTGGAAGCCCTGGTGGAAGTGTTCAGGAGGTACCCCCATGTTTTTATTATCTCTGATGAGATCTATGAATATATCAATTTTGTCGGGCAGCATGAAAGCATCGCCCGGTTTGATGATATTAAAGAAAGAGTCATCATTGTCAATGGCCTCAGCAAAGGATTTGCGATGACGGGTTACAGGTTGGGATATATAGCTGCCTGTGTGGATGTGGCAAAGGGATGTGAAAAGATACAGGGCCAGTTCACAAGTGGTGCCAATGCCGTTACACAGCGTGCCGCGATTACCGCTTTGACGACCGATCTGCGTCCAACCCGGGAAATGACCATTGAATTTGCCCGTCGGCGTGAAAGGATCCTTCAGTTATTAAAAGAAATTCCGGGAATCCTCTGTGCGGAACCGGATGGGGCATTCTATGTGTTTCCGGTTGTGAAAGCTTATTTTGGAAAAACGGATGGATCGGAAACGATCAGGGGTGCCGATGATCTGTGCATGTATCTCCTGAATAAAGCACATGTGTCCACCGTAACCGGCCGGGCATTTGGTGAGCCAGATTGCATCAGGATATCTTTTGCCAACAGTATGGACAAGATCGAAACAGCCATGGAAAGGATAAAAACAGCCCTGCAAAAACTATATTGAGTTACACGGGTTTTTATTCAACATTTTATTGTGTGCTGATTAATCACCGGATGGTTGTTCCAGGTCATCGGGTGTTTTGTTTTCATCATCATCCAGGTAACGGATACTTAATAACCCGCCAAACAGGTCAACCCCAACATGAAGCAGGATGACAATCCACAATGATCCCGACCGGATGAATAGGATGCCAAATAAAATGGATAGGAGGGCGATTTTCAAGACTGCTTTGATGCCCTGGTAATAATGGGCGGCTGCGAATACAATGGCCGGAACCGTGACCGCCCAGTATATCGTTCCCTGCATGCCTGCGAACAATGATTGCGCATAATTGACCAGGAAACCCCTGAAAATGATTTCTTCACAAATACCGGCGGTCAGGCACATCAGGATATAAACCGGCAGTTCGGATTGTAAAACCGGCAGAAATGGAGCGCTTAACTTCCATTCTTCTTTTATTTTTTCTATTTCCTGCTTGTTCCTGATCGTGTACAGGGAATCCAACAGGTATAAAAGGATAAACAGTGCTGTTAATAATATAACCGTTTTGTTGAGTAAGGGAAGGGATAAGATACCCAGGGCTGCTCCCGTGCGCTGGTGTAACCACCAATTGACCAGTACCACCAGGGTCACGATCCAAAGAAAGAGACTGTTGGATAAATAAAATTGTTTCCGTTGCCAGGCATTCAGTTGTAAGGTCTTGAAGGCTTTTGCACTTCTCAGTCCCGAGAGTACGGGTATAAACAGGCCAAAAACCAATGCCACAATATGGTCGAAAATATCCGGATCGTTCATGGGGAAAGCTTTGAGGATGCCGCTAACAGTTGCTGATGGATATCCAGGACCTGCGGGATCACGGCTTCCTGCTCATCATTGACGATGATAAAGTCACATAATTTCATTTTTGCGGACATGTCCATTTGCTGGTTCATTCTTTTGATGATTTCTTCTTTCGGACGATTGTCGCGCTCCATACTTCTTTGGATACAAAGGGGCAGGGGTGCCTGCACCCCAATGACCTTGTCCAGCCTTTTATCAACCCCCGCTTCAAAAATCAGGGCTGCCTCATGGATGGCATAGACCGTATTTTGTTTTTTCATCCAGGCTTCCCCGTCTTTCATCACGGCAGGATGTACCAGGGCATTGAGCTGATCCAGCTTGCTCTTATCCATGAATACAATAGATGCAATATAGGCCCTGTCGATCCCTTCCTCCTTATAGGAAGCTTCGCCAAAGAACCTGATGATCGACTCCCTGAGATCGGAATCCTCATTCATGATCCTTTTTGCTTCCTTATCGGCATCATAAACAGGTATGCCGAGGATCTCAAATATCCGGGCAACGGTACTTTTACCGCTACCCATACCGCCTGTTAGTCCAATTCGAAGCATAGGTAAATTTCAAATCCTGTCCGGTAAATTCCAAAAATTAAAAATCCCGGAACGGTATTCCGGGATTACTGGATCGAACATGCGTTCCATTCATTATTTTTTATCCGTCGTACCTGTTTTATTGATTTGTGCTGTCCATTCCATGCTGATGGAAGATTTTTCAATAATGATATAACTGCCGGGGCTGACTTCCAGTTGCAGGGTACCATCTTCATTGACCCTGTTGATCTTACCATGTATACCGGCAATCGTAACCACCTTATCTCCTTTCTGGATCTCTTCAATAAATTTCTTTTGTTGTTTCTGTTTTTTAGCCTGGGGCCGGATGAAAAAAAGCCAGAATACCAATAAGATGGCACCCATGAAAATAAAACCTGAAAAACCTCCGAGCGGGCTAGCGGGCTGCGCTTGTAATAAGAAAAAATTCATTGTTGATTTGTTTAGATAATAAATATTTAATTCTCTGTCACATCTGCATTAAAATCCAGTACATTATAAGTATTGGGCGTTGTATTGGCGGTCACATATACCGATTTCCGGTGCGGCCCCGGCGTTTGCCCCGCACTGTTGAACCTTGCCCTGATCTCCCCTTCTGCTCCGGGAGCAAAGGGCTCCTTGGGTGTTTCGGGTACGGTACAACCACAGGAAGCGGTTACCTGTGAAATGATCAAAGGCTTGTTGCCGGTATTCCTGAAATGAAAAACCACATCGAGCATTTGCCCCTTCACCACCTTGCCCATATCCATATATGTGGAGTCCAGCCATTCGATGGTCGTAAAATTTGCACTGTCGCTCAGTACTTTATCTTTCAGGTCGATTTCGAGGTTTTTTGCGTCACCGTTTTTGGGTGTGCCCATCTTGCAGGCATTAAAAAGGGTGGCCAACATCAGTAATAAAAATAATTTTTTCATTTTTCCAGTGTTGAGAATTGCAAATGTAAAAGAAAATAGGTTGCTGATCAGGCTTTTTTGAAATCAACTTTTGTCATTTTGCCTTCCTGCACCAACTCTTTATGGATGTTATCCAGGATGCCGTTTACAAATTGTCCGCTTTGGGGGGTACTATATTCTTTGGCGAGGTCGATGTATTCGTTGATGGTCACTTTTGGTGGGATGGTTTCAAAATACAGGAATTCAGCCACCCCCATTTTCAATAATATCATGTCCAGCAGGGCAATCCTGTCGGGGTCCCAGTTCTTTAATTTGGGTACAAAGAGGCTTTGTAGATGCTCTGATTTTTCGATGACCGTATCCAGCAGGGTCTTCGCAAAAACAACTTTATCGGGACTGATCATTTCATCGAACTTGTAATTGCCCGGTTTCTTGAGGAATCCATCCAGGAGCTGTATCACCATTTCACAATCGTCATTCCAGTTACTGAAATTTTCTTCGATATGGCTGATAAAATCCTCATTTTCCAGCATCAGGTGCTCGAGCATGTATTCGAGCATATCTTTTTCGTCTTTAAGGTCCCTTGACTCCTTATGAATATAGGTCTTATATTCCGGGGTCTCCACCAGTTTCAGGTAGGCCTGCTTTACCAGTTCGGGGTCTTCCCATTGTTCCGGTTTTGACAGCCCGACAATCTTTTTATAGGAATCGTCTTCCAGCAGTTTCCAAAGTACGGTATTGCCGGCTAATTTGGTATTGATATGCAGGTCTTCGTAGGTAGGGAGATGCTTGGAGGCTTTTTTATGGGCATCTTTTTCGGCATAACGGGCTACCTGTGTCAGGAAGTAGGTCAGGTAGACCAGCAGGTTTCTTGTTTGGTCGAAATGTTTGGCCAGTATTTTCTGGGGATCGGGGGCAGGATTATTATTTTCATGGCTGGTAATGGTGTAGAGCGTCTGCATCACTTTTACCCGGATATTTCTTCTGCTGATCATTTGTCAAGAACTGTTTGAGCATGCGAAGATAAGGGATTCAAATTGCAGTTCATTTTTTACCAATGACAGTTTTGTTGACAATTAGGGGGTAGGTGCAATCTTGGCAGGCCGACTGAAAAAAAGCCGCTATTTATGAACCCTTTTTTTTCAATTCCTGCCTAAAACTGAAAAAATTTCCGTTCCTGCTCGAATGGCATGATAATCGTTTACATTTGCTGCCCGGTAATCGGAGAGCCCGGGATTTAACAAAAACATTCTTTTAAACCTCAAAAAATCATAATCGTATGGCTAAGAAGCTAAATGTTACCCCACTTCATGACAGGGTAATTGTGAAAGCAGCTCCTGCTGAAGAGAAAACTGCAGGCGGTATTATCATCCCCGACACGGCAAAAGAAAAACCCCAGCGCGGTATTGTAATAGCGGCGGGACCCGGAAAGAAAGACGAACCCATGAGTGTGAAATCTGGCGATACGGTACTGTATGGTAAGTATGCCGGAACTGAGATCCAGATCGAAGGCGCTGACTACCTCATCATGAGGGAAAGCGATATCATGGCTATTGTTTAAGGCAAATACCGGCCTGGGACAATGGGCCCTGTAAACATCACATTGTCTGATTTTCTTATTAAATAATTTTCAAATCAAATATTATGGCAAAACAATTATTCTTCGATATCGAAGCCCGGAACAGGATGAAAAAGGGCGTTGATGCTTTAGCAAATGCTGTTAAAGTGACACTTGGACCTAAAGGACGGAATGTAGTTATTGAGAAAAAATTCGGTGCACCCGGCGTCACTAAAGACGGGGTTACCGTAGCAAAAGAAATTGAACTGGAAGACCCCATTGAAAACATGGGTGCCCAAATGGTGAAAGAAGTTGCATCCAAAACGGCCGATGTAGCCGGTGACGGTACAACCACAGCTACTGTTCTGGCCCAATCCATCATTACGGAAGGATTGAAGAACGTTGCTGCCGGAGCCAACCCGATGGACCTGAAGCGCGGTATTGAAAAGGCGGTCAACAAAGTGGTTGATAACCTGAAAGGCCAGTCCCAGACAGTAGGGAATGATAACAGCAAGATCCAGCAGGTGGCTTCCATTTCTGCCAATAACGATAATGAGATCGGAAAGCTGATTGCAGAAGCCATGAAAAAAGTGGGCAAAGAAGGTGTTATCACTGTTGAAGAAGCAAGAGGAACTGAAACAACCGTTGAAGTGGTGGAAGGGATGCAATTCGACCGCGGATATGTTTCTCCCTATTTTGTAACCAATAGTGAGAAAATGAATGCGGAACTGGAAAACCCTTATATCCTTATCTATGATAAAAAGATAAGCGCTATGAAGGATATCCTGCATATCCTGGAGAAAGTTGCCCAGGGAGGCCGTCCTTTACTGATCATTTCAGAAGACCTGGAAGGGGAAGCACTGGCTACCCTCGTGGTGAATAAATTAAGGGGAACCCTGAAAGTGGCAGCTGTAAAAGCACCTGGTTTTGGCGACCGTCGCAAAGAAATGTTACAGGATATCGCGGTACTGACTAAAGGAACCGTAATCAGTGAAGAGCAGGGATATAAATTAGAAAATGCCGATCTGACTTACCTGGGTCAGGCTTCAACTGTAACCATCGACAAAGACAATACAACCATCGTTGGTGGTAAGGGTAAAAAAGAAGATATCAACGCCCGTGTAAACCAGATCAAGGCACAGATTGAAGTTACCACTTCAGACTATGACAAGGAAAAATTACAGGAGCGCCTGGCTAAATTAAGCGGTGGTGTGGCAGTATTGAATATTGGAGCTGCAACCGAAATCGAAATGAAGGAAAAGAAAGACAGGGTAGATGACGCTTTACATGCAACCCGCGCTGCTGTGGAAGAAGGTATTGTGCCGGGTGGTGGTATTGCTTTCATCCGTGCCATTGAATCCCTGGAAAAATTAAAAGGCGCCAATGAAGATGAATCTACCGGTATTGCGATCGTGAAGCGTGCCCTGGAAGAGCCTCTTCGCCAGATCGTAGCCAATGCAGGTATCGAAGGTTCAATCGTTGTGCAGAAGGTTAAAGAAGGTAAAGCTGATTTCGGGTTTAATGCAAGGACCGAGGAATACGAAAACCTCTATAAAGCCGGTGTTATCGATCCTACAAAAGTTACCCGCATTGCCCTGGAAAATGCCGCTTCAATAGCCGGTATGTTATTGACGACCGAATGTGTGGTAGCCGATAAGCCTAAAAAGGAAGAACCCCATGTACATGGCGGCGCTCCTGATATGGGTGGTATGGGATATTAATGAACGATCCGGGTTTTATACCCCAAAAATCAATAGGAAGAGGCTGTCCAAAAAGGGGCAGCCTCTTTCAGTTTTCAGGGTTGGTTTATTCACAATTGAACTGTATAAAAAGCGGTTGCAAAATGTTTATCAGTTTTTGAATTTTGCTGTATAAATTTTTTGTATGGCCAAGCCCC
>WGMO01000002.1 GCA_016125075.1 Terrimonas sp.
AAACGCGGTGGTTCGGCAAATAAGCTTCCTATAACATCCATATAACTACAGTACCAAAACTCATTTTTTTAAATGGTCAAAAACCAAATACTGCCCTTTTAATGAAAAAAGGCCATCCTTTTTGGACAGCCTCTTTTTTTAGCCTATTTAGATTTTTATCGAAAACCTGCCTCTCAAATAATATAGGGGATGATGGCTTTCCGGTTCCCCGGGTAATCTGAAAATTTTTCCTGGTACCATCGATGATGGGATAAGGCCCTTGGGATAAGGTTGGCGGCTGTCCAGACAAAAAATGCCAGGGCTGGTAAATTATTACAAAGCATGGCAAATCCCAGCCATTCGATCAGTTCCCCAAAGAGGTTTGGGCAACTGATCTTTTCAAATAGGCCACCCCTGGGGATCATATACCCGGTCTCACTGGGTTTTCGCAAAGCAATCAACCGGCTATCAGCTTTCCAATTGATCAGCAGGCCTGTAAAAAAAATAAAGCACCCGACTATAAACTGGGGGTTCTTTAACCACGCGTCGGTATAGACAGCAAACCGGGTAAAATAATACCCCATTGAACAACCATTGATGATATTAAAAAAGATGGCCGACCCTACAATGACCAGGGGCATTTTTTTTCCATGGGTATGGAGGCGAAACGGAAAAACCAGGCTACGATATACATAATGAAATGAAAATAAACTGATCATCAACCAGGCAGAAAGGCTGATATCTTTGAAATAGGGAGCCAGGATGATCCATAATATTAGCAACACCGGTAATTCCATGATGATCCACCCGAGCCGGTTCGGCACCTGCGGTCCCCATTTAACTGAACTGTGCCTGCCATAGGGCGCCGTGACCCTGAGCAGTATAAAAAATACAATAACGGCAAGGCCCATCCAACCTAAGAGAAAGGACTGAAATATGGTCCATGAAATCGAAATGAAATGCATGCGGAAATTTTATGGCCGATAATCAGTCAAGATAACCCATTTGCCTGAACCATTGCAGGGTATCGGACAGGGTTTCTTCCAGTGGGCGGGTCCTGTAATCCAGTTCCTGCATCGCTTTTTTACTGCTGATACAGCGATTTCCGCCAAATAAGGCTGCGAGGACTTCCCGGGTATACAGGGGATCTTTTTTTTGCAGGGTACCCAGCAACTGAATAAAAGGTAATCCGGTTCTGCCTAGCATATAGGGTAAGATATAGGGCTTTATCTTTTTACCAGTCACTGTTGACATGATCTGCGCCAGTTCTTTCAATGGGTACCATTGACCCCCCAACAGGTATTTTTCTCCCGGCCTTCCCATCGTAAGGGCATTTACTATAGCTACCGCCAGGTCTCTTGCATCGCAAAAATCAAAACCGCCATCAAATATGAATGGCAGTTTACCACGATAAAGATCCATCAACGCCTTGCCCATCTTAGAGGGTTTATAATCATAGGGGCCCATTACCGCGGTGGGTTGCATCACTATAACTTCCATGCTTCCCGGCTGATGAAAGGATAAGGCTGTTTCCTCCCCTTTTCTTTTTGAGCAGTGATAAATAAATGTCTTGTCCTGTACCGGCCCCCTTGTTTCATCCATCATTTCCAATACCGGTTCCTGCTGGTACACCTGGACAGAACTGATATGCACCACTCTCCGGATTCCGGCATCACGGGATATTTGCATTAGTTGACGGGTGCCATCAACATTTACAGCAGCTACTTTTTGTGCTGTGTCGCCGTGAACGGGAACAATGGCAGCACAATGGATCAATGTCTCACAATCTTTGAGGAGCGCTACCAAAGAAGCAGGGTCAAGCAGGTCGCCTTTTATTTTTTCAACAGGTAACCCTTCGAGTGAACGGGTATCTTTCCTCACAAGTGCTTTCAATGCATAGTCACGTCGCAGGAGTTCAAGTAAAACCGACGATCCCAATTGTCCGGAGGCCCCGGTAATAGCAACTTTCATCATCGTTCATAAAAATGTCTTTACTGAAATTACGCGTAGCGGATGAAAGGAAGGAAATTATTTAGCCTCTTTCTTATTGCAGAACCGGCAGCATCAGGGGACCCAGTTTCTCCGTCCAGCGTCGGTATTCCAATCCCGAAGGATGGAGTCCATCGCCGGCCACCAGGCTGGGGTTATAGCGGGCTTCCCGGGTTGAAGGGGTAATGTCCAGGTAGGGGCAGGGTACAGACAAAGTGACTTCTTTATTTATCGCATTAAACCAGTCTATCTCCCTTCTTATCTGGGCTGTATCACCATAAGCAGCAAAAGGGGTAACACTGTAATCCGGAATAGAAAGCACAAATACATTTTCTTTTTTACCATGGGCCAGTTGAATGGCTTTCGCGAGCAAAGCTGTAAACCGTTGCCGGTAACCGGTAGTATCATGCCGCTGGTACTGGTCATTGACCCCGATCAACAGGCTCACAACATCATGTGGTGCCGGGTTAGCCGTATTGATGGCATCCTGGAGGTTATTGGTCGTCCATCCGGTGGTGGCGATATAATCCGGTTCCTGGATATTAATTCCGTTCAGCTTCAGCCAATTGCTGGTTTGTGCCGGAAACCGCTCTGATGCAGATACACTTTGTCCGATTGTATAGGAATCACCAAGCGCCAGCCAGGTCTTTGTGGGGCTGCCTGCAGGGGGCGTAACGATTGTCGCCGAATTGGAAACCGGCTTCGTGCAGGCGGCCAACACTAAAAAGCTCAGAAAAAGGATAATACGGTTCATCTTTATATATACGGCTAAACCAGTAAATTGGTTCATTTATTTATATCCAAAATACGCCCTGCAAGCCGCCACTGAATCGGTATTGATGATATCGATCCCCAGGTTTTTGAAATGATCCCAGGCTTTTGGATTATCGGGTATGCCCCAGAGCCTGAGTATTTTCCCTTTTTGATGAACAGCTCGGGCCAGTGATTGCAAGCGAATATCAATACTGTCCGCGGGTCTAAAATAGTTGGCGTAAGCATCACTTACAAAAGCAACTTTCTGCAGCGCATCGGTATCATAATGCTCCCGGGGACGGCCATCAAATAAAATAGTGGAAGGGTAAGCGGCCCAATGGTCAACAGGCCCGCGATCACCACTGATGACAACCTGTACGGCCAGTGGATTTGTTCCCCGGTCAAATACCTGTGGATATTGAGCGATCTCTTTTAAGATTTCCTGCAATACTGCCGTACCATCTTTTTTTATATCGATCATGAGAACAGGCGCATAAGTGCTGTCTTCACTGATCCTGCCCCGGTACTTGTTGAATAACTGAATGATCGGTTGCAGGTATAACTGGCCGAGGGTGGGAGCTTGCAGGGTAGCAGATTCGTCATGGCACACGCGAAGTTTATGGTCAACAAGATAAACATCGGCTTCAATAGCATAGACCTTGTACCGTATCGCCTGGATGAGGGGTTCTGTTTTCTGGTAATCATTGTGGGCATGGATCAGGGGTGGCTGGGCGGATACCCGGGTCACCACCAGCAGTAAAATCGGGAACAGAAATTTCATGACACAAAGATGTGATTATTTGTGATATACCGTAAAAACGGGCAATTATCCACTGTAATTATGATGTATATCAGGTAAAAATATATTTGAAATCCGTACCTTTTAACGAACCAAACTATACCATCATGACACATTATCACGTTGTTTCAAGGGTATCCATCTATATGCTCTCCGCAATACTGATCATACTCGGCGTATTCCACTTTATGTATCCCCGCGAATTATTCGTATATATCCCACCCAGTTTGTGGGGTGGTCTCACCTGGGTTTACCTGGCTGGCGGTGCCTATATACTGGTAGGTGTTTCGTTTTTAACCAACCAGTATGTCAAATTTACAGGTTACCTGCTGGTGATCATGCTTGTTATTTTCATACTGGCTTTTCATTTGCCGAATTTCCGGAACGCAGGTGACAGTGACATGCGTATCCTTTCCTTCATCCATATCATGAAAGATACAGCCATAGCCGGATTTGCCATGCATGTGGCCGCCGGGGCCCACCACCAGCACCTTCACCTGGAAAACAGTGATTAATACCAACCGGCCCCCCCTTTGAATAAACTCCTCTTTTTTAATAGCAGGAAAGGAACGTTATGCAGGTAATCTTTGTGGTTGTTAACAAAAATTTACCCTGGATTGGGTATTCCTGATACCTGGAGCATGAATTATATTTATCTAAACATGCTTTAACATCCGTTTGATAGTTCAGCGGATTTATTATTTTATATTTGATTACCCATGCAGTCAATAAGCATTGATACAAACGCTGTAACCGAAGCCCTGCCTGTATTTACACTTATTAATGAGGATAAATACCGGCGTTACGCATTGTGCCTGGGTTTTGTTCAAACAATTATCAGTGATTTTTTCCCGGCGGCATCCAGTGAAGAGCTTCGCCCACTATTCCGCAGGCTGGGAAATATTGCCTGTTGTATTGATACCCACCTGGATGATCTTGACGCTTCCCAAAAAGAGATATTACTGCAGGAATTTCCTTCTTTTTTTGATGCTTTGCCGGTTGATGGGACTGAAACTTCTTTTTTCTATCACTTGTCTGCCCTCTGTAATAGGTTAGGGACTTCGTTATACCCGCCATCAGCTGCCAGCATGTTATTCGGTTTTTACCAGTATTGTGCTCAACAGGGAATATTAGGTGACCTCAGGAAATTCTCCCTGGCTGTGATCTGTTCGGGTTATGAAAAATGTAAAGCCAATAATGCGGAAGCCATCCTGGAATGTCTTCAAATGGAAGGACATGCGGCGATTTCATTTTTACTGACCCTGCTTCAAACAGAAAACCTGGTCAACGAAAACGACCCCCAATACCCTTCCCTGAAAAACTACCTGCACCGCCTGGAATGTATGCTGAATATTGCTGATGACCTGGGTGACAGCCAGAAAGACAGGCAAAAAGGAACGATCAGCCTTGTTACAGGCTTTGGATATTATTATTTACTCACGGCCCGGCTGATAAAAACCTTTGGCATTACCATTGCCAGGAACCACTTCCTGTTTATCAGGCATTTTTTTCTTTTTTCCCGCAGGTATCTGCTCTCGGAGATCAGGAAAGAAATACGCTGATGGTTGTTCTATTCCATTATTTGCTCAAGATGCGTTAACCTGCCATCGGTACTCATCCCTTCTATAATCACCCTGAAAGCACGACTAACATCATTATTATAAAACCGGAGGATGGTCTCATTTTGCCCGGGAGCCAGGATCACGTCGGGGTTCCAGTACAAAGTGGTACGAAGATCCCGTTTTTCATTTTCTGGATTAAAAGAGTCATAATTGGGAGCATAAAATTGTCTTGAGATAGTATAACCTGTTACCTTATTACTCGCTAATCCCTTCCCGGGTTCAGGCTTCTGGTCACCCCCTTTTCGGGTATAGATGGCAATGGCACCACCCGCGCCTCCACCAAAACCGCCGATAAAAGGAGGGCGGAATACTTTTATATAGGCAACATCATTTACGGATAATGACGAAACACGGTCAACATCAGCTTGCATTTCATCGATATATAACTGCGGTCTTCCTCCCCGCCAATCCAGGCTGGTTTGTGCACCCGATTCGATAATTTGCAGCCCTGCTACCTTGCCCTGCAGGTAACTGAAAATATTTATCCTTGAAACGGCGAAAGGGTCATTCACCAGGTCAAACTGGTAGGCATCCCCCATGCTGAATAAGCCCGATGTGTATTTTTCATCCATTTCTTCTACGGCCGACTTCTTTTTCGCTTTCACCGTAACATTTTCCAGGGTCTTCAACTCATTGAATTTACGTAACTGCTGTGCTTCACTGGCCAGCCGAATATGAAGACTGAGCGCCGCAGTATCATTCACATTCCAACCGGTAAATCCCGATGCAAGGCCAGGGTTATTCAGAGCCGGTAACCTGTTTTGGAGAAAGGAAGCCTGTGCATTGGCCATCTGATCTTTCTTAGAAAACTGGTAATAAATCTGTGCAGAGTCAAACAGAACGAATGATGGGTCATTAAACTTTCCGTCTTTGTCGATCGGTACCCCTACGATCTTGGGTTCAGCATCCTTTTGCTTGACAATCAAAAATATTTCACCGGCATCCCGAAGCTGTGAAGGGATGACGCCCTGTACCATTCCCGAAACGGTGAGGTAGCTTGTGTCCCGATCGAATTTTATGTCGGGCATGCTGGCCGCGGTCACTTGCTGCCAGCTGATTCGCCGCCAGCCATGGGTCATCATAACAAGATCCAGCATATAACTCACGGAATCTGCATCGCTTCTAAAATAAAATGCAGGGTCATGGATATACCCTTTCAATTCACTGCTCAATAAAAGTTGTGAGACGATATTATTGCTGCTATCGGTTTCAATATCAGCATCCGTCACGGCCACGGAAAGGCTCGCCACCATACTGTCGGGAATGGCAATCCTGACCTCATTTTTCCCACGGCTGCTGAGGCCCCAATGTTCAACGGTCATTTTGGGTTCAAACCGGTATTCATGGTTATTGATAAAGGTGACCCGTTCTGCCAGGGGTCGCCAGCTTTCATCAAAAACAGTGATAGTGAGCACGCCACTGGGCAACCCTTCTGTGGGTATCGTCCCTACACCCGGTCCTTTTGTAAGGTCTTTCATCACCCGGAAGGCCATGAATTGATTCATGGTTCCGACCAGAAAAACCCTGGAAGGACCACCCGGTGAAGCGGTAACCTGGAAATTCCTCTTGGCGCCGCTTACTGTGACCTGCAGGCTTACGCCGCTGGAACCCGTCTCTGGTAAGTCGGAACTATGCAGGGCACCTTTTTCATCTCTCCAATTCACCGTGTATTTTTCACCCGGCAGGGGGTGTAAAAAAAAGCTGCCCATACCATCATGGATAATGTGCAGGCTATCGACCAGTTTTCCCTTTTCTGATTTGACGGCCCCCCGGATTTTTACAGGATGCCCCCACTGATCGTTTACCATGAATGCAATCCTATTGTTCACACCCGATATGATGGTACCCCCTTCCGGAAAAAACTGTAAATCATACCGTGGAGACGTGATGTTATTCTTTTTGCTTTGGGCACTGATGACCCGGATATCCCGGTTAAAAAGAAAAGCGCTGTCGAAATTGAGCATCCATTTTGTATAGGCCCTTGCATGAATAAAATTCCCGGAAAAATCGGCAGGTATATCAAACTGACCCCTGGTAACACCATCCAGTAATGGAAGGACAGACCGGTAAAGCAGGCTCCCTTTTTCGTCTGTCCAGTCTACATAAAAGGTTTTGCTTTCCACAGCGGGATAATTCGCTTCCATCAGGTAGGCCTTGAACCAAATGGTTTCACCGGCAGCATAATTGGTTTTATCAAAATGGAGGTAACATTTTTCCTGTGCATAGTCCGTACCATATCTCGCCAGGATACTGTCTACCGGCTGCGCTGTTACGGATTTGATGAAGAAAATAAAACAGAAAAGAGCGGGTATTTTTTTAATCATCTGCAAGGCCATATTTATGATCTAAAAAGATATGCAATTTAAAGATGTTAAAGCGGGAATGTTGGAAAAATATTATTTTAACAAGATGTTTTCATGATCAAAAAAATAGCCGCCCGGGATGAAAAAAAATCTGTCTATTTGTTTTTCACACTCCTTCCGAATGACAGGTGAAGGGGTTAAATTGCACCCATGCTAGATTACCTGAAGGATCTGAATGAAAGACAACGTGAGGCCGTACTGCATATCAAGGGGCCACTCATGATCGTGGCGGGGGCGGGGAGCGGAAAAACAAAAGTGCTGACAACACGCATCGCCCATTTAATGGCCAATGGTGTGGATGCATTTAATATCCTGGCCCTGACTTTTACCAACAAGGCTGCCAAAGAAATGAAAGAAAGGGTGGAGAAGATCCTCGGTGATAATGAAGCCCGGAACTTATATATCGGGACCTTTCACAGTGTATTCGCCCGCATACTCAGGGCAGAAGCCCACCGGCTGGGCTATCCCAACCAGTTTACCATCTATGACACGGATGATGCTAAAAGCGTGGTAAAAACAGTAGTGAATGAACTGAACCTCGACGATAAACACTATAAGCCCAACACGGTCTATAACCGGATTTCCGCTGCCAAGAATGCCCTGGTAGGCCCTGCTGAATATGCAAACGATTATTATCTTCAGCAGGAAGACATGCGTTCGAACAGGCCGGCTATCAGCCAGATCTATGAAGCCTATGTTAAACGGTGTTTCAAAAACGGGGCGATGGATTTTGATGATCTCTTGCTGAAATTTTATGAATTACTCAAAACATTTCCGGAAAGCCTGAGCAAGTACCAGCATAAGTTTCAATATATTTTGATCGATGAGTACCAGGACACCAATCCTGCCCAGTATGAAATTATAAAACTGCTGGGAGCGATTCACGAAAATGTTTGTGTAGTCGGTGATGACGCCCAGAGCATCTACAGCTTCCGGGGGGCAACCATCCAGAATATCCTCCAGTTTCAGAAAGATTATGACGATGTGAAACTGGTGAAACTGGAACAGAACTATCGCAGTACAAAGAGTATTCTCCATGTAGCCAATGAAGTGATCAGCAATAACAAAGGCCAGATCGAAAAAGTACTGTTTACCGAAAATGCAGAAGGGGAGAAGATCAGGCTGGTGCGTACAATGACGGACAATGACGAAGGTAAATTCGTAGCCGATACGATACAGGAACAGAAATTACGGAATCATTTTGCCAACAGGGATTTTGCAATACTCTACCGGACCAATGCACAGAGCCGGGCATTTGAGGAATCCTTAAGAAGAATGTCGATACCTTATACCATCTACGGTGGCATCAGTTTTTACCAGCGGAAAGAGATCAAAGACCTTGTTGCCTACCTGCGGCTGATCGTCAACCCCAGAGATGAAGAGTCGCTTAAACGGATCATCAATTTCCCGGCAAGAGGTATTGGAAAGACTACCGTAGACAAATCGATATTGTTTGCCAATGAACAAAATATCAGTATGTGGGAAGTATTGGAAAATGCCTCCCGGTTTGGTTTCCGTGCCGGCACCCTGCAGGCGATTGAAGAATTTGTAACGATGATCAAAAGCTTCAAAAGCATGCTGGAAAAAAAGAATGCCTATGAAGTTGCCTTTCATGTAGGGAAACAGACCAATATCGTAAAAGAGCTGTTCAATGATAAAAGTACCGAGGGACTCCAGCGGTATGAAAACATACAGGAATTACTGAATTCGATCAAGGAATGGGTGGAGAGCCCCGACAATGAGGATGGAGAGGTGGTTGATAAAAGTTTAAGCGCCTATCTGCAACAGATCACCCTGCTTACCGATGCCGATCAGAAAGACCCTAATGCAGATACCGTTAAATTAATGACCATCCATGCAGCCAAGGGCCTGGAATTCGGGGTGGTCTTTGCTGCGGGACTGGAGGAAATGCTTTTTCCGAATGCGATGAGCATCAATACAAGGGAAGAACTGGAAGAAGAAAGAAGGCTCTTTTATGTAGTGATCACAAGGGCGAAGAAGAAGCTCTGGATCACCTATGCCAATACCCGTTACCGGTTTGGCAGCCTGGTTCAGAATGAGCCCAGCCGTTTTATTAATGAGGTGCCGGAACAATATCTTGACAGGAGCTTTGCCGGCGGCGGCAGCCGCAACAGCGGTTATACCGATAATATGGGATCAGCATTTGAAAGAATGCATCGTGGTTTTGGAAGCGGACAGGCCGATGAGGCTGCTAAACGGTATGGTCCACCTCCCGCCAAAAAACAAAACACGGTCGTTTCTCAAATTATAGGAGCCCCGCAAAATAAAACTGTCGAGCACAAGCCTTCAGCCGATTTCAAACCCAGTGATACCAGTTCCCTGCAGGAAGGCCAGAAAGTGGAGCACCAGAAATTCGGATTCGGAGAAGTGATCAAAATGGAGGGCGCCGCACACAATCCTATTGCCACAGTAAAATTTGAACATAACGGAGAAAAGAAAATAATGCTGAATTATGCTAAACTCCGGATTATGGATTGACGAAAATAAACCCGGGAACCAATCAGGGTTGATCGTGATAAACTGATAAATAAAAGTTATTATGGATCGGGAAAGACACTATCTTTTAAAAGCAATGGAAATTGCCAAAAGATCAATGGAAAAAGGCAACCTGCCCTTTGGGTGCCTGCTTGCTGATGGGAACGGACTCATTATTGAGGAAGGAGAAAACACTGTAATAACAAACAAAGATAATATTGCCCATTGTGAAATTAACCTGGTACATCAACTGGCCGGCAAGTATGAATGGGAATACCTGAACAACTGTACAGTATATGCAAGTACAGAGCCCTGTCCAATGTGTTCGGGGGCCATTTTCTGGAGCGGAATCGGAAAAATCGTTTTTGCTTTGAGCAAAGAAGGGTACCATGAAACAGCGGGGACGCATAACCCCGCCTATATCTTTGATATGAAATCAGGGGTGTTGCTGGAACATGGGGGCCGGAAAGTTAAAGTTATAGGGCCCCTAATGGAGCAGGAAGCAAAAAAAATGTACGCCCAATGGTTAACATGAGGACCTGCTTATTTCACCGGCGGGTCATAATGATCTGCATCCACTACAAAATGCCTTGTATCTGCATTGTTCTTTCTAAGTTTTTCTGACAGTGATTCTGCCATACTGCGCAGGTACCGTCCATCTTTCTCATCATAATCATTCATGGAAAGTGCATCGGCTTCGACCAATGCTTTTTCTGGTTCATCCAGATAGATATAAATCTTGGCCAGGTTGAAATAGCTGGCATACCGCATCTTCCTGCTCTCCTTATCGGTAGCGGTATATATTTTTTTAACCTTTTCAAAATATGCTATTACCGGATTGAACTTTTCTTTGGCCTTGTCAAGCGGTTCGTTTTCATTGATAAGCACAATTGCATTCTTAAAATCATTCCAGGCTTTTTGCTGGTCTTTATAAGAAGGATGGCGTTTATTATTCAAAATCCACAAAATATCATTGTTCCTTCTGACGGGATACCCATATTGGTCGTTTAACCAGGCTGCAGCTTGTGAAACTACCCCGGTGGTAAGCTGCCTGGCAAGACTGGCCCTGATATCGCTGCTCTTGTTGCTGTAATAATTATCGGCATCGGCGATTGTTGCCGACTCGGGTGTTTTAAACGTACGCTTATTATTTCTGTCAAAAAACACCCTATTGCTAAGCAGGGTATTGCCTTTATAGTCATACACGGACATCCTTGCTGCAAAGGAATATACCAGTTCGGTGGAGAAAAATGACTTTTTCACCTCATTTCCCTGTTTATCCTTCGTGGTTTGCACCCTTTCCTTTTTTTCTGTCTTTTCAAAAATGATATCATCCATCATTAACAGGATGGTGACATGCCCGGTACCTTCCACTTTTCGGAGCCCATCGATCTGTATATCATCTGCAAAATTTTGTGCTGTATAACCCAATCCCAGTGAAGGTGCTGCTTCAATGCGAATACTGTAGGTTTTATAAGTATCGGGCAGGGGGTTCTCAGGAAAATCACGATAGCTGACGCTAAAATTGAACCTATCAAGATCAACACGTTGGGCTTCTGTTCTTTTAATACATAAAAGGGCTAAAATAATGAAGAGGATATTTTTCATAGCAATGGATTCTAGCCTCTTAGAACGTCATTATACACTCGAAATTGTACGATTTTTTTGAATTTAAGGGTCAAACTGCTTTTTTAAGTGCGGCAAGGTTTTTCGCATCATTCCCCACAAAGATTTGATTGTCAATAATAACAACAGGTCGTTTGAGAAATGTATATTCTTCAAGTATATATTTCCTGTACTCCATTGCTGACAATTGCTTTTCCTTTAAACCCCATGCCTTATATTTTAAGGCACGCCGGCTGAATAAGGCTTCATAGCTGCCGGCCATTTTTTTCATTTCATAAATCTGTGTGGCCGTGATCTTTTCCGTTTTGATATCCTGCATGATAAATCCCTTCTTGTCAATTTGGGTGGATTTGATGATAGCCTGGCAGGTTGAGCAGCTGCTCAGGTAATAGATCTTTTTCATGCTGTGATAACAGTGATGATAGGCCGTAGGTTGAAAAACCGGTAAATTTATTGTTGTGTAGTTGAGGTTTCAGCCGTTGTGCTTTTCTTTTTTTGTTTTCCGAGTTTTACGGTGAGTTTAAACCCGATAGTATAATAAAGATCCTTTTTGCTGGGATTGCCCCTGATATCATCCGTAACCGGTTCCAGGGGAACGCCGGCAGGAGTAATTGACCGGAACGCCATTTCAACCGCCTTTTCCCCTTTTTGATCTTTAAGGATATTATAATCCACATAACGGGTGCTGACATCATCCAGGTAATCGGTAAATGTTTTTCTGAAAAGAATTTCAAACCCTGATTCGGTTTTGTCACTGATTTTCATTTTGACACCGGCCCCAAAAGGGATACAAAGCTGTGTTAGTTTATACGGCTTCCTCGAAGGGTATTCCCGAAGTCCCTGGCCTTCTGTACTGAGAGGTTTTAAGAATACTTTTTTCCCGCTATTGTCAAATGCATAAGGATCAAAATGAAATAAACCGAATCCTCCAAAAATATAAGGCAGGGTTTTCACTTCAAATGGCTCAATCGGGTCAATAAGGTTGACTTCAAGTCCAATGTTAAATTCATAAACATTGCTTTTAAAACTGAGGTTACGTCTTTTTAATAAGGAATCCTTATTGTTTTTATCATTCGCCCCAATGTTACCCCAGGATATACCGGTCCTGAATAATATTTGTGGATGAAACTGGTATTTTAAATTGAAAAACCCCGAGGGTCCGATTGACCGGATCTGAATTACTTTTTGGGTAAGATCTCCGGAATACCCTGAGATGCCAGCTCCGAATTCGGCCTGCCAGTTTTGCGCACCAGCTGTTGCAGATAACAGTACGGTTAAAAAAATGAAAATAATTCTTTTCATAGCATGCCAGGTTTACAATAATGATGGCTTTCAGGGACTGGGAAGGTATTCAGGGGATATGGGAGTAAACAGGAAAGATTCGAAAAATACTAAGAACAGTCTGGATTTGCAATAGTCCTGGCGCTAATAAATTTCTTATCAATTGAAAAACAGGTCGGTATTTTGTAATATTTTGATCCACCAGGCGACAAATTGAGTAGATTTCATCAAATTCTGTTTTTTGACCGGTACACCATCACAGGCGGCGTTTTTATCAAAACTGAATGAATGCAAAGGCATTCTTCACAAGATATGCAACCTCTATGCTTCCAGTGCATCAGACAGGGAAGATCTATTCCAGGAAATGGTGATTCAACTCTGGAATGGATACCCCAGGTTCCGGGAAGAAGCAAAATTCAGCACCTGGCTTTACCGGATCGCCCTGAACACCGCTATTTCTGATCTCCGGAAACAAAGCAGGCATGTCGAAATCAGCTACCCGGAATTCATACCCAAAGAAGAATCCGATTCAGATGATAATGCTGAAAAAGAAGAAAAACTCAGGGAACTCTATACGGCTATTGGTAAACTTTCCGAAATCGATAAAGCCATCGTGATGCTTTACCTCGATGGAAAAAACTATGAAGAAATGGAAGAGATACTCGGTATCAACCAAAATAACCTGCGGGTGAAAATGAACCGCATCAAAGATAAATTACGCCAAATGACTAAAACGGAAGTGTATGGATCTTGAAAATCTCAAAGAGGTCTGGCAAAAACAGCAAACAGTGATTCCCCAAACTGCCGGGAATGAGGATTTACACCTCCTGCTTACCCGGCAGTCAAAATCGCCGATCGCGAAAATGAAAAGAAATCTAAGGAAAGAGCTTTTCATTCTCCTGCTTTCAATGGGCGCAGTCATCGTTTATTATTTTATGGCCTTCAAGGGCAAACTCAGCGAAGTATCCTGGGTATACCTGTTAATTACCGTATTATTTGCTTTTTACTTCTACAAAAAAAATAAGTTGCTGAACGAAATGGAATGTGCCGGATGCCATGTAAAGAGCAACCTAGAACTACAGGTATCGACCCTTGAAAAATATGTCCGGCTCTATCTTTTTGCCGGTACCTACATGATACCTGTCCTTTTTATTTTTTTAGGCTGGATCTTTTACCTAAAAATGCCTTTTGATACCCCCAAATCCCCATTTTTCCATTCACCCGCCTATGCCTGGTGGCAGAACCTGCTTACCTGGCTCATACTGTCGCTGGTGATAACGATACCCTTCTATTTTCTCAATAAATGGTATGTCCACCACCTTTACGGCAAGCATATCAACCGCTTAAAAGGACTTCTGCAGGAAATGGAGGCCGACTGACCCCCTACCAGTTTCCGTCATTCGTAAACAAAAAACCACAAGTCTTTGTTATTTTTGTAAGTCAAATCAGTGAGTTATGATCAAAACAGGTAACCCTATTATCAGTATTTATACAGAAATGACGCCCAACCCGGAAACCATGAAGTTTGTGGCCAACAAACTGCTGTATCCGGGCAAGAGCATCGATTTTCCCGATATTGAAAGCGCCAAACCCTCGCCCCTGGCTGTGGAACTATTTGGTTTTCCCTTTATCAAAGCCGTTTTTATTGCCAGTAACTTTGTTACGATGACCAAAACCCCCGAAACCGACTGGAACGATGTAATCCCCAGCATCCGGGAGTTTTTGAAACAATACATGGAAGAAGGAAAAATTGTGATCAATGAAGAAGAGCTATCTGCCGTAAAACAGCAAAGCAGCAATGAAGTGGATGCCGATGATGATGATGTGGTAAAAAGAATCAAGGAATTGCTGGATAATTATGTTCGCCCGGCCGTGGAAATGGATGGAGGCGCTATCCAGTTTAAAAGTTATGAAAATGGTACCGTAAGCCTGGCCATGCAGGGAAGCTGCTCCGGCTGCCCCTCATCCATGATCACCCTGAAAGCCGGGATTGAAGGCATGATGAAAAGAATGATCCCCGAAGTAAAAGAAGTATTGGCGGACGCTGAATAATATTGAATTTATGAAAGAAAAGAGGCTGTAAGTGTTTACAGCCTCTTTTCTTTTATCCGGTAGTCTGATCATCAATGGAAGCTTCCCCGGCATTTGATTGAACGGAACGAATCCCGTTTTCCAAGCTGGCTTCCGTTTCATACATTTGACTGGACCCGATCACCTGGCCATTTGTGGCTTTCAGGTTAAAATGAAATTTTCCATTTGCAGCTGATTTTCGCTCAAACCGGCTATCTGCCCCTGCATTTTTCTTAACACTTTCCACACCATTCATACAGGCTGCTTTTGTGCTATACCCTTCACTGGTTAAAATAACCTGGCCATTACCCGCCTGTAAATTGAACTGAAATTCTCCATTCTTACGGGTAGTTAAGACGAATTTTCCCATCGTAAAAATTTTTTGGTTAACAATCGATTGATCCGGAGACCGGATCATCACCGGACCCCATTCCGAGGAAGATAAAGAAAAAATAAAAAACAGCGCAAAATTCCGTGCTGGTTTTCGCAGAGAAGTATTAGGATTTAATTTTCCAGAAAACGCCTCTTTCTTTCAGATACCCGGTTATAAAATCAAAACATCCTTTATCCTTTCCGATTCTTTCCGGGGGAAAGATGCCTATCTCTGTAAACAGGTTTTTTGCGATCAAATGAACAGCTGCGGCACAGGTATATCCCGTGGTCCTCGACATGGAGGATGTTTTTGTAACAGGATCATATTTATCTAAAAGATTATACTCGATGCGCCTTGATTCCCCTTCCGCTTTTCCTTCTACGATGACACGCATCACCGTTAGTTCTTCTTCTTCCACTCCCAGTTTCCATTCTCCAATCAGTACCTGGGCGGTAAATGCCAGGGGTGAAACCTTTATCCCTTTTATTGCAATCTCCTTTTCATCAAAAAAACCGGCATCTTTTAATGCCAATATCAGGTCCAGGTGACCCGGGTATCGTAAAGTTTTTTCTTTCATATCCGGAATATGGGGCATGGTAAATAACAGGCTCCTTAAACCGTCTGTATTGAAAGCTTCCAATTTTCCCACCCCATCAAACTCCATTATTTCCCTTTCCGTCAGTGCCGGTTTTTCCACAATCCTGCCATGCTCTTTGAGTCTTGCCGGCCGGGTATATTCTTCTATCACATCAATGGGTGAAAATGGCGCTTTATAGAAAAAGGGAGGCCGGGGGTCCTGGGGTAGCCCACCCACATAACATTCAAAATTGGTCACTATCATCTCTTCATTGTACCGGCCCAGGATGAGGTTGCTCATACCCGGTGCTACTCCGATATCTGTGATAACCGTTACCTTCTTATTCCTGGCTAATGCATCAAGTTGTAAAACATCTTCGGGGAAGAAAGAAATATCGGCAACGTTCTTACCACAGTTGATGACCGCCTTCAATGTTTCAAAACCCATAAATCCCGGGACGGCAGTGACAATTATATCATAAGGTGCGAGCCAGTTTGCATAATCATGAAATTGGGAAAGGTCTTTATGGATGGTTTCAACAGAACTGTTCCTGGATTGCAGAAGGTCGAGGTTGTTTTGGTTAAGGTCAAAGGAACTAACGGAAAAATCCCTCGCTAAGTCAAGCGCTATGGCCCTGCCTACCATTCCGGCTCCCAATATGGCAATTTTTATCATAAATATTTTTAATAAGGTAAAGAATCTCCCGCTTAGAAATGGTCGGGCCTCCTGACTGTTTTTTCGTTCTCTATATTACCGGTATTGAGGATGGAAGCCGGTTCAAACAACATCACTTCCACTTCTTCGCGGGCATTTGGCCGGTGTTCTACACCTTTTGGTACAATCAGAAACTCTCCGGCCTGTACGTTAATGGTCTGGTCCCGGAGTTCCATATCGAAAGAACCCCTGACGACATAAAACATTTCGTCTTCATTTTCATGATAGTGCCAGTCGAACGGGCCCTTAAATTTGACCAGTTTTACCTGTTGGCCATTCAACTCGCCGGCAATACGGGGGTTCCAGTAATCCGGTATGGTGGCGAATTTTTCGGAAACATTGATCTTTTGCATCCTGTAAAAATAAAAAAGCAGTTCCGATTTTACGAAACTGCTTACTAACCCCTTTTTTGGCTTCAGTAAAAAAATTGTTCCTTAACAATTTTACCGTCTTTAACTTCATAAACGGCGATCTCATCCATCTTCATTCTTCCCATACCTTTCATCGTTACATCCATCCCCATGGCCACGGCAAAATGATTTCCGGCCACCTGGGGTTCGTTGGAATATCCCCCATGCATTTCTTCTACCATGGCACCGAATTGTTTTCCTTTTTCCCTGATCGCTTCAAGCCCTTTTACAGACTGAAGACCCGGTGCATGGGCCGGCTCAATGCTTTCGGCATTTTCCGCATACATTTCACTTTGGATCAGGTCCCATCGTCCTGATTGCGCTAATTCGTTGAATCGGTTTGCCAATTCCTGTGTTGTCATAACTGTAAATTGAAGGTTTAAAATGAACACAAAATTTACAGAGAACAATAATGACCGGCGCCAAAATAATTACAGACGGCAAAGTTTAAGGTATGACCGTCAACGCTTCAGCAGTTTAAACCCGATCTCTCTTCCTAAACCCTGCATCATAGCCAGGTTGATCCAGAAAAATGCAAACTGTTCCATCAGTTCAAACCTGTCATTACCGCCAACAGCATAACAGGCGCCAAATCCGGCATCTGCTGCCAGCTGTTGGGCAACTGCCTTCCCTTTTTCACTGTCACCGGCTACAAACATGTCAATACGGGTATCCCCATACACGGGATCATTCATGTTATTGAACCCGGTCGTATTGAAACATTTCACCACATCCCTTGTTTGCGTATTCGCCAGGATAGCATCAGTAGTATGGGCATATCCTTCAGGGCCCCTCCCCATTACCACATTCATAGCATCAATTATTATCTTTCCGGTGGTGTCCCCCATCAACCGCACCACTGCTACGACTGCTGTTGCCGGCACCGCCACCAATATGATTTCGGCTTTTTTTACAGCCTCCTTTATTCGATGCACGGAAGTGTTCCTGTTTTTCAAAAGCTCCCTGCCTTTAAAATCACTGGTATCATTAACCCCCAAATAAATGGTATGCCCGCTGGCAGCCCATTTTGTAGCCAGGTTACCCCCCACATTTCCGGTTCCGATAATTGCAATCTGCATGGTAATATTATTTTTGTTTGAATTGATAACTGAGGCCAAAACTCAGGATATGATCACGCTGCCTGATGTTTTGAATAACAATATTTTCATAAGTCGTTAGATACAGGATCGAAAAATTAATTCCTTTCCAGGCAGGTATGTCGAGACCGGCGTCCAACTGCCACCGGTAATTTTCCCGATTGGCAAAAGCCGGTTGCCAAAATGCATCATAATAGAGCCGGCCACAGCTATGCAATATATATATCCACCCTCCCGAATAAAGGGTTGCCCGCCAGGCAGCTATCGAACGGTATCCATTGAATGCATCATGATTGAACTGGTCCTCCTTAAAAACAGATCTTTCATATACCATGCTGCCGGACATCTTTATCATAGATTTCTCTTTTTTGATAATTGGATATGTGAACCCGGCGCCGGTAAAAAACCGGTTACTGATCTTTCTCCTGTAATTGGAAGAAATATAGCCAATGGCAAATGGATAGATTTTTCGATAGGGCTGATAGTAAAGATAGTTCCTGCTAAAAATATCCAGGTCGGCCTTGGTAGAATAGATTTCCTGGTATAAACTGTTGTTTTGCGACTTCAGTACCCATTTGCCGGCCGGTGCAAATGTGAAATCCAATTTTGCCCGCAAGGCAAACAGTTCGACATTACCCTGCTGGTAGTTCCCGGTCAGGCTAGTCCGTACCATGAACCTGAGTGTATCACTTTCATTGATCTGTGCAACGGCTTTAGAACAGCAGCCGGCCACTGCGAGTATCAGGATAGCTTTTTTCATTCAATGCCGGTCAGAATTTCAACAAATTGCTGCGGCTGCACCACGAAGGGCAGGTGAGAGGTTTTCATCTCATACACTTTCCTTACCGTGCCGTTATTCCGGATCATTTGTTTTTGTAAAGCATAAGGCACCGCATTGTCCTGGGTGGTAGCAATATAATACTTGGGCACACCGGAAAACTTTGCCGACAAGACGACCTTATCGTTTAGTCCTTTCACCGGTTCCGCTTTATGATACTTGACCAGTATATCCTTCATATCGTCTGAACAGTCTGCGCATACGACGGCCGGAATTGCCTCTTTTTTTATACTGACCAGTGAATAATCCTCATTAAACTGAAAGGCCTCAATCGGCTTATTGTTTAAAAATTGATTGGTGATCCCTGCTGCGCTTTCTCCGTTTTTTGGCAGGTATGCCGATACATATACCAGCTTTTTGATCTTTGCGGGAATATTTTCCGCCACCTGGGAAATAATCATCCCCGCCATTGAATGGCCAACCAGGATGACTTTTCCGGGTTGTTGGTTGATAACCCGGGTAACGTTTTTTACATAATCTGCCAGGCCGGTTTTTTTCCCATCGGTCAAATCAATACCGTGAGCCGGCAGGTTCACAACAATAACATTGGCATGAACAGCCAGGGAATTCCTGACAAAACCCCACGCGCTTTCATCAGACCAGGCACCATGCACCAGCACATAGGTTGGATACCGTTTCCGGTCTTCCGTCAACGCCTTTACCACCAGCTCGGCGGCAGCGGCTCCGCTGTTTTGCTGCTGACCGGTGATCAGGTTACCGTCTTTCACCGCAAAAGCTGAAAAAGGAGGGCCAGACACATAATGCGTATTGGGTAATTTTTTCGCTTCATCCTCAACACGGAAAGGCTGAATTTTCAGCCCGACATAATTATCGGCATATTGCTCTTCGCTGGCCGCAAAACCGGTCCATTTTTTACCGTCAACCAATAACTTTCCATTGGGAAGTTTTGTTTTCAGCAGGATGCAGGTACCGTGACAAATCGCTGCCGTAGGTTTTCCGGTCAGGTAAAATGCCGTAAAAAAATCATGCAGTTCCTTGTTATTAATGAATGTATACATCGGGCCCTGGCCCCCGCATACAAAAATGGCTTTATAGTCATCCGGGTTTACGTTGGATAATTTGATGGTGTTTTTTGTCCGTGCCATCAGGGCGGAGTCTTTTTTAAAGCCCAGGGATACATAATCAAAGGCCGCATATTGGCTTTCATCTTCGGGGTCGCTAAAAGCATCGAATTTTATTTCCCCGCCTTCAGGACTGGTAATATCCACGGTATAGCCCGCCTCGCTGAAAATCCAGTAAGGATGGGTGAGCTCTGCATACCACACACCGATCGGCCACCCGGTTTGTTGACTTACCGATGGGTTGGAAGCAATCATGAGGACCTTTCCGTTATTCCCGGCATTATGTTGGCCCAGCAGATGGCTACTGATAAAAATAGCTGACAGAAAAATGAATTTTTTCATACTTTAAAAATTATGATCGCAAATTTCTGCGGATAGCCGTCGCTTTCCATGTACAGTACCTTTATATCCGCTACGAACTTTTTGGTGTGTAAACTGTAATTTTAAAATATGCCTGATGTAATTCTTGATAATAAGGTTTTTTATAACCCGGTTGATTTTGCCCTGAAAAAAATCGGGGGTACCTGGAAAATGCCGGTACTCTGGCGCCTCAGGATCAAAACGATGCGCTATTCTGAAATTCAGGAACATATAAAACATATCAGCCAGAAAATGCTTACCCAGACCCTCAAACAACTCGAGGCAGATGGGTTTATTGATAAAAAAATATTTGCGGAAGTACCTCCCCGTACCGAATACTCATTAACAGAAAAAGGGAGAAAAGCCATCGAAGTGATCGATTACCTGAGAAATTACGGACTTAATTTAATGCTCGAGGCAGGGATCAATTACCAGGAAATGGTGGAACAGGAAAAAAGAAAAAAAATTTAGTGCTCCGGTCTGTCTTCTTCATAGCATCATTAGCCATCATCCTATTCACCCCCGCCTGTAAGATCAATAAGGAGGCACAAAAAAGTAAGGCAAAACTTTTACAGCGGGGTAAGATCCATGAAGACACAAGCTATGTTTACTGGCTCCCTTATAAAGAAGGAACTGCGCATTGGCTTGTACAGGGATATTACAGTCCTTTCACCCATCGTAACAGGGTAGCCCTTGACTTCAAGATGAAAAAAGGAACTGAAGTATATGCCATGCGGGGAGGCGTGGTGACCAGGATGAATGAAAAAGGGGAGAAAGGCGGATTGAAGCCGGCATACCGGCAGGAAGCCAATTATATTATTATCCGGCATGATGACGGATCCAGCGCAGGATACTGGCACCTGAAAAAAAACGGGGTATTGGTCAGGTTGGGTGATACCATACGAAAAGGACAACTGATCGGGTTAAGCGGAAATACCGGCTATACTGCTTTCCCCCACCTGCACATCATCGTTTGGCATACAAATGAAAACGGGAAATGGGAAGCGATCGCGACCCGATTTCTCACAAGAAAGAAAACGAGGTATCTTCGGCCTCTGCGGTTCTACCGTAGCCAACACGAGTAAACTTTCCATTTTGGACCTACAGGAAATTTTTGACCAGCTCATCCGGGGATTAAAAGATACAACCCTGCTGGAATATATTGCCGTTTTCGCGGGAATTGCCAGCGTGTATTACAGCCGGATTGAAAACATCCTGGTATATCCTGTTGGGCTGATCAACACCATCATCTATGTTTACCTCAGTTTTAAGTTTCACCTGCTGGGAGAGGCAAGTGTCAATTTCTATTATACCGTCATGAGTATTTATGGATGGCTGCTCTGGACAAAAAAAGATAAAGAAAAACACCCGGTCATTCATATCAGCGTCTCCGATAAGCGTTGGTGGGTTTATCAGCTGTTGTTCTTTGTCTTTTTCTATGTACTAATATTCTTTTCCCTTTCCTACCTGAAAAAAGTATTTGCTCCCGGCGCCATACCCTGGGCGGATGCTTTTGCTTCGGCCACAGCTTTTACAGGGATGTGGCTCATGACCAAAAAGAAAGTGGAAAGCTGGTACTGGTGGATCGCCACCAATATCGCATCGATCCCGTTATATTTTGTAAAGGGATTGGTTTTTACAAGCTTCTATTATATGGTTTTACTCGTAATGGCCATCTTTGGCCTGATCGAATGGAGGAAAAGAACCTTAAGCAATCAACAACAAATATGAGTTACTGTACATTTATCCAATCTCTCCAAAAGGGGGAACAAACCGTTCACAAGGAATACCATGATCAGCACTATGGCTTCCCGATACTGGATGACAATGAATTATTTTGCCGGCTGGTCCTCGAAATCAACCAGGCAGGCCTTAGCTGGACCACTATTTTAAACAAACAGGTCAACTTCCGGAAGGCCTACCATGATTTCAACATCAAAAAAGTGGCTGCCTATCGGGAAAAGGATTTTCAAAGGCTGATGAATGATGCCGGTATTATCAGGAACCGTTTAAAAATAAATGCGGCTATTGAAAATGCAAAGACGATCCTTGCCCTACAAAAGGAATGGGGTTCTTTCCGGAACTGGTTAGACCATCATCACCCTAAAATAAAGGAAGAGTGGACAAGATTGTTTAAAAAGACCTTCCGTTTTACCGGCGGAGAAATCGTAAACGAGTTTTTAATGAGTACCGGGTACCTGCCCGGTGCCCATGATGAAAATTGCCCGGTTTATAAAAAAGTTATGAAAGCCAACCCCGCATGGAAATCAAAAAAATAATGACCCGGCCAATCCTGCTGCTCTTCACTGCCCTGGTTATTGTAACCGGCGCCGCCGCGCAGAATTTTGATATTAATATTCTAAAAAAAGTAAATATAGAGAGAAACCGATCCCTGGATGGCATGATGAAATTCATTTCCAAAACATCAGAACCGATCAGCCTGGGAATCACCGCAGGTATTCTTTTAAAAGGCTATCTCTCCAAAAACAATAAGATAAAAAACCAGGGTTGGGAAATGGCCGCCTCCGGCGCCTCGGCATTTATGATCACCCAACTGGTGAAAACTACAATCAACCGCGACCGGCCCATTGTTAAATATCCTTTTATTGATGCCTATGACAAAACGATTTTGCATCATTCATTTCCATCCGGTCACACCTCTGCGGCTTTCAATACCGCCACCACGCTCAGCCTGCTCTACAGGAAATGGTACGTTGTAGCCCCTGCATTTTTATGGGCTGCCGCAACCGGTTATTCCCGCTTGCACCTGGGTGTCCACTATCCGACCGATGTCATCGCGGGTGCATTTACGGGAGCAGCCTCCGCCCTGCTTACCCATAAATTGTATGGCTGGTATATAAAAAATCGCCGGAAAAGAATATCCTAAATTTATTTTTCTTATTATTAAACTATAGATGTTAAAAAAAATAGTCATTATTGGACCGGAATCAACCGGTAAGAGCACTTTGTGCCGGCAGCTGGCCGAATATTTTCATACACAATGGTGCCCCGAGTATGCAAGGGAATTCCTGTTAAAAAATGGTACAAAATACAGTTATGATGACTTGTTGGTAATTGCAAAAGGGCAGCTTGAGCTGGAAGAAACCATTACGCGTCAAGTTAACCATTCGGGGCTTCAAAACGAAGAAAATCGCCCTGGCCTGCTTTTCATCGATACCGACATGTATGTGATGAAAGTCTGGTGCGAGTTTGTATTTGGGAAATGCCATCGCTGGATATTGGAACAGATTGCCAAAAGAGAATATGATTATTACCTGCTTTGCAATACCGACCTGCCCTGGGTGAAAGATGAACTCCGCGAATATCCTGACCTGATCACCAGGGAAAAGCTGTTCAGGATTTATAAAGACCTGCTGATAAACCAGCAAACGCCCTGGCAGGAAATAAAAGGAACCGACCCCGAACGGTTTCAATCAGCTGTTGATGCCATTAATGCCCTTATGAAATAGGTCATTTTCCTTTTGTATTTCCCTTCACTTCTTTATAGATAATTTTTTGTACATCCGGGTCGCCAATCAGGTTATTCATTTGCCGCATTATTTCCGGCCAGCGTCTTGATACATAGGAAGAGGGTGGTTTCACTGTATACTTTTTGGGATTGGGCAAACAGGCTGCGATCATGGCTGCCTCCTGCCGCGAAATCATAGAAACCGGTTTGTTAAAATAATGCCGGGCCGCTGCCTCTGCACCATATATACCCTTTCCCATTTCAATCACGTTCAGGTATACCTCAAGAATTCTTTTCTTTCCCCATATCCACTCGATCATAAATGTAAAATAGGTTTCGAGCCCCTTGCGGAACCAGCTGCGCCCCTGCCATAGAAAGACGTTCTTGGCCGTTTGCTGGCTAATGGTGCTTGCTCCATGTATACGGCCGGGTTTCCGTTTATTATAGGCCTGCGCTTTCTTAATACTTTTCCAGTCAAACCCGCTATGGTCCGGAAACAACTGATCTTCTGATGCAATGACAGCCAGTTTCAGGTAGGGGGATACTTCATACCGGCCAACATAATCGCGTTGCAAGCCATCACCACTGATCCAGCTAACCAGCTGTGTTATGGTAATCGGTGGATTCACCCATTTCAGAAAAAGAATGTAAAAAAACTGGAAAATGAAAAGCCAGAATACAAAGCGTTTGAACTTTCGCCATAACCGGGGAACCAATCCTTTTGTATTCATTAATTAAGATGGAGATTGCCTTTCAGGAATTCTAATAACCTGCAAGCTATATTTTTTTCCAATCACTTTTTTCTTTGCAGCCGTATGCTTTATGATCCAGCCGGCAAAATATAATACTGGAGCTGTGAGAACAAATGATCCTGAAAATATCTTTTTCCCTTTTTCCTGTTTACGCAAACCATTGATGATGCCAATAGCGGCCATGGCCACTCCTGCTGTCTGCAAAAATGTACCGGTGTTCCTCCCCCTGAAACTATTCCGGGTATAGTTAATGGCCATAATATCCCGGATCCTGCACTGCATCCTATAACTGTGAATGGTATCCGGCCAGCGGCCGCCCGTAACGGTGGGACGCATCTGAATATCATAGTACACATAGAACAGGGAGTCGTTGCGTATTTGCTGCACATATCCCTCGTGATCCGCCAGATCATTTCCCTGGAAACGGATATATTTTCCCGGGTAATACCGTTCTATCACTTTCCCATCCTTCTTCTTCAAAATCAGGAAACCTACCTGAGCCGGAGCAAATTGCACGATCAACAGCAGAAAAAAAAACGTCAGGTACCGCATGATATTGCTAAGGTAAACCGGGTTCATCAACTCCTTTCAAATATCCTGTTAATCCTTATCAAATTTTACCCTTGTAAAAAAGCAGCCCGGACAGGAGCGCAATCCCAAAACCGATCAAGATGAGCCCGTTTATCCTGTTGATGATATGAATATTATGTGGGGTCAGCCGCTTCCGAATACGGCCGGCGAGCATGACTTTGATAATATCGCCCGTCAGTACCAGGGCCAGGCAGGTGGAGAATATGATGATCCGCTGCTGGAGTGTATGATCGACAAAAGTGGTGGAGGTGGTGAGCCAGAAGATAAAAACAGCCGGGTTGAGCATATTCATGAAAAAACCCGAAAAGAACAGCCGGGCATAATCGCGCTTCCTGAATTTTGCAAATACCTGCTCACCGGATTCGTTCACTTTCACTTTTTTGAAAAACAGAAAGAAAATGCCCATACTGATCAGGAACAGGCTGCCGGCAATGCCGATTTCCTTTCGGTATGATTCGAGTGTCCGGAATAATTCAGTAAACACATTACTCAGCAACACAAGGGTGATATCACTGAATGAAACACCCAGTACAAAAGCAATGCCTCCCCTATGACCATTATTCAGGCTTTGTTTCAGGATAGAAAAAATAACCGGACCCACGGTTATGCTTAAGATCAATCCTAGTGTTATCCCTTTTAGTAAAGCTTGTAACATGAAGCACAAATTATCCGGAATGCCTGCTGAACCGGTTATACCCTGGCCGTCTCAATAAACCTGTTCCAGTCTTCCAGCATTTTACCTTTCAGTACCCTCGGAAACTTATGTTGACTGCCCAGTTTCCCTTTCAGTTCCATGAACTGCAGGAACTTCTCTTCCGGCAAAACCTCGAGGAATACCGCTTTCAGCGCACTATCCCTTTCAGTCGCATAGTCATCATTCAATATCCTGAGATGATGATCGATCCGTTGGGCAAGATCTTTTTCCTCCACACTGTCATCACAGGCCACATACCATTTGTGTGCAAAGAAATTCTGATAGGGAAACCCTACTACGGTAAATTCCGGAATGGAAATATTCAATTCTTCGCTGACCAGCTGGATGGCTTTGTTCATATTATCAACACTCAGGTGTTCCCCCACCAGGCTCAGGAAATGCTTGGTGCGCCCGGTGATGACCACTTCACACCTTTCCAGGTCGACAAATCTTATCGTGTCGCCCAACAGGTAACGCCAGGCCCCTGCGTTGGTGCTCATCAGTAAAGCGTAATCACGACCTTCCTCCACTTCGTGGATCATCAGGGCAGCGGGATTATCGATCATTCTGCCTTCAGTATCAAAGTTCTTGTCATCAAAGGGTACAAACTCAAAGAAAATATTATTATTAAGGATCAGCTGCATCCCTTTTGCATTTTCCCGGTGCTTGTAGCCGATAAACCCTTCACTGGAAAGATAGTTCTCAATATAGATGATCGGTTTGCCCAGCAATTTCTCAAATCCCTTCTTATACGGTTCAAATGAAACCCCTCCATGAACAAAAAATGAAAAATTCGGCCAGATCTCGTGGATATTCTTCAGCTTGTAATGCTCAATCACCATTTCCATACACATCTGGCACCATGCCGGTACACCAACAATATACCCGATATCCCATTCTTTGGCGTGCTCCACAATCTCATTCAGTTTTTGGTTCCAGTCCTGTATGGCAGCGATCCTGCCCCCGGGTTTATAAAAAGTCTGAAACCAGAATGGCCGCTTCTTTGCCAGGATACCACTCAGGTCGCCGGCGTACCAGCCAGCTTCTCCTTTTTTAAGATCGGTAGCGCCCCCAAGCATCAGGAAACCTTTTGTCATCGCATTTCGCGATACATGTTCGTAGCTGAACAATGAAATAAGCTGCCGGATATAATTAACGGTATTACTTCGCAGTAATTCATTCGTGATGGGAATATATTTGCTGGCCGATTCGGAAGTGCCGGAACTAAGCGCATAATATTTAATTTTCCCGGGCCAGGCCACATCCGGAACACCATCCAGGGTGCGGTGCCACCATTTATCGTAAATTTTATTGTAATCGTGAACCGGTACCAGTTCCTGGAATTTTTTCCCGGGGTGCCGGCTTAATAAAATATCATCAAACCGGTATTCCTGGCCGAACTCGGTGAACCGCGCTTTCTTCAATAACTTTTTCAATACCTTTAATTGCTGACGCCGGGGGTCATTTTCGGGCAGTCTTAATGCATGTGCAATCGCTTTCGGAATCTTTATATCAATAATTCTTGCCATTCAGTAAATTTCTCAGTCTGGTCCTGGTATAAAGTTACACAATGTTCGTTCGTATTCAGCGAATATACATTTCCGGTTGCTTTCAACGGCTGCTAAAAATATTCCTGAAAAATATACGGGTGGCAGACAGGACGGCCCGGGTCCATATTCCTGCCTTCAGAAAGTAGGTGTAGGGGTTATGGGACCCATAATATTTTACAGCAAAAACCACCATGGCCCGGTAAAACATTTTTACATACCGGATATCCTTTGCCGTGCTTTTCCCTTTGAAATGGGTGATGGTGCAACCTGAAAAATAATAATTCCTGTAGCCATCCTTAGTTATCCGATAGCTAAGGTCGATATCTTCGGCATACATAAAAAACCGCTCATCAAAGCCCCCGGTTTTTTCAAAAACAGTCTTTCTGATGAGCATAAAGGCCCCGGATAATATTTCTACAGGATGGTCTTCATTTTCACTCAAATGCCCAAGATAATAACGGGCAAATATTCTAGACCTTGGAAATAATGCCGCCATTCCAAACAGCTTATAAAAAGAAACTACCGGGGAAGGAAAGGATCTTTTGGATTCCTTTAAAAAATTACCATTTTCATCTACCATCCGAACCCCTATCGCCCCGGCATCCGGCCGGGATGCTATAAAACTGATACAGTCTTTCAAACTGTCGGGTGGGATAAGCGTATCGGGATTCAGGAACAAAATAAATTCGCCCGTGGCCAATGCCGCCCCCTGGTTACAGGCTTTGGCAAATCCCCTGTTCTCGGGGTTGAGGATAAAATTCAACTTTTCATATGAATCGGCCAGTTCTTCGGCTGTGCCATCCGTTGATTGATTGTCTACAACAATGACTTCTGCGGACAACTGAGCATAAGCTATGGCCCGCTCAACGGCATCCAGGCAATGCCGCAGAAAATCCTTAACGTTATAGCTTACTATTATGACTGACAGTTTCAAACGGATACGAATTACGGTTTTTTAAAACAGAGCACAAAATGGAAGCCCTCCAAACTTCAACAGATAGACAGATCCCTGGCATTTGAATTACCTTTAGAAACCACATTCATTTTTTAAAAACCGATAATATGAAAATTAAAAACCTGGGATCACAGGGTATCAGGGCCTCGGCATTGGGTTTGGGCTGCATGGGCATGAGCGATTTTTACGGACAAAAGAATGATGAAGCATCGTTGAAAACATTAAGCCGTGCGGTGGAACTGGGCATCACATTCTGGGATACTGCCGATATGTACGGCCCTTATACCAACGAAGAACTCGTGGGAAAAGCTTTAAAGATGTACCGGGATAAAATTACCATCGCCACCAAGTTTGGTATTGTGCGGGACCCTTCCGATCCCCAAAAAAGAGGTATTAACGGAAAACCCGACTATGTCAGGAAAGCCTGTGAAGGTAGCCTGAAGCGGCTGGGTATCGAAACCACTGACCTTTATTATCTGCATCGGAAAGACCCGGACACCCCCATTGAAGTTACCGTCGAAGCCATGGGTAAACTGGTACAGGAAGGCAAGCTGCGGGGTATCGGCTTATCTGAAGTATCCCCAGCCACCCTGCGCAAAGCACATGCCGTATTCCCGGTCACAGCCATCCAAAGTGAATATTCACTCTGGAGCCGGGAACCGGAAGAGGAAATGCTGGATACCTGCAAAGAACTGGGGGTGGCTTTTGTGGCCTATAGTCCGCTGGGCAGGGGTTTTTTAACAGGTCAGATAAAAAGTTTTGACGATCTTGAAAAAGACGACTGGCGCAGGTTCTCCCCAAGGTTTATAGGCGAAAACTTTCAAAAAAATCTCGGATTGGTGAAAAAAATTGAAGCCCTGGCTGCAGAAAAAGGATGCACGGCTTCTCAGCTGGCCCTGGCATGGGTGATGAAACAGGGTGATCATATTTTTCCGATACCCGGCACCAAAAGGATAAAATACCTGGAGGAAAATGCAGGGTCCCTGCAAATTGAACTGGCTCCCGAAGAACTGGAAGCGCTGAATATTATCGCTCCCCCGGGTGTGGCTGCAGGATTACGCTATCCCGAAGCTGTCATGAAATCTGTTAATCAATAACACCTGCTTTGGCAGGGGCTTTGACAGGCTGTATCTTTGCGCATGCTTAAAGAAACATTACTGAAATCAGTAACAGCGGGTGCCGCCGAACTGACAAGGTTTTTTGATAAAGACTTTACGATTTCAAATAAGGAAGGGATCAATAACCTTGTAACGGAAGCAGACCATGCAGCCGAAAAAGCTATTTTCAGTGTTATCAGGGAAAGCTTTCCCGATCATTACCTGTTAAGTGAAGAAGCCGGAGCCATCGCACAGGATTCAAATTACAAGTGGATCATCGACCCAATTGACGGCACCGTGAACTTTGCCCATGGCCTTCCCCTTTGTTGTGTTTCCATCGCTATTGAAAAAGAAGGCGAAATGATCATGGGAGCAGTATATGCCCCCGTGCTCCATGAACTGTTTCTGGCGGAGAAAGGGAAGGGCGCAACCTTAAATGACAAACCCCTCCGGGTTAGCCATGAAACGGATGTGTGGAAATCCTGCCTGGTAACCGGATTCCCGTATACATTTCTGGATATGCCAAACGGCCCCCTGGATGTTTTTGACCGCCTGATCCGTAAGGGAGTACCAGTCAGGCGACTGGGATCCGCTGCAATCGACCTCTGCTGGGTCGCTGCCGGAAGGTTTGACGGGTTTTATGAACATAAACTGCAGGCCTGGGACAGCGCAGCCGGTTTTTTGATGGTGGAAGAGTCGGGGGGTACCGTCACGGACTTTTCCGGCAACCGGTACTCACCCTATCAACCCCATCTTGTTGCCACCAATGGTAAAATTCATGATCAATTGCTCAATGTTATCAATAACAAATTGCCGTAAATGGAAAACAGAACAGAAATAGCTTCGCTCGGGGAGTTTGGGTTAATCGATCACCTGACCCGGAATATTGAACTGCAAAACGCTTCCACCATTGTTGGGGTAGGTGATGATGCGGCAGTGATCGATCATTATGGCAGGCAAACCGTGATCTCCACCGATATGCTGGTGGAAGGCGTTCACTTTGACCTGATCTATACCCCGCTGAAACACCTGGGTTATAAATCCATTATCGCCAATATCAGTGATATATATGCGATGAATGCCACCCCCACACAGGTGGTCATCAGCCTCGCTATCAGTAACCGGTTTAGCCTGGAAGCCATGGATGAATTTTACGAGGGTGTCTTTGCTGCCTGCAAACGGTACGGCGTTGACCTGGTCGGTGGGGATACGACATCCTCCCAGAAAGGGTTCATCATTTCCATTACGGCTATCGGGGAGGTAGCCCCGGATATGTTTGTAAAAAGAAGCACGGCCAAAAAGGGCGACCTTATCTGTGTAAGTGGCGACCTGGGCGGGGCCTACCTCGGTTTGCTTTTCCTGGAAAGGGAAAAAAAGATCTACCTGGAAAATCCGCAAATTCAACCGGACCTGGAAGGAGAAGATTATGTGATTGGCCGAATGCTGAAACCGGAAGCAAGAAAAGATATTATTGAATTTTTAGAAAAAGAAGAGATTATGCCTACCGCCATGATGGATATCAGTGACGGCCTGAGTTCTGAAATACTCCATATCTGCAAACAGAGCAACCTGGGATGCGTCCTCTATGAAGAAAAGATCCCGATCGCTGAAGATACAAGGGGAGCTGCCTATAAATTCGAGATCGATCCTACAGCCTGTGCCTTAAGCGGCGGGGAAGATTATGAACTGGTGTTTACCATCTCCCAGTCAGAGCATGAAAAGCTCGTATTAAATGAACAGATCAGCGTGGTTGGCTATATGACTGAACCTGAAGAAGGTTCTTATATCATCACAAAGGGCGGAAGCAGACATGTCATTACCGCCCAGGGCTGGAACCATATGAATTAATGAAACCCGACCCCTACGTCATGTATAAGTTTTATGCAGCCCTTTTATCGGTCGTCCTGATAACAGGCTGTGGCGTGCAGCGGGGTTCTTTTAACCCCAATAAGAAATATGCCCCCCAAAAACTGCAGCAGGATTATCATATTTTCAGGTCACTGGTCGAAGAATCCCATCCCGGCCTGTACTGGTACACCCCCAAAGAAACAATGAACCGCTATTTCGAAACCGGGGAAGAAGCGCTCAGGGACTCTTTGACAGAAAGAAATTTCCGCAAAGTGCTCAGCTATGTCTATTCCCGGGTCAACTGCGGCCATTCATCCGTCAGGAGCTCAAAAAAATATGCCCGTCACCTCGACAGTCTTCGGCTCCTGGCCTTTCCCTTAAGTTTTAAGCTCTGGGACCGGAATGGCAGGGGTGCCAGCGACACCGTTGTCATAACTGCAAACCTTAACCGAAAAGACAGTACCCTGGTGAGGGGAACCGTCATTACCAAAATAGAAGGTAAACCGGTTCATGAAATCATTGATACCCTTTTCCGTTTCATTCCTTCCGATGGCTTTAACCTCACCCATAAATACCAGGTACTGAGCAATGGAGGCAGTTTTGGTACATTATATACAACGGTATTCGGCATCAGGAAAAATTATAGCATCGAATACCTGGATAGTACGGGGCAGCTTAAGACAACCCTTATTCCTGTTTATGACCCCCGGAAAGATTCAACTTCCCGAAAACCCGGTATGCGGTTCTCCCGCCTTCACAAGAAAGAAAGGAAAAGGCGCGAAAAAGAAAACACCCGGAATATACGGTTTGCTGAAAAAGATCCAACCGCCTACATGACCTTAAATAGTTTCAGTACCGGCTATGGTTTGGGCAGGTTTTTTCACCGGTCATTCAAAGCGATCCGGAAAAATCAAACGCAAAACCTTGTCATTGATTTAAGGGGGAACGGAGGGGGTAGTGTGGGCAACTCGACTAAACTGACCAAGTACATCAGTGATAAACCTTTTAAAATTGCAGACTCCCTGTATGCGATCAGGAAGAAAAGCGCTTATAGCCGGTATATCCAGAAGGATTTCTTTAACCGCCTGTTCAAAACATTATTTACCAAAAAGATGAGTGACGGAAATTATCATTTCCGCTATTTTGAAAGACATTTCTTTACCCCAAAAAAACTCAATCATTTTAATGGTACCGTTTACCTGGTTACCGGCGGCAACTCCTTCTCGGCTACCACCCTCTTTACCCTTTCTGTCAGGGACCAGGATAATGTGATCGTGGTCGGGGAAGAAACCGGCGGCGGGGCATATGGTAACACGGCCTGGCTGATACCCGATGTTACCCTGCCCAATACGGGCGTTCGATTCCGGCTTCCTTTATTTCGACTGGTCATCAACAGGGATGCACCCAAAACAGGATTGGGTGTTCAGCCTGAAATTGAAGTGAGGCCAAGCGTACAGGCCATACGGTTAGGAAAGGATTATAAAATGGAAAAGGTAAATGAACTGATCAGGGAAAAAGGGCAGGATTAATCAAAGTCCTGGTGCAAGCCCGCATGGACAAGCTGGGCATTCAAAACCCCGAACCGGGAACCGGTATTTTCAGCAAATATGACATAGGCCGCCAGTTTCAATGTTGCCAGATTCAACCCGCTGGCATCTACCCCGAATGACCGGGAATAAACACTGTCTTTCACCGCTGCTTCTACCGGTATAGCATCCCCGAAAATATCCGTAGCTGATTTCCTCAATACATTGTTATGCGTGTAGTCAGGGATGGGATTACCGGCATTAAAGAAGGGGCTTCCGGGGGTATTGTTATATAAATTCACCTGGGGAGAAACCACGCTGTCTTCCAGCAGGACAACGACCAGCCTCAGGGGAACACTTGTTGTAATATCGAACTTTACCCTTACTTCCAGGCTGATCTGGTTTCCATTGATAGCAGAAAACAAAGCCAGCCCGCATTTTGCAATTTTATGCAATGCCGTTTGGATAGAGGATGGCATACCATCCCAAACCAGGCTACGTTCCAGGTAAACCGCCGGAAAGGAAGAGATCCCGAACCGGTTCCTCATCTGGGGTTCATACATATATTGAAGAGGGTCTCCGTTATGTACCTGCACCGGTATGATATTTTGAAAGGCGTTATGCAGACTATCTACTTTTCGCGTGGTTGCAGGACAGTACCCGCACCAGGTGCCGGCAAACTCTTCTACCACTATTTTCTTTGAAAACCTGTTGCTGGATGCGACGACAGCCCTGAAATACACGGGAGCAGACCCCGCACCCCCGGAAACCGCCTTTACCGTATATTCTTTTGCGGTGTTGGTGGTAAAAATATACCCGTTGAGGGGAGTTCCATCTATATAAACAGTGGACGAGGCCGTGATATCATTACTATCTATATCGGTTACCCTTATACGCAATTCATCGATGCCATCTGCATAGATCCGGGAGCTGTTGACAGTTACCTGTAAAACATCAACGGGATCCGCCTGCCGTTTCTTTGTACAGGAGATCAGGAGGAAGAAAAAGCCTGCAAATAAAAGTTGCTTCACCGGCTTAAAATACAAATTAGTTTTTACACCAATTATCGCCTGGCTGACAGTTCCGCTTTTGTTAAGGGTGAATGGTACTGATTACCTGAAAATCATCATCAAATACAACGAATGCGGCTTCATAGCCTGGCAGGATATACCCCAGTCGTTTATCCCCCCCGATGGCTTTTGCAGGATAAGCGGTGGCCATCCTCAGTGCTTCATCGAGCGCTATCCCTGCACGCAGCACGCAATTTTTCACGGCCTGCATCATTGTTAGTGATGATCCTGATAAAGTTCCATCCGGCAATACATAACGGTCTTCTTTAAACAGGTGGTGATAGGGGCCTTCTGTGATTGTAGTAACGGCATCTGTAATAAGGAATAACCTATCACCCATGATACGCATACTGATATTGACTGCGGCAAAATCAACATGAATGCCATCTGCCACAATACTGGACATCACCCTTGTATCGTGATAAATAGCCCCCACCATACCCGGCTCCCTTCCCTGGAAGGGCGACATAGCATTAAACAGATGCGTTGCCAGCGGTATCCCCAGGTCAAAACCATGCCGGGCCTGCTGATAGGTGGCAAGACTATGTCCTGCAGAAAGGATGATACCATTATCCAGTAATAAACGAATGATGGCATCATCACACCGTTCGGGCGCCAGCGTTATCATTTTTATAATGCCCCTTCCCGCCTCCAGGAGCTGCTTTATTTTATTCACTTCCGGGTTCTGAATAAATTCCGTTTTATGGGCACCCCGCTTTTGCGGATGGATATAAGGTCCTTCAAGATGCAGGCCCAAAAGGCCTTTTCCCCCTTTGTTCCAATAGTCCCTGACCGTCTCGATTCCCTTATATACCACCTCATCACTATTGGTGGCAATCGTGATCATGAAATGATGACAACCGCCATTGCTGCAATATTGATAGGTCTTCTCCAGGCTTTCAAGGGATAAATGATGGGCGAAGAGCTGTCCGTTTCCCCCATAGATCTGCAGGTCAATAAATGCAGGTGCAAGATTTTTTCCTTCGAGATCAATTTTTTCATAATCACCGGGTATCTCGGACTCCGGGATGATATCCCGGATGATGCCTTCTTCTGTGAGAATAGCTTTTCCTTCCAGTATTGTTAACCCGGTATAGATTTTGATATTATAATAAGCAGAATGTAACAATGGATTTGATTGAAATGGACTGAGCCGTGAACAAAAAGTCGTTTACAAATAAAATAAGATGATGAAATATATTGTGATTGGGCTTACCGTGTTATGGGTATTGTTTGGTTCCTGTACAAAAGATAAAGAAAAGACAGCTACTTTTTGCACAGATGGATTTATTTACTGGGGTGGTGACCCGGCAGTTGACGGATCCGGCTGGTATTTTTCTACCCGTACAAACCGGGCACTGGAATACCCTTTACTGGAAATAGCCGATAGCTTACAAACCGATAGCTTGCCGGTACACCTCTGTCTGCAAAAAAGCCGGGAAAAATATTACTGCTTCTGCCCTCAGGATCTTTATTATTATACCATCATTTCGGCAGTAAAAAATTAATCAGGGACTGATCATAAAATGATCCCCGTCTTTCCAGAAAGGCAGTTTGGTGCGAATGGCCTCCAGTTCCGCTTTTTGCAGGGTTACCGTGAAAATGGATTCTCCTTCGGTTTTGGGGTTGAGCGGTTCTCCATAGGGGTTTACCACCATGCTGTCGCCGGTATAAGAATGATCATTACCATCCACACCCGTCCTGTTGACACCGATCACAAAACACTGGTTCTCTATCGCCCTTGCCTGCAGTAGTTTTTGCCAGGCCTGGACCCGCTTTTCCGGCCAGTTGGCCACATAGACCAGTACATCATATTCAGGCTCTCCGGATTGTACCTGTTGTCTTGACCAAACCGGAAAGCGAAGGTCATAACAGATCATGAGGTTGATTTTCCATCCTTTTACAGAAGCGATCAACCGGCTGTTCCCGGCCGTATAGTGTTCATCTTCCCCGGCGTAGGCAAAGCGGTGGCGTTTGTCATAAACACCCATTTGACCATTGGGTAACATCCAGATAAGCCGGTTAAAATATTGCCCCTTGTCTTTGATGATGACACTGCCCGTCAAGATGATATTCTTTTGAGTTGCCACCTGTTTCATCCAGGCAATGGTCTCCCCATCCATGGTCTCGGCCAGCCTTTCCGGGTTCATACTGAAACCGGTACTGAACATTTCCGGGAGCACCACCAATTCGGTTTTTTCTTTGATAGCGAATATCTTTTCCCGGAACATGGCCAGGTTGGCCCCTTTATCTTCCCAATGAAGATCCGACTGTATGATTGTGACAGTTAACGTAGACATAATTGATAAAGAATTGTAAAGGTATTGATCCTGTAATTTTTCAAAGCCCGTATCTTTATCAGAAATACCTATCATCATGAAAAGAATATCCCTGCTCTTCCTGACTACCGTCTCATTATCTGCATTTGCCCAGGAAAAAAAAGACCCAACCTTAACGGAGGTCTGGCAACCCGAACCCCGTATTGTTACCCCCGGTACCATAAGCAGTGATCCCCCTTCAGATGCTATCGTTTTATTCAATGGAAAAGATCTGTCGAAATGGAAAAGTAAAAATGGGGGAGAAGCCGGTTGGCAACTGGGTGAAAATGCAATGACGGTGGTTGCAAAAAAAGGGGATATTGAAACCAAACAGGCTTTTGGTGATTGCCAGCTGCACATAGAATGGCGTACCCCCAAAGAAGTGGTGGGTTCAAGCCAGGGACGCGGTAACAGCGGCATTTTCTTCATGGGCCACTATGAACTGCAGGTCCTGGATAATTATAATAACCGGACCTATAGTAATGGCCAGGCCGGGAGTATTTATAAGCAATATATGCCCCTGGTCAACGCCTGCCGCCCGCCGGGTGAATGGCAGACCTATGATGTAATTTTTACAGCACCCCGTTTCAATGAAAAAGACAGCACCTTAAAATCCCCGGCTTATATTACCGTTCTCCACAATGGAGTACTGGTTCAAAACCATACGGCGATCTGGGGCAGTACCACCTATATCGGGATCGCCCAATACGAACTGCACAGGGATAAAGAGCCCCTGGTATTACAGGACCATAATAACCCCGTTAGTTACAGGAATATCTGGATCAGGGAACTGTAAACACCATTCGTAAATGGCCTGAACCCAAAAAGAAGGTTACCGATGGAAAATGATAAGCGGTATCTTTTTACCCGTTTATCATTTTAACAGGCTGAAGTCAACCTCATTTTGTATTTTCCCGTCTCTAAATTCAAAACCGCCACTATGCGCTTCAAAAATCAAAGAAAAAAAATATTTGTAACCATCCTGTTACAGTTTTTGCTGGTTGTTTTATTGGGCCAGCCGGGAATACCCGTAACCAAATGGACCCCCGACGGAAACAGTTATTACCAGGCCGAAAAAGGAGAGATCGTAAAAATTGATCTTCCGGGTTTGACCAGGACAACCTTTATCAGCAAAAAAGATCTTACAGAAAACGGTAAAGCAATTATTCCCCGCAGCTTCCAGTTATCGGACGACGGCACCATGGCTTTGATCTATACCAATGCGAAAAAAGTTTGGCGTTATCCTACCCGTGGTGATTATTGGGTGCTGAACCGGACGAATGGAGCTCTCAAACAAATCGGGAAAGACAGACCGGCTTCTTCCCTGCAATTTGCCAAGTTTTCGCCTGATGCAAAAAAAGTGGCTTATGTGAGCGAACATAATATATACGTGGAAGATCTTGCCAGCGGTGCTGTTAAGAAACTAACGGATGACAAGGGTACCAAGAAACTGATCAATGGAACTTTTGACTGGGTTTATGAAGAAGAGTTTGCCCTCCGTGATGGATTCCGCTGGAGCCCCGATGGCAACAGTATCGCATACTGGCAGATTGATGCGAACCAGATCCGTGATTATTACATGCTGAATACGACCGACTCTGTTTACAGCCAGGTAATCCCGGTGGAATATCCCAAAGTGGGGGAACCGCCTTCACCTGCAAAGATTGGTGTGGTGGATATCAATACGGGAACCACAAAATGGATGGATATACCCGGTGATCCCGCCCAGCACTATATCGTTCGTATGGAGTGGAGCGGACCGGGAGAAATCATCGTACAGCAACTGAACCGTAAACAAAACGAAAGCAAACTGTTGTTATGCAATGCTGCCACCGCCGCGGCAAAAACCATCTATACGGAAAGCGATTCGGCCTGGGTGGCCACCATCAGCGAATGGAGCAATGATGTGACCGGCTGGGACTGGATGAACAATAAAAAAGAGTTCCTCTGGTTGAGTGAAAAAGACGGGTGGAGGCATTTATACCGTATTGCCCATGATGGTTCTAAAGAAACCCTGATCACAAAAGGAGATTATGATGTGATCGAATTCCTCCTGGCAGATGAGAAAAAAGGATATGTCTATTTCACCGCCTCCCCAAAGAATGCAACCCAGAAATACCTCTATAAGACCAGCCTGGACGGTAAGGGGAAATTAGACCTTATCTCTCCTGCTTCCGAAGTGGGAACACATAGCTATGAAATTGCCCCCAGCGGAAAATTTGCCAAACACAGCTTTTCGAATTATTATACCATGCCCATGAATGAATGGGTTTACCTGCCCGATCATAAACCTTTTAATGAAAAAGACGATATCAGTAAAAAGCTGAAACCGGAAAATGAAACCAATAGCAACACTTCCTATTTCCAGGTAACAACAGATGATGGTGTAACGATGGATGGATGGATGGTCAAACCAAAAAACTTTGACGCCACCAAAAAATACCCGGTTGTGTTTTATGTTTATGGAGAACCTGCCGCAACTACCGTAAACGACAGTTATGGTGGTGCCGGTAACTTCTTATATGGAGGAGATATGGAAACCGACGGCTATATCCAGGTTTCCGTTGATAACCGGGGCACCCCTGCACCAAAGGGGCGCGCCTGGAGAAAAGCCATTTATAAAAACATAGGTCAGATCAATATTCATGACCAGGCCATGGCCGCCAAAAAAATACTGCAATGGCCCAATATCGATACCACCCGTGTGGCCGTCTGGGGTTGGAGCGGTGGTGGTTCATCCACCCTGAACCTGATGTTCCAGTATCCTGAAATATACAAGACCGGTATTTCCATTGCTCCGGTAACCAGCTCCCTGCTGTATGATAATATCTATACCGAAAGATATATGGGGCTTCCGCAGGAAGACATGGAACCTTATACCAAAGGGGCGGCACTGACCTATGCAAAAAACCTGAAAGGGAACTTACTGGTGATTCATGGTACCGGTGATGATAATGTACACTACCAGAATATGGAGAAACTTGTCAATGAGCTGGTCAAGTACCAGAAGCAATTCCAGTTCATGGCCTATCCCAACAGGACACACAGTATTAGTGAGGGACAGGGCACTTTTCAGCACCTTTCCGCTTTATACACCAAGTTCTTACGGGAAAACTGCCCCCCTGGCGGAAGAACAGATGAAGAAATAAAACTGGCGAACCAGAAAAAAGCATTTTAATAACCAGTAAAAATAATGCTTACAAAGGGCGGACCGGATCCGCCCTTTATTTTTTGGACTGTTCGTTGATAAACCGGTTAATCAATACGGCTTCAAACCCTTTTTGCAAAAGGTATTCCCTTGTCTTGCTCATTTTTACAAAGGAATTGACACCGGCCCCTTTTATGGAGTTCCACCGCTTTTCCGCTACCAGCATAAAGGTTTTCTCGTAATCCTCCTCACCAATCTCTTTTAAGGCCTTCCGGATACAATAATCACTTACCTGTTTTTGTTTGAGTGCATATTTGATTTTGACACGGCCCCATTGCTTCATCCTGAATTTTCCCCCTGCAAATGCAATAGCAAACCGCTCTTCATTCAGGTAGCCGTCCTGGATCAGTTCGGAGAGCAGTTCCTCTACCTGGTTTTTCCACAACCCGAAAGAGTAGGCTTTCTCTTTTACTTCACTATGGCTCCTTTCCTGGTAAGCACAGTATTGCCTGAGTTTTTGCAGGGCCTGTTCCTTTGATAATTTTTTGCGGTGTAACATGGCTTCGGAGATTTCATCAATCCCTATTCTTCCAGCCTTTCCACACATCCATATTCCTGTTTCAGGTAATCATCATACTCGTCGGCTTTCCTGAAAAGGTGATGCAGTACGGCTGTACCGGATTCTTTGGTGATGTCAAGATCATAAATAATGCTGGAAAGAACGATATTCTGTTTGACACAGCTTAACACAAGACCGTTAAGTTTATAGTTTTCCTTCAACAGGAAATGATACAAAGCCTTGATCCTTGCTGGTTCCACCGGCAACTGGCAGAGATAAGCATCCCCGGCAATAAAATAGTTTTCCGGATTATACGTGATCCGGATCCTGGCAGAACCTTCTTTCACGCTCCAGTTATTGCTTCCTTCCCTGGCCAGTTTGATGTCTTTGCCAAGTGACTTTAAAATATCTTCAATGGTCTTTGCGACCCCAACCGGTTCAATTTCCTTTTCAGGAACTGCGGGGATCACTACTTCGGTACCACAACTGGGGCAGTATTTACCCGAGTCGATATTATCCGGTAATACCAAAAACCCGCAACTGTAACAACGTGTGGAGGGGAAACCCCTGTTTGGTACATATAAATTCAAAGCCTCCAGCAGGTACGATACGGGCAATGCAAAGCCCAGGTTATCGCCGCCCCGGATGATAAAGGTGTTGACTCCGATGATCTCACCCCTTGCATTTACCAGGGGGCCACCGCTGTTACCGGGATTGATGGCGGCATCGATCTGGATAAACTTGAGCCCGTCGCGAATCCTGTCAACCTTGCTGATCATCCCCTGTGTGGCCGTATAATTCAAACCGTAGGGATGTCCAATCGCAATGACCGCATCTCCGTCTTTCAGGGTTTCGTAGCGCCCCAGTGTTAATTCCGGCAGACCGATATCACCTGGTGGTTCAAGAAAGGCAAGGTCATGTTTCCTGTCGGTATAAAAGACCCTGGATATCCTTTTGTCAAAAGTCTTTCCGGCAATCGTCACTTCTGCATTGTTCCCTACTACGTGGTCGTTAGTAATGATAAGGTCATATTCTTTCAGGTAGAAACCGGTACCCGTTCCCGCCTGCGTAGCGATCTGGATGATGGCTGGTTGAAATCGTTCAATCGTTACCTGTGACCCGGGTTCCATAATTACTTGTTTTCAAAATTCAGGAATTCAATTTCGCTCGAAAAGGACTGGTTGAAATGCATCATGTTCTCAAAATCCAGGCTTTCTGTCCTGAAGTTAAGCTGGGGGTATTTCCTGCTCCACTCCTCGTTGATCTCGTTGATCCTTTTATAGATATCTTCTGTTAAAAACTTAGACGCTGTTTTATCATAATATTTTCTTTCAAAACCCAGCGCTTCAAAATAATCGCTGTAATTCACCCGCATGAATAATTCAAAAAAAGCCGTAACCGGTTTGGGAAGGCTGTAGGAAAACTGGCAGTAGGAAATGCCATACTCGCTGATCTTTTCGGCAATAAGGGGATATTTATTGTCCCTGAACCAGGCCGTTCCCTGGTTGGCATTACCGATGACATCGGCGATCGTTTTGTAATGTTGCGGTGCAACGATCGAAAAGGTATGCGTGGACCTGTATAAACAGGCAAAGACCTCTTCCTTGCTGCGCTCCCTGATCATGACAAAGGCCCCGATCAGTTCCTGGTTTTTTTCAGGGACGGGTCTGTCGTCCTTCCTGAAATAGGCTTCCACCAGTTTCTCAATATCATGCATGAGGCTGCCCTCCGGTACCAGCAGGTAATCGATTCGGAATGCAAGGGCCAGTAATAAATAGGCGATCCCGCCATGAAACTTGTCGGCATCCAGCGTATTCACATAATCAAGCGTTTCTGTGATCCAATGCTGCAGGAACTGGTACTTGGTTTCTTTTTCTTGCTCCGGAATCTCTTTTACGTGTTCCGTATCGTGTTTCTCCAATATGGTAAAATCCTTCACTAACAGGTCATCCTGCTTATCGGCCTTGGTGGCCAGCTCCTTAAGCCCGTAATAAAGTTTATTGGGATTGGAGACCTCCGTCGGAGAATCAAACCGCATACAAAGCCTTTCATCATCCAGGGCAAAACGGGTATAATAGAGACTGAAGTTCATTTCCAGGAGGCGGCGCATCACCGGTGTACTGGGCTGGGGCATACGGGCCAGGGTGACTTCGGCAGAAAAGAGGTTTTCATCATATCGGCCCCTCACGATTTTAGAACCCTGGAAGAGTTCAAAACGCCCTTCTTTCCCGTTTCTTTCATAAGCAACATTCTTTATGCTGTCATCTGACAGGTAATCAAAAAACGCATCAAAGGATTCGGGATACCGTTTTTCCTTGAAAAGATGATCAGCCTCGGTCCACCTGTTGACTTTTTCCGTCGATTTATTATTATCGGAGTAACGGCCAAACTGGATATCCGGCACGGTCTGTTCGGGTCTTTTCCTTCCTTTTCCAAATAATCTTTCAAACATGTACAGTCGTTTAACGGAAATCGAAAGATAACTAAAAATAAAAGAAGGATGCAATATTCCGACCGGGTTATATGTCCTTTCCCGGTGGTGATTTTCTCTTTTTTCCGGGGGAATCCACAACCATCAACAAGATATTCCCAACACGCGTTAATATATTGGCTATAAGACAAAAATCAGTAGTTTCGCCCCAAACAAGATCAAAGATGAAGTTTATTGTTTCCTCTTCAGCGTTATTAAAACAACTGCAGCAGATTGCCGGCGTCATCAATGCCAACACCGTACTGCCCATCCTGGAAGATTTTCTTTTCGAAGTGGAAAAAAACAGTTTATCGGTAGTAGCCACCGACCTGGAAACAGTCATGCGCATCCGCCTGGATGTGGAAGCAAAAGACAGCGGCAAGGTTTGTATCCCTGCCAAGATCCTCATGGACAGTTTAAAGAACATACCCGACCAGCCCCTCACCTTCAATATTGATAAAAATTTTTCGATTGAACTGACCAGCGATAATGGAAAGTATAAAGTGATGGGGGAGAATCCCGATAATTTCCCGAAAGAGCCTTCGGCCGACGAAACCACCTCCTTCACCACTATTTCGTCTGCATTGATCACGGCCATCAACAAAACCATCTTTGCTGTGAGCAATGATGACCTGCGCCCGGCCATGACCGGCGTTTATTTTGAATTGGATAAAAAGGGTATGCAAACAGTGGCCACTGATGCACACCGGCTGGTTCGGTTTAAAAGAACCGATGTGAAATGCCCGAAAAGCGACTCCTTTATCGTACCGAAGAAACCGCTTACCCTGCTGAAGTCGGCACTTCCCGACAACGATGATGAAATCACTATTAGTTATAACAGCAACCACCTCTTTGTTCAGCACGGGACTACACAAATGAGTTGCCGGTTGATCGATGCCAGGTTCCCCGATTATAAAGTGGTGATCCCAACGGATAACCCTTATAAATTAACCGTAAATAAAAATGATTTCCAGGGCGCGCTGCGCCGGGTCAGCATTTTCAGTAATAAAAGTACGAACCAGGTGGCCCTGAGTATTGCCGGCAGCCAGCTCGAGCTCACGGCACAGGATATCGATTTTTCATTCGAAGGGGATGAAAAAATGAAATGCCGTTATGATGGGGAAGACCTGACCATCGCCTTTAATGCCCGTTTTTTAATTGAAATGCTGAGTGCCGCTGATGGCGATGAAATTCAGATGGAGCTTTCAACACCTACAAAAGCGGGGATCATTAAACCCACCGAAAAAGTGGAAAACGAGGAATTAATGATGCTGGTAATGCCCTTGATGCTTAACCAGTAAAAATTGCCCTTTTTTAAGATATATTAAATAAATTCAACCTCCGGGCTCCCGGGGGTTTTTTATTGTATAAACGAAATACGCAGTATGGACTTTGTTCATTTGGATACCTACCTGAACTATATAGATGCCAATATTATCCTGGGAAGGCTCGAAAACGAAGGGATCAATTGCTGGTTAATGGATGAAAATACGGTAACCGTAAACCCGATCTGGAACCAGGCTGTAGGGGGTATTAAACTCATGGTGGCTTCGCAACAGGCAGAATGGGCGCTCGAACTCCTGTCGGCTTTTAAAGAGGAAAAAAAACAAGCAATAAAATGTATTCACTGCGGTTCGGGCAATATTGAATTTGTCACCACGCCCCGTAAAGCCTCCAACTGGCTGGGCGCCTTTGCCGGGTTTTTCCTGGGTGACCTGGCCCTCCCGGTCGACAAAGTATACCATTGCTTTGACTGCAAAGCAGAATTTTCACAGGAAAAAATGGATAAAAAAAATGAATTCTAAACTGTACCGGCCAAACTTTATTTTACCTTGTAAACGTCAAACCGTTTCTTGCTATGTGGGATAACCTGATCAATTATTTTTCAACCCTCGAACAAAGACCGCTGGAACGAATGGCTTTTTTGGTAGGCGGTATGCTTATTTTCTGGATCCTGGAAGGGGCGATCCCATTATTGCCGATGCACTATAAGAAAAACAAGTGGCGCCATGCTGCCGTCAACTTTGTTTTTACCGTGCTGCACCTGGTGCTGCATACAGGAATTGCCGTACTCATTGTGATGCTGGCCGACTGGTGCTACCGGGAACAGTTCGGTATGGTTTACTGGTGGCATGCTTCCGTGGCCGCCAGTGTGGTCACTGGGGTGCTCGCGCTTGATTTCAGCAGCTGGCTGGTACATCTTGTCATGCACAAAAACAGGTTTCTCTGGAAATTCCATCTCATCCATCATTCGGATAATAACGTGGATGTGACCACCGGGTTACGACACCATCCCGGCGATAGCCTGCTGCGGGGAGTTTTCTTCCTCCTCTTCATCTTTATTGCAGGGGCCCCCATGTACAGCGTGATGATCTACCAAACCCTGGTGGTATTAAGTACAGCTTTCACCCATGCCAATATCAAACTTCCGGCGGCATTAGACCGAACCTTAAGCTATGTTCTTGTTTCCCCCAATATGCACAAAGTGCACCATCACTGGAAACAGCCTTATACCGATAGCAATTACGGAGCCGTCTTTTCTTTCTGGGACCGTATGTTAAGAACATTTAAAAAGCTTGATCATTCAGAAATAATATACGGTCTTGACCAGTATTACCCCAACGAAAAAGATGAAAACCTGGGCATGCTGATGAAATATCCCTTTGAGCGGCACAAATGAATTACTTACCTGAGTTTACTGTCGATTCATTCCAATTGATTCGTCTTTTTGTAAAGCATAAAGAAGAAAGGGAACATCTGTATATTTATACCGCATTATGAAAATCATCGCGATGATACCGGCCCGGTATGCGGCCACCCGTTTCCCCGCAAAGCTGATGCAGCCATTGGGCAATAAAACGGTGATCAGGACCACCTACGATAATACGGTGGCAACAGGGCTTTTTGATGAGGTTATTGTTGTGACCGACAGCGAAATCATATGGACGGAAATCAATAAAGCCGGAGGAAAAGTGGTGATGAGTAAACAAACCCACGAAAGCGGGAGTGACCGGATTGCTGAAGCTATTGAAGATATGGATATTGATGTAGTGATAAATGTTCAGGGGGATGAGCCTTTTGTGAACAGGGATGTGTTGGAAAAACTGGTTCATTGTTTCACCGGGGAAAAGGGTAAAATGACACGGGTGGCTTCTGCCATGTCCAAATCAACCGATGCCACCCTGATGAGCAACCCCAATTATGCAAAAGTGGTCGTGGATAATGAAAACAATGCCCTCTACTTCAGCCGCTCCCTGATCCCTTTTCACCGGGATCCCGGCGAAACAGTAGCATACTATAAACATATCGGTATCTATGCTTTCCGCAAAGAAGCCCTGCTTTCCTTTACAAAATGGCCGGTGGGAAAATGGGAGCGGGCAGAAAAACTGGAGCAGCTCCGTTACCTGGAAAACGGGGTGAAAATAAAAATGGTACTGGCCGATTATACCGGCATCGGTATCGACTCGCCGGAAGAACTGGAAAGGGCCAGGCAATACCTGGACCGGGAAACGAAATCCTGAAAGACCGGACAGTCAATATCATATATTTTTTCTACATTTAACAGACAGAAACCTGGCCATGAAAAAGACCGTATGCATTTTCGTTTTTGGCATCCATGTACTGCTGTTATCAGCCCAAAACGATCCCGGTACCAATATGTATAATGCGGGCAAGACCAATTATACCAATAGCGGAGAAACCATTTACTCCCAAAAATTTGGAAAGGAATCAGAAGGTTCTCCCTTTTTCATCAATAACTGGCTGAAAGCAGATTTCCTGTTAAAGGGCGGAAAGATCTCCCGGGAAAATGCCGTAAAACTTGACCTGTTGAATTTTGCGATCTTTTACCAGGACGAGCAGGGAAATGAACTTGCCTGTATCAGTAAACTGGATGGGATCAATCTTTACGATACCATTAACAACAAAAACTACTATTTCATTCATGCTTCCGCCATGCCCGACTATCCAAGAGGAACGCTGGAGGGTTATTACCTGAGGATGCGGCAGGGAGAAGTATCGCTGTTCAAGAAAATCATCAAACACCTGACCGACCCGGGCACCCAGCGCTCAACCCTGTCCGAATTATCCGTTTCCACCAGTGCCGAATATTATGTATCCATCAACAACACACTCTTTAATATCACAAAAATCAAAGAGTTTCCGGATGTCCTGCCCAAAAACAAAGAGCTTGTAACCCAATACATCAAAGACCATAAGCTGAAAGGGAAAAGAGAAGAAGACTTCACCGAACTGGTCGATTATTACAACCAACTGGGCAACTGATTCCCCGGGTAATATGGCAGATTTGCCATTGTTTTTCCTATCTTTCTTTTATATCTAACTATTGTTTATGAAAAATAATAAGCTGCTGTACTGGTCGGTTGTGGCCGCCCTTGCGGGATTCCTGTTTGGTTTTGATACGGTGGTCATTTCGGGGGCTAACCAGCCCATCAAAGACCTCTGGCGTACTTCCGGTTGGTTTCATGGTATTTTTATTATGTCGATGGCCCTATGGGGAACGGTATTGGGCGCCTTGTTTGGGGGGATCCCCACCGAAAAGTTCGGTCGCAGGAAGGTTCTGCTCTGGATAGGGATATTGTATACGGCTTCCGCCCTGGGTTCGGGTTTGGCACCCGACCCTTACTCTTTTTCCTTTTTTCGTTTTATCGGGGGTGTCGGGGTCGGCATCTCTTCGGTGGCAGCCCCCGCTTATATATCAGAAATTTCAACAGCCAAGTCAAGGGGAAGGCTGGCAGCCATGTACCAGTTTAATATTGTTTTCGGGATCCTTGTTGCTTTTTTTTCAAATTACCTGCTCAAGGGCTTTGATGGTGCTAACGACTGGCGCTGGATGATGGGTGTGGAAACCATCCCCGCTGTGATCTACACGATTATGGTGCTCGGAATTCCCGAAAGCCCCCGTTGGCTGGTATCGATCAAAAATGACCGGGCGGCGGCCAAAAAAATTTTGCTGGATGCCGGCGCCGAAAACCCCGATGCCGATATTGATGAAATCATCAAGAGCAATGCCGAGGTGGCTACAGGCGGCAAGAAGGAGAATATTTTTTCGGCCAAATACAGGACCCCACTGATGCTGGCCTTCTTCGTGGCCTTTTTCAACCAACTCTCCGGTATTAATTTCATATTGTACTATGCCCCGGAAATCCTAACCCGGATAGGGTTGGGTGAAAAGGAATCACTGATGAACTCCATTGCAATCGGCGGGGTGAACCTCATTTTTACTTTTGTGGGCCTCTACCTGATCGACCGAATGGGTAGAAAGAAATTATTACTGGTTGGCTCCATTGGGTATATCGTCAGCCTGGCCATGGTCGCTTACGCTTTTAAAGCAGATGCGGGACCGGTATTCCTCATGACTTTTCTGCTGATGTTCATCGCATCCCATGCCGTAGGGCAGGGGGCGGTGATCTGGGTGCTGATCGCTGAAATATTTCCAAATAAAACCCGTGCCCTCGGGCAATCCTTTGGGGCCAGCGTCCATTGGATCTTTGCCGCGGTCATTACCCTGCTTACACCAGTATTTCTGGATAAGGACAGCGGGATCTTTGGAAAAAACCCCTGGCCCATCTTCGCTTTTTTCGCGGGGATGATGGTCTTGCAATTGATCTGGGTAATTTCGAAAGTTCCGGAAACCAAAGGCGTATCGCTGGAAGACCTGGAAAAGAAACTGATCAAACATTAAATGAAAATTCACATCGCTTGAAACAGATCCTGCTATCCTTACTGCTTGTCGGTTTTTCATCAGCGGCTTTTTGCCAATCTTCATTTTACAAAGAAAGATACCGGCCCCGATTTCATTTTACCCCACCCATCGACTGGATGAATGACCCTAACGGTCTTGTATATCATCATGGTGAGTACCATTTGTTTTACCAGTTCAACCCGATGGGTAACCGCTGGGGGCATATGTCCTGGGGGCATGCCGTGAGCAGGGACCTTTTATACTGGGAACACCTGTCGGTCGCCCTTGCAGAGGAAAAAGATACCATGATCTTTTCCGGCAGCTGTGTGGTGGATCAACAGAACAGCAGTGGTTTTGCCACAGCTCCGGGGCAGGTGCCAATGGTGGCCATCTATACCGGTCATATAGAAGGTAAAAATCAGTCGCAACATATCGCCTATAGCCTTGATGACGGACGAACATGGAAAAAATATGATCACAACCCGGTACTCGACCTGGGTAAAAAAGATTTTCGCGACCCCAAAGTTTTCTGGTATGCTCCCGAAAAAAAATGGATCATGGCCGTCGTACTCCCCCTTGAAAAACAGGTGCAGTTGTATGCTTCCCATAATTTAAAGGGCTGGCAGCTGATGAGCGAGTTTGGACCCGCGGGTGACACAACCGGGATATGGGAGTGCCCGGACCTTTTTCAGGTGCCCGTTGCCGGCGAACCCGGTAAATACAAATGGGTCCTGATGCATTCCCCTGCCCCTTATATGCAATACTTTGTTGGTGAATTTGACGGAACCCGCTTTGTAAATGAAAATAAGACAGAAAAGATTTACCGCCCGGATTACGGACCCGACTATTATGCTGCCATCACTTATAATAACCTTCCGGCGGGAGCGGCTCCCATCAGCATCGGATGGGTCAATAACTGGGATTATGCCAATGCTATCCCTACCACCCCCTGGAAAAGTATGATGTCCCTGCCCAGGAACCTGTCGGTAAGAAAAAAGAATGGAGAATGGGTACTGTTACAGCAACCGGTAACTGCCGTACAGCAATTAAGGACCCATCAACGCTCCTGGAAAAATATCCGTACAAAAAGCGAATATACATTACCGGTACAAAGCCAGGTCTGTGAGCTGTCGCTCAGCATGCTTATCCCGGCAGAAACCGTTAGTGGAATCCGTTTAGCAGCGGGGGCTGGCCATTATTTCGAAATAGGGTATGATGCTGCCCAAAAAATTTTATACATCGACCGGTCGGGGGCCGGTGATACCAGTTTCCATCCTGCTTTCGCTGCACTGAGCCGGTATCAAACACCCCTGCAGCCCGTCAATGGAAAAATCAACCTGCATATCTTCTTTGATAAAAGCATCATTGAAGTGTTTGCAAATGATGGTGAGGCCGTAATGACCGCGCAATTATTCCCGGAAGAAAAAAACAATGGTATAACCCTTTTCAGCAAAGGCGGCGCCGTCCTGTTTCCGGGCATTGATTACTGGGAAATAAAACCCATTTGGTAGCGGTTATTCTCCCTGCAGGTTTTTGAGAATATCCTCGATCTTTTTCATGTTTTGGTCAAGCGCTTCATCATAGACGCCCTCATCGGCATCCTGTGCTTTGATCAGAATTTGGGCTTGCTCCTTTCTAAGGAGAATATACTCCTGAAGTTGTTTTCTGTAATTGGCCATGGTAGCCGGCAGTTTCATGGAGGCTGATTTTTCCAGGGCCTCGCTGCAGTTTTCCCAGGCGGGAAGGGATATAGCCTTTAGTTGCTCTTTAAACCGGTCGGCGCTAAGGTTTTGGGCATCTCGCAGCGGCTGCAACGCCTTGCTTTCATACAGGCTGAATTCCGATATGATTTCATTGAATTTTTTGGAGTCGTCTTTGTTATTGTTCAGATAGAAAAAAGTAACGGCAATGGTCACCGCCGAAATAATTCCCGTTACCCATTGCCTGCTGATCTTTGCCTCCGGGCGCAGGGAAAGGAAAAACACATAGCCAAAAACAATCCCGCTGACCAACCCTCCCATATGTGCAGCATTGTCTACGCCTGATTTCATGCCATACAAAAGATTATAGCCTACAAATATGCCAATGCTCTGTAAAAGGTTATTTCTCACCTTTTTGGGAATTAGGTTGGTGGTGAGCAATGCCACAAACACCCCGTACATACCAAAGATTGCTCCTGAAGCCCCAGCGCTGACAAGCGGTTGCTTGTGCCACCACAGGCTAAGAAGACTTGCCAATACGCCTGTACATAAATAGGCGCTGATATACCTGGCCTTACCAAGCATCGGCTCCAAAAAAATACCGACATAATAAAGCGCATACATATTAAACAGCAAATGAATGATGCCAATATGCACAAAGACACAGCTGATCAATCGCCACCACTCGCCGCCAACTGTATTGGGTCTGAAATTTCCACCCCATTGAAGCAGTTGTTCTGCGGTCGGGCTGATAAAACTGACGCCCGATACAACCATCATAATAAATACGATGAAGTTGATGGCGATGATCCCTGTTGTAGCATAGGTATTACCGGAAGATAGTCGCATTGCCTTTTCAATTTCGGCAGCTTCAGCCGCTTCTGATGCAGCGGATAAAACTGTGCTTTTTCTTATCTCCTCCAGGCCTTGCTGCCATTCGGCCCTTTGTTGTTCTGAAGAATCCTGCAGGGACGCATATGCTGAAAAAAAATTGTTGATGTTTTTTTTATTCCTGCCTAACAAATCAACGATAGCGCCATGAGTCAAACTGCTTTTTACCATTATTGATCCGGGTGCGGTTTCAATAAAGATCTCATCTTCTCTTTTAAGGGCCGATTTTTTTGTGTAGGCAATGATTTTGTTTTCCCCTGCATACCTGGGCTGCCAGTTCAATGTCTTACAAACACCAAAACAAAGGCGCATAAGTGTTTCCAAATCCGTTTCAGAAACAGCAATTGTATCAAAAGCAGATGGCATCTTGGTTTTTTTGAAGGGTAAAATATGAAAATTTGAGTTGGATATAAATAAATAAAGCACAACCAGGAATGATTGCGCTTTATTGACTGCTTATGCTTACTGAAAGAATCCTTTTTTTATCGCCAGTGTCCCGGCACCCAATGGTATCCCCTGCGGCCATGCAGCCAATGCCCGGGTACCCAAACGGAATGATGGCGGTAGGGCCTGGCCCAATATCCCGGGACGGCTATATAGCGTCCTCTTTCCCAGCGCCATTCCGGGCCTACCCATACAGTAGCCCCATAAGGAGCCCATACAGGAGGGGCTTTACGGATCGTAACCGGGAAATCCAAACGAACCTGTACCCGCTGTGCGTGCAGGCAGGCGGTGGCTGAAAAAATGATCAGCAGGGTGATAAGTATTTTTGTTTTCATGGTCCTAATTTTCATCATCTAAGAGCCGGGGTTCCCGTAAAAGTTTAAGCAACAAATGTTAACTTTCCCTAAATAAAATACAGCGGCCGTGGAAAGGAAGGAAAGAAATATCGATGTGAAAAAAATACTGGATCCCCTGAATCCCGATAAATACCTGCGCTATCTCGGATTACCCACCCTGTTCCGGACAAAAAGAACAAGGGAGATCCTGAGCGTAAACCCGACCATCATCCCCCAACGGGAGGATTCACAGGAGGTAAAAGTGACGGTTCACGAATACAATGCCGACAAGCTGGAAGTCCATGAATTTGAAGATATTGAAGAATGTCACCGGTTTTTGCATACCGGCACTATCAGCTGGATCAATATCGATGGTATCAGGAAGGCAGATGTTGAAACCGTCTGTAATCATTTTGGTATACATCCGCTGATCCAGGAAGATATCATGAGCATCAACCAGCGGGCCAAGATGGATGAGATCGACAATATCCTTTTCTGCCTGCTCAATATGCTTTATTATAATGAACGGGAGAGCGCTGTAGAGCAGGAACAGATCAGTATCGTACTGGGTAAGAATTTCGTGATCAGTTTCCAGGAAGATGCCAGCCGCGATGTTTTCAATTTGCTGCGGGGCAAACTCAAGATCGCCAACAGCAGGATCCGGCAGGCAACGGCCGACTATCTCTGTTATTCGATGCTTGACATGATCGTTGACCACTACTTTATCATCATGGAAAAACTGGGCGATCATATTGAAGACCTTGAAGAGGAGGTGGTGCGCAACAGCAATAAAAGGACCCTGGCGCGGATCAATAACGCGCGAAAAGAAATGATCGTTTTAAAAAGAAATATCTCCCCGGTCCGCGACCTGGTGAACGGGATCATCCGGAGTGAAAGCGACCTGCTGGATGACAGGACGACCCGTTATTTCAAAGATGTATATGACCACATCATACAGGCATATGAATTAAGCGAAAACTACCGGGATATGATCATGAGTTTACAAGACCTTTACCTGAACCAGGTCAACCTGCGGCTCAACGAAGTAATGAAGGTCATGGCCATCGTGACCTGCCTGCTGGCGCCCGCTACGGTTATCGGGGGGATTTTCGGGATGAATTTCAAGAACGTGCCTTTACTGGAAGACCACTGGGGATTCTGGATCGCCATGGCCTTTATGCTGGTCATCCCTATCTGGATGCTCAGGGAGTTCAAGAAACGGGGATGGTTCTAACATGAACGCCATTCACCCATACCGGCTTCCCGTCTATTGCCTGCAAAGCTGTTCAAATAAATGAATCATGGAACGATCTGCACAAATAGCCAATCATTTTCGCGAAGTTTATTTTAATGGAAACCGTGTAGCGACTAACCTGAAGGATGTATTAAAAGATATTAACCAGGAGCAGGCTACGAAGAAGGTCAATGACCTGAACACGATTGCCGCACTGGTTTATCACATTCATTATTATATCCGGGCGGTTTTAGGCGTCGTAAAGGGCGGGCCGCTCGACGCTCATGATAGATATAGTTTTGACCTGCCGCCGATAGCGGATGATGAAGAATGGCAAAACTTCCTGGCAACGGTTTGGCAGGAAGCGGCAATCCTGGCGGACCGGATAGAAGCATTGCCCGATGAGGCACTTTGGACAATATTTTCCGAAGAAAAATATGGCACATACTATAAAAATTTTTGGGGCATTATCGAACACAGCTATTACCATTTAGGCCAGATCGTCTTACTAAAAAAATTGCTTAATCAAAACGGGCGGGAGGAATAAAAAAAATTCTTCCGGTTACATAATAATCATCATACACCATGGAAAATTCACAACTCGGTTCCCTGTTTGCCAACCAATCCGAACATATCAAAAAACTGCATGAAATTGTACAAAAAGCCATTGATGAGGAAAAACTGATTACCGACAACCTGATGAACCCGCCCCGGGAAGTGCTGACCCGCGGTCAGCGTATTTCAGATAAGGTTGCCCGTTTTGGGGGTAGCTGGGCTTTTATCATCTTATTCCTCGTCGTTCTTTTTGTCTGGATATTTTATAACTCCGTCGCTCCCAAAGGAAAAAACTTCGACCCCTATCCTTTTATCCTGATGAACCTAATCCTGTCCTGTATTGCGGCTTTCCAGGCGCCGGTGATCATGATGAGCCAGAACCGCCAGGAGGAAAAAGACCGGCAACGGGCCGAGAATGATTATATGGTGAACATGAAAGCCGAGCTGGAAGTGAGAAGCCTTCACCAGAAAGTGGACCTGTTACTGGAAGAACAAATAAAGACCTTATTCGACATACAGGAAAAACAGATGGAACTGCTGAACGAGATCCGTGAAAAGCTAAATACATGAAGAACGTAAAGGGTTTTGTGCTGGTGCTAATCCCGTTTACGGGTATCGCCTGGTTTGTCTTTTACAATGGCCCTATTGCCCTGCACTTGTTTTGGCAAATTGTTGAGGGGCTGGCACTCCTGCTGGGGGCCATATCCATTGCTGTAGTGGGATGGCGCAACCTGAGTATATTCCCGGTTCCGAAAACCGGTTCTTCGCTGGTAACAGCGGGTCCATACCGTTATATCCGGCATCCCATGTATACCGCAGTGATCTTTTTTTGTTTATCGCTTGTTTCGAATCGTTTTTCCCTGCTCAATTTCGCCATCTTATGGGTATTGATTATTGACCTGCTGATAAAAATACATTACGAAGAAAGCTTATTGGTAAAAAGTTTTCCGGGGTATCAGCAGTACAGGTCGCAAACAAAACGGTTATTGCCATTTCTTTATTAACAGTACATTTGCAATTTACCGGGCAGCCCCCCGTTTAATCAGTTCCACACTTCAACCGCGTATAGGGCAATTTTATTTTTTTACTGTAAATCATCATTTATGGCTGCTGATAACCATCAACAGGAAACAGGACTGTACACCTATGATTCGTTTGGTGAAAAAAGAAAACCTTCGGATACCCGGTTCTTATGGTGGTGTGCCGGTGCACACCAGCAATTACTAAAGGAATACCCATCAGAACACAGCAAGTATTCCGGGCTTGGCGGGGTCATCCTGGCAACCTTCGTCTTGGCGGCCCTGTCGGCAGGCTATGCCATGTATACGGTATTCGGCGACCCGCTGATCGCCATCGCTTTTGCATTGGTTTGGGGTTTGATCATCTTCAATTTTGACAGATTCCTTGTCTCAACAATGCGGAAATACGGCGTGAGTAAACGCAAACAGTTGTGGATGGCCATACCCCGTATCGCCCTGGCCCTGCTGATCGGGCTCACGATAGCCCGGCCCCTTGAGATGAAGATCTTTGAAAAGGAGATTGAAACCAGGGTGGTAGAAAACATCCATAAAAAAATACAACTGAACGACAGCCTCCTTAAAATTGAAAATGCGGCCCTCTCCCAAACCGCCAATTCCGAACGCGACCGGCTGACACAACGCAAAAGAGCGATTGAAGATACCCTGCACAATCTGCAACAGGCATATGTAGCCGAAGCCGATGGCACAGGCGGTTCCGGTCAAAGGGGAATTGAAGACCTCACCCGATTAAAGATGAATGCCTACCAGGAAGCCCTCCGGCAGTTCCGGCCCGAGCTGGGTCTGCTGGCCAGCGCCATCGGGCAGCAGGACAGTATTCTGAACGATGCCATGGCCGGGCTGGAAGCAAAAAGAAAGGCCTATGAAAAAACAGCCCTTGCCAATGTGGGATTTCTCGAAAGGAACAAGGCGCTTTCCGATCTTTCGCAGGAAGAGAGTAGCGTTTTCTGGAGCAGCCTGCTGATTTCACTGCTCATTATCCTGATTGAAACCGGCCCGATCCTATCCAAGCTGATCATGCCGGTCGGCCCCTATGATATCGCGCTGGCCAGGGAAGAGCTGACAAATATGGCTGCCTCGGAAAACGATATGCGCCGCGACAAGGAGTCCTCCTATGAAAAGAAAAAGGTGTTTTTTGAAAAACAAAAGGAAATGAGCGAACAGCTCGTCCATAAACTTTCTTCCCTGCAGGAAAAGCATATCAATGAAGAATTGGAAAAATGGGAGCGGGGAGAATGGCATCCCAAAGACCACCGGGCATCGATGGATGAAGTGATGCGGAAAATAAAACAACAATATAACCTGAACGATAAAGACCTTTTATAAGAAAATTGAAGGGTATCACCAGGTGAAATACCTGTATCTATCTTTTTTTATAGATCGGCACCGTGCTGCAGGGTTCCCCGTACATGATGCTTTTCACAACGGGCCGTAAGATTTTTGTGATTTCAAGATAGGCAAACTCCCCGATGGGCGTTTCTCCACAACCTTTTACCACCACCCGCTTATCCTGGTACTCTGCCATATCGATCTGGTGCAGGCGTTCAAGGAACAACTTCTTATGCAGCTCTTTCTCATCACCCAATATCACATCTTTTGCAAAAGGCTCCAGCGCCGATACCACTAACATATAGGCCCATACGGGAATAATTGCGTCAGCAGAGCAATACACCGCAACATATTTGTCCTTATACTGCTCCCAGTCATGCACTTTCAGCTTCTCCCTGAAATCTTTTTCCTTGAGGATCATTTCCATGAATAAAAAAACCTTCAGGTCAAACACCGCTACCGGGTCCCTGGGATAGTATGATTCCAGGTCCAGTGTGATCAGCCCGCTTTCTGCTACTTTATTGATAAACTCTTCTGCCATGATGATGATACAAATTTATAACAAAACAGCCACCCTATGGTTGAGGTGGCTGTTGAATAATTGTTTGGCTACTGATCAGTAGAAATCGCTTCTTTTATCTTTTACGGTGGCAACATTACGCAGTACCGCTGAGGGTGCTGCTTCCTGCATACCATAACCATAATTCCCGTATCCACCTGCGATCCGCTGACGGGCCTGCATCCTCAGGTTCAGGCGCTGCGCTTCAATATCGGCAGCTTCAACAGCTGTAGCGGTAAGGTTATCAACCTTTAACACATAAACACCCTGTGTGCCGTCAATCGGTTTTTGAACCAGCTTTCCGGTATTGGCAGGATTAAAGGCCATGCCCACCAGTTTGGTTTCATAACTCAGCTGGGATGCTCCCCCTGTAAAACGGAGACTATCCTGTTTTTCCACCGGGAATCCGGCTTTTTGAGACGCTTCTTCCAGTGTGCTGAAGGTTCCGATATTCTTGATGATCTGCTTTGCCTTTTTCTCGTTGCGTAAAACCGGTTCTACCATCAACCTTGCTTCCTCGGGACCCATGGTACCCTCCTTCACGATGTCGGTTACGATGGCCACAACATATTTATCGCCAATCAGGGTGGGTTGCAATACTTCGCCTTTATCGGCTTTATAAATATCCCTCACAAAGGAACGGGAAACACCCAGTCCGGGTATGCTATAATCATTCGGCCCCACCGTGGCGGGTATTTTTTGTTCCCCCTTGGGTTTAAGCTCTTTTTCCCAGTTTTCGGAAAAAGCTTTCAGGTCTCGGCTGTCGCCGGCAAATTTATTAGCAGCATTACTGGCTGTATTGTCGGTTTCCTTGCTCGCTACAATGGGTTTGGTGAGGTAGGCCACCTGGTAAACGGGAGAAGACCCCTTTTGAGAAAGGATCTCTATATAGTGGTACCCGTAACTTGTTTTAACGATACCCTTTTTCCCTACCGGGTTAGCAAAGATAAAATTGCTGAACTCCGGAACCATTTGCCCGGGGGTAACATTATCATAGATCCCTCCCTTTTCCTTGCTGCCCGGATCATCGGAGAATTTGATGCATAATGAATCAAAATTCGATCCTTTGGCAATTACATTTTGAATACTGTCCGCCAGTTTCTTTGCTGTGCTGTCTTCCCTGACCGGGTAAACCTGGCCCTGCTGGTTTCTCTGGGTGGTAGCAATTAGGATATGGCGCACTTTGACCGTGTCGGGCCAAACCGCCTGATCAACCAGTTTCGCCAGTTCATAATTATTTCCAAACACAAAGGGTCCGTAAACCTTTCCTTTTCCAACCTTTATCACGGAATCATTATAGATCCCTGCCTGGATGGCATTTTTGCTCATCATACCATTATAATAACCCAAATCCGAGAAATTGGATGCCACAAAAGCCTCGTTATCCTTTGTTTCTTCAAAGGGCTGCTTCAGGTCTTCCAGCTGCTTCCGGATATTCGCGCTGTCCCCGGCTGTCGGAGCCGCGTTAAATGTTACGTATTGGATGGAGCGGCTTTCGTTTCTTTTAAAGTCGTCCTTGTTCTTGCTGATATAGTCTGCTATCTCCTTGTCTGAAACCTGTGTGGTACTGTCGGCAATGGTTGTATAGGGAACTCTTACAAAGGAAATGCTGGCCAGTCCGCTTTTTTCGGTATTCATTTTTTCAAGGTACCATTTTGGAAAATAGGCGGAAGCACCCACCAGTGCGTTGAACTTTTCCATCATCCTGTTATACTCCAGCCCGTTTAAAAAATCGGCAAAGGCCCTTTTTTCCTGCTCCACCTTACTGTTCTTCAACCGGGTGATCTCCTGCTGGTAGGCGGCAATATTGAACTGTCCCGTGTTGGGGTCGCTGAATTGCTGGATCACCTGTTGGCCCGGGTTGTTATAGATCAGGTCGTTCAGCTCCTTTTTACCCACCTTTAATCCGAGTTTTGCAAACTCGTCCTGCATGATCATCTGGTTCACTTCCTGGTTCCATAATTGCTGGATCAGCTGTTGTTTCCTTGCTTCATCCAGCTGGGCACCCTGCTGCTGTTGTTGCTGCTCGGTGGCTTTCACTTTTTCATCAAACGCACGAAAGTCAATTTTTTTACCGTTGACCGATCCCAGTGTGGTGGAATTGCTGTTCCCGAATATGCTGCCCTTGCCGGCAAAGGCATCCATCAAAATGAATCCTATCAACGACAATGCAATGGCCACAACAGCCCATTTCGCGTACTTTTCTCTTATATCCTGTATTACTGACATAATTAATATATAGGGTTAAAAAAACGGATGGCAAAAATAGGTTATTTGCGCATATGAACAAATTGTGGAAAACGCCGGAAATCCTTGAATTTCCGGCGTTTTTCACCCCTTTGGCAATGTTCTGGCAGCCGGGGTTTTATTTTACCGCTTTTTTGGGGTGCACCAGCTTCATTTCTTTTACCAGGTGGCCGGCCCCGGCATATTTATCGATGATAAACAACACGTACCGGATATCAACCATAATATTCCGGCAAATAGAGGGGTCATAATTGATATCGCTCATGGTCCCTTCCCAAACCCGGTCAAAGTTGAGTCCGACCAGGTTTCCCCAGGCATCCAGTGCGGGGCTGCCCGAATTGCCCCCCGTTGTGTGGTTGGTCGCGATAAAACAGACCGGTTGCCTCCCTTTTACCCCGTAGGGGCCAAAATCTTTCTTTTTATATAATTCGATCATTTTCGGAGGAAGGTCAAACTCATAATCCCCGGGGATATATTTTTCTATCACCCCGTCCAGGTAGGTATAGATATCATAATCCACCGCATCTTTTGCATGATAGCCCTTTACGTTTCCATAGGCCACCCGCAGGGTGCTGTTTGCGTCGGGATAAAACTTTTTTTCCTTAAACACTTCCATCTGCGCCGCCATATAATCCCTTTGCAGGCTGTTGACCCTGTCCTGTATTTCATTCAGTTTGCCCTGCACCGCAACCTGGTAGGTGTGTAACATTTCATTAAATAAAATAAACCCAGGGTCGTTTTTAATATTGCTCACCGCCTCTTCGGGGTTTTTACCAAGCAGGTCCAACATGCTAACGCCGTCGTCTAACCGGCTTTCGTTGTATACCGCTTCGGCCCATTTAGAAAAACTGCCCCGGTAATTATACAACTGTTCTGTTGCGGTTGTTGACCGAAAGGCCTCCGCCTGGTCGTTGATATACATTTCCATGAGTGCTTCAAATAATTTCTGGTCCACCAGGGCGCTGTACTCGCCATATAATCCCTCCAGTCTTTCCTTAACGCGGGGGAGCCTGCTGGTATACCCCGCCTCCCCCTCTTTTTCATAGGCGTTCACGAGGCTGCTCAATTGTCCTGCCAGGGTAAACAATTCAATTTTACTGACAATCTCTGTAAAATAATCCCTGGCCAGACCCAATGGCTTCAGTTCATCATAGGCGGTATTCATGTCCCCGAGTAATCCCCCATATTTTGTCCTGAAAACAGGATTTGCATCCACCCTTTTTTGAAACTCCTTTTCATATTCGATCTTCTTTTCAACGGCCCGTGTTCTTGTAAGTCCCATTACTTCTCCCTGCCATTTTTTCCAGGCATTGGATATCCCCGCCCATTTAGCAGCGTATTGGATCTTTAACTGTTCGTCCTTACGCATAAACCCGTCTATCACATTCAGGGCTTTGCTGCGAATGGCGATTTTAGCAGGATCGTTTACTTCCATAACCTGTTTCACCGCACTGCTGTACAGGTATTCGTTGGTCCTTCCGGGAAACCCAAAAACCATGGTAAAATCATTTTTCGCCACCCCGTCGAGTGAAATGGATAATGATTTTTTGGGTTTATAAGGCACATTTTCCGTTGAATAATCGGCTGGCCGGTTATCTTTTCCTGCATAAATACGGAACATTGAAAAATCACCGGTGTGGCGGGGCCACATCCAGTTATCGGTATCTTTTCCAAAATTTCCGATCGAAGAAGGGGGCGCACCCACCAGCCGGATATCCCGGTATGTTTCGGTGACAAATAAATAATACTGGTTACCTTCAAAGAATGGTCGCACCAGGATATCCTGGTAGTCCTCTTTTTTCGTGTTCTTCCTGATCAATGCCAGATTCCTGTCAACCAGCGACTGTCGTTCGCTTTCACTCATCTTCGCGGTCATCCCTTTTAAAGCGGGACCGGTAACATCTTCAATTCTCACTATAAAGGTCACAAATAAGCCGGGATTGGGGAGTTCCTCTCCGGTACCCCTCGACCAAAACCCATCCTTAATATAATTATGATCCAGGGTGGAATGGTTCTGGATCGCATCAAAACCACAGTGGTGGTTGGTTAACACCAGCCCTTGTGAAGAAACAACCTCCCCGGTGCAGAAACCACCAAAACTCAGAATGGCATCCTTCAGGCTCCCGTTATTGACACTATAAATATCCTTTGCGCTGATCTTCATCCCAAGGCTGCGCATTTCCTTTTCGTTCAGCTTCTCTAATAACAAAGGAAGCCACATGCCCTCATTGGCCAGCGACACCCCACTGATCAACAGGAATAATCCCAGGAAAATTTTTTTCATATTGCAGTCGTTTGATAGATATTAAAGATATTACTATTTCAAAAAACCTGTTTTCGGGATATGGGATGCTTATACCCCGGTAAAAACGGGATTTAACGCCTGATTCCTGATTATTTTCTCCCCAATCGCCTGTGAATAAGCGACTCCGACTGTGAATAAAACTCTGTGAAACGTGAATATGAAACAGCATTATTTCCATACATCTTTACCCTGTTCCTTTTCGGATGACAGCCTGGTTCCAATATCGCTGTTTTTGCATAAGTAATCCACATTGTTGGGGTAGTTTTTTTCCTTCCTTTTTTTAACAAGAACAATTATTAACGCTGTGGATATTAATAAACAAATCCAGTAAGGACGCTGTTTTGATATGTGTATAATCCTGCCCAGACTGTGAATTGCTGTTAGTTATTAATTTTACAGCATTGGTTTTAACTCTGTTATCCACTTTTCCACAGCTGTAATAATAATAAGCTTTTTTTATAAAAATGTATTATGGTTATTATTATAAAAGAAAAGTATAAAAAGAAAATTGATTTGATTTTTTGTTCTTCAGGTTCGTAATATTGCTCCCCGGTCAATCGCCAACCCCGAAAATAAGTTCAGATGCAAAACGAAATCATCAGTGCCGCCAAAATGAAAGTTCAGCAAAGAGGTTTTCTCGATATCGATCTTGATCCTTCTCTTGACCTCTTTGCCGCCATTGAGCGGTTGAAAAAAGAAAAAAATGCCGTTTTGCTGGCGCACTATTACCAGGAAGCGGATATCCAGGACGTAGCGGATTATATCGGTGACAGTCTTGGTTTGGCCCAGCAGGCGGAAAAAACGGATGCTGATATGATCGTTTTTGCGGGGGTGCATTTCATGGCTGAAACGGCTAAGATCCTGAACCCGCAAAAAAAAGTGGTTATCCCCGATCTTAAGGCGGGTTGTTCTTTGAGCGACAGCTGTCCTCCCCCCTTGTTTAAAAAATTCAGGGAAAAACATCCTGACCATGTGGTGGTAAGCTATATCAACTGCAGTGCCGGTATCAAGGCCCTGAGCGATGTGATCGTGACCAGTAGCAATGCGAGGGTGATTGTGGAAAGTTTTCCTAAAGACCAGAAAATTATTTTTGCGCCCGATAAGAACCTCGGCGCTTATATCAACAAAGTGACAGGAAGGGATATGTTGCTTTGGAATGGTGCCTGTATGGTACACGAGATATTCAGCCTGGAGAAGATAACAAAACTCAAGGTCAGGCACCCCGAAGCAAAATTTATTGCCCACCCCGAATGTGAGGAACCCATATTGCGATTAGCAGATTATATTGGGTCCACAACAGGATTATTAAAATACACTCAGTCTGATGAGGCAAGTGCCTATATCGTTGCCACAGAAACGGGTATCCTGCACCAGATGATGAAGGCCAGCCCCGATAAAACCTTTATCCCCGCCCCGCCCAATAATAACTGTGCCTGTAATGATTGCCCGCATATGAAGCTGAATACCCTTGAAAAGCTTTACCTCTGCATGGAGTATGAAACACCCGATATAGAGATGGATGAAGCACTCAGGTTAGCGGCCCGGAAACCGATTGACCGGATGCTGGAGATCAGCAAAAAGGCGGGGTTATAAAAATCTTTCACAGCCCATAATAAATGACGCCCTTCTGTAACGATTGTAATGCGGTTATTTTATATCTACAAGAAGAAGTTTTATATTTAATAGCCTGTTTTTACTTTACAAGTACATTCATTCCGAAAACCGAATGATGAAATTAATAGTAAGCTGCTTTATTTTTTTAGGATGTTTAATGATGTCCTGTACAGGCTTAAAAAAGTCGCAGGTACAGGCGGTGCAGAGCTTTGCGATGGCCACAAAGGGAATTTCAAGGGTTCCCTCTGATATTTATTTCAGGATCTACCAGTTGAAATCCGAATCACAGACCCTGCAGCTGAATACCCTGCTTTCCACTAACGATTCGGTAAAAGAAAGTATACAGCTCCTCAAAAATGATTATGCTGAAAAAATCGCTTTTTTTAATATAGCGGAAGCGTATTCCACCTCTTACCAGATCGTGGAGGAGTATGCCTCCCTGGTTTTATGCCTGCTTGATGAGTCCTACCTTCACGAGTTTGAGAAAAGTAAAACCACCTGGCAAAGCAGTTTCACCGGGCTGGTAAGAAAATATAATAGTGTTGCCGTCAGAAAGATCCCGCCATCTGTAGGGAGCCTGGTTGCATCGATCGTCCAGGAAATCGGCAGCATGCGCATTCGGCAATTGCAAAAAAAGTATTTAAAAAAAGCCCTCTATGCCGCACAGAGCCCATTTGAAAGTATCTGTGATGATTTTATTTTACTGGACTCGCTTAAGCTTAAAAGCGAATTGAGCAACCTGCCCGATTACCTGGATAATAATTATGCAAATTTCCTGGAAAACGTCAGGGCCTATGAAAGAGAGGGAAATAACCCTTATTATTATTATAAGGAATACACCCCTATTTATGCAGGGTGGTTGTCTCAGATCAATGAATTATCAATCCTAACAGCAGGAACCGTAAAGGCTTTCAGGAGCCTGCGGAATGCATACAGCCAAATGCTGGCCTATGTGGATGCTTATAAACCGTCGGATATTCCAACAGCGCTGACGATAATGGAAAACGACTACAACGACCTCGTGATGATCTATTCCAGGTTTCAGTATCAACGGGAAAAACTGAGTGCAGCCGGGTTAATTAAATAGTAATAAGATGAAAAAAATATTAATCAGCAGCCTTTTTATTACTATCCTTTCCTGTAACAACCGGGCGGATAATAAGCCCAGTATTTCCGACGACCTGCCTGTTCCGGATTCGGTCAGCAGCAACCGGCCTCCATTTATTCAACCCAATACCAACGCCTTTAATAATAGACCGGATATTAATGAAGAAAGGGAAAAAGAAAGACGTGCGATCCTGTACATGAGTATCGACTCCACTTATTTTGCCATCAATGCCATCGAAGACATAAAAAATGATTTAGTGCAGGTTTCTTCCATTAACCTGTCCGTTCCGGAGCGCAACCTTAAATCCAAGGCACTCCTTAAAATGAATATCATTCAAAACAGCCTGGCGCGGCAGGTCGACTCCACACTCCTGGTGAACCTGAAAAAACACAGTAACGAACTGGCCGGCATCAATAAATCCATTACCGGCGATATCGTTCATTTAAAGAACCTTTCCCTGCAGCTGAACAGGCTTACTGCCATCATGGGCAGGCTCACCGATGTGCTGACGATGTGTGTTAGCAGGGGCCTGATCAAACCTCCCACACCCATTAGCAAAAGCCCGGAAGAAATTAAAGAAACACTGAATTAATAAGCGATTGGGGGGGATTGGTCCCTGCTATTGCAGTTGTTGTTTCATGGTAGCAATCAGCATACCCATCCCCGGGTGTTCTTCGAGCCTTCGGTCCATTGCATTCAACACATAACGGGAGATGACCCAGCTCATGGTATAGTTCATGGAATCTTTTTCTTTATACAGGGAAAGATAGCGATAGTGGTCATTATCATTGTACAGGCCCCTGATGTATTTATTGAGGCGAAGGTCGTTTACCGAGGTCTGTGTTCCGTATGCCCCGATCAGGGTTTTAACCGGTGCCGCCAGGTCATTGATAAAAGGGTTAACCTTGGTGATCTTTGCCGGGGTCAACGGATCATTGATGATATGAAGCACATGGAAATCTAATTTATCTTTTAAGAAGGCGTATTCATTTTCTTCCAGCAACTGGTTAATAGCGAAGATGCTTTCATACACCGGCCCCGCCCCGGAATTATCAAAATAACCTCCATCAACAAAATAGTTGGGCTCGGTAGCACAGGTATCACAGGGATGATAGTCTATCCGGCCGGCAGGGCTTAAATAAGGAAAGCTCGCGCCCAGCACCACCCCCGTGCTTAGCTTCATATCTTTCTTTTCACCCAGCAGACCCAACACATCGATCCGGTTATTAAAAACATCGTCGGTGATCTTAATATTACTGACAATGCCCGGATTCCCATCCTGCATACGGGTGGTATTGATAAAAATGATCGGTAAATGATAGCTGCTGCCCTCCTGTGTCATAAATGTGGAGAAACCGATTCCGAGACTGTCGTTAAGAAAGGCCGACTTACCCGCCGATTTTTCCAGGGCGTGGCTCAGGGCGGAGGCCCGGTCGTTTACATTATACAGTGTTACCAGGTTCCGGAATAAATCCGGCCCCAGTGTTCTGGCTAAGGTATAGGTCAGAAAATCTGATTTCAGGTATCCTTTTGTTGCATTCAGGCAGGGGGTAGCAGAAGGGTCGGTTTTTTTAAGGTTCTCCTTTGCTTTCAGGATCGAGAAGAAAGCGGCATTGCCCACGCTTCCCCCCGAAGCACCCGACAAACAAAACAGGTGTTTTGAAAACGCACCCTTTGTTTCATCTTCCAGTTTTGATAATACCGAAGCTGCCCAGTACCCCGAACGAGATGCTCCACCATTGGCCATCACAAAATAAACCGGGTATTTGTGGGTGGCCGTATCTGACAGGATCTTTTTCCGCTCGGGGTCATTTACCCAGGTATTAAAAAAATCACGCAGCCCCTGTCTTTTATCAAAACGTATTGATGCATCCTTTTTATCAACGAGCCGGGTATAATGCGGTTCAGAAATATTACCGATCAAAAAAGCCAGGGTGATAAAAAGAATATGAAAATTGAAACGGAGTAAGATCGAAAACATAGCGATCAGGTTGCCCAGGCCCAGCAGCACCCCAAAGGCCAGTAACAAAAAAGGAAAAGAACCGATCCAGGTGGAGAAACGTACCGAAAAGATGGTGGTAAAATAGACAATGAGCGCAAGAAAACTAATGATATTAATTGCCTGGAAATACCGCTTGTCTTCTTTTACACTTACAAGACCGATGAATTTTCTCAGGACGGGGAGCGATTCAATCTCGGCAATTTCTTCTTCGGAGGCCGGGCCTTTTATTCCCTTTCGAACGATGATGATATTTCGCCGGATGAGGATGATCGCCACAAACCCGACCTGGTATAACAGTAATAATGCAATCAGCCCCCAGACCCACTTGTTCAGCACGACGACCAGGGTCCCTGCGGATAAGATCGCATAGGTTCCCAGCCGTATTTTTTGCCAGGAAGCAATTTTTTTTCTTCCATCCTCATCCTTCCTGTGCAGAACGCGGGTCCAAAACTGGTATACAAGAAAATACCAGGAAAAACTCAGCCAGAAAAGCAGGTTGCAGATTCCGCCCGAAAGCTGCGGGGCATCAGGATAGGGGAGTTGAAAAAAAGCCAGCAGCACAATCGTGATACAGGAGAACCCCAAAATACGCGGCCCCTGTATTTTTAAAGTAGACCACATCAGGTGCTGTTCTTTATCAACAAATGATTTGGCCATCGTGATCAGGCGCGAGGTATACCAGGTGATCAGGACCCAAAAAATCAGGGCCAGTAAGAAAAGACCAAACACTTTCCGGTTCTCCAGGATGATGATCATGACGTCCTTGCCCTGTGTCAGTTTCCAAAAAACAGCATACCCCAGAAAGATAAAGAGGATAGAGGGAAAGAAAAGCCATACGGCACGGACAAAATAGCGCCAAAAGTCGCCTACAAAAAGATCCCGGTACCGTATTACACTAGTGGTGGAGGTCTTTGTCATGAGTCAATTTTTCCGGCCTGCATGTCTTAGAAGCGGCATTAATTTTTATTCATTTCACTAAATGAAGGGGCTTCTTTTGTTGCTGATGCGCCCGGTGTATAGACAGATTGTTTGGTTCGGGACCGGTTCATGAATAGTAGTCCGACGCCGGCCAGCGCCACAGCGATACCCAGGAACCGAAGAACCGTTCCCATGCCACCACCGGTATGGGGCGTATAGGTGAGGATGGCTTTCCCAAAACTGTTTTTTTCCACCTTGGCATCATGGGTCCCCGAGGGAAGGTGTATTTTCATGGATTCTCCCTCCTCGATTAGCATAAATTCTTTATCTGAAATTTTTGTGATGTTCGGGTCTTTTCGCTCCAGGTCCGCCTCCCATTTGCCGTTCTTGTTGATATTCATCATCCCTTCTATTTTGAATTTGACGGTATTGCTTCTTTCGTTTGCATCCTGGCTATGGTTGAAATCGGATAAATAATATTTCGGAAAAAGTTTTTTAAGCTGGTTGTTAATGATAGAGGTATTGTTACCAACGGTTTTGGTAAAATAATCCCAGTAGGAGGCATTATATTTATTGCTCACTTCGCAAATAACCGAACCGACATCGTTTATTGATAAATCCATTGTTGTTTTGAAACCACGGGAATCATCCTGGCCCATTACCATACCTGTGTGAACTGTGATCAAAACAAAAATTAACAGACCGATTTTTCTTTTCATAAAATGTATTTAATGATATTTTACAACGCAATCTTTTTTTGTCATGAGCAATGCATAAGCAAACCTTAACGGAGCGTGCTCAGTATTTTTTGAGCGGTGGCTTCTGCATTCACCCCGAAATTGGCCCCGATGGCCACCCCTGCCATGCCGTTGCCGGTTGATTTAAAAGCGGCGACCCAATTCAGGCCACCATTTCCGACGGTGGTCGTGCCATTAAATACGGTAAACCCGCCCGACTGTCCTGCGCTCTGATATTGTACATATCCCCCCAGGTTGGACACGAAGCGCTGAATAGCATTCATTGCCTGCTGCCCGCTGCTATACCCGGGAAAATTATAAACCTCAACATAGGTGGTCCTGGCGCCGTTACTGAAAACACGGGTACACTGCGGCATCCAGTAGGCATCGCGGGGTAAAGAACTCCAGCTTCCCGGGTAGCCAAAACTTACCGGGCCCTGGTAGGACCGGTATCCGGAAGGCAGCCCGCTACCCGTATTAGTATTACCGCCGCCCCCGCCTCCTCCGCCGTTATTATCGGTGGAAACATTACTGAGGGCCACATTATTAGGCACGCCGCCATCAAAGCTCTGGGCAATCTCATCTATTTTCTGCCGCAGGAAATTATCATCTTTCAGCTCCATGGCCAGGGCCCCGTTTTTGATGGATTCCCGAACATCAAGAATCATATAGCGGGTGTCGCCATTCTGCACATTCTGGATAAAAGTTTCAAGGTTCTTCATCCCGGCCTTATAGGCATCCTGGGCGGAAGACCGTCCCCCCATCCCTTCCCCGCCAATGGCGGTAGATTCGATGGCATAATATTTACCATTCATTCTAAAACCCGGATAGGCATGACCGGGAACAAGGTACACGACCGGGTCCATGCCCGCACACATCATAACGCTGGCATATAATAATGAAAGCTCAATACATAAACCCGTTTTGCCTGTAACAACCTCCCTGGGCAGGCGGATACTTTGTGTGATGGTGCTTACATCGCCCACTTTTTCCGGCACCCCGCTCGTACCACTATACACCATATGGCTTCTTAAGGTGGCCTCGTAAATACCCATCATCACCCTTACGCCTTCCTCTTCTTTGTTTTCGACCGAGGCGGCCTCTCCTTTTAATAGTTTTTCCTGTATTTTCTGTGTGAGGTATTTAATGATGGGGTCTTCGGGGGTAACAAGGCAGCTTAAGAGGTTCATATTGTCAAAACTCTCTTCGGCGGTCCTTAATTCATCAGCAGGGATAAAACTGTACATGAATTCGTTTCGGCCCTTACAGGCGATGCTGAAATCCTCTTCAATTGTTTTGATGTTTGACCCTTTAACGGTAATGTTCACCGTTTCTTTAGAGGAAGTGGTTTTTTCAACGATCTTATCATCAAAAGAAGGGAAACAGTTTACCACCACGGTTTGTCCCGGAAGGATCTCAGGGATCTTCTGTATGGTCTTTGACTGTACAAGACCGGGGATCTCATAAGACACTTCTACATTTTCGGCGATATTATTGCTTTTGTTGACCATCACCATTTTAAAAAGGCTGTACTTGCCGTTCAGGGCCTCTTCATTGGCATATACCTTATAGATAGAGGGCATAATGACCGGTGCGGGCATGATTTCAACGGCCAGTTTTGCCGAAGAAAATGTAGACATCAGGGGTTTTCCAAAGGAGAGTAAAAGGCCGGCAACAATCAGGAGGAATGGCAAATATTTATTCCGGCCAAGGGAGGTGAAAGAATCCTTGCTCATAAGATGTAGTTTGGTTAATATATTTTCGGACCGTTCAATAAATATAGGGATTTTTCATAACCGGGAAAAACACAAATCATCTCATGGCTTTGGGATGGGGCCGGTTAATATTTCAGCATATTTTCTGAACAAAAATTCTTGAAAATCCCTATCTTCAAACCAGATATTCCAGGTATGAAAAAAGCGGGTTCATTTATTTATGTTCTATTGGTTGCCTGCTCGCTATCCTTTGTTTTTCAGCACTGTTCTCGCAAGAAGGATAATGCAGCTTCCCCCGGGGCGGTGGTTCCGGGAAATGAAATTGCGGAATCGGAGTTGCCCAAAGGAAAGCTGGTGATAGAAGATGACAATACTTACAGGCCCCCGGTAAACAAACCCGTTTCGGCGGTGGGCGGATCCGACTATCATGCCGATAACGAAGAAGGCGGAAGCGCCATGCCCCCCACAGTCTCAAGAACCGACCAGTTAAAAAAAGTCTATAAAAACCTACTGGTTTTCCATGCAGACGATACCATGGAGGTCAACCTGCCCAAGCTGGCCACCTTAATTTTAGCCAGGAATGAAAGTTTGGAAAAGGCCACCCTACAAGTGCTGGAAGAGTCCAATGCAACAGATGATAAGATCAAGATGGATACGACCATGGATTTTGGTTCGAGGATGAAAGCAAAGCTGATCTCCTTTGGCGGCAGCAACCTGGATAACAGTTTTGAAATAGAGCCGCTGGGTAGTGATGAGCAAAGTTTCCGGAATGGAAGGAAACAGCTGGTATGGCAATGGAAGATCACTCCGTTGAAAGAAGGGCAGCACGAGCTCAAATTATCGGTGCAGATCATTGAAAAGGACGGTGAAGCGGTTTATTTGCCGGCACGGAATATACCCGTCATCATTTTTGCGAAGAAAAAAGACATTCTCACCAAATTTGGGGAATTTATTTCCAATAAATATGAATGGATCCTTACCGCCATATTTTTACCCATATTTATAGCCTGGTTAACGACGCGTTTGCGCAATAAGGGCAGCCGAAATACCTAATCTCCATCCTAAAGAACCAAGCGGCAGGATTTGAAAAACCCATTAACGGAGGAAGAATGCAGCCGTATCGGGTGTCATTGACGCAATTAAAGGTATCTTTTTGAGGGGGGTGCTTGTAATTAATTGATAGCGGTTATTGTAAATCGACATCTAACGATCAGAAGAAAATCAATAAATGGACTTTACAAACTATTTAGAAAAATTTCAAAAAGGAGCTGATCAACTTGACAAATCGCTTCTTACCAGAAAACAAATGGAAGTCTCAGTCGGGGTGGTGTTAAATTCTGCTTTTTTGAAGCTCTACAAAAAACATTGGGCTAATCCATCTCAAAACCCCCTGATGTCTGAATCAAGAATATTCTTTTCGATTTGGGTTAACAAATCAACACTCCAAGAAAAAAAGATATTCTACAATATACACGCACTTAAGCTTCGAAAAATGAAAGGGTATTCGATAGAAAGCAGAAAGTTTGCAGATACTTTCAGAACAAGTTTTAAGAAGTTTAAATCTAAATGGCCAAATGTAAGTGTAGACTTTGGCCCACTTACGTTAATGGAGGGCTGGACAAATTTTAACATAAATAATTTTCAAAATAAAGTATCTGTTCTTGCTAACAATTTTTTTGAAATAGAACACCTGGTGGACAGCACTCTTGATAAGTTTAAATAATCCGGGAATCAAGGTCAAAGCGCAAACTACAACCACTAACATGCGCATTTGTGCTGCAGGGTGCGACGCAAAGCGCCGGTCAACCGCAAATCGCTGTTCGGCTTTAGCTCTGGGGCGACCCGGGTCTATTGGGCAACATCACAAATTTGAACATTTGAAAGCCTATTAAACACTCGTCGCCGGGGGGGATGATCAACCGAAGCCTCTCCAGACACAAATACGCGGACGTTTGTATCTATGCAGTTTTCTAAAGTCGGCAATGGTATGGTAGTTTGGTTGCAGTTGTTTGAGCAGCCAATGCAATTCTACATTGCGGCTGCACTCCCGCTCAAGTTTACGGCTGCTGCGGATCTTATTTAAATATCCATACAGGTAAAGCTTTAATAAATCACCCGGCTCATATGGTGGCCGGCCCTCGCTTTTATGTACCGTGTTTGTAAAACCCAGTTTTGCAAGTTCCAGCTTATCTACAAAGGCATCTATAAGCCGCACAGGGTTATCAGCAGCTACCTGATCTTCAAGGGTTGCAAAGTAGCTTTGGTGGCGATTAGTTCCGGTTATGTAATTCATGCAATAGTAGAAGCAAATTCTATGCAATAAATAC